>CASEFX010000021.1 GCA_949287305.1 uncultured Sutterella sp. | reverse complement strand
GTCAAGGGAAAGGCGATCGTGGATCGTCCTATCGGAGACGAGATGACTCTCAAGGAGATCCGCAACTACCTGAGCTCGATCCGATTGATCAATGACGGTCGCGGCAACCGCATCTGGCAGGAAGTCACCGTTCGTCAACACAATATCGCCCGACGTCTCGGTTTTCCTGACCTGTATCGTGAGTTGCCGGACTGGGGCCCAAGATGATCTATTCCTACCTGCTCAGGTTCTCTATACGGATATTCCTATCCTAATTTAGAAACATCCTCTCTGACGAGGAATCGCATTCTCGCAGAATCGAAAAAGCCCGCGGCCATCTTCATGACCACGGGCATTTTCTTGAAACAGCGTACAGAACCTTACAGAACTGGAACCGCGTAATGTGGGTCAGCTCTTCCGTACGCAGATTTCAGACCGTTTAGAACACGGTGCGAAGACCGACATTCCAACGCCACTTTTCCTTCACTTCGCCGCCGCTCGTTCTTTCGAGGTCAACATAAGTGTAGGTAGCATCCGTCAAATTGAAGTTGGCGCCGAGCCCGTATTCAACCCAGCTACCGCCGAGATCGTCGGAAACATGTGAATACTGCCCGTTCTTCGAAGCCGTCATGTCCGAATCACCCTGGAAGTCGTGGACTCCGGAAACCCGAACGTAGAGATTGCCCTTCTTTTCCGGGAACTTCACGCCTGCCCGGACACCGATTCGGCCGATGAGAGAGTCAAAGTCGTCCTGACTGACCTTCACGTTGTTCGACGTGGTGAAATCATCGCCCCAAATCCGCCCGTAGGTAAGCTCCGCTTGCGGTTCGATAAAGCCGTAGGCACACGGTTCGAAACGCCAACCGATTTCCGCACTGAAGGAGAGCGCGCTGTTGTCAGCACTGCCGCGCATGTTGGAGATTTCGAAATCGGTGTCGAGCCAGCTGTACTTGCCGATCAAGTCGACAAAGAGTCCATTGTCGGCCAGCCAGGTACCGTAAGCCGCAATGCTGTAGACATCACTGTCTGCCGTGCCGTTGTTCATGTCGGACGAGCCGTCCGTATAGCTGAAAGCTCCACCGACCTTCCAGTCGCCAACATCCACGTCAGCACCGACCTGAACGGAAACACTCTTGAGGTTCACATTCTGGTCACCATATTCCTGTTCCGAACCGTAAAGACGTGCCCAGGTCCCTACTCCTTCAGGACTGTCGCGAAGTTCGCCCATGCGCTTGGTCAGGTCGTTCATCTCATGGCGCCACTGCATGATCGAGAGCGACGTCAGGGAGCTAAGGGAATCGATCTTCGTATTGGTGCGCTGTTGCGCCTCACGGACCACTTTGCCGGTCGAATCCACAACCTGAGTGATTTCACCCATCACATCGCCTTCAGCGATGATGTTTGTCTGAGTGTAGGTGCTGCCGTCAGGAGCCTGAATAATGTCGCCCATGCCTTCAAGCGCAGCATTGACGTCCGTAATGTCGTCGGCTGTGAGGCCAAGGTAAGCAACATCGAACGAGGCTTCGGAGGACATGTTTTTGATCTCAACCTTGGCGTGTTCGATCGTGTCCCCGCTCTTGGTTGCAGCGGCTTCAATTCGACCGCCCGTACCCTTGAAAGACTTCAAAATGACGGTCTTGCTTTCGTCGGCAATGCTGATAAGGCCGTCGTTCATCGTGAGATTAACTTCGGCGGCGGTTTCAGCCGGGTCTTTAGGCAAATCCTTCGGGACGAACCAGGCGCCTCCGTTCGAAAGGCCCAGATTCATGTCCTTAACTTCATCGTAGCCTTCGGGAATACCAACGCCATTAACGACGATGTCGCCGTTGATGTACGAATGTTCATTGGCAAGGTTTATCGTCACAAAGGCTTGAACGGGCGTGCCACTAGTTTCCCCGTCGTAGTTGAAATTGATATCGCCGTCGAGTCGAATGACGCGGTTCGGATCGTTTTCCTTGTTGATGTTAACAACGGCGTTTCCGCGTGTGGCCAGCGCCGTTGCGGCATTCACGTAGAGGTTGCCGTTGACTTCGAGCTCCCCTTCTGAAAACACGGCCATGCCGACGGCGTGATGATCCTCGTAAGTGGGATCGATATCGACACCAGTCGTTACATTGACGTAGGTATTTTCAGCGTTGATGGTGAGCTTGACCGGAGGCAAACTCTCATCCAGAATGGCGCCGTTCTTATCATTTCGTTTGTTCGTGCTCGCGTTCATGACATAAATGCCGTACGCGTAGTAATCTTCGGAACGAGCCGTTACAGTGAAATTTTTTGCGTTGACTTCAGCGGTCGAGCCTGCATAATCCTCTTGCCCTGGACCCTGAATGGCGATTCCGCTCGCAAAGCCGCTCGTGCTGTTCTTCAGCGTGATGTTCTCGGTCGAATCCGTACCAAGAACAAGTTTGCTCTGAGCTTTAGACCAACTCTTATTTTGTTCTACGTGCTTGCTGTAATTTGTAACGAGGAAGTTCTTGCCAGAAATGTTCTCGGCATCTACGGTCACGGAAGCACCGTTAACGACCATGACGCCTTCACTAAACTCCGAATCCGTCAAAGTTGTGGAACCGTTATCATAAGTGACGGCTTGAGATACGCTAGGCAGAACGCCTGCAACGGCGATAGCAATCAGACATTTGGAAAACCGCATTCTTTTAACTCCTGAACCAAAGGCAAGTGCCTGGAAAAGAAACAAGAAACTCCTCTGTCTTGTTCGTCCGTTTAGAGAATGGCGGATGCTGTCCTCTAGGGTGTGCAAGAGAGTCGATTCGAAACAAATTCTATCACCTTTACAGTGCAATTGTTCTGAACGAAAGTCAGATTTTTAGACCTCAACTCGCGCGAAACGATAGGCCGCAATTTGTGAATGAACTCCTGACAGTGCCTCTGTCAAGTTCTTTTTCTGAGAGAAATCAAGAACGCGCCTGAATTTAATCGGTGTCTAGGGGGTGTGGGTTGGTTATTAACAAGGCTTTGATTTAGTTTACATTTGTGGTATAATTCCACAATGATGACTGAAGCTAACTTCCTTGATGGCCGAAAGCTTTCGCTTTCAGCCCAGAAAGCCCTCCGCCAACGCGTTATCGAGGCCTATAAGAAAGGTATAAAGCGCACCCAGATTGCCAAAACCTTTGGCATGTCTCGCCAGTGGGTCTGGAAAGTGTTGCGTGCCTTCGAAAAGCACGGAGAAGAGGCTGCAATCGCAGGACATAGCCGTGGCCCCAAGCCCGAAACCAGCGACAAGATGCGACGCCTCTCCCGACAAGAGGAAGCGAAGTTGATGGCGTGGATTATTGATTCCAACCCGTCTCAGCTGAAGTTTCCTTGGGCGGTCTGGACGCGCAAGGCCGTGCGCGACCTCATTCGCCGAGAGTTCGGCAAGGAAATCGCCATTCGTACGATCAGCGCCTACATGAAGCGTTGGAATATGACGCCGCAACGTCCGAAGAAGAAGGCATTGCAACAAGATCCTGTCGCCGTCAGCAAATGGCTTGAGGAAACATATCCTCAGATTGAGCAGCGAGCAAAGGCTGAAAACGCTTTGATCCTGTGGCAGGACGAAACGGCCGTAAAGCAGGACTCGAATTGGGTACGGAGCTACGCCCCGAAAGGGCAAACCCCCGTATTGGTTGAAAACGCCCGAACGAACTACGGCGCCCCCGTCATGATCTCGGCCATCAACAATCAGGGAAAGTGCTTCTTTCTATTGCAACGCAAAGCCGTCAATGCCTATCACTTCATCCGGTTTTTGCACCGTCTTATCCTTGATCTCGGGGGCAACGGACGAAAACTTTTCGTTATTTGCGACAACGCGCGGATCCACCACGCGCGTATCGTTCAGCGCTGGATTGAGGCCCACGAGAAGGAAATAGAGCTTTTTTACCTTCCTGCTTATTGGCCGACGCTCAACCCGGATGAATACCTGAATCGAAACCTGAAAACCGAACTCCGTCTTCAGGCTGCCGGCACACATGACGACAATCTTGAGCGCGCTCGCGCATTTATGGAACGATGCCAACGGGAAACGTGGCGTGTGCAAGCATGTTTTCTCCCGGAAGACGTCCAGTATGCACAAGAAAAGTTGTGTGCTTAACGTAAACTAAATATCAGCCGCATTAATAACTAAGTTATTGCGGAATTCCAGAGGGTACCCCATTTTTGTCTCCAAGATTGCTTAGTGCTCCAGGAAAGACATTCTGACAAATAGGGTAAGGTCTGGATTTCCCGTACGAAAATTTCTGGATTATGCATCGAGGGCGATCTTGTCGAGGAGCGACAGTTTCCGATAACCCGAACGCATGTCGACCGGCGCGACCACGATGGTGATTCGTTCTTTGGCCAACTCCAGATTCATGGCGCGCTCCCCCTTATTGCCTGCAGGATCATGGCAACGGACCGCTCCGGCGAGCACGTTTCAAATTCGGCGATTCCTCCGTTGGGGAGACGCACGCGAAAAAGCCGCACTCCGGAGGATTTGGGACTGAAGGTCGTTTTGTCTGCAACGCACTGAAGGGATGACTCATCGAGCTCGACGATCTGCATGTTGTCGCCGAGGACTTTGGGACTGCGAGATATTTCGGCGACGGCCGGCCGGGAAGGCTTGAGGCTACAACGTCTTATGTAGCGAAAGAAAGTCGAACGCGAAGGAACCTGCCCGGAGTCGAAGTAGTCGGGAAAACGAAAATTGTAGAACGCGGACTGTGACAGGCCTGAGCGAAGGTAATCACGATAAATGTCGTCCCAATTGAGCCTGATGGTCATGGAAGAAACTCCAAAGTTTGGAGCCTTCATTGTCGGCGAGCCACTGCCGGGACCATGTTAGGTTATGGGGAGCTTACGATTCTCCTATCCTAATTTAGGTTCTGCCCCGCGCCGTACCAGTGTTCGACGTTCGGGGCGATGCGCACGACGTCGCCCTTTCTGGTCACCTGAGCGGGCTTGCCGCGTTCCTGATAGCGGCCTTCGCCCGCGATGACGAGGAGAATCTGACCGCCCGAGTGCTTGTGCCAGTTCGTGCGGGCACCCAGCTCGAACGTGACGTTCCCGATCGGCGCGTTGAAGACGGCGTCGTTTTCGGAGGTAGGAGCAACCCGTGAAGAACTTTCCGTAGGGATTGACGCCGCCCTGCGCATAAACCGTGTCGATGGGCGCCCGGATCGAAGCGGGTTCGGCGGGCGGGCAGGAAAGGCGATGCCGTCAAGGTTCGAGAGACTGATAGTCGTCGGGATCGACAAAGCGTCCCTTTTCGCTCAGGAACATCCCGCGCAGCCACTGCACGGCCGGATCCTTATCGACGCGCACGTGCCAGAGGAAGTGGGGCTTATAGTCCGAAACGCGCGAGGGTTTGCCGAGAATCACGTAGTCGCCCCCTTCTGCGACGCGCCGGGCGGCGAGCTGCAGGCCCGTCATCGCGACAAGATTCGTGCCGCGCAGGCACTCGAAGGCCTGCGTGAAGTACGGCACCCAAACGGCCGTTTCCAGGGACCGATAGGGGATGTCGGACTGATTCGGCATGAAGGGATCGTCAGTGGGAATGGTCTGCGAAGGAATGAGGCTCGTCTTCACGAAGCGGTAGCGCAGAATGTCGGATTCGTGCAGCGTTCCCGAGCGCGCGAGTTCGACGAGCGGGTGCGAGGCGTGCACCACGTAGGCGATTGCGTCGCGGCAGATGGGCTGCGAGCGGATGTCGGGATCGTTTTCGTGAGTCGGATAGACGGCGAGGTCCAGAGCCCCCGATTTGAGCTGCATCCCGATGTTGACGTCGAGCGGGCGAAAGTCAATCGAGGCGAGCGGCGCCGCCGCGACGATCGCGGGCAGAGCGGGCGTGAGGTAGTTGCAGACGCCGTAGTCGACCGCCCCCACGCGGAAGGTGCGCGTGAGCTCGGCCGGATTGAAGCTGCGTCCGGCGCCCGAGAGAAGTTGCTGATAGTCGAGGAGCATGCCCCGCAGGGTCGGTTCGATTTCGCGCGCCCTCGCGGTCGGAAGCATCCCAAGGTGGTAGCGCGTGAAGAGTTCATCGCCGAAGATGAGGCGAAGCTTCGAGAGCACGCGGCTCGCCGACGCGACGCTCGTCATGCAGCGTTCCGCCGTCTGCGAAAGATTGAGCGTCTCAAAGAGAGTAACGAAGAGACGCACCGATTCCATGTCCAAAGTAGGCAGTTTTTGTTCCGACATTCCGGCACTCCCCTCGAATAAAAGAAAACGAAGCGCCGCCCTTTCGAGACGGCCTTCGTCTTAAGGATACTCCACCGACCGATGCGCATGGGAGGTCCCGCAAGGCGCATCGGCTTCAGTTTTTCCGAACCTCAGTTCTTCGCTTCCGATTTTTCTTCGGCAGGCGTTTCGGGCGCGGCTTCCTTGAATTCGCGCTGCGCCGCCTGCACCATCTGCATGATGATGGCGTTGGCGACTTCGGCGTCCCGGTCCATTTCCTCTTCCGTCGGATCGCGCCCTTCGGCGAAGGCCTTCTTGCAGCGGGGACCGTCGCGAAGGACGTAGCCCATCACGGTTTCCTCACGCAGGCCCTGCGGCACGGCGTCGGCGCCGTCGGCGAGGTAGAGCGTGCGCATGTCGCTCATAAAGTGGGCGTTGTTGAGGAGTTCCTGCATGAAGGCGGCGTCGGCTTCGTCGACCGAATTGAAGCCGACGAGGTTCATGTTGAAGGCGTCGGCCGCTTCGGGCTTCCAGTCGGGATAGTCGCGCAGGAATTCTTCCGTCACGGCGTTGTCGGCCAACACCTTGTCGAAATCAAGAAGCTCCTTGTTGACGAGCGACCGGTTCGACGTAACGAAGCCCGTGTAGGCGGTGATGAGGGCGTCCTTGCAGTTCGTGACCGAAATGAGGTTTTCCGGACCATATTGGGCGATTTCGCCCGTCATGTCGAGGAAGCTCATCACGAAGTCGATCGCGAAGAGACAGCACAGGTCGCGGCGTCCGAGAATCGCCACCTGTTCGGGGATGCCCGCCTGCGTGAATTTGGCGCGCGCCCAGTTGTCGCGGATCGCCTCGACGACGCCCGAGCCCATCCAGCCCGAGTCGTCCCGCAGATCCGCGCGCATGTCGAGAAGCGTCGCGGCAAGCGCATAGGCGACGCCCGCGACGTGGTCTTCCCGCTCGATCATCGAGAGACGGCTCGAGCGCGAAATCGCATTGGAGAGCGCGTAGGAGAACCCGATGAACATGTCCTGAAGCTGCATGTAGTCGGAGAGGTCCTGATGCTGCACTTCGCAGCCCTGCATGTTCTGCGCAAGGATTTCCAGATGCGGGAAGCCCTGCTCTTCGTAGAAACGGTTGTTGAGGGACTCGCGAAGGACGTCGAGCATGTAGGTGTAGCCCGTCTTGGCTTCGTTGCGGGCGCGGCGCTTCTTCAGTTTGCGCGCGCGGTCGGGATTGGTTTTGCTCTGCGGCATGATGGTCCTTTTTGTGCGTTGCCCGGCGCGGGGCTTCGGGCTGAACTCAGGAAGTTTAGAGCGGCAACCTTAAGCCGACATTGCCGATGTTTTCGCCTTTCCTGGCGGACAGAGGGGCGGCGTCTTTCGAAACGCCGCCCTCCCTTCAAGAGGCTGACCCGGGCAACGCTCCTCCCGGGCGATTCTACGCGCGCCTGGCGGCCAAGACCGAAAGGCCCGCGCCGATCACCGCGCCGACAAAGGCCGGCACGATCCACTCGAGCCCGTTCGCCGCGAAGGGAAGCTCGTCGGCAAAATCCGAGAGTCCCGGCACGCGCACGCCGAAGGCTTCGACGCCCGCGAGGACCGAAAAGATCCCCGTTGCGACGACGGCCGCGGGATAGAGGGCCTTCAGCGTGAGAAGGCGCTTTGAGGCGAGCGACAGAAGGCCGAGCACGATGAGGACGATCGCGACGGGGTAGATCGCGACGAGAAGCGGCACCGAGAATTTGAGGATGAGCGTGAGTCCCGCGTTGGCGATCACCATGCTCGCAAACGCGAAGACCTTGGCCCAACCGCGGTAGCCGAGGACCGGAAAGGTCTCGGAGAAGTAGTTGGCGCAACAGGAAATCAATCCTACGCAGGTGTTGAAGCAGGCGATGAAAAAGATGAGTCCCATGAGGACCGTCCCGACGGGCCCGAAGAGGTCGGAAGCGACGAGCGTGAGCGTCTGCGCGCCGTTTTCCATGGACGAGTAAGCCCCGCCCGCCTCCGCTCCGATCACGGCGAGCGCGCCGTAGACCGCGAAGAAGACGCAGGTGGCGATCGCCCCCGCAAAGACCGTTTCCTTCACGACCGTGCCTTCGGAGCGGATCCCGAATGCGCGGATGTTCATGGCGATCACGAGACCGAAATTGAGCGCCGCGATCGTGTCCATCGTCTGATAGCCCTCGATGAAGCCCGTCGCAAAGGCGCCCTGCGCGTAAGAGCCCGTCGGTGCCGCCGCGTCGCCGAGAGGATGAAGGCAAATGCCGAGAAAAAGAAGCGCAATGAGGGCGATGAGCGTCGGACAGAGGAACTTTCCGAGCCGCTGCGTGAGCTTTTCCGGGTTGAGCGCCACCGCGTAGGCGAGCGCGAAAAAGAGAATCGAGTAGACAAACTGTGCGAGGCCCAGGGCGGAGAAGCCCCCGAACGCCGCATCCAGAAGTCCGGCGCCCTCGAGCGCCGGGCGCATCACCATCTCAAAGGACGTGCTCGCCGTGCGGGGAATTGCCAGGCAAGGTCCGATCGAAAGATAGATGAGGAGCGTAAAGAGAAACGCAAAGCGCGCGTTCACGCGGGAGGCGAGCGCCGTGAGTCCCCCCGACTCCGCCACCGCCATGACGCCGAGGATGGGAAAGCCGACGGCGGTGACGAGAAAGCCCGCAAGCGCCGCGGGCATGTCGACACCCGCCTGCACGCCGAGAAAAGGCGGGAAAATGAGGTTCCCTGCTCCGAAGAACATGGAAAAAAGCGTCAGGCCGACGAGGAGCCGCTGGGAAAAACGCAGGGAGGAGATTTCTTGCATGAGGTTTCGTTCTTATTGTGGACTGCAGGATAGGGAAAGACAAAAACGCGGCAACGTTCGGACGGTCGTCGAACGAAACCGCGAAAAAGGATGAGGAGGAAGAACAATAGCAGACTTTGCGCCGGTTCCTCGGGAGGGGACGCGCGAATTGTCGGTTTTTACCGCTTCCCGAGGCCCTCCCGTCTCGAAAGCAAGTGCGACAATGACTTGCCGTGCGCTACACTTACGGAAACGACTCGTTTTTGACAACACGCTTTTTTTTTCAGGACACGGACAAGATGGGCAACATCGACATCGAATGGCTCAAAGCCACGCTTGCGGACGCCGCGGAAGAACTGCAGCGCGCGATCGACCGTCTGGAGACGGACGGCGGAGAAAAAGACGCAGAGCATATCGTCACTCACGACCTCGTGCACGTCTACGCGAAACTCAACTACGCGGTCAACACCCGCGAACTCGGACCGCTTGCGCTCGAAGCGCTCACCGAGGACGAGCTCATCGCCTGGCCCGAAATCATGCCTTTTGCGACGCTGGACGAACTCGAAGCCATGGTCGACTTTGAACCGAAAAACTGAAGAAAACCGCTTTTTCCGAAAGCAAACGCCCGCGGGAGCGGCCCGAAAGACCGCGCGCGGGCGTCGTCGTTTTCGCTATTCCGATCAGTCCCTGGCTTCGGGCGCGGGGCGCAGATCGCGCAGGCGCCACCCGAAAAGCGTCATGACAAGGAAGTAGACGACCGCGGCGCCGACAACGAGGCCGAGCGTCCCGCCCGCACGGACGGGCCACGTGAGCGCCGTCCAGGAGACGCCGCGCTGCGCGAACCAGAGACCCGCCGCCATGACGAGGGATCCCGCCGCCACCTGCAGGAGGAACTTTCCCCAGCCCGCACGGGGACGATAGATCCCGCGGCGCCCGAGAATGAGAAGAAGCGACCCCGCGTTGACGCAACTACCCAAGCCCACCGAGAGCGCCAAACCCGCCTGATCGAAGAGTGGCACGGTCGCAAGGTTCAGGAGCTGCACGATGACGAGACTCAGAAAGGCGATGCGCACGGGCGTGCGGATGTCCTTTCTCGCGTAGAAGGCGGGCGCGGCGATCTTCAGGGTGATGAGCCCGATGAGCCCGACGGCGTATCCCACCACTGCCCTCGCCGTCTCAGCGACGTCGGCGGCCGAAAAGTTCTTTCCCTGAAATAGGAAAGCGACGAGCGCTTCGGACGTGAGCCAGAGACCGAGCGCCGCGGGAATCCCGACGAGAACGACGAGGCGAAGCCCGTGATCGAGCAGTGCGTTGTAGCGCTGGGCATCGCCCCTTGCGTGCGCGGCGGAAAGGCCCGGCAAAAGAACCGTTCCGAGCGCGACGCCCAAGAGCGCCGTCGGAAATTCCATGAGGCGATCGGCGTAGTTGAGCCAGGTCACGGCCCCATGTCCCAAGTGCGAGGCGATGTTCGTGTTGATGAGAATGGAGAGCTGCGCCACGCCCACCCCAAAGAGCGCGGGAAGCATGAGGGACAAAACCTTCCGCACGTCCGCGTCGGCAAGCGAAGCACGGATTCCCCGCGGGCGCAGGACGCAGCCGAGCTTCGCGAGCGCCGCAATCTGGGCGCCCAACTGCAAAACGCCTCCAATCAAGACGGCAGCGGCCAAGGCCCAGATGGGCTCGTCAAAGTACGGGGTGAGCAAAATCGTCGCGCCGATGAAACTCAAGTTCAGCAAAATCGGCGTCGCCGCGGGGATCGCGAAGCGTTTCATCGTGTTGAGGATCGACGCGGCGAGCGCCACGAGACTCATGAACGCGATGTAGGGGAACATCCATCGCGTAAGCGCCACGGCGAGATCGAAGGCTTCGGGGTCGGAGCGCATGCCGCCCGCGATCGCGAGGACGAGCAAGGGCGCGGCGAGGACGCCGAGCACGCTCGCCGCGAAGACGGCGACGCCGAGGATAGTGAAGACGTGCTCCAAAAAGCTCTGCGTGCGCTCGGGAGCGTTTCGCTCGCGCACGTCCGAGAGCATCGGAACGAAGGCCTGCTGAAAGGCGCCTTCGGCAAAGAGACGGCGCAGCATGTTCGGCAGACGAAAGGCCACGTAGAAGGCGTCCGTCGCGGCGGTCGCGCCGAAGTAGCGGGCGATCAGCATGTCGCGGATCACGCCCGTGATGCGGCTCACGAGCGTGAGGCCGGAGACGGTGAGCGCGGAACGGAGTAAAGACATCGGTGCGGCATCCCCAGTGAACGGCGAGAGGCGGGGACGGCCGGGCGCAATCCCCTGCCGTCCGGACGAATCGCGGCTTCTTGTCGGAAGCGCACAATTTTTCCCGCCTTCGATTTGTTTTTTGATCGGAAAATTGTTATAGTTTAGGACTTTTCGGAATCCGCAAAGTGTAACGCGTCCGGACGCTTCCACGGAAGACGGTCCTGCGGGATTTGGAAAACTCGGCCAACGTGTCTTGGGCAATTATGGGCGTAACTCTCGCGAACGCCCGCCTCGGTTTGGTTTTCAGCCCGTCCGGAGCCTTTGACGGACCCGAATAAGATTTTTTTCGAAAAAAAGACTTCACTCAAGCGAGCCCCGCTCGCGTGTAGGAGCTCTCGGCGGTTGACGAGTCTCTTCTGCCGACCGACTCCATTTGCTAAGGACATTCACAAATGGCTAATACCAAGCAAGCTCGTAAGCGCGCCCGTCAGATCGTTGCGCGTAACCTGCACCTCTCGGCTCAGCGCAGCCAGTTCCGCACCGCCATCAAGGCCGTGCGCAAGCTCATCGTCGCCGGCGACAAGGCTGCCGCTCAGGAAGCCTTCAAGAAGGCCGAATCCGTGATCGATGCGATGGCTCGCAAGGGCGTTCTCCACGCCAACGCCGCCGCTCGTCACAAGAGCCGTCTGAGCGCCTCGATCAAGGCCATGGCCTAATTGCGAGATGCTTTGCGTTCGGGGACGCGAGAGTCCCCGGGCGAAGAAAAACCCCGCCGTTGCGAGACGAGCGGGGTTTTTTGCGTCTTAGCGTTCCGTTCTCAGGTCTTTTCGCCGACCACGACGGGTTCGAGTTCGAGCCGGAGGCCGAAGCGATCCTCGACGTCCGAGCGGATGTCTCCGGCCACGCGCAGGACGTCCTCACCCGTCGCGCCGCCGAGATTCACGAGAATGAGGGCGTGGCGCTTGTAGACGCCCACCGAGCCCCGCTCGGCTCCCTTCCAGCCCGCGGCTTCGATGAGCCAAGCGGCGGCTAGCTTGCGGCGCCCCCCGCCGAGGGGATAGGAAGGAATCCCGGGGTGTTCCGTGAGGATGTGGTGCCAGAGGAGTTTCTCCGCGACGGGGTTCTTGAAGAAGGACCCCGCGTTGCCGATTTCCTTCGGGTCGGGAAGCTTGGCCGCGCGCACCGCGCGCACGGCGGCGGCCACCGTCTGCGGCGTCGTGGGTTCGAGACGCGTCTTGCGGTAGGCTTCGAGGTCCTTGTAGTCGACGCGCGCCACCCATTCCTTCGGGAAGCGAAGCACCGCCGAGAGGATCACTTCGCCCTTCCCCGCCTCGGTCTTGAAGCGCGAATGGCGGTAGCCGAAGTCGCAGTCGGCGACTCCGTAGTCGACGACGCTTCCGTCGGGACGGAGTACGCGGACGGATTCGATTCGTTCGGCCATTTCGAGCCCGTAGGCGCCCGCGTTCTGTACGACGGCGCCCCCGACCGTTCCGGGAATGGCGGCGAGGTTTTCCAAGCCCCCGACGCCCGCGTCGAGGAGCGCGTCGATCACGTCGTCGAGCGTCTCGCCCGCCCCCACTTCAAGGAGCGTGTCGCCCGTCTCATCGTCGCGCGTAAGCAGGAAGCCGCGAAGCCCGAGCTTCACGACGAGCCCGGGCACCTTCGAGAGGAAGATCGTGTTGGAGCCTCCCCCGAGGATCGTGACGGAGAGGTTTTCCTTCTTCGCGAACGCGAGGGCTTCGCGCAACTCATCAACGTCCTCCACCCGCACGAATCGTTCCGCCGCGGCCTTCGTCTGAAAGGTCGACGAGTGCGTCAAATCGAAGTCGCGGAAAATTTCGAACGCCATAGGGTCTCCTGCCGTGTGTGAAGCGGCGCGGCCGCTCCGAATCTGTTGCTCTAGAAACCCATTATAGGGAGGCTTTGGCTACAATCAGGGCTTCCCGCAACATACGGAAAAGGAAAAGACATGCCCAGCTTTGACGTGGAACTCAAGGTCGACGCGGTGGAACTCAAAAATGCGGTCGATCAGGCTCAGAAGGAAATCGGCACGCGCTACGACTTCCGCGGCACGGCCGCGGCCGTCGAGCAGAAGGATCTCGAACTCACGCTCATCGCCGAGTCGGACTTTCAACTCCGTCAGGTCCGCGACGTTCTGATCGGCAAACTCGCCAAGCGCGGCGTCGACGTGCGTTTCCTCGATGAATCGAAAGCCGTGGAGAAAATCGGCGGCGACAAGTTGAAGCAGACGATCGTAGTGAAGTCCGGGATCGACAAAGACCTCGGCAAGAAGATCCAGACGACGGTCAAGAACGCCAAAGCCTTGAAGCTCTCCGCTTCGCTTCAGGGCGACGTCGTGCGCGTCTCGGGCGCCAAGCGCGACGCCCTGCAGGAATGCATCGCCCTTTTGCGAAAGGAAATCGAAGAGGCTCCGCTCTCCTTCGGGAACTTCCGCAATTGATCATGTCGGAAGGTCCGGCCTTCCGACATGCAGTCCTGCCGCAGTGCGGCCTCCTTCGGCACCCGGTTTCGAACGGGTGCCGTTTGTTTTCTTCGTCTCGCTCAAGATCCGCCTGGATCCGACCTTCCCTCCTCTCAGGCAAGGAGAAAATCGATTCCTCCCGCAGTCGGTCTCTGTCTGCAAAAAAGAAAATTTCGCTTCTCCAATCCGAACGCAAGAAACGTAAGGCATTCGCACTAGGTCAAGAAAATCGGGGCGCCCTATAGTGAGGAAATACGCGCCGTTTTCTCCTCTTCGTCGGAGAGGTCGAATAAGAGCGCGTCCGACTCACCCCTCAAGGACTCCCCATCATGTACAACTTCATGGCCGCATTCATCATCTGCGGTGCCGTCGTCCTCATCGGCGAAATCGTGGCGAAACTCACAAAGGCGTGGGTGCCGTCAGTCTTCGTTTCCGCCGTCGTTCTGCTTCTCGGCTACTGGACGGTGATCCCGAAGGAACTCGTCACCGAAGCCCACCTGATGCCGTTTGGCAACACCCTCGCGATGATGCTCATCATCACCCACATGGGGACGATGATCAGTCTCGAGACGCTTCTCGCCCAATGGCGCACCGTCGTTCTCTGCGTACTCGGCCTCGCGGGCATGTGCGGCCTCGCCTACTTCGTCTGCCCCTTCTTCATGGAACGCGAACTCATCATCGCGGGCCTGCCGCCGCTCACGGGCGGGATCGTCGCCGCCACGATGATGCAGACGGCCGCTCAGGAGGCGGGCCTCACCACGGCCGCCGTCTTTGCGATTTCCATGTACTGCATCCAGGGTTTCGCGGGCTATCCCCTCACCGCGATCGTTCTGAAGCGCGAAGGCGCTCTGCTCCTTGAAAAGTACCGCAGCAGCAAGACCCACGCCGCCAACGGCCCGATGCTCGACGTGACGAAACTCCCCGACGAACAGACGCACGGCATTCTTCATCTTCCCGAATCCTGGAACAGTCCCGTCGTCATGCTCATGAAGCTCGGCATCGTCACGTGGCTCGCCATGCTCCTGGGCGGCTGGACCGGCATTTCGGGCGCCATCTGGTGTCTGGTTCTGGGCGTCGTCTTCTGCCGACTCGGGTTCCTCGAACCCAACATCCTCACGAAGGCGAACTCCTACCAGATCATGCTCTTTGCGCTCATGATGTTCATCTTCGACGGTCTCAAAGCCTGCACGCCCGAAATGCTCGTCTCGATCATCGTCCCGATGATCGTCCTGATCGTGGTCGGCGTCCTCGGCATGTTCATCGTCGCCTACTTCGTCGCGCGCGCCCTCAAGATTTCGATCTGGCTCGGCTTCGGCAACTGCCTTACGGCGCTTTACGGCTTCCCCTTCAACGCCATCATCACCGAATCGATGTGCAAGGAAATGGCCGCGACCGAAGACGAACGCGAATACCTCATGGCCCACATGTTCCCCTCGATGATCGTGGGCGGCTTCTCGACCGTCACGATCACGTCCGTCATCATCGCGGGCCTCTTCGTGAACCTCTTCTGACGACTTTTCTTTCGGGACGCACGCCTTCGTGCGTCCCCGTCTTTTGCTAAGGACACAAAAAATGAATCTTCTCGACCTCGAACCGAAGTACGCCGACTATCAGATTCAGATGCGCCGGCTCTTCCATACCTGCCCCGAAGCGAGCACCAAGGAATTCGAAACCGCCAAGCTCATCCGCGCGGAACTCGACAAGATGGGCATTCCCTGGCGCGAATGCGGCATGCCCACGGGCACGCTCGCCACGATCAAGGGCGCCCGCCCGGGCCGCACGATTCTCCTTCGCGGCGACATCGACGGCCTCGAAGTGACGGAAAAGACGGGCCTCGAATACGCGAGCAAAAACGAAGGCTTCATGCACGCCTGCGGTCACGACTGCCACATCTCCATGCTGCTCACGGCCGGGAAGATTCTGAACGACCTGCGCGACCGTCTCTCAGGCACCGTGGTGCTCTGCTTCCAGCCCGCCGAAGAAGTCGGCAAGGGCGCTGCGGCCATGATTGCCGACGGTGCGCTCGAAGGCGTCGACGCGGCTTTTGGCATTCACGTCTGGTCCGACGTTCCGACGGGCCACGTCGCCGTGCGCACGGGCCCGATGATGGCCGCGGGCGACGAATTCGAAATCGAAGTCTTCGGGAAGGCCGGCCACGGCGCCATGCCGCACTGCTGCTCCGACGCGACCCTCATGGCGAGCGCCATCGCGCTGAATCTGCAGACGATCGTCTCGCGCGAAACCGATCCGATCGACACCGCCGTCGTGACGGTCGGGATGCTCAACTCGGGCACGCGCTTCAACGTCATCAGCGGCTACGCGAAGTTGATCGGCACGACGCGCTGCTTCAAGCCCGAAATCCGCGCGCGCTTCCCCGAACAGCTCGAACGCATCGCCAAGGAAACCGCCCGCGCGATGAACGGCGACGCGAAGCTCACCTACAACGCCCTCATTCCGCCCACCTTCAACGACGCCGACATGGCCGAACGCGTGCGCGTCGCGGCGAAGAAGCTTTTGGGCGAAAACGCCCTCTACGACTATCCGCCGAGCATGGGCGGCGAAGACTTCGCGAACTATCAGGAAAAGGTGCCGGGCGCCATGTGTTTCCTCGGCGTGCGCAACGAAACCTGCGGCGCCGTCTACGCGCAGCACCACAACTGCTATCAGGTTGACGAAGCGATGCTCGTGAAGGGCGCGCTCCTGCACGCCCAGATGGCGGTCGACTACCTCGGCCTCGAATGCCAATAAGCTTTTGAACAGTAAGTAAGTCTGAAGGCAATGGGGGCGCCCGAGCGGGCGCCCCCATTCCTTTTGAAGATTGGCTTTTCTCAGGCCCCGAGCCGCTCGA
Organism: uncultured Sutterella sp.; assembly: GCA_949287305.1. Lineage (GTDB taxonomy): Bacteria > Pseudomonadota > Gammaproteobacteria > Burkholderiales > Burkholderiaceae_F > Sutterella. The sequence continues at coordinate 3,367 of CASEFX010000021.1, read as the reverse complement.
GGACCTTCTTTTCGATCGCTTCGCTCGTCAAGCCCACTTCGGCGAGAAGCTCCGCCTGCGTGCCGTGGTCGATGAAGCGGTCAGGAAGACCAAAACGCATCACGGGGACCGTAAGACCAACGTCTGCGAGCACTTCAAGAACCGCGTCGCAGGCGCCGCCCGCCAACTGGCCCTCTTCCGCGGCGACGAGGAGTTCGTGCGTGCGCGCGGCTTCAAGCACCGCCTCGCGGTCCAAGGGCTTCACAAAGCGCATGTCGATGAGCGTGCCGCCCAAGTGTTCGGCGACCGGACGCAGAACGTTCGTCATCGAGCCGAAACCCAGGAAAGCGACGCGCTTTCCTTCCAGAAGCTTTCGGGACTTCCCGATTGGGATCGTATCGTCGCCCGCCGTCACTTCGACACCGGGCCCGCGTCCGCGCGGATAGCGCACCGCCACGGGAAGTCGGCACTCGTAGCCGGTGTTGAGCATCAGGCGGCATTCGTTTTCGTCCGACGGCGTCATGACGACCATGTTCGGGATCCCGCGCAGCTGCGCAATGTCGAAGACCCCGTGGTGCGTCGCCCCGTCGGCGCCGACGAGACCGCCGCGGTCGATCGCGAAGAGGACCGGCAGGTTCTGGAGCGCCACGTCGTGAATCACCTGGTCGATCGCGCGCTGCAGGAAGCTCGAATAGATGGCGAGGACCGGACGGATCGGTGTCGTCGCCAAGCCCGCCGCATAGGTGACGGCGTGCTGTTCGGCGATCGCCACGTCGCGGTAGCGCTTCGGGAAGCGCTTCGCGAATTCGACGAGGCCCGAACCCTCGCGCATGGCGGGGGTGATGCCGTAGAGCATCGGATCCTTTTCGGCGCGGTCGCAAATCCAGCGCCCGAAGACCTGCGTGTAGGTGGGCTTGCCCGGCTTCGCGCTCGGCAGAATGCCGACGTCGGGATCGAATTTGCCGACGCCGTGATAGGTCGTCGGATCGGCTTCCGCAGGGGGATAGCCCTTCCCCTTCTTCGTCACGACGTGCAGGACGCTGGGACCGTCGAGCCTGCGGAGGTTGCGGAGCACCTCAAGGAGTTCGGGGAGGTTGTGGCCGTCCACCGGCCCGAAGTAGTTGAGGTCGTACGCCGAGAAGATCCCCGAAGGAGGCGAGACGAAGTTGATCGCCTGCTTTTCCATGCGCTTCGCAACTTCCCAGAGGCCGGGCACGGGCTTCAGGACCTTCTTGCTCAGTTCGCGCGCGTTCATGAAGGTGCGGGTCGACACGATCTTCGCCAAGTGCGAAGAAAGGGCCCCGACCGGCGGCGAAATCGAGCAGTCGTTGTCGTTCAGGATGATGAGAAGCTTGAGACCCTTCTTGTAGACGCCCGCGTCGTTCAGGGCTTCGAGCGCCATGCCGCCCGTCAAGGCCCCGTCGCCGATCACGGCGACGTGCCAGCGGTCCTGGTTGCCGAGAAGGGCGTCCGCCACCGCCATCCCGAGGGCGGCGGAAATCGAGGTCGACGAATGCGCCGTCCCGAAGGAGTCGTATTCGCTCTCGCAGCGCTTCGGAAAGCCCGAAAGGCCGTGGTACTGACGAAGCGTCCCCATGCGGTCGCGGCGTCCGGTGAGCATTTTGTGGGCGTAGGCCTGATGACCCACGTCCCAGATGATCTTGTCGTCGGGCGTGTTGAAGACGGCATGGAGCGCAATCGCAAGCTCCACAGCACCGAGCGAACTCGACAGATGTCCGCCCGTCTGCGAGACGGACCAGACCATAAAGTCGCGGATTTCCTTGGCGAGGATCGTGAGGCTTCCGTCGCTCAGGACGCGCACGTCGTCGGGAGAGTCGATGCCGTCCAAAATCGGCGTGTTCGGTTTTTCCATAGGCTCTCCTCAGAACGAGCGGTTGAGGACGTAGTCGGCGATTTCGCCGAGGCGCTTCGTCGCGTCGGGGGCGAGCCCTTCGGTCTTGGCGACGAGGTCGAGCCCGAACTGCGCTTCGGCGCACAGTTCCTCTGCCTTCTTCTTGGCGCCTTCGAGCCCCAGAATCGAAACCCAGGTGGGTTTGTCGTCCTTTTCGTCCTTCCCCGCGGTCTTCCCCAAGACGGCCGTTTCCTGCGTGCAGTCGAGAATGTCGTCGATCACCTGGAAGGCAAGGCCCAGAGCCTGCGAATAGACGGCGAGGCCGCTTCTCGCTTCGTCGGGGAGGTGGTTCCAGTCGCCCGCCTGCGCGCCCATGAGGACGGCCGCGCGGATGAGCGCCCCCGTCTTCATCGTCTGCATGCGAAGAAGTTCCGCTTCCGAGGGATGTTCCCCGACCATCGCAAGGTCCAGAGCCTGGCCCCCGCACATGCCGTAGAAACCCGCCGCATGCGAGAGCGTGCGCACGAGGCGCAGCACCGTTTCCGCGGGCGCGTCCGCGCCCGAGAGCACGCTGAAGGCTTCCGTCTGCAACGCGTCGCCCGCCAGCATCGCGAGCGCCTCGCCGTACTGCACGTGCACCGTGGGCTTGCCGCGGCGCAACTGATCGTTGTCCATCGCGGGCATGTCGTCGTGCACGAGCGAATAGCTGTGGATCATCTCGAGCGCCAAGGCGGCGCGGTCAAGCACCGCCTCCGAGGCTCCCGTCACGCTCCCCGCCGCGTAGCAAAGGAGCGGTCGGATGCGCTTTCCGCCTCCGAGAAGCGCGTAGCGCATGGCGCCCGCAAGGCGCTTGGGCTCGCGCCCGGGCACGGGACTCAGAGACTGAGCGAACCATTCGAAATGGCGTTGACGTTCGCGCTGCCAAGTCGCGAAGGCACTCGAGGCGGAGGTTTGGGTCATATCGGAAACTTTCGGGGATGAGGGAGGAGGAGCATCAGTTGGCCGGCGTCTTGGGACGAAGTCGTTCGATGACTTCCTGCGCACGGTGAAGTTCGGCCTGACAGTGGTCCAGGAGCGCACGACCGCGTTCGTAGCCGGCCACGCTTTCGCGCAGCGTAATTTCGCCCGTCGTCATGCGCGTGGTGAGGGCTTCGAGCTCTTCGAGCGCTTCCTCAAAGGAAAGCTCTTCGACGGGGCGTTCCGTTTTTTCGCTAGGATTCGACATGCGCGGCCTGCTGCAGGTAAATGGAGAGAGACTCTCCTCTTCCGTTGAATGAAAGATGCCTTGAAAAGTCAACTTTTCAAGCAAAGCTGATTTCTGATTATAGCCGTTCGCCTTTCACCGCCCCGCAGGTTTTCGGGCCGACTCTTCTTATCGAGGGCGAAGGAGAAATCAACCTGAGTTCCCGCCCACTTGTTATGTCTACGGCCAGCAGTCGACGGGAACCGTGTGCTCCTTCCGTGGCTTGATCTTGAGAAGCTTGTAAATTTCATTGTGCCCCTTGGTTGGCTCCGACGGTATCACCACGTTCTCAT
>CASEFX010000020.1 GCA_949287305.1 uncultured Sutterella sp. | reverse complement strand
GCCACCTGTCTAGCTTTTATGTATTGATCTGATTATAAGCTAGATTTTAAGAAAAAACAAGGCCCTCGCGGACAAATCCTTTGTGTCGCAAGGGCCTTACTAAGTTTTACAACTAGCTTGAATGAAATTTACGGGAGTTCAAGCATGAAGATCCCCCGTCCACAAGCTCACGTTCGAACGTCGGCTTCGCTGTCGATATGAACGAAACAAATGGAGTGGGACTACCCACTCGGCGTCAGGCTTCCGCGCTTATTGCCCGGGAGCCTTTCGCTTTTTCCGGACCAACAACACTGAAACCTCCCCGTTCCTCGCACTCCTCCGGCTTCCGAACGATGAAAAGCGCCCCGAAGACTCATCGTCCTCGGGGCGCTGTTGCTTTGGAAGTCCGTCGCGGCGAAGCTTCTGGTCTTCGCCGCGGGGAGTCACTCGGTTACTTGGCGGCGTAGATCGGGATCACCTTCGGACCCTTGCCGGCGTCGCGCTTCGCAAAGGAGCGCATCCAGAAGTACATGCCGACCAGCGCGGCCACGCAGCAGGCGATGGCGACGGTCGAGTACATCGGATTTTCGGCGAAGGTCGCGACGCGGTAGAAGATCGTCGCGGCGCTGTAGCCGAGGACCGAGGTCCAGGCGGCGGCGAAGAGCGTCCAGGCCGTGCCCACTTCGCGGTAGATCGCGGCGATGGCGGCGCAGCAGGGGAGATAGAGCAGCACCATCAGGAGGTACGCGAAGGCGGCCGTGCTCGAACCGAAGAGAACCTTGATCGTGTCGATCGTGCTCGTCGAGACGCCCTGTTCTTCCGCGGCGGCTTCCTCTTCGGAGAGATCGCCCACCGTGATGCCGAGCGGGTCGGTGAAGGCGGAGGCAAGGCCCGCGAAGTTTTCGCCGATCGTGCCGACGGCTTCGGAGAAGATGGCGCCGAAGGACCAGGCCTCTTCTTCGACCGGGGCTTCTTCCGCGGCACCTTCCGCAGGAGCGGCTTCCGCGGCCTTCTTCTCTTCGTTCACGGCGATCGTGTCGTAGAGCGAATTGAGCGTGCCCACCACGGCTTCCTTCGCGAGAACACCCGTGAAGATGCCGACGGCGGCCGGCCAGTTTTCTTCCTGAACGCCCATCGGCTCGAAGAGCGGAACGATCGTCTTGCCGACCTGCGAGAGGACGGCCTTGTCCGTGTCTTCATTGCCAAACGACCCGTCGGTGCCAAGCGAATTGAAGAACGCGATGCAGGCGACGATCATCACGATCACGCGGCCGGCGCGGAACATGAAGGTCTTGACGCGGTCCCAGGTGCGCAGCATCACGCCCTTGAAGGTCGGGATGTGGTAGGGCGGGATTTCCATCACGAAGGCCGAGGCGGCGCCCGGAAGGGCCGTGCGCTTCAGAAGGAAGCCCGTGAGGATCGCGGCGAGAATGCCGATGAAGTAGAGCCCGAAGACGAGGTTCTGACCGTTGGTGGGCCAGAAGGCCGTCGCAAAGAGGACGTAGACCGGCAGACGCGCGCCGCAGCTCATGAACGGCGCCATCATCACCGTGATGATGCGGTCGCTCGCGCGGTCCATCGTGCGGGTCGCCATGATGGCCGGGACGCCGCAGCCGAAGCCCACGAGGAGCGGCACGAAGGCCTTGCCCGGGAGACCGAGCGCACGCATGAGGCGGTCCATCACGAAGGCGGCGCGGGCCATGTAGCCCGAGTCTTCGAGGAAGGCGAGGAAAAGGAAGAGGAAGAAGACGACCGGGATGAAGGTCGAGATCGTCTGCAGACCGCCGCCGATGCCGTCGGCCAGGAAGACCTTCAGCCATTCGGGGGCGCCCATCGATTCGAGGAGCCGGCCGAAGCCGTCCACCATCACGCCGCCCACGAGCACGTCGAAGAAGTCGATGAAGGCCGCTCCGAGGTTCTGCGTGAAGAGGAACATCACGTACATGATGAGAAGGAAGATCGGCAGGCCCAGCCAGCGGTTGAGCACGATGCGGTCGATCTTGTCGGTCATCGTCTGCGTCATTTCGCCTTCGCGCACGAGGGCCTTTTCGGCGACCTTCGCGACGAAGTCGTAGCGGGCGTTCGCGACCATGATGTCGAGGTCGCCGTCGTATTCGGCGTCGAGACGCTCGACCGCCGCGCGGGCGACGTCGAGATCGATCCCGGGGAGCTTTTCTTCAATGCCCGGCGCCTTTTCGAGGAGCTGTCCGGCAAACCAGGGAGCGTGTTCGACGCCCTGCTTTGCAAGAAGTTCGGCGACCTCCTTCTGGACCGTCGAGATCTTTTCGTCGAACTCCACCTGCATCGGCGGAACCGAGGGCTTCGCGAGGAAGTCGATGAGCGCGTCCTTCATTTCGGTCACGCCCGACTCGCGGTTGGCGACGACGCCGACCACGGGGCAACCGAGTTCGCGGGAGAGCTCGTCGAGCTTCACCGAGAGCTTGTGCTGCTTGGCGATGTCGAGCATGTTGACGACGACGATCATCGGCACGCGCATTTCGACGAGCTGTGCCGTGAGGTAGAGGTTTCGCTCGAGGTTCGAGGCGTCGACGATGTTGATGATCGCTTCGGCTTCGCCCGTCAGGATGTAGTCGCGCGCGACGCGTTCGTCTTCACCCGAGGAGGAGGAAGGCGTAATCGAATAGATGCCCGGAAGGTCGACGAGTTCGATCTCTTCGTTCTTGTGCGAGAAGAAACCCGTCTTCTTGTCGACCGTCACGCCCGGCCAGTTGCCGACGCGCTGCTTGGAACCCGTAAGGGCGTTGAAGAGCGTCGTCTTCCCGCAGTTGGGATTGCCGACGACGCCTACGATGTGTTTGGCCATGTCTTTGCTCTTTTCTTTCGGTTCGTTGGAAAAGCGAGCGCGTCAGTCGGCGCGTTCGACCTGCATGAGTTCCGCCTCGTCGCGGCGCACGCTGATGAAGCTGCCGCGCACGCGGATTTCAATCGGATCGCCCAGAGGTGCAATGCGGACGATTTCAAAGGTGGTGCCCGGCGTGGCGCCGAGCATCACGAGGCGGCGTCGGTATTCGGGATGCTCCTTGCCGAAGCTCACGATGCGGCCTTTGCTGCCGACGGGAAGGTCTTTGAGAAACATGGAGAGAAAACCTCTTTTGTCGTGTTTTGAGGGATGACCGGGGCCGCCCCTTGAGGTTTCGGGCGGTCCGGTGCGATCAGTAGACGTAAATGCGGCGGGCGACGTCGTAGTTCACCGCGATCCGTGCGTCGAGCACGGCCACGAGGAGCGGCGCCTCGGGCGCCGCCTGCAGAACGCGGACTTCCACGCCCGTGCGCATGCCGAGGTCGGCGAGACGATCGGCCTCCTTCGCGTCGAGTTTCATGCGCGCCACTGTCGCCGGAGAGTTGAGTTCCAGCTCCGTAAGGGTTCGAATGCGCTTCGTGCCGTTCATCATTGTTTTCGACCTGTGATGGTTGGTTGAAGAAGATCCGGACGGAGAGAAGGGGAAAAGCCTGCAATCAGTCCGGGATTGTTGCAAATTCTAACGAGAACACTTCTCAAGCGCAAATAAAAATCGTAATGAGAGTGATTTGCAATGAATAACGTCCGCTCAGTAGAAGGATTCAATGAGAAATCTCCTCTCTTTCTTTCCTCATATCGATAATTTCATGAGAACACAACACCCTGAAAACAAACGGATTGGAAAAGTCATCCACCATGACCTCCTCTTTTTCTGCGGGATCCGGAGGCCTCCTCCTCTTTTCGGGCGCACCGCCGTGCGCCGCCGTCCAGCGTCCGCCGCAGGTGAGAAATATGATGTATTCTCACTTCATAGACGTAAAACGGCGCGGTTTCCTTCATGGAGGATTCCTCATCCACCGAAAGAAAAAGCGCCGAACATCCCGATTCATTTGTCATTGCACCCCCTTCCGCCTTTCTCTTCGGCACTGCAGTGAAAATGAGAACGGATCCGTCTCGGGCGTACCGAGAGAATTTCACGATTTTTTAGGAAACCATCCCATGGCCTCCATATTCGACGTGAAGGCGCTTCTCAAAGAGCGCCGTCAGATGTCCGTGAAGGACGTCTCCTACCACTTCCGCATCCCCGAGGGACTCGCCGAAATGATGCTCGAGCGCCTCGCCGACAAGGGCGTGGCAAAGCTCATGCCCGTCCTTCCGAGCGGGTGCGGCGCCACCTGCAGTCACTGCACGGGCTCGGCAAGCCCCGTCTATCGATGGTCCGCGCCCGATTGACTTTTCCCATTCGCGTCGCAACGGCATAAACCGCCCGAAACTTTCTTTCGGGCGGTTTTCTTTTGCGCGAGACATCCTGAAAACCGCTTTCCACGCGGAATTTCTCTTCGTCCCCAAGCAAAATGTCATCGAATTGTCATATTTGCTTCACGGTTTTGTCATGCGGTCTTCGTAGCATCACGGCAACTCCCGTCGGAAGGACGTTCGTCCTTTCCGCACGTCTCCGGTCCGCACCGCCTTCAGGTTCGGACGTCAAGACCGAAGTCATGCGAAGGTTCGCGAACTTCGGCTCACATCAAGGATCACCGCCATGACACTCTCGCGCCGCGCCTTCGGACGCAATCTCCTCGCCACCGCCCTTCTCATGCAGGGTTTCGGTCTTTCCCGCGCCTTCGCCGCGGATCCGCAGCGCGCCATCGTCTACAACTGCCCGGCCGAATGGGCGGGCTGGGGTTCGATGCTTCCCATCATCAAGGCCGAAACCGGCATTGAAGTGCCGATGGACAACAAGAATTCCGGCCAGTCCGTCTCGCAGATCATCGCCGAAGCGAACAATCCCGTCGCCGACGCCGCCTACCTCGGCATTTCCTTTGCCATCAACGCCAAAAACCAGGGGCTCGTCGAAAACTACAAGGGCGAAGGCTGGCAGAAGGTGCCCGCGGGCCTCAAGGACCCCGACGGCGCCTGGGTTTCGATCCACGCCGGCACGGTGGGCCTGATGGTCAACACCGAAGCGCTCGACGGCCTGCCCGTTCCGAAGGGATGGAAGGACCTGCTCGACCCGAAGTACGAAGGGATGGTGGGCTTTCTCGATCCTTCGTCCGCCTTCGTGGGCTACGCCTGCTCCGTCGCCGTGAACCACGCTTTGGGCGGCACGCTCGACGACTTCGGGCCGGCCCTCGACTACTTCAAGAAGTTGAACGAACTCTCCCCGATCGTTCCGAAGCAGACGGCCTACGCGCGCTGCCTCTCGGGCGAAATTCCCATCCTCTTTGACTACGACTTCGACGCCTACCGCGCCAAGTACGCCGACGGCGCCCCGATCGAATTCGTGATCCCGGTCGAAGGCACGATCCAGGTTCCCTACGTGATGACGCTCGTCAAGAACGCTCCGCACGCCGAAAACGGCCGCCGCGTGATCGACTTCGTCCTCTCCGAAAAGGGTCAGAAGCACTGGGCCGAAAACTTCCTGCGTCCGGTCGTGGGCGACCTTGAAAAGCTCGCCCCGGAAGCCGCGAAGAAGTTCCTCCCCGCCTCCGAATACGAACGCGCCGGCAGTGTCGACTACGCCCGCATGGCAGAAGTGCAGCGTGCCTTCAGCGAAGCCTATCTCCAGGCGATGAAGGGCTGATCTCCCTTTGAAAGAAGCCGCCGCACGTCCGTCAAGCGGCGGCTTCGGCGTTTCCGGACCTTCAAATGAAACGAACCCATCTCCTCTTTCTCCTTCCCGCCCTCACGGTTTTGCTCGCCTTCTTCGTGCTCCCCGTGCTGCGGCTTCTCCCCGCTTCGGTCTCGACCGACCAGGGGATTCTGCTCTACGCGGAAATCCTCACCAATCCGCGCTACGCTTCGAGCCTCTTTTCCACCGTCGTCCTCTCGCTTCTCGTCACGATCGCGTCCGTCGCGCTCGGCGCCTTCACGGGGATCTTTTTGGAACGCAACGACTTCCCCGGCCGCAGCGCCGTGGTGGGACTCATCACGCTCCCGCTTTCCTTCCCGGGCGTCGTCGTGGGCTTCATGATCATCATGCTGGGCGGCCGAAACGGCATGGCCTCGATCCTCTCCTCTTCCTTGGGCGCGGGAAAACTCGTCTTCGCCTACGGCATGGCGGGGCTCTTCTTCGGCTACCTCTACTTCTCGATTCCCCGCGTCGTCACCACCGTCATGGCTGCGACCCGCAAGATGAACCCCGTCTATGAAGAGGCCGCGCGCACGCTCGGCGCCTCCTCCTGGCGGATTCTCAAGGACGTCACGATTCCGGCCCTCACGCCCGCGCTCTTCTCGACGGGGGCGCTCTGCTTTGCGACCTCCATGGGCGCCTTCGGCACGGCCTTCACGCTTGCGACCGACATCAACGTGCTGCCGATCACGATCTACACCGAATTCACGCTCTCGGCCAACATCGCCGCGGCCTCCATGCTCGCGGTCGTCCTCGGTCTCATCACCTGGGGCATTCTCTTGGCGGCCCGTCTCGTGAGCGTCCCGAACGAACGTTAAGGAGCGAACCATGGCACAGAAGAAATCTTGGACGGGCGTGCAGATCGCCCAGGCGGTTCTCACCGGCCTCACGCTCCTCTTTCTCATGATTCCGGTCGTGCAGATGTGCTTCACGGCCTTCATGAAGAACGCCTTCCGCGGCTTTAAGGCGGGCTTTACGACCGAATGGATCGAAAAGGTTCTCGAACTCTACGGCGACACGATCGTGCGAAGCCTCGGGATCGCGGTCGCGGCCCTCATTCTCTGCGTCGTGATCGGCGTCCCGGCCGCGTGGATTCTCGTTCGCGAACAGCGTAAGCGCTGGGCGGCCCTCATGGAAGAAGCCCTCATCCTGCCGCTCTCCGTTCCGGGCCTCGCCATTGGTCTGGGCATCCTCCTCATTTGGGGCGGCATCACGAGCCTTCGCCAGAGCAACCTCTTCATTCTCTGCGGCCACGTCATGTTCTGCCTCCCCTTCATGGTGCGAAGCGTCATGGCGGTCCTGCGCGTCGAGCCGATCGACGCCTATGAAGAGGCGTCCGCCACGCTCGGGGCCTCGCCCTGGACGACCTTCCTCAAGGTGGTCGTTCCGGTCGCCATGCCCGGCATCCTCGCGGGCGCGCTCATGGTCATGACCGTCTCGCTCGGGGAATTCAACATTTCCTGGATGCTGCAGACGCCCGACACGAAGACCCTTCCGGTCGGGATGGCCGACAGCTACGCCTCCATGCGCCTTGAAGTGGGAAGCGCCTACACCTTCCTCTTCCTTGTGATCCTCGTGCCGATTCTGTCGCTCATGCAGGCGCTTCCCTCGTGGCTCGCCCGCCGCGCCGAAGCCCGCCGCCGCGCGGCCGATCTCGAGCCCAACGAATGACCGATTTTCTTTGAGTACGTCCCATGTCCGAATCCGTTTCCATCACTCTTCAGAACGTCTCGAAACACTACGGGAACACCTGCGTGCTGCAGCCCTTCACGCTCACGCTCGACGCGGGCTGCCGCACGGTTCTTCTCGGGCCCTCGGGCTGCGGGAAGACGACGCTTCTTCGCATCATCGCGGGTCTTGAAACGCCCGACGAAGGCTCCAAGGTCCTCGTGGGCGGCGAAGACATCACGAATCTCCCCGCAGAGAAGCGCCGCATCGGCTTCATGTTCCAGCAGTACGCCCTTTTCCCGCACATGACCGTCGCGCAGAACGTCGCCTACGGCCTCACGGTGCGCGGCGAACCCAAGGCGGAAATCGAGAAGACCGTCGACGAAATGCTTCGTCTCGTCAATCTCGAAAAATACAAGTCGCGCAACGTCCTCGCCCTCTCGGGCGGTCAGCGCCAGCGCGTCGCGCTCGCCCGCGCCCTGGCGATCCGTCCGAAGATCCTCCTTCTCGACGAACCGCTCTCGGCCTTGGACGCCCAGATCCGCCACAAGGTCCGCGAAGAGCTCGCCGTGATCCTGCGCGAACTCGGCATCACCGCCGTCATCGTCACGCACGACCAGGACGAAGCCATGGTGCTTGGCGACCGCATCGTCGTGATGGAGGGCGGCATCATTCACCAGGCCGCCTCGCCGGAAGAAGTCTGGCGCCGTCCGGCCACGAGCTTCGTCGCCGGGTTCGTGGGCGGCAGCAACCGCGTCGCCGGGAAGTTCGACGGCGAGACGCTCTCGTGGCTCGACTTCCGCACGCCGCTCGCCTCGCTTCGTCCGGGCGTTCAAAAGGCGATCACCGGGAAGGTCGGCGACATGAACGTCTTCTTCCGCCCCGAAGCCGCCTATCTTTCGGTCGAACCCACGGAACACTCCATCGAAGTGTCGATCAAGGACGTACACTTCATGGGGAATTTCGTCCGCATCACCGTGGAGCCCGCTTCCGGCGAACTCTTCAAGGTGAACATGACGGAACTTCCCGAAGGCCTCGCCCCGGGTGACCGTGCGCAGCTCACGGTGGATCCGAACCGCCTCATGTCCTTCCCCGTCTGAGTCCGGGGGACCGACTTTTTCAAGCGAAACGGGCGCCTTCGCGCCCGTTTTGCGCATTTCGACCGAACTCCATTATGACCACCGTTTTGCAACTCACCGACCTGCACGTGGAGCCCGCGGGCACCCTCGCCTACGGGAAGGCCGACACGGCTTCGCTCGTACGAAGCATTCGTCCCTGGCTTCTGCGCTTCGCCCCCAAGGTCGACCTCATCGTCGTGACGGGCGACATCGCCTGCGACGGCAAGCCCGAAGCCTACGAAATCGTGGCGGAAACCTTTGCGGACCTTCCCGTCCCCGTACGGGTGCTCCCGGGGAACCACGACCGGCGCTCGAACCTCGTGCGACTCTTCCCGGACTTTGTCGAACCCGACGCCGGAAAGGACGCCGTTGAATTCACGATCGAGCGCGACGACGCCCTGATCGTGGGACTCGACACGCTGCAGCCGGGCCGCCACTGGGGCGCTCTTTCGGACGCCGCCCTTTCGCGTCTCGAAGCGGCGCTCGCGGACGGACGCCCCGTTCTCACGCTCATGCACCACACCCCCGTGCACTCGGGAATGGGCAAGATGGACGAACCCTTCGGCAACCGCGATCGTCTGAAGGAAATCCTCTCGCGCCGTCCCGACGTTCGTCTCGCGACGGGCCACATGCACCGGGGTCTCGTGACGCGCTTCGGCGACACGGTCGTGACGACCGCCCCGTCGGTTTCGCTTCCGATCGAAATTCACATCGGACCCGAGGGCGGCGACGACTTCCTCATTGAGACGCCTGGCTTTGCGCTTCACCACCTCATGCCCGAGGGCTGGGTCACCTACTTCGGCCTCATTCCCGTGCGCACCGACTTTGCGGGGCCCTTCCCCTTCCACGGGGCGGTGAATCCCACGGACGAGTGAACCGACCGGACACCTTTCCCGAAACAAGCGGCAGAAGAACCGTTGCGTCCTTCTGCCGCTTTCCTTTCAGAGGAAGTTATACGGGAAAAAATCAGAGCGAATCCGACGGCATCACGGGTGAACATCTGGCCTCAACGGGAAAATCATGAGATCATCCCGGAAAATGCAGTGGTTCCGCTCGATGATCGCGGGGAAACTGCGCGGACTCAATCAGGAGGAAGTGGCGCAGAAACTCACCGAGTCGATCAATCTCGACGATCCGTCCTGGGACTTCGTCTGACCGGTCGGCGCTCGCCGTTTTCGCCTGTTCTTTCGGGAAAACGACGGCACTTCGGCTCTTCCCTCTCAAGGAATCTGCTGATAGGCTGACGGGAGCGCGCCGACTCCGTCTTTTTTTCAGGCGCGCCGTTTCCGAGAGCGCCCCCGTCATGAACCGCGAACACATCACGTCCGAGCAGATCTGGTTTCTTCTTACCGTTTGGGAAACGCGTTCCATAACGCTCACCGCCCAACAGCTGAACGTGAGCGTCGCGACGGCGTCGCGTCAGATGACGACGCTTCGGGGACTGCTCCACGATCCCCTTTTCATCCGCGGACGCGACGGCCTCGTCCCGACTGCGCGCATGAACGAACTTCTGCCGAAACTTCGGTCCGTGCAGGACGCACTTATCGACATCGTGCGCCGTCCGGTGCAGTTTTCGCCCGCCGATCTGCGAAGTACCATCCGCGTGGCGGGCGTCGACAACGCGATCTTCGGCTTTCTGATGCCCTGCCTCAGGGAACTCTACGGCGCCGCGCCGGGCCTGCACCTCTCCTGCGTGCCGCTCACCGACGACTTTCCGAGGCTCCTCGCCTCGGGGAGCATCGACGTCGCCTTCTACGCGCCGCCCCTGCAGCTCGACCCCGACTATCGGGAGCTCGAGCTTTTCGCCACCGACCACGTCCTCGTCGTGCGCAAGGACCACCCCCTCGTCTATCTCATGGAAGAGCGTCTGCGAGAAGGCAAAGAACTTCGTCCGGAAGATCTCGCTCCCTACCGCGAAATCAAGCTCTCCTACGGGTCCCTCGAAGGGAAGGCCGCCGTGCGCCGGGCGGACGACCGCGTCGCCATGGACTGCGGCTACTACCTCGCGAGCGCCTTCTTCCTTCTTGAAACCGACTTCTACGTCATGCTCCCCACTTTCACGGCGAAGTGCCTCGTGAAGGAACTGCCGCTTGCCATCCTTCCCGCCGCCGCGACGGCCAACGCCGTCGTCTGGAAGGCCCGGATGATTTGGCACGAACGAACCGAACGGGATCCGGCGCTGCAGTGGTTCCGCTCGGTCATCGCGGAGAAGCTACGCGGCCTCAACCCCGACGAAGTCGCGAAAAAACTCTCCGAGCCCTTCGATCTCTATGATCCGGTCTGGGAGCTGACCTGAAAGAGCAAAAAAATCGAACCGACCTCCTCTGCATTTATTCCCGCAAACACACCCGAAGAAATCTCATCGGAGAGAAGACAATGCAGAGTCACAACATTTCAGGGAAACAAACGACCCCGCCTCTTCTCATCTTTCCATGTTAGAAAATTTTCTGACATGGAAGTCAGAGAATTTTCTGACTTGACCGACCTGCCGAAAAAATGCGCCGGATCGCCGGCAGCTCGACGGAACGCCGGCACTCGTCCTTTTCGACCATCCCCCACCATGCGCAACGGAAGTCTTTTTGCGACGGTACCCGAGCGCTATTCCACCAGACCATAACGTCATTTGGACGAAAAACATACTTTACTTTTTGAGAGTTCGGTCGGGTGCGGTCAGAATTTGCGCGGCCGCGCGGTCCGCCTATCGTTGAGAGGATCCCAAAACATTCCCACAACGACGAACGGAGACTCTTTGCCATGACCGCGAAATTCTCACGACGCTCGCTTCTGCGCGCCGGCGCGCTTGCCGCGGCGCTTCCCGCCGCCCCGTCGATCTTTGCGAAGACCGACGGCGCCGCCGCCGAAGAATCCTGGACGGGCTTCACGATTTGCGACTCCTGCAACCACGTGCCCTCCTGCGGGATTCGCTTTGAAGCGAAAGGAAACGTCATTCACCGCATTGACAACTGGAAGGAAAATCCCAACCACTGGCTCTGCTCCAAGGGCTGGTCGACGCTGCAGCGCCTCTACAATCCGAACCGCCTCCTCTACCCGATGAAGCGCACGAACCCCAAGGGTTCGGCCGATCCGGGCTGGGTGCGCATCACCTGGGACGAAGCGTACAAGGAAATCACCTCGCACATGCTCGCCACGCGCGAGAAGTACGGCGCCGACAGCGTGATGTTCTACGCGGGCGACCCGAAGGAACCGCGTCCCGCGATCTATCGCCTTGCGCGCTACTTCGGCTCCGTCACCTGGGGCACCGAATCGTCGGTCGGGTGCCGCTCGGGCTGCATGATGGCCGAAGAACTCAACTTCGGCATGCCCAACAACGGTGGCTCCCCCACGCCCGACACCAAGGTCTACCTCATTCTCGCGACGAACGTCTGGGCGCAGCCGATGGGCTGGTGGCAGGCCATTCAGGCCGCGAAGAAGCGCGGCTGCAAGATCATCACGATCGACTCGCGCCGCACGAAGGCCGCGGAAATCGCGGACATTCATCTGCAGCCCCGCATCGGCACCGACGCCGCGCTCGTGGCGGGCATGATCCGCGTCCTCATCAAGGAAAACCTCTACAACAAGGAATTCGTCGAGAAGTGGACGCACGGCTTTGAAGAATACGCCGCCTACTGCGAAAGCTTCACGCCCGAAAAGACCGAAGAATTGACGGGCGTTCCCGCGAAGCTCGTCGTCGAAGGCGCCCGTCTCTGGGCGCAGGGGCCGGGCACCTTCACGCTCACGACGCAGTCGCTCTCGCACAATTCGAACGGCGTCAACAACGCCCGCGCCGTGCTGCTCCTCCCGATCGTCATGGGCTACATCGACATCCCGGGCGGCGTGCAGTTCCCGCAGGGCGCCAAGGGCCTCACGATGGCGGCCTACGGTCTGCACCCGGCGCTCGCCGATCACCCCTGGTTCAACGCCCCCGAACAGAAGGCGCGCCGTCTCGACAAAAACGAAGTGCCGCTCTGGCACGACATGAAGGATCAGGCGAGCCCGAACAACCTTCCCGAATGGATTGAGGCCGGCAAGGTCCGCATGTTCTGCGCCTGGGGCTTCAATGTCAACATCTGGCCGCAGCCCGCGGTCTACGCCAAGGCGATCGCGAAGCTCGACTTCGCCTTCAGCGCGGACTACTTCTATCGTCCCGACAGCCACCGCGACCTCGACATCATTCTGCCCGCGGCCATGAACTACGAACGCTACGCTCCGTTTGGCTTCTACGGTCCGCGCGTCGCCGTGCGCCGTCCGGTGAAGCCCTTGGGCGAAGCGAAGGAAGACTGGCGCATCGCGTTTGAAATCGGCTGCATCGTCGACAAGCCCGAACACTTCTTTGAAGGCGACCCCGTCAAGGCCTGCGACTTCGTGCTCCGTCAGTACGAAGGCTGCAACTGGAACGACTTCGCGGCGGCTCTCCCGAAGATTTCGGTTCTTCCCGCTCCGAAACCCGCTTCGAAGAAGTACGAAATCGGACGTCTGCGTCCCGACGGCAAGCCCGGCTTCAACACCCAGAGCGGCAAGCTCGACTTCGCGAGCGAACGAGCGCGCAAGTTCGGCTATCCGGCGATTCCGGAATTCCGTCCGATGCTCCCGATCACGAAGGAATTCGACCTGCGTCTTTTGAACGGCTCGCGAAAGCCCTACATCACGCACTCGAAGACCCGTACGGACCAGCCCTATCTGATGGAAATCGAGGACGCCCTCACGATCAACATCAACCCGAAGGAAGCCCAAAAGCGCGGCATCCGCGAGGGCGACTGGGTCGAAATCCGCAGTCCCTACGGCGGTCCCGTCGAGGCCCGCGCCTGCGTTTCGATCATCGTTCCCGAAGGCATGATCGACGCCCAGTACGGGTGGCTCGGCAAGCAGAACACGCAGACCCTCATGACGCGCGAACACCGCGACCCGATGTCGGGCTACTGCTGCTACTTTGAAGTGCCCGTCAGCGTCAAGAAGAAGGCGTAAGGAGCGAAACCATGAAATTCGGCATCATTGTCAACACCAACGAATGCGTCGGCTGCCACGCGTGCTTCACCGCCTGCAAGGAAGAAAACCAGGTTCTCCCCGGCGTCAAGTGGAACCGCATCGACCGAATCGAGCACGAAAAGGCCCGCGTGATCGAGTACTTCCGTCTCTCCTGCATGCACTGCGAAGACCCCGCCTGCATGAAGGTCTGCCCGGCCAAGGCGATTCACAAGGGTCCCGCGGGCGAAGTCCTCGTCGACCACGCCAAGTGCATCGGCTGCCGCATGTGCGAAAAGGCCTGTCCCTACGGCGCTCCGCAGTTTGCGGACCCGAAGAAGACCTCGTACTTCGGCGAGAAGACCCCGCTCGAAGTCATTCCCGTGCGTCCGGAAAACGCCCGTACGCCGGGCAAGGCCGAGCACTGCACGCTCTGCACGCACCGCACCTCGCAGGGACTTCTCCCCGCCTGCGTCGCCGCGTGCTCGACGGGCGCGCTCACCTTCGTCGACTACGACAATCCGTCGCCCGAAGCGAAGGCGCTCCTCGCCCAGGCCCGTCCGATGAACGAAGCCGAGGGCACGCACCCGAAGGTCGTGTACGTGTCGTCCCACACGGACTTCGCTAAGACGCAGAAGCGCTTCTGACGAGTCTTTCTCCAGACTCCCCCGGCCGAAGTCATCCTGCCGCCGCAGGAAAGGCTTCGGCCTTTTTCGTTTTGTGCGCCCGAGTCGGTAGGCGTCCGTTTCATCGGGCCGCCATATAGCGCGTGCTTCGCCCGTTTCCGACCCGCACGATCCTCTTCGCTTCCACAAGCTCTCTGAGCGCCTTGTTGAGACTCGAGCGGGCGGCGTTCGTTTTCGTTTCGAGTTTCCCGGCACCGAGTGAACCGTACATTCGTATGAGCGACTGGATCTTTTCGTGAAGACTTACAACCACAACAACTACCACAGCGGCATCAACTGGGTGCCCCCCGCGAGCCTGTTCAGAGGCGAGGACGCTGCCGTGCTTACAGCGCGCAAAGCAGTCCTAGAGGCAGCCCGTGCCAAGAACCCGCGGCGCTGGATTAACCTGAATTTTTCGTCCCTCAGCCACAACAAGAGGGTGCTGAGCAAACGTGGACCGCTCGGTTGACATCGGGCGGTCTTCTTTTTTACACGCCCGAAAATATTTGAGAGGCCCCGTAAATCACCAAGAAAAAGCCTGTAGTTCTAAGAAATAAAAATGCCGATGCACTAGAATGCAAGTCGACCAAAACCACAAACCAACACATCGGCATGGCGAATATTATCAAAGTTTCTCACAGCGTTCAGTACATCAACGACGGGAAAGCGGTTACCTCCTTCGTTTGCGTAAAAGAACTCATTCGCATTTTGCGAAACAGCAACGTTCTTGCTCCGATTTCCTCTCTCCTCGACTCCATCTGTCCTCGTCCGCTTCTTCCCTATCGGTACACGAATCACGACCTTCTTGAACAGCTTGTCGTGGCTGGGCTCCTTGGGCGCGAAGATTTCAATGATGCGCAGGAACTCAACAACGATGCCTTCGCGCGTTCCTGCATGAAAAGAGGGAAGTTCGCATCCGCGGCCACGCTCTCCCGTTTCTTTTCCGATCTCGGCGAAATCGCTTCGAAAGAACGCAATCAGGCACTTGAAGGGAAAGCGCCCCATCATTTCGAAAAGACGGCCCCCAAGCGTATCCGCACGCCGTTTATCGACTCGTTCAACAAGGTGTCGCTGCAGCATGCCCTCGACATCGTCGCAACAGACAACCGCGACGTATTGATCGTTGACGTCGACAGCACACCAGTCCCTCTGCACGGCACGCAGGAAGAGCGTGCCTACGACGGTCATTACGGGGTGACGTGCTATCTTCCCATCATGGTCACGATCAACGAGATCCCCGCCTTCGTGCAAAACGCTCCGGGAGCCGCCAACGGAGCCAAGTTGTTTCTGCTTCACGCCGACGAACTGATCGAAACGCTGACAAAGCGTTTTCCGAAGCGCAGAATCATCGTGCGGGCGGATACCGGATTCTCCAATCAAGACCTTCTCAACTTACTGCACGACAAGGAGATCGGATACATCGTCGGCTGCAATCCCTGCGGTGGACGATACATTCATCCCGAAGCCTTCAAGCAGTTCCGTCTTGACTTTCCCGATCTCGAAGAGATTCCCGAGGAGATCCCCGGGCGCCTGCTCGAAGAATGCGGCCTCCTTGTGGAACAGGCTCGCAAGAGCAAAAGAGGCTCCGCAGAAAAGTTTCGTTGCTGCGGTGTCGTACGTGAATACCACGCCGCCAACTGGAAACACGACAGAACCCTCGTCTACCGCCTCGCTTACAACCCTGACTACGACGAAATCAATCTCCGCTACATCCAGACGAATCTCACCACGGACGAGCTGATCCAGTACGCAGGCGGACGCGGCGAAGCAAAGGGCCGCGCATCCGTGCACTCCGGACTGGAACGCGACAGCAAGATGGCGAAGGCCGCAGTTGAAGCTTATGAAGGACTCTTCTGCGACCGCGGCATTGACGAGCAGAACAACCGTGACTGGAAGCGAGAGTGCGCCGGAGCACGTTGTTCCCTTGAGGGCTTTTTCGCCAACTCGATTCGCATGATCCTGGGCGTGCTCGTCGATCAAATCGCCTTGCTGTTAGCTGTCATTTGAACATGAACAAATCGGACAAGTTTGTCTGAACAGAGTTCGGACATCAGACATCAAAAACTGAACACCCCACTTGCCAGATCCTGAGTTGATCTCCGCTCCTTTGCCGTAGAGCTCGCTTCGCCCCTTGATAGGTATAAAGGGCCGGGCGATGCCCGGCCCTTTGGAGACCTTCAGCGGAACACGGTCTTCATGGTTGAGAAAACCCTTTTAGCCGCCGGGAATTTATCGAGAGTCATCCTT
>CASEFX010000019.1 GCA_949287305.1 uncultured Sutterella sp. | reverse complement strand
GAAGTTGGCCTTGGCGTCGTCCTGGTTGTAAACGAAGCGCTGGTGGCAACGTTCGCAGTTGGACGGCATGCCGGCACCGCGGGCACCGTAGAGGTGAGCGCCGGCACCGTGGCATTCTTCGCAGGAAACGCCCTTGGCGATCGTGTGGGCACGAAGCTTCTTGGCGTCGCCGAGAGCGGCGAAGAGTTCTTCCTGGCTCTTGAAGTCAAACTTCCAGGTGTGGCAGATTTCGCAGTAGGACGAACCCGGCTGGAACATGGCCTGCGTGCGGTTCGAAGCGCCGTAGGAGTTGAAGCCCCAGACGTTCGAGGACTGCGCGCCGAAGTCTTCCAGCTTGACCGGGAAGGTCGGATCCCATTCGTGGATCTTCTTGGCGACTTCCGGCGTGATGTGCTGCGCCCAGTTGCGGGAGAACTGGTTGCCGCCGGCCACGATCTTGCCCGTACCGTCGGAGAGCTTGCCGCCTTCGACGTGGTAGGTACCGCGGACGAGCCACTTGTCGAGGAAGCCGTACTTCGTACGGGGAGTACCCATCACGAAGTAGACGTCGTCGGCGTCAATGCCTTCCGGCAGAACGGAGGCCTTGGAGCCGTAGAGGGGCTTCTTCATGTCGCCCGCAACCATCGGTTCGGTCAGTTCTTCCGGGAAGCGCACGATCTTGTTGTGACGCGAACGTTCCCAACGTTCGTACTGAGCCGGGTGGCATTCGCCGCACTTCTTCGGACCCACGAACTTGTTCGGGAGGTCGAGGAAGGATTCGTACGGGATGCGGTAGGTGACCGAAGCCTTGCGGCCCGTGTCCTTGGCGTACTTGTCGCCGCCGCCGAAGTTCACCCATTCTTCGTTGCGGTCGGACATGGTGAACTTGCCGACGACGCGGCCGTCCTTCATGTAGCTCTTGAAGAGGGGGTGATTGGCTTTGAGGTAGTCCCAGAAGGCCTTGTCCTGCGCGACGTAACCGTCGAGCGTGCGGGGCAGCACTTCTTCGGGTTTCTGCGTTTCAGC
This sequence comes from uncultured Sutterella sp., assembly GCA_949287305.1. Taxonomy (GTDB): domain Bacteria; phylum Pseudomonadota; class Gammaproteobacteria; order Burkholderiales; family Burkholderiaceae_F; genus Sutterella. The sequence goes on along the minus strand of CASEFX010000019.1, from coordinate 91,409 downwards.
GGCGCTGACGGAGGCGACGAGCGCGGCGCTCATCGACGCCGCAAGGGCCAGCATTTTACGAGATTGCATTTTGATTCCTTTTCAGGTCTCAGTGGTCTGATCCGCAGGGGAGAAAGGGTTCGCCCGCGCGGTCCGTCGGACGGCCGATCCGCTCTCCGCTCGACGTCCGCCGGGGTCTGGCGGGCGAAGGCGGTGGTTTTTGAACGTTTCGGACGTCCTCTTTCCCCGATTCCTCTTCTCGGAGCGTTCGAAAGAATTACTACGAAAGGAGGATTTCAGGAAAAGTCGGGGGAATCTTAACAACGCCTGAAACCCCTCCGCCTCGTACCGCGGGAGGAGGCGGAAGTAGGAGGGAGTAGGAGCCTAGAGAGAAACCCGAGCCGCTTCTCGGCCGGCTCGTCTCCCGAATACGAAAATCTCCGTAAGGGTTGTGCCGCCGAGGGCCGAGGCGCCGTGTACGCCGCCCGTCGTTTCGCCTGCGGCAAAGAGGCCGGGGAGGGGAAGACCGTGTTTGTCGAGGACGCGCCCTTCGGTGTCGATCGCGAGTCCGCCGAGCGTCACGAGGACGCCGAGACTCTCTTCTCCGTAATAAAAGGGCGGTTCCTCCACCGTAAGGAGCAGGGAGCGCTTGCCGAAGTCGCGGTCGATGCCTTCGCGCACGAAGGCGTTGTATCGCGCGAGGGTCTCCCGGAGCGTTGCGAGGGGAACGTCGAGGCCCCGGGCGAGCGCCTCGAGACTTTCCGCCACGCGCACGCGCCCTTCGAGAATCTTCATTTCGGCTGAGTCCCCCTTGAAGCTCTGCGAGTCGGTCACGACCCGGAACTTCGCGTCGGGGAGTCTCTCGACGGCGTTGCGAAGCGCGCGCCAGTTGGCGTCCTCGGCGATGAAGCGCCGTCCTTCGCGGTCGAGATAGAGGTCGCTTGCGCCCGCCCACTGGACCTTGCCGCCCATGTAGGGAATCGCGAGGACGTGTTCGAGTCCGACCGTGTCGGCCCCGACCGCTTCGGCAAGATCGAGACCGTCGCCCGTGTCGACGGGGTCGGGGGTGGAGACGATGCGGGGATGACGGTGCGGATCCGTTCCGAGGCAGCGCGCGAGGCGTTCGGCGTTGGAGGCAAAGCCTCCCGTCGCGAGAACGACCGCCTTGGCGCGGACCGTAAGCGGTCCCGCGGGGCCCTGCGTCGCGACGCCCGTGATGCGGTTTCCTTCCGTGAGAAGCCGCTCGGCGCGCGTTCCGAAGAGAATTTGAAACCGTTCGCCCTTCTGACCGAGGGCGTCGAGGAGCGCCCGCACGTACTCGTAGCCGCTTCGCATGGGGTAGGGCGAGAAGTTTCTCGGGAAGCGCCCTCCGCAGAGCGTCACGGGCGAACGCCAGCGAAGACCGAGCGCCTCAAAGAGATCAAGCACGGACTCGGAATCCCTCGCGAGCGTTTCGACGAGCCGGGCATCGGCCGCGTAGTCGCCTTCCTCGAGCATGTCGCGGACCATGGCTTCGACCGAATCCGTGACGCCCGGTTTCTGACGCTTGGGGGACACGGCCGAGAGAAAACCCGAGGAATAGGCCGTGCGGCCGCCCGCCATGGGGGCCTTCTCGAGCACCGCGACCCTCCCTGCGCCCGCTTCGAGCGCTCCGTAGGCCGCCATGAGGCCGGCGCCTCCCGAGCCCACGATGACGACGTCGACGCGGAGTTCGGGTGTCTTCGCGAGTGCGGGAAGGGAGAGGGCCGGAAGCCCCAGGCTTCCGAGGAGAAGCGTTCTGCGCCTCACGAATGGCTCCGGGCGAGAAGAATGAGCTTCGTCATGTCTACGGCGGTCTTGACGCCGAGCTTGGCGAAGACGTTCGCGCGGTGGGTTTTGACGGTCGTCACCGAAATGCCGAGGCGATCGGCGATCGTCTTGTTGAGAAGACTCTCGGAAATGAGTTCGGCCACTTCCTTTTCGCGCTCCGTCAGCGTCGCGTAGCGCGCCTTGGCGTCGGAGATGGCGTCGTCTTCGCCGCGCGAGAGCAGGATCTTCGACATGGTCTGCACGATCGCTTCGCGAAGGCGCTGCGGCGACACGGGCTTTTCGAGGAAGGTCACGGCGCCGCGGGACATGGCGTTCACGGCCATGGCGATCGTGCCGTGGCCCGAGAGAAAGAGAATCGGCAGGTCGATCTTGCGCGCAAGGAGATGCTGCTGCAGCTCGTGCCCCTTCATGCCCGGCATGGCTTCGTCAAGGACGAGACAGCCCGGGGCCGTGAGGTCGTCGGAAGCGAGAAAGGCTTCGGCGCTCTCATAGGCGCGCACCTGCCAGCCGAGCGTTGCAAGATAGGCGCGGAGACTCTCGAGGAGATCTCGATCGTCGTCCACGAGACGGATGACGGGAAGACTCATGATGGTGTCCTCTGGTTGATGTTGGGGACCGTGGTAAGCGGAACGTCGACGCGGACTTCGAGTCCGCCCTCGGGACGGCGCTCGAAGCGCAGTTCGCAGCCGTGGCGGTCGGCGATGAGGTGCACGATCGAAAGACCGATCCCGAGGCCGCCGCTCGCGCTAGCGAGTCCCGGGGAGCCCTCCCGCAGGAGGCGGAAGGTCTCTTCCGGAATCGGCAGGCCGTCGTTGACGATCCGGACGTGCGCGAAGCCTTCGTCGCGACTCACGTCAAGGAGAATGGCGTTGTAGTCGGGCGCCTTGAGCGAAGCGTTCGAGGCGTTGCGGATGAGATTGAGAAAGAGAAGCTGGAGCTCGAGTTCGACCCCGTGCACGGGAAGGGGAGACGTGATCCCCGTCACTTCGACGGGCACGGCGTCGGGGGTGTCGTGCAAGTGCACGTGCACGGCCGACTCGAGCGTTTTTTGGAGGTCGAAATTCGTCTCGGGGGCGCGTTCCCTTCGCGCGTACCCGCGGACGCGGTCGACGATTCCGGTGATGCGCTCGGCCGCGTGCGCGATGTCTTCGACGGCGTCGCCGCTCGTTTCGTCGTCGTTCAGGGCTTCGTTGAGACGGATCTTGAGCGTGTTGCAGTGGTTGATGATGGTGCCCAAGGGTTGCTTCAACTCATGCGCGATCATGCTCGAGAGGTGTGAGACCATGCCGCGGCTCTGCATGGCTGCGAGCCGCTCGCGCGTGTCGCGCGCGACCCCTTCGGCGTAGGCCTTCTCTTCGAGGGCGCGCTCGAGCGCCGCCGACTTGCGGCGGATCGCCATCGTCATGCGCAGTTCGTTCAGAAGAATGAGGAGGAGCACGACGAGCGCGATGAAGACGTAGGTCGTGTGCCGCTCGACAAAGCCGCGAAGCGTCCAGTGGCGAAGCACTTCGTAGGGACCGAGTTCGAGCTTCTGAAAGAGCGTGAAGATTTCCGCGTGGTCGCCCGATACGGCCCATTCGAACCCGTCCTGCGCAGGCATCGCAAGAAGCGCCGCGGTCGCGGCCTTCGCGACCGCCTCGTTCGTTTTCGGGGTGGACGCCACGACGACGTCGGGGTAGAGCGGCGTCGAGACGAGACAGGGAAAGCCCTCCACCTTCACCGGGGCGACCACTTTGAGCGCACCCTTCGGAAAGAACCCCGAGCGCTCGAGCGCTTCGAGTCGGCAGGCGGGGAGAAGCGCCGCATCGGTCGCGCCCGTCAGGACCGAGCGAAGGGCGTCGGGGACGGCGTACTGCAGAAAACGGGTTTCGCCGAAAAAGCTGCGCTCGTCAAAGCCCTCGTCGTGAAGCCGACCCTGAAAGGCGAGCCAGCCGCCGAGACTGCTCGGAAAGGAGGCGGCGACGGAATGTCCCTTGAGTGAAGCGATGTCGGTGAGGTCCGCTCGGTCGGCGCGCACGACGAGCGTCGAGCCCACGCCGTTCAAAAAACCGTTCTCCGTCTTTTGAACGCGCGTCACAAGCCGACGAAAGCCCGTGAGTTCGACGCTTTGCACGAGAAATTCCGCGGGCGCGACGAGAAAGTCGTAGTCGCGCATGAGGTGCGTGCGGTCGGGACCGATGCGGGGAAGGTCCGTCACCGTGACGGAGCGGGGAGCGAGGGCGGCGCGGAGGTTTTCGATCGTCGCGTCGACGAAGTCGCGGCGTTCGGCCGGACCGAAATGATTGATGACGCCGATGCGCACGGTCTCCTCGGCGCGGGCGCCGATGACGAAGCCGAAGAGAAGGAAGAAAAAGAGAAGCGCGCGGCGCATGTCGGTCCAAAAGGGTGAGCGTCGCAAAATTGTATAAGAAAAAGGGCGCGCGTCCCTCCTCCCGAGAGAGGATGAGACGCCGCCCGTTTCGGGTCCGAAGGCTTCGGAAAATCAGTCCTTGAGCGAATGGATCGGCGTGAAGGTGCCGTCGGGATTCGGACGGAAGACGTAGTGTTCCTTCAGATAAATGATGTCTTTGCGGTCGACGCTTTCGAGTTCGGCGAGGATGGCCGCGCGCGCGACGACCTTGGCGCCGGCTTCGACGGCGAGGTTTTCAATCGCCTGTAGCGATTCGCCCGTGGCGATCACGTCGTCGATGATGGCGACGCGCTTGCCGCGGATCTTGTCGGCTTCGACGCCGTCGAGGTAGAGCGTCTGCTCCTTCTGGGTCGTGATCGAGCGAAGCGTGTGCGAGACGACGTTCTGCATGTAGGGCTTGCAGCTCTTGCGGGCGACGACGAATTCCTTCATGCCCATGAGGCGGCTCATTTCATAGGTGAGGCAGATGCCCTTGGCCTCGGCCGTCATCAGAACGTCCACTTCGGGAAGGCGCTTGACGAGTTCGGGCGCGACGCGCTGCACGAGTTCGGTGTCGGAGAGGCACACGAAGCTCGCGAGGGCGAGGTTGTCGGCCACCTTCACATAGGGGAGTTTGCGCTTCAAGCCGAGAATTTCAAAGTCGAAGTATTTCACGGGGATCATCCTGATGAGGAAAACGGCCCGAAAGGCCGTCGGAGGAGGGAGAGAATGCGACAGTCTAGCGGATGCGGGCCCCGCGCGTGCGCTTCTCTTGCCCGACAGGCCGTCTTTTTTGACTTGGATCGAAAACCCGTGAAATTCTTTCGGAGGGGCACGGCGCGGCGGAGTGTGTCGAAAACACGGGGTCGCTACAATGGAAGAGCATCTCCCCCAAGACCCGAGGAAAATCGACTCGTTCACGCCGCGTGTTCGAGTCTTTTTTGCTCAAAGGACAATACAGATCGTGGAAAACGACAACGTCAAATCCTGGAAATTGACGCTCGCCATCATGACGGCGAGCGCGCTGCTGATGTCGGCGAGCTACACGATGCTCATCCCCTTCCTGCCAATGTACCTCATTCAGGAGCTCAACGTCGCGCAGGAGGACGTGAATCTGTGGAGCGGCGTCATCTTTTCGATTTCGTTTGCGATTTCTGGGATCATGGCGCCGATCTGGGGGGCGATGGCCGACAAGAAGAGCCGCAAGCTCATGGCCGTGCGCGCGGCGGTGTGCCTCGCGATCGCCTACGTTCTGGGCGGCATGGTGCAGGACGCCTGGCAGCTCTTCTGGGTGCGCGTTTTTCAGGGCTTCGCCTCGGGGCTTTGGCCCGCCTGCCTCGCGATTCTGACGGTGAGCGTGCCGAGAGTGAAGCTCGGCTTCTGTCTGGGCCTCATGCAGGGCGCCTCCACGGCTGGCGGCGTGCTCGGGCCGCTCCTGGGCGGCGTGCTCGCCGAAGCCTTCGGCATGCGCGCGGCCTTTTATCTCGGGGGCGTGGGGCTCTTCATCATCACGCTTCTCATCGTCTTCTACATTAAGGAACCTCCGAGGAAGAAGGTCGAAAAGGTCGAGTCGAACCGTCCGAAGACGAATCTTCTCAAGGTGCCCGTCGTGCAGCGCATGCTGTTGTGCGCGGGCGTCGTGCAGCTCACGATCCTTTTGCAACAGCCGATCATGCCGCTCTACGTGGGTGAACTGCAGGGGAGCATGGACCGCATCGTGCTCGTCACGGGGATGCTCTTTTCCGTCGTCGGCATTTCGGGCATCATCGCCGCTCCCGTCTGGGGTGTCGTGGGGCAGAAGTGGGGCTTCCGACCGGCCCTCTATCTAGCGCTTCTCGGCTCGGGCGTCTTCGGGATGATTCAGGCGATTCCGACGACCCTCATTCCGTTCGGCGTGTGGCGCTTCATCGGCGGCCTCGCCTTCGCCGGGATCTTCCCCGCCATCAACGCGGTGCTCTCGCAGTCGTCCGCGCCGGAAGACCGCGGCCGCATCTTCGGTCTTTCCTACGCCGCGCAGCAGATCGGCAGCGTTCTCGGCCCGATCGCGGGCGGCGCCATGGCGATGTTCCTGCCGCTCAAGGCCGTGATCTTCACGGGCGGCTTCGTGCTCATTCCGCTCGTGGCCTTCCTCTACCTCATGCGCCCGAAAGTCGAACCCAACACGAAGGGCGATCCGGCCAATCTGCACTGAGAAGAGACAACGGACAAACGGCAAATCGGCGGGCTTTGGGGCCCGCCGATTTGTTTGAGAGGTGCGGTCCTCGGATCAGTCCCGCTTCTCGAGATTCCAATCAAAGAGAATGCCGGTGCGCCGGTCGGCTTCGAATTCGGCCTTGAAGCCTTCGTGCCGCAATACGCCTTCCCAACGGTTTCCTTCCCGACGGAGCCGAACGTCTTCGGGACGGGCACCCGGGACGCGGCGCGCGGCTTCTTTTCTCGCCGCGGCTTCCGGGTCCGCCGCGGGCCGTTGCCTTCTCACCCATTCCTCGCGCAGTTCGATGTCGGCGTCGACGACCGTTCCGGTGCGGCGCGAAACGGCGACGTCGAAGTCGCCGAAGTCGGTTTCAAATTCCGCCTTCCAGACCGGGACTCCGCTTTCTTCGCCCCGTTCGATCTTGCGGCTTCGCACGTCTCGCCGCGCGACGCCGGCGTATGCAAGCGCAATCCGGAGCGCTTCCTCCCGGTCGACCTTCGCGGGGTCGGCGAAAGAGACGGGCGCGCGTCCCAAAAAAGGAAGAACTGCGAGCAGTTTGGCGACGGTTCGGCGGTCGGTCATGAGGAGCTCCGAATATGACAAAACGATGACAAAAATATGACAGAAATATGACAAAAAGGACGGCGGTTCATGAAAAAACAATAAAAACCGCGGATCCCTGCCGTCAAGTGCCCCGTTGTAAAGACAAAAGATCGCAATTTGCGTCAAAAAACACGTTTTTGGCGGGGTGGAATGTCAAAAAACTTTCATAATCCGGGGAACTTTCGGATACAATTTGCGGCAACTATAACGACCCGCAAACCCGACGCGTCGCTACGGTGTGAAGCACCGCGTCGGGCGCTCCAGCATGGATACATTTATTCTCCTCGCCCTCGTCCTTTTAGGCATTCTTGCCGTTTGCGACCTTTTCGTCGGCGTCTCGAACGACGCCGTGAACTTCCTCAATTCCGCCGTCGGCTCCAAGGCCGCGCCCTTCTGGGTGATTCTGGCGGTGGCCTGCGCGGGCGTCCTTCTCGGCGCCACCTTCTCTTCGGGCATGATGGAGGTCGCCAAAACCGGCGTCCTGATCCCGGAAAACTTCACCTTCACCGAAGTCATCATCGTATTCGCGGCCGTCATGGTGACGGACGTTCTTCTCCTCAACACCTTCAACTCCCTCGGTCTTCCGACCTCCACCACCGTCTCCATCATCTTTGAACTCCTGGGCGGCGCCATCGCCATGGCCTGCCTCAAAGTGTGGCAGTCGGGCGCTCCCTTCACCGATCTCGGCACCTACCTCAATTCGGGCAAGGCCCTCGCGATGATCCTCGCGATCCTCATCTCGGTGCTCGTCGCCTTCATTTCGGGCGTCGTCGTGCAGTGGGTTCTGCGCCTCATCTTCACCTTCCGCTACGAACGCATCTACAAGTGGCTGGGCGGCATCTTCGCGGGCGTGGCCTTCACGGCAATCTTCTACTTCCTCGTCATGAAGGGCGCCAAGGGCGCTTCCTTCATGCGTCCCGAATGGATCGAGTGGATCGACGTCAACACCCAGGCGATCCTCATCGTCTCCTTCGTCGGGTGCTCGCTCTTCTTCCAGGCGCTCATTCTCTTCTTCCGCCTCAACGTCTTCCCCTACGTCATTCTCGCGGGCACCTTCGCGCTCGCCTTCGCCTTCGCCGGCAACGACCTCGTGAACTTCATCGGCGTTCCGATGGCGGCGCTTGACAGCTGGTACATCTTCTCCGCGGTCGAAGGCGCCGATCCCGACACCTTCCTCATGGGCGGTCTGCGCGAAGTGACCCACACGCCGACCTACATCCTGCTCGGCGCCGGCCTCGTGATGGTTCTCACGCTCTGCTTCTCGAAGAAGGCCCACACGGTGATCCGCACGTCGATCAACCTCTCGAGCTCTTCGCGCGGCGGAAAGGAACAGTTCGGTTCGTCGCTCCCCGCCCGCATGCTCGTGCGCGGCGCTCTGCACGCCAACGACATCGTTCACCAGATCATCCCGAAGAGCATCTTCCGCGTCCTCGACAAGCGCTTTGAGCAGCCCAAGCACTCGACGCGCGACATCGCCTTCGACGAAGTGCGCGCGAGCGTGAACCTCGTTCTCGCCGCGGCCCTCATCGCTTCGGCCACGAGCCTCAAGCTTCCGCTCTCGACCACCTACGTCACCTTCATGGTCGCCATGGGTTCGAGCCTCGCCGACGGCGCCTGGGACCGCGAATCGGCCGTCTACCGCATTTCGGGCGTCCTCACCGTCATTTCGGGCTGGTTCATCACGGCCTTCACGGCGGCGACCGCCTGCGGCATCGTGACCTTCCTCTTCGTGTGGCTCGGCGAAGCCGCCATCATCCTCGGCATGGTGATTTCGCTCGTTCTCATCATCAAGTCGAACTTCTTCTCGAAGGAAGATGACGACGACGTCCGCCTCGAAGTGACGCACGTCGAAAAGGGCGACCGCGAATCGATCCGCGCGCTCCTTTCGGTGAACATCCAGTCGAACCTCGAGCGCACGCTCGACCTCTTCGCTTCGGGTCTCGAAGCCTTCCTCGCGCAGGACCACAAGACGCTCGCGCGTCTCAAGGGCGAAGGCGCGACCTTCTTCGACCTCGTCATGATGCGCCGCGGCGAGTACTACCGCATGGCGCTCACGGGCGGCGGCACGAAGGCCGACCGCGACGCGCGCAACTTCTACTACCGCGCCTATTCGAGCATGAAGGAAGTGAGCCACGCGCTTCGCGACCAGCTCGGGATTTCCGAAAACTACGTCGCCAACTCGCACTCTCCCTTCACGGGCAAGATGCACGACAACATCGAAAAGCTCGCCAAGGACATGCGCGCCGTCGGGGACAACTTCGTTCCCGCCAACTGCGCCCGCATCCTCGGTCTCATCGAAGAGGCCCAGCGCGAATTCATGGAACAGATCGCGGAAGAGCAGATTTCGCTTCGCAAGAGCGAGCTCTATCTCGGCTATCTCCTCTTCGCGCGTGAAGTGCTCAACCGCTACCTCATGGTGAAGCTCCTGCAGTCGGAGCTTGAAAACGGCACGGGTACGCAGCCCGCGCCCGACGCCCCCAAGGCGGCCTAAGGCGCTTCAACGAAAGAGCACAGGGCGCCCCCTCCGGAAACGGGCGGGCCGCCCTTTTTTCGCGCCGTCCGTCCTTCTGAAAGCCGGGCGGCTTTTCTCTAGAATGTCTTTTCAGTCGGCGTCGAAATCGTCTTCCCGCCGATCCTTCGGATTCTGTCGGGAGATTTTTCGCCGATGTCGACCATTCTTTTCGCCTCCCCCGTTTTCGGGCCCGTCCATTCCCGCCGCCTGGGCCTCTCGCTCGGCGTCAATCTGCTCCCCGCGGACGGAAAGCTCTGCACCTTCGACTGCCTCTACTGCGAGTGCGGGCTCAACGAAGAGCACCGCCCCAAAACCGACATGCCCTCGCGCGCGCTCGTCGCGGAAAAACTCGAGGAGCGCATTCGGATCCTGGCCGGGGAGGGGCGCCCCGTCGACGCGATCACCTTCGCCGGAAACGGCGAGCCCACCATGCATCCCGACTTCGCGGCGATCGTGGAGGACACGGTCGCGATCCGCGACCGTCTCGTCCCCGCGGCGAAGCTCTGCGTCCTCACGAATTCGACGAATCTTCTGAAGCCCAAGGTGGCCGAAGCCTTGAGGCGCTTTGATCTTCCGATGTTCAAGCTCGACGCGCTCAATGCCGACTGGGTGCGTCGCGTCAACCGTCCGCAGTGTCCCTACCGTCTGGAAGCCCTGATCGAGGCGCTCAAGGGCTGGGAAGGGGAGTGCATCATTCAGACGATGTTCCTTCGCGGGACGGTCGAGGGGGTGTCGGTCGACAACACGACGGACGACTTCGTGGAACCCTGGCTCAAGGTCATCGCCGACATCCGCCCGAAGTGCGTTTCGATCTATTCGCTCGACCGCGACGCGTCCTGCACGACGCTTCTCAAGGCCGATCCCGAACGCCTCCTTGCCATCGGCGAGCGCGTGAAGGCCTTGGGCATCCCCGTGCAGGTCTCGGTGAAGCCTTCCAAAGTGCGCCGCGAGAAGGAATGCGACTGATTGCGGCCGCAGTGACGAGAAAGGAATTTCCATGCACAGCAATTCGCCCTTCATTCGCCGCGTGGCGGCCGTTCACGACCTCTCGGGATTCGGGCGCGTGTCGCTCACGACCGTCATTCCGGTCCTCTCCACCATGGGCTTCGAAGTCTGTCCCCTGCCGACGGCGATTCTCTCGAACCACACGCAGTATCCGCACTTCAGCTTTCTCGATCTGACGGACGAACTCCCGAAGATCATCGCCGAGTGGCGGCGCCTCGCGCTCGAATTCAGCGCCATCTACACGGGCTACCTCGGCTCTCCGCGGCAGATCCGCATCATCGCGGACTTCATCGAGGAATTCCGCCGCAAAGAGACGCTCGTCGTGGTCGATCCGGTATTGGGCGACAACGGGCGGCTCTACAACAAGATCACGGACGAAATGGTCTCGGAAATGCGCGTCCTCGCCCGCAAGGCGGACGTTCTGACGCCGAACCTCACGGAGGTCTTCGCGCTGTTGGGGCGTGAATATCAATCCGACTGCACGGACGGGATGCTCAAGGACATGATCGCGGAATTGTCCGAAAAGGGCCCCGACACGGTCATCATTACGGGCGTGCCCGTCAGGAACGAGCCCGGACTCACGGCCGTGCTCGCGCAAAGCCGAAGCGACGGACGCACCTGGAAGGTGACCTGTCCCTATCTTCCCGCCCACTATCCGGGAACGGGCGACACCTTCACGAGCGTAGTGACGGGAAGCCTTCTGCAGGGCGACAGCCTGCCGATCGCATTGGACCGCGCGGTGCAGTTCATTTTGCAGGGGATCCGCGCGACCTTCGGTTATCAGCACGACAACCGCGAGGGGATTCTTCTCGAGCGCGTGCTCCCGAACCTTCGCATGCCGATCCAGATTTCGAGCTACGAGCTCGCCTGAGGACGGCTTCTCAGAGCGCCGTCACGCAGGGAACGTCCCCTTCGTCGAAATGGAGCGTGCGGATGCGAACCGGGATGGAAAAGAGCCGCGTGAGCTTTTCTTCCGTCATCAGGTCCTTCGTCTCTCCGAAGACGGGCGGCTCTCCCTTGGGAACGAGCAGGGTCTTCGTCGCAAGCGCCAGGGCGTGCGCGGGGAAATGCGTGTTGAGAATGCAGCCGAGTCCCCGGTCGGCGAGTTGCTCGATGACGTCGAGCACCACGCGCTGATTGCGAAAGTCAAGGTTGCTCTCGGGTTCGTCGAGAACGAGAAGGGAGGGTTCGGTCGCAAGCGCCCGCGCGATGAGCGCGAGTTGGAGCTGTCCGCCTGAGACTTCGCTTGTGAGACGGTGTGCGAGGTCGGGCACTCCCACTTCTTCGAGCACCCGGTCGACGATCTCCCAGTCCTTCGGACCCGGCCGCCCGAAGGGGCCGAGATGGGGACTGCGGCCGAGCGCCACCATGTCGCGGATCGTCATCGGGGCGAACGTCGGGCTTTTGGCCTGCGGGACATAGCCGACGATGCGCCAAAAGTCGCGGGGCGCCCAGTCGCGCACGTCCCGGCCGTCCAAAAGGCTCCTTCCCTTCGTCCAGGGGAGAAGCCCCAGGACCGAGCGAAGAAGCGTCGTCTTTCCGGCGCCGTTGGGGCCGAGAATCGCAAGCACCCCCTTGGCTTCAAAGGAGAAGTGCACGTCCGAGAGAATCGGCGTCGGCGCCTTGCCGCGCGTGGCGGGCCACGTGTAGAAGGCGTGTTCCGCGGAGAGCGTGTGGGTCATCGGACGCCTCCCTGCGTGCGGCGCAAAAGAAGAATGAAGAAGGGCGCTCCGATCACGGCCGTGAGGATCGAAACGGGGATTTCCGCTTCGCTCACGGTTCTTGCGAGCGTGTCGACGACGAGCATGAAGAGCGCGCCGAGGACCATCGAGGCGGGAAGCACATAGCGGTTGTCGGAACCGAAGAGAAGCCGCGCGGCGTGGGGGACGAGAAGCCCCACCCAACCGATCAGACCGCAGAGCGACACGACCGAGGCGGTGAGTAGGGTCGCCGCCGTAATCACTCCCGCGCGAAGGCGCGCGAGCGGAATCCCGAGGCTCTTCGCTTCGTCGGGCGAAAGCGTCGTCACGTTGAGGCGCCAGGCGAAGAGTTCGAGCGCGACGAGCGCAATAAGAATGAGGGGCGCCCCCGCAAGGACGCGGTCGACGGTCGCGCCCGAGAGCGCGCCCATGAGCCAGAAGGTGATCTGCGGGAGAACGTCCTGGGGGTCGGCCACGTATTTGACGAGCGAAATGAGGGCGGTGAAGAGGGCCGCCACGACCATGCCCGCGAGAATCATCATGAGAAGGCCCGACTCGCCGCGAACGCGCGCGATCGCGAGCACGAGAAAGACGGAGAGAAGGCCGCTCGCCAACGCGCAGAACTGAATGCCGAGACCCGTCGCGCCGAAGAGAATCCCGAGCACCGCGCCGAAGGACGCCCCCGTCGCGACGCCGAGCGTGTCGGGGCTTGCGAGGGGATTGGCAAAGAGCGCCTGAAAGGCCGCGCCCGCGGCCGAGAGGCCCGCCCCCGCGAGGATTGCGAGCGCGATGCGGGGGAGCCGCACCTGAAAGAGAAGGTTTTCCATGACGCGGCGCTTTCCTTCGAGTTCCGCTTCGAACCCGAGGGGTTCCAGAAGGAGCGCCACGGTGTCGTGGGGCGAAATGCCGTAGCGCCCGAGACCGAGGGCGCCCACGACGAGGACGAAGAGGAGCGCGGTGAGCGCACCCATCCAAAGGCGAAAGCGCCGCGTTTCGCGGCGCACGGCGCTGAGACTCGAGTCCATCGGCGGGAATCCTTATCGTGCGCGGGCGGCGCCGACGCCCGCGGCCTTGGCCGGACGGTAGATGCGCTCGACCTGCGCATCGGTCAGGTCCGCGCCGAAGACGGTCTTGTAAAAGCGCTTCGTCTCTGCCGCGAGGTCCACGTCGGCAAAGCGTTCGGGGTGAAGGGTCTTCGCCATCCAAAGAAGCGTCAGGGGACTGTCGATCGAGGGCGTGAAGCTTCGGTAGAGCCCGAGCGGCATCTTGTGGACGGCCTTCTTTTCCACGGCGCGCAGTCCCTGCCAGTCGCGGCCCTCCGTGCGGTTTTCGAGAAGGTCTTGGGGCTCGGCCGTCGTGAAGTTCGTGAGAAGAATGACGTCGGGATCGAGCGCGTGGACGTCCTCCATCGTGATCACGGCGTTGGCGTTCTGCAGCGTAATGTGCTCCGCGGCGTTTCGCCCGCCTGCGGCGTTTGCCCAGTATTGGCCGAAGAAGTGCTTTCCCGAGGTCACGATTTCCGTGGGGGAGAGACGCACGAGAAAGAGCACCGAGGGCCGGTCCTTCTCTTCGAGGCCCGCAAGACGCTCCGTCACGAGGGACGCGAGACGTTCGGATTCGGCCCCGACGACTTCGGGTTTTACGGGCGCTTCGGGAAAGAGTTCTCCGAGAATGCGCATCCAGGAGGCGCGCGTCTTTTCGACGTCGTAGTCCCACTTCGTCGCCGAGACGGCGACGGCGGGAAGGCCGGCGTTGCGCACGGTCTCGAGCGTACGCTTGTCGGGGGCGTTCACGAGCACGACGTCGGGGTCGAGCGACAAAAGCGCTTCGACATTGAGGACGTTTCCCGTCATGAATCCCGTGTCGGCCTTGAGGACTTCGGGCCAGAGTTCGCCCAAGAGGCCGTTCTTCGCGGCGGCGTAGCTTGCCGGGTGCATCCCGATCACGGTCTCGCCCGACTGCGTGTAGGCCGTGACGGCCGCGGCGAGCGGGAAGATGTTCGCGACGGCGACGCGCTCCACCTTGTCGGGAACTTCCACCGAAGCGCCGTTGTCGTCCGTCACCGTGCGGGCGCCGGCCGAAAGCGTGAGAAGCGAAAGCGCGGCGAAGCCCGCGAGCGGGGCCGCAAGACGGCGAAGAAGGGCGTGCATGATGTTTCTCCGGAAAAGGGAGGTGCTTAGAGAATGTGGCGCCCGCGGGCGTCCTTCTTCATGATGCGTTCCTGTTCACGCTTCCAGGCCTTCTTGCTTTCGTCGGCGCGCTTTTCGAATTCGCGCTTCCCGCGGGCGAGCGCGAGCGTGCACTTGACGCGGCCGCGCGTGAAGTGAAGGTCAAGCGGAACGAGCGTGTAGCCCGAGCGCTCCACGCGGCCGATGAGCTTCATGATCTCGCGGCGGTGCATGAGGAGCTTTCGCGTGCGGTTCGTCTCGAGCGTCTCGTGCGTGCAGACCTGGTCCGCCGGATTCATGTGGGCGTTGCAGAGAAAGAGTTCTCCGTCGCGGATGTAGATGTGCGCGAGATTGATCTGGGCGCGCCCGGCGCGCACGGACTTCACTTCCCAGCCGCGCAGCACGAGCCCGGCCTCGAATTTGTCTTCGATCGTGTAGTCGAAGCGGGCGCGTTTGTTGACGATCTGTGCCATAACTTTGTCTTTCTTGTTGTGGTTTCAAACGTTTGAGCCCCACATTTTAGTAAGATTTCCCTTTTCGCGCATTTTTCCCGAGGGATACGACACCATGGACCGCATTGCGATCGTGACGATTGATGAAAAGGGGGCGACGCCCCGTACGCTCGAAGTGCCCGCGGGGACGCTCCTCGGAGAAGCCCTCGAACTCGCTGCCATTACGCTTCCCGAAGGCTGGGGCGTGAGCCTCTGGGGCGAAAAGCGCGATCTGCGCACGCTTCTCACCGACGGCGACCGCATCGAAGTCGCCGCGCCCATCCTGATCGATCCGAAGGAGCGCCGTCGCCGCCGCGCGGAACTCCAGGGCGACGTCCGTCAGGTCACCTGCGGGCGCCACGGCGGCAAACATCGTCTCGCCTGACGGGGCGCCGACGGCCGAAAAAAAAAAACCGTCAAAGAGGTCGAGGAAAGATCCCGCGGCAACGCTGACGGGCCTTCGCCCGAGAAAAGAGAGGGCTTTTTTCCCATCTTCCGCCTCAGGGCAGTACAATCGCGCAATCCCCAATCAAAAACAAAACGCTCGGTCTCGGACGTTCCCGGGACCGTTTTCGTTTTCTTAAACCCTCAAAAAACGGAGTCCCACCGTGGATTGGCTCAATCAACTCGTCACCGTCGTCAACGACTTTCTGTGGACCAACATCGTGATCATCATGTTGGTCGGCATCGGTCTGTGGTTCACCCTTCGCACGGGGTTCGTTCAGATCCGTCGTCTTCCCGAAATGGTCAGGCTCCTGACGGAAGGCGCGGGCGCGGCGCCCCGCAAGGGACACATCTCGACCTTCCAGGCCTTCTGCGTTTCGACCGCTTCGCGCGTGGGCGTGGGCAACATCGCCGGGATCGCCATCGCCGTCGTGATGGGCGGCCCGGGCGCCGTCTTCTGGATGTGGGTGATCGCGACGATCGGCGCCGCGACGGGGTTCGTCGAGTCGACCCTCGCGCAGATCTACAAGGCCCCGAAAAAGGGCGGCGGCTTCGTGGGCGGTCCGGCCTACTACATCGGCAACGCCCTGGGAAGCCACTTCTTCGCGTCGTTTTTCGCCGTGATCCTCGCCGTCACCTACGGGCTCATCTTTAATTCTGTGCAGGCCAACACGATCGCGCTTTCGCTGATGACCTCCTACGGCGACTACCTCTCGACCGAGTGGATCGGCGTCGCGGTGGCGGCGCTCACGGCGCTCGTCATCTGCGGGGGCGTCACGCGCATCGCGAAGGTCGTGGCCGTCATGGTTCCCTTCATGGCGGGCGCCTACCTTCTCGTCGCCTTCGCCATCACGGTCCTCAACATCACGATGGTCCCCGAAGTGCTCGTGACGATCGTCCGCTGCGCCTTCGACTTTGACGCGGTGTTGGGCGCGGGCTTCGCGGCCGCCCTCATGACGGGCGTCAAGCGCGGGCTCTTCTCGAACGAAGCCGGCATGGGCTCGGTCCCGAACGCCGCCGCCACGGCCGACGCTTCGCACCCCGTGAAGCAGGGCCTCGTGCAGTCCCTCGGCGTCTACGTCGACACGATGCTCGTGTGCACGTCCTCGGCCATGATCGTGCTCCTCACCCCGGGCTGGGAGACGAGCGGCCTCACCGGGATCGAACTCGCGCAGCACGCGCTCACGACGCAGCTCGGCGCCTGGACCAACACCTTCATGTCGGTCCTCGTTCTCTTCTTCGCCTTCTCTAGCGTGATCGGCAACTACTTCTACGCCGAAGTCAACATGGACTTCATCTCGCGCCATCCCTGGGCGATCTGGGTCTACCGCCTCATGGTGGTCGGGATGGTCTACTTCGGGTCGGTCGCAAGCCTCGGCCTCGTCTGGAACCTCGCCGACCTCTTCATGGCGCTCATGGCGCTCACGAACCTCGTGGCGATTTTCCTTTTGGGCCGCTTCGCCTTTGAGTCGCTCAAGGACTACTTCGACCAGAAGGCCCGCGGCATCCGCGCGCCGGAATTCGATCCGAAGGTGCTTTCCTCGCAAAAGGGCATCCTCGCCTGGCCCCGCCGCAAGGAAGATGAAATCGCGCAGGACTGACGCGTCCTCTTCTCGAGCCGAAGCCGATCGGTGCGTTCCCGCAGTCGGGACGCCTCAGTCGATCGGCTTTTTCTATTTTTCCCGAAGGAAAAAACAATGGAGGGAGGCGGTTTCTAGGTAGAAAGTAGGATCCTTCCGCCGCAGGAGGCGCCGGAAGGAGGTGATGTTCGGGTTTTCTCTTAATCGAGTCTTAAGAAAAAGATTTTGGGAAACGACGGGGCATCCCATAAAATCGAAACGTTCGGAAAATCGACAGCGATCGAATCCGACAACCTATCTCAGGGAGACCCCAACATGTTCCGACATTCCCCTCTGCCGCTCATGCTCGCGGCACTCGGCCTTAGTTTCGCGATGTCCGCTTCGGCCGCGGACCTTTCCAAGTGCACATCCTGCCACGGCACGATCGCCAAGGATCACGCCGGCGCGGCGCACAAGGACGTTGCCTGCTCGACCTGCCACACGGGTCTTGATCAGCACCTCGCCAACATGAAGACGCGTCCGACGGTCAACTTCGACCCGGCCGCCTGCGGTGCCTGCCACACCGATCAGTACAAGTCCCTCTTTGCGACGAGCGACCGTCCGGCCCGTCAGTCCAAGAAGGACGCCACGGGTCCCGCGCCCAACCCCTTCTTTGACCGCGCCATGGGTACGCACGGCTTCACGAAGGAACACGACCTTCCGCGCGCCCACACCTTCATGGCGATCGACCAGTTCATCGTCGACCGCGCCTTCGGCGGCCGTTTCGAACCGAAGGAAGGCTGGCTCTACACGACGCTCGAAGGCGGCAAGTCCTACAAGGTTTGGGACGTCCTCAAGGACAACCATCCCGAATCGAACGAACACAAGCCCTTCAAGCCGGGTACCGCCGCTGCGGGCAACGCCGTGTGCTGGACCTGCAAGTCGACCGACCTGATGCTCGACTGGGCCTACATGGGCGACAAGGTTGACGGCGCCAAGTTCCACCGCGGCTCCAACGCCGTCGACGTGGTCCGCTCCGTCAATCACGGCATCAACTGCAATTTCTGCCACGATCCGCACACCGCTCAGCCGCGCGTGATGCGCGACGCGCTCATCGACGCGATGGAACGCAAGGAAGGCCCGAACGTCTATCGTGACCACGCCGCCAATCCCGCCAAGCTCACGGTCAAGGACGCCGGCGTGCGCGGCTTCACCCGCAAGATCGCCACGATGGACCGCGCCGACAGCCGTCTGATGTGCGCTCAGTGCCACGTCGAATACGTCTGCAACCCGGGTCAGGAAGCCGGCACGGGCAAGGCCATCGGCATGGGGAGCCGTCTCACGAACCTCTTCCCGTGGGTCAACGCCGACGACATCGAAGCCTACTACGATAAGATCGGCTACCGCGACTTCAAGCACCCGCTCACCGGCGCTCAGCTCGTGAAGCTGCAGCACCCGGACGCCGAAACCTTCTTCGGCTCGAAGCATGACAAGGCCGGCGCCACCTGCGCTTCCTGCCACATGCCCAAGGTGAAGAAGGCCGACGGTACGACCTACACGAACCACTGGGCCACGTCGCCGCGTCACTACATCAAGGAAACCTGCCTGACCTGCCACACCGACAAGACGGAAAAGCAGATGGAAGCCTCGATCGACGCGATGCACGGCTACTACACGGGTAAGTTGCGCGAAGCCGAATCCCGCATGGACGACATGTTCAATGCGTTCGAGCTCGCCAACGCCATGAACGTGCCGGAAGAAAAGCTCGCCGAAGCCCGCAAGCTTCACGCCACGGCCCACATCAATTGGGAATACTGGACGGCCGTGAACGGCGCCTGGTTCCACAATCCCGACATGGCGGTCCGTTCGCTCGCGAAGTGCGCCGACGCCGCTCAGAAGGCCACGAACCTCCTGCGCGCCGCCGTGAAGGAAGTGAACGCGAAGAAGTAATGCTTCTTTGAGGAGCGTCCCTTGAGGGACGCTCGGGCTCCAAGCCTTCGGTCCCGTGCGAAGCGATTCGCACGGGGTTTTTTTTTATCGAGGGCGCGAAAGAAATAGACAAAAGCTTCTCATAAGAAAGAGAAAAGAATCCGAAGGGGCGTTTCGGAGTGAAAAATCCGCCCCGGGGAGGAGGACGCGGAGAGGAGAAGGGAAAAAGGGTCGTCCCCGGGCAGGATGGCGGGAAAAAGTAAGGTCTTCCTAGACTCAAAACGTACGGATAACCGGCGAACGACCGGCACCGTCCATCACCCTCAGGGAGACCCTCATGAACCGACACACTCAACTTCTCATGCTTGCGGCGCTCGGCCTCGGCTTCACGATGTCCGCGTCGGCCGCCGACCTCGCGAAGTGCACGAGCTGCCACGGCACGATCGCCAAGGATCATGCCGGCGCGGCGCACAAGGACGTCGCCTGCTCGACCTGCCACACGGGGCTCGACCGGCACCTCGCCGACATGAAGACCCGCCCGACGGTCAGCTTCGACCCGGCCGCCTGCGGCGCCTGCCACACCGATCAGTACAAGTCGCTCTTCGCCGCGGGCGAACGTCCGCCCCGTCAGTCGAAGAAGGACGCGACGGGCCCGGGCCCCGACCCGTTCTTCGACCGCGCCATGGGCACGCACGGCTTCACGAAGGAGCACGACCTGCCGCGCGCCCACGTCTTCATGGCGATCGACCAGTTCATCGTCGACCGCGCCTTCGGCGGCCGCTTCCAACCGAAGGACGGCTGGCTCTATCCGACCTTGGAAGGCGGCAAATCCTACAAGGTTTGGGACGTCCTGAAGGACAATCACCCCGAAACGAACGAACACAAGCGCTTCAAGGCCGGCACCGCCGTGGCGGGGAACGCCGTCTGCTGGACCTGCAAATCTTCCGACCTGATGCTCGACTGGGCCTACATGGGCGACAAGGTCGAGGGCGCCAAGTTCCACCGCGGTTCGAACCCCGTCGAAGTGGTCCGCTCCGTCAACCACGCGCTCAACTGCAACTTCTGCCATGATCCGCACACGACGCAGCCTCGCATCATCCGCGACGCGCTGATCGACGCGATGGACCGCGACGAAAAGGGCCCGAGCGTCTACCGCGATCAGGCGACGAATCCCGTGAAGCTCACGGTCAAGGACGCCGGTGTTCGCGGCTTCACCCGCAAGATCGCTACGATGGACCGCGCCGACAGCCGACTCATGTGCGCGCAGTGCCACGTCGAATATGCCGGCAATCCGGGCACGACCCCCGACGGCAAGCCCGTCAAGATGGCGGAAAGCCGCTTGACGAACCACTTCCCGTGGGTGAACGCCGACGACATCGAAGCGCATTATCAGAAGATCGGCTTCGTAGACTTCGTGCATCCGCTCACCGGCGCCAAGCTCGTGAAGCTGCAGCACCCCGACGTCGAAACCTATCTCGGCTCGACGCACGACAAGGCGGGCGCCACCTGCGCTTCCTGCCACATGCCCAAGGTGAAGAAGGCCGACGGCACGACCTACACGAACCACTGGGCCACGTCGCCGCGTCATTACATGAAGGAAACCTGCCTCGCTTGCCACACCGACAAGACCGAAGCGCAGATGAATGCGACCATCGACGCGATGCACGGCTACTACACGGGCAAACTCCGCGAAGCTGAATCGCGCATGGACGACATGTTCAATGCGTTCGAACTGGCGATTGCCATGAACGTGCCCGAAGCGAAGCTTGAGGAAGCCCGCAAGCTCCACTCGACCGCGCACATCAATTGGGAATACTGGACGGCCGTGAACGGCGCCTGGTTCCACAATCCCGACATGGCGGTCCGTTCGCTCGAGAAGTGCGCCAACGCCTCGATGAAGGCCGCGAAACTCCTGCGCGACGCCGCCAAGGAAGTGAACGCGAAGAAGTAAACCTTCTCTGAAGGAGCGTCCATCGGGACGCTCCGGCCCCAAGCCTGCGGTCCCGTGCGAAGCGATTCGCATGGGACCTCTGTTTTCGGCGCGTCTTTGGAGAAGGTCTCATCTCGCCTACAATGGACGGACTGCCGGTGACGCGGCGACCGATGTTCGGCGCTCGACGTAGGCCGCATTCCTTTCCGTTCCGGAGAAAAAGCCATGACAGAGTGGACCCGCGAAAATTCCATGGCCTTCATGCCGTATCCCGACGTCGAACTTCCGCACGCGCCCGAGGGCGCGCTCTCGGGACTCACTTTTTCCGTAAAGGACATGTTCGATGTGGCGGGCTATCCGACGAGCGCGGGAAGTCCCACGATGCTCGCCCTCTCGGGCGTCAAAACCCGCACGGCCCGTGCCGTGACGCAACTTCTTGACGCCGGCGCGCGCTTCGCGGGCAAAGCGGTGACGGACGAGCTCGCCTTTTCCGTGATCGGCGACAACGCCCACTTCGGCGCGCCCGTCAACGGCGCCGCCCCCGACCGCTACGCGGGCGGTTCTTCCTCCGGCTCGGCCTCGAGCGTTTCCTGCGGACTCTGCGACTTTTCGCTCGGCACCGATTCGGGCGGATCCGTTCGGGGTCCGGCGAGTCAGTGCGGCCTTTTCGGCATTCGTCCGAGCTTTGGGCGCATTTCGCTCGAAGGGTGTTGGGGGCTGTGCCCGCCCTACGACACGGCGGGTATTCTGGCTTCGGATTTCGACGTCTTTCGCCGGGCGACCGCCGTGCTGATCGGCGAAGATGCGGTCCCTTCGGAAAGGAGGCCCGAGCTCCTGATTCCCGACGACATCCATGAGCTTTTCGGCGATCGCGTCGTCGAAGCGGTGTCCGACGTCGTTGCTTCGGCCGAGGCGCTCTGGGGGCCCGCAAAGCACGTCCGCGCCGCGCCTTTGGCGCTCGAGACGGTTCTCAAGGCCTATCAGGCGCTGCAGGGACGTGAAATCTGGAAGCACGACGGCGACTTCATCGAGCGCTACCGCCCGACCTTCGGTCCGGGCGTCAAGGAGCGCTTCGCCTTTGCCAAACACATCCATGACAAGGACCTCCGCGCAGAAGAGGAGGTCTGCCGACGGGTGGTGGATCACGTGAACGCGCTTCTGGCGGGTTCAGGGTTACTGATTCTTCCGACCTTGCCCGGCGCGGGTCTCAAGCGCGACTGTACGGCGGAAGACATGAACCGCTTCCGCAGCCGCATGAGCGCTTCCTTCTGCCTGGGCGGTCTTGCGGGCGTGCCCTGGGTGACGCTGCCGCTTGCCGAAATCGACGGCGCGCCGCTCGGCGTTTCGCTGGTTTCGGGCTTCGGGACGGATGCGTGGCTCCTCGAACAAGCCGGGCGGCTTGTCGAGCGCGTGTCGCGGCGCTGAGGCGAGCACCGGAACTTTTCTTTTTTCGAGCGCGGCGGCGTTGTGCCGCTTCGTTACGGGGGCGCTTTTACGCGGTGCCGGACCCCGACTCTGCTAAGATGAGCGATCTGCCGGTACCTACATAAGAACACAGCTACCAACCCATGACCGATACCGTTTTGCT
Source organism: uncultured Sutterella sp. (assembly GCA_949287305.1). GTDB lineage: Bacteria > Pseudomonadota > Gammaproteobacteria > Burkholderiales > Burkholderiaceae_F > Sutterella. The sequence goes on along the minus strand of CASEFX010000019.1, from coordinate 69,109 downwards.
TTATGTCGTCTTCGGCGTCATGCTCGTGGCGGCGATCGCGGCGATTCTGCCGACCTTCCTTCGCGCCCGTACGGGCGACGTGCATGAAGACGAACACGCGGCCTTTCTGCGCAAATCCCTCCGGGAAGAGGCCGAGCGCTTGGAGGCCGAATACGCCCAGGGACTTCATACGGAAGAGGCCTACCGCTCGCTTCGGGAAGATCTCGAGCGCCGCGCCTTGGAGGAAATGAAGGAAACCGAGGCGACGAAGAGCCGCGCCGTGCCCGTGTCACTTCGCAATACGGTGATCGGCGTCGTGGCGCTCATGGTGTGCGTCCCCGTCATGTGCTATCAGCTCCTCGGGGCTCCGGAAGTGATGCTCCTCGTGAAGGATCAGCAGGTCTTCCAGGGCGAGGCCCGCGACGTCGAGCAGATCCGCGAATACCTGAAGGTGAACGAAAAGGACGCCCGCGCCTGGGTGCTCCTCGCGCGCCGCAGCGTCGAAAAGGAAGACTACCGCACGGCGCTCGAAGCCTACCGCAAGGGCCGTTCCTTGAACGAAAAGGTCGCGGCCGACCCCGAAGTCATGCTCGAACTCACCGCGACGATTCTCACGCTCAACGAGCGCTCCGCCTTTCCCGAGGCGAAGGAGCTCGTCAAAAAGGCCCTCGGCGTCGATCCCGAGAGCGCGCGCACGCTTGAAATGGCGGCGATCGTGATGCTCACGGCCGAGGACTGGAAGGGTGCGGTGCCCTATCTGGAATCGATGCTCGCAAAGTCGAACCTCGATACTCCGCAGTATCTGCGTCTTGCGGAACTCCTTCGCGAGACGAAGGCAAAGGCGGCTGAGCAACCGTAAGCCGCCTCCAAACGAGAAAGAGGGGCTTTGTCCGACACCGGCAACGGGACTTTCTTTTGTCCCGGCCCGGAAGTTGACGGTCTCGGGGTTGCCGGAGGTTGAGGAATCTAGTTTTCCTCATGCGGGGCGCGATGACGCTTCGGGATGCGCCGCCCGGATTTCGTAGCGGTGCGTTGCTTCGGGGATGACTTCTCGGTCGGTGAACGTGTGACCGACGGGTGTCGACGGCAAATGAAGGACAAACGACGGACAAACGAAAAGGGAGCGTTTCTTGGGACGCTCCCTTTTCCGTATTCGGACGGAGCGCCCGGGGACGGGGCGCTCCGAGGGGAAGGCGTTACGATTCGCCTTCGACGTAGGGTTCGCTTCCGAGGTCGCCCTCCAGACGCGTCACGATGAGCGCCGAAGCCACGTCGCCGACCACGTTGATGGACGTACGGATCATGTCGAGAATACGGTCGATGCCCGCAATGAGGGCCACCGCTTCGAGCGGAATGCCGACCTGCGTGAAGACCACCGTCGTCATGATGAGGCCCGCACCCGGGACGCCGGCCGTGCCGACGGCGGCGAGAACGCCCATCAGAACGATCGTGACCTGGTCGGCCATCGTGAGGTCAAGCCCGTAGACTTCCGCGGCGAAGATCGAGCAGACGCCCATGTAGATGGCCGTACCGTTCATGTTGATCGTGTTGCCGAGCGGAATCGAGAAGGAAGCCACGGCCTTCGTCGAGCCGAGACGGCGGGCGGCGTTGAGGTTCGCCGGCAGGGCCGCGGCCGAAGAGCAGGTCGTGAAGGCGATGAGCCAGGGCTCGAAGATCCCGCGGTAGAAGGTCATCATCGGGATGCCGGTGACGACGCGGACGAGCGGCACCAGAAGGAGGATGACGAAGAAGGCCGTCGCGAGGAAGGACGAGAGGATGAGCTGGAAGAGCGGCAGGAGAACGCCGAGACCGTGACGGCTCACCGTGAAGGCGATCAAGCCGAACACGCCGATCGGGGCGTAGAGCATCACGATGCCCGTGACGCGGATCATCGTGTCGCCGACCACTTCAAAGAAGTTGAGAACCGGCTTGCAACGGTCGCCGAGCGAGGAGAGGCCGAAGCCGAAGATCACCGCAAAGAAGATGATCTGAAGCATCTGGCCTTCGGACATGGCCTGCATCGGGTTGATCGGGACGATGTTCAAAAGCGTCTGGGTGAGGGGCGGCGCTTCGACGGCCTTGGCGGCGAGACCTTCGGTCGAGAGGTCAAGGCCGACGCCCGGCTGGATGAAGCTTGCAAAGACGAGGCCGATCGCAACGGCGACGGCCGTCGTGAGGGCGTAGCAGATCAGCGTCTTGGTGGCGACGCGGCCGAGCTTCGAGGTGTCCGAAATGCCGGCGGCGCCCGCGATGATGGTGGCGACCACCAACGGCACCACGACCATGCGGATCAGGCGAATGAAGAGGTCGCCCAACGGCTGAAGGAAAGTTTTCGCGGTTTCCTGTTCCACGAGCGCGCCGACCACGACGCCGAGCGCTAGACCGATCATCATCTGCCAAGCCAGACTGATCTTGGGTTTCTTGGATGACATAAAGCCTCCCGTTGTGTTTTGTTTTTTCCGGCTTGGCGTAAAGGCACCTATGGCATTTGCTTTTGCTCCAAGACCTCAATGTGTAGTTTACATTTCGTAAACTCATTTCGCAAAAGGCTCTCCATAGGGATTTTTCTTACGTTGACAACACAGAAAATTGAAAAATGATTCCGGAAACATTTTCCGGAGTGAAGTCGAATTGTTTCCTTTCGTCTCAACCCCTTGACAACAAAGACGCACGAATGTCCATTCGCGTGAGAATCGTGAATGACGGTTCGAAAAAGAGGTCTTATGCAAGACTTTTGACTTGGCCACCGAAATTCCCGCCGCGAAGCGTTGCTCCGAGACTCTCCGGGCCGGAAACGAGAGATTTACAGGACGCCGGGGCGCCCGCAAACGTGGCGTGAAAGGACAGGTCATGAAAAAGCCGCCCGAAGGCGGCTTGATGCGCGAGCGCGTCGTCTTCTTATCCGCGCAGACGGCGCAGGGCCTCGAGAAGGTCGCGCACGCCGTAGAGCGTCATGAAGCCCGCGCTCACGGGGATGGCGGCGTACATGTAGCGCACTTCCATCCAGGGGATCGACTGCATGGTGGCGTTCGAGCGCATCACCCAGATCCAGCCGTAGTAACAGATGACGGCGTAGGTGGCGAGTTCGATCGCGCAGACGATGACGCGGAGGATCCGGCCCGAGAGACGGTCGCGAAGACGGTCCGTGAAGAGATCCACGACGAAGTGGTTGCGCGTGCGCACGAGTTCCTGGGCGCCCAGGAAGATCATCCAGACGAGCGCGAACTGAATCCAGTCGTCCGTCTGCGTGAAGTTGTAGATCGGCACGAACCGCACGAAGACGTTCAGGATGAACATGATGAAGATCGACGCCATGGCGACGACGCAGATCGCGCGCACGACGCGGCTGAGAAGTTCGTCGCCTGCGCGCAGAAGGGAGAGAAGAGAGGACATGTACGATACTCCGTCAGGACACGAGGCGCGAGAAGGCGAGCGACAGGTCGGGGATGAGTGCGACCGCCACGGCCATGAGAATCATGATGGCGACGTAGCCCAGGGCGTCCTTGGCGATGTTCATCACCTTTTCTCCCGTGATCGAGGACATCACGTAGAGATTGAGCCCGACGGGCGGCGTCAAGACGCCCACGGCGAGCGCGATGCACATGACGATCCCGAGCTGCACGATGTCGAAGCCGAAGCTCTTCATGAGGGGCACGAAAATCGGCACCGTGATGAGGAGGATCGCCGTCCCTTCGAGGAAGCACCCCATGATGACGAGGATCGCGATGATGAGCATGAGAACGGGCAGCGCCGACGAGAAGGTCGTCGTCATGAAGGCGATCGTCTGCTGCGGAATGCGCGTGTAGAGGAGGACGTACTGGAAGAACCCGGCCGTCGCGATGATGAACATCACCTTGGCGGTCTGTTCGACCGTGTCCCAGAGGATCTTGGGAAGATCCTTGACGGAGAGGGTCTTGAAGACGAAGAACCCGAGGATCGCCACGTAGAGCGACGCGACCGCGGCCGCTTCCGTCGCGGTGAAGAGACCCGCGAACATGCCGCCGATCACGATCACCGGAGTGAGGAGCGAGAAGAAGGCCTCGCGGAAGGCGGCCCAGCGTTCGCGCCAGCCCGCGCGGGGCGTCACGGCGTAGCCGCGGCGGTGCGAAACGTAGGAGGACCAGAACATGAAGAGGATCCCGAGGAGAACGCCCGGCACCGCGCCCGCCGCAAAGAGGGCGTTCACGCTCGTCTGGGTGAGGCCCGCGTAGAGAATGAGCGTGATGCTCGGCGGGATGATCGGGCCGAGGGCGCCGCCCGCGGCGATCGTCGCGCAGCTGAAAGAGCGCTCGTACCCGGACTTCGTCATTTCGGCGATGGCGATCATGCCGATCCCGGCCGCGCAGGCCGCGGCCGAACCCGACATGGCGGCCATGACGATGCAGGCGACGATGGCGGCGTTGGAAAGCCCGCCCGAACGGTGGCCGATGCAGACGCGCCCGAAGCCAAAGAGGCTCTTGGAGACGCCGCCCACCGTCATGAGGTTCCCCATGAGGAGGAAGAAGGGAATCGACATCAGCGTGATCCCCGAGACCTGCGCGTACATGCGCTGCGCCACGAGGAAAAGCCGTGCCGGGTCACCGCCCGCCCAGAGATAGGTGGCGATCGAAACGCCGCCCATCGTGACGGCCGTCGTGACGCCGATCATCATCAGCACGAGCACGGCGGTGAAGATCACAAACATGACCATGATGGAAATCCGCTGTAGGAAGAAGAGGCTGTCAAAAAAGAAGGATGCCTTCGTCCTCGGCGGGCGAAAGCATCCGTGGTGTCAAAGGACGCAAGGCGTCACTTCGCGGTGCGCGCGGCGTCGATCGCCTTGAGGAGCTTCGCCATTTCTTCCTTGCCGGCGAGCTCGCCCACCTTGTCGTAGGCGGGTTGCATGAGGCGAACGAACGATTCGCGGTCGGGCACGGTCACGTTCATGCCCTTTTGCTTGAGTTCCTCCACGACGGCGGCTTCGCCGTGAGAGATGCGCTCGCGCGTGAGGTTCTGCGCCTTGACGGCCTCTTCCTTCAGGATGGCCTGCAGTTCGGGCTTGAGCCCGTCGAAGAACATCTTGTTGGCGAGCAGAATCTGGCAGTCGAAGTAGTGGTTCGTGAGCGCGAGCTGATTCTGCGTTTCAAAGAGCGAGTCGGCGAGAATCGTGAAGACGGGGTTTTCCTCGGCCGCGACGACGCCTTGCTTGAGGGACGTGTAGAGCTCGGAGTAGGCGATTCGCTGCGTGTTGGCGCCGATCGCGTCGAAGGCGGCGAGCAGACCCGTGGAGGGCGGCACGCGGATCTTGACGCCCTTGAGGTCTTCGGCCTTGTTGACGACGATGTCCTGCGTCGTCGTCTGGCGGAAGCCGTAGTCGAACATCGAAAGGCCCACGCAGTCGTGTTCGGCGAGGCCCTGGTTCATCCAGTCCATGACGAAGCCGTCGATCACGCGGTGGGCGTGGTCGTAGTCTTCAAAGAGGAAGGGCGCCGTCATGGCGTTCAACTTCTTCGAGTACATCGCCATGTTGCCGAGCGAGACGACGGCCATGTCGAGGGCGCCGAGCGTCACCTGTTCCGCAAGCGACGGCTGGTCGCCCAATTCGCCCGCGGGATAGACCTCCACCTTCACTTTGTTGCCCGTGCGTTCGGCGACGTTCTTCGCAAAGAGCTGCGCCGCCTCGTGGTGGGCGTGCGAAACCGCGGCCGTGTGGGCCAGGCGGATCGTAAGGTTGTCAAAGTCGGCGGCGTCGGCCTGCGGGGCGACCGCAAGAAAGACGGCGGAAAGTGTGGCGCAGAGAAGAGACTTCACGGCTGACCTCAGGAAAGGAGTGGGATGGAAATTCCAAAAATTGTAGCATGCGCGGGCGAAAATCCCGAGAAAAGATTGCCGAACCGCGCTTTTTTCAGGCTTTTCACGGCAAAAGACGCGCGACCTTGCGCTCGAGCGAATTGAGGCTGCGAAGAAGCGCCGTCGCGCGGGCGTGGGAGAACGTCTCCTCGCCGAGAAGGGCCTTCACTTCGCGCTCGAAGGGCGTGACGGCGTCGATCCCCGCGGGGTCGTAGCGCCCGGCGTCGTCGGACGTGTAGGAAACCGCGACGAGCCCCCGGAGAAAAGCCTGCGCTTCGTCGTCGGTGAGGCTCTGGAGGCGCATTTCCGTCTCGATGAGAAGATCGATGTACGTCCCCCAAACGTCCGCGCGGCAGTAGAGCATGCCTTCGCGGGTGGCGCTGAGCTTTTTCATCGCGTCGTGGACGGCCTTGAGCGTGCGGCTCGAAAAGTCCCGCCACTCCGCGGCGGGCGAGAGCGCTTCGGGGCCTTTATCGAGGGCCTCCGACACCGCGCGCAGCCCCGCGAGGGCGTCGCGCAGGAGAAATGTCCTGTCGATTCCTTCCTCTGTGTCGTCGTCCGAATGCCAGCGGTCTCCGTAGCCGCCCGCCAGGCCCGCCACGGCGAGTTTCGGATCGGGCGGCACGAGCGAAACGTTCGAGAAGACGCTCGGAATCCCGAGCGCAAGGAAAGACTGATCGCACGAGCGGTTGAAGCGCGTGAACCGCGGGGATTCGCCTTCGGGGAGCGCGAGCGCCCGTCGCGCGAGCCCTTCGGTCGAGGGCATCGCCGGGGCGAAACCGCAGAGCGTCGCCCCCGCCATGCCGAGGCAGTCGAGATTCACGTGCAGGAAGGCGCGTCGGGCGAGCTCGGAAGCGTACCGGTCGCACCAGGCGGTGCTTCCCGCATAGCGGCCGTGGCTGTGCCCCGACCAGACGACCACCTTGAGGCCGTATGGGTGAGGTGTTTTGGCAAGCTCGTCGAGAATCGCCGTCGAGGCGGCAAGGCCCGAGGCGTTGTCGATCGCGCCGGCGCCCCAGCTGTCGATGTGGCCCGTAAGAAGCGCGTATTTGTCCGATTCCGCCCCGGGCAACGTCGCGGTGAGCACGGGGCTCGCAAGCCACCGGCTTTCCGTTTCGATTTCCAGCGTCACGGGACCGTCGCCCAAGCGCTTCGCCGTTTCGTTGTCGATCGAGGCGTTCGGAATCGAAATGTAGCGGTCTTCAACGCCCGGGACGGGACTTCCCCAGACGTCGGAGACGATCATGCGGTGAATGCGCTCGCCCGTGACGAAGAGGACGCCCATAAAGCCGAGACGTTCGGCGCGGCGCAGGATCCCGAGGTTTGCGAGGCCCGTCACGACCGCGATCGACGGTTCCTCGGGCGCCTTCGCGTCGTCCGTCCAGAGGACGGGGCGGCCCGTCACGCGAAGGCGGTGACCGCCGCCCGTGCCCGTCGTGACGGGGGCCGTCATGGCGTTCCCTTGGGCGCGCAGCGTCTCGCCGTTCACTTCCAGATGCGCGTGCGGAACGGTCGAGACGAAGAGCGGAACGGTTTCCCTCTCCACTTCGGCGCCCGCGGCGCGGAAGCGTTCTTCGAGAAGATCGAAGGCCTTCGTTTCGTTGTCGTTCGAGAGGCGCTCGCCCGTGAGGACGAGGTCGTGGAGCGTCGCTTCGAGGATTTCGGTGAAACGGGCGCTGTCGGCGGGGAATGTCATGAAGGTTCTCCGTTGAGAAAATCGGGACGAAGCGCAGATTTTACCTTTCGATGGGACGGTCGAGCGGGATCCTGCGGAAGGCTTCGGCGAATTCGCAGAAGTAGTCGACGATCGCGGGCATCATCGCGCCGCCCCAGTCGGCCGTGGCCTTTTCGCTCGCGATGCCGCCGTAGCCGCCCTCGGGAATGCCGAGCCGGATGTCGCGCACGAGCTTCACGTTGGCGCCGCGGAACTTGAGGCTCGAGAGGTGCGTGAAGACGAGCTCGTCCGAGAGGTTGTTCGCGCGGGTTTCGGGGCAGTTCTTGAGGTCGACGAGTTCGGGGTGAATGTAGGCCATCGCGGAGACTTCCTGCGCGTCGCCGTGTCCCGTGGTCCATTCGGGATTGAGCTGCGGGGCGATGCTCCACCAGTTGAGAAGCGAAATGAGCGCGCCCGTCTTGCGGGCGGTCTCGAGGCCCGCGCGTTCGATGGCGGGGTCATTGCCGCCGTGACCGTTCACGACGAGGAAACGCCGCGCGCCGTGGCGCGTGAGACTTTCGAAAATGCCGCGGAAGATCCCCGTCATCGTGTCGAGGCCCATGTCGATCGTGCCGGGAAACGACGTGTGGTGCGTCGCGACGCCGAAGGGCACGACGGGCGTGACGAGAATGTCGCAGCGTTTTTCCATTTCCTTCGTGATCCATTCGGGGATGAGCCAGTCGGTGCCGAGCGGGCCCACGGGGCCGTGCTGTTCGGTGCTCCCCACGGGGATGACGACGAGCGTGTCGGGGTTCTTGAGAATCGGTTCGGCCTTGTGCCAGGAGAGATGAGCAAGCTGCATGGTGTGCCTCAAAGAGGGAAAGCCGCGCGGGGCGGCTTTCCGAAAAGATCAATGGGATACGTCAGTCGGCGTGGCGGTCGAGGTCGTCGAAGTGACGGCGGATCGTCGCTTCGGACACGGGCTTCGTCACGAGACTCACGAGGATCATCACGACCATCGCGAAGGCCCAGGCGACGATCAGCGGATTGAAGCCGAAGGACCAGCTCGGGAATTCGAGCGTGATGAGGACGTAGAGGATTTCCGCGGCGATGACGCCCACATAGACGCTCGTCGTCGTGGCGCGGCGCCAGTACATGCCGAGCAGAATCGGGGCCGCCCAGATGCCGAGGCCGCCGAAGGCGAAGAGAACGATCTGGAAGATGGAGCCGGGCTTCGAGATGCCGATGCCGATCGCAATGATGCCGAGGACGACCGTGATCACCTTCGAGAGGTGCCAGGTTTCTTCGTCGGTGGCGTCACGCTTCAGGATCTTCTGATAGAGGTCGCGCGACGCGGCGGACGTGGCCGTGAGGAGCAGCGACGAAATCGTCGACATGCCCGCCGAGAAGATGCCCGCCACCATGAGGGACGAGAGGACCGGCGAGAGACCGCCCTGCAGAATGAGCGGCACGACGAAGTCGGAGTTCTTCCCTTCGAGGCCCGGGAAGGCGATGATGCCCGTGACGCCGCACCATTCGATGAAGGAGGCGGAGAACCACATGCCGAGCGTGCCGAGAATGACGGCCTTGAACATCGTCTTGTGGTCCTTCATCGTGAAGAACTTCGTGAAGAGGTGAGGCTGACCGATCGCAAAGAAGGACCACATCACGATCATCGAGACGTAGTTCTGCCAGGGATAGCTGTTGTTGTGACCGGGGAAGCTCACGTAGTTCGTGTCCATGGCCGCGAGCTTGGCGTTGATGACGTCGAGACCGCCGCCCAATTCAAGCGACACGAAGAAGGTGACGACCGCCGTCACGACCATGAGGATGCCCTGGATGAGGTCGGTGAGCATGATCGAGCGGATGCCGCCCGCCATGCAGTAGAGAATCACGGTGACGCCCATGACGGTGATCCCGACCCATTCGGGCGCGCCCGTGTAGGTCGTGAAGATCACGCCGCCGCCGATCGTCTGCGCGCCCATCATCGAGACGAGGAAGACGAGCATGAGGACGGCGAGAAGCCCGCGGATGCCGGTCGATTCATAGCGGTCCGCGAGGTAGTCGGCCATCGTGAGCATCTTGTAGCGGTGGCCGAGCGTGATGAGCCGGCGACCGACGAGAAGCGCGGGGATGAGCATCGAGAAGGCGATGCCCGGCACCGAGACGGACATCCCGGCGTAGCCCACGTGGTAGATCGACCCCGGCACGCCCATGAAGGTCGACATGGAGTACTGCGTCGAGAAGTAGGCGACGCCCGTAAGAATGGCCCCGGCCTTCCCGGACATCGTGAAGAAGTCGGAAAGCGAACGGTTCTTCTGAGAACCGTACCAGCCGAGACCCGTCAGAATGAGACAGTAGAGAATGATGACGGTAAGGAACGGCCCCGTCATGCTGACCGTGTCAATGGTGTGCTGCATCAGGCTTCCTCGTCGTCAAATTCGTGATATTCGGGACGCTTGAGGCAGGAGTGCGCCCAAACGCCGATCATGCAAATCGTGAAGATTCCGTAGACGAGCCACCCGTATATGAAGAGGGGAACGCCGAAGAAGCTCGGGTTGTATTCCGTGTCGTAGAAGATGGGCAGGGGCAGCATGATGAACGCCCAGATCACCATGAAGATCCAGAACCACCTTCTCTCGAAAGCGTTGGCGAATGCGTGCATGCGGGGGACTCCTTTTTGTGAAAATTGAGAATGAAGCGGCGCAAAAGGGGATTCTCCGCGGCGCTTCGTTCGAGGGTTCATTGCCTAATTCTGCCACGCGGGCCTCCGGAAGTCTCGAAAAGTTTTTCCGAGACGTCCGTAGTCTCAAGGGTTATTCAGAATAGCCTTTGATAAAAAGCTACGCACCTAGTGGTAAGCAATTATTTCTGCATGACACAAAAGCCGGCGGGCGGTCTACACTGACTGCCCCCGGTTGTTTGTTTTTTGATATTGAGGATCCTTTTGATCATGGGAAAGAAATCCGACAAGAAAAAAATCCGCACGATTGAAATCCAGATTCACAAGGGAGATTTCAAGAACCTGCGCGACATCGCCGAGATGATCGGCTACGACTCGGTCGAAGAGTACATTGAAGACGCCATCGTGCGCGTCGCCACGGCCGACTACAACATGATCACGATGCTCGCCGAGGATCATCTCACCCGTATGCACGACAAGGTTTGTTCGCTTTTCTCCGACGAAAAGGATGACGAAGCCGAAGAGGTCGAGATCGACGTGACCGAAGACGAAGAAGACGAAGAAGAGGCCGACGAAAACGAGGAAGAGGCCGGCGAAAAGGAAGCCGAATCCGAAGAAAAGGAAGTCGTCGAAGCCGAAGCCTTCGAGGAAGCCGCGCCGGTGAAGGAAGTTCCTCACAAGACGACGCGCCGCGCCAAGAAGGAAGAAAAGGTTGAGGAAGCCGCCGCCGAAGCGCCGGCTGAAAAGACCGAAGCCTGATTCTTCTTTTCCCGATCATGAGAAAACCCGCAGCCTCTCGCGAAGCTGCGGGTTTTTGTCATAAGCGACGCCGAGAATCGTCAGGCAAGCGCTTCAAGGCGTTCGAGCGCGACGCCGGCGAAGAGGGTCGAGGCCATGGCGAGGACTTCGTCGTTGAAGTCGAAGCGGTTGTTGTGGATCGAGAAGGTGTGCGCTTCGTCGCGCACGCCCACGCGGATGATCGAGCCCGGGACCTTGAACTGGTATTCGGCGAAGTCGTCGCCGCCCATCGAGATCGGGAAGTTTTCGTCCGCGGCGTCGTCGCCGAAGTGCTTGCGCACGTAGTCGCTCAAAACCTTGGTCGTCAAAGGATGGTTGATGACGGCCGAGGTCTGCTTTTCGTAGGTCACTTCGGCCTTGCAGCCGCAGGCTTCGGCAACGCCCTCGGCGATGCGGGGAAGTTCCGTCGAAATGAGCTTGCGGACGTCTTCGTTGAAGGTGCGCACCGTGCCGCTCATCGTGGCGACGGCGGGAATGACGTTCGGAGCGTTGTAGTTGCCGGCGTTCACGGAGCAGACGGAGACCACGGCCTTTTCGATCGGGTCGACGCGGCGGGAAACGAGCGTCTGCAGGGCGGAGATGATTTCGGCGGCGACGGGGACCGGATCGTGGCCGAGGTGCGGACGGGCGCCGTGCGTGCCCTGGCCGGTCACGGTGATGTAGAAGAAGTCGACCGAAGCCATGGCGGGACCGACGCGGAAGCCGAAGACGCCCTTGTCGCGCGTCCCTTCGTCGTGGCCGCCGTAGATTTCGCAGATGCCGTACTTCTCGAAGATGCCGGAGTTCGCGACGGCCGCGGCGCCGCCGCCCGATTCTTCGGCGGGTTGGAAGATGCCGACCACCTGGCCCGGGAAGTCGCGGCGGCGGGTGAGAACGTAGAGGGCGCCGAGCGTCCAGGTCGTGTGGCCGTCATGGCCGCAGGCGTGGCAGCGGCCCGCCTCGCAGCTCTTCCAGGGATTGTCGGAGTTGTCCGGCATCGGGAGCGCGTCGATGTCCCCGCGAAGGGCCACGGTCTTGCCCGGGCGGTTCCCCTTGACGACGGCGATCACGGCGCCCGGAACGGTCGTGGTGTCGATTTCGTCGACGCCCCAGGCGCGAAGCTTCTCAACGATCTTTCCGCAGGTGCGCGTCGTTTCGAAGGCGAGTTCGGGGTGCTGGTGCAGGTCGTGACGGAATTCGACGAGTTCGTCGAAGACTTCAAGGGTTTCCGGGAAGCAGACTTCCGGACGGAAGGGGCGGATCATAGATTTCTCCTCATGAAGTTGGCGCGCGGGGCGCAAACGGAATTTTTCTAGTTTACGTCCGCACCGTCTCGAAGGGCTTAGGGCCTCCTGCCGAAAGGCTTTGCGTTTTCGCAAAGGTCCGGGAGGGCGCGCAAAAAAAAGGCCGCCCCGAAAGGAGCGGCCCCGCGGAAACCGACGTCCGGGCGGTTCTCAGAGACGCCAGGCTTCGGGAAGAAGGCGGCGTTCCGCCTCGGCCTTGTCCGTTTCGCCGAAGGCTTCGAGCGTGAAGACGAGCGAACGGCGCACAAGCAGGAGCGCGACGTGGGGCGCGATCGCTTCGAGCGCGGGCGAGACGGGCGTCGGCTTCTTGGGCGCGCCCTTGGCGTAGAGCGCGAGTTCCGCGTCGTCGGGCGAAGCCGTGCCGTCGGCGCGAAGCGCCAGAAGCGCGAGGGCCTCGCGAAGCTTCGCTTCCGCGACGGGGAGGTTGCCGAGGCCCGCCGCCGTAAGACCGCGGTACTGCGCCACGACGGCCGAAGAGAGGAAGTCTTCGTCGCGGCCGAGTAGGGCCGCGGCGGCCGCGTAGTCGCCGAGTGAAATCGAAAGCGCGACGTCGGAGAGAAGCGCGCGGGGAAGTTTGTTTGTCACTTTGAGTCCTTTTCCAGAATGAAGAACGTATGGCTGATGCCGAGGTTGGGCGTCTCGGAAACGATGCGAAGGCCGCTCTCCGCAAAAAGGCGCCGCAGTTCGTCGCCGTGGAAGAAGCGGGAATTGCCGTTGGCCATCACCGTGAAGTAGAGGCTCGTGGCGGCAAGCGAGAGCGCCGCCGCTTCGTGGCGCTGTTCGTCGACGAGAGGCTCGAGAACGGCGAGTTTGGCGCCCGGTTTCATGGCGCGGGCCGTTCGTACGAGAATCGAGCGGGCTTCGTCGAGACAGAAGCAATCGAGGAACTGACTCATCCAGTAGAGGTCCGCCTCTTCGGTGCCCGTGAGCGGGGCGTCGGTGAGCCAGTCGATCGCGACGGTGTCGATGCGGTCGCGCACGCCTTCGATGTCGGCGTGGCGGGCGAGGTTTTCGATCTGCGCGGGCAGATCCACGAAGGTCGCCCGCGTGTTCGGGTGGGTTTCGAGAAAGAGCTTCGTAAAGCGCCCGGTGTTGCCGCCGATGTCGACGAGATGCGAAAAGCCCTTCAGTTTGTCGAGACACTCGATCGCCGCGCGGTAGGCGCGGTCGGAGTGGAAGTGGTCGAACGCAAACCACGCCTTCTGCGCCTCTTCAGGGAGGTTGGGCAGATGCGGATAGATCGTCTTCCAGCTTTCGTCAAAGGCGGCAAGCCCCGCCGGACGCCCTTCGAGGAGCGCGTCGAGCGTCTTTTCAAGACCCGCGTAGTTCGTGCGGTCCGTAAAGAAAAAGTTCACGCGCGTCATCTCGTCGAGAACGAGAAGGTCTCCCACGCGGGTGGATTCGAGCGTCCCGTCTTCGCGGCGCGCGAGCACGCGCGCACAGACGAGAATGTCGGCCATCACGTCGACCGCATAGGGCGTGAGTCCGAGCGCTTCGGCCCAGTCGTGCGGCGTCTTCGGGGCCTTTTGGTGAACGATTCCCGGAAGAAGGCCCGTCTGCAGGGCGGCCGAGACGGCCTTGAAGAGAAAGGGCGCGAAGGCGATTTTCTGCGCTTCGTAGAGCGTTTCCAAAAAGTGCGGCATGTTCGGGTTCCGTAGGAGACTCAGAGGGGCCACTCGACCGCCGTTTCGTTGAGGCGCTCCCATTCGGGCGCGGTCGGGTCGTGCGCGACGCCGAGGGAAACGGCCTTTTTCGCACGCTCCCAAGCGCGGGGGCAGTGCTTCTCAAAGTATCGGAGAAGGTCCTGCATCCGCACTTCGCCGTGCACCATCGGCGCGATCGTCACGACCGTGAGGATCGTGGGGTTTTCTTCCGGGGGATTCTCTGCGTCGGGATCTTCAAAGCCCTGGCAGAGACCGCCCCAGTGGCCGTTTCCGGTCACGTAGAAGCGCGGATAGAGAATTTCGTTCGTGCGCGTTTCCCGGAGCACCGGCATGGTGGTGTCAAAGGGCGCGTCGGTAAGCGACAGGCGAAAGTCCCCGTAGGGGGCGTTGAGCTTGATCGTCGCCTCGCGCATGCCCCAGAGGGCGTAGAAGGGAAGAACCTCGGGGAAGTCGTTTTCGCCCTCGAGCTGTTCGAGCGTGTAGGCGGCCACGTCGTGCGGGAAGGCGTACTCGCAGATCGCCTCGGGGTCGCGCAGTTTTCGACAGAACTCCGCGTCGATGCCGACCGGCTGCGGCGACATGGCCGCGGCGGCGTAGAGCTTCGTGTGGGCGATCGAGACGTACTGCAGGTTCTTGCCGGGGTTTTTGGCGCGCGGACCGTAGGGCGGGTGCTCGTAGAGCCCCACGCCCGAGCGGTGCGAGAGGAGCGCAAGGAGCATGCGCGCCCACAGGCTTTGGCTTCGGCGGTGGGCGTCGCGGATGCTCAGAATTCGGAGTTTGGCGTCGGCGGGGAGGAGCGCCACCGCCATGTTTTCGTCCGAGGGGTCCGGATTTTCAATCCGAACGCACAGAACGATGCCGTTTCGCTCGAGCGAAAGCGGCAGGTCGTCGGGTTCGATCGGTTCGACGGGCGTGAGTTCAAGTCCCGGTATGTCGAAGAGATGCGTCACGGTTTCTCGGGCCAGTGGAAAAAGAAAGGCCCCATTGTAGCAAGGCGAAACCGCTCGCAAACTTAAAAAGAAGGGCGCCTCGGCTTGTCGCCGGGCGCCCGGAGGACGTTTTGCCCCTCGATCAGTCGTCGAGGACGCGTTCGAGGAATTTTCCGAGCAGACGGTAGTGCGTCTTCGTTTCGGGGGCCTTCGGATTGAGGTAGTACTGCGCGTGGGAGAGCGCCTCGTAAACGATGAGTTCCGCGTGGCGGTCGGCCAAGAGGAGCTTTTCGTGCATGCGCACGGTGTTGCTCAAAAAGAGGTCTCGCGTCCCGGAAACGAGGAGCGTGGGCGGGAACTTCGCGAGGGCCGCGTCTTCCGCGTAGACGGGGGAGAGAAGCGGATCCTTCATGTCGGCCTTGCCGGTGTAAAGCTCCGCCGCCGTGCGGATGAGGCCGTCGTAGGTGCCGAGAATGTTGTCGACGCCGTCCATCGTGACGTAGCTGTCGCCCGTCTTGGTGAGGTCCGACCAGGGCGTTCCCGCGATGAGGGCCGCGGGCATCGGGACGTTCGCGCGCGCCGCCTGAATCCCGAGGATGAGCGTCATGCCGCCGCCCGTCGACGTCCCGAAGACGGCGACGTTTTCGGCGGGCGTCGTTTCTAGAAGCGCCCTGTAGGCGCGGAAGGCGTCGTCGATCGCGGCCGGGTAGGGGTGTTCGGGCGCCATGCGGTAGTCGACGCAGACGACCTTGTAGCCTTCGAGTCCCGCCATCAGGACGCCCTCGCCGATTCCAGCGACGCCGTGCCCGAGGATGTAGCCGCCTCCGTGAATGTAGAAGATCACTTTGTCGGCCTTGTCTTTCGCGAGGGTTTTCGGCGAGAGCGTATAGACGCGCACGCCTCCGAGCGTCCCTTCCTCAACGTCGACGCCGTATTCCTCGGCGAGCGCCAGCGCGGCGGGTGCGGCGCCTTCGGCATAGTTCTTGGCGATGGCGCTCACGGCTTCGGGCGAGCGCTCCTTCGTGAGCCAGAGGTCGGGGGCGGGCGCGGAAACGCTCTTTGCCATTTCGGCGCTCACCGTCGCGGGGGCGGGGAGAGGAGCGTCCGTGCGGGCCGAGACGGGGAGGGACGCCGCAAAGGAGAGCGCCAGAGAAAGCGTGAGTGAAAGAAGGGTCTTCTTCATGATGAGGAAACGGAAAACGAAATCGAAAAGGGATGCGCCGCGCGCACGTGGGAGAAGTTTGCGCGCGGCGAGGGTCGTCGTCAATCGACTTTGGCGTCGGGTTTCATCACGATCTTGAGAACCGGATCGGTGCGCGAGGTGAGGCGCTCGAAGGCCTTCTGCATGCCTTCGACCGGAACGATGTCGGTGACGTAGCGCTCGGGCTTGATCATCCCGCTCGCGATCAGGTCGATCGTTTCTTCGAATTCCTTGCGGGTGCAGGAGACGCTTCCGACCAAGCGGATTTCGTGCAGAACGAGGCGGTTGATGTCGATGGGGATCGTCGGGTCGATGGTGTTGCCGACCGTGACGATCGTGCCGCCCGCCTTCACGGCGTCCATGGCGGCGGCAAGCGCCGAGGCGCTTCCGACCGCTTCGAAGACGACGTCGAAGCCGCCCTTCGAGACTTCTTCGTAGACGGCGCGGCGGTTCGGGTCCTTGCCGTCGAGGTAGCAGTCGAACTTGCCCATTTCGCGGGCCTTGGCGAGTTTGCGGTTGTTCGTTTTCGACATGGCGACAAGCGACGCCCCGGCGCTCTTCGCAAGATCGCCCATGAGCTGCGCGATGATGCCCGAGCCCACGACGAGGACCTTGTCGTGAAGCTTCATGTTCGAGAGGTGCACGGCGTGGTAGGCCACCATCAGCGGGTCGATGAGCGCCGCGTCCACGTCCGACACGGTGTCGAGGAGCTTGTAGGCGAGGCGGGCGGGCCCCACGAACTTTTCGGCATAGGCGCCGTTGCAGACGAACCCGATGTGGTTCGTGCCGTTCACGTCGCGGCAGAGGTGTTCCTGACCGGCGCGGCACATGTCGCATTCGCCGCAGTAGAGATTCGCCCAGAAGACGACGCGGTCGCCGACCTTGAAGTCGCTTGTGCCCGGGTCTTCGACGACGCCGCAGAATTTGTGGCCCATCCAGAAGTCGCCCTTGTGGTCGGGATTCCAGCCTTTGCCGGTCTTCCACATGTGGATGTCGCTGCCGTACACGCCCGTGGCGGACACGCGGATGCGGATGTCGCCCGGCTTCATTTCGGGGACGGCTCGAGTTTGGTATCGATTTGCTGCGGGCCGACGAGAACGGCCGCCTTCATCAATTCGGTCATACGCTGTGTTTTCCTGTAAGGGTTGGAGAACTTCTTCGGATGACTGCATCGTAGGAAAGAGGAAGGCTTTTCGGAAGTTCAAGTTTTTACACGGGCATGAACTTTTGGTTCATACGGTTGAGAGTGGGACGATCCCTCCGGGACGGTGAAAGATTCCTGTCCTCCGCCGGCAGTGCGGAATTCGGGAGTGAGCAAGGTAGAATGTCTTCCATGTCGATGCGTCTCGGGCTTTTCCTATCCTTTCTTGCCGTCTCTCTCACCGCCGCGGAACCGGCATTCGCGGAGGACGGATCCGTGCGCCCGGCGGACGCCATGCCGTCCGTCGTGCGGATCGGTCTGCAGAAGAATCTCGGGCCCGACTTTCTGATCGAATCCTTTGCGCCCACCATGCGGCTTCTCCGCCGCTCGCATCCCGATACCCGCTTTCAAACGTCCTTTTATTCCGCCGACGAGTTGACGGAGGCCGTGAGAAACCGCAAAGTCGATGCGTTCTTCGCGGACAGCGCGCTTTTCGGCGTCCTGCAGCTCGAGGCGGGTGCCATGCAGATCGCCGCTCGGGCGGCTCCCTACGTGCGTGATCCTTCCGAGGCTGCAAGCTTCGCCGTGATCGTGCGTCGGGGAAGCCACATCAAGACGCTTGCCGACGTGCCTGGAGAGCGCATCGCCGCGGAAGACAAGGGGAGCTTCTCGACCTGGCTTCTTTTTCAGGGGCTCCTCAAAAACAACGGCGTCCTCAAGGACGGCTGGGACGCGAAGGTGCGCTTCACGGGCTACTCGCCGCCCGATCCGATTCTGCTCGTTCAGCAGGCCGCGGCCGACGTCGCAGTCGTGCCCGCCTGTCGCCTCGAGTCGCTCATCGACGCGGACGTCGTGCGGGAACACGAACTGACGGTCTTGAACGAACGGCCCCGCGAGGGCTTTCCCTGCCGACGCTCGGCCGACCTTTTCCCCGACATCGTGCTCGCCGTGCCCGCCGGGACGGATGCGGAACTCGCGAGCTCGCTCTCCGTTACCGTCATGAGCGCGCCCCTCTTCGGAATGGGCGAGCGTTGGCGCATCGCAAGCGATTTCTCGAAGGCGGCGGACATCTACAAACTTCTCGGGATCGGTCCCTATCGGGAGCCCGAGGAGCCCACCTTCCGGGTTTTCTGGTCGCGCTACCGCAACGGCATCATCGCGGTTTTTGCGGCATTGGCGCTCCTTGCGCTTCACTCCTTCCTCGCAAACCGGCTCGTCGAAAAGCGAACGAGGGCGCTCCGAAAGGCCGTCGAAGAGAAGGACGCGGCCGCGAAGGCGGCGCGGGAGGCGCAGGAGCACCTCGCCCAGCTTGAGCGTTCGAGCGTCGTCTCGGGACTCTCGAGTATGTTCGCGCACGAAGTGCGCCAACCTCTTGCGGCGGTCGTAGCTTATGCGGACGGCATACGGCTTGCGGCCAAACGTGCTGTCGAAGCGCCCGATCCGACGATCGAGCGGCGCATTGCCGATTCGGCACGAATTCTCTCGGAGGAAGCCCAACGGGTTTCCGACATCGTCGAGCGGGTTCGAAGCTACGCCAAGGCGGGCGGACGCAAGCGCGAGCGAATCGACGCGGCTCATCTCGCTCACCGGGCAAAAACCTTGTTTGGGCACGGATCGGCTTCCGTCGGTACGACTGTGGACGTGCAGGCGGCAAACGGTCTTTTCGTACTCGGGGAGCCCCTGGAACTTGAGCTCGCCCTCGTGAACCTTCTCAGAAATGCGGCTGCGGCCATGGCCGACCGTCCCGTCGGAGAGCGCCGCGTCGTCGTGCGCGCCCGGCGAATGGAGGAACGCAAAGACGGTTCCGATCGGGATGGCGTTCCCTTTGTTGAACTTTCCGTCGAAGACGATGGACCGCTCGCCGGTCCGATTTCGGACGAACGCTTCGCGAAGCTATCGGAGCCCGTGCGAAGCGGCAAACCCGACGGTCTCGGGCTGGGACTCTTCATCGTGCGCCGCATCGCCGAGGCGCACGGAGGAAGCCTTCTCTTCCGAAGGGGGCGCCCGCCTTCGAACGGTCTCTGCGCCGTTTTGCAACTTCCTGCGGACCCAGCGCCGTCCGAAGAAAGCAAACCTTCCTCTCCGTAACCGTTTTTTCTATTTTTTTGCCGATCATGAACGTCGAACTGCTCGTACGACTCGTCGATGACGACGCCACTCTCCGCGAGGGGCTCCTCTTTGCCCTGCAGATGCTCGGTCTTTCCGCTGTGGGGTACGAAAGCGCGGAGGAATTTCTGCAAAGGGACGATCCGTCCGTGCCGGGCTGCGTCGTGATGGACATCCGCATGGGCGGCATGTCGGGACTCGAATGCCAGACGCGGATGAAGACCGCGGGATTTGATCAACCCGTTGTGTTCCTTTCCGGTCACGGCGACGTGGAAATGGCGATTCAGGCCGTGAAGCAGGGTGCGGCCGACTTTCTCACGAAGCCCGTAACGGCCGAGAAGCTTGCCGAAGCCTGCCGACGGCTTTTCGCGTGGAATCTCGAGGATCGTGAACGGCGGCGCGTGCGTGACGCGGCGCGCGCAAGGATTTCGTCCTTGACGCCTCGCGAACGCATAGTCGCGGTCGAAGCGACGACGGGCGCCGCCAACAAAACGATCGCGCAGGCGCTCGGCATTTCCGAGCAGGGCGTGAAGCTTCATCGCTCGAACATCTACGCCAAACTTGACGTCCATTCGGCGGTGGAAATCCGCCGCCTTTTCGAAGAGGCGCAAGTGCCTTTGGATACGACGGCGAGCGAAGAAACCCGCAGAGCCGTCGAAACGAGGCTCCTGCCGCCCGAGGAGGTCTGATGAGGCGAAACGGGTGGTATACGCGCCGCGCGCTTTTCAAGACCTCTCTTCTCGCCGCGGCCGGATTGGCGGCGGGTTGCGAACGGCAGACCGCCCGCGGCCCTTTTGAGGCCGCGGCGGGCGAAGAGGTTCTCTTTGACGAAAGCCGGCCGGCACTCAACCTTCCTTCCGAACGGTCTGCTGACGTGATCGTAGTGGGCGGGGGCGGTGCGGGCCTGGCCGCGGCCGCACGTGCGGCGGAGTTGGGGGCAAGCGTCATCGTGCTCGAGAAAACCGCGGCCGTGGGCGGCAACACTCTGATTGCGAGCGGTTACTACGCCGCGGTCGATCCGGAGCGGCAGGCACCGCTCGGGATTCGCGACAGCGTGGAGAATTTCTACGGACTTCTGCTCGCAAACGCCGGGCCTTCGGCCGATACTGGTCGCTTGATGAGAATGGCGGTGGAGGCGCGTCCGGTGATGCGCTGGCTCGAGAGTCTCGGCGTTGCCTTTTCGCGCGACGTCTTCGAAATTTCCGGCTCGCTCTTTCCCCGCAACTACAAACCCGTGATGCCCAACGGCGAAGGCTACGTCCGACAGCTCGGCGCACGGGCGGGACAGTTGGGCGTGCGCATCCTCAGAAACACCCGGGCGACGGCGCTCGAATCGAGCATGACGACGCAGGGCGTTCCCCGCATCACGGGCGTCACGGCCGAACTCCCCGACGGGACGACCGCGCATTTTACGGGGCGCCTCGGCATCGTCGTGGCGACGGGAGGTTTCTCGGCGAATCCCGAGATGATCGCGCGCTACGCGCCCCAATGCAAAGGACTCACGCACGACAACGTTCCCTCGGCCACGGGCGAGATGATTCTCGCCGCCGAGAAGGCGGGGGCGAAACTCGTCGACATGGGAATCGTTCAGTGTCAGCCGGGCTGTCCCGTGGGCGGGACGCGGCGCGTTCGCTTTCACAACGACGTGAAGCGCTTCATCCTGCTCGACGGCGAGGGACGGCGCTTCGCGGCGGAGGACGGGCGGCGCGACACGCTTCGCGACAAGGTGCTTTCGCTTCCCGGCGGCGTTGCCTACGTTCTCGTCGACGACGAGGGCTTTCGCAGCTACAACCGCCTCATTCAGCGTGAGGCCGTGCTCGCCGTCGAGACGGGCGATGCCTGGACGGACGACTCGATCGAAGGCCTGGCAAGGCAGGTCGGCTTTTCGCCCGCGGTGTTGCGCGATACGCTCGAGCGCTACGCGGCGGGCATCCGGGCGGGACGGGACGAATTCGGAAAGAAACTCGAAAATGTGCGCCCGATCGTGAAGCCTCCTTTCTGGCTTGCTCCGGCCGCCATGACCGTTCACGCCACCTCGGGCGGGATTGCGGTGGACGCGGTCGGTCGCGCGCTCGACAAGGAGGGACAGGTGATTCCGGGGCTTTGGGCGGCCGGAGAGGCGACCGGGGGACTCCACGGAGAAAACCAACTCGGCGGCTGCGGCCTCACCGACGCCTTCGTCTTCGGGCACGCCGCGGCCGAATCGATCATGGGTCTTACGACCTATACCGACGTATAGAGACTTTTCTCCCTTGCGTCGGCACAATGGTCTGCGTTCGGTGTAAGGAGAGGGCGTGCGCCCCCGTCCTTCCCGAAAACCCATTCGACCAAGGGAGAAAACTCATGATTAAGACCTTTGCCAAGACCGCGCTCACGGGCGCCGTCCTCGCCGCGCTCGCTACGGGCGCCTTCGCCGCCGCGAGCGGCACCTACACGGGTGAAGCCCAGGGCCGCAACGGCCCCGTCAAGGTGGAAGTGACGCTTGCCGACGGCAAGATCACGGCCGTGAAGGTGGTTTCGCACAAGGAATCGACGGGCATCGCCGATCCCGCGATCGAACGCATTCCCGCCGCCATCGCGGCTGAGCAGTCCGCGGCGGTCGACGTCGTCGGAGGCGCCACGCTCACGTCCGACGCCATCAAGGCGGCCGTTCTCGCCGCGCTCACCTCCGCGGGCGTCGACACCGCCTCCTACATGAAGAAACCCGACGCCAACGCCGCGGCGAATCAGCCCGTCAAGGAAGTCACGACCGACATTCTCGTGATCGGCGCGGGCAACGGCGGCATCACGGCGGCCGTCAAGGCCGCGGAATCCGGCAAGAAGGTGATCCTCATCGAAAAGCGTCCCGCCGCGGGCGGCGTTTCGGCCCTCAACCACGGCGGTCTCGCCGCCACGGGCACGCGTTATCAGCGCGAAGTCATGAAGGAAACGAAGGACTCGCCCGAACTCCTCTACAAGGACATGCTGCGCGTCGGCAAGAACGCCAACGACCCGGTCCTCGCCAAGATGGTTTCCGAACGCACGGGTGAAGTCGGCGACTGGCTCATCGACGACCTGAAGGTTACCTACGGCGCCGCCTGGGTGCAGTTCCCAGACCACAGCGCCCACCGTCAGATTTCCGCCAAGGGCAACTCGGTCGGTTGGCAGAAGACCATGCTTGAAGTCTTTAAGAAGCACGGCGGCGTTCTCATGACCGACATGCGCGCGACCGACTTCATCACCGACAAGGAGGGCAACGTCACGGGCGTGAAGGCCACGGGCCTCAAGGGCCAGCCCTACGAATTCGACGCCAAGTCCTTCGTTCTCGCCTCGGGCGGCTACGGCGCCGTCAAGTCGATGCTTCCGGAACGCATGAAGGACGTTCTCTTCTACGGCATCCCGACCGAAACGGGCGACGGCTTCAAGATGGGTACCGCCATCGGCGCGGGCACGATCAACCTTGACTACGTGAAGACCTATCCGAACGGCGTCGAAGTGCAGCCCGGCCGCTCAATGGACACGACGGGTTCCTCGACCTTCGCCGTGCGCGGCAGCGCAATCTTCGTGAACGTCGACGGCAAGCGCTGCGTGAATGAAAACAAGTCGCTCGGCGAACTCACGCAGGCCACGCTCGCCCAGAAGAACCATCTGATGTACCTCGTGATGGACCAGAAGGCTTGGGAAGCCTACGTCAAGAAGGCGGTGGACGACCACACGGTTCCCGACGCCTCGACCTTCGAAGCTTGGAAGTCGCTTCGCAACAACGGCCGTCCGGTCATCTGCACGGGTGAACTCGACGTCTGCGCCAAGGAAATGGGCATCGATCCGAAGGGTCTCGTGCAGACCGTGAAGGATTGGAACGCCGCCGTGGCCGCGGGTGAAGACAAGGCCTTCGGCCGCAAGACGCTCGTTGCCCTGGGCGACGGTCCCTACCACATCGTCGAACAGAAGGCCCGTTATCAGACGACGCTCGGCGGTCTGCGCGCCAACGCCGACATGCAGATCCTCACGAAGGAAGGCAAGCCCATCGGCAATCTCTACGGTGCCGGCTGCGTCGTGGGCGGTGCGAACGGCGCCGACTCGATGACGACGCTCATGAACACCTGGGCCATCGTTTCGGGCTATGTCGCCGGTGAAAGCGCCGTGAAGAACGCCAATTGACATCCTCACCGCCCTGAAGGACGGTGATTCCCTACTGAGCCGTTGACGGCGGGGCCGTCAACGGTCACTTCGACGGGTTCCTGCTGCTGGACGACGCTTCTCTTGCGAGAAGGTCGACTCACTTGAGCTGCGTTCACCGGAACGAGCTCCCCACAGGCTCTGAGGCGCTGCCCGCGCCCGAGAATGTTGATCGCAGCAATGGCGTCGGCATTGCCCTCGTACCCACAGGACGTGCATCGGAACTTCGCCTGCGTCCTGCGGTTCTCCTTCGATACGCACCCGCAGACGGGACACGTCCGACTGGTGTTCTGCGGAGGTACCGCAAATACCAGCCCGCCGAGTTCCGTCATCTTGACGTTCAGGAGGGAAAAGAACATCCCCCAGCCCTGATCCAAAATCGACCGGTTGAGGCCGCTCTTCTGCTTCACGTTCTTACCCGGTTCTTCCACCGTACCCTTGGCCGATGCCGTCATGTTCTTGATCTTCAGATCCTCGCGAAAGAGCACGGCGTGGTTTTGGCAGAGCCTGTTCGCGGCTTTCCGAAGCAGATCACGACGACTATCGGCCACGGTTTTGTGGAGACGGGCAATGCGTTGCTGCTGCTTGATCCAATTCTTGGAAAACTTGACCATCCGCTTGAGTCGCCGCTGCTGCTTGGCCAGCTTCTCCAACTTGTCCCGCAGACAACGGGCTCCCTGTTCGAACGTGCCGTCCGAGCAGGTGTAGAGACGCACGACGCCCATGTCGATGCCGGCCTCGTCGCCCGCCTTCGGGTGAACCGGTTCGGGTACTTCCTGCTCCGTCTGGACGGAAACATACCAGCCGTCCGCCTTGCGGCTGACGTTGACGTTCTTGGGCTTTCCTTCGATGAAGCGACTGCGGCGGTACTTCACCCAACCGATGCACGGGAGAAAGATCTGTCGGCGGGCTTCGTCGATTTTGAAGCGTTGCGGATAGCGGATGGAATCTTCGTTGCGAAACTTCTTGTGAAACTTCGGAAAATCAGTGAGTCCTTCGAAGAAGTTCGTGAAGGCACGCATCAGATCCTTGAGACTCTGTTGCAAAACCTGACTGTCGCACTCTGCGAGCCACTTCGTTTCCTCTGCGGTTTTCCATTCCGGAAGCTGTTCGCATAGCTTCGCATACGAGATCTTGAAGTTCGGATCCGACGAGCGCTGATCACGGTTCCAAGCCAGAGCCTTGTTGTAGACGAAACGCGCACAGCCGCAGAACCGGGAGAGTTTGCGGCGGGCGGCCCCGTCGGGCCTGAGCTTGAATTGATAGGCTTTTCGTAGGATCATAGGAACATTATAGCACTTGGTCTTATGAAATTATGGAAAGCATTCGAACTGGAAGACACTGCGTATTCGAAATTAATGTGCATTTGGTCTTCGTGACAAAATACCGAAAATCCGTCTTCACGGCGCAGCACCTGGATGCGATGCGAGAGGTGGCGGGAAAGGTTTGCTGGGACTTCGGCGCCGAACTGCGGGAATTGGACGGAGAAAAGGATCACGTTCACCTTTTGGTGAGCTATCCGCCGAAGGTTGCGGTCTCGTCGCTCGTGAACAGCCTCAAGGGCGTGACGAGTCGAATGCTCAGAAAGCGATTCCCCGAACTGGAGAAGGCGTACTACAAGGGACAACTATGGTCGCCGTCTTACTTCGCCGCCAGTTGCGGGAGAGCTCCGTTGGCGAAGATCAAGGAATACATCCGCCAACAGAACACGCCCGAGAAATGACGCCGAGGCGCCTTATATCCCCGCCCTGAAGAGACGGGGCTTTACGGCGCTTTGGGTAATCGTTCTCACAGCCGATCGGATTCCCCTAAGGAAAACGATCGGTGCGCAATCCGATTGCGAAGAAAAGGGCCGTGCAGGGGTTTCGGGTTGTCTTTGGCGATCCGTGCCGTTGCAGACCGCGGGATCACTTCACCGTTGCGGCAAACGAACGCCCTTCGGAACACGGAAAAGGCCGCTGGGTATGAAACTCGGCGGCCTCTCGCGCAGTGAAAATTTCGAAGTATCAGCGCAGAGCAAAGTTGATCGCAAAGGCGATCGAAACGATGTACATGACGGGATGCACTTCGCGGGCGCGGCCCGTGAGCACGGCGATGATCGTGTAGGAGACGAAGCCGAAACCGAAGCCCGTCGCGATGTTGTAGGTGAGCGGCATGCCGACGATCGTGAGGAAGGCCGGAATCGCGATTTCGAGACGGTCAAAGCGGATGTGCACGCATTCCTGCATCATGAAGGCGCCCACGAGGATGAGGATCGGCGCCGTGGCGTAGCCCGGGACGATCGCGATGAGCGGGATGAAGAAGAGCGCGAGGGCGAAGAGAGCCGCGGCGAAGACGCTCGAGAGCCCCGTGCGCGCACCCGCGACGGCGCCCGCGGCGCTTTCGAGGTAGCTCGTGGCGGTCGTCGTGCCGAAAACCGACGAGAGCATCGTGCCGATCGAGTCGGAAATGAAGGCGCGGTCGAGATTGCGGATCGAGCCGTCGTCCTTCATGAGGCCCGCCTTGCGGGCGACGCCGATCAAAACGCCCATGTTGTCGAAGAGGTCCACCATCGTGAGGGTGAAGATGATGGTGAAGAGCCCGTGGCTGAGTGCCCCCGAGAGATCGAGCTGGAAGAAGGTGGCCGAGATGTCGGGGAATCCCGTCGAGAACCAGGAGCCTTCGGGCAGAGAGGCGTGACCCGTGACGATCCCGAGCGCCGTCGTCGCGAGAATGCCGATGATCATGGCCGTCCGAATGCCGAGGACGTTGAGGATCGCGGTGAGGAAGAAGCCGAAGAGCGCAAGGAGCACCTTGGGATCGGTCAGGTCGCCGAGCGCGACCGAGGTCGCTTCGTTCGAGACGACGATGCCGCAGTTTTTGAAGCCGATGAAGGCGATGAAGGTGCCGATCCCCACGACGATCGCGTACTTGAGGTCCTTGGGCACCGAGTCTACGATCCACTGCCGGATGCGCGTGACGGTGAGGAGGAAGAAGACGATGCCGGAGATGAGAACGGCGCCGAGGCCCGCCTGCCAGGTGAAGCCCGCGGGGCCGCAGACGTAGTAGGCGAAGAAGGCCGTGATGCCTAGGCCCGGGGCCACGACCACCGGGTAGTTCGCCCAGAGGCCCATGATGAGCGTCACGACGATCGTCGTCAGAATGACGGCGCCCGTCACGGCGACGCGGTCCATGCCGGCGTCGGCGAGCATGGTCGGGATCACGAAGATGAGGTAGCAGCACGCCATGAAGGACGTGAGGCCGCCGAAGAATTCCTGACGGACGGACGTTCCGTTTTCTCTCAGGCGAAAAAGACGTTCGAGAAGACCGGAGGTCTTCGCGGTGCTGGGGTTGGACATTTCGGGTGTGCGGGAAGAGGATTAGGAAAAAAAACGCATTGTAGCGGGAAACTTTGTCTTTCCCGAAAGATAAGCGGAAAGGCCGTGGAAACGAGAAAAATATCTCTTTGGGGGCAGGATCGGGCAAGAATGCTTGACGATCTTGCCCGATAATGGGATGGTGGAAAGAGAAGGCGGAGAAGACCGAACTCTTTCACTCGTTTCGAATTCAGGATTACGGGAAACGCTTTGAGGAGAGACGAAATGGGACACTTTTCGGAAGAATCGGTTGCCGAACGCGCCGCTCGGGTGAAGAAACTCGACGACGCGCTCATCGAACGGGTGATGAAAATCGCCCAGGGACGGGTCGGTCAGTTCTCGACCGCGGTCCCCGGCCTCGACATTTCGGTTCGCGACGAACGAAACGCGTCGGAGCGCTGCGTCTACCGCCGCTCGCTCGGCGTGATGCTCTCGGGGCGCAAGCGCTCCATCGTCGGAAACCGCGTCTATGAGTACGGTGCGGGCGACATGCTCTACACCCTCATGGACATGCCCGCGATGTGGCAGGTGGTGGGGGCGACGAAGGAACACCCCTTCATCGCGGTGTCGATTGCGCTCGACGAAGAGGTGCTTCGCGAGTTGATTCCCCGCGTGCGTCTGGGGTCGCGTTGCACGAATATGCAGGCGATCGGGCTTGAGCGCTCCGATCCGGAGCTCCTCGAAGTCTTTCTGCGTCTCCTGCGGCTCCTCGACCGTCCGGACGAAATTGAAGTGATGGCGCCGATGCTCCTTCGTGAAATTCACTTCCGCGCGCTCCTCGGTCCGCAGGGGCCGGCCCTTGCCGCGGCCTTCACGCAGGATTCGCAGAGCAACCGCATCGGCCAGACGATCGACTGGATCAAGGCGAACGTCACGGCGAGCGTGTCGATCGAGGAGATGGCCGACCGCGCCCACATGGCGCCCTCGACCTTCCACCGTCACTTCAAGGCGGTGACGAGCCTCTCGCCCCTGCAGTACCACAAGCGCCTGAAGCTCCACGAAGCGCAACGCCTCATGCTCGTGAAAAACTTCGACGCCTCGCAGGCGGCCTACGCCGTGGGCTACGCGAGCGCGACGCAATTCTCGCGCGACTACAAGAAGCTCTTCGGGACGCCCCCGAAAAAGAGCGTGCGCGTGATGAAGAACCACGTCACGCCCGAAGGCGTTCCCATGAGCTGATCCGGAACCGCAAAGAAGAAGGCCGCGCCTCTCACTTGCTTGAGAAGCGCGGCCTTTCCGTCTGATGCGGTTTCGCGTTACGCGACGGCCTTTGCGTAGTCTTCGTCCGACACCGCTTCGAGCCACGTGCAGCGGTTGTTAGGGACGTTGGGTTCGATCGAGATGTGGGTCATCCAGGTCGAGGCGCCCGCACCGTGCCAGTGTTTCACTTCGGGCGGAATGCGCACGACGTCGCCCTTGCGGATCTTGCGCGGGGCTTCGCCTTCGAACTGCACGAAGCCTTCGCCCGCGAGAACGAGGAGAATCTGACCGCCCGAATGGACGTGCCAGTGCGTTCTCGTACCGGGTTCAAAGGTGACGTTTCCGATCGGGGCGTGGAAGACGTCGTCGTTTTCGCTCAGCATCGTGAGGTAGGACGTGCCGGTGAAGAACTTCCCGTAGGGATTGACGGGACCCTGCTCGAAGATCGTATCGTGCGGGGCCTTGCGGATTTCGGACATGTTTGTCTCCTTGTGATCGGTATGGGTTTTCAGGGCGTTCTTCCGGACGCCCCTTTGCACCGTCCATTGTGGCGCGGCGCGCTTCGAGCGGTTCGTCCGATCGGACGCGATTGTTGCCTGAAACGCTCGGCCGCAGAGAAAGAGAAAATGGCAAAAACGACGGCGGAAACTCTTCCCAGTTTCAAGATCCTTGCCAAGCGCGTTCGGATTCGGTAGTTTTCCGATAGACACTTTTTGAGGACAGTTTCCATGCCCCGTTTTGCCGCCGTACTGCCGGAAGGCCGACTTCTTCTGAAAAACCTCGAGACCGGAGAGACGCTCACGATCCGCGCCGAAGACGGTCCCGTCTCGATCGGGACGCTCACCTGGACGTGGGGAGACGAATCCTCTCCCGCTCCCGCTGGCGCGCCCGAGGAGAAACGATCCGAGACGGTCGTCGAGGACGTGGGTCCCCGTCCGATGAAGCCCGAGGAGTACGACGCGCTCGAATGGAATCCGAACGATCCGGCGCTACTCACGGCCGAAGCGGAAATGCGCGCCATTCTCGCGTCCGCTCAGGAGATGCGCGGGCGCGACGTCATGCCCGCCGCCAAGCGCGTTCTCTCCGCTCCCTTGTCGGCCCTCACCGAAAAGGATTTTGAAGAAACCTACATGGCGCTCGGCAAGCAAAGCGACGAGATCGAGCGCGAAGTCGCCTACCTCGAAGAGATCGAGGCCGATCCCGAGGACATCCAGGAAATGCGCGATCGGCTCGAAGCGATCGACCGGGATCTCGGACTCGTCACGGAACGCATGAAGCAGTTCGAGGCGGTCCACAAGGAAGAGGAATGAACTCTCAAGCGGCCTGACTCTTCAATGTGAACGCACCTGAATTTGAGGACGTCTATAAGACGAGGAGTTTTTTTTTAAGAAGGCAACTATTAAAGAATTTTTAATAGTTCACGGGATGTGTGGTGGACAAGCGGACGACAGCCGAGTAATTTGGTTCGATCGGCCGGACTGACACAAGATATAGTATGAGCAAAAAATGCACATACTGCCTTCGAGTACCGGAGCTGCGTGTCCGACCCGAGACCCTCGAAGCCTGAAAACGAAGAGGTCCTTCGACGCGAGTCGAAGGACCTCCATTTTTTGTGGACTACCGAATATCAGAAGCGGAAGTCACGCTCACCGGCTTCAATGCGGATGAGGCGCTTTTCCGCGGCGGCGCGGATCTTTTCGTGCGGGATCTTCGGAAGTTCCGCCTTGAGCACTTCTTCGCCCGCCTTGCGCGTCGCGGCCGAAGCGTAGTCGCAGAGGTATTCCTTGATCGTCATCACGGCGTTGGCCTGGCAGTAGGTGGCGATTTCGCCCGTCTTCGCAAACTGCATGAAGCGGTCGCCCGTACGGCCGGCGCGGTAGCAGGCCGTGCAGAAGGAGGGCAGGTACTTGTTTTCGAGGAGCCACTTCACGATTTGGTCGAGACTGCGGCGGTCGGACGTTTCAAACTGCGCCGTGTTTTCGCCTTCGTCTTCGGGTTCGAGCGTATAGCCGCCCACCGACGTGCGCGAGCCGCCGGAGATCTGCGAAATGCCGAGGCGAAGGGCTTCCGTGCGGATGCGGGCGCTTTCGCGCGTCGACATGATCATGCCGGTGTAGGGAACGGCGAGGCGGATCAGAGCGACGATCTTGAGGAAGAGGTCGTCCGGAACGGCGTTGCTGAAGGTGTTCGGGTCGATGTCGTCGGCCGGGCAGATGCGCGGCACCGAAATCGTGTGCGGACCCACGCCCCAGACGGCTTCGAGGTGTTCGGCGTGCATGAGCAGGCCCACGAAGTCGTACTGGCAGTGTTCAAGGCCGAAGAGAACGCCGAGACCCACGTCGTCGATGCCGCCTTCCATGGCGCGGTCGTGCGCTTCGGTGTGGTAGGCGTAGTCGGACTTCGGTCCCTTCGGATGGAGAAGCTTGTAGCTTTCCTTGTGATAGGTTTCCTGGAAGAGCTGATAGGTGCCGATCTGCGCTTCGTGGAGCTTGCGGTAGTTTTCAACTGTCGTCGCGGCGATGTTGACGTTCAAACGGCGGATGGCGCCGTTCTTGTGCTTGATCGAGTAGATCGTCTTGATCGATTCGAGGATGTATTCGATCGGGTTGTACTTCTGATGTTCGCCCGCTTCGAGAAGAAGACGCTTGTGGCCGAGGTCCTGCAGGGCGATGACTTCGCGTTCGATTTCTTCCTGCGTGAGCTTCTTGCGCTGGATGTGCTTGTTCTTCGCGTGATACGGGCAGTACGTGCAGGTGTTGACGCAGTAGTTCGAGAGGTAGAGCGGCGCAAAGAGCACGATGCGCGTGCCGTAGATGTGTTCCTTCACGCGCACGGCCGTGTCGAGAATCTTCTGGTTGACGTCTTCCAAGTCGCAGGCGAGCAGCACGGCCGCTTCACGGTGCGTGAGACCGCGGAAGGAGGCGGCCTTTTCGAGAAGCGTGTCGATCAGGGGGCGGTCGTGCTTGTGTTCTTCGGCGTAGGCGAGGGTGTCGAGAATTTCTTCGTGACAGATGAACTCTTCAGCCACGCGGGATTTCGGATCGTACATGGAAGATGTCTCCGGGCGGGATATCATTTGTGCGAACAAATCGGTGAAGGTATTATTTTCCTTCTAATGTGCGTACAAATAGGGTCAAAAGAAAAGTGCTTCGCCGGAGGGCGGAAGACACGGATTCGCAAATGTTACTCCCGCATTGTCTTTTTCGCGAGAGAAATTTTTGACATAAATCTAAAATTGCGGGAAAAAGGCAACTTATCCGTCGTCTTTTTCCCGCAATCCTTATCGGAACAATCGGTCGGAAAAGGCGCTCACTCGTGGCGCTTTCCCGTCATGCATTCGATGCGAAGGCGCCAGAGACCGGCGTAGGGGCTCCCTTCGCGGAAGTAGCCTTCACACTTTTCGGGGGCGACCGTCGAGCAGTATTTGCCGAGCACCGCAAAGAATCCCGTGCGGCGTTCCGCTTCGTCCGAGACGAGTTCCACGGTGCCTGAGAGCACGACCGATTCGAAGGCCGTTGTGAATTCTTCGGGGTCGGCGACGACGTCCGTCGCGACGACGAAGGTCGCGGCGCGGGGCTTTTGCAGGTTCTCCCATTTGGTTCCCGTCTTGGCGCCGTGAAAGTAGAGGTTGTCCCCGGCGACGGCGTAGGAAATCGGAATCGAATGGAGCGTTCCTTCGTCGTCCGCGTAAGAGAGCGTCCCCCACTGGCAGCGGGCGAGCACCTTGCGGGTGTCTTCTTCGGAGAGCGAGCGGTCGGCTCGGCGCAACGCTTTGCTTTGCATGACGAATCTTCCTCAATGAGCGGACGAAACCGCGGGTTTGGGCGTGACGTCGGGGAGTTCTTCCTGTGCGACGCGGATCCAGGAGAGCGTCTTCCAGGGGCCCGAGAGGAGGGATTCGAGAAAGACGAAGGAGCGGCGCACCGACTGCAGGGCGGCCGTTTCGCTTGTTTCGAGCGCGACGAAGGCGTCGCGGACGAGAAGGCTTTCGGCTACGTCGGTCCAACTGCGGAAACGCACGATGAGCTCTCCCGCGGGGCGCGCGAAGAGGGTTTCCGCCCGGGCGGGCGAGGTCATGCCGAGAAGCTGCGACGCGACGATGAGGGCGCAGGTCGCGGCGAGGTCCGCCGTGCGCAGCAGGGGCCACTCGATCGTCTGCCGATAGTAGTCCGTGAAGATGCGAAGGCGGCGAAGACGCGCTTCGTCCTCCTTGTCGACGACGGCGGAAAAACCGCCCCAGCCGAGTCCCACCTCGTGGCGGACGAGTTCCGACACGGCCGCGGCCTCGCGGATCGTACGGAAGCGCGTCGGGGTCTGGTTGTTTCCGGCGAGATATTCGAGCCGGTCGTCAAGGTCCGCTCCGCTCATGACGTTGAAGTGGTTTTCCACCCAGTGGTAGAGGTCTCCGAGCATCGCGTCGTCCGGGTCTTCGATGCGGATCGAAAGGCCGTTGCGCCCGAAGTACCAACGGGCGAGTTCCGTTCCCGTCTGCGTAAAGGAGATGTCGTCCCAGGCAAGCGACAGGGCGTTTGCGTGCGGGAGCGCCGCAAGGCGCTCGAAGCTCTCGCGGATCGCGTCGAAGACGGGCATCATCTCCGCGGTGGGGGAGAGGATCTCGACGGACTCTTCGTCGTCAAAAAACTGCATGCTGAATGCCTCCATCGTCAGCGCTTGCGGCCCTTCGGGTTTCCGAAGGACTTCCCGTCCGCATTCCGGCGGGGTCCGCGGGCGTTTTCGCCGCGGCGCGGGGCGCCGCGCTTTTCAAACGTGCGCTTCTCGCCCGTCCGTTTTTCGAACGGACTCTTTTCCCCTCGGCGTTCCGCGCGCGCGGAACGCTCCGAGCGCACCGTCTCGGCGGGCTGGGAAGCGGGCTTTTCGGCGGGACGCCGAACGGGCAGGCCCGAAGGCGACGTGATCGTCATGAAGCAGGGCTTCTCTTCGCAGTGGAATTCCGCGCGGAAGACTTCGCCCGCGGAATTCTTGAGAAGAAGCGGTTCGGGGCGGAAGAGCTTTCGGTCCGTCGTCTTGAGGCGCTCGGGGAAGAATTTGAGCGTCTTCGGGCAAAGGTCGAGCTGCGCGCGCACGCAGTGGCGGCAAGTCATGAGGTTTGCCTTGGGGACGGGCAGAATCTCAAAGGCGGGCGCCGTCACGGTCGCGCCGTGCCGTTCGTAGAAGGCCTTGGCGAGACGGTTCGCGACGTTCGCGCGGTAGTCGACGGACTTCTCGGGGTAGGGAACGTGCTCGTCGCCGGCAGCGCGGTGCGTCGGCTCCCAGTGCGCCTTGCGGTCGGCGTCGAGTTCCGCCGTCGCATGGCGGCGCAATTGATTCGCGATGCTTGCCGGCACGAAGACGTCGAGGTCTTCGGGGATGAAGACTTCGGCGATCCGATAGTCGGTGTCGCCCATCTTTCGCAGATTCATCTCGAGTCGGGCGCGGTTTTCCTCGGCGTCCGAAGGCGCTTCGAGGTCCATGGCGACTTCCGCGAAGCCCGTCGAAGTGCCGTCCGTCAAAAGGAGCGTGAGCGCGTCCTCTTCGACCGTGAAGGTCGCGGTGACGGGAATGCGCCGTTCGGCGGTCTTCCCGGAGAGAATCTTTTCAAACGCCTGATCGCGGTTGCGGGAGAGGATGCTTCCCGTGCGAAGACCGTCCAACTGCGACGTGCGTTCGCGAGGATAGAGCGCCCAGTGGTTGCCTTCGCGCTCGGCGCGGTTGACGGAAAGACCGTGGATTTCTTCGTCGGCCGCTTCGTAGGTGAGGCCGTCGCCGTTCGCAAGCGACACGCCAGGGAGCGCGTCGACCAAAAGACGCTTCGGATCGATGCGCAGCACGCGCGCGACGGGGTCGCCCGTATTCTTGGGACTTTCCGTTTGCGCGAGGTCGTAGGGCTTCGAGAAGTCGCGCCCGTGCACGAAATAGTCGGTGGCGCCTCGGCGGAAGGTCTTGGCGGCGTCGGGCGTGAAGTGGAAGACCGTTTCGCCCGCGGACGAGCGGCGGAGTTCCGGACGGCGGGCGAGAATCGCGTCGATTTCCTTGCGGTAGAGCGCCGTGATGTTCTTCACGTACTGCACGTCCTTGAGACGTCCCTCAATCTTGAAGGAGGAGACGCCCGCGTCGATGAGCGCCTCGAGGTTCGCGCGCTGATCGTTGTCCTTGAGGCTCAGAATGTGGCTTCGTTGCGCCAACACCTGACCGTCTTCGGTCGAAACGTCGTAGGGGAGGCGACAGAGCTGCGCGCAGGCGCCGCGGTTGGCGCTGCGCCCGAGCATCGCCTCCGACATGTAGCACTGGCCCGAGTAGCTTACGCACAAGGCGCCGTGCACGAAGAATTCGATGCGGGCGTTGGAGAGCGCCGCGCGCACGGCGCGGATTGCGTCGAGGTCGAGTTCGCGCGCGAGGACGAGCTGCGAGAAGCCCACCTTTTCCAGAAACGCGGCCTTTTTGGGCGTGCGGATGTCACACTGGGTGGAGGCGTGGATTTCGATGTCGGGCAAGGGTCCCATGAGCAGGCCCATGTCCTGCAGGATCAGAACGTCGACGCCCGCCTTCTTCGCGTCGAAGGCGAGCGACCTCGCCGCCTCGATTTCGTCGTCGCGAAAGAGGGTGTTGAGGGCCATGAAGACGCGGGCGTTCCAACGGTGCGCGTAGTCGCAGAGCCGCGCGATGTCGTCGAACGAATTGCCCGCCGCCTGACGGGCGCCGAAGGAGGGGCCGCCGATGTAGACGGCGTCGGCGCCGTGCTCGATCGCGGCGATGCCCGTGTCGGCGTCGCGCGCCGGGGCGAGAAGTTCCAGGGCGTGAAGGGGAAGCATGCTGAGAAGGATCCTTTGTGTGTCCCGAAAGTGTAGCAAAGCGGGTCGCGCCGCAGAGCGGCGAGGAAGCAAGGAATCGTAAGGGCGGCGGGGCTTCCGCGAGACATGTCGGGCAATTTGTTCCTTTTCGGGCTTCGCATCCGAAAAGAAGGATTTCGCTTCAGATTCGCACGGATTTCGCGTTATAGACTTCCGACACCGCGGCTTCTTCGACCGCGGACCGTCCCGCATCCTCAAGGAGCCCGCATTGCCGAACCGCACCGCATCGCTTTTTCGTCCGCCCGAAGAAAACAGCCGCCTCTTTCTCCTTCTGTTTCTCGCCGTGCTCGCGGCCTTCGGGCCCTTCGTGACGGACCTCTATCTGCCGACGCTCCCCGAGCAGGCGCGCGAATACGAGGCCGCCCCGGCCACGGTGCAGTTGGGGCTTTCGATGACCATGTGGGGCCTCGCGATCGGGCAGCTTTTCGTCGGGCCGCTCTCCGACGTGCGCGGACGGCGCGGACCGCTTTTGGCGAGTCTTCTCGTCTTTACGGGCGCCACCTTCGGCGCGGCGGTTGCCCCTACGGTCGAGCTCTTCCTTCTCTGGCGCTTTCTCGAAGGACTAGGCGCCTCGGGTGCGATCGTCATGTCGCGCGCCGTCGCGGCCGACCGCTACACGGGGCGAGCCCTGGGCCAATTCATGGCCGTGATGGGCGCCATTCAGGGCGTCGCGCCCATCACCGCGCCGCTTCTCGGATCGCTCGTCGCGGAATTCGTCGGTTGGCGCGGGATTTTCTGGCTTCTCTTTGCAATGGGCGTCGCGCTTCTCGTCGCGACGGCTTTGCGTCTTGCCGAGACGCGTCGCGTTGTCCGAAAGAAATCTGCCGAGGGTGCGACCTCCACGAAGCCCGAAAGCCTGCGTGAAAGTCTGCGGGCGCTTTTCGGCGATTCCGCCTTCGTCGCGATCGTTTTGCAGCAGATCTTCGCGTCGGCCGTCCTCTTCGGGCACATTGCGTCGTCTCCCTTCATCTTTCAGGAACACTTCGGTCTCTCGAGCTTTGCCTACGGGCTCTTCTTCGGCGCGATGGCGCTCGGCATCACGGTGGGCGCCGCCTTCTCGAGCCGCATGTCCTCTCCGGAAGCGGCCATGCTCGCGGGAGCCGTCGGTCTTCTCGGGGCGGCCGTCCTTCTTGCTTTCGCCTACGCCGTCGGGGCGTCGCTTCTCTGGGTGACGCCCGTCTACTTCGTGTTGCTCGTCATGCTCGGTCTCACTTTGCCCGCGGCCATGACGGCGGCTCTCTCGCGTCACCGTGCCCGCTCGGGCCTCGCCGCCGCGGTGCTCGGTGCCGTGGGCTTCGGCGGAGGCGGCCTGGTGGCCCCGCTCACGACCCTCGGGGCGCCCACCGTCACCACGGCCTGGCTCTTCATCGTTTCGGCCGTTGTGCTCGTCGTGATCGGCGTGGTGCTTCGCCGAGTCACGCGCGAGAAACGCGCCTGAGGAAGACTTCGAGACCGAAAGCAGAGCGATTTCGTTCAGTCCGCTGAACAAAATATGTTTATTTTTGTTCAGTGCACTGAACGATTTCACTATAATTTTGTTCATTCGACTGAACGAAAGTGGTTTGATGGCCCTTTTCAGTCGTCACTGTCTAGTTGATTTCATAAAAGACTGTGAGACGACACACGTCTCCCTTCATACGCGTCGAGGTCAAGATGATCAGCATGGAAACTCTTCGCAATGTTCTTGCCGACAACCGCCAACTTGTGGAAGGTAAACGCATCTTTCCTCGGGAAATATCGCTCCCGGCTATCCCGCGGTGCGTGCTTGTTGGTGTCCGTCGTTCAGGTAAATCGTATTTGTTGTATGCACAAATTCAGCATCTGTTGAAGGAAGGAAGAACGTGGAACGATATGCTCTACCTCAACTTTGAGGATGAGCGTCTTATGGGGTTTGAGGCCTCAGATTTCAATAATATTTTGTTGGCGCACGCGGAGTTGAGTGGTAGCTCCTCACTTCCTACTCTTTTTTTGGATGAAATTCAGATCATTAAAGACTGGGAGAGATTTGCGCGCAGAATGGCCGACGCAGAGGCCGAAGTTTTCATCACGGGCTCGAATGCCAAAATGTTGAGTGTGGATGTTGCCGCTGCGCTAGGTGGACGATTCATGTCCGTCAACGTTTTCCCGCTTAGTTTTCGTGAGGCTTTGAGTTCATCGGGAGTAGTTTTCGACTCGGCGGCACTTTCCTCTACTTCCGGACAGGCGGAGATTCGTCGTGTCTTTAATCGCTTTTTCGAAAAAGGTGGTTTCCCTGAGTGCATACATCTCGCGGAGACGCGAGAGTACTTGAACAACCTTTTCCAAAAAATTTATTTGGGAGATATTGCGGTTAGGAACGGAATTAATAATATTTTTCCGTTGAGAGTGATGTTGAAGAAGATTGCTGAGAGTGTTGGACAACCGCTCTCTTTCTCACGTATCGCAAGTATCGTCGGCACCGCAGGAACGAGTATTTCTAAAGCAACGGTAATCAATTACGTGACATATGCATGTGACGCATGTCTGCTACTCCCGATCGAGAACATATACGGAAAACTCCAAGAAAGAGAAAGTCACAAGAAGTACTACTTTGTGGACAACGGTTTGATTTCTCTTCTTCAGCACGATGCCAAGGCTGATCTTCTCGAGAATTTGGTTGGTGTGGAGCTTTTGCGTCGACACGGATTGCAGGATACTGTCTTCTATTTCAAAGACAAGATTGAGGTGGATTTTTATCTTCCCGAAGAAGAAACAGCGATCCAAGTCTGTGTTGATCTCTTAAAGGCCCCGGAGACGATGAGACGAGAAGTAGGCGCGTTAGAAAAGTTGGAGAAAGTTCTG
Organism: uncultured Sutterella sp.; assembly: GCA_949287305.1. GTDB lineage: Bacteria > Pseudomonadota > Gammaproteobacteria > Burkholderiales > Burkholderiaceae_F > Sutterella. Next base: position 31,460 of record CASEFX010000019.1, on the reverse strand, counting down.
CCCGTGAGAAAAAGACTGGTGATTACGCTCGAAGAGGAAGCCACTCTTGAAACCCCGTCGGGACTGGTAGAAGTGGTTCCTGCTTGGAAGTGGCTTTTGCAGATAGAGAACTGAGATCCTTCCGATAACTACTGCAAAAAAAATACGAAAGGCGTGTTTTATTCAGTTCGCTGAACAAAATCGAGGGGTTTTCGTTCAATGTGCTGAACAAAAATGAAAAACGGGCGCGCCGCCCGAAGGATTGCGGCACGCCCGTGGAGAAAAGACCGTTAGGGTCGATCTCACTTGGGAGTCGGCATCTTCCACGCTTCAATGTCGTGGCAGGTGGCGCACTGGTTGGTCGACGGCTTGTGCTCGCGGTGGCAGTCAAAGCAGTTTTCCGTGCGGCCGAAGTGGTAGCTGTCGTGAACGTTGATGAGCGCGGTATGACGCGTTTCCTTGCCCGTCTTCGGGTTCTTGAGAACCGCTTCAAAGTTCATCGATTCGGTGGCCTTCGCGAGGGCGTCGCGGCTGTGGCAGCCCGTGCAGACGTCGACTGAAGGCGCCTTGAAGTCGCCCTTGTGGCAGGTGGTGCAGGCCACGCCCCGTTCGGCGTGCTTGGACATCTGGTCGGCGGCTTGCGCGGAGCCGAAGGCGAGCGCGAGAAGCGCGGTGCAAATGAGCGTACGCATGGCGTATTCCTTACTGTTTCGTCGTTGATCAGGCATGTTCGGCGGCGTTTTCCCCGGCGATGAGGCCGAAGACCGAGCAGTCGGGCATGGAGCAGGCCGTCATGCGTTCCTGTCCGTGCAGACCGCCCGCGGCTTCGCCCGCTACGTAGAGACCCGGGATGGGGTTGCCGTTCCAGTCGAGCGCCTGCGCCTTTTCGTTCGTACGGATGCCGCCCGGAGTGTAGTTGAGGCGAGGACTGATGACGATGCCGTAGAAGGGCCCCTTCATGTCGATCGGCTCGACCTTGCGTTCGGTGCGTTCCAAGGGCTTGCCGAACGCTTCGTCGCGGCCCGCGGCGATGTCGCGGTTGTAGGATTCGAGCGTCTTCTTGACGGCGGCCGCATCAGCGCTGTAGTGAGCGGCGAGGGCTTCGATCGTGTCGAAGCGGAACATCGTGCCGTCCAGACCGTTGAGGCCGTTCAGAGAACGACCGACGCGGTTGAGATTGTGGAACTTGCCGAGCGCCTTTTCGTCATAAATCATGAAGGGCTTCTTGTCGCCGTTCGTGAGGCGGCGCTGCAGCGTTCCGACGGCGAGTTCATTGCGGCTCGCCCCTTCGCTCATGAAGCGCGTGCCGGTAGCCGGATCAATGAGCACGCCCCAGACCATGTCTTCGGTCGGCAGGGGATAGGCGAAGCGGTAGAGCGAGAGGTGCATGGCGCGGGCGCCGGCGCGCACGAGCGTCTTCAGAGCACCCGCCGTCGCTCCCGGGCTCGTCGTCGTGGAGACGCCGTCGAGGAAGGGCACTTCCACGGCGCGGAAGGCGCGGTCGCGGGCATAGCCGCCCGTCGCAAAAATGACGGCGCGAAGAGCGCGGATGCGGCGGGGCGTGCCCGTGCGGTTCGTTTCGTCGTCGCGGGGATCTTCGCTGAAGGCGTAGTTTTCGCGAACGAGAAGGCCCGCAGCGCGGTCCTTGTCGAAGAGCACTTCGTCGGCCTTGCAGGAAGTACGAACCGTGAGGTTCTTGAGGCCAGCCATGTACTTCGTGAGGGCGGCGAGAAGGCCCGCGCCGTCGCCTTCGGGGATGAGGCAGCGTTCGGCGCTGTGGCCGCCGAGCTTCAGAAGACGACCGTCCCAACGGACGCCGCGGTCGGTGAAGAACTTTTCGACGCGGGCGGTGTTCTTCGCCATGACGAGGGCGAGTTCATAATTACCTACGCCGCCCGAGACGCGGAACATGTCGCGCGCGAGCGCTTCGGGGCTGTCCTTGACGCCGCGCTTTTTCTGTTCGGGCGAGCCCACGCAGGCGAAGTTGAGGCCCGAAAAGCGCGAGGTGCCGCCCGTACGATTGAGCTTTTCGATCATGAGCACCTTGGCGCCCTTTTCGGCGGCGGCGATGGCCGCGACGGTTCCGGCAACGCCGGAACCCACGACCACGACGTCGAAGGTTTCGTCCCAGTCGGTCGCCGCGGTGCGGGCGAAAACGGAGGGCGCGGCGGGAAGCGCGGCCGCGGCCGCGAGGAAGCGGCGTCGGGAGGTCGTCATCTTTTGTCTCCTTGCACAATGAGGGGTCGTCCATGCGGACGGAAATCCGATGACGACATTCTGACGAAGAAAGATTGCGCGGCCGTTTCGGTAAAGAGCAAAAGATTACGAAAGCGTTACAGATCAGAGGTCGCTGTAATCGTCGAGCAGGTATCCCACGCCCGAATAGCTCGCGATGACGGGGCCGACGGCGCCGGCCGCCTGCAGTTTCTTGCGGATGCGCGTGAGGGTCACGCGCAAAAGCGGCAGGTCGTCGAGCGCTTCGGGTCCCCAGACGGCGCGAAGAAGTTCCTCGTGCGTGCGGAGATGTCCGGGTTTTTCCATGAGCCGCTGCAGGAGACGGTATTCGGTGTCGGTGAGCTTCACGTCCTCTTCGCCGAAGCGGCAAATCCTCTTGGCAGGCTCCATGACGAGCGGGCCGTTCGTGAGCCGAACGGACTCGACGTCCCTGCGTCCCGCGGTGCGGCGCAGCACGGCAAGAATCCGGGCCTGCAGTTCCTCAAGCGAAAAGGGCTTCGTGAGATAGTCGTCGGCGCCGAGCGAGAAGCCGCGCATCTTGTCGACGACCTCGCCCTTGGCGGTGAGGAGAATGACCGGCACGCCGCTTGCCTTCCGGACGGCTTCGAGAACTTCGAAACCGTCCTTTTCGGGCATCATCACGTCAAGGACGAGCAGGTCGGGCTTCGGATCCGCACGCTCGAAAATTTCGAGCGCCCGCTGTCCGTCGTCGGCGGAGCAGACGTCAAAGCCGCTTCGCTCGAGATTTGCGGCGACGACGCGGCGGATCTTGCTTTCGTCGTCGGCGATGAGGATGAGGGGGCGTTCGCGGAACATGGTCAAATCTCGTCGGAAAAGAGGGGAAGACGCACGAAAAGGTCGGCTCCCGGGCTGTCTGTGCGCCCGAGCGCTGTGGTGGAGCCGCCGTGGGCTTCGCAAATGGCGCGACAGATTACGAGGCCGAGCCCCGTGCCGCCCGAACGGCGTCGGTTGCCCCGTTCGACCTGATAGAAGCGGTCGAAGATGCGTTCGCGGTCTTCCGGACGGATGCCCACGCCGTTGTCGAGAACGTGGATATGCACCTCGTCGCCCACCCGCGCGGCGCGCACGAGAATCTCGGGCGCTGCGTCGGGACGCGCGTACCGTGCGGAATTCGTAAAGAGATTGCTGAAAAGCTGCACGAGTCGTTCGGGATCGCCGGGAAGACAGGCGGCGTCCTCGTCGACTTCGGTGCGAAGACTGAAGTCGTACCGGGACTTCGCCAGGCGCGCCGCCTTTCGCAGAACGCTCGAGAGCGAGAGCACGCGCTTTTCTATGCGGAAAAGACCGCCGTCGATGCGCGCTACATCGAGCCAGTCGTTGATGAGGGACTGCAGATGTCTCGCCGCTTCGTCGAGGTTCGTGAGAAGCTCCTCGCGGAAGTCGGGCGACCAGGCGCCGTCGTCGGAGAGAAGGCTCTCGGTTTGCAGCCGAATCGACTGCACGGGCGTTTTGAGTTCGTGCGCGACGACGCTCAGAAGACTCTCTTTGAGAGCTTCGGCCTGCGCGGCTTCCGTTCGGTCGCGAAGGAGCACGCCGCGGGCGGGCTCGCCCGGCGCCCCTTCGATCGGGAAGGCCTTGGCTTCGAGCGAGCGGCCGTTTTCGGTCCAGGCAAGTTCGGGCTTGGCGTCCGGCGCATCGGGCATTACGCGGCGCAACACCGATTCGAATCGCTCGGCGCGGGTGGCTTCGGGACCCGGCAGCAGACGCTCCGCTTCCGGATTGGCGAGAAGAAGCGTCCCGTCTTCGCGAAAGAGAAGAACGCCTTCGCGCATGTCGCGAAAGAGGGCCGAGAGCGTCGCGTGCTGCGAGCGGAAGGCTTCGGTGCGTCGCTGCACTTCGTTTTCAAGTTCGGCGTTGAGTGTTTCGAGTTCACGGCGTTTTTCGCGCAGACCTTGGAGAACGCGGCCCCAACGGCGCTGAACGAGACGAAATTCCTCCGGAACGTTCACGCGGTCTTCGGGAGCGGGTTCGGTTCGACCGCTTTCAATGTGTCGGATGAGCTTTGTGACGCCGCGCGCGAGCGTACCCGAGACGGCCCAGACGAAGGCGAGAGTCAGCGCGACGAGCAGAAAGAGTGCGGCGCCCGCCTGCTGCAGAGTGCGCGTCGCCAGGTGCGTGCGGTTTGCACCGTCGCGCACGAGCACGATGTGCCAACCGTCCGCCGTACGGCTTTGGGCGAGGTAGTGCCTTTCGCCTTCGGACTGCAGTTTGTGCACGACGTTTTTGTCGGCGTCGGGGCGGGCGAGAAGATCGGCAAGATCTTCCCGCACCGGGGCGAGAGCGTTCGGGTAGAGAGTTCGCCCGGTTTTGTCGAAAATGCGAAGCCGGTAGTCGCCTTCTGGGAGTTTTTGTTCGACGGCGCGGCCGAGAGCTTCGAGTTGCAGGGCCGCGGCTGCGACTCCGATCACCTCGCCCCGCGCGTTGCGGATCGCCGTGGCGAGGTTGATGATGGGCCGCTCCGTGGCGCCTTCGGCTCGAAAGACGTCGGAAACGAGGACGGTGCCTGCCGGAGCGGACGCCGCGCGGCTGTGCCAGCGTTGTGAGTGATCGACGTTGAGATTGGACCCCCGCACGCTCTCCTTCGGCGCGAAAAGAAGACTTTTCGCTTCTTTGTCGTCGATGTGGAGATTCTCGAAAAGTCCGTAGGTGGCGGCAATCTGCTCGAGCGAGAGTTGCAGCGTGCGCGACGCGCGGGCGGTCGTATTTCCGTCCATGGCGACGGCGCCCATTTCCGCCGTGAGAAGAACGAAGCGCTTCGCGTCGTCGAGAGCCGTCTGCGTCTCGAGCGCTGCGCGCTCCGCCCACCGCGACTGCATTTCGTCGGAACGCGCGATTTCGTTTTGCGCTTCCCGCCACTGCAGAACGGTAAAGGCCGCAAGCGGTACGAGGCTTACGGCCAGGAGGGAAGCGGCGAGAAGCGTGCGAAACCGCATGCACCGATCCCCGGGGGTGCGGTCAGTAGGAAACCTTGACGGTCTTCACGCTCGGAAGGGCGACGCCCTTGGAGAACTTGATCCCGACCGATTCCGTGGGCGAAATCTGCAGTTCATCGCCGTCGCGAAGCTTCGAGCCCGTGTCGATCACGTACTGCACGAGGTTTTCCAGGAACTGGTAGACGGCTTCGGGACCGCGGGCGGAGCCGACGATTTCGATTTCGGGGTGCCCGAACTGATCGAGCCCCGCGGTGTAGGCGCCCGTTTCCCCGTCGTTCTCATAGAGGCCGAGATAGACGAGGTTTGCGAGCGGCAGTTCGCCCTTGCCGAGCACGGCGGAGGCGTTGCGGTATTTCGTCGGTTCGATGAGCGTGTGCGCGCCCGCGACGGCGAGCGTACCCGGACGAAGCGTGAGCGTGGAGAGCACCTTCACGAGGGTCGACGCGGCCGCCTTCTGCGTGGCGGTCTTCGGGACGATGATGATGCGGATCGTGCTCTTGGCACACTGCAACGCCGAGACGGCGTCCCAGCCCTGAGCGGTTTCGGCCGCCCAGGCGACGTCCTCGCGGTCGGCGGGGTTCGCTCCGGATTCCATCATGACGAGCGATCCTTCGGATTCGAAGACGGTCGATTCGTCCAGGATGTTGAGAAGAACCGGGAGGCCCCAGTCGGCGGTGAAGTCCTTCGCGAAGGCGTTGAGGTCCGAATGCTCGGTTTCGTAGAGCACTTCCCCGGCCAGCGGAATCACGGACACCTGGGGTTTCAGGAAGAAAGCATGCGAAGTCACAGTCACTCTCCGAGCCAGCGGCGGAACACGAGGCTCGTGTTGATGCCGCCGAAGGCGAAATTGTTGCTCATAATGACATTTTGCTCCAAAGAGCGGACGGCATCACGCACGTATTGCAAATTTGCGCAGGCCGGATCAGGGTCCTTCAGATTGAGGATGGGCGAGACGAAGCCCTCCTCCATGGAACGAAGCGCAAAGATCGCCTCGAGCGCCCCGCAGGCGCCGAGCGTGTGTCCCATGTGGCCCTTGTAGGTGGTGTAGGGGACGCGGTCGCCGAAGACCCGCGCCGTGGCGTGGGATTCCGCGACGTCGCCGCGGTCGGTGGCGGTGCCGTGACCGTTGACGCAGTCGACGTCTTCGGGACGGATCCCCGCGTCCTCGAGCGCAAGCTCCATTGCGCGGCCCATCTGTTCGCTCTGCGGCGTCGTGATGTGCACGCCGTCGGAATTTTCCCCGAAGCCGATCACTTCGGCGTAGATCCTGGCGCCGCGGGCCTTGGCGTGCGAGAGACTTTCCAGAACGAGCGTCCCCGCGCCTTCGCCCACGACGAGGCCGTCGCGGTCCTTGTCGAAGGGGCGAGGCGTCTGCTCGGGCGTGTCGTTGTAGCGGCAGGACGTTGCAAAGAGCGTGTCGAAGATCGCGGCGTCCGTGGCGTCGAGCTCTTCGGAACCCCCGGCGATCATCACCTTCTGCTTTCCGTAACGAATCGCCTCATAGGCCATGCCGATCCCCTGCGAGCCCGAAGTGCAGGCGGAGCTCGTCGGGATGATGCGGCCCTTGAGGCCGAAGTAGATCCCGATGTTGACGGCCGCCGTGTGGCTCATCATGCGCACGTACGTGGTCGCCGTGATGCCTCGGCAGGTCTTCGTGAGAATGAGGTTGGCGAGTTCCGCCACGGCCGCTGGCTGGCCCGCCGACGAGCCGTAGGCGACGCCGCAGTCGCCCGACGTGAGGACGGGGGCGCCGAGAAGGCCCGCGTCAGCGAGCGCGTCGTAGCTCGCCTTCACGGCCATGAGGGCGACGCGTCCCATGGCGCGGGTGCGCTTTCGCGAAAAGAGTTCCGGATCGAGAGAGTAGGGCGCGACCGGAGCGGCGACGCGGGTGTTGAGGTCCGTCTCGTCCCAGTCCGTCATGTGGCGCACGGCGCTGCGGTTTTCATAAAGGGCTTCGCGCACGGTCGGCCAGTCGTTGCCCAGGGGCGAGAGAAAGCCCATGCCGGTGATGACGACGCGTTCCATCAGAGACCTCCGGAGACGGGGATGACGCTTCGTGTGACGTAGGAGGCGTCGTCCGAGAGAAGGAAGCGCACGACGGCCGCCACTTCTTCGGGACGGCCCGCGCGGCGCATCGGAATGAAGGGGAGAATGCGGTCGCGCTCCTCGTCCGAGACCATGCTCGTTTCGATGAGACCGGGCGCGACGGCGTTCACGGTGATCCCGCGGCTTGCGAGCTCCATGGCGAGCGCCTTGGCGGCGCCGATCAAGCCCGCCTTCGCGGCCGAGTAGTTCGTCTGACCGCGCGTGCCGTAGAGGCCGCTCACGCTGCTCATGACGACGACGCGGCCGCGGCGTTTGCGGCACATGGGAAGAAGAACGGGTTTCAAGACGTTGTAGAAGGCGTCGAGGTCGGTTTTGAGAACCGAATCCCAGTCGTCCTCTTCAAGGCCCACGAGCGGGGCGTCGCGGTGGATGCCGGCGTTCAACACCACGCCCCAGTAGGCGCCGTGCGCTTCACAGTCGGCTTCGAGCGCTTCGCGCGCCGCCCGGCGGTCGGTCACGTCGAAGGTGAGAAGACGGGCTTTGCGGCCCTCGGCTTCGATTTCGCGGCAGACATCTTCCGCCTGCTCACGGGAGGCGCGGCAGTGCACGACGACGTCGTAGCCCGCATCGGCAAGGGAGAGCGCGACGGCGCGCCCGATCCCGCGGGAGCTTCCCGTTACGAGAACGGTGCGCGTGGAGGCTGTATCGGTCATGAATGACATTCTTTTGGGACTGGGAGGGAATTCGAAATTGTAGCAAGCTTTCCGAGGTTTCCCGAGGCGGGTGCAAACGCTTCTGCGGGCACAGGCGGCATTTTGTAAAATCAGAAGAGCAACAAGAGGTTGCAGGGGCGCGTTCGCGCGCGTTTCTGTGACATGCTTGTCTCGGGAAATTTGCGGGAGCGGCGCAGCCCGAAGCCCCTCTTCGGCGCCGCCTTCCGAACCTTTTCCTCTTTTCTTTCACAACGTTAAAAAGAGCCATCCAAATGACGAACAAGTTTGCTGGAACCCAAACCGAAAAGAACCTCTGGGCCGCTTTTGCCGGCGAATCCCAGGCCCGCAACAAGTACGACTACTTTGCCGGCGTCGCCCGCAAGGAAGGCTATCAGCAGATCGCCGAGCTCTTCATGGAAACGGCCATGAACGAACGTCAGCACGCCAAGATCTGGTTCAAGCACCTTGAAGGCATCGGCGACACGGCCGCCAACCTCAAGGCCGCCGCCGAAGGCGAAAACTTCGAATGGACGGACATGTACGAAGGCTTCGCCCAGACCGCCGAAAAGGAAGGCTTCCCCGAACTCGCCGCGCAGTTCCGTGCGGTCGGCGCCATTGAAAAGGCCCACGAAGAACGCTATCTCAAGCTTCTCAACAACATCGAAATGAAGCGCGTCTTCGAAAAGAGCGAAGAAGTCATGTGGCAGTGCCGCGAATGCGGTCACCTCGTGATCGGCAAGCAGGCTCCGGAAATCTGCCCGGTCTGCGCCCATCCGCAGAGCTACCAGCAGGTCCGCGCTGAAAACTACTGATGAAGGACAGGGATTTCCGCCGTGGCGGGAATCCCGACGCCGAGCGGCGACGCCCGGCAGCCCTTCGACGAAAAGCCGAGTTGCCTCTCCGGGGGACTCGGCTTTTTCCGTCTTTCGGTTCGAAATTTTTCGTGGAATACTTATGGGCGACCTTCCCGCGGCGACGACCGCGGGCAACGAACTTTCACCGAACAAAGGAGAACCAACATGGCGGATCGCATTTTGCGCGGCGGCCGGGTCGTCGACCCGAAGAACGGTCTCGACGGCGTCGCGGACGTGGTGATTGAAAACGGACGGATCGCGGCCGTGACCCCGCACTACGAAGGACACGCGGCCGAGGAAACGGACTGCACGGGCCTCGTGGTGTGCCCGGGTCTCGTCGACTCGCACCTGCATCTCGGAAGCGCCTTCGGCTCGCCCTACGGCATGCGCATGGCGGCGCTCTCGGGGGTGACGACCTGCCTCGACATGGCCGGCCCGATGTCGGACATCCTGCGCTACGCCCCGGAGACGGGCTGCGGCATTCACGCGGCGGTCCTCGAAGGGTTCGATCCGAAGGGGCGCTTTGGCACCGACAAACCCACGCGCGACGAACTCGGCGTCTTCGTGGAAGAGTCGCTCGCGGCGGGCGCCGTGGGCGTCAAGATCATGGGCGGCCACTGGCCGCTCCCCCTGGAGACGAGCAGCGAACTCATCCGCGTCGCAAACGAACGCGACGCCTACGTCGCCTGGCACGCGGGGAGCACGACGGCGGGCTCGAACCTTCTCGGCATGCGCGAAACGATCGAGGCGGCCGGAATGGAAAAGCTTCATCTCGCCCACATCAACGCATACTGCCGCGGACGCGTGAAGGCCGTCGAAGAGGAAACGGCCGAGGCGATCGAACTCCTCAAGACCCACCCCAACATCTGGTGCGAATCCTACGTGAGCCCGATGAACGGGACCATTCTCACCTGCGACGCCGAGGGCGTCGTGATCGACCACGTGACGCGCAACTGTCTCGCTACCTTCGGGCGCACGCCCGACAAGGCGGGGATGATCGAGGCTTTCCGCCACGGGGAAGTGCAGGCGATCGTCGAGCGCGGCGGCGTCTCCGTTCTCGTCGGAGGCGAAGAGGGGCTCGAACTTTGGCTTGCGGCCGAGACCGCCACGGCGGGGAGCTTCCCGGTGAATCCCGCGACGAGCCGCTTTCTCCTTGCGCAGGCGAAGCGCGCGGACGGCAGTTTCGTCGTGGACGCGATCGGGACGGACGGCGGCTGCATTCCGCGCAACGTTCTGCTTTCGGTCGGGTTGTCGCTCGTGAAGTTCGGGGCGCTAACGCTCACCGAATTCGTGCAGAAGACGAGTCTCAATCCCGCGCGCCACCTGCGCCTTTCCGACCGCGGACACCTCTCCGAAGGCGCCGCCGCCGACGTCACGGTCTTTGATTTCGAACGGCAAAAGGCCGTCGAAACGATCGCCGACGGCAAGACCGTCATGAAGGACGGAAAGCTCGTGGGAAGCGGCGTCACCTTCATTACGACGGAACGCGGCCGCGCGGCCTTGGAAAAGCAGGGCTTCGCCACGATTACGGTCGACTATTCGGGTCCCGAACCCGAACGTCTCCCGGCGCTCTGAGCCTGAAGGCTTGGGATACGCACTCGGGCGAAAGATTCGCACAAGCGGGCCTTTCGCCCGTTTTGTCTTGTGTCGGAAATCGTTGTTGCAAGGATGTCGTCGGTTGTGTCCGTCGCAAAGGAAATTGTTACCGAGACTTAGGGAACCCTAAGTTTCGACAAGCTCTTCCCTAAGTTTCGGGTGAGACAATGACGATGCAGGGAGAGGGAAAGCCTCTCCGACACACACAGCCAAAAAGGAAAGGAGCCTGTTATGACGAAAAAGTTGATTCTCTCCGCTCTCGCCGCTTCCGCTCTCGCATTCGCCACGCTTTCCTACGCGGCTCCGGGCACGGCTCCGAGCGAACCCGCTCCCGCGACGCAGGTCGCCGTCAAGATCGACATGACCGCGGCGCTCAAGGCCGCCCAGGCCAAGTTCCCCGAAGCGAGCGCTCTTTCGGCGTCGCTGCACGGCACGCGCGGCTACGGCCTCGTCTGGGACGTCCGCATGGAAGCGAAGGACGGCTCGATGGTCCGCGTCTTCGTGAGCCCTGAAGACGCTTCGATCCTCGCCTCCGACAACTTCGGCATCCGCGAACGCGCGCCGCGTTATGAACGCGGTCCCGGCTACGACCGCGGTCCGGGTTACGGCTACGGCCCGCGCGGCGGCCGAGGGATGAACCCCGATTGCCCGTATTACGGTGAAGGCCCCGGTTACGGTCCGGGTTGCGGCATGGGCATGAACCCCGACTGCCCGTACTACGGTGAAGGCCGTCCGCATCATCGCGGCGGTTGGGGACACGGTCGCCGTCACGGCGGTTGGTGCTGGTTCTGACCGGTTTTCCTGAAGACTGAGGAAGCCTTCCGAGGTCTCTGAGAGACAGGTGAGGGCGCCGCGGGAGAGATTCCTGCGGCGCCCCAATTTTTGCCTCGAACCGTCCGCAAAGAAAATGTGCTTTTCTCTTGCACGTTTCGACTTCGTGGAATAGTATGTTATCGACATATGTCGATAACTCTCCCTTCCAAGGAGCCGCCTTCATGCCGAGACCCTGCCGTTGCCGACGCGTCTGTTCCGAGCCGCTCGTGGATGTCTTCGGACCTTCCGCGGAGCCGGACGCCGGAGGAAACCCTCCCGTCGTTTTGCTCGTCGAAGAGTACGAAGCCCTGCGCATCATGGACTACGAAGGACGAACGCACGAGCAGTGCGCCGCGCAGATGCGGGTCTCCCGCACGACCGTGACCGAAATCTACGAGCGCGCCCGCCACAAGGTCGCCGACGCTCTCGTGAACGGCCGCACGCTCGTGATCCGGGGCGGCAATTACGAAGTCTGCGAGGGCGCGTGCGCGCGCGAATGCGCGGGCCGCTGCCGCTGGAAATACGGAGAGCTCGCTTCGGCACTCGCGAACCTTTTAGGAGACGAAATCATGAGAATCGCAATCCCCGTCAAGAACGAAAACATCTATCAGCACTTCGGCATGGCCTCGACCTTCAAGGTCTACGACGTTGAAGAAAAGCGTGTCGTCAACACCTTCCTCATCGAAGCCGCGGGCACCGGCCACGGCGCCAAGGTGGGGCCGCTCGTCGATAACCGGGTCGACTGCGTCATCTGCGGCGGCATCGGCGAGGGGGCCGTCGGCCAGCTTTCGGGCGCGGGCATTTTCCTCATTGCGGGCATCAGCGGAAACGCCGACGAAGCGGTCGAGGTGGCGCTCGCCCACTCGCTCAAGAGCGATCTCGCGGCCGCGGCGGCGAAGAGCCGTCATCAGTACCGCCATCAGCACGGCCGCGGCGGCGAAGGTTGCGGTTGCGGCGGGCACGGTGAAGGCGGTTGCGGCTGCGGCGGTCACGGCCACGGTGAAGGCGAATGCGGTTGCGGCGGCCACGGCCACGGCGAAGGAGAATGCGGCTGCGGCGGCCACGGTCACGGCGAAGGTGAAGGTTGCGGCTGCGGTGGTCATGGCCACGGCCAGGGTCGCGGTCAGGGTCGCGGTCAGGGTCGCGGAGGTTGCGGCTGCGGTCGTCACGGCGCCTGAGGACCGGGCAAAAAGAGGGAGCCCGATTTGGGCTCCCGACTCTCGAGGGCTTCGTTCGGAAATTCCGGCGGAGCCTTTTCGTTTTTGTGCTTATTTCGCGGGCTTCACGCAGCGCTCGATCGCGAGGTATTTCGCGAGCTCTTCGTCTCCGGCCTTCTTCGCGAAGTCCGAGGGCGAGAGGCCCGACGTCGTGCAGTAGTTGCGGTAGGCCCCGGCGCGAAGGAGCGTGAGGATCACGCTTCGCGAGGGAAGGCGCGCCGCCATGTGGAGGGGCGTAACGCCCTGGTTCGTGCGCACGTTCGGGTCGGCGCCGAGCGACAGAAGCTTTTTCACGTACTCGTCGTTCCCCTGGGTCGCGGCGTAGTGAAGCGCGGACCAGCCGTGACGTTCGTTCGGAAGGCCGCCTCGCTCGAGAATCGTCTCCATCGCCTTGTCGTTCGCCTTGAAGACGGCGAGCATGAGGGGCGATTCGCGGAAGCGGTTTCGCTTCGTGACGTCCACGTCTTCGAGTCCGAGAAGATAGTCGATCGAGCGCTTGCTCTCGGCGCGAAGCGCGAGCGTGAGCGGCGTGTCGCCTTCGGGGAGGATGAGGTCGGCCGTCCCCGCGACGAGAATCGAGGCCTTGAGGGACGAGACGTCGTCACTCAGAAGGGCCGTCTGCATCTTGGGGGCTTCGGCCTTGAGAACGTCGGCGCGCGAAGTCGAACCCGCCGCGAGGGAGGCCGGGTTCACGTCGGCGGCCGAGGCGGGCGCGAGCGGCAGAAGAAGCGAGAGCGAAAGCAGAAGGGAAAGGCCTTTCAAAGTTGTTCTCCCAAAAGAGTGCGCGGAAGGTCAAAGAGTCGCACGGCGTTTTCCGTCGTGACGCGGGCCGCCGTTTCGGTGTCCGTGCCGTGGAGTTCCGCGTGAAGACGTGCGAGCCTTTCGACGTGAAGCGGTTCGGCGCGCTTTCCGCGGAAGGGGACGGGGGCCATGTAGGGGCAGTCCGTCTCAAGAAGAAGGCGCGAGAGCGGCACCGAGCGCGCGACTTCGCGCAGAGCGTCGTTGCGCTTGAACGTGAGGTTTCCCGTGAAGCTCACGTGGCCGCCCAAGTCCACGGTGCGTCGGGCTTCATCGATCGTACCGCAAAAGCAGTGCATGACGAAGCCGACGTCCCCGGCCTTTTCGTCTTCCAGAATGTCGAGCGCCGCCCCTTCGGCGTCGCGGGCGTGAATGATGAGGGGCTTTTTCGCAATTTTCGCCGCGCGGATGTGCTTGCGGAAGCGTTCGCGCTGCCAGTCCAAGGGCTCCTTGCACCAGTAAAAATCCAGCCCCGTCTCGCCCACGGCCTTGAACTGCGGGTGCATCGCGACGCGGGCGATTTCCTCTTCGTCGGCTTCGCGGTGGTCGGGGTATTCCGGGTGCACGGCCCAGGCGCCGAAGAGAAAGCCCGGATGCGCCTCGACGATTTCGATCGTCTTCGGGAGGTCTTCGTCGTTGCAGGCGATGACCATGGCGCCCGCCATGCCGCCCGCGCGCATGCGGGCGATGACGTCCTCCCGGTCTTCGTCGAAGGCAGGGTCGTTGAGGTGGGAGTGCGAGTCAAAAAGAATCATGCTTTGAGGACCTTACGGTCGAACTCCACTCGACGCCGTCCCGCCCAATAAAGCGAGAGCGACCCGTAGAGCAGAATCAAAAGAAGAAGGTGCGTCATGCGCGGGAGCAGATCCGCCGTCGAGGCGGCGTCCTGGCCCGCGGCGACCAATCCGAGGATCGCGGGCGTGCTCGGGATGAAGGCCGCGAGGAAGTGCACGATCGGGACGCTGATCGCTTCCGTCGGCCAGATGATCCCCGACATGAAGAGGACCGGCGCCGAAATGATGACGACGGCGGGCGCCGCATAGGCGTTGTCGTTCAGAACCAGCGCGACGAACATCCCGAAGAGCGCGGTCGCCGCCGCGAAGAGAACGCAGAGAAGCGCCACGCCCGCGGGATTGCCGAGCGTTCCGTATTCGTGAATCGAAAAGTCGACGACCACCATGTAGGCGAGCCACAAAAGCGCGATCGCAAAGTAGACGGTAAAGAGCGCGAGTCCTTCGTACGAGGGGCGCCGGAGGATGCGCCGGAGAAAGGCCGGACGTCTTGCGAGCCACCCGCCCGCGCTCACGGTGATCCCCATGAGAAGGACCGCCTGCACGATGAGGGGTCCCACGGCCGGAACCGTGTAGTTGCCGTAGCCCGAAATCTCGTTGAAGCGGTAGCGCACCAGGAGGTCCGGCGCGGCGTTCGCCTGAGAGAGAAGGGTTGAGGGCGGAAGTCCCGCGGTCGAAAGGGGCGCGGCGTCCAGCGTGAGCCCCGCGTCCGTGACGATCCCCGCAAGCGCCGCCTGCACGGCGCGGCCCTTCACCGGGAAGGCGCCGTTCGCGAGCACGTGGACGGTCGCGTTTTCGCCTCTCGCCTGATGCTCTTCGAGGTCCTTCGGAATCGTGACGACGACGTCCACGTCCTGCGCGCGAAGCGCGGCGACCGCCTCGGCCGCGTCGGGCGTGCGAAGCCGAACGTCGAAGACGGGAGACGCCTCCATGGCGCTTCGCAGACGTCTCGAGGCCGCCGTCGCGTCCTCGTCGACGATCGCGACGGGAACGAACTGAATCTGCTGATTCATGTAGGGCCAGGCGTAGAAGATCAGGTAGAAGGCCGTCGCGCCCGTAAAAATCAGGAAGGTGTCGCGCGCAAACACGGTCTTCTTGACGAGGAAGGACGCAAAGCCCAAAAAGCCCTTCGGCCCCGTTTCGTCAGGGGCCTGCGTCTTCTCTTCTTCGGCCTTGGCCCACAAACGCGAGCGGAAGGTGAGAAGACCGAGTCCGGCAACCGAAGTGAGGGAGGCGAAACCCGCAAGCCAGGCGATTTCCTTCCAGCCCGCAAACCCGTCGGCCGCGAGAATCCATTCGTTCGCCTGCGCCTTGAGGTAGTGGGTCAAGGGCAGAAAGTCGGCGAGTAGCTTCGCGCCGGGCGACATCGATTCGATCGGATAGGAAAAGCCCGTGAAGGGGAAGGTCGGCGCAAGAAGGCAGATGACGCTCGAGACGGCGATCACCCAGCTCAAGCCGAAGGCCGAGAAGAAGAGCGCGATCCCGGCGGAGCACAAAATGAGCAGATGCGTCGCAAGGAGCCACTTCCACCAGGCGCCTGCCACGCCCCAGCCGAGCCAGCCCGAGAAGACGGCCACCCAGAGGGCGCCGCCCAGCGTAAAGAGGATCGTCCAGGGGAGGAGTTCTCCGATGAAGCCCGCGGCGACGCGGTTTTCATGCGCGGCGCGCCAGGCGCGGTGGCGCCCTTCGCGCCACGAGCGCACGACGACTCCGCAGAAGGTGAGGGCCGCGGCAAGCGCCACGAGCCCCGGCACGATCGCGGTCGGGATGTAGGCGCCGAAGTTGAAGCCCGCGTTTCCGAGGAAGTAGACGTCGGGCAAAGTCACGCGAAGACGCCTGGCGTTTTCTTCGATCGTTCCGCCCATCATGGTGAGGCGTTCCGCGGCGGAGGCGGCCTTCACGGCGGAGAGCGCCGACTTGAGGTCCACTTCGAGGACCGTGCCCACGGCGTAGTAGCTCTTGTTGAAGTCGACGACGACGGGCGCGCCCCGGCCCGACAGCCGGTCTTTTTCAAAGCCCGGCGGAATCGTAATCGTCGCGTAGGTGTGCGTGGCGCGAAGCGCCCGGTCGGCTTCCTGTCCGTCCGCGAAGGGATGAAGCTCCATCGAGGGGAGGGCCGAGAGCGTCGAAATCACTTCGCGCGAGGCCGCGGAGTGGTCTTCGTCGACGACCCCCACGGGAAGGCGAAGCGCGAGCCCCTGCGCAAAGACCGCCATGAGAAGCCCGCACCAGAGCGCAGGGAGCGCGAGCGCGGTGAGCCACTCCCAGGGGCGCTTCGGGATCGACCGGGCCTCCTCCCAAGCGGAACGCAGAAGAATGCGGAAAAAGTCGTTCACTTGACGCCGTTCCGTTCAATGATGACGCTCATCCCAGGACGGAGACCTTCCGTCCCCTCGGCCGGACGCAGGCGCACTTCGAAGGTGCGCAGGTCGTAGCCGCTCGTCTGACGGGTGGCGCGCCAGGTGGCGTAGTCGCCGCGCGGATTCACCCAGTAGACGGTCATCTTCACGTCCTTGCCGATGGCGGGCACCTTGGCGGTGACTTCCGTGCCGACGGCAAGGTTCACGAGTTCGTCTTCGCGCACGTTGAAGACGGCCCAGCTGTCGGCGAGGTCGGTGACGAGCACGATCGGAAAGCCCGCGGGCGCGATTTCACCCGGTTCCATCACGACGCGCGTGACTTCACCCGAGACGGGGGAGCGCACGTTCTTTTCGGAGGCAAGCGAGGTCACTTCCGTGACGCCGCCCCGGGCCTGTTCGGCCAAGGCGTGGGCCGCTTCCTTTTCCTGACGGCGGGCGCCTTCTTCGAGAGCCGAGAGCTGCGCCTCGGCGGCCTTCACGGTCTCTTCGGCGTTGCGAAGCTGCGCGCGCACTTCGTCGTGGCGCTGTGCGGGCAGGAGTCCGTCCTTGTAGAGACTGTCGACGCGCTGCCAGGACTTCCTCGCGAGATCGCGTGCGGCGCGGGCGCGCGAGAGATCGGCGCGGGCGGCGTCGATCTGCTGCGAGCGGGCGCCTTCGTCGGCAAGCGACGCACGGGCGAGCGCGGCGCGTTCGACGGCGCGGACCTGTTCGAGCTTCGCCTCGACTTCCGGAATCGCGATCGTCGCGACGACTTCGCCCGCCTTCACGAGCGACCCTTCGGCGACGGCGACGTCCGCCACGCGTCCGGGAACCTTCGCCGAAACGGAAAGGGTCTTGGCGTCCATCGTGCCTACGAGCGGCGGCACGGCCGGATGTTCGGCGTCCCACCAGCCTTTCCCGACGATCGCGAGAATCGCGGCCGTCGCGAGAAGGCCCACGGCGAGCGGAAGACGGGAGGGAGTTTGTTCTTGATTCTGTCGTTCGGTCATGATGTTACGGAGTCACAACGAGGTCGGAGCGGGAAAGCGAGGCGAGAAAGCCCGGCATGTCGCCGGAGGCGGCATGGAGCATCGCCCAGCTCACGACGAATTTGTAGGCGGCGCCGCGGCGCGCGATTTCGGCGCCCGTCAGCTGCGAGCGGGCCGTGTTGAGGTCAAGCGCCGTCGAAAGCCCTTCGGCGAAGCTCTTTTCGCGAAGACGCAGGTTTTCTCGGGCGAGCGCCACGGTGCTCTCGGTGAGGCGGTATTCGTGGCGCGCTTCGGTGACGCGCAAGTAGGCCACCTCGACGGCATTCTTCAGGGCGTTTTCGACTTCGGAGTGCGCGGCGTCGGCCTTCGTGACGAGCGCTTCGGCGGCGCGCAGGCTCGCGCGGCGGTCCGACTGGCTCCAGAGCGTGAATGTGACGCCGATCCCCGCGATCCAGTCGGGTTCCGGCAAAGTCAGATAATGCTTGATGAGGTTTTTCTGGCCGTAGGCAAAAAGCTTCGGATGGAAGGCCCCTTCGGCCGCCTTCACGCCTTCGAGCGCCTGATTGCGCTGCGCGCGCACGCCCGTCAACTGCGGGTTGAGGCGAAGCGCCTTTTCGGTCCAGTCGGTGAGCGTGCCGAGGTCGCCGTCGATCACAAAGAGCGGCGTTCTGAGTTCCGGAATCGCGTCCGTCTTGAGCAGGTGTCCGAGTTCGGTTTCGGCGACGCGGCGGTTCGTCTGCGCAACGATGAGTTCGCGCTTGGCGGTGTCTCGCGAAACTTCGACCGTCATGCGCTCGATCGGGGCGATGACGCCTCTTTCCTCAAAGCGCTTGGCTCGGGCGAGCGACTCCTCTTCGTCCTCAAGCATCTGCGAACGAAGGCCTTCGACGGAGCGCGCCAACTGCACGCCCCAGTACTTGGCGGCGAGTTCCGTGTCGAGCGTCTGCTCGGTCGCGTCGCGCTCCGCGCGGCTCTGCGTCACCTTGTGGCGAAGCGCCTCCTGCTTGGCCGTGATCATGCCGCCCGTGTAGAGAGGCCAGACCATGTTGAGGGAGGCGCGGGGACCGCCGATGTCCTCCTTCATGCCGATGTCAAAACTCCCGGGTAAGGGAATGGGAAGAGATGTACCAGCGAGCGGATTGTCGAAGCTCATCTCGACCGTCTTCGAGCCCCAGACCTGCATGGCCGAGAGGTCGATCTGCGGGCCGTCCATGGCGCGGGCGGCCTCCTCCTTGTTCTGATCGTGGGCGATCTGCGCGTCTCCGATGCGAAGACGGTCGGCGGTACCGTGCAGGCGCGTGCGGGCGTCGTCAAAACTCAAGGGCGCCTCGGTCTTCTGCGGCTCGGCCGCGGCTTTCAGCGGGGGCGGGGCCGAGGGTTCCGCGGCCTGCGCACCGGCGCTCAGAAGGGCCGCGCAGGCGAGGAGTCCGACTCGGGAAATCAATGGGGGAAACGGCATGAATGACGTGGTTTCGGAATTCTGTGGGATGAATGAGGGATTGTAGAGAATTGGTCGTCCGTTTGGGTGACGCGTCCGTCGAATCTCGACCGTTCCCCGTTTGCCAAACGCCAAGGAGAGGAGGGGAAGGCGGACGATTTCGAATGTATCGGAGGGGACAAAAGACGTGCTATCGTGTCCGCAATAGAGGCGCATTCGCTTTTTCCTTCGTTCGCGACCGCGGACGGGCGGCGCGCCTGTTTTCGAGGAGTTTGCCTTGAAGTACAACGACATTTATACCGAAACCCCGGCGCACGCCGACACGCTCTCCCATCTCGGGCCCTTGGCGCCGCTTGCGGGCAAGTGGTACGGCGAGGACGGCGTCGACACGCACCCCGAGGCGGAAGGTCCCGTCGCGGAGCCCTATCACGAAACCTGGACCTTCGAAGTGATCGACGCGCAGAACAACGGCCCGCAGGTCTTTTACGGTCTGCGCTATCACGTCTACATCACGAAGCCGGGCGAACTCAACGCCTTCCACGATCAGGTGGGCTACCTCCTCTGGGAGCCCGAAACCAGGAAGATCTACATGACGCTCGCGATTCCGCGCGGTCAGATCGCGATGGCCGAAGGCACGGCCGAACCCGGCGCCAAGACCTTCACGCTTCGCGCGGAACGCGGAAACCTCGTAAACGGCATCTGCTCGAATCCCTTCCTGGAAGAAGCCTTCAATACGAAGAGTTGGGAGATCCAGTTCCGCTTCAATCCCGACGGGACCTTCGACTACGAACAGGTGACGGTTCTCGTCATCCCGGGCGTCGAGGGAGAGTTCGAGCACACCGACACGAACCACCTTCACATGATCGAGGCGCCGCGCCCGAACCCCGCGATGATCATGGAAGGCCTGCTCAACCGCAACCCGCAGTAAGCGTCTTGTCCTCGGGACGGTCGACGGACCGTCCTGATGCTCAAATGAATGACCCCGCCTCGGGACCGAACCGAGACGGGGTTTTTCACTATTCCGGGATGAGAGCGTTCCTTATTCGCTCTTGCAGCAGCAGTCTTCCTTCATGGCGCGAAGGAACCAGAGCTGCTTGGCGTAGCCTTCGAGGTAGCCTTCCATGAGGCTCTGGACCTGGAAGTCGTCGGCGTCCGCGGCGTTCTTGCGGATTTCGAGCGCCAGATCGCGCAAGAGCGTCATGTCGGCTTCGACGCCCGCGAGGACTTCGGGGACCGAGTAGGCGCGGCCTTCGACTTCCTTGATCGTCGCGGCGGCCTGATATTCGGCCGAGGTGACGAGCGGCATTTCACCGCGCATCTTGAGGACTTCGGCGACGGCGTCGAACTGATCAAAGGCTTCGTCGTAAAGCTTTTCGGTGTATTCGTGCACGGCGACGAACATGCGGCCCGTGACGTTCCAGTGGTAGTTGTGCAGCTTCAATTGCCAAAGCGCGAGGTTGGCGAGATACGTGTTGAGAAGCTTCGTCATGATGTCTACTCCTTGCGGATCCTTTGCAATCCGCTTTGATAGTTTCTTTAGAACGCTTACTGCGTTTCGTTAGGTAAATACTACTCTATCGAACGCCGTAACGCAATAGAGAATCGTTATCTTTTTTCTATGCGTCGAAAAGGTCCGCTCAATCGCCGCAGACGGCGCACTGGACGTCGGGCGCAAAAAGCCCTAGTCTGAGCGAACGTTTTGTTCCATCAAGGAGAATGACATGCCGTACGTGCACATTCGGCTCACCGGAGGCGAGGAAGCGCCTTCGCGCGCTCAAAAGGCGCAGCTCATCGAAGGCGTCACGAAGCTTCTTGCCGAAACCCTCGGGAAGAACCCCGCGACGACCGTCGTGACGATCGAGGAAGTCCCCATGGAGAACTGGGGGATCGGCGGACGTCCGGTCGACGTGATTCGGGCGGAAAAGAAGGCGCAGGCAAAGAAGGACTGAGATCAGTTTTTCGCGCTGCGAAACACGAAGGGCGGTTGCCGAACGGTCGGTCTCGCGCAAGAGACGGCCGGAGGACGCCGCCTTTTGCTTTTCCGAGGCGACATCCGAAAAGAAGAGACCGCAGGCGCCGTGAAGACGTCTGCGGTCTGAAGGGGACGCACCGCTCGGAAGAGGAGCGTGCGGCGCGTCGAGAAGACGGGGATGCGTGGAGAAGGAATTTCGCTTTCGCGCGGACTCACGCGGCCGGGCGGGAGAATCCCGGCGTTGCGGTCTTGCGGTAGCACCAGAATTCCTTGCGGCCCATCAGGGCATCTTGAAGTTAAATTGGTGACATTGGTCGCAAAAGTTCGTGCTTTCGCCGTGCATCATGTGGCAATTGACGCATTCGAGCGTGTTGCCGTAGTGGGGCGAAACGTGCGGGTTCGTGGGCTTGACGTTCTTCGTCTTTTCCACGAGGGCTTCGATCTGATGGCAGCCCGTGCAGGCTTCCATCGGGGGTTCGGAGGGCGTGGCCTGACCGGCGTGGCAGGCTTCGCACTTGAAGCCGAGCTTGGCGTGGCGGTCGGCGAGGTTCTCGGCGGCGTAGGCCGACGAAACCGCAAAGAGTGCGGCGAAAACCGCGGCGAGGATCGGGGTCTTTTTCATGATGAAGGATCTTGGAGAACAGGGGTTGGAGACCAAACGAGCCGCCCGGAGCGGTCTCCGGACGGCTCGCGAAGGAGAGAGTCGATTAAGAATTAGGCCATCTTGGCGAATTCTTCACCGGCGATCATGCCGAAGGTGAGGGCGTCGATCACGGCGACCGTGCCGAGGCGGGAAGCACCGTGCACACCGCCCGTGATTTCGCCGCCGGCGTAGAGACCCTTGATGGGCTGGCCGGTCGTGGCGGAGATCACCTGAGCCTTCGTGTTGATGAGCACGCCGCCCATCGTGTGGTGGATCTTCGGCGAAACTTCGATGCCGTAGAACGGAGCCTTCGAGACGTTCAGACCGTTGTTGAACTTCAGGATGCGGTGGAAGTCCTTGTCTTCGCCCGCGGCGACGTAGCCGTTGAACTTCTTGACTTCTTCAAGGAACGGAGCCTTGTTGATCTTGAAGTGGTCGGCGAGTTCTTCAAGGGTGTTGAACTTCTTGACGGTGCCCATTTCGAGCGGCAGCTTCACGAAGGACGGGTTGATCGCGTCGACGATGGCCTGGTCGCACACGGCGATCGGGTAGTTTTCGTCCGTGCCGATGACCTGGAAGAGGGCGTCGGACTTGATCTTGCGGCCGGCGTGTTCGTCCATGAAGCGCTTGCCGGTCTTGCGGTCGACGACGACGCCGTAGTCCATGCAGGCGTGGTTCGTGAAGTTCACGGAAACGCCGAAGCCCTTTTCACGCGGGTTGCAGTACGGGAGGAACTGCAGCCAGCAGAGCTGGATCGGGAGAGCGCCGATGCCCATGGCCTTGATCAGGACGCCGGCCGTGGCGCCGGGCTGGTTCGTCGAGTCGGTCGAGGGAACGACGCGCGGGTCCTGAGCCTGACGGAATTCGATGTCGCGGGAGAAGCCGCCGGCGGCGAGCATCACGCCCTTCTTGGCGCGGATCGTGACGGCCTTGCCGGTCTTGTTTTCACGGTCGTCGTTGACGAGCTTGGCGTTGAAGCGATAACCCGTGCGGGCCGTGATGCCGACCACGGCGCCCGTTTCGTCGACGACGAAGTCGTCCATCTTGCAGCGCGTGAGGATCGTGACGGTCGGGATCTTCTTCAATTCGGCTTCCATCGGACGGATGTAGCCAGAGCCCGTACCGGCCTTGATTTCATAGGAGCGCGGAACCGAGTGGCCGGCTTCGAAGAGCATCTTGTTGGGAACGAATTCGCAGCCGCAGTCGACGACCATCTTGATCGTGTCGTTGCAACGGTCGGCGATCGTGGCGAGGAGTTCCGTGTGGTTGATGCCGAGGCCGTCCTTCAGGCAGTCGGCGATGAAGAGTTCCTTGCTGTCCTTGATGCCCTGGGCGGCCTGAACGGGGTTGACCGGGCAGGCGACGTTGCCGCCGCAGATGGCGGAGTTGCCGCCGACGACGGGCATCTTTTCAAGGATGAGAACCTTGAGACCGGCGCGACCGGCCTTGAGGGCGCAAGCCATGCCGGCAAAGCCCGAGCCGATGATCACGACGTCGTATTCTTCGTCCCACTTCTGAACCTTGGCGGCGGGGATGCCGGCATTGGCGGCGGCGCTGGCCATGAGCGTGGCGGCGACGGCGGCGCCGGACTTCAGGAAGCTGCGACGAGCAAGATTGATGTCACTCATTTGAATCCTCTTCGGTGATGTGTTGAGAGTGTGCAAAAGGAGAGAAACCTTTCGGTTGGGAACATTCTCGCGCCGCGTCGAATTTTCGGCGACATACCTTGGTATGGGTCGGTATACATACCTTGGGATAGGTCGGGGTGATCCCGCCAAAGCCTTGCGTCGGGCGGCGTTTCCTGTCATGATTCCAAAACTTTCCTCCCATCTTTCGCCCATGCTTCTTGACCTCCTTTCCCGTTTCCGAAAAGGCCCTGCGCGACGGCCCGAAAGCGCCGCCCCGGGGTGCGGGAAGGGGCTTTGGGCGCTCTCCCTGCTTACGCTACTCGCCTTCTCGCCCGCGGCCCTGCCTGCGGAAGAGCCGTCGCCGGGGTCCGACGCCGTCTCGGCGGCGAGCTTCGACCTCTCGGCGCTTCGATCGCTCGAATTCCGCGAGGGAGAAGTCCCCTCCGTTCTCCCGATCGATCCCTTGCCCGCAGAGGGACCCGCTCCGGGTGATTTTTGGATCGCCGTGGAGGATACGGGGGCGGCCGCCGTCTTCTATCAGAGCGTTCTTCCCGTTCTCAACGCCCTGAAGCGCACTTTTCCCGACCGACGCGTAATCGTCGAGGGGATTCCTTCTCGTGTTTTCGTAGAGGAAGTGCGGGAGCGCAAAATTCCCTTCGCCGTGGCGACGGCGGGCACGACCGTCTCCCTCATGCTCGACACGGGGGCGGTGCCCCTGGCGACGCGCGAACGAATCGGCGAAGGCGCCGCGGGATCGGCCGGGGCGCTTCTGCTCGTCTCGACGGAGAAACCCGCCCCCAAGAATTGGGAGGATCTGCGCGGAAGGCGCCTCGCCTTGGAGAGCAGCGTGTCGTTCGGGCCCTGGCAGTGGTTGGGCGGCCGTCTCGTGGAAGAAGGGTATGAAGCGGAGGACTTTTTCAGCGGGCTTCTCTGGCGCGCACACGACGCCCCCGAAGTCCTGAACGCCGTCGCCTCGGGCGACGCCGACGCGGGACTTCTCTCCGCCTGCACTTACGAGCGGCTTCGCGATCAGGGAATGATCGACACGGAAGCCTTCCTGCCCGTCTTTACGCGTCCGGCGGAACCGGGCGCCTGCCTCGCTTCGACGTCGCGCTACCCGGACTGGTCGATCGCCTACACGTCGCACGCGCAGGACGACGCGGTGCGGCGTTTGGCCGCAGTGCTCTTCGGAATGCCTTCGCGGCAGAACTACCGCTGGGGGATCCGCGTGGACCTGAGCGGCGTGCGCTCCCTCATGGAGACGCTTCATTACGGGCCCTACGCCTATCTTGACGAGCAAACCTTCCTCGGCTTCTTCCGGCGCCATCTCGACTGGTTCATCGGACTGGTTGCGCTCCTTGCCTTCCTCGCCTTCCACACGGTGCGCGCAAAGCATCTCGTTCGCGTGCGCACGAGGGAATTGGAGTCGGCTCTGAAGGAGCGCGACCGCATGGAAGAGGAGGCGCGCACGTCCCGCGAACGCCTCTCCGCCGTCGAGCGCGTCGGCATGCTCTCGCAGATGAGCAGCATGTTCGCGCATGAACTCAAACAACCTCTGGCGTCGATCACGAACTACATCGGCGGACTAAAGCTTTGGAACAAGGCGCGGCAGACGACGGACGAAGACCGCGCCATGGCCGAGGCGGCGCTCTCCTCCATGGCGGACGAGGCCGCCCGCGTGACAGCGATCGTCAACCGCGTGAGAGGCTATGCCAAACGGAGCAACGAACCCCTGAAACCCGTCGACTGGCTCGCCGCCGTGCGGCGCGCCGCCGCGATCGTCGAGCGCCACGACACGAAGCGCGTTCCGATCCGCATCGTGGCGGGGGACTTTCTCAAGGCCGATCCGAGCGAAGACCGGCCGGCCATGGTCCTCGGCGACGCCCTCGAACTCGAACTCCTGACGCTCAATCTGATGCGAAACGCCGGCCACGCCGCCTTTGACGTGCGGGGCGGCTTTGTGAGCGTGTCGCTCACGCTCGAGAAGGGACGCTACTACCTGCGCGTCACCGACAACGGTCCGAAACTCACATCCGAACAATTCGCGCGCCTCACGGGCTACGGCGAATCCGTCAAACAGGAGGGGCTCGGCATCGGGCTCTCCATCTGCCGCGGCATCGTGGACCGCCACGGCGGGACGCTGCGCTTTTATCAGCTCCCCGTCGCGGGGATCTGCGCCGAAGTCGTGATCGAAGCCTACAAAGGAGAAGAACAATGACGAAACCGCTCGTTCGCATCGTCGACGACGATGAGGAGCTCCTGCGAAGCACCGCCTTTCTCATCCGCATGGCGGGGTTTGACGTGCTCACCTATTCGTCGGCCCTGACGTTTCTCTCCATGGACGATCCGACCCGTCCGGGCTGCCTCCTGCTCGACCACCGCATGCCCGGGATGACCGGGATGGAACTGCAGGAGACCCTCGTCGAAAGGGGCGAGACGCTTCCGATCATCTTCCTTTCCGCCCACGGCGACATCCCGATGGCGATGCAGGCCGTGCACCGCGGGGCGCTCGACTTCCTCGTGAAGCCCGTCGATCCGGAAGTTCTCGTGGAAGCGGTGAAAAAGGCCGTGCAAAAGAGCCTCGACGAAGTGCGCACCGCCGACGAAAGCGCTCAGGTGCAGGCCGCGACCGAGCGCCTCACCGAGCGCGAACTCGAAGTGGCGCAGCTCGTCGCAGAAGGCCTTCTCAACAAGCAGATCGCCGACCGCCTCGGGATTTCGCTTCCGACCGTGAAGATGCACCGCGGCAACGTCACGAAGAAGCTCGGCGTTCGCTCGGCCGTCGCGATCGCGCGGGCGCTCGAGCGCGCAAACCTCCTGCGGGGCGGAGAGGCGCGATGAGCAAACGTCGTCGAATCGTCGCGGCCCTGGGGCTCGGCGCCGGACTCGGCGCTTTGGGGATTTCGCCTCTCGCAGCCCAAACGCCCGCGGACGCGAATGCCGCCGAAGAACCCTGGGACGTCCTCGTCGTGGGTTCGGGCGCGGCGGGCCTTTCCGCGGCGCTCGCCGCCTACGAGGCGGGGGCGAACCGCGTCGCGATTCTTGAAAAGATGGCGATCGCGGGCGGACACACGCTTGTCGCCTCGGGGTCGGTCAACGCCTACGATCCCGCAGGACAGGAACGCATGGGCCGAAGCGATTCGACCGAGGCCTTCTTTCGCGACACCTACGAAGGGGGCGGCCGTCGGGGCGACCCCGACCTCATCAGCGTGCTCGTGCACGAAAGTGAATCGATGCTCGCCTGGCTCCAGGGACACGGCGTTCCGTTCGATCCCGTGCTCTTTGAGGCCTACAACGGCGTCTTTCCGCGCGCACACCGCACGGTGATGCGTCGGCACGGCTTCGTCTACGTCGAAACGCTCGCTCGCGTCGCAAAGCGCCGGGGAATTCCGATTTTCTTTCGCCACCGCGCACAAAAACTTCTCCTTACGGAGGGCGCCGTCACGGGCGTCGAATGTCAGACGCCCTCGGGACGAAAGACCTTCCGCGCACGTTCCGTCGTGCTCGCGACGGGGGGCTTCGGCGCCTCGGCGCCCCTTCGCATGCGCTGGGCTCCGATCTTCGACGAAACCTACTACACCACCTATGCCGCGGGGTCTTCGCACCTCGACCCCGCCACGGGGGACGGCATCCGCATGGCGGAGGCCGTCGGGGCGGCGCTTCGCGACATGGACGCCGTCATGGCGATTCCCTTCTGGGGCGGGCGCGTGCTCGACTATCCGGGAGCTGAAATCTTTCTCACGCTCGGAGGACGGCGCTTTACCGACGAGACGGGGACCTGGCAGTCGGTCTTGGACGACCTTTCGCGTCTCGGAGAAAAGGAATTCTGGGTGGTGACGGACGCACGGAGCCGCAAGGGCGCGACCTTCGCGACGAAGGTGCAGCAGGGGACCGTGAGGGCCGCGCAGGACCTCTCGGAACTCGCGCTTCGCATGGGGATTCCCGCGAACGCCCTGCGCGCGGAAATGGAAAAGTACAACCGCTCGGCCGACCTCGGACGCGACGAAGAGTTCGGGCGCACGCGCTTTACGCAGCGAATCGAGACGCCGCCCTTCTATTTCGGGCGTGAGCGCTTTGACATTCACTACACCTGCGGGGGCGTCGCGATCACCGCAAAGGCCGAGGTGAAGAACGCGGACGACCGGCCGATCGCCGGACTCTACGCCGCGGGCGAAGTGACGGGGGGCGTGCACGGAAACTTCCGCTTGGGCGGCAACGGCCTCACCGACGCCTTCGTCTTCGGGCGCGTGGCCGGACGAAGCGCCGCGCTTCGCGCGCAGACGCTGCGGGGCGAGCCGTAAGGACGAAAAGGGCCGCGGCCCCAAGATGGAGTGCGGCCCTCAAAGGCGGGAATCAGAGAAGAATCAGAGACCGAAGACCTTGTCGAGCTTCTTGCGAAGGTCGGCGCGCAGGGCTTCGATTTCCTTGCCGTAGTTCTTGGAAGCGTTGGCGGGCGTCTGGTCGTTCGCGAAGCGGCCGAGGTTCTTCGCGCCCCAGAAGCCGGCCGTGTCGTCGTCCACGACCTTGTAGGCGTTCAAATAACGATCCCAGACGGCGTCCGACTTGCCGATGCCGTCGCCCACGTCGCCGCGGCCCTGGCCGATCCAGCCGGCATTAAAGATCGTGTAGATGGCCTTGTCCTTGAGGAGGCCTTCGAGGCCCTTCTCGGTGTCGCGGTAAGCGAACTGCTTCGAGAAGACGCGTTCCATGTAGCCCTTCACGATCGCGTTGGGAGAGTCGTGCCAGTTCGGATAGGCAAAGACGATGTAGTCGGCGGCGGCGACATAGGGCTGTTCGCGCGCGACGTCTTCCGGAGCCTGACCGAAGCCGTCCTTGGCGTGGAAGAAGGATTCGCGCGGGAGAACGGGCGAGAAGCCGATTTCATAAAGGTCGCGAAGTTCGACTTCGAGGCCCTTCGACATGAAGTGAGCCATCGCGGTGTTCACGAGATCCCATTCGACGGATTCGTGACGCGGATCACCCACGACGAAGAGCACCTTCTTCTTGTCGGACTTCGTAAAGCCGTTGGGCTTCACGGTTTGGCGGTGCGCGGCGGGGACGACCGAGGCCGAGGTCACGGCGTCGACGTTTTCGGGCATGGCCGAAGAGGTCGGAGCCTTGGCCGTGGCGCCCGAGACGGCGTCGGCGGCATAGGCGCCGGCGGAAAGAAGACCGCAAACGAGAAGAAGCGTAAGGTTGCGCATGATGATTTCCTGAGAAAAGTGTGGAAAACGCATCCTGCGACGGCGAACGTTGAGGGCGCGCTTGCGGCGCCTAGCCTGATGCGGAGAGAGGAGGGCGGGCGTGCCGCCCGTAGAAAGGTCAGCATTCTACTTTTTTCAATTTCGTTCTGCACACGGGGCTTAACCCGTAGTGGTTACTCCTGTGAGGATGGAAAACTTCTGTGCGGGACGAGAAAGAACGAATCCGACGGTCGGTACGCCGGCGGTTGTCCTCGGAAAGATGCCCGCCAAAACGAGTCTTGAAGCGCAGCGGCTCGAGCGGGAACGCGCAGACTCGGGAGCATTCGTTCAGGGAAGGTCGGGCAATTTGCGTCAGAGGTTTTTCTGCATTTTTGAGAAGACTTATTCTGCGCTCAAAAAACTACCCGGGGATCGTACGTGGCGGCGCAGTTTCCAAGTTGCAGAAAGACTGTTTCGTTCGGGTTCTTCTTTTCACGAATTTCCCGTCCCAAGCGGAGTAAAGGGGATTTTGAGGCCCTGCGGCGCCTTTATTTACGGTTTTCTTGACGGTACAGAGGAGAGCTACATAAAAGCGCCTAGGGTGATTGACAGAGGGAGTCGAGCGGTTACGAAAAATTCTCCATAAGATATTTTTTGAACAATCCGCCCTCAGGGGCGGGACCACCCTCACTCGAAACAAGCAGGACTCAAAATGAACGGACTCACAATCATGGTGGGCGCCATGGTGATCTTCTTCCTCGGCTACCGCTTCTACGGTCGCTGGCTGGAAAAGACCTGGGGCATCGACCCCGCAGCGCTCACACCGGCACAACGCTTCAACGACGGCAACGACTTCTCTCCGCAAAACCGCTGGTCGGTTTTTGCGCACCAGTTCACTTCGATTACGGGCGCGGGCCCTGTGACGGGCCCGATCATCGCCGCGATGTTCGGATGGCTTCCGGCCCTTCTCTGGATGATCGTGGGCGGCATCTTCTTCGGCGCCGTGCAGGACTTCACGGCCCTTTACGCCTCGGTCAAGAACAACGGCCGCTCGATCGGCATGCTGATTGAAGACTACATCGGCGCGCTCGGCCGTCGTCTCTTCCTTCTCTTCTGCTGGCTCTTTACGCTCCTTGTGATCGCCGCGTTCTGCGACATGGTCGCGAACACCTTCAACGGCTTCACGAAGGACGGCGCCGAAATCCTCCCGAACGCCGCTGCGGGCTCCATCTCGCTCATCTACATGGCGGGCGCCATCCTCTTCGGGCTCTATCTCAAGTACATGCGTCCGTCCGCCGGCATCCAGCTCACCGTGGGCATCGTCCTCATGGTGATCATGGTCTGGCTCGGCATCGCCAACCCGATCTATCTCGACGGCGTGACCTGGCGCTACGTCATCTTCGCCTACCTCTTCGCCGCGGCCGTGATGCCGATGTGGCTCCTGAAGAACCCGCGCGACTATCTGTCGATGTTCCTTCTGATCGGCATGATCGCCGCCGGCGTGATCGGCGTCATCGTCATCAATCCGTCGATCGAACTTCCGGCCTTCGTGGGCTTTGAAGTCAAGAACCAGCCGCTCTTCCCGATTCTCTTCGTGACGATCGCCTGCGGCGCCGTCTCGGGCTTCCACAGCCTCGTTTCGAGCGGCACGAGCTCGAAGATGATCTCGAACGAAGCCGACATGCGTCCCGTCGGCTACGGCTCGATGCTCGTCGAATGCGTCCTCGGCGTTCTGAGCCTCGTCGTGGTGGCCGCCGCCTCCACGGGCGGTGTGCTCCCGAGCGGCACGCCCTTCCAGCTCTTCTCGACCTCGGTCGCGAGCTTCCTTACGACGATCTTCGGCGTTCCGCAGGACATCGCGGCCTGCATCCTCACGATGTGCGTTTCGGCTCTGGCCCTCACGAGCGTGGACGCCGTGGCCCGCATCGGCCGCATGAGCCTGCAGGAACTCTTCACGCCCTCCGAAGGCAAGGAAAAGAACGCCGTTCAGGTTCTCTTCACGAATCCCTACTTCGCGACGGTCCTGACGCTCGTTCTCGCCTATCTCCTCTGCCTCGCGGGCTACATGTCGATCTGGCCGCTCTTCGGTTCCGCCAACCAGCTCCTCTCGGCTCTGGTGCTCACGTCGCTCGCCGTGTTCCTGAAGAGCACGGGCCGCAACGGCGCCATGCTCTACGTCCCGATGACGATCATGTTCGTCGTGACGATGACGGCGCTGGGCATGTCGGTTTGGGGCATCTTCGGCACGATCGCCGACGGCACCTTCACCTTCATGGTTCAGGGTCTGCAGCTGATTCTCGCGATCGCGCTCATGATCCTCGCGCTCCTCGTGGTCTGGCACGCCGTGCCGAAGCTCTTCGGCCGCGAAGAAAAGACCGCAAAGGCTGCCTAAAAAACTGTTTCGAAATGAGACCGTTCGGATCTTTTCGAACGGTCTCGGAACAGGGGAAAACGCTCCGCCGCAAGGTCGGGGCGTTTTTTATGGTCCAAAGGGGCGGGAATTCCCAGAGTTGCGAAAAAGTTCCGAATACGGGAGGATGGACGAAAGTACGGCACGCCGTGCACCCCGGACGACAAGGAGAACGCTTTATGTTGAATCGACGTCTCTTCCTTTCCGCCTTGCTCTGTGCACCCGCAACCGTCTTCGCCGCGGAAGACGGCATCCTCGGCGACATTTTGGGCGGCATCGCCGACCGCGCGCTTCGCGATTATGTCGGCCAACACTTCGGAGACGCCCGTTGGGACGGCCGGTACTACAACTACGACGATCACCGCTACACTCGCGACGAATGGCGCCGTTATCTCGAGGAGCGCTACCGTTGGGAACGAAACGGCGGTTTTCGCCGCGTCCGGGACGACGATGACTGGGATGACGACGATGATGACGATCGCCGCAGCCGTCGCCCGCGCCGTCGGGGAGACAGCGACGATTGGGACGATGACGAACCCTGGGACGATGACGACGATGACGATGATGATGACCGTCGGCGCCGCCGTCGCCCGCGTCGGTATCGGGATGACGATGATTGATCGTCCCCGGCGCGACGGATGGGGCGAGCTTCCTTCCGCCTCGCGCCTCCCGTAGAAGAGAAAACCCCGCGGCTCCGAAAAACCGCGGGGTTTCGTTATTAAACCTGAGTTCCCGCCCACTTGTTATGTCTACGGCCAGCAGTCGACGGGAACCGTGTGCTCCTTCCGTGGCTTGATCTTGAGAAGCTTGTAAATTTCATTGTGCCCCTTGGTTGGCTCCGACGGTATCACCACGTTCTCAT
>CASEFX010000018.1 GCA_949287305.1 uncultured Sutterella sp. | reverse complement strand
TCTTCCGAATCCTCAACGTACCGCTTCCAACCTGCGAACAGGTGATCATGTCGGACGATCAGCAGGAAGACCCCGACGAGATCGCCGACATTGAGGACATCGCCGCGGAAACGGTTGACCCCGAAGTTGTGGAGCTGTAAATGAAATCCCCCTGGCCACATCATCAGTGGATCAGGGGGAGACGAGATCGATAGTTACGGAAAATCGATCACAATTTCGGGCTGCCGAATGCTTTCGGTTTACGGTAAGCCTCGAAGCGGATTAAAGCTTGCCGCCCGGGACGACGTTGCGAACGTCAAACTTCGTGCCGAGCGCAATGCGTTCGAGCTTCATCTTGCCGAACTTCTTTTCGGGCTGACGGAACCAGTAGAGCGGTTCGGCGTCCTTCGGCCCCAAGACTTCGCAGTTGAATTCGCCCGTAATAAAGAGGGCCGTGCCTTCGGGAAGGCCGATCACTTCTTCGTCGCGGTTGTAGGCGAGGAACTCTTCGAGGCGGTCTTCACGCGTTTCGTTGTTGAGACCGGCCGTGCCGCCCGAGATGAAATGCGGGTTCGTTTGGAAGGGGCAGAAGCCGAAGGTGTTGAAGGACGGGGGTTCGGCGATCGGCATGTCGTTCGTCGTGCGAAGCGTCGGGCAGGCGACGTTGCCGCCTGCGGACCAGCCGACGTAGGGCATGCCGGCGTTGACGCGGTCGCGGATCAGGTCGATGATGCCGGCTTCGTACATGCGGGTCGTGAGCGCCCAGGTGTTGCCGCCGCCCACGGCGATGGCTTCGGCCTTCTTGACGGCTTCGACGGGATTGTCGAAGCGGTGGATCGAAACGATCTTGTGGCCGTAGCGCTTGAAAGCGTCCTGGACCTGCTTTTCGTAGCCGTCGTAGGAGCTGCTCACGCGGGCATACGGGATAAAGAGGATTTCGTGCTTTTCAGCGCCGTAGAGACGTTCGTACTGTTCGTCGCAGAAGTCGAGATAGCCCGAGTTGTGGTAGCGCGAGCTCGACTGCATCAGGACGCGGCGCTTTTCACTCACCTTGGCGGCGGGAAGCGGGTTCTTGACCTTGGCTTCGGCGACGCCGGCGATGGACGTAAGCGAGAGAGCGCCGACGGTGGCGGTGCGGAAAAGAGAGCGGCGTGTCAACATGGTTTGGTCCTCATGTGTGTTCGATGATGGTTCGCGGGTCGTCGCCATCAGGATTCGGCGGGACCTCGCGGCGGTTGGTCCGGCTTCGCCCGCAGGCGAAACCCGACGCAAACTCTATCGACTTTTGCGCCAAATCACCATGAGGAGAAATCCTCTTGACAAAAGGACCATTTTCTAAGGCAAACTACCTGGTTTTTCTTTTTGATAAAAAGACCTGATCCGCAGAGGCCCCCTCGGCCCGCCCGGTCGGATTCACCCTTTCCTTCACTGGAGCGGCGACCCGGATGACTACGGCGGGTTTTGCGCAACCGTTGCGGCCCTGCGGTTGCGAGCGCATTGCGCCCCGCGTCACGGGAACGTTAAAAAACCGTTTCGAAACATTGCTTACCCCTAAGCAATTCATCCACCTCCCTAGGGATGGCTTTATAATCCCTTGGCCTGAAACGACAGACTGGGGCCGGGCGTCTCCCGGACCTTCGGTCTGTTTTTGTTTTCACCGTCCCGACTCCGGCGACATCGACACGGTCCCCTACATGTTCTCTTCTTCGATCCATTCGATCCGAAAACACTTTACGCGCAGCATCGCCGAATGGGCGGATGCGGGTACGGGGACGCTTTCGCTTCTTTTGAACAGCCTCGGGCTACTTTTGGCCTGGCTTTTCGTGCCGCTTGAGAGCGGTTACTGGCGAAACGTCCGCGAACACCGCAAAGAGCTCTATCCGCACGTCAACTTCGAGCGTCCGACCGTGGCCGACATGGTGCGCGTGGCGCTGCAGTCGGTGTTTCTCTTCGTCATCTACGCCTTCGACTGGCAGCGCTTCCGTCGAGAGAATCCGCTCGCCCGTCTCGTCACGGGCGTGACGGCGGCCGTGGGGGCCCTGGGCGAGAAAATCGGCGCCGTCGGGAGCCGCTGGCTCTCCGGGATCGGGTCCTTGAGCGAAGACGGAGGCGAGCACCGTCCGGACCCCGTCACGGGCTCGAAAAAGCGCCTGCAGTCGATTCTCGTCGGGACGGCCGCGGTGCTCGCGATCGGTCTTGCCGTCCTCTGCATCACGCAGCCCTTTGACTTCCGCGGTCAGGTGATCTTTCTTTCGATCATGCTGATTTCCGCGTGGAGCTTCACGCACATCCGCGCCCGCGTGACGCTGATGGTGCTCTTCGTGATTTCGGTCGTGGTGTCGGCGCGCTATCTCTGGTGGCGCTGCACGGCGACGCTGCAGCCCTCCTCCCCGGCGGAACTCTTCTTCTCGGTCCTTCTGCTCGCGGCCGAATTCTACGCCTTCGTCGTGACGGTTCTGGGGTACTTCCAGGTCTGCTGGGTCCTGAACCGCAAGCCCTATCCCCTCCCCGCCGACCGCTCGGTCTGGCCCACGGTCGATATCTTCATCCCGACCTACAACGAGTCGCTCGAAGTCATCAAGCCCACCGTCTTTGCGGCCTTGAACCTCGACTGGCCCGCAGAGAAGCTCAAGGTCCATCTGCTCGACGACGGAAGCCGCGACGCCTTCCGCGAGTTCGCAGAATCGGTGGGCGTTCGCTACATCAAGCGCGAAGAGCACAACCACGCCAAGGCCGGGAACATCAATCACGCGCTCGGGATCACGAACGGCGAATTCATCGTGATCTTCGACTGCGACCACGTCCCCTCCTGCGACTTTTTGACGTCCACCGTCGGTTGGCTCGTCAAGGACAAGAAGATCGCGCTCGTGCAGACGCCGCATCACTTCTATTCGCCCGATCCATTTGAAAAAAATCTGCATCTTGAGCGGGCGATGCCGATTGAAAACTCGCTTTTCCACGACTTCATTCAGAAGGGGAACGACACCTGGAACGCCGTGATGTTCTGCGGCTCGAGCGCCGTCATGCGCCGCGCCGCGCTCATGCAGATCGGCGGGATCGCTGTGGAAACCGTGACGGAAGACGCGCACACGTCCTTGAAGCTCAACCGCCTCGGCTGGAAGTCGGCCTTCATCTCGAAGCCCGTCGCCTCGGGGCTTTCGACCGAATCGCTTTCCGCCCACGTGGGGCAGCGCATCCGCTGGGCGCGCGGGATGATTCAGATCTTCCGCTTGGACAACCCCTTCCTCGGGAAGGGCCTCACGCTTCCGCAGCGGCTCTGCTTCTTCAACGCGATGGTGCACTTCCTGCACGGGCTTCCGCGCCTGGTGTTCCTCGCCGCGCCTTTGCCCTACATGTTCGCCGACATCTACGTCATCTACGCGTCGGCCGCGGCCATCTTCGCCTACGTGATTCCGCACATGGTGCACTCGGCCATCACGAACAAGATCCTGCAGCGGGGCT
Organism: uncultured Sutterella sp.; assembly: GCA_949287305.1. GTDB lineage: Bacteria > Pseudomonadota > Gammaproteobacteria > Burkholderiales > Burkholderiaceae_F > Sutterella. Next base: position 52,232 of record CASEFX010000018.1, on the reverse strand, counting down.
ACCGCTATCCCTTCCTCGGGGCCGTCTACGAGACGGTGCTCTCCTGGTACATCCTGCTTCCGACGACCGTCGCCCTCATCTTCCCGCACAAGGGGAAGTTCAACGTCACCGCCAAGGGCATGACGATCGACAAGAAGTACGTCGACTGGGGAATCGCCAAGCCCATCCTCGTTCTGATCGCCTTGAATCTCGCGGGGCTCGCCGTCGGGATCTACAAGACGATCGTCGCCGCCGACCCGCAGGTCTCGACCCTGCTCATCAACTTCGGCTGGATTCTCTACAACCTCGTCGTCCTCGGCGCTTCGGCCGCGGTCGCCGTCGAAGAAGTGCAGAAGCACCGTCTCCCGCGCGTGCCCTTGAACGTCGGCGTCCGCGTGGGCCGCGGGGAAAGCCTTTCCGACGCGTTTGCCGCACGGCTTCGCGAATTCTCGCAGGAACACCTGCGCTTCGAAGTGGCTTCCGACGCGCTCAAGGGTCTCTCTGAAGGGGACGAGCTCTTCGTCGAGATTCCGACCCGAGGCGAAGTCCACACCTTCCGCACGACCGTGACGCTCGTCGAAGCCGCCGCTTTTGAAGTGCGCATGGAACTCGCCGACCGCTTCGAAGAAGTGCGGCTCAATCGCTGCACCTTCGCGCGCGAAGGGATCTGGGCCGAGCCGCCCGAAGGCGAGGTCGACGACCGCTTCGTCACGGGCTTTGTCCGTCTCATCCGCATTGCGGGCTACGGCTACAAGTCGCTTTTGGAATTCCTCCCCGGCCGCGTCGGCCGACTGATCCGTTTTCTTCTTTCGCTCCTGCCGCGCATCCCGCGTCAGGCCGCCACCCAAAGGGTTTCATGATGTCCTTCCTTACGAGAACGCGTCCGGCGGACGCAAAGCTTCACACGAACCGGGCCGCTCTGACCGCGCTCGCTGCGTCCCTTACGCTCGCCCTCGGTCTTGCCGAACCGGTTTTCGCCGCCGACACGCCCGCGCCCGTGTGGCGCACCGACGCGACGGCCTCCGTGACCGAATCGCATGACCTCATCCGCCTCGTCCCCGGAGGACTCGCCACCGCGGTGAAACTCACGGGCTCGATGCCGATCCAGTACTTCGACTTTGGGGTGCGCGCCGACGAAATCGTCTCGAAGGCGACGCTCGACCTCACTTTCACGCCTTCGCCCTCGCTTCTCGCCGGCACCTCGCAGGTGAACGTGTACCTCAACGGCGAACTCCAAGGCGTCACCGCAATCACGAAGGAAATGCTCGGCAAGCCCACGAGCCTCTCGGTACCCCTCAACGCGAAGTCCATGAAGACGCGCAATCAGCTGAGCGTCGAATTCGTGGGTCACTACCGCATCGTCTGTGAGAACGAAGGAAACAGCGCGCTTTGGCTCGACATTTCTCCGACGAGTCAGCTGACGCTCGAAAAGCAGAACCTGCGCCTCACAAACGACCTCGCGCAGCTCCCGTTGCCTTTCGTCGACACGTCGGTCGAAAAGGCTACGACGCTCCCCGTCGTCTTTGCGTCGGCTCCCTCGAAGGACGCCCTGCGCGCCGCCGCCATCGTGACGGGCCGCGTCGCCGCGGCAAGCGCCTGGCGCGGCTCGGACTTCCCCGTCTACTTCTCGGAAGTCCCCGCTCAGGGCCACTTCGTCGTCTTCGCGACGAACGAGAATCGCCCGGCCTTCCTCTCGGAACTCCCGCCCTTTGAAGGGCCGGAACTCCTCATGCTCGACGCACCGGGCGGGCTTTATGAAAAGATGCTCGTCGTGGGCGGCAAGACCGACGCCGACCTCGTGACGGCCGCGCAGGCCTTCGCGACCCCGAACCGCGTCTTGATCGGGCCGCGCGCCACGATCAAGGACTTCAAGGCGGCGGATCCCTTGCCTGCCTACGTGTCGCCCAACTGGGTGAACACGGACTTCGCGGTGCCCTTGAGCCAGTTGATTCAGTACCCCGAACAGCTCACGGCCCGCGGCGAGACGCTTCCGCCTCTGCACGTCGCCTTCCGTCTCGCGCCCGACACCTATTTGACGAGCGCTTCGTCGGCGACGCTCAGTCTTCTCTACCGCCACACGAAGCCCGTTTCGGGTCAGGCCGCGCAACTTCGCACGCTCGTCAACGGCGCTCTGGCCGACAGTCAGAATCTCTCGGATGAAGAGAGCCGCGGCGCCGCCGTCGTGCAGTTGCCCGTCCCCGAAGGTCCGGCCGTCACGGCGGGCGCTCCGCACACGGGCGGTTTGGGCTTTGTGAACGACCTCTCCTTTGAGGCGGGCTATCAGCAAAACGCCAACGAAGGAACGCCTGAAAACTGCCGCGCCGCCACGCTCACTTCGCATCAGGTGCAGATCGATCCCTCGTCGATGATCGAATTCTCCGGGATGTACCACTACGCGGAGCTCCCCGAAATCGGTCTCTACACGCAGGGGGCCTTCCCCTTCTCGATCTACGCGGACTTGAGTCAAACGGCCGCGGTCGTCCGTAAGGACGCGCGTCCGATCGAACTCCAAACGATGCTCAACGCCGTCGGCCGCATGGCGGCGACGACGGGCGTGGCGCCCTTGCATCTCACCGTCGCGAATCCCGAAGATTCAGCCTCGCTCAAAAATAAGGACCTCCTCATCGTCGGGCCCATGCCCGAGGGCGTGATGGACATCAGCCCGGAATCGGCCGCACAGCTCGCCGACGGCGTCTCGAAGTGGTTCGCCAAACCCGCCGCGAATGCGGAAGACCCATCCGAAGCGCAGCTTCTCGACACGGGCTTTGCCGCGATCGTTTCGGTGAAGTCCCCCGTCGACGACGCCCGCACGGCCGTGGCGCTCTTTGCGGAAGACGGTGCGAGCGGACACATTTTGAACAAGCGCCTCGCGAACCCCAGTGACCTCGCGCTCGCCAAGGGCGGCACGGTCTTCGTGGGCGAAGACGAACTGCGCGGCTTCGAGCCCGCCTCCACCTACACGGTGGGCGACATGCCGTGGTTCCGCCGCGTGTGGCTCTCTCTTGCCGACCGGCCCTTCGTTCTCGTCTTCTGCGCGCTCCTTGCCGCGGTCGTCGCGGGCGCGGGGATCTTCCTCTTCATGCGCCGCTGGATCCGCGGACGCTCGCAGGGCGCCCACTGACCGCCGAACGTTCTTTGAGGGCGGCCTCGAACGCCGCCCTCACCCGAAACTTTTTAGAGAACGGCGCCTTCCTTCCTGAAGGCCCGTCCGGACGAAAACCATGAAATCGCATCTCACTCCCCTTCTTCTTGCGGGCGCCATGACGGCCCTCCTCTCGATGGCGGACCGCGCGGCCGCCTGGCCGATGTGGGACAGCTTCAAGACGGCCAACATCGACAAGAACTTCCGCGTGATCGACTACAGCGACAAACGCTCCATCACGACGAGCGAAGGGCAGTCCTACGCCATGTTCTTCGCGCTCGTCGCCGACGACCGGGAAACCTTCGCGAAGCTCCTCGAGTGGACCGAAAAGAATCTGAGCAAGGGCGACATCACGAAGAATCTTCCCTCGTGGCTTTGGGGGAAGACCGGCAACGGCTGGGGCATCATCGACACGAACAACGCCACCGACTCCGACCTCTGGATCGCCTACGACCTTCTCGAAGCCGCACGTCTCTGGAACGAGCCCGCCTACGAAGAAAAGGCCCGCGCGATGATGGAGGGCCTCAAGCGCGACGTGCGCGACATTCCGAACCTCGGCAAGGTCCTCCTTCCGGGCGGAAGCGGCTTTGACCACCCGACCCACGTGACGCTGAACCCCAGCTACTACCCGGTCTTCATCCTGCGCCGCCTGGCGCTCGTCGACCCCTACTGGAAGGAGGTCGCCGAAGGGACGATCCGCGCGCTCGTGCGCACGGCTCCCGCGGGCTTCTCCCCCGACTGGGCGAAGATCGACAAGGGCGGCAAGCTCATCGCCCCCGAGGGCGAAGACTACACGCTCGGGAGCTACAACGCGATCCGCGTCTACCTCTGGGCCGCCATGACGGATCCGGCCGATCCCTCCTACGGCGTCCTCATGAAGCACTTCGACCCGATGCGAAAGCTCACGGAAGAAATGAACATGCCGCCCGAAAAGGTGGAAATCTTGACGGGCAAGGCCAACCGTCCGGGAAACGCCGGGTTCGGCGCGTGCCTTCTTGAAATGCTCGGCGACTCGAAGACGGCCGCCCTCATGCGCACCGTCATTCAGGCCGAACCCATCATCGGCGAAAACTACTACCGCAACGTCCTGATGCTTTACGGCGCCGGGTTTGACCAGGGTCTCTTCCGCTTCGACCGCGACGGCCGACTCGTCGTCTCGCGCGAAGCGGTGAACGCGAAGCCCCTCCCCGCCCCCGAAAAGAAGGCGCCGCTGCCTTCCGCCGAGAAGGACGCCGCGGACGCTGAAGCGGCTGCGGAAACCGAAGCGCCCGCCGACAAGGCTGAAAAGCCTGCTCCGAAGACTGAAGCCAAAGCGGACGTGAAGCCCGAAGCCAAGGCCGAATCCAAGGCCGAGGCGAAGCCTGAAGTCAAGCCCGAAGCGAAGGCCGAGGTTAAGACTGAAGCCGCCCCGGCCCCTGAAAAGGCCGACGCGAAGGCGCAGGGCGAGACTTCGCCCGCCCCCGCGACCGAAACCCCCGCCTCGGGCGCCGAGGAAGGAGCCCGTAAGTGACCGTTTCGCAAAAGTCTTCCGTGCCGACGCCCGCCTACTTCGGGCTCGGCATCTGGAACGTCTACTTCATCGGGAAGTTCGCGCTCGCCTACACGGGCTATCTGCGCCTCGACCTCCTTTTGAACGCGGCGTTCTTCCTCTTCCTTCTCATTCCGATCCGCGGGAAGTGGCTCCATCGCCTGCACGCGCTCGTCGCGCTGGTGCTCGGCACGGCCCTCCTCTGGTCGGAGAGCTGGCTCCCGGGTATCGACTCGATTCTCGCCAACAAGTCGGGGATCACGGGCTTTTCCGTGAACTACGTCGTGCAGCTCGCCTGGGACTTCATCAACTTCCGCATGGTGGGCTGGGGCTTCGTGATTCTCCTCGCGTACTACCTCCTGCGGGATTTCGTGCGCGTCACGACGATCACGGCGCTCTACCTCGTCTTCCTGATCGTGCAGCCCTTCCTCATGGCCCCGACCGCCCCCGTGCGCGCGGTGCCCGCGGTTGCGGCCGATACGCCGAAGACGAACGAGGAGATCCTCAACCTCGCCAACGCCGCGACGACGACCGACGCCGTCGTGTCGGCCGAGGAAGTGGAGACCTGGTACAAGGCTTTCCTCGACTACGAAAAGGACCGCGTCGCGCAGTTGCCCACGGGGATTTCCGCGAAGGACACGCCCTTTGACATCATCATCCTCAACATCTGCTCGCTCTCGAACGACGACCTTGAGGCTTCGAACCTGCAGAACCACCGCGTCTTCTCGCGCTTCAACATCCGGTTCGACAAGTTCAATTCGGCGACCTCGTACTCGGGGCCCGCTGCGCTGCGTCTCCTGACGGGCGCCTGCGGTCAGCCGTCGCACGACGCGCTCTACGACGCGCGCCGTCCGGACTGCGAGATCATGAACCGACTCGACGCGCTCGGCTTCAAGCAGCATCTCTTCCTCGACCACAGCGGCGCGTACGACAACTACCTCAACACGATGCGCACGCAGGCGGGGTTGACGGCCACGTTCGAGCAGCGGAAGTTCCCGCTCAAGTACATGTCCTTCAACAACGAAGAGATCGCCGACACGCTCGCGGTGCTTCGTCACTGGAACCGCGTGATGGCGCGCGACAAGGACCGCCGCTCCGTGTCGCTCTTCAACTTCATTGCGCTGCACGACGGCAACCGCCTGCCGCTCCACAGCCGCTGGGAAGCCTTTGAGCCGCGTGCGAAGACCTTCCTCGACTCGCTCAACACCTTCATCAACGAGCTTGAGCGCGGGAAGCGCAAGGTGATGCTCGTCGTCGTTCCCGAACACGGCGCCGCCGTGCGCGGCGACCGCATCCAGACGCCGCGTCTTCGCGACATCCCGACGCGCCGCATCACGCAGGTGCCCGTGCTCGTGAAGTTCGTGGGTCTCAAGAACCTCCCGAAAGAACAGATCCACGTGACGGGGAATTCGAGCTACCTCGCCTTGAGCACCCTCATCGGGCGCACGATCGAGACGAACTTCTTCTCGAACTCGAAGGGAGCCGTCCCGCTCGAAAACCTCGTGAAGGACCTGCCCACGACGCACATGGTTTCGGAAAACGGCCAGGCGGCCGTCCTCGAATACAAGGGCCGGGACTACATGAAGCTCAATCGCGGGAAGTGGGAGCCCTACGGCGGCTGACCACCTTCTGGGCACTCGACAAAGGCGCTTCGTTCGAAAGGACGGAGCGCCTTTTGCATCCGCACATTCCACCTGCCGACGACCTGCCGGCTACCGAACTTGATTGGTAGGTTGGCAGGTGATTGGCAGGTCGGAAAATTACCGCAGCTGAAAGTACGGCCTGCAGTTTTGAGGCGACACGACGTGCAACGGGATGTCCGGAAAGGACCCGAGGAAGGACGGTCCAACGTGCTTTGTCGCCGGATCGATCAGTCGGCACTCGTAGGCCTCGAGTCGGCTGTTGTGCCGCTCGATGAAGACCGCCGCCCGACCCGCATCGAGACCGGTCTCCGTGCGGGCGTCCCGCCCTACGCCGCGCTCGCGTTGGTACTGCTGCACTCTGAAGTTCCGTTCGAGATCGTGCTTCTTGAGGCGTTCCATCAAAAAGAAGTTCTCCCAGAGCGCTGCGGCGTCGTTTCGCGCCGAGAAGGGCCGGAAGTCGCTGATCACCGCGTTGCGGACGCCGACGTCGCAGAAGTAGAACTTCCGTTCCGCGAGGAATGCATCAGGGGGATGGCCCGTGAACGGTGAAACAGAGCGGATGACGAAACATCTCTCCAGGATGTAGAGCCACCGTGCAACCGAATCTTGGCTCAGATGCGCCTCGCGCGCCAGAGCGCCGACCGTCGTTTCCCGACCGATCTTTTGCGCGAGGAGCGTGACGAGGCGACGAACGCCCTCAAGGTTTCGAATCCGCCCGAGTTCGAGGGCGGCGCTCAGGAGCCGATCGGCGACGAAGCTCGTGAGTCTTTCGGCAGCTTCGCCGGACCGGACGACGACCTCGGGAAGCGTTCCGAAGACGAGCAAACGTTCGAGATGCTCTTCCACGAAGTTCCTGCCGTATTGGCGCTCGAGTTCACTCACCGAAAGCGGCCACAGGCGACGATGCACAACGCGGCCGACCGCCGATTCGAGGACGCCTCGGGCGAGTTCGAGCGAAGCGGAAGCCGCGAGAAGAAGTTTTGTCTTCTCATTGGCGTCCGCAAGAATCTTCGTGATGAGGCCGATGCTCGGCACGCGCTGCGCCTCGTCGATCACGATCGTGTCGGCGCTCGCGAGCAACGCTTCGACGTCCTCTCTGGAGTGGAGCGACGACAGGACGCGCACGTCCGCAGGGTCGTCGCCGCGAAGGAAGCGGCCCCCTCCGAATTCAGAGCCGATGAGCGACTGCAGGAGCGTTGTCTTCCCCGCCCCGCGGGGCCCCGATATGACCACCGCCTTCGGAAGTGCAACGGACAGGACTTGTGCGGAAAGATCGCGGCGAATCATTTCTTCCTCGACGTTTTCGTTTCCAACCACCGAGAATGTAGCGGTTTTCCGCAGGACGACGACGAAAAACAAGGCTTGACGACACGTCATGTCGCTTCGCGCAGTGACCGGCGGCTCGGCGTCCCTTTTCCGCCACAGGACCCGATTTGTCCTGACTGCCGCTTCTCCGTTCACGCCGGAGGGTGATCGGAAGGCAAAGACCGTCGGTCCCTTTTCTTCATCCTTTTGCAACGTCTCGCCAACGTGCCGTGAATCCGCTACCATTCGTCCTTGGCGCCACAAGCCATTGTGAGACAAGCAAAAAATGAGAATTTCCCTTCCTTCCGACAAACGCACGGTGTTTCAGGAAACCTGGAGCACCGCCGCGCAAAAGACGATCGTCGCCTGTGCCAACGGCTCGGGCGGCTTCCTCTGCTTGGGCGTGACGCAGACGGGCGACGTGGTCGGCTGCGACTATGATGAGACGGCCGGCGCCGTGTTCTCCTTTGCGAACGACGGTGTGGCACCGACGCTTCGAGACTTCGTTCGCGTGGAGCCGATCCGACTCGACGGGAAGACCGTTGCGGTGGTCTGCGTTTTGCCGGGGGCGGAAACGCCCGTCTGTCTCAAAGGAATACCGCCGACTCAGGGAGTATTCGTGCGAAGGAACGGAAAAATCGTCGCGGTCACGATCGACGACGTCCTTCGATCCGTCCGTTTCGGAAAGCGCCGGGAGTGGGAGGTTCGTCCCGCCCAAGAAGAGCCCCTCACGTTCTCCGACACGACGACGATCTTTGACGAAGCGGGGCTCTCCTTTGAGCGCAAGATTTGGTCCGAGCTCGGACTTCTCGACAAGGAAGGCGGCTTCACCAACCTCGCCCTCCTTTTGTCGGACCAAAACCCGAGCATTATTCGACTCAACTTCTATCGCCCCGACGGGACGTTCGAGCATGCCGAAAGACTGACCGGGCCGCTCCTGCGGCAAGCGAGCGGCCTGCGGCAAAGGCTCGACGCCCTCAGTTCGACCCGCCCCGACCGGAACACCGGCTCGAAAGGCCGGCGTGAGACGCGCTCTAGGCCGTCCGCCGCGCTGCGGACCGCGATCCGCTTCTTCATCACGCACCGCAACTACGATTTCCCCGTGGACGCCGTCGTCAATGTTTTCGCGAACCGTCTCACCTTCATGGCGAAAGGGGCGTTGCCGCCCCAAACGCCCTTCGAAGGAATGCGGCTCTCCGAAGCGGACTGTTGCCCGAACCGACGGCTCGCCGACCTGCTGCGCCGGCTTGATCCGCCGGGCTTGGCCTGCAACGGCTTCGCCGACCTTTCCGCGGCGTATGCAGGCCTTCGCCAGCGTCCTGTCGTTCAACACATGCAGGAGAGTTTCGTGTTGGAACTCCCTCTCGTCGCGGTTGCGAGCAGATCGGAAGTCTGAGCGCATAAGCGCCTGCACGGCCGCGCGCCCGCCACGGGAGTTGCCGGGCTCGACGCCACCCGCCGACAACCTGCCGGCAGCCAGCCGACTTTGGGCGGTTGGCGGGTCGTTGGCAGGGGGACTTGTCTGAGAGAGAGACGGACCGCCGTTTTCCCCTTTTTTCCTCCACCGCACAGGAGTTTGGGTCGGCACATCGCCCCAAAAACACCGGTGCCCGGCCTCTCTCGTGGAAAGACCGGGCACCGGCTGCGCGAATCCCGCAGGAGGTTCAGGCGCTACGGCTTACCGCTGACTCAGGATGAGCCCGAGCTCTTCCAAGGTCTGCGGCGTCACCTTGCGGTGGTCCGTGATCACGGGCTCGACTCGGGCGGGGAGGCCCTCTTCGAGCGCCGGACGCTCTTCGTCCTCGTCCGACTCAGCCTTGGCGGCCTGCGCGTCTGGACGCTGGTTGAGGAAGAAGAACTCGTCCGTCGGCATCCACTGGATGCGAAGCGGATCCGTTTGCGCGGCATGTCCCGCGTCCGACATCAGGCCGTCGAGACGAATCGTCGGAAGTTCGCTCGGGTGCCAACCGCCGCCCGAACCCGACGGGAGACCCGCAATCACGTCGTCCGCGAACTCGCCCATGCCGCCGATCGAGGCGGCGACGCCGCCCGACGATTCGAGATGGTGCGAGCCCGACGTCGCGCCTTCGTCGCCGGTCAGGGCAAAGACATTGTCTTCGCCCTGGACGGACCCGTCGAGCACGTTGTCGCCGCGGTTGTTGAAGATCGTCACGCTCGTAGCCGAGTCGACGCCCTTCACCGTCACGTCTTCCTTGGACTCGTCGCCGACGCGGTAGATTTCAGTCAAACCTTCGGTCGACGTCACGCGGTCGAGCGAGATGCCGCCCTCACCCGTGATCACCGTCACCTGCGTGCCGGAGATCGGGCCGGTGAATTCGACGCCGGAGGATTCGCCGGCTTCACGTTCGCCGTCGTCAAGCGCCGTCAGGATCCCGACGGTTCCTTCCGCTTCGAGGCCTTCGCCCTTCACGGCACCGCCCTGGATCGTCGCGTCGCCCTTCACCGAGAGGTCGTGGGTGAAGGTGAGTCCGGCGTCCTCACCGATCACGTTGAGGTTGCCGTTCACCGTACCGTTCTGCGATTCGTTCACCGCAAGTTCGGTCTCGCGTCCCGACGTAGCGAGGGTAACGTCCTCGGCCGCCTCCACGGTGATTCGATCGAAGGCGTTCCCCTGCGAGCCCGCCGACTCGTCGCGGCCGGCTCCGAGGTCGACGGCGCCTTCGCTCGACGTAACCGTGAGGTCGGAACCCCGCAGACCGCCGTCGCCCGACGTGACGGACTGCGTCACGTCGTCCTTGGCGGCGAGCGTCACCTCGGCCTTGTTCTCGTCCGTCGTTTCGTCTCCGACCGTGACGGCGCCCGTCATGGCGATGCCGCCCTCGGAGGAGGAAATGCCGACGGACTGATCGGCCGTCACGAGAACCTCGCCCGCAAGCGTCACGTCGTCGGAAGAGGTAATCGACACCGTTTCTTCACCGCGGATCGTGGCCGATCCGTCGGCGGTGAAGCCGCCCGTTTCCAGAGCGACGTTTTCAGCCGTGACGCTGAAGCCTTCGCTCACCGTCACGTCGGAATCGACGTCGACGCGGAAGTCGCCTTCCGCAACCGAGTAGGAGGATCCCGTGCCGAAGCCTTCGCCGGCAAGCTCGGACGCCGTGACCGAGAAGTCGCCCTTCGAGACGACCGCGTTCTGCGGCGCGTCGCCGAAGTTCACGGCGTCGCCCGCCGTAACCGCAACCGATTCGGCTACAAAGCCGTTTTCGATCTTCATGAGGCCGTCGAGGTGAGCGTTTGCGCCCGCCGACACGGTCACGTCGCCCACGCTTCCGGCCGCACCGGTGAGCTTCGCGTCGGTGAGTTTGACGTCGCCCTCGGTCGCCGTGATCGTCACGTCGCCCGCGGTGCCCGTTTCATCCGTTCCGACCGTAACCGCGAGGTTTTCGGCCGAAACGTTCTGACCGGCCGAGGCCGTGAGCGAACCAATCGCAAGCGAAGCGCCCGTGAGGTCCGCGTCGCCCGCGGTGGCCGTAACCGTCACGTCGGCGGCGGATTCCTTGCCGTCGTTTACGGTGGTGTTCGTCATGTCGACATTCGAAGCGCCCGTCACCTCGAGTTTGGCGTCCACCGTGAAGTCGGCGCCGGCCGCTTCGACCGAACCTCTCGAAGCCGTGATGGCCGCCTCATTGGCCGAGACCTGCGTCGTGTCACCCGTGAGATTCACGTTTACACCCGTCACCGTCACGGTCGTGTTGCCCGTGAGTTCAGCGTCGGTCGCCGTCACCGTCCCGGAAGTCGCCGTAAGCGTCAGGCTTTCCTCGCCGGCATGGAGTTTTGCGCCCGTTGCCGTGAGGTCGCCCGTTGCCGACTCGGCGTGTACGGACGAAGCCGTCACGTCGGCATCAGTGATACTGATGCCGGTTTCGGCAGTAAGGTTCGCCGTGCCCGACAGCGTTGCTTCCAGCCCCGTTCCGACGAGCGAACCCGTCGTCGCGGAAGCCGTGAGCGAACCCGCGGAAAGCGAAGCGCCCGTGAGGTCCGCATCGCCCGCAGCGGCCGTGACCGTCACGACCGCCTCGGAAGTCTTGCCTTCGTTCACGGTCGCGCCCGTCATGACAACGCCCGAGGCGCCCGTCACGGTGAGGGAAGAGTCGACCGCAAAGTCGGCATTGGCCGCATTGACCGTACCGGTCGTCGCCGTCAAGGTCGTCGATTCGGCGAAAACGCTTGTGCTTTCGCCCGCAACGTTCACGTCCGTCGCGGCGTTGAGTTCAACGGAGGTGACGGCCGAAATCTGCGAATCGTTCGTCGTGACGGAGCCGCCCGTCGAAGTGAGCGCCACCTTGTCGGCGGTCGCCGTGATCACGGAGTTGGATGCCGAAAGGTCGCCCGCCGTCGTCAGGATCACGGACTCTGCCTCGATCGTCATTTGATCGAGCGCCATGCCGTCGGAAGCGCTGAGTTGCACCGATCCGATGTCCGACGCGTCGAGTCCCGTCGTATCAAGCGATCCGGCAAGCGCCTCAGCCGTGAGCGAGTCGGCCTTCAAAGCCACTTCATCGAGAACGACGTCGCCCGTCTCGGCGGTTACCTTCACGGCCGTCTGCGGATCCGTCGCTTCCGGATTCACGGACGTGTCCGTCATGGTCACGCCCGCGGCACCGGTCACATTCAGCGCTTCGGTCGCCGTAAGGGTGGCCTTTCCGACATTCACCTTGCCGACGGTGCCCGTCTCTTCCATACCGGCATTCGCCGTGAGATCGATCGTACCGGCCGTAATGACGGCGCCGTCCGTCACGGAGAGCGTTCCTTCCGTCGAGGTGAGGGAAGCCTTGGAAGTGCTTTCCACCGATCCCGCAACGGTCAGATCGTTCGCGGCCGTAGCCGTGACCGACGAACCGCTCAGATTCCCGAGCTGCAGGCCGCTCGAAGCCTTCACGTCAACGAGACCGGCCGCAAGGAGCGTCTGCACGTCAAACGTTCCAACGTCCCCCACCGACGTGAGCCAAGCGTTTTGGAGTTCTCCCGCGACGTCGAGCATCGCGTCCGAAGCAAAACGAAGCGCATTGTCCGCCGTTCCGAGGTCGCCGGCAACTTCAAGATGAATGACGCCCTCTTCTCCCGAACTCAGATAACCGAGCCCGTCAAAGTCGAAGGACTCGTCGCCCATGTCGACCGCTTCACCGCTGTAGGAGGTGATGCTTCCCGCCGAGAGCGTCACGTCGGAGCCGCCCGAGACGGAATAGATCGTGAGATCGTCGCCCGAAGCGTCGACAAAGATGTCGCCATTGCTCGAGAAGGCGGCCCAACCGTCGTCCCCGTGGTTCACGAGCAGCGAAGCGTCTTCCGTACCGATGCCGCCCTTGCCGCCTCGGATCGTGACGGTTTCACCCTGCACGACGCCGAAGGCGTTGCTCACCACGTCGTCACTCAACGCGGCGTAGACGCTCAGGGGACTCGAAGCCGCGTAGACACCCAAGGCGCTGGTGAGACGCAGGGCGCCGCCCGCAATCGCCTGCTCAATGCGAAGAGCCGATTCATCGGTCGACTGCACGAAGAGGTCGCCAGAAGCGTTCGCCGAGAAGGCATTGCTTTCGACCGTGATCGGACGCTTCAACTGCACCGTGACCGAGCCGTCCTTGTGCCAGGTCACGTCGTCCACGTCGGCCTGCGCCAGGAGCTTGAGGATTTCCAGGCCTTCGCCCGAGGACGAGACCTTACCCGTCACCGCGTCCCGGTTGATGCCGATGCTGCCCGTATTCGTGGAGATTTCCACGCGGTCGGCCTTGACGTTCGGCGCACCCGCCGTGGGAACGTAACCGGGATCCGGATTTGCAATGGCGTCGGCCACGGCATAGAGAAGGTCGTTTTGCGTCCAACCGTACTTCGCCTCCGCGGCCACAACCGCACCGAGCGTCGTCGAGCTGTCCGCACGTTCACCGGCCAAGGCATCGTCAAGACTGCCGTACTTTCCGAACCGCGTCTCAAGTTGCGCGAATTCCGACGCCTCTGCTTCGGAAAGACCGTCCTCGCCCGCCGCCCGATAGGCTTCGTAGCGGGCATAGTCGTTGCGCAGGTTTTCTTCCGCCGCAGTCACGTCCGCGGCCCAGGCCTCGGCGCCGACGTTTTCCCCGTTTTCACCGAGAATCCCCGCCGCCTTCCAGGCATCGAGCCGCTCTTCGGTCGTGATGCCGCTCTCCGCGTCGCGCGGAAGCGCATCGAAGACCGTGCCGTTTTCGACCGTAATCGTCACTTGTCCGAATTCATCGTTGGCGACGATCTGACCGAGCCCGAGATCGCCCTCCTTCACCGTTACGTCGATATTGCCGTTAAGCGCTTCGGCGTCGAAGCGCTCCGTCCCTTCGATCGACGCCGTTTGATGAACGTCGTCGACGCGGATGTTTCCTTCAGAGCTCTTCAGGCGAATGTCGTTCCCCGTGACGTCCGTCACATGGAGGTCTTTTTGAGAAGTCACCGAAGCCACCTCGCCCGCGGTGAACGTTCCGGAGAGCGTGTCGGCCGTCAGGGCGTTGCCGTCCAGATAGAGACTGCCGCCCGCATTGGCCGTCACGTTCATCGTGCCCGTGCCGCCCGAGATGCGGATTGCATCGGAAGACGTTCCGATGCTACCGCCCGCCGTGAGGGTGAGGGAAGAGGCACCGCGAATCGAAGCGTCGGCCGTCTGATTGAGAATGTCGCCGCCCGCCGTGAGCCCTACGGTCCCGTTTTCGGCCGACACCGCGCCGCCCAGCCAAAGCGTGCCGCCCGTCGCGATCGAAACAGTGTTGTTCCCTTCCAGGAAACCCGTCCAAACGGTTTCGTCCGCCTTGACGCTGAACGTCACGACCTTGGTTCCGGTCTCGTGCCGTTCGCCCTCTTTGTGGTGCGTACCTCTCCAATGGAGCGCGTCGTCATAGGTCGTCCAAGTCGTATAGACCCATTCGCCTTCGTCGTGACCGGTGGTTTGAATCAGCGCCTCCGCCGTCAGGTTTTGCCCCTGACCCAAGCCGATCGTGTGTCCGGGCGTCAAGGCCTTGTCCGTGATCGGTTCCGACCAGGTTTCCGTGAGTTCCTGATCCAGACGATCCCAGTCAAAACCGCCCCACCAAGTGAAGCCGTCCTCGGCATAACTGTGATGGATCACGCCGGTCTGATAGCCCCACGACCACATGTAGACGAGATTCTCGCGCGGATCATAGTGCTCGGCGGAAGCGCCGGTTACGGTGGTTACTTCACCGACCTTTTCGCCCTGCATATCGAGCATCCAGGTCTGAAGCGTCGTCTCGCCGCCGTTCGAAGTCCATTCGCTCACTTTCGCCGAATGGTTCTTTCCGTCGCCGTAATTGGTGTCGGTGACGCGGATGAAGCCGTCGGAGAGTTCCGTATTGATCACGCCCGTGACCAGGTCGTACGAACCGACCTTGACGTTGACGTCCGCCTTGCCGTTGGCAGCATAAATGCGGCCGCCGCCCGTACTCGAGATGCCGCCCGAAATGTAGATGTGACCGCCTTCGGGCTGAATGTCGTCGAGCACGATGCGCTGATTGACGGGGTCGTACCAGGCCGCCACCTGCCAGTAATAGCTGCCGTCGGCGTTTTGCTTGTAGCCGCCCGCGCTGATGAGGAAATCGTCGCTCTTGACGTTGATGTTCGTCTTCGACCCCGCCGCCGTCCAACGGTTGATCACCGTGTTGACGGCGTCGGTGAGGGACTGACCGTCCTCCAGCGTGAGTTGGTAGGACGAGAAACCGCTTTGCACCGTACCGTTCAGATTGATCATCTGTCCGGAAATGATGACGTCGCCCCCGGCGATGATGCCGCCCTGACCGGGACGCGGGACGTTGTCCGCGACCCCCCAGATTTGCCAGTCGTCACTGTATGGGGAATCCTTGAGCCATCGGTCGATTTCGGCCTTGTCTTCCGACCAAAGCGACTCCACGTCCCCGCCGATGTTGTGCACGCCGGCCGAATAGTACTGCGTCACGTTGCCGTCGGCGTGAAGCGTCAATCCCCCCGCCGCCTGCAACGTCGTGCCGGTGTTCTGAATCAGGTCCTTGGACGAGTCGATCGTCACGTCTCCCGCATTGTTGATCACGTCGCCGTTGATCACGATGCTCGCGTCGGGACTGGTGGTGGTCGTAACGACGTTTCCGTGTTCATCCTTGCCGGAATAACTGAGGTCTCCCGTGAAGGTCGACGAAACGCTGATCGTGGGAGTCGTAGAGGACGAAGCCGTCGTGAGGCTTCCGACGGAGAAATCGTCCCGCACGTCACCCGTGCGGACGCTCGTTCCGTTCATCGTAACGTCGCCGCCCTGCGAGAGAATCTTGATGTCGCTCAGATAGAGCGCGTAGTTCGAGCGGTTGACGATTTCAATGCCTTCGGCCGCGTTCGCCGTGACGGAACCCTTGCCCGTCACCTTGTCGGTCGTAAACGAAATGTTCCCGCCCGACACCGTGACGCCGTCGACCGACACGTAGGGGAGTTGAACCGAATTCAACGAGTAAAGGACGTTTTGTTCGTTGTATGCGGCAAGGCCTTCGGCGATCATCATTTCGATCAACGCCTGATCTTCGGCCCGATAGGCCGCCAAAACCGACGATCGATCAGTCTCGGAAAGACCTGAAAGCTCGCCGATCAAATCCTGCAGTTCGAGATGACGTTCCCAATACAGATTCGCCGAGGAACCCGTACCGGTGGTGATGCCGTCGCGTATTTCGTCCGCGGTATTTTGATCGCCGGCGTCGACCGTAATGATCTGATCGATATTTTCCGGAGCGACCGCGCTGAAATTGGGTGTCGGGGCCGTTTCTCCCGCCGCCGTACCGGCGGGCGGGAGAATCAGACCGTCGATAATGATCGACGCGTGCGTATTGACGCCCGCTAGCATCGTGCCGTCCACGCGAACTTCGTTCGTAAGCGTTGCGTTTTTGGCCGTCGTGCCCGTGCCGGTCGAGGCGATTTCCACCTCGCCCGCATCGCCCGCGCTCGTCCAATTCCAGTACCGGGCTTCGGAACGCGTAGAGAAATTGCCGGCCGAGGCGACCACGTCCATGTTTTCGGTCGAGGTCACGTTGGCGCCGTCGGCGACGGTGACGAGATTCTTCGCATCGTAATCGTCAGTGAGGCTCGATAGCACCGGTGCAACGGCCGAACGCGAAATGGCGTAGGTGTAGCCGAGAAGATCGACGGCGGCGTCCGCGCCCGACGCATCGCGTCCGGCGAAGAGTTCGATGTTGCGGCCCGAACGCAACTGCGCGTTCTTGCCGATCGAAAGATTGTTGGCGAACGCGTAGTCGAGGTCGAGATCGGCCTCGGACTTCCCGACGGCCGCCCCTTCCACGGTGGCGGTCACCTTGATTGCATGCGTTTCGTCGCCCGACGCGGAGAGCGTCATGCGGCCGTCGTCCGAGAGCGTCTTGAGACTCGCCCCGTCTCCCACGGTCACCTCGTTTTCGGTATCGACCTTCTGAATGCCCGCAATGTCGGCGGCACTTGCCGCGCCGGCCGAACGGGAATTGAGCGACAGAGCCGTACTGCCCGTAGTTTTCGCCGCAACCGTCATGGCGTCCGTCGACAGAAGCTTTGCGGCGTTTCCGATCGAAACGCGCGCGAACGTATCCTGCTCGTTCCTGAGCTCGATGCCGTTTCCGGCGATTGCACCGTAGACGCTCGTATCGAGCGCCAATTCTTCACCGTCGGCCGAACCCACGGTCCAACGGTTGTCCGCCGTGAGCGAAAGATCGCCGCCCGCGGTGAGCGAGGCACCGTCGGCAACGGTGACGTCAGCACCGCCCTTCATCGAATTGGAAAGCGCCGCGCCGTTGCCGCCCAGAATCGTGCCCGTCGTGTTGCGGCCGAGGAAGGCGACGTTGCGGTCGACCGTGGCCGAGACGCCCAAATCCCCCGTCGTCGCCCAGACGCCCGAAAGGTCCACCTTTGCGGTCGACGTGTCGGCGTGCGACAGTTCCACGGCCCGAGCACCGACGTCGATTACGGAGCCGCCCGCGCTCGACGCCTCGAATCGAGCGTCTTCGTCGTTGCGGGTCTCCACATTGATCGATCCGGCGGTCGTACCCGTCGCCGCGCCCGTCAGCTTGACGGTCACGTCGGCGCCGTGCGAAACCGAAACGTGGTTGTTGTCGCTTCGAATCAGGGCGCCCGAGGCGGCCCGCGCCACGGCGTCGTAGTCCGCGAAGGCTTCCGCATCAAGATCCACAGCGGTGTTTGCACCGAAGGTCGTCCCCGACATCTCGGCCGATACCTGAGCTTCGTTTGTCACAGAGGCGCTGTTGACATAAACCCCCACGCCGGAACCGCCGTAGCTGTCGATCTCGGCATTGATGCGAAGCGCATCCTCGGCTTTCTCCGTCTTGCGGCCCGCCGCCACGTCAAAAACTGCGTTGGCAGTCAGGTACTGTCCGCCCGTCACGGTGAGACCGGCCGTTCCGGTCACGTCCGCGGAAGCCTTGACGACGCCGACCGTAAGACCGCCGCCGCCCGCGCTGTCGGCGATCACTTCTATCGTCGGATGGAGATTGACGTTCGCACTGAAACCGTCCTCGGCGGCTTCCTTTTCTTCCTCCGTCGCCGTGTCGGCCAAGGTTAGGCCATCGTCACGGGCCGTGACGTTCGTGAGCGTCGCGTACGCGTCGCCCGAATCCGTTACGGTCGCTTCGGCCCCCACGCCGGAGGCTGCGCCGCCGTAACCCGCCATGGCGTGGGCGCGGAGGGTCTGCGCGCGATCGACGTCGAGCACCGTATCGCCCGTAAAGACGGCGTTTTCAATGTTCATTCCGACCGTGGACACGTCGGTGAGGCGAGCGATCATGCCGCCCGCCGTAACGCCGCCCACGCTGACGCCCTGAGCATAAAGATCGGTCGAACCGGTGTTTTCCGCATAGACGAGGATGTCGCCGTCGTCGGCGGTGGTTTGCAGGGCCGCCTTGCCGGCAACGAGCGTGGCGACGCCGCCGTCGTTCGTTGCATCAACCCAAGCCGCCTGACCGGCCGCAAGACCGCCCGCGACCTGAATGACCGTCACCTTGTCGTCCGCGTCCGTCGAGGCGCCGAAGGCGATGTCCTTCGCCGTGAGCGATCCGCCCGTCATCGAGGCTTCGACGTTGTGATGACGGGTGAGCGTCGCGACCGAAGCCGCGAGCGCCGCACCGAGACTGCCCGTGCCCGAACCCACCGTCACGTTGACGCCGGCGCCCTCCATCGCGTCTTCACGGGCGGCGACCGCAATCGACTCGCCCGTGGCGGTCGTGTCAATGAAGGTCGCGTGCGTACCCGTCTGAAGACGCTCGGAAGCGTTGTGCGCCGCATTGGCGAGAATTTCCTTTCGTTCCGCTTCCGAGAGCGATTCGCCGTGCTCCTTGAGGAAGCTTTCGATCGTTTCCGTGCCGCCGTACGCGGACACGTAGCCTTCCACGGCGTGGCCGGTGTCGGAGAGACCCGTTTCCTCGCCGCCGAAAAGCGTCGCGTAGTCGTTCGTCACCGAACCGACCACGGTCGAAACGACGTTGGCCGAAAGTCCGCCAGCAAGCGCGGCGGAACCGTAGATGGAATTCGCGTCGACGAAGCGGTTCTGTTCGGCGGTCGCCGTGATCGCCGTACCCGTGAGCGTACTGTTCTTCGCGGAGAGCGAAGCCGCGCCGTCCAACTGATTGACGAGCACGCTCGCGCCGAGCGAATAGCCGAGCGACGCGCTCGCCGAGACGGTCGTGAGGTCGATGTCGTCGACGTTCGACGCGCCGAGGACGAGCGTGTCGGTCTCGTTCGTGCCGAGCGTGCTTCCGTCCGTCGTGAGCGTCGTTTCGCCCTCGATCGTGTTGACGGCGACGAAGGCCGTGGCTGCGCCGGCCAGGCCGAGCCCCGCCGTCACGGTCGTCTGATTCCAGTCGCTCGTGCGGCCGGCTTCGACGGCGATCGATTCCGTGGAAAGAACCTTGCTTTGCGACGAAACCGTCGAAGAGACGTCGTTTGCCGCCGTATTGAGGAAGACGCTCACGGCCCCAGCCGCGGCGCCCGCCCCTGCGGCGGCTACGCCGAGGTCCGTGATGCGGCCGAGATAATCGGCGTTTTGCGCGTAACGCGCACCCGTCACGGTCGAATTCTCAAGAAGCGTCGCCACGGACGAGCCCTGATGCACGGTGTTCGCCAAAGCGCTCGCGCCGAGCATCGTGGCGCCCTCGGCGATGATGCCGAGCGCGCTCACGCCTTCCTTCGCTTCGGCGACGAGGTTCACGTCGGGCCCGTTGAGGGTGCTCCCCGAAACGTTGGCTGCGGTTTCGTGCTTCGTCGTCACGCCCGCGTAGGCGACGCCCGCGGCGGTGGTACCGGCCACGCCGCCCGCCGTCGTCACGTTGTCGAAGTTCGCGTAGTCGCCCGCCGCAATGTCGACGGCCGAGGCCGACTGAAGCGTCGAATTCTTTACGTCCGTAAGGGTGGCGCCCGCATGCGTCACGGTGCTCCCGACGCCCTGCATCGAGGCGATGCCCGCCCCGGCCGCATTGACGAGCGTCGTCTTGTAGGTGGCCGTGCTCGTCGCGGCGACGCGCACGCCCTCGACCTTTTCGGTCGTGCGGTTGTCTTCGAGCGTGGCGCCGATCGAAACGTCCTTCACGATCGCGTCGTTGATGTGTTCGTCCGTCACGCCGCCCGCCACCGTAAGGCCCGCCGCCTTTTCGGCTTTGCCCGTTTCTTCGATGTCGGCGTTTTCCAGCGTGGCCGAGGTCGTGCCGGTGCGGTCGGCCACGGTCACGGTGAGGCCGATCGCCGCGGTTCCGGCGCCCGCTGCCTGTCCGCCGTAGGTGCCGATCACGTCGTCGCTTTGCGCGAGAACGGCCGCGGCGTCATGAACGTCCGCCGTGACGTCGCGCACGAGCGCCGTCGTATCGCCCTGAATGTGGTTGACGACGACGGATCCCGCCGCGGAGACGCCTCCGCCGGAGACGCCCACGCCGACCGTTTCAATGTTGTTGGCGGACTTGGCCTGCAAAAGGAGCGTATCCGCTTCAAAAACCGAAGAACCGAGTTCGACGGACACGTTCGTGCCGATCGTGTTGACGGCCACGCCCGCACCGACGCCGACCGCGCCGGCCCCGACGACGATGCCGAGGTTTTCAATGGTTTCGCGGCTCTCGGCCGCGACGGCCACGCCGCCGAACGCCGAAGTCGGCTCGACATCCGGCCCCGCATAGGATCCGAGGCCGTGGAGCAGTGCGGATACCGTTCGGTCGATCGTATTGATCCCGACGCTTCCGCCCACGCCGACCGTGGGACTCGCGGAGACGCCGAGCGTAAGTGTATGAATTTGGTCCGTCGCTTCGGAGGCGACGCTCACGTCGGGCGCCGACGTTTCAGTCGTCGTCACGCCGTCCGCCGAGGCGGCAGTCGTCCCCGCCGCGTGGACGTAGGAAGCGGCTCCGCCCACGGCCGCGCCCGGACTCACGTTGACGGACACGTTTCCCGAAAGCGTCCAGAGGTCCGACGTGTCGGACGCGTGAACGCCGAGCGCGCCGAGCCCGTCGAGCTTGACGTTCTTCACCGAAGCCACGGCGTTGTTGAGGACCGTGTTCTGCACGTACGCGCCGCCGATCGCGGCGTTGGTCGAAACGGTGCCGTTGACGCCCGCGCTCCAGGTCTGCGCCTCGTTGTCGGCCGTCACCGCCAGAGCTTGCGTGCCGCTTCCATGGAGTTCGGCATCCGAAACCTCGGCATTCGCGGTGTTGTTGACGGCGGCCGCCACCACGGCGGCGCCCGCGCCGGCACCGGCGCTGCCGATCGAAACGCTCGCGTTCCCGGCGACGTTCACGGTGTGCGCATAGTTTTCGGCCGAGACGACGCTACCGACGGCGCCGTCGCTTCCGAGCGCGCCCGCGTCGAGCTCAAGCCCCTTCGCGGTCGCGTTTGCCATCTGATTGACGCCCGAAACGATGACGGAACCGGCAGCGGACAGACTGAAATTTCCGCCCGCGGATGCCGCGACGCCCGCGGCGACGTTCACCGTGCGCACGCCCGAAGCCGCCGCCTGCTCGTAGCGGAAGTCCTTGCCCGTCGCTTCAGCCTTGCGGACCGAAAGTCCGTCCGTCGACGAGGTGAAGCGGTTCGTGAAGTCCGTCACGAGGACGCCGGCGCTCCCCGTGGAGTTGGTCGAACCCGTTGCGGCGACGCCCGTCGCGAACGCGACGGAGACCTGCGTCATGTCGCCGCCCGTGAGAACGTTGTCGACGCTCATCGTCGCGCCGTTCTCCTTTTCGTCCTGTTTGAGCGTGATGCCGCTTACAAGCTCCGTATTGAGAAGTTCGTCGCGCGAGAAGACGCCTTCGACGCCCTGCGCACGCTCCACATACGCGTGTCCGGCTTCGCCATCGTCCGTACCGACCGTTTCGGCATGGACAGACACCGAAGCGTTCTCGACGTTCGCCATCGCGATCGAAGAGTTCGAAACGTCGGCCGTCACGTTGTTCGCGATCTGCGCGCTGATGACGGAACCCGAAATCGCGGCGGTCGCGCCCGACCCTTGCGCCACCTGGGCGCCCACGGCGGTGTTCACCTGCGTAAGCGACGCGAGCGCCTTGACGTCCACCTTCTGCGCGCCCGAAATCTTTGCGTTCGTGAGGGTCGAGGAGATGTTGTTCGTGACCTTCGCCACGGCGACCGAAGCGCCCGCGGCGACCGAAGCGCTCGAGCCGCCCGCCGCGACGCCGAAGCTCGTTCCGCCCGTCACCTGCGTTTCGCCCGACCAGGCCGCCTGTTCGTAGACGAAGGCCTGATCGTCGCCGTCGTCGACGTTCGTAAAGCCGTCGACCGAGGCGCCCACGGTGTTTTCCACGAGATTCACCGAGACGCCCGCATCAATGCCGAGGGCGACCTGCGACGAGCCCGCGGCGACGCTCATGCCGAGACCTTCGGCAAGCGTCGTGCCGTTCACGAGCGAGGCGACGTTCACCGTGTCGGCGGTGGTCGTGACGCCCTTCATCGTCACGGTGTTCGTAAAGACGCTGTGGTTCACCGCCGCCGCGCCGCCGATCGAAGCGTTCGTTTTGCTTCCGCTCGAACCGCGTACGGCTGCGACGCCCGCCGCGCCGGAAATGGCGCCGAGCCACTTGTCGGTGACCGCCTCCACGCTCACGCTCTGCGCGTTGAGCGCGTAGGACGGACCGTCGAAGGCTTCGCTCGTGACGGTGACCGTGTTCGAGGAATCAAAGTCGTTCCAGGCGAAACTGCCCGCGGCCGCCAGGTTGAGCGTGCTCGCAGCCTTCCCCGCGTCCGCCACGCCGGCTTCGGTCGAAATGTCCGGCGGCGTGACGGTTCCGGAAGGATTGCTCGGAAGGTTCGCCCCCTCTTCGATCCAGTTGTCGCCGCCGCTGTTTTGCGCCATCGCCTGCTGGAGCTGCCGCTGGGTGTCCGAAATGTCTTCCGTCATGGCGCCCGCGGCGTTCTCGTCGATGAAGCTCGTCGCGTCGGGCTGCTTGTCGCCCGTTTGCGCCGAGGAGACCTGGCCCGACACGCCGATCGCGTTGACGTTGAGGGTCGATTCCGCCGTGAGGTCGATCACGTCCGCCGCAGTCATATGGCCGAGGGCGTTGAAGTAATTGCCCTGGCCCGGCTCTTCCAGATTCCTGACGGCGAGTTCGTTTGCAAGACCGCCGAGATTCACCGCGACGCCCGCCCCGACGGCCGAACTGCTGCCGCCCTCGTCCGACTTCACGATGCCGAGGCCGCCAGAGACCGTCTGCACGCTGTCGTCGCGCTCGGCCGTGAGGGCGATGTCGGCCCCCGCGCCCTCGGCGCTGATTTTCACTTCATCGTCAACGAGGAGTCGGTTCGAGCCGTTTGCGTCCGTCACGGCGGCAAGACCCGAAATCGTGAGGCCGCCCGCATTCATGCCGGCCGTGGCCGTGATCGTGGCGACGTCCAAGGCGTCCTTCGCCGTGAGGCTCACGTTGCGCGCCGTCGAATCGAGAGTTACGCCCTCATTGAGACGCACCAGATTGTCGGACGACACGGTGTTGTAGACGACCGTCGCCCCGACGGCCTTCGCCTTGTCGCGGTTCGGAAGCGGGAAGCCGAAGAAGTTGTCGAGGTAGCCTCCCATCGCGATGTTGCCGTTCTTCGATTCGGCGTTGACCTTCACCTCCGCACCCCGGAGCGCGGCGCCGCGGTCGATCGTGACGGCGTTGGCGGACGTCTGCGAGACATAGCCCACCGACGCCGCGATGGAAATCGGGTTCTCGGTCTGCGCGTCGTTCGTGACGCTTCCCGCCGAGACGTAGGCGTTCGTGTAGCTGATCGGATTGACGATGTCGAGGATGTCGTAGCCGAGTTCAAGCCCGGCCGACGCGATGCCCGTCACCGTTCCCGGAACGCCGAAGGTGGCGGCCAGGAAGTCGGCGAAGGCGCCCATGGCGTCGATGAACTTCCCGAAGTTCTCTGACGTGGAGTCCCCGGAACCGAGGGCGTCGAACGCGTTGATCAGGTTCTTCCTAGCGGTCTCGAATTCGTCGGCGCTGTCCTTCCACTGTGTGTCGCTCGCGAAGAAGCTTCCGAAATTGAGGAGGCTTTGCTCGAGTTCCTTCTTGAGGAATTCAAAGCGGTCCTTCGTGATGTCGGTGTGGCTCGCCGCCTCGACGATTCCGTTCAGACTTTGGAGCACCGTATCGGCGGCGATCGTGACCGACGACGAAACGTTTTCGGACGGGCGCTCGCCCACCTTCGTACCCGTCTCGTCGAAGATGTCGTCGGGCGAAGATTCGACCACGAGCACCGCGACGGCACCCTGACCTTCCTTCCCTTCGTTGCCGGCGTTCTGGTCGATCTGCTGCTTCGTCGTCACTTCGTAGTGATGGTCGGCAAGAATCGACTCGCTCTTCACCGTGACGTTGCCGTCCGCCGTGAAGCTCCTGCCGAAGTCGTCAAGAGACACGGAGGCGGACTGATTGTTCGTGACGACGCCGACCGCGCCGCCGAGCTGGAACTTGGCCGTCCCGATCGTGCCGGAGGCCTTGTCGTTGCCGATCTGGTTGGCGATGCCCGTCAACTTGTCGAAGAGCCCCATGGCGGTGTCCGCCGCAAACCCCTGGAGTTTCATGAGAATGCCGCGGTCGCCCACCGTGGTCTTCGATAGCACGTCGAGCGTTTCGGTCTTGTTGAGCGCGTGAATGTCGATCTCGGAAGCCGTGGAGGCGAGCCCGTTTTGGAAGGTCACGTCCGCCGCAGAGTCGAAGTCCGTCACGTTGATGGCGAGCGCAATATTCCCTTCGGGCGCGACGTAGGTCTCGGCCGAGGTTTCCACGCGGTTCGCCGTTTCCGCGGCCGCCGTCACCTTGCCCATCTGTCCGCCGTCTGTCTTCGACCCCAGAACGGCGGACCGGCCGACCGTCACGAAGGCGTCCGACGTGAAGTCGCCCACGACGAGCGAACCTTGGGGCTGGGACGTTCCCTGTATCGTCGAGATCGTTCCTACGTCGACGTCGTAGTCGTTCTTCGCCGAGAGCGTGAGATTCTTGTCCGTACGCAGGGTTCCGTCAATCGTGACGTTGCTCGTCGCATCGACCAGGGCCACCGCCACGGCCGCGACGGGAATCTTGCTTTCCTTATCAGTCGAGAAGAGATGACCGTAATTCTTCCAGGCCGTCGAATCGCCGACCTCGACGCGGGTACGGTTCTCGGCATTGGCCGTGATGTTACCGCCCGCCGTTACGGAACCGCCCTCGGCGACGGTCACGTTCGAGCGGCCGCTGAGGTTCACGTATTCAACGGTGGAGCCCACAAGATTCGCAAAGAGGCTCCCTCCGATCTGTTCGCTCACGGTGGCGAAATTGAATCCGAAAGTGTGGTCGATCACGTTCACGGTCTCGGCCGAGAGATTCACGTCTCCGCCCGCCTCGAGCGTGCCCGCGATCATCACGTCCGCCGTCACGTTTGCGGACGCAATGCCCGTCTTTCCGTTGACGTTCTGATTGACGTCCCCTTCTTCGGGTTCCGGGAAGAAGGTTCCGCGCTCGACGTCGTAGCTCGTGTTCGACGCGCTCGCTTCGGCCGTGATGTCGCCCGTCGCCTTCACGACGGCGTCCTCTTCCACCGTGATCGAAGCCTTGCGGTCGACTTTCGTGGCGGTCAGATTGCCGAGGCCCACGCCTTCCTCCCAGGGAAGACGAAGCGAACTGTCGTCCCCTTCGGAGCGCGCCACGAGCAGAATGTCGCCCGACTCCGGATCCGGCACGAAACTGAGATCGGCCTCACCCAAACCCGCATCCGCGGTGATGCTGTCCGACTCGTCCTTGATGTTGACCATGTCGGCAAAGTTGCTGATGCCCGTCTCGATACGTCCTTTGCCCGCCACGTTTATTTCAGCTGCGGAAAGCGCAACGCGGTTGCCAGCGTTGATGCTGCCCGCAACCGTAATGATGCCCGTCGGATTGATCGGATAGGCGCCTTCTTCCAAGGCCTTCGCGAATTCGGCCGAATACGGTTTGTGCGTGGTGGAACCGTACTCCACGGCCGTAATCCACTCGTCAAAGCGTTCCTCCGTCGGAACCGCGACGGTAAGGCTTCCCGCGTTGATGACGCCCGTGGACCCGACCACCATGCCGCCCGGAGAAATGAAGTAGAGGTCGCCCCCGATCTTTCCGTTCTTGAGGGCGTTCACCGTGCCGTTCACCTCGATCCCCGTATTGACGAAGTTCAAGAGCCGATCGGCTTCGCCGCCGCCCACCTGCGTGCTGAAATGCAGATTGGCGATGTTCCCCTTGTCGAGCTTGAACTGATCGAACCGGTTGATGCCGGTGCCGTCCTGCACCTTTTGCGCCGTGATGTCGAAACGTCCGTTGGTGGGCTTGAGTTCCGTCCCGCCGGGACGCGTGATCACGCTCGCCGCCAGTCCGGCCGTCGGCAACAAAGCGCCCAGCGCGCCCGCAAGAATCGAAGCCGCCGCGCCTCCCGCGACCGTCTTCACAAGAGTCGACCCCTGACGGCCCTTGCCGCAGGAAGTTTTCGTTTCGTCGGTGACGACGTGGGCGGATCGAACCTTGTTCCAGAGAATCTTGAAGATCTTATTCATACGCCAGCCTCAATATCGAAATCTTTTCCATTCACCGCG
This sequence comes from uncultured Sutterella sp., assembly GCA_949287305.1. Taxonomy (GTDB): domain Bacteria; phylum Pseudomonadota; class Gammaproteobacteria; order Burkholderiales; family Burkholderiaceae_F; genus Sutterella. Next base: position 25,569 of record CASEFX010000018.1, on the reverse strand, counting down.
TGTTCGCAGGACCTCACCAGGTCGCGACAACCGCAAGGTCGAACCTCGCCTTGTTGACGTGCATTTCCTCGCCCAGATGCCGCACGAGCGGCACGCCCACGCTTCCCGTCAGACTCGCTCCCTGCCAGAGGGGCCAGGTGACGCCCGCCCCCACGGAGGCGAGCCCCGTCTTCGCGTAGGCCGTTTCGCCGCCCAATTTCCCCGCGTCCAGGAACCCGAAGAGCGACGTTCCCGGACCCGCGAACGCCCAGTCGATCTGCGCGTTCACGTAGGCGCCCGATTCGGCGGAGATCACATCGTTTTCATACCCGCGCACGCCGCTCGTGTGTCCGAGATAGAAGTACTGCGAGGTGTGCAGGGCGTCGCCCCCCAAGAGCGACTGCCAGGCGCCCGTCAAAGAGAGCGCGATCGAGGGCGTCGCCTGGACTTTCCAAAAGGCGTTCCCCGTCAGAATCGTCTGACTCCACTTTTCCCCGAAGACGTGTTCGTCAACGTCCGCGCGTCCGACGCCCGTCGTCGCGTAGAAGACCGAACGGTCCGTGAGGAAGATGGCTTCGACGCCCGAGCGCCAGGTGTCGATCGTCGTCTCGGCGATCGTCACCGCAAAGAAGTCGGTCGAGGACTTCTGCCGCGACCATTCGCCGTAGACCGTCCACTTCATGTCGCTGTCGGCGTAAACCGGATGATCGAGCCGCAGCGAATAGTATTCGGACGTCCCTTCGACGTCCCCTTCGGCCGAAGGCCCCTGAATCACCTCCACTTCGCCGTAGGAGGCGGAGGCGGAAAGACGCGTCCCCCTGCTCGTCAAGGGAATCGCATAGGAAAACATGACGCTCTTGCTTCCTTCGCTCGCAAGGCCCAGAAGCGTCGCCGCGTCGCGCCGCCCGAAGACGCTTCGGTTCGTGACCGACGCGCCCACGCGGGGTCGGCCCGTCGAGCGCGACCCCGTCGTGTCGGCAAAGACGGTCGCGGTCCAAAGGGGCGGCTCGTGCGAAGTGATTTCGTAGTCGGTCGTGCCCGGCTCCGTCCCTGCGCGGATGTCGATCGTGAGGACCACGTCGTTCGTCATGTTGAAGTGCACGAGGTCCGCGCTCATGTCGCGGTAGTTCGCGACCTTCCCCTCTTCGAGGTCAAAGGCGCCGCGGATGTAGCCTTCGTTCGTCGTGTCGTTTCCCGTCACCGTGACGGCGCCCGTCTTTCCTTCGACGAGCGTCACGAAAAGGCGCCCGTTTCGGATGCGCTGCGGCTTCAGACGCGCTTCGCAGACGACATAGCCCTTTTCGCGGTAGAGCGCGTTGATGCGCCCGAGCATTTCGCGCACTTCGGGCATGCCGACGCGCCGCCCGAGAAAGGGGGCGACCGCCCCGGCGATCTCGTCCTTCGTGAGGACTTCGGAGTCGTTGTGGTCGATCGACTTGAGTTCGAACTCAAAGCCCTTCTTCTCGGCGGGCTCCACCTTGACGGGATCGCGCGCCTCCATCTCTCGGCGCTTTTCGATCATCTGCCGCACTTCTTCGCTCTGGCGATAGCGGTCGACGTCTTCCTGGAGCTGCCGCACGGGTTCGCGCCCGAGGCTTCGGATCGCGTTCCTTTCGGCGGGCGTATAGACGGGCGGGGCGGAAAACGCGGCGCCCGCCGCCAGGGCGAGCGAAACGCCGACCCACAGGGCGCTCACGGTCCTCCCGATCTCTTTCTTTTCCGTGCACTTCGTCATCATTCCCGTCCCTCACTTTTTTGCGAACACAAGGGCGCATGCTCCGCGCCGGAGGACGCGGAACCGCACTCTATCCATACTTTCAGAGTACCGTTCGGGAACGAAAAACGACAGTCCGCAGGGAAAATTCTTCCGTGGACGCTCGAAGGGACGGGAACGCGCAACGCCTTTTGCGTCAAGGGATTGCGGACTTTTTCAAACAAATGGACGGGGAGAAACGGCGCAATGCAGGAAAATGCCGATTTCCTATCGACCAAAACGCACCCGATCCGACGACCAATTTGCAAAGTCTCCGGAAGACGAAAAACCGGGAATCGAGAACGCTTCGCAGGCGCGGGGCGTTACGCATCCGCAACGCGCCAAGGACAAAGCGGGGCCTTGGAACGCGCACGCGGATCTCTTTTTCGTCGGGCGAACGCGAAATGCCGCCTCCCAAGCGAAATGAGGAAAATCAATGCCGCTTTTCGCCCGTGATCTACAGGGCGAAGCCGGCGGGAGCACGCACGACAAAAAGGCCCGCCTCCTTGTGAGAACCCTCGGTGACGCTCCGGGAAAATCGAAGGAAACACCTCACGCTCATTCTGAGCAGAGTCAAAGTGCGCCGGCGTCCGTCGGAGGGGCGGAACGTCCGTCGGACACGGCCTCCCGTCCGGGCGGATTCTTCGCCAGAGGGAGAGGATGGTTACCGGCGGGCGGTTACCGAAGTACAGCGAACAAGTGAGCGTTGTTCGAGGCAACCAATACCGAGTTCGGTCTCGGACTCGCATACATCGACGCTTTCAGCTTGTGTCGACTGAAGTTCGACATACTGTACCATGATCGCTCAACTGTACCAAAAACAGGCCTAAGTATACTTACAAGTATACTTATCGACCCATGTTCACTTCTTTACTGGTTCGACGGCTCCTCCATCGAGCGAAAAAAGGCCCGCCTCCTTGTGAGAAGCGAGCCTTCCGAATCCTTGCGGAAGATGCAAAATGATTCGGGCTTAGTGAGCCACGCCACATGATCAAGTCCGTCGCACCAAACGATAACGCTGCCTGGGACTCTTCGGTCGCTCAAGAGGCTCAATGAGACCGCGCTCCTTGAGTCGACGCAGACGAATGGACACTGCGTTGCGCGAGAGTCCGGAGGATTCCATGATTTCGGTAACCGTTAAACTGCCCCTCTTTTGCAGCTCCGAGACAAGCGCCACCTCAAAATTGTCCCAAGAGCGTACGCTACCTTCCTCTTGCGTCAAACGCCGCTTCAGGAAAGTAATTTGAAATGCCGAAACGTAGTCTTTGATCTCCGCCTCCGGCATAAGCGCCTCTGACAACTGTCGCTTGATTTGCTGCAATCCCGTTCCTCGATTTTCGATGACGTAGCCTGCCGGCTCGCCCATTTCCAAGTACGGTGTAAATTCGAGCAGTTGAGAGAGTCTTGCGTTCCGTGTTGCAGAAATCCCTACGGGAATGGTACTCAAAGAAGCTGCCCCGTAGAGACCCCCGGGATTCAGAATCTCCAGTCGGTCCGCGTACATATTGATCTGAACCTGAGAACCACGTCCTTCAGGCGAATAATCGCGGTGTTGCAGTGCGTTGACGATTGCTTCTCGGCAAGCAAGAATGGGGTAATCCGTCACGTCCCTTCTCAGAGCCCCCTGCATGATTGCTCCATGATTCATGTGCTTGTCCAGCAGCTCCATGGAAGTCATCAACATTTCCGGAATGGAGCCGTTCACAGGGAGAGATTCGACATAACGCCAAGAATCTCTCTGCGCCTGTGCCTTCGTAATCCCCGAATACACTGAGAACGTAATGTTTAGACGAGGAAAGAATTCCTGAGGAAACTTTCCTGCCACCAGAAGGCCGGCGAGCGTCGGGACGTACCGATCAGGACTCTTTTCGTCCCTGGTAACTGCACCGAGTTTCTCCAGGATCTCATGGCTCTCCATCTTTCCGAAAACACGCGGAGTGATTTGTCGATTTCTTTTGACGATGGCTTCCAAAACGGAATGATCCAAGTCACTCAGGGAAGCTTCGTAAACCGGCTCCCTGTCAAATGCCGGTTGACGATGAAATTCACGCATGCGATCGATTTCATAATTCGTCAGCCTCTTGTCTCCGTCCCCGGTACGGATGTACGACCCGGTCCACACCCCCTTTCTGGTGATGAAACACGGACGTTGGTCCAGCGCTACCGGACCGACGACGCCCACGACAATTTCCGAGCCTTCGAACGGATAGCGCTCGATTTCCAGGCGACAAGGAGGCGTCAAGTCGTTGCCGAGTCTCAGTAAAGCATCGGCAACACTCTTGGCATTGAAGCCAATGACCGGCGCAAAACGATTTTTCTCATCCAGTCCGAGAATGATTGTGCCGCCGTCCCGATTGGCAAAAGCGGAGACCGTTTCCGCGAGACTCTCCGGCAGTCCCTGCCCTGCGGCTTTTACCTCGTAGTGTTGCGTGTCCGATCCGATCAGACGCATGCGTTCGATCGCCGTTTTCAGATCTTCAGGCAGAAATTGCATGGCTCCCTCGTTGATTTTCATTCCTAGCGTGTTAGACGGAATCGGCCGTTCCCCATCGTCCCAAGCCTCCCTCATCGAGTCGTTTCCAAAGAACCCGATGCTAGGAGTTGGGAATCGACAAAGAGCGGGAGGTTCCCGTACCGAAGCATATCTCGGCGGCGCAAACTGCACCCAATGCAGTCAAAGTGTACTCGAAGTGTACCATAAGTACACTTGCAAGTATACTTCCCCGCATTTTTGGTACAGTTTTACTTCTATGGTATAGTTTGTTGGGAGAAAGAGAGGAGAATGGGGCGCGGCGGCGGGAGGTCGAATTTCCGAATTTCTATTGTTTTGCTAAGAAATTAGGGAGTGGTTCGCACAAGGCATCAGGTTTTCCGGAAGAAAGTAAAGGTGGGGTTGGTATACATGTGCTGTGCTTGAGTGTACCTTGAGTATACTTCTCAACTCATGTTCACTTCTTTGCTGGTTGATGCACCTCCACCGAGCGAAAAAAGGCCCGCCTCCTTGTGAGAAGCGAGCCTTTCGAATCCTTACGGGAAGGGGCGCGAAATTATTCGGCCTTTTCTTCCTTGGCTTCGGCGACAGCCGGAGCGGCCTTGTCGACGAGTTCCATGTAGGCCATCGGAGCGTTGTCGCCAACGCGGAAGCCCATCTTCAGGATGCGGGTGTAACCACCCTGGCGAGCGGCAAAGCGGGGACCGAGTTCGCCGAAGAGCTTGACGACGGCTTCGCGGTCACGAAGACGGGAGAAGGCGAGACGCTTGTTGGCAAGGGTGGGTTCCTTGGCGAGCGTGATCATCGGTTCGATGACGCGGCGGAGTTCCTTGGCCTTGGGGAGGGTCGTCTTGATGGCTTCGTGCTTGATGAGGGAGACCATCATGTTGCGAAGCATGGCGAGACGGTGGGCGCTCGTACGATTGAGCTTGCGAAGACCGTGACGGTGACGCATGATTGAATTCCTTATTTCTAAAAGTTCTCAAAAAGAGTCTCCTTCCCCGACTCTTCTATCCTTTCTTTCGAATCGAAAAGCGGACGGGTGGAGGAGAAAGTGCGCATTGTACGCAAACCGCGGCGCGGTTTCAAGCGAAAAGCCGCGATTTCTTTCGCATGGGCGCCGACGGACTGTAAACGCTAAGCCTCCCGGTCCGAAGGATTCGGAAAACGGGAGGCCCTGCAGTCGAGAGAACGGAACGGTCAACCCGCCTTCTTCGCCCCCTCGACGATCTTCATCGCCGAAGCGATCATGCCGCTCATGTCGCCCATATTCCCGGGGACGATGAGGGTGTTGTTTTCCTTGGCGAGCTTGCCGAAGGCGTCGACGTACTTTTCCGCGACCTGCAGGTTCACGGCGGTCATCCCGCCCTCGGTCTGGGTCGCCGCCGCCACGGTGCGAAGCGCCTCGGCGGTCGCCTTCGCGATTGCGAGCGTCGCCGCGGCCTGACCTTCGGCCTTGTTGATTTCCGCCTGCTTTTCACCTTCCGACTGCGCGATCGCGGCTTCGCGCGCGCCGGTCGCAAGGTTGATCTGTTCCTGCTTCTTCCCTTCGGAGGCGGCGATCAGGGCGCGCTTTTCGCGCTCAGCCGTGATCTGCTGCTGCATGGCTTGGAGAATGACGGCGGGCGGCGTCAGGTCCTTGATTTCGTAGCGGAGCACCTTCACGCCCCAGTTCATGGCCGCTTCATCGATCGCGGCGACGACGTTGTTGTTGATCGCGTCGCGCTCTTCGAAGGTCTTGTCGAGTTCCATGCGGCCGATGACGCTTCGAAGCGTCGTCTGCGCGAGCTGCGTGATGGCGATCACGTAGTTGCTCGTGCCGTAGCTCGCGCGCTTGGGGTCGGTCACCTGGAAGTAGAGAACGCCGTCGACGGTGAGCTGCGTGTTGTCGCGCGTGATGCAGACCTGGCTCGGCGTGTCGAGCGGAATTTCCTTCAAGGAGTGCCGATAGGCGACGCGGTCGATGAAGGGGATGATGATGTTGAGGCCGGGATTGAGGACCGCGTGGAATTTTCCGAGGCGCTCCACGACCCAGGCAGTCTGCTGCGGGACCACCTTGATCCCCTGCACGGCGAAAAGAAGCGCGACGCAGACGAGCACCAGCGCAAAAATCAAGGTACCGCTTACAGCCCAAGAAACATCGTACATGGCAGTTTCCTTCTTAGGATTGAATGGTGTCTTTCTTCTCGAGAACGAGTTCGGTGCCGTCGACGCGCTCGATGCGCCAGCGCCCGACGGAGAGTTCTCCAGTCTTCGCGCGGGCGCGCCAGCGGGCGCCCCGGTAGAGCACTTGGGCCGAGCCGTCCGCCGCGACCAACGAGACGTCCACTTCGCGGCCTTCGTCGATCGACTGCAGCGCTTCGGCTTCGCCCTTGCCGTTCTTTTTGCGCATCGTTCTCGCAACGAGGCACCCGGCGATCGTGACGAGTCCTACGGCAAGGCACTGCACCGTGAAGTCGAGCCCCGCCCAGGAGGCGAGTCCGCCCGCCGCGAGCCCAAGCGCCGCGGCCAGGAGATAGACGGTTCCAAGCATGAGTTCCGCGCCCAGCACGACAAGGGCGGCGATGAACCATAGGGATGTGGTGGTCAGCAAAATTTCTCCTCCCTTTTATTTTTGGCCTTTTCTGCGCGCGCCGCGCTTCGATTCCTTTTCGGCGAGCTTCAGGAAAATCATGCCGCCGAAGAAGAACCACACGGCGAGCACGATCCCCTCCTCCATCTGCAGAAGAACGGGGAAAACGACGAAAAGGACGATTGCGATGCCGAGGCACGCAAAGCCTAGGAGCATCAGCTGATGCCGCCGCTCGAGCTTGCGTCCGGACTTCGGCACGCCGACCGAAGCCGCGGGTTCGACGCGCTTCGCGCCCCGGGCGAGATAGGCGGTCACGCGTTTGGACCACCCCGCGTCCGAGAGATCGTTCATCTCGAGGTGCCGGTTTTCCGCCTTGATTTCGGCGAGCTTTCCCGCCTGCAGCGCATCCACGTATCGGATGAAGTCGCCGTCCTTGGGTTCCTGACTGAGCATCAACCCTCCTCACTATGTCTCAGAACCTAGCTTAGCAGATGACATTGCGTCGTATAATCCTTCCCCTTCCGACTAACGATCGGTTACGAACCGTCCGTAGGCACACCGAAAAAAGTTTTGTCCCAAGCATTTTCGAGTCTTTCGCCATGCTCGCCCTCCTGAGTTCCATCCTCGTCATTCATCTCTTCGCCCTCATGTCGCCGGGCCCCGACTTCGTCTTCGTGACGCGCACGGCGATCGTCGAATCGCGCGCCCGGGCGTTGCTCGGCGTCGCGGGGATCGTGGCGGGCCAGATCATCTGGTCGGGCCTTTCGCTTTTGGGCCTTGACATGCTCTTTCAGCGCTTCGCCGGCCTGCAGCAGATCATCGCCTTTGCGGGCGGCTGCTACCTTCTCTGGATGGCCTTCGGAATTCTGCGCTCCGTGTGGCTTACGCGCGGCGTGAAGCCTTCGGCGTCCTCGTCCGACGCGCCCGCGTCCGCCGACAAGACGGGCGGCGTCAAGCACCCCTTCCTCTACGGCTTCTTCACGAACCTCGCCAACCCCAAGGCCCTCGTCTATTTCGGGAGCATCTTCTCGACCTTCGTCACGCCCGACGTCGACACGTCCTCGCGCATCGTGCTCTTCGTCGCGATGACGGTCGAAGCCTTCCTTTGGTTCGCTTTGGTCGCGCTTCTCTTCGGCTCGGGCCCGCTTCGCGAAGGCTACCGCCGCATCGCCCGCGCGATCGACGCCGTGACGGGCCTGCTCTTTGCGGGCTTCGGTGCGGGACTCATCGTTTCGTCGATTCGAAATTGACGGAAGACGCCTTCTTCGCGTCTCCGGCCAGAAGGACCGCCACCGCTTCGAGCCGCTCGTTGAGGAGCGCGTCCTTTTTCTCAAGCCCCACCCGCGGCCCCTTAATGACGAGGTGCATCGCGACGTAGTAGACGTCGCCCGCGGGACTCTCCACCCGGGCGTGATATGCGCGCGTGTTGTGACCGGCCCCCGTGCGGTCCGCGATGCGCCAGCCCTTCATCAGGGGCTGCGCGCGCAAAAGATGATCCGCCGTTTCGTTGGCTTCCAGAGCGCCCAGCCAGCGCACACGCGCCTCGGAGCGCATCGTCTCGTCGAGCGTTCGCCAGAGCGCCGTCACGCCCGCGGGCGTCGTCGTGTCGCGGGGATCCTTCGGCGTCCAGCGGTTGAGCTCGGGCTCGTAGCGGTCGACGCGCGTCACCGTGTCGCCCCGGCTTCGCAACCACATCGTCAGGCTTTCGGGACCGCCAGTCATGCGAAGCACAAAATTCGCCGCCCGATTGTCGCTCGTTCGGAGCGTCGCACCCCGCGCTTTTTCCCACGCCGCAACGTCGTCGGGCGCCGCGGCCCCTGCGGGCACCACCCCGACGAGAAGCGCAGTGAGCGCGATTCCTCCCCACAGTCCGACGGCCTTTCGCATGTTCTTCTCCTTTCGCAATCGTTTTCTTTGGTCCCGACGCTTCCCCGTTCGTTCGGCGGCGGAGGTCGGGCCGGGCTTTGTCATTCCGAAACTATACCGACGACTCGACTAGGCAATCGGCCTTATTGCGAAAAATCGTTTCGATCCGATAGAGTGGTAACACTATGACGAACGAATACCTCACCTCCACCCATCGATTTAGCTTCCGCTTTAGCTTTACGCGCTGAAGCGGGCCGGTTTTCGTTCCCACCGATCCATCCGAAGAGCCCGCGGTTACGCCGACGGGCTTTTTGTTTGGATATTCATTCCGATCCTCCCTCCCAACCAAACCGAAAACCCATCGAGCGCACTGCGGGCTCTTCCCCTCTAGAACCAAGGAGAGTTCCCCATGCACGCCCCCGTCCTCACCCGTCTTGCCGCCCTTCTCGCCCCGGTGCTCATCTCGAGCGTTCTGCTCTCGGGCTGCAACGAAACGACGCCCGCCGCGCAGGCGGCGCCCAAGAAGTCGCTTTCGATCGGCATCGTCCAAATCGTCGAGCATGAAGCGCTTGACGACGCCGTGAAGGGCTTCGTGGAACGCTTGGACGAGCTCGGCTACCGCGAAGGCGTCGAAGTGACGCTCGACCGCCAGAACGCGCAGGGCGATCAGGCGACGTTGCAGGCGATCACGGGACGCTTCGTCTCGAACGACGTCGACCTCATCTATGCGGTCTCGACGCCCGCCGTGCAGGCCGCGGCCCGCGCCACGCGCACGATCCCGATCGTCGCCACGGCCGTGACGAGCTTTGAGCGCGCCAAAGTCGTGAAGACGAACGAACACCCCGGCGGAAACGTCACGGGCGTCTCCAACATCGCGCCGATCGCCGAACAGCTCGATCTGCTCCTGAAGCTCACGAACGGCAGGAAGGAAGTGGGCGTCCTCTACAACCCCGCCGAAGACAATTCGCTCTTCCAGGTCGAGGTCCTGCGCGAGCGCGCCAAGGCATTGGGCGTCACGGTGCGCGAAACGGCGGTGACGAGCGTGAACGACATTCAGCAGGTGGTGGCGTCGCTTCGCGGCAAAGTGGCGGGGCTCTGGATTCCGACCGACAACGTGATCGCGAGCGGCTCCGCGATTCTCGCGAAGTCCGCCGCGGACGCGGGCCTTCCCGTCGTCACGGGCGATCTCGTGTTCGTCCAGGGCGGATGCCTAGCGACCGTCACGATCTCGCACCACACGCTCGGGCGCATGACGGCGGAGCGCGCGGTTGAAATTCTCGAAGGGAAGAAGAAGCCCGGCGACATTCCCGTCGCCCGTCAGGAGACGTCGCGCATCGTCATGAACCGCACGGCGCTCGCCGCCCTCGGTACGGAAGCCCCTTCGGGCCTCACGATCGACTGGATTGAATAAGGACGTTCTTCATACTCTGCCGTGCAATGGGAAAAGCCCGCCTGCGTCCCATCGGGACGCGGGCGGGCTTGGTTTGTGAGGAGAATTGACGCGGAATCAGCGGGACGCCATCTTGTCCTTCACCGCGCCCCAGGCGAGCGCGAGAACAAGAAGCAGCGCCACGCCGAAGGCGAGTTCGCAGCACTGCGCCATCGACATGAACTTGTAGGGCGGAATCAGGTACCAGCCGCCCGCGTCGTTGTACATGTTGATGATCGATTCCTGGAGCGGTGAGAGGACCGTTCCGACCGGAACGTCGGAATTGTCGTAGCCGCAGTCGCCCGTCGGGAGGAACCAGTCGGGCGCCCATTTCTCAAGCGGCAGCCCGAAGGGATAGTGGGGTTCGAGGGAGCACCCCTGCATCCCGAACATCGCGTCGAGATCGTCCGAGTGAATGGCGTGGTGAATGTTCGAGAGTTTGATCGAGCACATCAGACCGTAGATCGCGCCGTAGCAACCGAGAACCGTCGCGACGATCTTCGACCAGAAGGCCTTGGGCGCGAGGATCGGAAAGAGCGCACCGAGAGCGATCACGAGAAAGCCGAAACGGATGTAGACGCACTGCTCGCAGGGTTTCATGTAAAGCCACACCTGAAAGACGTTGTGCGCGATGACGACGAGCGCGACGCTCAGAAAGGCGATCACGACCCAGGGCCAGCGTTGCGACTGCAGACGGGCCAGAAGGTCGGAGAAGGAATGTTGTTGGGACATGCGGAAAGTTCCGAGAAGGGAAAAAACAAGGGGCGCGCCCGAAGAAGGATCGCGCCCCTCAGGGGAGAGTGTTTGGGAAGGAAGCCCTTACTTGGCGGCGAGTTCGGTCAGAAGCGATTCAAAGCCCTTGAAGCCGCGGATCGACTTCGTCATGACGAGCCACTTGCCGTTCACGACGTAGGCGGGAACGCCCTGAAGCTTCGCGACGTCGTAGGAAACCTTCCAGCTGTCGGCAAGCTTCACGACTTCGGCGGTCTTGCGGGCGGCGGCGAAGTCTTCGGCCGTGATGCCGGTCGCGTCGAACGCGGTCTTGAGGAACGCCTCTTCGCCCGAAGCCCAGCGTTCGCCCTTCTTGTGGTAGGCGAGGTACCAGGCGTCCTTGGCCTTCTTGTAGAGACTTTCCTTGTCGTGCACGGTCTTGCCCGCGGCCTTGTCGCGCAGTTCGCACATCGCGAGGAATTCGCTCGCGGCGCGGCCGTACTTCCCCTTCGTTTCAAGGTGAATCATGCGGAAGGGAAGACCCGTGGCCTTTTCGGCGGCAGGGAGAACTTTGGGGTCGACCCCGGCGTCGTACTTGTAGCAGAACGGGCAGTCGTAGGACCAGATCTTGACGATGGAGCCCTGCCAGTCGGCGATCGGCTTTTCAAGCGCGACGAAGTCCGTGCCTTCCGTGAAGGCCATGGCGGGGAGCGCAGCGCAAAGCGAAAGCGCGGCGCAGGATTTGATGAAGGTTCGGCGAAGCATGTTTACGTGTGTCCTTTTTGCGGGGAGGACCGCGGTCCTCTCCTCTTTCAATCTTGCGGGACGGCCTTGAGATAAGAGCCGTCCCGACGTATGTATGGAAAAACGGGTGGAAGGGGCGGCGAACCGCCCTTTCTCAAACGCTTACTTTTCGAAGGCGATCGAGATGTCGACCGGCATCGCCTGATAGCCCGTCGTCGATTCGACGCGCATTTCCACGGCCGGTTCCTTTTCGCCCCAGCGGAATTCCATCATGTACGGGTTCGGCGCCGAGGTGAAGGCGCCCGTCGTCACGTCAAACGACGCACCGGCGGTGGCGGAATAAACAAAGATCGAATTCTTGTCGGCGTGGTATTCGGCAATCGACGTCACCGGGCTGAACCAGTCGTGACCGCGCTCTTCACCGAAGGTCCAGATCTGTTCGACCGTACCGGCCTTTTCATCGACCTTGTAGACGACGGCGCGCGAGTACTTCATTTCCGGCAGCGCGGGCTGTTCCATGCCGCGGGCGTCCCCGTTGTCGAAGGCCGTGAGGTAGACGACGCCGTCCTTGCTCATCGAGTCGATGCGGAAGGCCGTGTGCTGCGTCCACGTCCAGTCGAAGCCGCCTTCGCAGGTCGCGTCCGTGCAGGGGATCGCCTTGCCGTTCTTGTCGACGGGCTTCAGGACCTTCTTCGCGAAGTCGCCCTTCCAGCCGCGCGGCGCGCCTAGGATCCACTTCACCTTCTTGTCGCGGCCGATCTTGATGATGGCCGACTGATGGCGCGACGAAATGATGATCGAGTCGTCGGTCGGATCGTAGTCGACGGAGTTGACGTGCGCCCAGTTGCGGCCCACGCCCGTGCCGGCGATGTCGCCGTACTGATCGGATTCGTTCAGGGCCTTGATGTCGTCTTCGGAGAGCGTCTTGCCGGCCTTCGAAGCGTCGATGTTGAGGCAGACGGCTCCCTGGTCGAGCGCCTTGATCACGTCGGAACGATACGGATCGAGAATGTCGAAGAGGCGGAATTCATCGACGACGTAGCCGTTTTCATCGATTTCGGCGATCACGTCGCGCACCGTGCGCACGTTCTTGCCGTTGGCGAGCTTCACGTTCGAGGAGGCGACGCGCAGGAAGTAGTTGCCGTTTTGCGCCGGGTCCATCGAGTGCGAGAAGTCGTTGTAGGAAACGGGGAGTCGGCGGTTCCAGATTTCGCGGCCCATCAGGTCGTACTTGACGTAGCGCTGGCCGTAGCCCCAGGTGAAGGACCCGTCCTTGTTCTGGCGGAAGCCCATCATGTCGCCGCCGTAGTAGAGGCTGTCGAGGTTGTAGATGGGTTCGGAGAACATGTACCAGCGGTATTCGCCCGTGGTGTCGACGATGCCGTTTTGCGGATAGAAGTTCCATTCGAGCGCGCCGCCCATGGGGTTGTTCCAGACGGCGTGCGAGGCCTTGCCCGCGAGGTCGGCCGCGTTGTTGAGCAGATAGAGGCGGTCCTTGAAGTCTTTGTCGACCTTGACGGGCTTCACCTTCGGAAGCGCGCTCTTTTCGTGGAGAAGACCCTGGCTTTCGCCGTAGATGGGCGAGCCGTAGATTTCATAGACGTCCGAGAACTTTTCCTTCTTGCCGTTGAAGATGCGCGTGTAGTCGACCTTCACCTTGTTGACGTAGTCGGGATAAAGACCGAACACGGGAACGCCGCCGTGCGTGAGCTGCATGCGCGGGCTCACCTTGTAGGAAATTTCCACGCCTTCGGGCTTCGGAAGGATCGTGACGCGGGCGTCTTCGATCTGATAGCCGCCGTTGCGGATCACAGCCGTAAGCGGCGCGATCTTGTAGGGATTCACCACGATTTCGCCGAGGTGCCCCTGCACCTGATAGGTGGTCTTCGGGCCCGAAGCGCCGCCCATGGCATAGGCGCCGACGGAAAGGCTCGCGGCGACGGCAAGTGCGGAAAGACGGAAGAACATGGACATGAGTTGTTTCCTTTGATTGAGTGAGCGAAGCATCTCGGGCGCGGCGTGCGCCCCATCGGCCCCGTAACGGTGTGGAGGCATTCTCGCCCGCGGCACCTTCATGGCGCTATGATCGGTTTCATTCGTTTTTTATTCGAATATCGACCCGTTTCGATTCGATTTCTGAAAGAATGAGCGTTAGGAATCTGTTGACCTTCTGCGTCGTTTTTCCCCTGCAAGAGGGAAGCAGGCGACTACCGAAATCCAAGTCACCGCCAACTCTTTCTCATTGGAGCACAGCAAATTTCCTCCGTCACACCCGTATTTTTCAACGGTCCGCTTTCTCACCGTTATCGGGTTTGGCTGATTTTTACCAACAAATTTGGCCGGTTTTTGCTGTTGGATTTGGCTGTTTTTTGCTGCCGATTTTGGCTGCTCCCACGCAGGATCCCCGGACCGTTTTCAGTCTTTCGGGTTGTTCGAACGCCGCCCCGGTCCTGCCGTAGCTTTCCCGCGGGAAAGAACAAATTGCCGCACAATCCGTATGTATTCCCAACGCAGTACGTCGAGGATCCCGATGCCACACTCTCAGACCATCACCATTCGTCTTCCCGAAGAGGAAGCTCGAAAATTGACGTTCCTGGCGACGCAACGCCGAACCACCAGGACAGCAGTGATCCGTTCAGCTCTGAAGGCGCTCTTTGACGAGACCTTCGGGTCGGTGACGACCAGCGTTTCCCTAAACGACGCCGCTTGGCAGGCTTTGGCGGACTACCGAGAGTACGGCCCCGACGAGGAAACGAAGCGCAAGCGGCAACGTTTCCTCGAGAAACACCGCGGGTGGAAATAACGTCTCCCACGCATCCCAAGCCGACAATTACAGTTATTCAAGGGAAACTCTCGTGATTCGCAATCTCAAGGACTCGGGCGTCACCGAGGAACTCCTCACCTTCCTCGTCGTCGCCGTCGAACATCGCCACCTCGGGCGCACCGCTCTTCGTCTCGGAATTTCCGAACCGAAGGCGAGCCGCCTTCTCGCCAAGGCCCGAACCGTGTTTTCGGATCCGCTCTTTGAGCGTCACGGGCGCGGTCTTTTGCCCACGCACCGCGCGATCACGATCGCCGAGCGTGCAAAACCCCTCCTTGAAACCTTCCGGTCACTGTGCGAAGAGAGCGTCTTCGAGCCCGCCAAGTTCATCCGCGTCATTCACATCGCCTGTCTCGACAACGCGATCATCATTGCGCTCGACCCGATCATGGCGAAGCTGCGCACCGTAGCACCGCGGGCAGGGTTTGCCGTGTCGCCGCACGAAGAGTCGACGATCCGCCGCCTGCGCGAAGGGGATCTGGACTTCGCGATTTTTCCCGCGGTCGATCTTCCGCCCGACTTCGAGTCCGCACCACTACTGCGCACGCCCTACGTACACGTCGTGCGCCGCGGCCATCCGCTCGAAGCGCTCCTCGCCGACCCGCAGGCGCTCGCGCTTGCGCTCGAGCGCGAGCCCCGTGCCCAAATCACTGTGCACCCCGACACGGACAGTCCCGCCGAGGGGGTCCCCGGCCCCGCCACGATTCCGCTCTCCACCAAGGAAACCGTCTTCTGGTCGCCCTACTGGATCGGATCCTTCTTCGTCGCCATGCGGCAAAACCTCGTCATGACGCTCCCGTGGCGCACCGCCAAGGCATTGTCCGAACTCGTGCCGCTCACGGTGCTCGCTCAGGCGCAGCCGGGACTCCTTCTCGAGCCCCACCTCATTTGGCACCGACACATCGACAAGGATCCGGCTCTCTCCTGGGCGCGTTGCATGATGCTCGACGCCCTGCACGTGCAGCCCGGCGAAGTGGACGCCTGGCGTCCGGGACCGCTCGGGCGCCTTTAACAAACGTCGCCGTCCAATGTTGTCTCCGGAGAATGGTATTGATGTCCTACCGAAAACGAATTCTCGAAAGTCTGCTTTCCAGGCACCTTTCCGCCCTGGGCGGCGTCCTTATCCAAGGTCCGAGGGCCTGCGGGAAGACGACGACCGCAAGGCGTATCAGCCGAAGCGAACGACTTTTTGCGCTCGACTCGGTCCGCCGCGACGCGGATGCGTGGCTTATCCTCCGACCGGAGCTCCTCTTTGAAGGGGATGCGCCGATGCTTCTGGACGAATGGCAACGCTTTCCCGCGGTCTGGGACACTGCCCGCCGCGAAATCGACCGAAGAAGCCACCCCGGACAATTTCTGCTCACCGCCTCCGCAAAGCTCTCCGACCCGAGAAAGATCTTTCATTCAGGTGCAGGAAGAATCTCGCGGCTTCGCATGCGCCCGATGACGCTCTGGGAATCGGGCGAATCAAACGGCACCGTCAGCCTTCGCACGCTTTTTGAGGGCGAGCGGGAGGTGTCGGCCGTCTGCGACCTCTCCCCGGAAGACTTGGCGTTTGCGCTTTGCCGCGGCGGCTGGCCCGAGGTCGTCGAGCGAAAGGACGACAAGGCCTTGGAATATGCCCGCGAGTACCTGGAAGAGTCTGTCCGGTCGGATCTTTCCCTCTTCGACGGCGTGCGGCGCGATCCCGAACGCCTGCGCCGGCTTCTTCGTCTTCTTGCCCGCAACCTCGGACAAGCTACGTCGAACGCCGCCCTACTGAGGACCTGGAAGAACGAATTTTCGACCGCCCCGGGCGAAGTGACGCTCCGAAGCGATCTCAAGGCGTTGGAAGGCATTTTTCTGATCGAGGAACTTCCCGCCTGGCTCCCTCGTCTGATCGGCTACACCGCCCGACGCACCTCGGCGCTGCGTCACTTTGCGGATCCCTCAATCGCCGCGGCTGCCCTCGGTCTCGGTCCCGACGAGCTTCTGCGTCGTCCCGAAGTTTTCTCCTCGCTCTTTTGGAATCTCGCTCTGCGGGATCTGCGTGTCTTCGCCGACGCTCTGGATGCGGAGGTCTATCAGTACCGCGACAAAAGCGGTCTCGTCTGCGACGCCGTCCTCGAACGCCGCAACCGAAGCTTCGCCCTCGTCAACATTTGCCTCGGCGGTTTTGAAGAAACGGAAAACGCCGCATCGAGACTCGGCAGGCTCGCCCGCAAGCTCCATCCCGAGCGCATGCACGAACCCGCCTTTCGAATGGTCCTCACGGCGGCCGGTCAATACGCCTACCGTCAGGCCGACGGCGTCTTCGTCGTGCCGATCGGCTACCTTCGGCCCTGAGTTTTCCTCTGGTCTTCCGCGCCCAGAAACTTGTGGAAAAACGAGCGACGGGGCGCTATTCCGGCAAAGAGGCGCCTTCGTTTTCGGTAAAATCGTCAGACGGTTTTCGATAAAAAAAGAAATTCATGAACAACCTCCTTCTTCTCTGCGCCCTCGGCATTGTCATGGGGCTCGGACTCGCCTCGTTTTACCGAAACCTTCGGCGCGCTCTCGCCATTCAGCGCCTTACGCACGAAGGCGTGCGCACCCATGCGCGCGTCATCGAAATCAAGGAGCAGTCGAATCTCTTCGTGGAAGTGAACGGCAAGCGAAAGGGCCGCACCGCCTGGCGGGAAATCGTCTTCTTTCAGGCGCGAAACGGCCGCTACGTGCGCACGTCGCTGCCGCCCGTCTTTACGGCGGAGGACGTCGTGCCCGTGGGCCGCACGATGCGCGTCTTCTACGACCCCGCGCAGCCGCGCATGGCCGTGCACGACCGCACGAAGGGCCCGCTTCCCATGACCGAGTGGCGCGTGACCTTCCCCGCCGCCGTGGTCATCTGCGCGGGCCTGGGGCTGGGCTTTTATTCGCTCCATTCCCTCTTCACGGGCTTTTTCTTCGCGCTCTTTCCGCTCATCATGGTGATGCGCCGCGCGATCGTCGACTCGGGCTCGAGCGACTACTTCCTTCGCCGCCGCTGGGAGGAGCCCCGCGCGTCGAACCTTGACGACGCTCAGTCTTCGCCCCCCGACTATCTCTTCGACCCCGAACTCTACCCCGCCGAAGACGAGACGCTTCGCTCGAGCCTCGCCGCGGTGGGCTTTGCCGACGCGCGCTCCGTCATTCGTCCGGGCGTGCCGGGCTATCCCCTCTCGATCGACCATCCGAATCCGGAGGAAAAGAAGCGCTTTCAACGCAAGCGAAAGGAGCGCCCCGTCAAAGAGGAGGAAACATCCGACGTGCTACGGGAAATGGAGGAGCTCCTTACGGGCCGGCACCGCGACGGTGAGCCCGCCTCCGAAGAAACGCCCCGACGCGAAGAAGATTCGTCCGAGCGGGACGACGACCGTCCGGCCGAAAAGGCCCGTCCGGCCCTGCCCTCGCGCGAAGAGTTCTCGCGCACGGTCCTCGAGACGGCGCCGTCCGAGCTCGTTCCCTGGATGATGCGCCAGGCGGCGGGGCTCTATCACCGGGAACTCTTCCCCTTGAACGGCGAGCGTCCCGCGGACGAAGCGCATCCGACGCTTCCCGCCTGGGTCACCTATTCCGACCGGGTCAACGAAAACGGCGCGAACGTCCGGCTCTCCTTTGCCGACGTCCTCATCCTGCACCTCGAGATTCTCGACCTCCGCGGCCGCCTGCGGGGCCTTCGCGTCGAAACCGACCTCGGCGGCCAGGTCTTCGCCGACGGCATGCGCCAGGCGCTCGAAGACGCCGCGAAGGAATATTTCCCCGAAGGGACCGAACGCTGCGGCGTCGTTCTCACGATCGAGTACGACGAAAAGGCGCTCGAGGCGCTTGACTGAAAATAGGACGCCGCCATGATCTACATTCACCGCATTGCGCTTCGCTCGGCGCTCGGGACGGATTCCGAGCGCACGCTCTCGCGCCTCGCCGATCCCGAACCCTTTCCCGAAACGCCCGTCGCCGACGCGCCCGGACGTTCGGACGCGGATTTCGAACGGCTCGCCGCCCGTTGGGGAAAAGACGTCTCGCCCGAACCCGTGACGCGCGGCTTTCTGCTCGTTCGCGACGCCGCCGAAGAGATTCTTTCGGGACTTGACGAGGAAATTCGCAAGGAAGTGCTCGCTTCGCTTTGCGTCGTTCTTGGAAACGCCACCTCGGGCCTCAACGAAGCGCTCGACGAGGCCAAACGGGGCAACGCGGACGAAACCCTGCGCGCGCCCCTCGAACTCGGCAAAGTTTCCGCGCAGCTCGCGCGCTCGATCGGCGCTTCGGGCCCCGACCTCACGATTTCGACCGCCTGCACGGCGTCGGGGAAGGCCCTGTGCGAAGCCGCGAGACGCCTTCTCACGGGGGACGTGGAGTACGCCCTCGCGGGCGGCATGGACGTCCGCAACCCCTTCACAGACGCTGGCTTTCACGCGCTCGGCGCGCAAAGCGAGGTGCGCTCGAAGCCGCTTGCTGCAGAGCGCTCGGGGCTGCATTTGGGGGAAGGGGGCGCCCTCTTTTTGCTCTCGACGAAGCCGACGCTCGGCGGCGTTCCGGCGCTCTGCGCGCTCTCGGGCTGGGGCGAAACGAGCGACGCGCATCACCTCTCCGCCCCGCATCCCGAAGGACGCGGCGCCTTCGAAGCGATGGCCAAGGCGCTTTCCCGCGCGGAAGTTAAGCCCGGGGACGTCGACCTCGTCCTCCTTCACGGCACCGCAACCAAACAAAACGACCTTGCCGAAGCGAAGGCCCTCGCCAAACTCTTTGCGGGCTCTCGCGAGCAACCGCTCAGCGTCAGCCTCAAGCGCTCCGTCGGGCATCAGCTCGCGGGCGCGGCCGCCATGAACGCGGCCGTCGCGGCGTTGCTGCTTTCGGGCGACGCCAAGCCTCCCCTCGCGCTTCGCAAGGCGGAGGACGCGACGCTCGATCCGGAAATTGCGGAGCTCGGACTTCGTCCCGTTACGGAAACTTCCGACGTCCCCGTCCTCAAGACCGTGCTCGCGAACGCCTTCGCCTTCGGCGGCAACAACGTCTCGCTCGTTCTCACGAGAACGCGTCCGCCCGAGCGCGGTTGGACGACAGACGAACTCCTCGCGCAAAAGCCTCCGATGCGCTTCATGACCGAAATCGACGAAGTCGTCTTTGAAGAAGGCCGCACGCCTTCGGCCTCGGGCCGCTTCACGGTTCCGGCCAACCACATCATGATGACGCGCGACGGCTTTCCCGCGACGGGCCTGATCGAAGTGATGGCCCAGACGATCGGACTCTACGCCGGCGCGGCGAACCGCGCGGGCGGAACCGCTCCGAAGATCGGACTGCTGCTCGGCTGCCGGCGCCTCACGTTTGCGCGCCCCTTCTATCCGGCGGAGAGCACCTTCCTCACGAAGGTCGAAGAGGTCTTTCATTCCGACGACGGCCTGCGTCAGTTCTCGGCCCGAGTAGAATGGTTGACGGACGACGGGCCCGTTCCCGCCGCCGAGGCCGTCCTCACCGTTTATCAACCCAAGGGGAAACTTCCCTTTTCCGCCCCCGGGCGCTGATTTTTGAACCGCACCACAAGGATTTCATGCTCGCACCCATCGTACAGTTCGACCTCGAAGGCTTTTGCGCCTCACCCGCCACGACCGAGCGCCTCTATCGGGGCTCGCCCGATCCGACGCTCGTGCGGCTCGCGCGGTCGCTTCTCGTGCGGGCCCTTCCCGACGCTTCGCCCGTCGGTCCCTCGGGGCGCTTCGGACTCCTCGTGGCGCGCGACGAATCGAACCGCACCTGGGGGTTCGTGACCTGGTTTCGGGAGGAGACGAAGTCGCTTGACGAACTCTTTCACTTCCTCTCGCACAGAGACGACGTCTATTCGCGCTGCGCCGCCTGCTCGACCTTCCCCGGTGCGGAAGGCGAAGTGTCGCTCGCCTCGCTCGCCAAGCCCTATCTCGCCCGCACTCCCGAGACGCAGCAGCGTCTTCCGAACCGCTCCTTTCTGCGGGGCGCCTTTTTGCGCGCCGCGGAGGATCCCCTCGTTCGCATGCTCTCGGCCGCGCGCCACGTGCGCATGCGCCCGGTGACGGCGTTGGAACTTTGGATCGGCGCTTCGCCCGTCGGAGACGTTCGCCGGCACAATCAGCCCGTCGCCCCCGAAGCGGTGACCCTGCCCATCTGGAACCGCCTCACGTCGCCCTTCCCCGAATGGAGCGAAAAGGCGCCCGTCGTCCCCGTGCCCGACGCGGTCTTCGTGGGCGAAACGGCCGACGCCATGGTCTTTGACAAGCCCGCGGGCCTCCTTTCGGTGCCTGGCAAGACGGGGGACGACCTCCCCACGCGCCTCACGCGCGTGACCGGAATCGAACCCTACGTCGTGCACCGCCTCGACATGGACACCTCGGGCCTCATTCTCTACGCGAAGACCGAGGAAACCCAGCGGGAACTCTCGCAGCATTTCGCGCAGGGGCGCGCCAAAAAGACCTACCGCGCGCTCCTCGCGGGCGACGTGCGGCAGCACCACCCCGAAGAGGGCGTGATCAAACTTCCGCTCGCGCTCAATCCCCTCGATCGGCCGCGTCAGTGCTCACTCCCCTCGGGCCGTCCCGCGGAAACGCACTACCGCATCGAGCGCGTTCGCGAGCATCCGCAGTTCGGAACCCTCTCCGAAGTCGTCTTCCGGCCCGTCACGGGCCGCACGCATCAGCTGCGTCTTCACGCGGCGCTGGGACTCGGCGCCCCGATTCTGGGCGATCCCCTCTACGCCCCCTGGCGCGCGGCGCCCGCGAAGCGCATGTGTCTCCATGCGGAGACCCTGCTCGTCCCCGCCACGCAGAACGCCCCGGAAACGGTCTTTCACGCGCCCATCGACTGGAGCGCCGTGCTCTGACGACGACCGCCGCGAACAACGGAAAAAATCAAGGGCGCGCCGAACGGTTTCGGTCGCGCCCTTTTGCATGGGTTCGCGTCAGGCGACGGTTACGGCACCTTGAAGCCGAAGGTGTGGCACTGGTCGCAGAAGTTCACGGTTTCGCCGTGCTGGACGTGGCAGTTCACGCAGTCGAGCTGATTGCCGTAGTGCGGCGACGTGTGCGGATTCGAAGGCTTCATGTCCTTCGTCTTCTTTTCCATGTCGGCCGGGTTGTGGCACTTCGAGCACTGTTCGATCGACGGATAGGCGACTTCGTTCTTTTCACCGTGGCAGGAGGCGCAGGCCACGCCCTTGGCGCCGTGGCGGTCCGCACCGAAGTCGGCGGCGGAAACGCTGCCGGCCGCAAAAATCGCGCCCAAGAGGACGATCGCGAGCGTGTGTTTCATAGAGGTCTCCTTTTTCGGGGGTCTGAGTCTGAAGGCAATCTTAACGAATGCACCATGCCTTGGCATCGGTGATTTCCTGCACACGGCGCACGGGGCGGAACCGCTTCGGGACGCCCCTTCGCCTCCTTTCGACGGCGGCGAACCGCTACAATACGTTCCGTGCTTTCGGGCGCGGCACGCGCGCCCCCTTTTTCCTCATCACGGACAAAGATTCATGACCGAACAGATCAAAAAGGTCCCGGCCGAAGCGGGCATCACCGAACCCGCCCCGCTTGAAAATCCGGTTCTCATTTCCGACCTCCACCTCACGACGAAGAAGCCCGCCACGATCATGGGGTTCTTCCGCTTCATGAAGGACGTCGCCCCGCACTACTCCGAACTCGTCATCCTCGGCGACCTCTTTGACTTCTGGATCGGCGACGACGCCATGGCGGCAGCCGAACCCATCATCGCGCAGCTCAAGCTCTACTCGAGCCTCGGGCACCGCCTCCTCATCATGCCGGGAAACCGCGACGTGATGTTGGGCGAAGACTTCGCGCGCGCCTGCGGCGCCGAACTCCTCGCCCCGCAGGTGAAGGTGAACATCAAGGGCCGCGACGTCCTCCTCTCGCACGGCGACGAATGGTGTCTGCGCGACAAGGAATACCAGGCCTTCCGCGCCATGGTCCGCAATCCCCAGTGGCAGCGCATGGCGCTCTCCAAGTCCGTCGCCGAACGCATGGCGATGGCGACGAACGCCCGCTCGCAGAGCGAAGGCGACAAGACCGTCAAGACCGAAGCCGAAATGGACGTGGTCGAGACCGCCGTCGCCGAATCGGCGCGCGCCTTCGGCGTCGACTGCGTGATCCACGGCCACACGCACAAGCCCATGGCGCACGTCGCGGGCGCCATCGAGCGCTGGGTCATCCCCGACTGGGAACTCGACGACGCCAAGGGCGGCGGACGCTCGGGCTGCATCACCTTCCTTGAGAACGGCCGTCCGCAAATCAAGATGTTCTGACGCAGGCGTTTCCGCGTCTTCCACGCCCCGGCTTCCCCGGGGCGTTCGTTTTTTCCCTACTGAAAACGCTGTATTTCCCGCCTTTTGAAGGTGTAGCATAGAGATATGGAGAACGCGCCGCAAAGCGAACGTTCGATCCGAAAGCGCTTTGCATGCGTGGCTTCCCAAAAACTTCTTAGGAGGAACAAATCATGGCAGACGTTTCCACTCAATCCTCTTGGCGCAGCTTCCGCGTGGTCCGTCGTGAAACGCTCTCGAAGGGCGTCACGGGCTTTACGCTCTTTCCGACCGACGCCGGTCCCGTCACCCCGTATCTCCCCGGCCAGGGCGTGTCGGTGCGCGCCACCGTTCCGGAAGCGGGCTTCCTTACTTCGCACCCCTTCGCGCTCACGCACGCGTCGAGCCCCGAAGACAACACGCTCACCTTCGCCGTGGAAAAGATTCCGGGCGACACGTCCTCCGAAGGGCGTCTGTGCCGCTATCTCACGGAAGAAGTCCACACGGGCGCCGTGATCGAAGTTTCCGCCCCTACGGGCGAATTCACGATCGATACGAAGGAAACGATGCCCGTCGTCTTCCTCGCCGACCGCCTCGGCATCGCCCCCGTCTTCACGATGGTGGACGCCCTCGCCGTGGAAAACCCGTCCCGCAGCGTGACGGTGCTCTATTCGACGGTCGACGGCGAGCACTTCCCCTTTGAAGCGGCCCTGCGCCACATCGTCTCGCGCTTCCCCGACGGCAAGCTCGGCGTCTTCTTCTCGAAGCCCCGCGACACGAACGAAGAACGCGCCCACTACGACGTCGAAGGGGAAATCGACGTCCTGCAGCAGAAGGACCTCGCCTTCGTCGACGACGCCGACTACTTCGTGGCCGGTCCCGCCGAATTCGTCAAGAAGACGACGGCCCGGCTCGCCGAACTCGGCGTCATCCACTCGCGCATCCACGCGCAGACGGTCGAGTGCGGTTCGGCCCGTTGACGTCCTCCCCGCCCTGAAGGACGGGGATTCCTTTGGAAGCCTTCGAAAAGACGTCCAAAGGACGGTTCCTGCTGATGGCCCTGAAGCTCCGTACAAAGGCACGGCTACTCCACGACTCACTGCACAGGCGATGCGCTCTTGTTGACGTGCGCGCTCGGGCCGGTCCGGCCCTTCCTCAACACGTTCACTGCGCCGACGGTGTCGGCGTTTTGATCATGACCGCAGACAATGCAGTGAAACACCGCCTGCTTCGGACGGTTGCGCTTGTCGCAACAGCCGCAGACGGGACACAGGCTGGAGGTGTAGGCTGGATTGACCTTTTCGAGGATCCCTCCCGTCTTTTCCAACTGCCATGCGATCGCCTGAGTCAAACCGTAGAACCCCGTCCGCAGAATGGCCCGGTTGAGACCGGACTTCTGCTTTACCTTCTTCCCGGGATTCTCGACCGTGCCCTTTGCGCTTTTCGTCATGTTCTTCGTCTTCAGATCTTCCGCGTACACGCAGCCGTACTCCTGCGCGAGCGCATGCGCGGTTTTTCTGTAGAAGTCCAGACGAATGCAACGCATTCGGCGATAGAGGCGTTGAATCCGCTCCTTGAGGCGCCTTCTTTTGCGGCCGGGTTTGGTTTTGTCGAAAGGCTCGGCAAGACCTTTTTCCGCGAGTTTCTTCCTCGCTGAGACATTGAGCGAGAGCTTTCGCTTCAACACGGAGATACGGTTCTCAATTTCCTTGAGCCTGTCCGTGTCGAGGTCAAAGAACCTGCCGTCGCTCAACGCCACGGCATGAACCACGCCGATGTCGATGCCGACCTCCACCGACTTCATCATCGGCGGTTCGATCTCGAACTCGGTCGTGAAGACGACGAACCAACGTCCGCAGTCTTTGTTAACGTGAATCTGCCGGACGGTGCCCTTCGTGAAGGTGCCGTCGGCATTGCGAAAGGCGATGGGACGCGTCTTGCGGTAGCGGACCCAGCCGATCTTCGGGAGCTTCACCCTACCGTTGGCGTCGTCGATGTCCGAAGGCTTGAACTGCGGAATCCGGAAACCGTCGCCTACGTCCTTGGCCTTGAACCGGGGCCATTCCTTTCTGGCAGGATCGTCCTTGGGACGGAAGCTGTCCCTGATCGCCCGGTCGAGATCGCGAAGTGCCTGCTGAAGGGGCTGGGACATCGCTTCCTTGAGGAAAGAAGTCTCCACCGCCTTCTTCCATTGAACCAGTTCCGCGGCCAATTCGCTGTAGGTGAAGAGCGTTTCTCCGGCTTTCCGTCGTTCGTTCTGCAGCGCCAAGGCCTTGTTGAACACGAAACGCCGACACCCCGCGTTTCGGCTCAAGGCCGCTCGCAGGGGATTGTCGACGTAGAGTTCAAACTTGTAGCCGCAGAGAATCTTCATGATTCTTTATTTTACTCTCTCGCAGAGCGAGAGGGGTCTTATATCCCCCGCCTGAAGGCGAGGGTTTTACGGCCCGTCTGATAAAACATCAAATTGTCGACCTTTTGGCGAGATTTGTTTGACAAAAGGTCGCTGACGCGATATAGTTCGCTCTGCAGGTGCGAAGCCGCTTCTTCGGACGGCTTCGCACTTACTTGAGCTTATCCTTTTGGCTCATCTGTACATGAAAGTTCGGGGAGTAGTAAGGCACTCTCCGCTCTTTCGAGGGGGAAAGACCGGTCGGCATTTCGACGAATGCCGACCGTTCTTTTTTGTGGAGATTTCGAAGACACATGAACCTAAACTCCCGGGATAGCCTTATAACCTAAAAGCCGAGGAATCTACACTCATAGGGCCTGATCGAAGAAGAGGTCGAGGAAGGTCCGATCGCGCTTGGTCGTTTCAGTGGACCAGCGATGTTGAGCCTGTCGGTTCCTGACGTTCACTCTTTCGACGCAATCAAACCAATCCAACAGCTGCTTGACGGTCAGTTCGCCGGCCCAAGACGCCACACGTTCGTAGAG
>CASEFX010000017.1 GCA_949287305.1 uncultured Sutterella sp. | reverse complement strand
TGCGCGGCCTCCGCGTGAATTCGAAGGACGAGCTTAGAGAGCACATTCAGGGCTGGCTTGATGAGTGCAATGCTGACCCCGTCCCCTTCCGGTGGCGCTGGAAGATGGACGAGGTTCATGAACTAATAAATAGCGTTATTTAACGAACGTTGTACTAGTCTAAGGGGGGCATTGGACGTAATCGGCAAATTGTAGGCCTGCGCGTACGCTTATTTCGTCGCGACATGACTTGAACGCGGGAGAGTGGAAACCCTGATTTTTGGGACCCGTTGAGGTACGAAGGATCTTTCCTTATTTCTTTCGCACTTCGTCGAGGTAGCTGTAGACCGTCACCTTCGAGATGCCGAGGCGGTCCGCCACGCGCTCGAGAGCGCCCTTCATGAGGAAGATCCCGCGTTCGTTCATGAAGCGGATCACTTCGATGCGCCGTTCCTTGGTGTCGGTGTCGCGCGCTTCGTCGAGGATCTTGTCGATAAGGTCGTAGACCATCTTCTGGACGTTTCGGTCGCCCTCGACGGGCGCTTCGGTCTTGCGGGCGGAGGCCTTGGCAAGCCCCGCCTCGTCGAAGTCGGGCATCGCGCGCCCGAGCCAGCGCATGCTCTCGCGCAGGTGCGTGCAGTCGACGTTGATGCACATCGCGCCGATGAGCGCGCCCTTTTCGTCCCGAATCAGAAGGCTCGAAGAGCGGATAAGACGGCCCTCGTGCTCGTAGTAGTAGTTCGCGACGAAGTCCTCCCCTTCCCCGCGGTCGCCGCTGAAGAGCGCCTTCTGCACGAGGTTTCGGAAGCTCTCGCCGATGTGCCGCCCGGTCACGCGGTTGTTCGCGGCGTGCACGATCGAGTGCTGCGGCGTCGTGAGATCGTGCAGAAGCACTTCGCAGTCTTCGCCGAAGGTGCGCGCGACCATGTCGGTGACGGGAACGTAGGAAAGAAGAATCGGATGCATGACGTCTCTCAGGGTCTAGAGTTTTTTCTATGTCCGTTTTTTCAAGTCTAGCCGATTTTGCGGGCGGGCTTCCTTCCGAGTGCGATCCTGCCCCTCCTCCCGAAGAATCCGTCACAAAGACGAGAAGATCGGCGAAAAAGAAGCTCGACAAAATCCGCGCTCCCCGCTAGACTCTTCGGGCTTCGGAAAATTTTCGAGGCGAAAGCGTCGCGCTTCCGTAATAGAAAATTTTCCATTAGAATAGAATTTATTCTACAGATAAAAATTTCTACCTCCCCTTCCGTCCGCGTACGGAGGGGACGGCAGAACCATCGGACCGCCAAGGAAGACCTGTATGGACGAACTCATCTACGGCGTTTGGAAGGGGAAGGTGTACGACTACCGTCGCCGCGCCCCCGACGGCGCGCAAAGCGAGCTCCCCCTCGAGACGCTTCTCACCTTCAATCAAGGAAACCCCGTGGCGGGCTTCGCGGGTCCGCAGGGCTTTCTGATGTTCGACATGCGCGTGACGCTCGCGGAATTTCTGCGTCAGTACTACGCGCGCGCCAAG
Organism: uncultured Sutterella sp.; assembly: GCA_949287305.1. Lineage (GTDB taxonomy): Bacteria > Pseudomonadota > Gammaproteobacteria > Burkholderiales > Burkholderiaceae_F > Sutterella. Next base: position 38,462 of record CASEFX010000017.1, on the reverse strand, counting down.
AGCCTCTCCTGCGGGCGCTGCACGCCCTGCCGCATGGGGACGATCCTCATTGACGAGGCGCTTGAGAAGGCCGCCCGCGGCGAAGGCGAATCGGTCGACTGGGACCGCATCCGCGCACTTCTCGTGCAGATGCGCGAGACGAGTCTCTGCGGGATCGGCCAGACCGCTCCCGAACCGCTCTGGGGCGCCCTCGAATACTTTCCCGAAATGCTGCGCCGCGCCCCCGCGATGCCCGAGACGACGCGCGACTTCTACTCCGTCGCGACGGCGCCCTGCATCGAAGCCTGCCCCTCGCACGTCAACATTCCGCGCTACATCGACTACATCCGCGACGGCCACCCTGAACTCGCGACGACCGTGCTACTGCGCCACTACCCTCTCGTCGGCTCCTGCGGACGCGTCTGCGTTCGTCCCTGCGAAAAGGCGTGTTTGCGCAACCAGATCGACACGGCGGTCGGCATCAAGGAATTGAAGCGCCACGCGGCAGACGAAGCGGGCGCCGCGATCGAAGACTTCTTCCCGAAGGAAGAGCGTCCGGTCTCCCCCGTTTCCACTTCGGTCGCGATCGTGGGCGCGGGCCCCGCGGGGATCAACTGCGCCTACCATCTGCTTCGCCGCGGCTACCGCGTCGACATCTTCGAGCAGGAAGCCCACGCAGGCGGGATGGCGCGCATCGGCATTCCCGCCTATCGCCTCCCCAACAAGCTTCTCGAAACCGAGACGGACGTGATCACGCGTCTGGGCGGCAACTACAAGTTCGGGCAGGCCTTCGGGCGAGACTTCACGATCGACGAACTCTTTCACCGCGGCTACAAGGCGGTCTTCCTCGGGATCGGCTGCGCCCTCGGGCAGTATCTGGGCCTTCCCGGTGAAGACACCACGGCCAAGGGCTACCTCAAGGGCCTCGACTTCCTGGTCGACGTCGAACACGCGCAGACGCGCGGCGAAACGCCGACGCTTGAGGGCGACATCGTGGTCGTGGGCTGCGGGAACGTCGCCATGGACTGCTGCCGCACGGCGCGCCGCCTTCTGAAGGGCGCGGGCAAAATCACGGTTTCTTACCGCCGCACGCGCCTTTCGGCCCCGGCCGATCCGGAAGAAATCACCGCCGCCATGGAAGAGGACATCGACTTCGACTTCCTCACGGCGCCCGTGGAAATCCTCACGGAAGACGGCCGCGTCACCGGAATCAAGCTCATCCGCATGCGCGAAGGCGAACCCGACGCTTCGGGCCGCCGCTCGGTGAAGCCCATCGAAGGAAGCGAATTCGTCATCCCCTGCAGCACCGTGATCGCCGCGATCGGCCAGAAGACCGACACGTCGGTCTTCTGCGAAGCGGACGGGATCGAACTCTCGCGCCGCGGGACGATCGTCGTGAACGACGCGCTCGAGACGAGCCGCGAAGGCGTCTTCGCGGGTGGCGACGCCGCCGCGGGCCCGACGAGCCTTATCTGGGGCATGGCCCAGGGCGAAATCGCCGCGAATTCGATTCACGAATACCTCATGACGCACGCGACGGGCTTCATCCCGCGCCAGCGCATGAGCGCCATGATCCGCGAGGCGAAGTTGCTCGAAGGCGAAAAGCCGCACCGCGAAGTGCCGCTCGTACCGAGACAAAAGCAGACGCATCTGGCGGCCGACGTTCGCAAGTCCTCGTGGGAAGAGGCCGAACACGGCCTTTCGCACGACGACGCCCTCACGGAAGCTTCGCGCTGCATGCGCTGCTACCGAATCTTTGCCGTCTCCACGCTTCGTCCCATTCCGGGAAAGAGCGAATTGGAAGACTGATCGGGGAGAGGAAGATGAAAGCATTTTTGAACGACGTCCCCGTCCGCTTCACCGAAGGCGAAACGATTCTCGAGGTCGCCCGCCGCGAAGGGGTTTTCATTCCGACGCTCTGCGAATTCGCGGCGCTTCACCACCGTCCGGGGACCTGCCGCATGTGTCTCGTGGAAATCGTGGAGAAGGACCGCACCCGCACCGTCACGGCCTGCGACACGCGCATGAAGGAAGGCCTTCGCGTGCGCACCACGGGCGCGCAGCTGCGCGGCATGCGTAAGCTCCAGGCGGAACTCCTCTTTGCCGACCACTGCGAGCGCTGCTCGGAGTGCCCGCGCCACGGCGACTGCGAACTCCAGACGGTCGCGAAGACCGTGGGGCTCGACGTCTCGAGCCTCTCGGGGCGCTTTGTGAACCGTCACGGCACCGACGCGACGGCGCCCGCCCTCACCTTCACGCCCGACAAGTGCATCCGCTGTCTTCGCTGCCTCGAAGTCTGCCGACAGGTGCACGGCGTGGGCGCCATCACGCTCGAAGGCTTCGGAACGGAAGCGGCCGTCGGCTTTGACGGCGCCCCCTGGGGGTCGTCCGACCGCTGCATTCAGTGCGGCCAGTGTTCGCTCGTCTGTCCGACGGGCGCGATCGCCGTGAAGGATCAGTGCGAGCGCGCGCTCGAACTCTTTGAGGATCCCTCGGTCACGACCGTCGTGCAGATGGCCCCGGCCGTTCGCTTCACGATCGGCGAAGCCATGGGACTTCCCGCGGGCGAAAATCTCGAGGGCTTCATCGTCGCCGGCCTCAAGAAGCTCGGCGCCGACCTCGTTTGCGACACGCGCTGGTCGGCCGACGTGACGATTCTCGAAGAAGGCACCGAACTGATCGAGCGCCTCGAAAAGATGAAGCGCGAAAACCGGCTCGACCGTCCCGACACGATGTTCACCTCGTGCTGTCCGGGCTGGATCAACCACGTGGAAAAGTCGGCTGCGGATTTGATCGACCACATCTCGACCACGCGCTCGCCACAGGGGATCTTCGGGGCGCTCGCGAAGACGTGGCTTCCGCGCGCGCTCAAGATCGACCGCGAACGCATCCGCGTGATTTCGATCATGCCCTGTACGGCGAAGAAGGACGAGGCCGCGCGCCCCGCACTTTCCCGCGACGGCATTCCCGACGTGGACCTCGTGCTCACGGTGCGGGAACTCGCGACGCTTTTCCAACGCAACGGCCTCACCCCCGACACGGTGAAGCCCGCGCACTTCGATTCGCCCTTCATGACGGAGGCGACCGGCGCCGCGCAGCTCTTTGCGACGACGGGCGGCGTCATGGAGGCGGCCCTTCGCACGGTCTGCGCGCTCACGGGCGGCCCCCGCACGGCGCACCTTGCGTTCGAGCCCGTTCGCGGCCTCAAAAACGCCAAGGAAGCGACCGTCGAAACGGATGAATTCGGCAAGCTCCGCGTCGCTGTCGTCTACGGCATCCGCGAGGCCGACCGCATTCTGAAGCTTGTGCGCGAAGGCCGTTCCCCCTACCATTTTGTGGAAGTGATGGCGTGTCCGGGCGGCTGCATCGGCGGGGGCGGCACGAGCCGCGGTCCCGCCTGGAGCCGCACGCTCCCCGTTCGTCAGGAAGCGGTCTACGACGAGGACGCCGCCATGACTGTGAAGTCCTCGCACGAAAACCCGGACGTCGCGCGCCTTTACCGCGAGTACCTCGGCACACCGGGGAGCCGCCTCGCGCACGACCTTCTGCACACGCACTACGACGACCGCCGCACGCCCGCGAAGGCGCCGCTCTTCCGACAGCTCGTCGTGAAGCTTCACGCCGCCGAGTGCGAATAACCGATTTCTTTATCTGGAGAGAAAAAAATGAAGCAACCCGTCCGCATCGCCGTCACCGGCCCCGCCGGTCAGATCGGCTACTCGATTCTCTTTCGCCTCGCTTCGGGCGCCATGCTCGGCCCCGATCAGCCCGTGTCGCTGACGCTCCTTGAGCGTCCCAACCCGACGAGCTCGGCCGCTCTGAAGGGCGTCATGATGGAATTGGACGACTGCGCCTTCCCGACGCTCGCCGAAATGAAGGCCGTTCGCGATCCCGCCGAAGCCTTCGACGGCGCCGAGTACGTGTTTCTAATCGGTGCCCGTCCGCGCGGCCCCGGCATGGAGCGCGCCGACCTCCTCGAAGCGAACGCCTCGATCTTTGAAACGCAGGGCCGCGCCCTGAACGAAGCCGCTTCGCGAAACGTCAAGGTGCTCGTGGTCGGCAACCCCTGCAACACGAACGCCCGCATCGCGATGCTGAACGCCCCGGATCTCCCGCGCACGGCCTTCTCGGCTCTGCTGCGCCTCGACCAGAACCGTGCGCTCTCGCAACTTGCGCAAAAGACCGGCTCGCACGTGACCGACATCCGTCACCTCTGCGTCTGGGGGAATCACGCCCCGACCATGGTCTCCGACATCACGCACGCGACCGTCGCGGGCCGTCCCGCCCTCGAACTCGTTGACGACGCCTGGGTGAAGAACGACTTCATGCCGACCGTCGCCAAGCGCGGCAGCGCCATCATTCAGGCCCGCGGCGCGAGCTCGGCCGCTTCCGCCGCCTCCGCCGCGATCGACCACATGCGCGACTGGGCGCTGGGTTCGAACGGCGAATGGGTGACGATGGGCGTTCCCTCCGACGGCTCCTACGGCGTTCCCGAAGGACTCGTCTTCGGCTTCCCCTGCATCACGAAGGACGGCGGCTATGAAATCGTGAAGGATCTGCCGCTCACCGACGACATCCGCGCGGGCATCGCCAAGAACGTCGCCGACCTCGAAGCCGAGGCCGCGGCCGTCAAGGCTTTCGTTCCGGCCTAAAGCGTCGCTACAATGGGTGCGTCGCATGCGAAAAGCGTGCGGCGCACTTTTTTTGCGCCCTCCGTCAACCGGGCGCATATCCAAAAGGAGAGTCACATGGAATTCGTTCGTCCTCCCTTCCGCGGAGAAAACAAGGGCCACTACACCGCGGGCGTGATCTCGAAGGGCATGCTCTACGTTTCGGGTCAGCTCTCGATCAACCCCGACACGCGCGAAGTCGCCAAGGGCGACATCAAGGACCACACGCGTCTCGCCCTCAACAACGTCGACCGCGTTTTGAAGGAAGCGGGCGTGACGCGCAACGACGTCGTCTTCTGCCGCGTCTACACCCCCGACGTGAAGTACTGGGGCCCGATCAACGAGGTCTACGCCGAATTCTTCGGCGAACACAAGCCCGGCCGCGTCGTCGTCTCGACGACGGAACTCCATTTCGGCTGCCTCGTGGAAATCGAAGCCATTGCGGAGATGCCGGAAAAATGAGTCAGCTCTCTTTCGTCTGCACGAAGTGCGGCAAGCGCACGCCCGTCACCACCCTCTCGCCCGCCTGCGAATGCGGCGGCCTCTTTGAACTCGACTTCACGCCCCCGAAGTGGGACGAAAGCAAAATCGACCGCAAGACCTGGAGTCAGTTCCGCTACCGCGAATTTCTCGCGCTCGAGGGCGACGCCTGGCGAGACGTCACCATGGGCGAAGGGTTGACTCCCCTCGTTCGCTTTGACGACGACGTCCTTCTCAAGATGGACTATACGATGCCGACGCTCTCCTTCAAGGACCGCGGTGCGGCGACCTTGGTCGCCCACATGAAGACGATCGGCGTCACCTCCTGCGTGCAGGATTCGAGCGGCAACGCCGGAAACGCCGTCGCGGCCTATGCGGCGCGCGCGGGGATCCGCTGCGAAATCTTCGTTCCCGAAGGAACGAGCCCGTCGAAGATCCGCATGATCGAGTCGCACGGCGCGATTGCGAACGTCGTTCCCGGCACGCGCGACCACTGCGCCGACGTCTGCCGCGCCAAGGTGAAGGACGAGGGCGCCTACTACGCGAACCACGTCTACAACCCCTTCTTCTACGAAGGGATGAAGTGCTACGTCTACGAAATTTTCGAAGAGCTCGGACGCATGCCCGAACACCTCGTGATTCCGGTCGGCAACGGCACGCTCTTCATCGGCGCCGTCAAGGCCCTCGAACACCTCGAGGCCTCGGGGGCGATCGACCATTTTCCGCAGATCATTGCGCTCCAGAGCGAACGCTGCGACCCACTCGCGCGCGCCGTGGAAGCGGGCTCCGAAGACCCCGTGCGCGTCACGCCCGAACCCACCATGGCCGAAGGGATCGCGATCGGCGTTCCGATGCGCGGCCGTGAAATTCTCGACATGGCCCGACGCCACGGCATCCGCTTCGTGACGGCCCCCGAAGAGAAGATCCTCGAAGCACGCCGCGACCTGGCGCTGCGCGGTGTCTACTGCGAGCACACGACGGCCGCGAACCTCGCCGCCTACCGTCGCTACTGCGAACTCTACGGACCGACGCCCGACACCGTCATCACGATGTGCGGCGCCGGCATCAAGTCGGACCACTGAGTTTGAAATCCGATCCGCCCAAAACGAAGGGAGAGGCCCCAAACCTCTCCCTTTGCCTTTGGCGGGATCGCCCGAAATCCTTTGCCAATCAAGTTCCCAAGGACGACAACAACCGATCCGCTCTACCATAATGCCTTCATAACTCGGCACATCCAAGGAGCGGATCATGGAACTCACGGTCGAAAAATGGGGAGACGATCTGGCCGTCCGTCTGCCTGCGGCGGTCACGGAAGATTTAGGACTGACGGAAGGCTGCAAAGTGAGCGTTGCAAAAAACCGAACAAGGGTGGATCCACAAAAGGATCACACCCTTGCCGAAGTTTTCGCTTTCCGAGCTGACGGAAGGCATCACGCAGGAAAACCTGCAGAAAGTCAACGACGACCGTCCCGCAGGCAAAGAAATCTGGTGACGGCGGCGGACGACTGAAAGAAACCAAGGTCGCCCGACTTTCCTGCCGTCGCCTCAGGACGCGGGCTTCTGCTCCGCAGCGGGCTTCTCTTCGGCCGCAGGCTTCGGATTGAGCCAATAGAGCACGAAGTTGGCCGCATAGGAGGCCGCCTGATGGAGCGTCATCTTTCCGTCCTTGGCGGGGCCGGTGGCGCGAAGCGCAACCTTGTTGCCTTCGTTCATCTGATAGACCATGCCGGTCAACTTCCCGTCCTTGGTGGCGACGCCGTAAGTCATCAGTCCCTTGCAGGCGGAAACGTTGTCGCCCGCCTTCACGACGCGCGCCGTAACGCCCGTCGCCTTGACGCCTTCGACAATGGCGCGCTCGAGCGCCTCGACGTTTTGCTTCGGATCCTGCACGACGCAGACGAGCACGCTCTTACGCTCGGCCGCCGCAACGGTCATCGTGTTGGGTGACTGTTCCGCCTGTTGGTTTTGGGCGGGCGCCGCCTCCGCGGCGGCTTCGGTCTTCGCTTCGCCGCCGAGGTTCATCGAGCCGCAGCCCGCAAGTAGCGCGGCAAAGCTCGCCGCCAGGAGAGCGGAACGGACGGTTTTCCGAGTGGAAGTGAATTGGGTCAAGACGATTCTCCTCAATGAAGGTGTGTAGGAAAAACTACGCAATTCCTTCGGTTTCGTCAAGCGAGGAGGCCCGGAAACCTTCCGAGGCGGCGGACCGCGCTCTTTTCTTGAGCGTCCGACGGGCGTTCGTGGTACAAATTCTTCCGACAGACATTGGTTTTGAGGAGCCCCTCATGGACATGCTCGAACTCGCCCGCACGCGCTACACCTGCAAACACTACGACCCGACCCGCGGCATCGCCCCGGAAACCCTCGGGAGGCTCGCGGAAATCCTTCGGCTTTCCGCGTCGTCCGTGAACATCCAGCCGTGGCGCTTCGTCTTTCTGGCGACGCCCAAGGCGAAGGCCCGGCTCATGCCCGCCGTGAAGGACTTCAACCTCGAGCGCGTCGAACACGCGCCCCTCATCATTCTCTTTTTGGCGAAGAACCGCCTCGACGAAGAGCACCTCAAGAAGCTCTTTGCGAAGGAAACCGAAGACGGGCGCTACGATTCGGCGGCCGACATTGAAAAGCTCTACGCCTTCCGCAAGGCCGCGGTCGACGCCTATTGCCGCACGCCCGAATCGACCCGCCTCTGGACGCACGAACAGGTGATGCTCGCCATGGGGTCCTTCCTCACCTCCGCGGCGGGAATGGGGCTTGACGCCACCTGCCTCGGCGGCCTCGTGATGGAGAAAGTCGACCGGATCTTCGACTTTGAAAAGGAAGGCTTCCACACGGTCGTGGGCGTCTCGGTCGGCTACCGCGCAAGCGACGACCGCAACGCCACGCGCCCGAAGTCGCGCTTTGCCCTGAACGACGTCGTCACCGTGCTCTGAGGTCCGCCATGACGCTCACGAAGGAAAGACTGCAGGAGACGTCGCTCGTTCGGATCGTCGACGACGATCCGGCCCTGCGCCGCGCGCTCACCTTCTTTCTGAAGGTGGAGGGATGGAAGAGCGTCTCCTACGACGGCCCCTTCTCCTTTCTCGAAAAGGACGACCCGAAGGTCCCGGGCTGTCTCGTGCTCGACCTCAAGATGCCCGGCGCCACAGGCACCGACCTGCAGCATCAGTTGAAGGTCGAGGAAAACGTCCTGCCCGTCATTTTCCTTTCCGCCCACGGCGACATCGATACGGCCGTTTACGCCGTGCTCGAAGGCGCGGTCGACTTTCTCCAAAAGCCCGTCGACGAAGAGCGCCTTTTGCGCGCCGTGGAAAAGGCCTGCCGCATGCACCACGAGCGCCTTCGCGGAGGCCCCGGGGAAGACGAGGCCCGCGCGCGCTGGGAGACGCTCACGGAGCGCGAAATGCGCGTGGCAAAACTCGTGGCCGAAGGCCTCGTGACGCGCGTCATTGCGGAGCGCTTCGGCGTTTCGCCCCGAACGGTCGACGCCCACCGCGCGAATCTTCTTCGCAAGCTCGGCGTGCGCACGCCCCGCGAAGTGGCGGAAATTCTGCGTCTCGTCTCGGAGGGGCAATGACCGTCCGCACGCTCCTCGCCCTCGGTCTCGCGGCGCTCCTTGCGGCGACAAACGCCCCGGCCGCCCCTTCGCCCGAGCGGCCCAAGCTCATCGTGGGCGTGACGGAGTTCGCCCTCACGGAAGACGGCCGCGACATCACGGAGGCGCTACATCGGGCGGCGGCGCCGCTTGCCGACGAGTACGACCTCGAATTCCGATCGATGCCCGTTCCCGAACTCGAGCGCGCCGCGCGCGAAGGGCGCGTGGACCTGGTGTTGGGGAGCGCCGGGCTCGTCGTGCGTCTCGCCGACGCGGGCGCGAAACCCCTCGTCACGACCCTGGGGCCGGGAGCCGTCAACGCCAACCAAAACGAAGGCTCCGCCTTTCTCGTGCGCCGGGACCGCGAAGATCTGCAGACGCTATCCGACCTGGCGGGAAAACACCTCGTCGCCAACCGCCCCTCGGGCTTTTCGGGTTACATGATCGCCATGGGCGAGATTGCGCTTGCGGGAAACGATCCGGACCACTTCTTTTCGTCGCGCACCTTCATCGGGGCGCAGAACGCCTCGCACGAAATCGCAAGGCGCGTCCACTACGGCTTTGCGGACGTAGGGATCCTGCGCCTCTGCGCCTGGGAGGAAATCCTGCAGAAGGATCCGAGCGCGGCCAACGACCTTCGGATTCTCGCGCCCAAAGAAAGTAAGAGCGCCTGCGTACATTCAACCGACCTATACCCCGCGCACACGCTCGCGGCCCTTCCGCACGTGACGCCAGAGGCCGTGACGGCGACGACGCTCGCCTTTTTGCGCATGCCCCCGACCGAACGGGGCCGAAGCTGGGCGGTCGCGACCGACTATCTCTCGATCGACAAACTTTTCCGGGCGCTCAAGACGGGACCCTACCGCTATCTGCGCGAACCCGTCTGGAAGCGTTTTCTCGCCGAATACTTCCCCTTCATCCTGATCTTCCTCGGCGTGGCCCTTCTCTTTCTCTGGCAGTTTGAGAACACCAAGCGCCTGCTCGAAAAGCGCACGCTCGAAGTGCGCCGTCTCGCGCAAAAGGAAGCCGAGCAGGAGCGGCGGCTTCTCTTTCTCGAACGCAACACCATGGTGAGCCAGCTCTCGAGCATGCTCGCGCACGAACTTCATCAGCCGCTCGCCGCGATCCGCCTCTACGCCAGGGGTCTCGTGAAGCTTCTCGCCCGCACGAATCCGTCGCCCGAAGTGACCGAAGCGGCCGACGCGATCGCCGACGAGGCGACCCGCGCCAAGGAAATCGTCGAGCGCGTGCGCGCCTACGCGAGAAACCGACGCGCGGAAAGAAAGGAGACCCCGCTCTCGGAAATTCTGCAAAACGCCGTCTCCCACTTTCAGAGCGGCGCCAAGGCGCCCGTCCCCCTCACGATCTCCGGAGACGTGGACGTCATCGTGTCCGTCTCGGCGTTGGAAATCGAGCTCGTCTTCGTGAACCTTCTCAAAAACGCGCGCGAAGCGGCGATGAAGGGCCCGAATCCGAAGATCTCGATCACCGTTCGGCGCGACGAGCGCCGAGTGGCGATCGACGTGCGCGACAACGGGCCCGTTCTCAATGAAGAGGCCCGCAAACGCCTCACGATGCCCGTTTCGAGCGAAAAGCCCGAGGGACTCGGACTCGGTCTCGGGATCGCACGCGGGATTCTCGAACAGCACGCGGGGAAGCTTGAATTTTCCGTGAACGCCCCCGACCCCGGCCTCACCGCCACGGTGACGCTGCCGCTTCCTCATCAGGTAAAACCCGAAGAGAACCCCGAGATTTGATTTTTCGCAAACCTACGTACGTAGGCTTCTCCTCGATACTCAGAACGTACCGGGCGGCTCCGGCCGTCCGAAACGTTTCCCTTCGGACCGACCCCGTCAAACGGTCCGACTGACTCAACGAGGAAAACTCCATGTCCAAGGAACTCACTCGCCGCGGTCTTCTGAAGACCGGGCTCTTCGGCACGGCCGCGGGCATCGCCGGCGCCGGCCTCACCCGCAACGCCGCTGCCGCCGAAGCTCCCAAGGCTTCCACCGCTTATGACGCCGTCGTTCTCGGCGCCGGTCCCGCCGGCCTCATCACCGCGATCACGGCCCACGATCTCGGCATCCGCGTCGCCGTGATGGAAAAGAAGGACCGTCCCGACGGCAACGCCATCTTCGCGCTTGGCTCCGTCTGCGGTTGGGGTACGCGCCACCAGAAGGAACAGGGCATCACCGACACGGCCGACGCCTTCTACGCGATGATGATGGACGTCTCCAAGCAGATGGGCGACCCGATCCTCAACCGCGTCTACACGGACAACATCTCGGCCGGCATCGACTGGCTCGAGTCCGACATCGGCGTGAAGTTCGGCAAGATCCGTCCCATGCCCTATCCTCGTCTGGGCCGCACCTGCCGCGTCCTCGGCGAAGGCATCACGGGCGGCGGCCGCCTCGTGGAAAAGCTCCTTGAAGCCTGCAAGAAGCGCGGCATCGACATCCTCTTCCAGCACAAGGCGATCGAACTCCTCCACGACGAACACTTCGCCGTGACGGGCGTCAAGGTTCTCACGCCGGACGGCCAGAAGTCCTTCCTCGCGAAGGCGGGCGTGTGCATCTGCACGGGCGGCTTCTCGGCCAACCCCGAAATGGTCGACCGCTACATCGGCGGCTGGGCCACGCGCATGGTGCTTCGCGGCTCGAAGTCGACGACGGGCGAAAACATCTCGCTCACGATGCCGCTCTACACGAAATTCGTGAACATGGACCAGTTCCACAGCGGCCCGATCCTCGGCAAGACCCACGTGAACCCCGCCGACGTCCTCAATTCGGGCTACGGCGTCCAGGTCAACACCTCGGGCCAGCGCTACATGGACGAAAACAACACCTACGTCATCAAGGCCCGCACGACCGCCCAGATGACGCTCGACAACTACGCCTGGGTGATCGTCGACAGCGACTGCTCGGTGCTCGACAAGGTGATTCCGAAGTTTGACCGCCTGAACAACCCGTACGGCAAGGCCGACACGATCGAAGAGCTCTGCAAGCAGGTGAAGCTTCCGGTCGAACGCGTCACGGCCATCGTCAAGGCTTACAACGAAGCCGTCGAAAAGGGCACGCTCGACCAGATGAACCCGCCCTGCACCTACAAGAAGCCGCACCCGATCAAGAAGGCGCCGTTCTATGCGGTTCCCTTCCAGGGCGGCATGACGGCCACCTTCGGCGGTCCGCTCATCAACGCCAAGGCCGAGATCCAGAATCTCGACGGCGAAAGCATCCCCGGCCTCTACGCTGCGGGCAACTCCGCGGGCGGGATCTTCTTCCACAACTACGCCGGCGGCGCGCAGCTCGGTGCCGCGCTCGTCTACGGCCGCATCGCGGGCGCTGAACTCGCCAAGCGCGCGAAGAAGAACTGACGCATTAGGAGACTTTGATCATGAAAAACACCGTTATCGCCGCTTTCGCGGTCGCTCTCGGCCTTGCCTTCACGGCCTCGGCTCACGCCGCCGCCGGCAAGACCCTCGCCGAAATTCACGGCGCCGCCTTCCCCGAAGCTTCGGGCTGGGTGAAGAAGGATCAGTGCATGAAGTGCCACGGGTCCTACGAAGACCTCGCCAAGAAGACGGCCGGTCTCGAACCCAACCCGCACCGCTCGCACCTGGGCGCGGTGAACTGCCAGGACTGCCATAAGGCCGACAAGGCGGAACCCGAACTCATGTGCAACAGCTGCCACAACTTCACCATCCGCAAGAAGTAATTCGGTTTGTTGTCTCCCTGTGAGGCGTCCCACGGGCGCCTCCACAGAACCTTTTCCCCGCGCCGCCTTCGGGCCCGCGGGGATTTTTTGCACCCCGTCCCCGGGAAAATTCTCCGTGGCGCCCGGACATTCTCTGCTACCATTTTCAGGTTATTCCCTGTCATGGAGGAAACGCGCGCCTCTTCGTGAAGCGCCCTCCTCCGCATTCCGAAATCGAAATGACTGATACTCTGCAGATTCTCGACACTTTGGTGGGCGACGGCGTCGAAGCCAAGCCCGGCATGCGCATCACCGTTCACTACACGGGCAAGCTCGAAGACGGCACCGTCTTTGATTCGAGCGTCACGCGCGGTCAACCCTTCACCTTCACGCTCGGCGAAGGCCGTGTGATTCAGGGGTGGGAACAGGGCTTCGCCGGCATGAAGACGGGCGGCAAGCGCACCCTCACGATTCCGCCGCACATGGGCTACGGCGAACGCGGCGCGGGCGGCGTGATTCCCCCGAACGCCACGCTCATCTTCGACGTCGAGCTTCTCGCCGCCGAAGAAGTCCCCGCTCCGGGCGAACTCGAGGTCGAAGAGATCCTCGAAGGGACGGGCGAAGAGGCCGTCTTCGGAAAGGAAGTAAGCGTCCACTATACGGGCAAGCTCGTCAACGGCACGGTTTTTGATTCGAGCGTCGAACGCGGCGAACCGATCGAATTCACGCTCGGCGCCGGCATGGTGATCCCGGGTTGGGAATACGGCATCCGCGGCATGCGCGTGGGCGGCAAGCGCATCCTTCGCATCCCCTACAACCTCGCCTACGGTCCCGACGGCTATCCCGGCGTCATCCCGCCCTACGCCACGCTCATCTTCGACGTGGAACTCGTGGGCGTTCGCTGAGCCGCATCGCGTCTGACAACGACACCCAGCGCCGCTTCTCTCCGTCGGAGGAGCGGCGCTTTTTACAGTCCAAGGCTCGGTCCTGGGATTAGGCTACGGGGCGGATACCTCAAAGGCCCATACTCAAGCCGCGGATTGGACCCGGCAAGGATTCGTCGGCATAGTTGGTCATTGCAGGGAAATACAGTCCCCTTTGAGAATTATGCACCGATGAACACCACCCCCTATAACCTGAAAGAGAGTCTGAACGGCATGTTCTGGGATGTTGGTGCGACGTCCTTCGCAATCCCGCGTTTGAAAAACGTCTCCAGAGCGGTTTTCGTGTACAGACAAAATCGGGTGCCCATTATCAGGAACCTCCTCTACACCTTCGAAGAAAATCCCGTGACGCTTTCGCAAACGGAGACAATCCTCGGCGGCCACACGGTGAGCGGACTCACCATTCGCGAATTGATGCAGGTCGTCCGATACGGCAAGGCCGACCGAGAACTCATTCGAATGCTCCAAGCCGGAGAATTTGCACTCGACACAGCGTGTACGTCACGCCTTCATGGCATCGTGGGGCAAGAAGAGGCTTTTTCCTGTGGGAGCTTCCGTACCGGAGACGTCCGCATCCGGGGCGTCGGCTTCATTCCGTCGCAAGCGGCCTACCTGCAGGAAATTGCGACCAAGGGCTTTACGTACCTCAAGACGCAAGTGAAAGATCCTCAGGAAAGAGCCGTCGCCTCATTTCTCTTTATGGCGCGAAATCAGTTTTTCTTCAACGCAAACAAACGCACGGCGTCCCTCATGATGAACGGCGCTTTGATGCAAGAAGGCTTCTTCCCCATTACCGTACCGAGCCAAGTCGCCAAACTCTTTCACGAAAAACTGAGCCGCTTCTACGAAACGGGAGACGCGAACGACATGATGGCGTTTTTCCAAAAAGAGACCGGCGCAATGTATCCGCCGAAAGAGAAACTTCCCGAATTCGTCTGAGCGAGACCACATACAGTCCTGACACGGTGCATCGTTCACGGCAAATTTGCGGGAGATTCCCGATCTTCCCTCTCTTTCTGGATTTTTTCTATACTAGCCGGACCTCGGTGAAACGCCTCTCGTTTCTTGAGACTGTGCAACAAGACTTTTAGAGAGAAGAAAGTGAATAAGACGAAACTTTTCCTCGCCGCCGTCCTGGCCGGCTCCCTTCTCGTGAGCGGCTGTGCGAGCAAGCGCGAACCCATGGAGTTCAGCGGCGAAGCCAACAACAAGACGATCGCCCAAATCCGCAACGCCGCCATCCAGGCGGCCCACCGCAACGACTGGCTGATCTGCGAAGAGGCGAACGGCACGCTGCGCGCGGACGTCATCCACCGCCAGGACAAGGTCTACGCCAACATTCAGTACGACGAAACGGGCTTCCTTGTCACGCCGAACCTGAAGTATTCGACGCTCGTGAACGACGACGGGAGCGTGCGCCGCGCCGTGAACAACCACGTGAAGCGCCTCTCGAAACTCATCACGCTTCGCCTTGCGAACAAGGTGCAGGAAGAGCCCATCTTGATCCCCGCCTGCAGGAACTACGACTCGGTGGAATTCAACAAGTTCGGCTCGCAGCGCTCGCCCCTTCCCTACGTCACGGTGGGCTTTACGTGGCTCAACAAGCCGGCTCGTCCCTACGGCAGTGTCACCCTCTCCTACAGCCTCCCCGAGGAAGAAGCCGGATCCGCCTTCAGCAAGGCCGTGCGCTACAGCCTCGAGTACCTTCGCAACGGCACCTCCCGCAACGGGGAAAAGATCAACGTGGAAATCCGTCGGGTCTACCCCTACGAACTCCTCAAGCGAGATAAGCGCACGCTCAACCTTCCCACGCGCACCGAACTTATGATTCGCGCGACGGCCTACAACCAGGAAGGCGTCAAGCTCTGCGAAGTGGACGTCTCCGCTCCGACCCAAAACAGTCTCTTCCGAGCGGAAGACAAGCAGTTTGACCGCTTCGACGTCGACGGCCTGATGGAAGGGCTCGCCGCCGTGCTCGATCGGAAGCTCACAACCTTCCGCTGATCGGGCGTCTCCGCTGCTTTTCTCAAGACGGACCTCTGCCTCGCGGCGGGGGCCGTTTTGCGTTTCGTCCCGCCGGGTAGAAAAAAGCCGCCCCGAACGAATCCGGGACGGCTTGGAGGTGACGCTGGTTTCGCTTACTTGCGAACGCCGTTGATCATGAGGGCGATGCCCCGGTCTCCGACGGCCACGGGCTGCTTCATTTCGCCTTCGAGGTCACCCGCCTGCGGCATGAAGTTTCCGGTCTTGGAGATGCGGGCGCCGACCACGACTTCCTTGTGGTTTTCCATCGTTTCGGCTCCCATCGCCATCGTCATGTTTTCATTGAGTTCGAAGTTGTAGGGAAGATCCTTCACCGTCACGCGCACGAAGGCGAGCGGCATCTTCGAACCCGTCACGGGACGCGCGTAGATGAAGACGGCGTCGTCGGGCTTCACCTTGTCCTTGAGCTCGGGGCTGAGCGTCACGGTGCCGGCCACGAAGTATTCGGCCGTGGCGTTCACGGTCGGAACAGGCGTCTTGTCGGCGGGGGCGGAACCCTGCGAGGCGGCGGACTTGCCGCCCTCGGCGTCGCCCGAGATGCGCGCGACGTTGTCGTTCACGCCGCCCAGACGCTTGGCTTCGTTGATGTTGGCGCGGATCTGCTCGATGTCCGGAAAATCCGGCGGCACGACGAGAAGGAGGTGCTCCCAGAGTTCCGCGGCGCGCGCGTACTGTTCCTTGTCCCAGGCGTGGATCGCGAGAAGCGCGAGGGCCTTCCACTGATCGGGGTCGATCGAGAGGGCCTTGTTGAGGAGCTTCTCGACGTCGGGCGTGATGACTTTGCCGTTGGCGGCGGCCATCATGTCGGCCATGTCGGCCATGATGTCGGCGTTGTTCGGGACGATTTCGGACAAACGGCGGAAGGCTTCGACGGATTCGTCAAAGCGGTTCACCGAGGCCGTGGTGCGCGCGAGCATGAACCAGCCTTCGGGGTCCATCGGATTCTTTTCGAGACGGTCCTTCAGCTGATCGATGATGCGCGACATTTCGGCGGCGGAATGCCCGCCCGAGGTCTTCTTCTGCGCTTCCATCATTTCGAGGAAGTGTTCGTCCATGGCCGTGTAGCGGCCGAGCGCCATGTAGCCCGTGGCGGCGGACGCGGGGATCAGGATGACGAGCACGACCGCGAGAATGCGCGAGAGCGACGAATGGTTCTGCGCCTCGACCTTTTCGTCGTGACGCGCTTCCTCGAGCACGCGGCGCTCGAGTTCGAGTCGCGTCTCTTCGTATTCGTCCTCGTCGATGCGGCCCGCCTTGCGGTCCTCTTCGAGGTCTTCGGCCTGCTGACGCAGAATGTTGAGCGTCATTTCGCGGCGGTTGGCTTCGCCCTCGTCCTTCTTGCCGAACCAGAGGGGAAGACCCACGGCCGCGCAGGCGACGAGGCACATGAGGACGGCAATGACAATAAACGTGGTGAGCACGGCGGGTTACTCCTTCTTATCTTTGCCGAGCATTTTTTCGGCCATCGCCTTTTCCTCTTCGGAAAGCGGCTTGGTGCTCTCGGTAACGGTCTGCTTGCGGCGGCGCAGGTTGATCCAGAAGGCGAGAAGACCGCCCAGGAAGAGGACGACCGGGCCCACCCAGAGAATCACGGTGCTCGTCTTGAAGGGCGGACGATAGAGAACGAAGTCCCCGTAGCGCTCGACCATGTAGTCGACGATTTCCTGATTGGTCTTGCCGGCCTTGACCTGCTCGATCACCTGATTGCGAAGGTCGACGGCGAGTTCGGCGTTCGATTCGGCGATCGACTGGTTCTGGCAGACGAGGCAGCGGAGCTGTTCGGAGACTTCCACGACGCGCTTGTGCGCGACCGGGTCGAAGGCGGTCGGCGCGGCCTCGCGCGCACAGAGGGGAGTGGCCACCGAGACGGCGAGAAGCGCCGTCAGAAAAAGAGACTTGACGTTCATCATTCGGCCTCCAGTTTGTCGATCAGGGGCTTCATCTGGTCAAACCAGATTTCGTCCTGGATCGGGTAGCTCACCTTGGCGCGGATGATGCCCTTCTTGTCGATGATGAAGGTTTCCGGCACGCCCGTGACGCCGAGGTCGATGCCGACCTTGTTCTTCGTTTCGTAGATGACGTTGTCGTACGGGTTGCCCGAAGTCTTGAGCATCTGCGCGGCGGCGCCGGTGTTGTCCTTGTAGACGAAGCCGATGATCGGGGTCTTGAGGCCGCGGCGCTTGAGGTTCACCATGTAGGGGTGTTCCTGCTTGCAGGGAACGCACCAGGTGGCCCAGACGTTGAGCATCCAGACCTTGCCCTTCATGTCTTCGGTCTTGAAGGTGGTGTTGGGATCCCACAGGGTGGGCAGTTCAAAGGGCGGCAGCTCCTTGTTGATCAGAACCGACGGAAGGGTCCGAGGGTCGAGGTAGAGGCCCTTGAAGAGGAACCCGGCAAGCACGATGAAGATGCCGAAGGGAATGAGAAATTTTGCTTTCATGTCAGTTTCCTTGGGGCGGCTCTGCCGCCCCGATTCATCCGTTTAGGCGGCAGCGGCCTGAGTCTTGGCGTCCTTGCGCTTCTTCGAACGGAAGCGACGGTCCGAAGCGGCCCAGAGCCCGCCGATGCTCATGATGATGCAGCCGAACCAGATCCAGGTCACGTAGGGCTTCGAATAGGCGCGGACCACCCAGCCGCCGTCCGAAGTCGGAACGCCCAGGCTCACGTAGACGTCGCCCGTGATCGAGTGACGGATCGCGGCTTCGGTCATCGGCATGGAGTTCGAGCTGAAGTACTTGCGCTTTTCCGGGTGCAGGGTCTCGAGGACCTTGCCGTCGCGCGAGAGCACGAATTCGCCGCGGTCGGCGGTGTAGTTCGCGCCGCGCGTGCTCGTCACGCCCTTGAATTCGAAGGTGTAGCCCGCGACCGTCACGGTTTCACCCACGAACATCTGCACGTCGCGTTCGGACTGATAGCCCTTGACGAGCGCGACGCCGATGATGAAGACGGCCACGCCGATGTGGGCGATGTGCATGCCCCAATAGGCGCGCGGCTGACGAAGAAGCTTCGAGACGACGCTGCCTTCGCCGTGGCGGATCTGCTGACGGAAGGCTTCGACGGCGCCGAAGACGACGAAGAAGGCGAGCGTGCAGCCGACGAACACCCAGTTGCTCCATTCGCCCATGAGGAGCGGAACGGCGGCGCCGAGGACGATCGAAACGATCATGGCCCAGAGGAGGGACTTCGCAAGCTGCTTCGGATCGGCTTCCTTCCAGCGCGCGAGCGGACCCACGCCCATGAGGAAGACGAGCGGGAGCATCAGGGGCCCGAAGACCGCGTCAAAGTACGGAGGCCCGACCGAGATCTTGCCGGCGTTCAGGGCGTCGAGGAAGAGCGGATAGAGCGTGCCGAGAAGCACCGCGCCCATCGCCACGACGAGGAGAACGTTGTTGACGAGAAGCATCGATTCGCGCGAGATCATCCCGAAGTTCCCGCCGAGGCCCACCGTCGGGGCGCGCCAGGCAAAGAGCAGGAAGGAGAGCCCGATCACGATGATGAGGAAGGCGAGAATGAAGAGACCGCGCTCCGGATCGGTCGCGAAGGCGTGCACCGAGGTGAGAACGCCCGAGCGAACGAGGAAGGTGCCCAAAAGCGAGAGCGAGAACGTGAGGATCGCAAGGAGCACCGTCCAGATGCGGAAGCAACCGCGCTTTTCCGTCACGGCGAGCGAGTGGATGAGGGCGGTGCCCGTCAGCCACGGCATGAAGGAGGAGTTTTCAACCGGGTCCCAGAACCACCAGCCGCCCCAGCCGAGCTCGTAGTAGGCCCAGTAGGAGCCGAGCGCGATGCCGAGCGTGAGGAGAATCCAGGCGGCCGTCGTCCAGGGGCGCATCCAGCGCGCCCAGGCGGCGTCGAGGCGACCCGAAATGAGCGCGGCGATCGCGAAGGCGAACGGCACCGAGAAGCCCACGTAGCCGAGGTAGAGAAGCGGCGGATGGAAGACCATCCCCGGGTCCTGCAGAAGCGGATTCAGGTCCGCGCCTTCGGCGGGGGCCGGGAAGAGACGCAGGAAGGGGTTCGAAGTAAAGAGCATGAAGGTGAGGAACCCCATGGCGACAAGCCCCATCACGCCCGTGACGCGGGCCGTCATTTCGGCGGGAAGCTTCTTGGCCGAGAAGGCGACCGCGGCGGACCACCAGCCGAGCGTCACGACCCAGAAGAGGATCGAGCCTTCGTGGCTGCCCCAGGTGGCGGCGACCTTGTAGTACCAAGGCAGCATCGAGTTGGAGTTGTTCGCCACGTTGAGGACCGAGAAGTCCGAGACGTAGAACGAATACGCCAGACAGCCGAACGCAATCGTGCCAAAGAGGGCGTTCGCGATCGCCGCGGGCCGCGCCACCGCCATCAGCGCGCGGTTGCCCTTGGCCGCGCCGATGAGGGGCACCACCCCCTGGACGATCGAGAGCGCCAGGCAGAGGATGAGTGCAAAGTGACCGATTTCAGGAATCACTTGTGTATCTCCGGTGAATGAAAAGAGTTTGGAAACTCGTCCGAGGAGACTTTCGAGCGGGGCCTCCTCAATCCCAAAAGGGGCCGGTCCCGAAACGGGCCGACCCTGCGCCTGTTGGGTGTCAGGTCCGAAGCCTGCGGCTTAGGACTTGACGTTCTGTTTGGCGGCCTCTTCGGCGGCCTTCTTCGCCACCCCGGCCTTGTGGGCGTCTTCAAGCGCCTTGGCGGCCTCGGGCGGCATGTAGTTTTCGTCGTGCTTGGCGAGCACTTCGGAAGCGGTGAAAAGACCGGCCGAATCGAGCTTGCCCTGCGCCACGACGCCCTGCCCTTCGGAGAAGAGGTCGGGGAGAATGCCCTTGTAGAGAACGGGCACGCTCTGCGCCGTGTCGGTGATCTTGAAGGTGACCGTCACGCCGTCCTTCTGGCGTTCGACCGAACCGGGTTCGACGACGCCGCCCAGGCGGAAGGTGCGGCCTTCCGGAGCTTCCTTCGCGGCCACCTGCGTGGGCGAGAAGAAGAAGACGAGGTTTTCGTTGAAGGCCTGCAGGGCCATCGTCACGCCCGCGCCCACCACCACGATGGCAGCGCCGATCAGGGCGAGTTTTTTGGTCTTGGAATCCATGGATCAGTTCCCCTTTTCAAGATTGCGGTTGCGGGCTTCGCGGCGCAGACGGGTGAGAATCGCCCCGCGGCGACGCTTGAGAGAAATCAGTTCGGCGACGACCCCGACGAAGAGCGCTCCGTAGGCGCACCACACGTAAAAGCCGTGACCGTTCATGGTCAGGAAGTCGGAAAAGCTTGCCCAGTTCACAGTTTGCCTCCCTTGGCGGCTTCGAGCGCCCAGTCGCTGCGGCGTTCGCGTTCAAGAATGATCGTGCGGGCGCGCGAGAGCACGGCGGCCGTCCCGTAGCACATGCCCGCCGCGACCATGACGAGAAGCGTGTAGAGCATGATTTCGGCCATGGACGAACCCTTGGTCGTGATCGAGGCGCCCTGATGGAGGGTGTTCCACCACTGCACCGAGAAGTAGATGATCGGCACGTTGATGACGCCGACGATCGAGATCACCGAGGCGGCGCGGTCGGCGCGGCGCTTGTCGTCGATCGCGGTGTGAAGCGCCATGAAGCCGAGATAGAGGAAGAAGAGGATCAGGGCCGAGGTCAGTCGGGCGTCCCAGACCCAGTAGGTGCCCCAGGTGGGACGGCCCCAGAAGGCGCCCGAGAAGAGCGCGATGAAGCACAGGAGCGCCCCCGTCGGCGCCATCGCCTGCGAGAGGATGAAGGCGAGACGGCTGTTGCGGAGCAGACCGATCGCCGAGCACACGGCCATCAGGATGTAGAGGAGCATCGACATCCACGCGGCGGAGACGTGAATGAAGATGATGCGGTAGGAATTCCCCTGCTTGTAGTCGATCGGGCACTCGAAGAAGCCCATGTAGAAACCGACGACAAAGAGAAGGAGGCCGAGGACCATGAGGGGCATGATGCACTTGCCCGCCGCACGGTAGAAGCCTTCAGGACTCGTAATCGACATAAATGGCTCACCCAGGAGTTTGAGAAATCATTGTTCGGCGATGCGAAGCGCCGCGGAAACCGCCATCGGGCTCAGCGCCGCCGTCGCGAGCGTGAGGCCGCCCACGATGAGGAAGTGCGCCGTGGGGCTCATCGAGACGGCGACGGCCGAGGCCGCACCCGAACCGAAAATCAGAACCGGAATGTAGAGCGGCAAGACGAGGAGGCTCGTGAGCACCCCGCCCGCGCGAAGGCCGAGCGTAAGCGCCGCGCCGATCGCGCCGATGAAGCTCAGAATCGGGGTCCCCACCGCAAGACTCGCGACGAGGACGAGCGTCACGTCGAGCGACAGGTCGAACATCACGCCGAAAAGGGCCGCGAAGACCGTCATCGGCACGCCCGTGACGAGCCAGTGCGCGATGACCTTCGCAAAAACGATGACGGGAAGGGGTTCCGCGGCGACGAGCATCTGCTCGAGCGTGCCGTCGGCGAAGTCCGCCGCGAACATGCGCGGAAGCGAGAGAAGAGCCGCGAGAAGCGCCGCCACCCACACGACGCCAGGCGCGATCGCGCGAAGCGTATTCGTTTCGGCGCCCACGCCCAGAGGCACGAGCGTCACGACGACGGCGAAGAAGAAGATCACCTGAGCGAGGTCGGACTTGCGGCGAAGCGCAAGCATCAGGTCACGGCGAAGAATGGTGAGAAAGATCTGCCACATGATTTCTCTCCTCAGACCGGCTCGGCGTTCTGCGCCGCTTCATCGTCGAGCGCCGCTTCGACGGCGGTGCGCTTTCTCGGCGACCAGCGTTCGGGTTCGATCACCATGAAGCGCGCGTTTTCCACGGGCACTTCCTGGTGCGTGACGAGCATGACGATGCCGCCCTCCTCGACGTGCTCGCCGATAAGCTTGGCAAGACGCGCCACGCCCTTGACGTCGAGCGCCGTGAAGGGTTCGTCGAGCACCCAAAGCGCCACCGACCGGGAGAGCCACAGGCGCGCAAGCGCCACGCGGCGGCGCTGCCCCTGCGAGAGCTGGCCCGCGGGCACTTCGAGGAATTCCGAGAGATCCACGGCGTCGAGCGCGTCGAGCGCCTCCTCTTCCGTGACGGAGAGCGAAGCGATGCGGGCGTTGAGGAGAACGTTTTCGAGGACCGAGAGGTCGTCCTTGACGCCGTTTCGGTGGCCGATGTAGCAGAGCTCCTTCCAGAAGTCCTGCGCGGCCTTCTGCACGGGCGTGCCGCGCCAGCGGACTTCGCCCTCAACGGGGCGCATGAGCCCGGTCATCAGACGCAGAAGCGTCGTTTTGCCCGCGCCGTTCGATCCGGCAATGCGCACGAGCGTGCCGGCTTCCACGGAGAAAGAAAGCCCCTCGAACAGGGTTCTTTCCCCGCGTTCGCAGGTGAGACCCGAGACTTCGATCAATGCGCTCATTGAGTTTCGTTTCGTTTTGAGGTAAGGGTGGATTCTTGTTTTCGGCGGGGCGAAGCCCCGTCCGCTCTCGGCTCGGAAGGCCGATTCTATGGCCAAGGAGTCTAGTTCGGGGAAATTAAGGTTTCCTTATAAATCGGCGCTCCCCCGTAGGTGTTCGGCGCAGTCTTCATCAACAAATTCCACGGTGCCGCAACGCTTTTCAAGGAGCACTCCGCCGCCTCGGAGTCCCTCTCCTTTCCCTAAGATTTTCTTCGAGGGGGCCTCGCCCCCGCCCCGTCCCCCTTTTCGACTCGTTGCAAATCCTTCGCTCCCGAAGGAGGCCGGGCGAAGTACAATGTTCGGATTCCGGCGGCGACGAGGCCGCCCTTCAATGAACCCACTTTTTCACGTCATGCGCAAAAGCCTCACCGCACCGATTCTCCTCAGCCTTGTCGCCCTCACGGCCCTCACGGGCTGCCAGGCCATCCAAGAAGAAAGCCGCAATTTCGCGGGCCGCGAAGAACGCCTCTCCAACGTCATTGGAAACGTCTGGCGACTCGACTTCAAGTGGCCGGGCAACGTTCGCGCGACGCAGATCAACGAAGCCCTGCAGCAGCGCGCCCGCGACATCTGCCAGCGCGAAGAGCTCGGCATGCTTCCGCTCTCGGGCGCCGTGGACGCGCACGAAGACGGCTCCGCTCCCTCCACCGCCTGGCTCGAATTCCGCTGCCAGCGTCCCGTTCAGGTGATCCGCGGCGGTCTTCTGAGCGAAGAGGAAACCTTCGAAGTGAAGGAATAAGACCGCCTTCGAAACCTATCTGCAACAAGGGCCCCGGTTTTCGCCGGGGCCCTTTGCATATGGGGAGAAACAGGACGTTCGATCACCCGAAAACGTGGCGGGCGCGCACGCTCTTCAGAACGTAAAAGACTCCCCAGAGCGCGAAGACCGAAATCGAGAGGGTGAACGCCCACTTCGCCTCACCGCGAAGCGCAGGAAGAAGCCCCGCGCCGACGGGCCCCGCCGCGAGGAGCGCCAGCGCAACCTCGGTCTTGACGGAAGGCTTTCGCCCCGTCACGATGCGAAGCGACGCCCAGAGAAAGCCCAGTCCCGAGAGCGCCTCGGGAAGCGCCGCCCACAGGAGTTCTACGCCCGAGAGAGAGGCGTAGAGGGGCGCACGGGCCGCGATCGTCGCGGCGAACCAGACGGTGAGCGTAACGCACCCCGTCATGAGAAGCAGAAGTCCTCCGTCGACGCCCGTGGGCGCGCGGTCGTCCGCGTTCGGAAAGCGGCGGGAAAACTTCCAGACGGAATGCAAAAAGAGCGCGAGGATCGCGAGGAAACTCAGCAATCCGAAAAGTTCTGTTGTGTTCTTGGGCACGGGGATTGTCGTCAGGGTTGAGTTTCACGGCGAAGCGCGTCGACCACGCCGCAGACTTCGCCCGAGGCGTGATGATGCCCGTGGTGACAGCGGTCGAGAAGCGAAAGAAGTTCGCCGCGCATGAGATTGAGTTCGGCGATGCGGCGGTCGACGACGGCGAGCTGCTCCTCGACGATGTCGTGCACTTCGTCGGGATCCGCCTCGAGGTTCTGAAAGAGAAGTCCCGTCATCCTGCGGATGTCTTCGAGCGACATGTCGAGCGAACGGCAGCGCTGAATGAAGCGCAGACGCTCCACATGATCGTTTCCGTAGCTGCGGTAGCCGTTGTCGCTGCGGCGGACGGGCGGAAGAAGTCCTTCGTCCTCGTAGAAACGGATGGCCGAAGCGGCCATGCCCGAGAGTTGGGAGAGCTCTTTGATTCGCATGACGAAGTTGAAAGGAAAGAGAGGCGGTCGCCTCTCATTCTCGCACTTTGCCGCCCGAAAGTTCGGGCGGCAAGGCGTCGGGACATCAAAGTCCCTTCGCGCGGCGGTAGGCGACGATGTCCTCGACCGAGATGAGCATCATGTCGTGGTCCTTGGCGTAGCGGGCCACTTCGGGAAGACGCATCATCGTTCCGTCGGGGTTCATGAGTTCGCAGAGCACCCCGGCCTCGTGAAGGCCCGAGAGACGGCAGAGGTCGATGGAGGATTCCGTATGACCGCGGCGAACGAGGGTGCCGCCCTTTCGCGCGCGAAGCGGATAGACGTGGCCGGGACGGCGAAGGTCCGAGGGCTTCCCTTCGGGATTGGCCGCGGCCTTGATCGTGAGGAGCCGGTCGTGCGCGCTCACGCCCGTCGTCACGCCTTCGGCGGCTTCGATCGCCACCGTGAAGGCGGTCCCCTGCGTATTGGTGTTGTCCGCCACCATCGGGGGGAGTTCCATGCGGTCGCAGGCCTCTTCCGTGAGGCACACGCACACGATCCCCGAGCAGTCGCGGATCATCTGCGCCACCTGTTCTTTGGTGAGGTGTTCGGCGCTGAAAATGAGGTCGCCCTCGTTTTCACGGTCTTCGTCGTCCACCACGCAGAGGCCTTCCCCGCGCGCAAAGCGCTCGAGGGCCTTTTCCATGCGTTCGATCGAATCGCGTCCGAAATCTTCGAGCGTCAGTTCGGTCTTTTCCATCGTTGTCCTTCAGAAATCAAGAAAACCTGCATTGTACGGAATTTCCTTCGCCTGCCTCTTCGCTTTCAGAGCTTTCTTGTGACTAAACGAAATCTTTATGCTCTCGGTTATCACCCAACGTCGACCGAAACATCGCCACCCCGCGCGGCGCACATGGCGGTCGCCCCGACTTGACACCGAACGACTTGCCGACGTCGCCCTGGAAGATCGATCGGGAACGACCGATTCCGTTTGAACCGCAGGAAATAGCAAAAGCCCTCCGAAGAAAAAAACTCTTGGAGGGCTTGGTTCTGTCGCCTGGATGGGCAATTGGAGGGGCAATTCCAGCCCCTCTCCGCGGATGGCGCGGAATTACTGGGCCTTGGCGGGCTTCGGGCGGTAGGCGCACATCATCGTGGCGGAGGCGGCAACCTTGCCGTCGACCTTGGCTTCGGCTTCGAAGACGCCGAGACCGAGCTTCTGACGGATGAAGCGACCTTCGATCACGAGCTGGTCGCCAGGCTGCACGACGCGCTTGAAGCGGGCGTTGTCGATGCCGGCGAAGTAGAAGAGGCTGTTCTTGCGGTCCACGTCTTCGGGGAGACGCGCAAGCGCCATGATGGCGCAGGCCTGGGCCATGGCTTCAATGATGAGGACGCCGGGCATCACGGGAACCTGCGGGAAGTGGCCCGTGAACTGCGGTTCGTTCACCGTCACGTTCTTGATCACCACGACGCGGTTGAGGTCGTCGGAAAGCTCCACCACCCGGTCGATCAGGAGGAACGGGTAGCGGTGGGGGAGCATGTCCATGATGTCGGTGATGTCAAACTTGGTCGTCATCGTAATGCCGAAAAGAAAATGTGAAATCGTTCAAATGGCTTCGGGACGACCGTGCGTTCGTCCCGAAGAGTTCGGGTGTTAGTGTGCCACGAATCGAAGGACTTCGTGTGAAAAGTGGCTTCGGACCTACGGATTAGCCTGTGCCCATTTTGCCCGCCCATTGGGGGCGTATCACGGGTCCGCACACGCGGAGACGGATCCTGCGGGCATTGCTTCGGTGCGATCGCCGGTCTTCGGACATGCGTCTGCAGCGCAGCCCTCAGGTCGACCGCATGCGAAACGACTCGTTCTAAGCAGAACTTCCTAGGCGATTTCGAATATTTCTGCATTACAAGGATCGCTCGGCACCTTGCGAAAAAGTTTTCAATGCACCGACAAGTTCCGACGAACGTTTATTTCCGTTCTTACCTGCCGTGCAATCGATTATAAAAATTCAACATTAAAAACGTCGTCTTATTCGATCTAGGCACTTCATATTAGTCAGACAAAATTTCTGCATTTATTCGAAATTTCAGGAAGAACTTTGATGTATACAGAAAGAATGGAGTCGGCGCGGGTGCTCCTCGACCCGTTCCGACTGGTAAGCAAGAAAACAGCAAAACAAAAGGTGCATCCATGGAGTCCCCCTCTAAAACAAGATTCATCCCCATCGGTCTCATGCTCTTCGCGCTCTTTTTCGGCGCGGGCAATCTGATTTTCCCCGCCTCCATGGGCCAGGCCTCCGGCACGGAAGTCTGGTGGGCGGTTTTGGGCTTTTGCATTACCGGCGTCGGACTCCCGCTCCTTACGCTCGTGGCGGTCGGCTACTCGGGTCTGCCGGGGCTGCAGGAAATCGGCAGCCGCGTGCACCCCTGGTTCGGTGCCTTTTATGCCAACGTCTGCATTCTCGCCATCGGTCCCTGCTTTGCCGTACCCCGAACCGGCACCGTTTCCTGGGAAATCGGCATCGCGCCCTTCCTCGATCCCTCGCAACTCGAAGTCGGCATGCCCGTCTTCCTCGCCGTTTTCTTCGTCGTTGCGGGTTGGCTTTCCGCGTCGCCTTCGAAGCTTGTCGACCGTGTGGGCAAGATTTTGACCCCGCTTCTCGTCCTTTCGCTCGCGATCTTCATCGTGCAGAGCTGCCTCGCTCCGATGGGCGAACCCCAGGCGCCGGCCGCTCCCTACGCCACGCCCTTCATGGCGACGGTTCAGGGCTTCCTGGACGGCTACAACACGCTTGACGCCATTGCGGCCCTCATCTTCGGCAGCCTCGCCATCGGCGCCGTGCGCGAGTCGGGCTTCACGAAGCAGTCCGACATCGCCCGCGAAGTCTTCAAGGCGGCCATGGTCGCCGGCCCCTTGCTCGCGATCATCTACATCTTCATCGCCAAGGTGGGCGCCGAAAGCGTGACCGCCATCGGCGTGCAGGATACCGGCGCTCCGATCCTGGCCTTGAGTGCTCAGCTTCTTTTCGGCAGCGGCGGCGCGGTCCTTCTCTCCGTCATGGTGATTCTCGCCTGCATGACGACCGCGATCGGCCTCATCAGCTGCACGTCGGCGCACTTCTTCAATCTTGCGAAAGGACGCCTCCCCTATAAGGTCTGGGTCGTCATCTTCTCGGTGATCTCCTACCTCATCGGTCTCTTCGGGTTGAAGACGATCATCGTCTCGACGATTCCCGTGCTGATGTTCCTCTACCCCCTTTGCGTGGCGCTCGTCATTCTGTCGCTCCTCCACAACAAGATCGGCGGCCGCCGCTGCGTGTGGGCGTGGACGATCGGCTTCACCTTCGTGATGGCGACCTACAACGGTCTGCAGACGGCCAAGATCGCCATGGGCGGACTCGAAGCCATCCTTGCGAACTGGGTGCCGCTTCACACCTACGGTCTCGGCTGGATCCCCTTCGCCTTGGTGGGCTTCATCATCGGCCTGATCCACAAGTCGCTCACGAAGGGCCCGGCGCAGCCCTAAAACGAGATTGACCGAAAAGCACGAGGCCGCCCGAATGGGCGGCCTCAGTTTTTGCGTGCCCGCGGCACGAGCGCGTTGCGCCGAGTGAGCTTCCCGCAGGAGGCTCACCTCGTTCTTATCGGGATCAGGCCTTCTCTTCCAGCGCCTTGACGGCGCGGGCGAGTTCGCGAAGCTGCTTGCGCATTTCGGGGAGACGCGAAATCGAAGCCGCCGTGAGAGCGAAGTTCTTCGGATCGAGCGCCGGATAGAAGCCCGTCTTCGTCATCGGTTCCTTCCCCCAGCCCGTGATGGCCGTGGCCGGACCCACGTTCGAGCCCGAAGGAATCGTGATGTGGCCGTTGATCATGGCGGCGCCGCCGATCATGCAGTGGTCGCCCACGGTGGTCGAGCCGGCGATGCCGACGTTGGCGGCCATGACGCAGTGCTTGCCGATCTTGTCGTTGTGGCCGAGCTGAATGAGGTTGTCAAGCTTCGTGCCGTCGCCCACTTCGGTGTCGGCGAGCGCGCCGCGGTCGATCGTGGTGTTGCTCCCCACTTCGACGTCGGTGCCGAGCACGACGCGGCCCACCTGCGGGATCTTCACCCATTCGCCGAGGAAGGGCGCAAAGCCGAAGCCGTCGGCGCCGACGACGGCGCCGGGCTGCAGGATCGAGCGGTCGCCCACGACCGTGGCGGGTCCCACGTAGGCGCGGGGCTGCAGAATCACGTCTTCGCCCACCTGCGCGCCGTAGTCGACGTAGGCGCCCGACTTCACGACGGTGCGCGCGCCGATGGTCGCGCCCGCCTTCACGACGGCGAAGGCTTCAATGAGGGCGTCGGGGTGAACGTTCGCTTCGGGCGAAACGTCCGCACGCGGATCGATCCCGGTTTCGCCCGAGACGGCCGGGAAGAAGATCTGCGACGCAAACGCGAAGAAGGCGTAGGGATTGTCGCAATAGAGCACCGCACGTTCGGGGGCCTTCTCGCCCCAGAGCGCGGCGGCGTCCTTTTCGCGCAGCACCAGAAGCGCCGCCTTCGAGGCCTTCATCGCCTCGGCGTAGGCGGGGTCCGTGAGGAAGCTGATGTCTCCCTCGCCCGCCGCCTGCGGAGGCATGAAGCGAGAAACTTCAGGGTCGCCGCCCGTCAAATTCATCTTCAGTCGACCGCCGGAGCGCTCGAGAACCATTTCGACGAGTTTGCTGCTCGGAAATTTCATGTTGTATCTCCCAAAATGCGAAGGTCCGCCGTTACTTTCGAGCGGACCTGCGAGATGCCGTTATTTGGTCGTCTTCTTGCCGTCTGCGACGTCCTTGTCGAGGATGTCGATCACGCGCTTCGTCAAATCCACCCGATCGCTCGCGTAGAAGTATTCGTAGAGCACGAGATCGAACTTCTCCGCCTTGGCGATGTCCTGAACGACCCGCGCGGCGCGGCTCTGCAGAAGCATCACCTCTTCGTTGCGGCGCTGATTGAATTCGTCGCGGGCCTCGCGGTTGCGGCGCGTGATGTCGCGCTCCGTTTCGGCCAGGGCACGGCGTTCGGCGACGCGCTCGGATTCGGTCATGGAGGGCGCTTCCTTTTCGAAGCGCTCGAGACGCTGCTTGAAGCGGCGCGTCATGGCCTCGATTTCGTCTTGACGCTCACGCCCTTCGGCGTTCAGACGGTCGCTTGCGATCTGCGCGACCTTGGCGTCGCGGAGAATCCGCTCGAGGCTCACGACCCCGATCTTGAGGTCGTTCTGCGCGAACGCCCCGGCCGAGGCCAGAGCGACGGAGGCGGCGACGGCGCCCGTCACCACCGCACGCGTAAGGGAGAATCGAGTCATAGCCATGCTCACGAAAAGAATGACGGGCGGGAGAGGCTCCCGCCCGAACGATCAGAAGCCCGTGCCGATCTGGAACTGGAAGCGCTGAATGTCGTCGCCTTCCTTGTCGTTCAACGGCGCGGCAATCGAGAACTTCAAGGGCCCGAGGGGCGAAATCCACGCGATGCCGATACCCGTCGAATAACGGAGGTCGGAGAGGCTCATGTCGGAACGACGGTAACGGATGTTGCTGCCGTCCATGTAGCCTTCGTAACCCCAGACCGAACCGAAGTCGAGGAAGCCGAAGATACGCAGCGTACGGTCGCCGCCCGGAAGCGGAGCGAGGAGTTCAAGAGAGCCCGTCCACTTGCGGTCGCCGCCCAAGTTGTCGCCGTTCGTATCCTGAGGCCCGAGGGAGCCCGATTCGAAGCCGCGCACCGAACCGATGCCGCCCGCGTAGTAGTTCTTGAAGAACGGGAACATCGTGGTGCTGCCATAGGTGTCGCCCCAACCGAATTCGGTGTTGAAGGCGAGTGTCCAGGTCTTGGAAAGAGGCAGGAAGTGCTGATACTGATACGTGAACTTGTAGTATTCGATGTCGAGACCCGGCAGAGCGAATTCACCGTTCAGGCGCTGGTAGACGCCGCGCGTCGGAGCGAGCGAGTTGTCGCGCGAGTCGCGCGACCAACCGAGGGTCAGCGCAAAGGAGAGCGGATCCTTGCCGAATTCGTCGCGGTAGGTCTGATAGCGTTGCGGCGAATTGGCGTTCGTCATCACCTTCGTGCGTTCGATGCGGCCGCCCAAGAACACGCGGTCCGTTTCGGTGAACGGAATGCCCCAGGCGATGCCCGCACCGGTCGTTTCGTACTCGACGTCGGCAACGTCGAGTTCTTCCAGGTCGACGCGGCGGGTATAGAGGTCGTAGGAGCGCGAGAGGCCTTCCGGCGTGATGTACGGTTCGACGACCGAGAGAGCGTAGGTGCGCTGCGACTTCGAAGTGTTCACGTCGACCGAGATCGAGTTCCCTGTACCGAAGACGTTGTTCTGCGCGAAGCCCGCCGAAAGAATGATGCCTTCGGACGTGGAGTAGCCCGCACCGAGCGAGATCGAGCCCGTCGGACGTTCCTTCACCTTGATGTCGAGGTCCACCTGGTCGCGCGTGCCCGGAACCGGCACCGGATCGGCCGTCACCGAGTCGAAGTAGCCGAGTCGGTCGATGCGGTCGCGCGAGAGCTTCACCTTGTCGCTGTCGAACCAGGCCGATTCGTACTGACGGACTTCACGGCGGATCACTTCGTCCTTCGTGCGGCTGTTGCCGGTGATGTTCACGCGGCGCACGTAGGCGCGGCGGCCCGGGTCGACGGTGTAGACGATGTCCACCGTGCGGGCGTCGCGGTCGGAAACCGGATTGGCGTTCGCCGTCGCGAAGGCGTAGCCCAAGGTCGAGAGCTTGTCCTGAATGGCCGTCGAGACGTTCTTCACCTCTTCGGCGTTGTAGAGCGTTCCCTTCTGGAGCGTCACGAGCTTCTGGAGCTCTTCGTCGATCCCGAGGAGGTCGCCCGTGAGGCGCACGTCGTTGATCGTGTACTGCTCGCCTTCCGTCATGTTGATCGCGACGTAGACGTCGGACTTGTTCGGGGCGATCGAGACCTGCACCGAGTCGATGCGGAAGTCGAGGTAGCCCTGATTGAGATAGAAGGAGCGGATCGATTCCATGTCCGCCGCGAGCTTTTCACGCGAGTAGAGGTCGCGCTTCGTGTACCACGAAATCCAGTTCGGGGTGCCCAACTGCATGAGGTCGAGCAGTTCCTCCGTTTCGAAGGTTTCGTTGCCGACCATGCGGATTTCGGCGATCGAGGAGGCCTTCCCTTCGTCGACGTTGATCGTGATGCGCACGCGGTTGCGCTCGAGCGGCGTCACGGTCGTCTTGATGTCGACGCCGTAGTAGCCCTGCGCGAGGTACTGGCGGCGCAGTTCCTGGTCGGCGCGGTCGAGCGTCGCCTGGTCGAAGATGCGGCCTTCGGCCATGCCGACGTCGCGCAGACTCGTTTCCACGGCTTCGCTGTCGAAGGCCTTGATCCCGTGCGTTTCAATCGCGGCCACGGCCGGACGTTCGACGATGCGCACGACGAGGACGTCGCCGTCCTGCGCGAGCGAGACGTCGCGGAAAAGACCCGAGGAATAAAGCGAATGGATCGCGCGCGTGCCCTTTTCGGTCGTGAACTCGTCGCCTACGCGAAAGGGAAGGTGCGAGAACACGGTGCCCGGCTCGGTTCGCACCACGCCTTCGACGCGGATGTCCGAGATCGTGAAGGCCGAAGCGGTGCCCGCCAGGGCGAGGGCCGCGAAAAACGCGGTACTGAACTTGGTGAGTTTTGTAATCGTCACGACGAAAACTCTCTGAGATGATTGTCACGGCAAAGCCCGCCGACAAAGGTCCGTATCGCGGCGGGCATGGGTAGGGAGAGAATACCAAATTTGCACCCCGCGGTGCGTACGCTCTCTTCCCGAATCGAACGCCCTGCGCCGCAAATCGGCGGGCGCAGGACGAAAAGAACGCCTTTCTTCGGAAAAATCAGGAGAAAAGACGCGTGAGGTCGTTGTTGAGCGCAAAGACCATGATGAGGAGGACGACGAACAGCCCGCCCTTCATAATCTTCTCCTTCGTTTCCGGAGCGAAATCCTTGCGGCGCAGCGCCTCAAGACTCATTACGAAGAGGTGTCCCCCGTCGAGCCCCGGAATCGGAATGAGGTTCATGAAGCCCACGGCCACGCTGATGAGCGCAACGAAGTCGACCATGGCACGAAGGCCCGCGCGCACGGCCGTGCCCGCCGACTGCGCGATCCCGACGGGACCGGCGATCTGATCGGTTCCTTCGCCCTGCGCGAGCTGACCGACGCTCATTACTTGGAGGCGCAGCATTTCCATGAGTTTGACCGCCCCCATGCGCACGGAGTCGATCGGACCGTAGTGCACGACGATCGTTTCGGGAAGTCGCCCGATCGAGACCGCCACGGCGGGCTTGGGTTTGGTGCCCTCGGTCTTGTCGAGCGTCATCATTTCGGGGTGGAGCGTAAGCGTACGGCGCGTGCCGTCCGCGAGCGACTCGACTTCGATCGGGAAGTCCCGGTCAGCGTATTCGGCGACGACCGCGCGGAATTCCTCGACCGTCGTCACGGGACGCCCAGCCATCGAGAGAACCTTGTCTCCGGCGCGCAGGCCCGCCTTTTCGCCCGGCCCCTCCTTCATGACGTTCGCGATCACGAGCGGTCCCGTCATCTGCGGAATGAAGCCGAGCTTGGCGGCGACGATCGTCTGCGCGGCGTCCGTGAGGCTGAGCGTCGAGAGGTCGAGGTCGGTTTCAAAGTTCCCCTCCCCGCGCTTCAGAATCACGGGAACGGTCTCCTCGCCGATTCGACCGAGAAGCGAGAGATTGAGGTCCGTGTAGCCGCGGATTTCGACGCCGTCCACTTCCGTGACGACATCGCCCCCGACGACGCCCGCCTGCGCGGCGGCGGTCTTTGCGGGCGGTTCCATCAGGCGCACGGGAAGGTCCTCGACGCCGATCGCCCCGAGGAGCACGTAGCAGAAGAAAGCGAGCACGAAATTCATGAGGGGGCCCGCCGCGAGAATCATGGCGCGGCGGGGTTTCGACTGCGCGTCGTAGCTTCTCGCCCTCGCTTCGGGCGTAAGCGGCTCGGCCGTGCCGTTTTCCCCCGTCATCTGCACGTAGCCGCCCAAGGGGACGAGCGAGACCGCGTACTCGGTTTCGCCCCACTTCTTCTTCCAGAGAACCGGGCCGAAGCCGATCGAAAAGCGCCGCACCTCGACGTTCAGGCTCTTGGCGGCGAGGAGATGTCCGGCCTCATGAACGAGCACGATGATGCCGATCGTGACGGCAAAGCCCAAAAGGGCCCAGAGAAAACCCATGTCGTATTCCTGTGGCTTGGGAGGTTAGGCGAGACCGAGCGCTTCGCGCGTCTTCGCGCGCGTTTCGGCATCGATCGCGAGAATGTCGTCGACGCTTTCGGGCGCCTCGGGGCGGTCCTTTTCGAGTCGTTCGAGGACCGTCGAGAAAATGTCGGTGAAGCCGATCCGTTCGTTGAGGAACGCTTCGACCGCGATTTCGTTGGCGGCATTGAGAACGATCGTGGAGCCCGCGCCCATGGAGAGCGCCTTGTAGGCGGCGTCGAGAAGCGGGAAGGTTTCGCGGTCGGGCTCTTCAAAGGTGAGACGTCCGATTTCGGCAAGGCGAAGCGGACGGATGCCCGCGGGCAGACGGTCGGGATAGCCCATGGCGTAGCCGATCGGCTCGCGCATGTCGGCCGAGCCCAGTTGCGCGAGAAACGCCCCGTCGGCCAATTCAATCATCGAGTGCACGACCGATTCGGGGTGAACGACCACTTCGATGCGTTCGGGCGGGACGTCAAAAAGGTGGCGCGCCTCGATCACTTCGAGGCCCTTGTTCATGAGCGACGCGCTGTCGACGCTGATCTTGCGGCCCATCGACCAGTTGGGGTGCGCGACCGCCTGCGCGGGCGTGATGCCCGAGAGGTCCTTGCGGCCGCGGAAGGGACCGCCCGAGGCGGTGAGCCAGAGCTTCACGCGGGCGCGTTCCACTGCGGGAACACCCTGCAGGCACTGAAAGACGGCGCTGTGTTCGCTGTCGACGGGAAGAAGGGTCGCGCCGCATTCCTTGACGCGGCGCATGAGGAGTTCCGCCCCGCAGACGACGCTTTCCTTGTTCGCGAGAAGCAGGCGCTTGCCGCTTTCGACCGCGCGGAAGGTGGGACGAAGCCCGGCCGCGCCCACCACGGCCTGCATGACGCTGTCGACCTCGGGCGCGCCCGCAAGCGCTTCAAGGGCCGCCGCGCCCGCTTCGGCGCGGGTCGAAAGGCCTGCGGCGCGCAGAGCGTCCTTCAGTTCTCCATAGCGCGATTCGTCCGAAATCACGACGACTTCGGGGTGGAAGCGCCGCGCGATGTCGACGAGCTTCGAGACGTTCGAGTGCGCGCTCGCGCCGTAGAGCGAAAAGCGGTCTTCATGCCGAGAGAGGACGTCGAGGGTCGACTTGCCGATCGAACCCGTGGCGCCCAAAAGAGCCAAACGTTCCATGATCATTCCTTTAGCGGGAGGATTTTCCGCCCGCCGTCAAAGTCAAAAGCGTAATTTCCGAAGGGACGCCGAGGCGCATCGCAAAGCCGTTCCAAAGCCCCGAACCCGGGTGCACGAAAAGGCGCATGGCATTCCCCGCCTTTCGCGCGACGTCGTAAAAGCCCGAGACGAAGCCTCCGTTTTGCATCGCGACCACGAGATTCATCCCGAGAATCTGACCGCCGTGCGTGTGGCCCGAGAGCTGCAGAATCGCCGCGGGATCCTCCTCGGCCCAGCGGCGGGCTTCGCCCGGACGGTGCACGAGAAGAATGTGCGGAACCCCTTCGGGGATGCCGGAGACGGCCTTTCGCATATCGGGCGTCTCGCGCCCGAAGCGCGCGGCCATGCTGTCGGTGAGCCCCACGAGCGCGAGGGGTTTCCCTTCGCGGTTGAGCAGCGTGTGTTCGTTGCGAAGCAGTCGAATTCCGAGCTTCGGGAAGACTTCAAGCCACTCCTCGAGGCCGGAATAGTGTTCGTGATTGCCTTCGCAGCCCCAAACCCCGTAGGGGGCCGTGAGCTTCGCGAGCGGTTGTGCGTCGACGTAGCGCACCGGCACGCGCCCGTCGACGAAGTCCCCCGTGATGAGGACGAGGTCGGCCTTCAAGGCATTCGTGCGGGCGACGAGCTCCTCGAAGTGTTCGTGCCGGAAAATGGAGGAGACGTGAATGTCGGAGAGGTGCGCGATCCGAAAGCCCTCCCACTCGGGCGGGAGTTCGGGAAGCGTCACCGTACGCTTTACGATGTCGGGAACGCGCGTCCCCTCGACGATCCCGACGAAGGCGAGGCCCGCCGAGGCGGTGAGAAGCGTGAGCGCCGCGCGGCGGCTCCCCGACACGCGCCGCACGTCCCGCCAGGTGAAGCGCCGCACGATCCAGCAGGCGAGCAACGCAACGTCACGCAGAAGCGTGACGATCGTGAGGAGCGTCAAGACGCCCGAGTGAAAATTCATCCAGATCCCGGCCCAGCGCGGCGAATTCGACGCGACAAAACCTCCCCAGAAGGCTTCCGTGAGCATCGGATAGGTCGCCCCCGAAAAGACGAAGACCGTGAGGAGCGCCTTGCTCCAAAGGGGAAGACGCGCGGGCCACACGAAGCGCAAGAAGAGATAGAGCGATATCGCGAAGAGAAAGAGCGAAAAGCGCAGAACCGCGGTCGATGGCGTGTACATGCTCGTGGTAGCGGGAAAGAAGAGTCGGACGGGATTTCGATTGTAGCGAAAACGAAGCGGCAAACCGCCGTACGCTTTTGCAACAAAGGTTTCTAGGCTATTTCCCAAAACTGGTAGGTTTTGTAGTCTCGCTATCAGTCAAACGGTATCCATAGCCATCGCTTAGGGATAGGATTGAGCAATTCCTTGCTCGTCCCCAGATGCGGAATTCCGGAAGGATCAGTACGACTCTTCCGTCGTTGGACGGAAATGCTCTGCCCGTCCAAATGCCGGGATGCTTTCCTTTTTGAACAGTCATACGCACCAAGTCTCCCAATCCGACGCCGTGCGGACGCTTCGTCCGCATGAAGTGGCAGATCGGGAAACCGAACTTGTCGGTTCTCGTCCGCTTGTACTGCCCGCGTCCCGTGCAGGACACGTTCAGCACCTTCATGCACGAATCGTACGACACGCCGTTGATTCGACCGACGCAGAGCGCATCGAACCAGTGTTCCTTCGGCACGCCGAAGCAGTGACGATTGTACTTGGTCAGAGCGCCGGAGCCGGTCCGAACCGGCAGGCCCGTTGCACTCAGGGCGTGAAAAAGCGCCCACCGGGTGGCGTTGACCGACGCGGCGTCGCGGAGCGGCGTCTTCAGTTGCTTTCGAACACGTGCCAAAAGCTCGGGCTTACCCTTGAGAAACTCCTCAATCGGCTTGGCTCCCTTCTTTTGGTTGCATTCGACGCAGGCGATCGCCAGATTGGAAAGACGGTTGGAACCGCCTCTTGCCTTCGGAACGATGTGCTCCACGTTGAGCGGCACGTCGCTCTTTGCGCAGTAGACGCACCTGCGTCCGAACTTCTCCAGGAGGTACTCCTTGAGTTCATAGCCGGCAAGTTCGCCCTGCTGGTACTCGACGCCGGAGATGTCCGGGTTCTGCATCAGCTGCGTGTCGAACTTCACGAGTTCCTGAGCAATCCCGCTCACGGGCGCGAGCCTGCGAAGACGGTTGACCCAGGAGAGCGTGGTGTCGACGCGGTGTTGAAGAGAAGGCGGCAGCCATCCCTTCGGTTTACTTCGATTCAGGAACCGGGGAGCGCGATAGCGGAGATTACGGCTCCTGCGGCCGCGCCGCAACTGACGCCGAGACGTCAGGGCATCGCGGATCGCGGCTCCGCGGTGCTTAAGGTTAATTAAGTAGAGCGCATGATGCGTTTCTTCCTCATCCTCTCGAACGACCGCGATGCCGGTCTCTTTCGAGCCCGGATCGACCTTCACGACGACCTTCTGCACGACCGAATCGGCAAGCGACCGGTCGACGATGCGGATCGTGAAGGGTTGCAGTTTGTGTACGCGGGCCCTGCCGGCCTTCAGGAGCTTTCTCGCTCTTGCGGGCCCGCAGGGCATCAGCGGTTTGTGGTCCTTGTCCAGGACAAAGACTTTCATCATGTTTGTTTACCTTACGGTTACTGACGAACTCCTTGCGGAGAGCGCCGTGCCAAATCGAAATGTTCCCCTCGCCATCTCTGGACCACCCCTCGACTGTCAAGGGGTGAGAGCTAATTTTTTTTATATCATGCCGTAGAGAGGTTGGCGAAGCCAGCCCGAAACGGCATGTAAACAAGCCTTCGTTCGATAGTCAAAACAAAATCGACCTCATTGTGCGCGTTTTTAAAACGCACACCACTGCACATACATCGAGGTCAAGTGCTCGAGGAATAAATAGCCTTGAGCCACAGGCGAAAGGCGGCTTTATGCCGCAAGAGCACTTGACGGAGCACGCGCCGATAAAATTGATCTTGGCGGATGCACGAGGCGCGAAGCCCCGAGGGCATTCCGCCTAGCGACATCTAATCGGCAGTTTTAATCTTTGACATCACAATCACCATTTCTCACACAAGGCAGTTTTTCTAGGTTGCCGATAGAACGAGAGGGCCGCTCCACTAATCTCTAAGACCTGTTTAATGAATGCGGGTTTGCACATTCGGGCCAGAATGAACTTCAGAAGTCTTATCCGTGCCAAATAAATGTCCATGCAATTTCTGCAAAGGCGAGGGAATGGCTGTTGGATAAGCCTTAACAAACCTAAATTGGGATACAGGAATACGGAGTCACCCGAAAAATTTTTTAAGAAGTCTTCTGCGAGAAGGCATCTTTTTTTTTGACACATACGTATTTCTATGATATAATATAGGTGTCTAAGGAATCCGTATAATCATGCCTAAAACTACCTCCCGCTCCTCTGAAGTCTCTGTGAATGTCATGCCCGATCCTTCGAATGTCGTCGGGTTCCCGC
>CASEFX010000016.1 GCA_949287305.1 uncultured Sutterella sp. | reverse complement strand
CAGGCCTTTTCTTGGTGATTTACCTGTTCTCTAAAATATTTTCAGGCCTGTAAAAAAATAAGCCGCTCGAGGTTATCCGAGCGGCCCATGTTGGCTCTGCACCCCCTTGCTGTAACCAGGGGATGAAAAATCTAGGTTAACAACGGGGCGACCACGAGGCATGAGAAGGCTCCTAATGAAACCCTCTCATTATAGCACATTTGCTTTATTTAATGGCGTCATATCGCGAACGTTATACTAGGAGAGTAAGAATGCTTACGGGTGAACCCGTTTCTTCCAAGGCGCGGACCAGCGGTTTCCGCGTCTCTCTTTTGGCCGGTGCCGTAGCCGGTGCCTTTGGTCTCGCTTTTTCTCAGTCGGCCCTCGCGGCCTATGTGCTCGGTAGCCCGACGCTCGACGAGATCTTCAAGGTAGGTGACACCGATTTGTCCGTCGTACGCGTCTACAACGACGCCGACCCCAATGGCACAGCCGATGCGTTGGTGCACGGCGCGGTGGTGAAGGAAGATTTCACCGGTTCCCTCACTGTAAACGCCCTTTTGGATCAGGAGATCTTCAATTCGGTTCGCGGCACAAATGGTTTTGACACTTTCGGTCAAAGCAAAGGAAGTTTTGACACTTCCTACTTAAGCGGGGTAGCGATTTTCAACAGCCGGACTTCGGCTGTCACGCTCGAAAACGCTTCCATTTCTGCAGAGGTGAAGGGTCTTTCGGGCAATCCGTATGTCGAAGTGGCCGGCGTGACGCAGTACAACGGCTCCATTGCCTTCACCGGCGCCACCACGACCATTTCCTCGTCGAGTGATCTGCAGAGCGAACCCGGCCGCGATTGGGATTCGGTGGTCTACGGCTTTGAAATTGAAAACCCGATCGGCAAGGCCGATTGGAGGCGCACGGCGACTTTCTCGGCGGACACGACCACGATTACGGCTACTTCCACCGCTGAGGCGAAAGGCCTCAATGCGCTCGGCGTGTACTTCGCCGCCGACTCGCTCGACGTGCCCGCCATTACGTTTGCCCGCGGCGACACGACCGTCACGGCAGAAAACAAAATGACCGGCAACGAGTGGGCCTACGGCATCCTCATGCACAATTCCGACGGCAACAGCGTCGATACGGATGCCAAGATTTCCGTCAACGAAGGTGCATCGCTCACGATCAACGCCAAGGGCGGTGAAACGGTCGGGATCTACGCCGACGACGGCGTTTTCGTTTCGGACGGTACGCTCACGATCAAAGCGGAAGGACTCGGTGAAGATACCGTCGGTATTTTTGCTTTGGGCAACGCCAATCTGACCTTCAACGGTGAGACGACCGTCGAAGCCAAGGGGCAAAATGCCTACGCTCTCCGTGTACAACTTGCCGAACAGATTCCGGAAGGCATGATTGATGAAGGACAAGTCTTCGATGAGGCGAAACTTTTCCCGACGCGAGAAAACTTTAACGTGACGTTCAACGGCGTGACGACGCTCACCGGCGATGTGTACGTCGGCAACGGGATGACCGTGACGATGAACAATGACCAAACGACCGTGAACGGAAATTTGGATCTCAAAGGTCGGATCAACGGAGAGGGGCAGCTCACGCTCAACGGCGGAGGTACCATCGGCAACCTCGCCGTGCTGGCTCAGGAGGTACTGACCTTCCAGAGCGGCACGTTCGAAAGTGCCGGCAGGGTTCGGGCCGACACAATCACGATCGACAGTGAGGCGAGTCTGAGAGTCACGGGCGGCGCGATCACTTCGTCGTCCGGTCAGTTCTTCACGACGGCGCTCGGTGAAGACGGAAAGGAAGAGAAAGCTGGAGGACTTAAGGATAGGCTGACGGTCACGGGCGGTACGCTTGTCGTCAACGATGCCAAGTGGAACCTCGACTACTCTAAGGATGTGGCTGGTATTCTCAGCCAGAATGGAAATTCTGGCTCGGCCACCTTCACTGGAGAGCTCGTTGACCGGGACGGTAATCTGGTGACCGAAATGGATGTTGGGGAGGTTGATACCGGTTTTTCTGCGACGAGCGTGGACGTCAGGGTGACGACAGGTGGTACTGGTGCGAAGGCAAACATTGACAAAGACATTGGGTCGAAGTCGCTCGTCGTTGAAGCGGGGGGGAATACCGTCGCGGTTGATGCTAATCAGACGGTTACGCTTTTCGGCTCTGCGGACGGCAACGGTCAGGAACTTGTTCAGTTTGAGAACGGGACCGGAGCGACGTCCGTCGAGGTGGCCGGTACGCTACAGCTCGGCGGTACGGCCGTGAGCGATCTCCGGGGCACGATTTCGCACGAAGTGAAACTGCAAGAAGGTGCCGCGATGAATGTGGATGCCGGCACCTTCCATGTCGACACGGTTTCGGGTACGGGCACGATCGAGGTCGGCAACGACGAGTCGGCCGGGACTCTCTCGGTGGCGAATCTTTCCCACGAAGGTCTCATCTTCCTGGATCCGTCCTGGAAGGACGGGGAGGAAATCGAAGACGGTTCCTTCCTGACGGCGGAAGACTTTGCCGCGGACGGCAAGCTCAATGCCCAGATCGTCGTCGGTCAGAACTCGACCGTTGTTTTTGGCGGTACGAAGGACGAAGCAATCCAGGCATTCGCGCAGACCGGGCTGAACTACGGCGGCGGGATTGCTGACGATGTAACGGCCGTTTTCTACACTGCCAAGGCTTTTGATATTTCCGACAGTGAAAAGGCTGTCATTCGGGTCGACGGCAGTCTCACCTCTGCGCCTAAACTTTCTGAACTTACGACCGGCTCCTTCACCGTTGCAACGAAGGGGCTCGTCATGATCGACGGCGAAGCCATTCCGACCGATAAGGAAATGGCTGCGATTACCGCTTCGACCATCACGTTTGCTGAAAACTCTCACATCCGTATCGTGAACCTCGGCAAGGACAAGATGAGCGGTAGACTCTTCAAGGCGACGAGTACTGCAGATGACGCCCTGATTATTCCCGAGTCCGTGAAGAAAGATGCCTGGGAGAACAGCGGTATTTACCGTCTTGACATTGATGTGGAGACGGGGACCTTCACCGCCGAGGAAGTTGCCGCGTCTGAAGCCTTCCCGACCTTCTACGGTACGGCATTCCTCGAAAGGCTCCGCGAAGTAGGGATTAAAACAGATGCGACGGACCCCACGCAGGCCTTCCTCTCGCTTCTCAACTACCACGTCGGTATGACGGCGAAGCAGGCTTCCGACATCGGCAATCAGGCGATGGCCCTTGCCGCCACGGCGGGCGTCTACAACGTCGCGCTCGATTCGTCGAAGCTCATGAACCGTTCGCTCGAACGCCGCATGACGCTTGCAGACAACTTTGATCGTACGAACGGCGTCACGTTCTGGGCCGACGTCTTCGGCACCACGAACCAGGCCGACAGCCTCTACGGCGACGGCGGCTACGACATGGACCTCTACGGGGGCGTCCTCGGCGCCGACGTGGAAGTCGTTCCGGGCGCCGTGCTCGGTGCGGCCCTGACGGTTGGTACGGGCGACGGCGGCTCGAAGGACGCCGCGATCGACGTCGACAACGATGCCGACTTCTTCGGCCTCTCGGTCTACGGCAGCCACCGCATCGGCAACTGCAACGGCATGATCGACATCGGCTGGATGCACACGAAGTCCGATCTCTCGGCCACGGCCTTCGGCATGTCGATCGGCGACGAAGTGAAGGCCGACGCCTTCACGATCGGCCTCGGTGCCGAACACCTCATGAAGTTCGGAACCGTCAACGTCGTGCCGCATGTCGGCATCCGTTGGACGCGCCTCGATGT
The DNA here is from genome assembly GCA_949287305.1 of uncultured Sutterella sp. Taxonomy (GTDB): domain Bacteria; phylum Pseudomonadota; class Gammaproteobacteria; order Burkholderiales; family Burkholderiaceae_F; genus Sutterella. Next base: position 48,816 of record CASEFX010000016.1, on the reverse strand, counting down.
CGACGGCTACGAAGGCGCCTTCAAGACGGACGACGACACCATGAACATCTTCACGCTCCCGATCGGCGTTGCCTTCTCGGGCAACCTCAATGCGGGCGGCTGGAAGCTTGCTCCCATGGTGGATCTCGCGGTCGTACCGTCCTTCGGTGACGACGAAGCCGAAAGCAAGGTCTATTGGCAGGGCGTCTCCGAAACGGTCAAGACCCAGGTCGTGGACGACGCGCCCTTCCAGGCGTCGCTCGGCATCAACGCGCAGAACGGCAACTGGACGATCGGCGCTTCGTACGACCTCGGCGTCGGCGGTGACGACCGTCTCGACAACGCGTTCTCGGTCCGCGCCCGCTACGCGTTCTAACCGGCGTTTTCAAGGATGATCCGCTTCGCAGGGAGCGGTTCATCCCAGAGAACAATTCGGCCCGCCTCCGGGATATCCGGAAGCGGGCCTTCTTTTTGCGTCCCGCAGGTCTCTCGCCTGTGGGACTGCGTTCTGGAGCGGTCGGAATTATCGGGCCGCGAGCACCTTCGCGAAGGCTTCCGCCGCGTACTCGACGTTGCCGTGATTGAGCCCGGCAACGCAGATGCGGCCGTTCACGACGCCGTAGACGGCATACTTTTCGCGCAGTTCCGCCATCATTTCCTTCGTGAAGCCCGTGAAGGAGAACATCCCCTTTTGCCCGACGACAAACGAGAGGTCCACGCCGTGACGCTCGCCCGCTTCGGCAAAGAGTCGGCGCATGAGCACCATGCGTTCGCGCATTTCATCGACTTCGTTTCGCCAACGGGCTTCAAGTTCGGGATCGGCGAGGACTTCCGCGACGACGGAGCCCGCGAACTTCGGCGGATTCGAGTACGAGGAGCGAACGAGGCTCTTCAGGATCGATTCGACCGTGCGCTTTTCTTCGTTCGAGCGCGTGAGGACGTGCAGCGCCCCGGCGCGCTGTCCATAGAGCGCGAAGTTCTTCGAAGAGGAGGCCGCAACGAGTGTCGCGACGCCTTCGTCCGCGAAGAGGCGCGGCGCGTAGCCGTCTTCGTCGAGACCGTCGCCCAAGCCCTGATAGGCGATGTCGAGAAGCGGCACGAGGTTTCGCTCCTTCACGATCTTCACGACTTCGCTCCAGGCTTCCTTCGGAAGATCCACGCCCGTCGGGTTGTGGCAGCATGCGTGGATGAGGACCATCGTGTTGGCGGGAAGGGTCGAAAGGGCCGAGCGCATGCCGTCAAAGCGCAGGCCTCCGAGAGTGCGGTTGTAGTAGGGATAGGTGGCGACCTCGAGGCCGGCGAGCTTGAAGATCGCGATGTGGTTCCCCCAGGTGGGGTCGGACACGACGACGAGCTTCACGCCCAAAACGTTCTTCGCAAAGAGCGCGGCGAGATAGAGCGCTCCCGTGCCGCCGATCGTCTGCACGGTGGCGGTGCGATCAGATAGGGCCGGAGCGCGTTCGGCGCCGAAGAGAAGACGACGAACGCCCTCGTTGTAGGCGGGAAGGCCCGACATCGGGATGTAGGCGTGGGGTTCGCGGCGCGCAAGAACGCGCTTCGTCGCTTCCTCAACGGTCGGAAGAAGCGGCATCACGCCCGCGTCCGTGAGGTAGGCCCCCACCGTGAGGTTCACCTTTTCGGGACGTTCGTCCTTCTGAAAGAGTTCGTTGAGCCCGAGGATGGGATCGTCGGGCCGGGGTTGAAGCTGCGAAAAAAGTTCGTTTTGCATGGGAGTCGTCCTCGTCGTGCGAAGTGAAAGTCCCTCCACTATACGGCGGGACGAGGACGAGCGGGGTGCCGCGCAAAAGGAAAATTCTTCTCTTGCGCGGCTTCTCAAACCGACTGAGACGTTTCGCCTACGGCATTCTTATGATCCGCGAAGGAGAAGGCCTTCGGGGGCTTTATGCCGCGGGTTCGAGCACCTTGATGATTTCCGCTTCGATCGCAAGAAGCGTCGCTTCGTCGCGCAGCACGGGGCCGTCGATGAGGAACACGTCTTCGACGCGCTCGCCCAAGGTCGTGATCTTCGCCGTCTGCAGATTGATGTTGTGCCGCGCCAGGATGTCGGAGATGTCGTAGACGAGTCCGAGGCGGTCCGTGCAGATGACGTTCAAAAGCCAGGCCTTTCCCGAAGCGGTCGGGACGATCGTGACCATGGGGCGCGTCGGGAAGTGGCGCGAGCGGCGCGAGAGTTTTCCGCGTCGGGGCTTCGGAATGGGGTTCGCGACGTTGAGCGCTTTGGGGAGTTCGCGCTCGATCTTCTGCGCGGTGCGCTCGGGCGTGTCGTGCTCGAAGGGATCCGTCACGAGGAGCGTGTCGAGCGCCCAGCCGTGCTGCGTCGTGTGAATGCGCGCGTCCATGATCGAGAGGCTCTTTGCACCGAAGTAGGCGACCATGCGAAGGAAGAGGTCCTTCTGGTCGGGCGTGTAGACGAGGACCTGCAGGCCCCCGAGCGTCGGGTGTTCGCGAACGCGCACCAAGGGCGTGCGGTCTTCGAGATGACCCGCCGTCGAAAGGGCATGCCAGACGATGTCGTCCGTCGTGTTGCGAAGGAAGTAGACGACGTCGAGCTCGCGCCAGAGCGCGTCGCGCTCGGCTTCGGAGAGCTTTCCTTCGAGTTTGGCGCACACTTCGCGGCGCCGTTCGAGGACGGCGGTCTTGGGCGTCACCCAGGTTCCCTTGAGGCGCGAGAGCGTGGTGCGGTAGAGTGCCTCGAGAAGCTGCGCCTTCCAGGGGTTCCACACCTTGGGACTCGTCGCGCGGATGTCGGCGACCGTGAGGAGATAGAGGGCGTCGAGCCGCTCCTTCGTCTTCACGACCTTCGCGAAGGCGTCGATCACCTGCGGGTCGGAGATGTCGCGCTTTTGCGCCGTGAGGCTCATCGTGAGGTGCTCGCGCACGAGAAAGCACATGAAGTCGATGTCTTCCTCGGCGAAGTGCATCGAGCGCGCCCAGGCTTCGAGGCGCTTCGCTCCAATCTCTTCATGCCGGCCTCCGAGTCCCTTTCCGATGTCGTGAAAGAGCCCCGCGATGAGAAGGCGCCAGTTCCGGTCGAGCCCCGCCATGATGTCCGAGCAGAAGGGATATTCGTGCGCGAAGTCGCTTCGCGCAAAGCGGCGGATGTTCCGAACGACGCGCAGCGTGTGCTGATCGACCGTGAAGATGTGGTAGAGGTCGTGCTGCATTTGCCCGACGATGTGCCGGAAGGGGAGGAGATAGCGCCCGAGAATCCCCCAGAGATTCATCTGCTTGAGAGCATGGTAGGTGCCGCGGGGAAGCTGCAGGATTCTCAAGAAGGTCTCGTGGTTTTTCGGGTCGTTTCGGAAGGCGTCGTCGATCCCGAGCGACGCGTGCCAGAGGGCGCGAAGAAGACGCGTCGACATGCGCTTCAATTCCATGTGCTCGGCAAAGACGAGGAAGGTCTCGAGCATGGCGCTCGGACGCTTCTCAAAGAGTTTCGGATCGTCGATGTCCATTTCGTCGCCGCGGGCCGTAAAGCCCGGCGCGATCGGAAGAATCTTGGCGCCCGTCATGTCGCCGAGAAGCCGGTCGGAGAGCGCATAGAGCTGCAGCTGCGACATCTGAACGACCTGCTGGGCGTTTCGGTAGTATGCCTTCATGAGGCGTTCCGATGCGCGCATGGGGCCCGCGGGCAGCCAGCCAAGGCGTTGCGCGAGCGCTTCCTGCAGGTCGAAGATCAGGCGGTCTTCGTGGCGTTTTGCGCAGAGGTGCAGGTTGATGCGGAGGTGACTGAGAAAGTCGTGGACGCGGTAGAGCGTCTCCACTTCCTCTTCGGAGAGAAGTCCAGACTTCGAAAGGTCTCGAAAGTCGGTCGCGATGTGTGCGGCTTTCGCGCACCAGAGAAAGACCTGAATGTCGCGCAGGCCCCCGGGGCTCTCCTTGATGTTGGGTTCGAGCGAATAGGGGGTGTCTTCGTGGCGCTGATGGCGCCGCGCGAGTTCGAGCATCTTCTTCTGAAAGAAGTCCTTGGCGTCGAGTTGCGCGTGAAAGCGCTCGAGCGCGCGGGTGAGGAGTGCTTCGTCTCCGCGCAGAAGGCGCTCTTCAAGATAGGTCGTAGCGACCGAGACGTCGCGCGCCGCTTCTTCCAGAAAGGCCGTTTCGCTTCGCACGGCGGCGCCCACGGGAAGCCCGAAATTCCAGAGTTCCGCGAGGAAATTCGAAATGCGCTCGCCCAACGCCTCGTCTTCGGCGAGGCGGTCTTCCATGAGGATCAGAAGGTCGATGTCGGAATAGGGGTAGAGCTCTTCGCGCCCGCAACCGCCCACGGCGACGAGGGCGAGTCCCTCGCGCGGGAGGTCGTAGAGGTCGGCGAGCGCCGTGAGCGCCCGGTCGAGCGCGCGGCTGTGGTCGCGCAGAAAGTCGCCCGCGTGCGGGGCGCGTTCGTAACGGTCGACGAGGACTTCGCGCTCGGCGCGGAATCGCTCGATGATGGATGCGGCATCGGTCATGCGTCTTCGGGGCGGAGGCGGCGCTCGGAGGCGCCGCGTTTGTTCGCCCATCCTTATGGTTGTCAGTGGGGAAGCGCTTGTGTAGCGAGAGGAAAAGGATGGCCTCGGGTACGCGGAGACGACCTTTTTCTCGTCTTGAAAGCAGTCTATAGCGCCCATCGCAAACTGTGGTCAGTTTGACTCGAAAAGGAGGCAAGGCGTCTGGAGACTCAGAAGAAAAACACGTTTCCCGCCGACTCTTGCGTTCGGTCGGTTTCAGCAACATGACGGGCTGGGGCGAAGCGGGCTTCATGGAGCGCTTTGGCGGCCCCGTCGTCTACTTCGGTCCGGGCGACCCGAAGTTCTCGCACACGCCCGAGGAGCGTTGCCTCACCGCCCGCATCCGCGAGGCGGAAGCGGTCTTCCTTTCTCAGGCCGAATTCTGGCTCGAGGACGGTAAGGTATGACGACTCAGCGCGTGCGCCGTCCCGCCTCCACGCGGGCGGCGGCGTCGACCGCGGCGATCAGGGCCGGGTCGTTGAAGGGCATGTGTACCGATGCGAAGCGGTCAAAGGGTGCGATGCCGTACTGCGCGAGAACGTCCCGCGCCCACTTGTCGCTAGGCATCACCTTGCGGGCCGAGAGTTCGCCGTGAAGGGTGCGCGCAGAAGCCACCCCTTCGGGGAAGGCTCGGCATTCCGGGAAGGCTTCGAGAAGGCGCGAAACATAGCGGCGCAGGTCTTCGAGCGTGCAGTTCGAAACGCCGCCCTTGGTGACGGGACGCGTGTAGCGGCACATCGGACGCCCGTTGGGCGCGCGTCCGCTCACGACGATAGGCTCGTTTCCGGGATGTCCGATCGTAAGAAGCGACACGTCTTCCCTGCGGATTTCAGCGAAGAACCCCACGAGCGAGGGATGCGTCTTTCGGAGAATCGCCGTGAAGCGCGAACACCCCGGCACGAAAAAGAAAATCGCCCCGTCGCCGCAGGTCGCGGCGAGAAGGTCCGCCGCATAAGAATTGAAGACTTCGTCGTCGGTATTGGCGCGAAGCACCACGGCGTCGCGCTCGAAAATGAGAACGCCCACGCCACGGTCGCTCGCGGGAACGGGCGGCCAGCTCGGGGTTTCGCGGGCCGTCACGACGGCGCTGCGGGGATCGGTTCCTTCGGCGGGCGCCGTCGTAAGCGGCACGAAGCTTCCGTAGGGAAGGGCGCGCGAGAGTTCGAGGCGCGCTTCGTTCACGTCGGTCGAGACGATGGAGACGAGCGGAAAGTCGCCCGCGAGCGGTCCGTAGGAAAAGACGTTCGGACGCGGCAAAAAGCGCATTTCCGGTTCGTGCGAAGGTTCGTAGGCGACGCCTGCCGAGGCCCATTCCTCGTCTTCGTCGCGTTCCTCGACTTCCTCTTCGGGGGCCTCTGCGGCGCTCTCGGAGACGACGGCGGGCGTCGGGTCGTTCATGAGCCCTTCGCGCTCGCCCGTTTCGATGAGGGTCGCGGCCATTCCCGAGCGGATCGGCGCGGGAAGCCGCTCGAGCGCGGCGGCGATCACTTCTGCGTCTTCGTGGAGAAGCGAAGAAATCGAGGGCGGCAGCTGCGGAAGGAGCGAAAGGCGCCCTTCCTCGGCAATGCGCTTCAAAACGCGTGCGGCAAGATCCAAACGCATGACGGCTCCTTCTTAGAGGGACAGACGGAAGAGTTGATCGAGCTCGTCGTTCGAAAGATCGCCGAGCCAGTTTTCGCCCGAGTGGACCGTGAGGTCCGTCAGACGGCGCTTCTGGGTGAGGAGTTCGTTGACGCGCTCCTCAAAGGTCCCCGCCGAAATGAAGCGGTAGACGAGCACGTCGCGGCGCTGACCGATGCGGTGCGCGCGGTCGGTCGCCTGATCTTCGACTGCGGGATTCCACCAGAGGTCGTAGTGGACGACCGCGGAGGCGGCCGTGAGGTTGAGACCCGTGCCGCCCGCCTTGAGGCTCACGATCATCGTGCGCACCGTGCGGTCGTTCTGGAAGCGGTCCGTCATGCGGGCGCGGCGCTCGCGCGTTACGCCTCCGTGCAAAAAGTCGGGGCGCTCGCCCGTCGCCTTGGCGATCCACTCCTGCAGACGCTCGCCCATCTCGCGGAACTGCGTGAAGATGAGGACCTTTCGGTCGCTCTCGCGGCACTCCGACAGAATTTCGAGAAGCGCCACGCCCTTCCCGGCGTCGGGCTTTTCGCAGCGCGTGCCGAGGAACTGCGAGGGCGAGTTGCAGATCTGCTTCAACTTCATGATGAGTGTGAGCACGATGCCGCGGCGCTGCGCGAGCGTCATCGAGCGGTCTTCGCCGCGGAGTTTTCGCATCGACTCGTCGAGCGTCTTTGCGTAGAGCGCCGCCTGCTCCTTCGTGATCGACGTGAAGCGGTCGATCACGTTCTTTTCCGGCAGATCCCGGATGATCGACTTGTCCGACTTCACGCGGCGGATCATGAAGGGGGCGGTGAGGCGACGGAAAGCCTCGAGGCGCGCCGGATCGTGGTCGATTTCGATCGGCGTCGCGTATTCACGCTGAAAGTCCGTGGCCGTGCCGAGGAGTCCCGGCATCACGACCGAGAGGATCGACCAGTATTCCATCAGACGGTTTTCCACGGGCGTGCCCGTCATCGCGATGACGGCGTCGGCCGTGAGCGACCGAACGGCGCTCGACTGCGCGGCGGCGGGATTCTTGACGGCCTGCGCTTCGTCGAGCACGACGAGGCGCCAGCGGCGGCTCTTCAAAACCTCCACGTCGCGGCGAAGCGTCCCGTAACTCGTGAGCGTCACGTCGGGGAGGTTTTCCGGCATGGCGCGGTCGAGCCCGTGATAGAGCCCCACGGTGAGCGTGGGCGAGAAGCGTTCGATTTCACGCGCCCAGTTCGTGAGCACCCCCATGGGGAGGACGCAGAGAATCTTTTTTTCGGTGAGCTCTCCCGCTTCCTTCAATTGCGTCATCGCGGCGATCGCCTGCAGGGTCTTGCCGAGACCCATGTCGTCGGCGATGAGGCCGCCAAAACCCAGGCGCAGGTTCTTCATGAGCCACGAGTAGCCGCGGTGCTGATAGGGACGCAGTTCCGCGTGGAGATTCTTGGGAACGGGAAGGTCCTTCACGTCGGTGAGGACGCGAAGGCGTTCTCTAAGGTCGTCGTCGGCGAGCACTTCCGCGCCGCGCCATTCGCCCGTGAGGGTCGCGCGCAGGCGCTCGAAGGGATCGGACGACTTCTTTGCGATCTCCTCCATGTCTTCGAGGAGCTTCGGGTCGAGAAAGACGAATTCGTCGTCGATCGGAATGACGTTGCCGACTTCGTCCATGAGCTTGCGAAGTTCCTCGAGCGTCATCGTGCGCGAGCCGATCGCCACTTCCCAGCGGAATTCGCTGAGCGTTTCGCGCGTCAAGAAACTGCCGACGCCGCCCCCCGGAATCGTGCCCACGCGGGCGACGAGGCGCGGGCGCAGAAGGCCGCGAAGTTTTCCGGGCAGCACGAGCGGCACGCCGAGCCAGGCGATCTGCGGGGCGATCTCGGTGAAGAAGGTCTTGAGAAAGGCGGGCTCGAGCGTCATCGTGCCGCGCCCGTTCAAGAGGGCCGAGAGCGCGGGCAGGGCCTTCACGAAGGCCGCAAGGGCCGAAGCGGCCGCGTAGCGGTGCGTCTGCCAACGGGGCGACGCGAGAAGGAGCGAATAGGGGACGGGAGAGGACCCGAACTCGCCCTTTTCATGGAGTTCCTCTTCCTTTTTGCGCGTTTCGGCGTCGAACTTGAGTTCGCGGTGCGAGGCTTCGCGGGAGAGAATCCCGAAGGTGAGCTCGGTGCGGCCCTTCGCGAGGCGCGTGAGCGTGAGCGCGGGCATCCACGGGTAGAGGCTTGCGAGCTGGAAGGGACGGAAGGCCGCGAGAAGCAGCTTCATCGGACGGTCCGTGAGGAGACCGTCAAGCGTAGAGGTGTCTTCGCCCATGAGAAGCGCCGTCGGCAGATTCGCCTTTTCCACGTCGTGCGATTGGGCGGCAAAGAGCGCCTTGATCGCGTCGGAGAGCGCCAGAAGGACGATCGTGCGCACGCGCCGCTCGTTTTCCGCGGCGGACACCGCCGTGCGGGCGGGCGCGGCCGCGTCTTCGTTCGAGTCAGCCGCAGGCTCTTCGGAGGGTTCCTCCGGCAATTCGGGCGCAAGGAAGCCGGCGTTCGCAAGCGTTTCGGGGTCGACGAGATCGTCGGTTCGATAGGTAAGCGCCGCCGAAAGCGTCTGAAAGACGGCCTTGACGCCGTCGTTCTGGAGCGCGGGCACCCAGAGAAGGCGCGGGGCGGGATGTTCGACTTCGGCCGCGCGATAGAGAATCGGACGGATCTGTCCAGAGAGGATCAGACGCGCCGCAGCGCGCACGACGGCGCGGCGCGACTCGATGTCGCGCGTCATCGCCTCGGTTTCGGCGTTCGTGAGGGCGAGAAGCGCCAACGCTTCCCGGGCGGGCGTGACGTCGCGCCCGAGCGCCTCGAATTCGGCGTTCGTCAGGCGCAGGCGCGAACGGGCGAAAAGACGCTCCACGGGCTTTCGGCGCAGATCGGCGCCGTTTGCGTCGATCGTCGTCTGAAGACGCACGGACAACAAAAGACCTTCGGGGTAGCCGAGAAGCGTTACGAAACGCGCCTTGGCCGCGGCCGCCGCGTCGCCCGAATCCGAAGCGGGCGTCTCCCCTTCCACGAACGACTCCTTGCGGCGGGCGTTTTCTTCTGCGACGGCGCGCAGAACGTTCTCCACGCGGTCGCGGATTCTGCGGAAGTCCCGGCGGAAGCGCTTGCGGTAGTTTTTCGACTTCGCAAGCGGCATGTCTTCGGGAAGCAGCGTGAGAAAGTCGTCGGGACGGTTTTCGAGAAGCGCGTAGGGAACGGCGTGCAGGAAGCGTTCCGCCTCCGCGCGCTCGGGGACGGCCCCCATGGCGTCTTCGAGGGCGAGCGACGAAACGACCTCCGAGAGGGTCGGCGCCTTCGAGGCGGTGAGCTGCAGGTAGTCCGTCCCGATCGTGTGCGAGAGCGACGCGGGATCGATCCCGTAGAGACGGAAAAGACGAGCGGGGTCGCTCCCCGTTTCCTCCGCCGTCAGCGTCCAGAGTGCGGCTTCGTCGGGGGTTTCGGCGTGAAAGGGCGCGAGAAAGGGAATTCCCGCGGCTTCGGCGAGATCGGCGTGCGAGGGCCGGAGGTTCCCTTCGAGCCAGTCGCCGAGCAGATCGGGCGCGTCGGCAAGCTTTTGCGCGAAGCGCTCCTTTTCTTCGTCCGTCGCGGCGGGCACGCGGCAGCGGATCGTCTCGCCCGAGGGGGCGTGCGCTTCGACACAGCCTTCCGCAATCGCAAAGTCCGTGAGGTGTTTCGCTCTCGTACGCGGGAAGAAACCTTCGGGAGGCGTGAATGCCAGCGCGTCGCGCACGCGGTCGTGCCAATAGCTGCGAACTTCCGGATGAGAAAGCATGGCGTCCTGCAAAAGGGTGGAAGACGAAGGAAAAAACGGGAATCGAACATTGTAGCGAAGCCGACGCCGTTCGAGTAGGGGGTTACGAGCATGACGGCAAAAATCCGAAAGAATTCGAAAGGCTTCGGAAGGGCTCTGCGCGATCGGGCGCAAGTACAATAGTCACTCGACCGTTGAACGCACACCTTTACCGCATGAAACGCAAACTTCTTCTGACGACTTCGCTTCTTTTCGCCGCCCTGGGCCTTGCCGGCTGCACGGGTTCGGAAGACACCGTGGGCGACGTCTCGCTCGGCATCTTTACGCTCAAAGACATCAAGATCGAACACTTCGTCGACCCGAAGGTCCCGGGCGTCACCTGTCACGTCGCGAGCATCGAGGCGAACCTCGCGCTTTCGGATCCTTCGGACAGCTCGGTCTCCTGCCGCCAGACGGGCGACATCACGCCCGAAATGCTCGCGCAGATCGACCGCTCGAAGTCGGGCGAGGTGGTCTTCGCGAAGTCAAAGAGCATCTTCTTCAAGACGATGAAGATCCGCCGCATTTACGACGCCGACACGCAGACGCTTCTCTATGTCTCGTACTCGACGAAGGAAACGACGGGGAGCTTCAAGCATTCGCTCTCGACCGTGCCGCTTTGGGGCACGAGCGCCTATCAGACGAACGCGCCGAAACCTCTGACGTCGCTCTGAGACTTTTCACCATGAAGGTCGACCTGCACACCCATACGAACGCTTCCGACGGCGCGCTCTCTCCCGAGGCGCTCGTCGGACTCGCCCGCGAGTCGGGCGTGACGCTTTTGTCCGTCACGGACCACGACACGGCGGCGGGGTGTCTGCGTGCGCAAAAGGCCGCGAAGGAGGCGGGAATCGCCTTCATTCCGGGGGTAGAACTTTCGGTGCGCTGGGGCGGAACGGTGCTCCACGTCGTGGGACTCGGTCTCGATCCGGAGGACCCCGTCGTCGTCGAGCGCTTTCGCGAGACCGCGCGCCTTCGCGCCGAGCGCGGCGTGATGATGGGGGAGGCCTTCGAGCGGCTCGGCCTCGCGGGCGCCTACGAGGGCGCCCTCGCAAGGGCGGACTCGCCGCTTTCGCTCTCTCGCACGCACTTTGCCGCGTGGCTTTTGGAGACGGGCGTCGTCAAGAATCAGCAGCAGGCCTTCGACCGCTATCTTCGCGAGGGCGGTCCCGCCTACGTCGAGGCGCCCTGGCCCTCCCTGGAGGAGGGCGTTCGCTTTCTGCTCGATCGCGGAGCCCTTCCCGTTCTCGCGCACCCCGGGCGCTATCGTCTGCGCCGCGGCTGGGAGGCGGACGCCATGATCGACGCCTTCCTCGCGGCGGGCGGCAAGGGGATTGAGGTCACTTCCGGCTCGCAGTCGGAAGAGGCGAACGTCCGCTACGCGCAGGTCGCCCGAGACCGCAAACTGTTGGCGAGCACGGGGTCCGACTGGCACAGCGACCGCTCGCCCCGGCCGCACCCGGGCTGTCAGCCGCCGTTGCCGCCCGACCTCACGCCCGTCTGGACGCTTTTCGGCTTTTCCTGACGAACGGCATCCGCACGAAACACAGCAACATTGAGGAGACGGCCCGCCCAAGGATGCAAGGGGCGCGCCGCAAGCAAGAATGAACATCGCACACACCATACAAACCATCTGCGTCTACGCGATTCCGCTTCTTTTCGCGATCACGATGCACGAGGCCGCCCACGGATGGATGGCTTCGAAGTTCGGCGACAACACGGCCCGCATGTTGGGGCGCGTGACGCTCAATCCCCTGCCGCACGTCGATCCCTTCGGGACGATTGTTCTGCCCCTCATCATGCTCGTGGGCTCGAGCCTCGCGGGCATGGGCGGCATGATCTTCGGCTGGGCCAAGCCCGTTCCGGTCGTGACGCGCTACATGCGCGACCCGCGCTGGGGGATGGTCTGGGTCGCCGCGGCCGGCCCCGCCGCGAACCTTCTGCAGGGCGTCTTCTGGGCGATCCTCTTCAAGATCCTGCTCCTTGCGGGACTGCGCGGGGGCTTTTTCATCGACATGTGCCTTGCGGGCATTTCGGTGAACTTCATCCTGATGGCGCTCAATTTGCTGCCGATCCTTCCGCTTGACGGCGGACGGATTCTGAACGGCTTTCTTCCCTACCGCTGGTCGGTCGAGTTCGAGCGCATGGAGCGCTACGGGATCTTCATCCTGCTCGTTTTGATGGCGACGGGGCTTCTCTCTTATTTCCTCAAGCCCTTCCTCATCTTCGCGAACTGGTTCGTGAATCTCATCGTCTGAGGCCGACATGGAGAATCTTCCCCGCATCACCTGCGAAGCCATGCGCCGGCCCTCGGCCTGGGTGAAGCGCTTTGCGCCGCTCTTCGACCCGCGCGAAGAGGTGCTCGATCTCGCCGCGGGCGAGGGGCGCCACACGGCCTGGCTCCTTCTCACGGGGCATCGGGTGCTCGCCGTCGACCGCGACGTCTCGGTGCTCGAGCCCCTCGTCGGGACGGAAAACTTCACGCTCGAGTGCCGCGACCTCGAAGGCGAACCCTGGCCCTACGCGCCCGAGCGCTTCGGCGCGATCGTCGTGACGAATTATCTCCATCGGCCGCTCTTTCCGCATTTCTGGGAAAGCCTTCGTCCGGGCGGCCACTTCGTCACGGAAACCTTCACCCGCGCCAACAGGGAACTTTGGGGACGGCCCTCGCGTCCGGCTCATTTCCTGGAGGAAGGAGAGCTTCTGCGGCTCACCCCCGAAGGCGCCCGGATCATCGCCTTTGAGAGCGGCGAGACGGAGCGCGGGCTCGCCGTCGAGCGAATCGTCTGGCAAAAGCCCGGCCCCTGCATGCGGCTCGTGGAGCCCCTTGCCGCGCCGTGACGCGTCCGTCGTGCGAAACGATAGAAAACGTTTTCGTTTTTCTGAATCCCGCTAGGCGCAGGCGAAGTTTGCTACACTTTGCACACCGTTTTGTCGCGCCCCCTGTGTCGGGGCGCGGACTTTTCCAAAAAAAGGTTATTTTTTCATGAAGAAAAATACGCTCTGCCTCACGGCGCTCGCCCCGGTGTTCCTCGCGCTCGGCGGCTGTTCCGTTCTCGGCGTGGATGACGTCTTCAATCAGGAGAGTGTTCAGTACGAAAGCTCTTCGACGCGCGCCAATCTGGAAGTTCCGCCCGACATGACGCCGATCGGCAATGACGGGCGTTTTGACGTTCCGACCCGTCCCTCCGTCGTGACGGCCAGCGGCGAAGCCGCGCGCCGCGCGCAGCAGGAGGCGAGCGACGCCAACGGCGCCACGCCCACCTCGCAGATCGTCGCCTCGACGGTCGTCGCCAAGGTGATGCGCGACGGTCAGCAGCGCTGGCTGCGCGTGAACGCCCCCGCCGAAGACCTCTGGGTCGTCGTGCAGGACTTCTGGTCCTCCGTCGGTCTGACGGTTCGCGAGCAGAACGCCCGCACGGGCTTCATGGAAACGAACTGGGCCGAAAACAAGGCCCGTCTCCCGCAGGACTTCATCCGCGGCACGATCGGCAAGGTGCTCGACTTCGTCTATTCGACGAGCGAACGCGACCAGTACCGCGTGCGTCTGGAACGCACCGAAGACGGCCAGACGGATGTCTTCCTCACGCACCGCTCGATGGTTGAGGTCGTGAAGGGCAAGGAAGGCGACACCACGATCTGGCAGCCCGGCCCGACCGACCCGACGCTCGAAGCCGAAATGCTGCAGCGCCTCGCCGTCTACATCGACGCGCAGTTCAATCCGGACGCCAAGCCCGTCGACAAGGAACAGATCGCCAAGGAACTGCAGAACCTTCCGACGCGCGCTCTGAGCGAAATCGAACGTGCGGCCGACGGCACGGTTTCCGCCGTCGTGATCAACGAAGCCTTTGACCGCGCCTGGCGCTCGGTCGGCCTCGTCATCGACCGCATGGGCTTCGAACTCACCGACCGCGACCGTGCGGCGGGCTACTACGTCGTCCGCTACCTCGATCAGAAGTACGAAGAAGCCAAGAAGGAAGAACGCGGCTGGTTCGAAAACGTCTTCGGTTCCGACACCCCGGTCGATGCGCCGTCCTACCGCATCGTTCTCTCGGACGAAGGCGCGCAGACCCGCCTCACCGTCGTGGACGCCGAAGGCAATCCCGACAAGACGGGCGTTGCGCCGACGATCCTGACGCTTTTGGCCGAACAGCTGCGCTAAGCAGTCGTCGGACCCTTCGAGAGGCGTGCGGTTTCCCTTTTCGAGAAGCCGCGCGCCTTTCTCATTCACGGGAAGGAAGCTCTTCATGACCGACACATTCCGTTCGATCTTTTCGCTTACGGCCGCGGGCCGTGCGGGGCGGGGCGCGTTCTTTGCGGGAACGATCCTCTTTTTCCTTCTTTCGGCCCTTCTTTCCTACTTCGCCGAGGACGGGCTCTCGTTTGAGCACTACGTCGCCTGGGTGACGACGGAGGACATTCAGGTGACCTTCGTCGCGAGCCTCGAAGAGTACGCCGCGCTCGCGATGCTGCTGCTTGCCGCCTGGTTCCTCTTCTGGGGCTACTGGATGCTCGTCATGCGGCGTCTTCACGACCTCGGCTACCACGGCATCGCTTCGCTCTACCTGCTGCTCCCCGGCATCAACGTGATCGTGACGCTCATTCTCTGCGTCTGGCCGGGACGCCGCGGCCGCAACCGCTTCGGCGGCGAGGATCCCGTGGAGGTGTACGAGGGCGTTTCCCGTCCGAACGGAAAGGCCGACGTGAAGGAGCCCGGGGAAGAGGGCGCACCCCGAATCGGCACCGCCGACGAAGCGCTCCGTCTCACGATGACGGACGAAGTGGAGCTGCCGCCCGAAGCGCTGGCGCTTCTCAAAAAGCTCGAGGGCGACCTCGAAGGGGAGAACCTCACGATTCGCCTCCAGCTCAAGGTGCAGACGGTGGAGAAGCTTCGCAAGCTCGTTCGCAACGGAAAACTCTCCGACGAGGCCTTCCTCCGACTGGAGCGCCGCATCCATGCGATGGGCAACTGAAGTCTTCGCGCACATCGGGCGCTTCTTTCTCGCGGTCTACGACCCGAACTCGCGTTCGGATCGAAGGACCTTTCTGCGGGAGGTCGCCTCGCTCGCGCTCGTCGCCTTCGCCTTCTACTGGGTGACGCTCCCCCTGGAGACGGCCGAATGGCTCTCCGACGAAGCCTTCGAAAAGCTCATTCCCGTCGCCTCGGTCTTGATCGACCTCTGGGTGATCGCGCTCATGGCGGCCTCGGCGCGCCGGGCACACGACATGGGACTTTCGGGCGCCTGGGCCTTTTTGCTCCTCGTCCCCGTCTTGCATATAATCGCCTTACTTTTCCTCTTTATTTTCCCCGGCCGGGACGCCCCCACGGGCTGGCCCGACCGCCGAAACCGAGAACATCATGGCACTCGCTGTTGAAAACAATCGTCTCGTCACGCTTTGGGTCCGCATGGCCGACATGACGGGCAAAACCTTGGAAGAAAGCCCGGAAGAGGGGCTCACCTACTGGCACGGTCACGGCGACATCTTCCCGAAGATCGAAACCGCGCTCGAGGGCCGTTTCCCCGGCGAAGGCTTCACGATTCATCTTGAACCGCACGACGCCTTCGGGGAATACGACTGCGACGCGATCGTGATGACGGACGTCGCCAATCTCGGCGACCCCGAAACGGTGGTGCCGGGCCTCGTCTTTGAAGAGGTTCCGGGCGTCGTCTCGGACGGCCGCCTCTGGCGCGTCACCGACGTCGCC
The DNA here is from genome assembly GCA_949287305.1 of uncultured Sutterella sp. Lineage (GTDB taxonomy): Bacteria > Pseudomonadota > Gammaproteobacteria > Burkholderiales > Burkholderiaceae_F > Sutterella. Next base: position 33,201 of record CASEFX010000016.1, on the reverse strand, counting down.
GACGGAAAGGCCGTGCTCGAAGCGAATCATCCTTTGGCCGGGATCGGCCTGCAGTTCGCAATCCGCGTCCTCAAAGTCGAAGAACCCGACGAGTCCGAAGGGCTCGAAGAACGTCCGGTCGTGCCGGGCTTCCTGCAGGTGGCCGACAAGCTCGTTGCGGAAGACGAAGACGATCTCTCGGACGAAGAGATGGACCGCATGCTCGAAAACCGTCAGTCGGCCGAGCCCGACACGAGCTCCATGGCGAAGCTCGCGAAGGCGCCGCGCATCATCCGCTGACGCGAAGGTAAAGAAAACGCAAAGAATTGTGGGTCGGGCGCTTCGGCGCCCGATCTTTTTGTATCGGCGGCAACAATCGGATACGACGGTCGACGACGGAGCGGGTGGAGGACGATATAGTGAACGTACGTTCAGTAAACACCACAAGGAACCGCCATGATCGCACGTCGAACTCTCATTCTTTTTGCCGGCGCTTCATTGGGCCTCGCGGCCACGGGCGCGCAGGCTTCCGACGAACTCTTGGGCGACATCCTGCGCGGCGTCGCCGATGCGCTCACCCGCGACTACATCCGCAAGCACTATCGCGAAGGCCGTTGGGACGGTCATCATTGGTGGTATGACGGCCGCCGGTATTCGGTGGACGAGTACCGCCGATTCCTCGCCGACCGCGCGAAGCCGCGTCCTCCGCAGCCGCCCCGTCCGGCCCAACCGCCGAAACCGCCTCGTCCCGCGCCGGCGCAACCTCCGAAACCGAACGGTCCCGGTCCGCAGGGCGGTCCCGGCCGCCCCGGTCCCGGCGGCGCTCCGAACCGCGGTCCCGACCGCGGACCTCAGGGCGACCCCGGTCGAGGCCCGCTGGGTGATCCCGGGCGAGGTCCTCAGGGTGGTCCGGAAGGGCGTCCGCCTCGTCACTGACCTCCATTGACGTAAAGCGCCGACGCGTTGCAGCCGTCCTCTTGGACGGCGCAGCGCCCGGCGCTTTCTGTTTGTCGTTCTGAACTTTCGAACCGCAAGGTTACGGCCGCTTGAAGCATTGCGTTCCCCACAACGGAATTCCTTGCATAACAAGGCATTGCATCTGAAGGGAAAGCATGCGGGCTTTTGGCATCGCCGGAAGTTACCGCAACAGCGAACGATATCGGGTCGTGCGTCCGCTTCCGAATTTTTCGATCATTCCTTCTCTCAGAAGGGCGTTAACGGCGGAGTTGGCCGATGTTCTCGATATGTTCAGCAGGCTCATCACGTCGGCCATGGAAAGAACGTCGCGGTTTTCGAACAACACTCGGCAGCTCTCTTTGAGCGAACTGCGCGATTCGTTATGGATTCTGGGCAAAACGATGCGAAAGACCCGCCGTGTGGCTTCGAGCTTGGGCTCCACGCCGGAATTGGCGTATTCGCGCCAAATCATCGGGAAACCTGAGCCGTAATTTTCCATCCATCCCAAGCGCCTCAGGATGTCCGCAAGGTGTTCGTTGCGGCACTTGCTGACGCCTTCGAGAACGATGTCTTTGACGCTGAGTCGTCCGGGGATGCTCCCGTAAGACAAAAATTCGAAACGGTTCGGGAAGACAGAGACCTTGGTCGGCTCGGATTCGGCGTAATCGCGGTGAACGGCGCAATTGACGAGTGCCTCGCGCAACGCCTTGGGCGGCCAGGCGAAGTAGTGTCGGTTGGCAAGACCGTCTGTTTTGTGGAAGATCTCCGGATTCGACTCCGCAAAGAGATCGAATGCTCGATCCAATTGTCTCAGAAGCGATCCGGAAAGCGTACGGAGGGATAGCGATACAGTGTCCCGGGAAAAGGTTCCGATCACGAGTCGCGTTTGATTTTGATCGGAGAGGAGCTCTCCCAACCGGGTGAAGTAGCCGTTTTCATCCGCGAGACCCAACTGCCGGTGGTGAGTGGGCGCAAAGTCGACGTTGTATTTTCGAAAAACATAGGCGGCTTCCTCGAACGTCAAATCCGTCCGTCGGCTCAGACGGGACTCCCAGGAGTCGGGTGCGCTCTCGCGGATCATGTCGCGAATTTCTTCCTCGGTGGCCGTGACCGTGGCCGAGCCGTCCCGTACATAGGCGCCGCCCGTGTAGCGTTCTCCCTTGAGCGCATAAGGACGGTCTTCTCCGGGGAGGACGGTTGCACGCAGCAGGTAGCTGTCGACATCGACGGCCATCACCTTCGTCGAGACAAGGTCGAGCATGACGGGCTCGGTCTCTTCGGCGCAAAAGGTGTGGAGCGCACGGGAGATCTGCCGGGCATCCTTTTTGCAGAGACCCGTTGGCGTCCCTTTTTCGTTCAGGCCGAAATAGAGATCGCCGCCGAGCGTGTTCGCAAAAGCAATCAGCGTTTTTTGTGCCGTCCGAGTCCATCCGCCCGAAAAGGCAACGCGCACGTTCTCATATGCAGGGAGTTTTTCTGTCATTTCTCTTTTTGTCGGCAGTGTTTTCTATCAATTTATCATTTTGTTGAGGGATGGAAAGCTTCTGGGGTTGTTTGCGGAGATACCGCACGGCAGATCCATGGGGGTGCGGTCGCGAACGTAAAGATTCGGCAAAGAGATGTAGGTCGGATGCTTCGGTGTCCGACCTTTTGTTTCCAAAGGCGCCCCGCGGAAACAATCGGACAAGGCGAGACCTTTTCCAACAGTCGGTCCCTTCTATAGTGAACGTATGTTCAGTCAACCGCAAAAGGAACCGACATGATTGCACGCCGAACCGTCATCCTTTTCGCCGCCGCTTCGCTCGGGCTTGCGGCCACCGGCGCAAACGCTTCCGAAGACCTGCTCGGAGACATTCTGCGGGGCGTCGCCGACGCGTTCACCCGCGACTACATCCGCCATCACTACCGCGACGGCCATTGGGACGGGCGTCACTGGTGGTATGACGGCCGCCGTTTCACGGTCGTCGAATACCGCCGCTTTCTGATCGGGCGCGCGGGTCCCCGTCCGCCCGCTCCGCACCGTCCGATGCCGCCTCGTCCTCCCAAGCCGCACGGTCCCAGCTTCGGTCCGGGGCCCGGCGGCGGTCCGCACCCGGGTCCCGGTCGTCCGGGCTTCGGTCCGGGGCCCGACGGAGGTCCCCATCCCGGTCGCCCCGGTTTCGGTCCCAGCGGTCCGGGCCCGCACGGCGGTCCCCACGGAGGACCGCAGGGGCGTCCGCCCCGGCCTTGAGCACTAATTTGCATGAGCCCCGCGAGCTTCTTTCGTTACGTTGCGGGGCTTTCCCTTGGGGCGCACGCTTCGGGAGAGACAAACGCCCGCGGGACGCCTTCCTGTGCTACCTTGTTTTCTATCCCGCAATAATTCCGTCGTTTCGCACTAGGAGGTTTTGAGGTCGTCCATGCTTGTGAAGGAAAGCCTGAAGCTGCACAGCGCCGAACAGCTCGAAATCAAGCAGGAAATCGAGATCGACCCGGAAGTCTCGAAGAGCCGCTACAGCGTCGAGAGCTACTTCTTCTTTCCGGCGGCGCTCTACATCAACAAGGAAACGTATTCGGAGGCGGACTTTCGTCGTCCGCTCAAGAGTTACGTTCGCCTGCGCCTGCCTCGGTTTCCGCTCGCCGACTTCATGGAAGGAGGCGAAGAGTACCTGCGCCTCAAAAACTATCTGAACGAACCGACGGGTTCGATAGAACTTCGGACGGCGGCCCTGAAGCGTTACGCGCTCCTCATCAAAGGGGCGTTCAAGCGCCGCATCAAAAAGCTCCTCGAATCGGGTACCGAAGAGGAGGTGGCGGCGTTGGTCGAGGAACTGCGCCGCGTGATCGCGGCGAGCCGTCCGCTTCTCTTGTCGGCGGCCGATCCGCAGGAACCCGCGCTCGCCGTGACGGCCCGCGCCGCGGACGAATACCTCGCGACCATTCTCGAATATCACGGAAAGCGTCTTCTCACGCGCTTTGACGGCGGTCTCAAGGCCTTTCTCACCGAAAACGCGCTCTACCGCGAAAAGTTCTATCCAGAGAGCGCTTCGTGGCAGCGCCGTGAAGACGTGCTCTACCGCTGGCGGTCGCTCAAGAAGTTCATTTCGAGCCAGCTCTTTCTCACGGTGAAGATGCGCGAGGGCAATCCCTGGCTCTTGCAGTCGCTCTACGGCATCGCCGCCGCGGTCTCCATGGTCTTCGCGACGGTCGTGGCGTTTGTTTGGCAGGGAAAGTACGGGGCGCTCTCGTGGAATCTCTTTCTCGCGCTCGTCATCGCCTACATCTTCAAGGACCGGCTGAAGGACTGGATGCGAACGCGTCTGGCGAAGCTCTTTCGGCGCTGGCTTCCGTCGCGGCGCCAGCTCATCTACGCCAACGACGGCCGCAGAGTGGGCGTCTGCCGCGAGTCGTTCGACTTCGTGAAGCGCGCCGAGGTGCCGCCCGAAATTCTGGCGCTTCGCACGAAGGCCCACTACGTGCCCTTCGCGCAGGAGGAAACCGAGACGATCTTCCTCTACCGCAAGGACGTGGAGCTCCACAACGAGTGGATCCATTCCTACGAGAACCGCTCGTCGCTCTACGACATCACGCGCATCGGTGTGATGCCCTGGACGAGCCACATCGATCTGCAGTTCGAAGAATTGCCGTTCGTCGACGAAGACGACGAACGCGCGCACGGACCGGTCGCGAAGCTCTACCACGTCTATCTCGTGCGCAGAATCCGCGTGGAAAGTCCGAAGCACGAACGCTTTGAAGTGACGCGCCTCGTGCTTCGTCACAACGGTCTGGAGTGCCTCGAGCGCGTGTGCGCTTCGGCAAAGGTCTGATATGAAGCGCGCGGCGAAAAAGAAGCGCCGCCCGAACTGTTCTTGGCGATAATGTTCGTTTGAACGGAGACGCATTCCTCGGTGCGCCTCTGAGACAGTCGACGAATTCGGACAAAGGAGCAGAGTGTGGCCAAAGAGATCGAACGAAAGTTTTTGGTAAAGGGAGACGCCTGGCGGGCGCTCGCTCAAGGTGTCGCCTACCGTCAGGGCTACCTCAACAGTCAAAAGGAGCGCACCGTGCGCATCCGTACGGTGGGCGAGAAGGCTTTTCTCACCGTGAAGGGCCCGACCAAGGGTGTGACCCGTACGGAGTTCGAGTACGAGATTCCGTATGAGGATTGTCTTGCGATGCTCGAGGAACTCGCCGAAAAGCCGATCATCGAAAAGAAACGCTACCGCATTCCCGCGGGACCCTACGTTTGGGAGGTCGACGAATTCTTCGGTGTCAACGAAGGTCTCATCCTCGCCGAAATCGAACTTCCCTCGGAAGACGCCGTTTTCGAGAAGCCCGACTGGATCGGCGAGGAGGTTTCGGGCGACGCCCGCTACTTCAATTCGAGCCTCGTTGCGAATCCGTATTCCGTTTGGAAGAAATAAGCAAAGGTTCGAAAGCCATCCGCACAAATCCCAGAGGACTTCTTTTCTTCATGCGGCGATACTCTCCTTATGCAAAATCCATAAAGGAGGGTTTCGTATGAAGATGCTCAAACACACAGTGGCCGCCATGGCGATTCTCACGCTCGCGGGCGGCGCATTGGCTGCGGACCGCATGCTGACGACCGACGTCGTCGTGGTGGGTGCCGGTTCGGGCGGCCTTACGGCGGGCGTCGCCGCGACGGATGCGGGTCTCAAGACGATCGTTCTTGAAAAGAACGCTGTCGTTGGTGGCGGCGGCAACTACATGGAAGGGACCTTCTTCGTGGGCTCCGCCCTGCAGAAGGCCGACAACATCGGTGTGACGCCGGAGCGCCAGTTCAAGCGCGTGATGGACTTCCATCACTGGCGCATCAACGCGAAGGCTTTGAACAGCTGGTTGAAGCAGACCGCGGGCGTCTACGACTGGCTTGCTGACCACGGCGTCCACTATGAGGCCGTGAAGACCGCCTTCATCGACGGCAACCGCACCTGGCACATGTACAAGGGTGGCCACGGGACCGTTCTCGTGCAGGAATTTGCAAAGCGCATCAAGGAAAAGGGCGGTGAAATCATGACGAGCACCCCCGCCACGGAACTCATCATTGAAGGGGGCGTGGTGAAGGGCGTGAAGGCGAAGGCCAAGAACGGCGACACGCTCACGATCCGCGCGGACTCGACCATCATCGCGACGGGCGGCTTCTCCGACAACAAGGAAATGGTCAAGAAGTACCTCCCGTACGCAGGCTATGAAAGCGCGGGTTCGCCCGGCCGCACCGGGGACGGCGTTCAGATGCTCGAGAGCGCCGGCGCGAAGCTCGTCAACATGAACGTCTGCATGCAGGCGGGCTTGTGGTTGAAGGGCGTCCCCACCGACCTGCAGTTCGGCAAGGACGGCGTCACGAAGGCCGAATACGTTCGTCTTCTCGCCGCGCTCTTCCAGCCCTACCTCAAGACCTCTTTGAAGGGCGACCGCGTTGCGGACGAAACGCTTCCGCTTGAATACATCTCGAATGCCTTTGAAGAAGTGGGCGGCGAAGGCTTTGCGGTTTTCGACGACAAGACCCGCCAGGAAATGATCAACGAAGGTCTGCCGCGCGGCTACTTCGGCATGGTGACGCCGGGGACGAAGTTCACGAACTTCGACGAACTCTTTGCCCGCGGCGTCAAGGACGGCTTCTGCTACAAGGCCGACACGCTCGAAGAACTTGCGAAGCTCACCGGCATGGATCCGAAGCGCCTCACGGCCACGACGGAACGCATGAACGAACTCGTGAAGCTCGGCAAGGACGAAGACTTCTACAAGGACGCTCAGTGGCTTCGTGAAGTGAAGACGGGTCCCTTCTATGCGATCAAGGGAAGCCTTCGCACCTACGCCACGACGGGCGGCGCCGACGTGAACGAACACTTCCAGGCTTTGGATAAGGACGGCAACGTCATCCCCGGCATCTACGCGATCGGTCAGGACGCGGGCGGTCTTTACTCCGACTCCTACGACATGCATATCGCAGAAGGCACGGCGAGCTCCTGGGCCATCTGCGGCGGCAAGATCGCGGTGGACCACATCGTTGCGAACCGCAAGGCGAAGTAACGAAGAACCCGGTTTCCCGCGGACGGCTCGTCCGCGGGATTCCGTCCAAAGAAACGAGCCGCTTGCTTTCGGACAGGCGGCTCTTTTCAACTCTCCGTATCCGCGGACTCAGGCTGCGGCTTCCCGCGTTTTGCGGCCCTTGGGTTCGGTGAGAAGGAAGGAACTCAAGGCGCAGAGGGCGCCGATCACGATCATCGCGACCATGACGCTCTCAATCCCGAAGTTGTCGGCGACGACGCCGAGGATCGGCGTGAAGATCCCGCCGAGGCTCGTCGAGAGTCCCATCGTGACGCCCGAGGCGAAGCCCACGTTCTTCGCGAGATAGGACTGCCCGAGGACGACGAAGGCGGCGTAGGTGCCGTTGAGCGTAAAGCTCACGACGGCGAGAAGCGGAAAGACCCACCAGACGGAAGGCGCAAAGTAGATGAGCGCGAAGGCGGGCGCCATGAGAAGGTAGCCCAACTTGCAGGCGCGAAGAAGGCCGAAGCGGTCGGTGAGCCACCCGCCCGCGAGCGTCATGAAGGCGCCGCAAAGCGAGAGGAAGGTGAGGAGCGTGCTCGAAAAGGCTTCGGAGATGCCAAATTTGTGGATGCAAAAGAGCGGAATGAAGGAGAGGATGCTCGTTGCGGCGACGCTTCGGAAAAGAATGACGAGCGAAAGGCGCGCAAAGCCCGGCCAGTCGTTTTCACCTTCCGTTTCCGTGTGTTCAACGCCTTTGGTGTGCTTCTTCACCGCAACAGCGGGCAGATTCTTGAGCATCTTCGGAACGGCCCAGAGAAGGAGCGCGGCGGTGGCGACGCCCCAGACGGCAAAGAGCACCGTCCCTTCGGTCCCCCAGGCGGTCAAGGCCGCCGCGGCGACGAGCGGTCCGATCCCGAAGCCGATGTTGCCGCCCACCGAGAAGATCCCCATGCCGGTCGCCTTGCGTTCGGACGTGCGGTTGACGAGTTGCGCCGCTACAGGGTGGAAGATGGAACTGCCGAGTCCCATGATCGTGACGGCGAGGAAGATGAGCCAGTAGTTCGTGGCGAGGCCCGAAAGGCCGAGGCCGATCCCGCTCGTCAAAATCCCGAGCGAGAGAAACCAGTTCTTCGTACTCTTATCGGCCCAGAGCCCGAAGATCGGCTGCACGAAGGAGGAGAGGCACGAGGACGCGAACATGAGTCCCGCCACTTCCGTGTACGAGAGACCGTTGTGCAGCACCAGGAAGGGTAGAACCGCGGGGAGGGCGCCCGGCGCAAGATCCACGCTCAGGTGGCCGAGCGAGAGAAGATAAACGAAGAACTTTTTCATGACGTCCTCGAAGGAGAATCAGCCTAGAAGTCTAGCCGATCGGGGACTTCCCCTTCGAGTGCCGGCATCGGGTGAGGCGACAAAGACGTCGTTCGAACGGCCGGCTTCAAGAGGCCGACAGAACCCCTGAAACGACAAACCCCCTGCGCTGCGGAGCTCAGGGGGTTCGAATCAGATCAGGAAGTGATCAACCGATCATTCCCATTCGATCGTGGCGGGCGGCTTGCCGGAGACGTCGTAGACGACTCGGTTGATGCCGCGCACTTCGTTGATGATGCGGTTCGAAACCTTGCCGAGGAGGTCGTACGGGAGGTGGCTCCAGTGCGCCGTCATGAAGTCGGAGGTTTCGACGGAGCGCAGGCTCACGACCCATTCGTAGGTACGGCCGTCGCCCATGACGCCCACGGACTTCACCGGGAGGAAGACCACGAAGGCCTGGCTCACCTTGTCGTAGAGACCGGCGTTGCGGAGTTCTTCGATGAAGATCGCGTCGGCTTCACGGAGAAGGTCGGCGTATTCGCGCTTCACTTCGCCGAGGATGCGAACGCCCAGACCCGGACCCGGGAAGGGGTGACGGTAGACCATTTCGGCCGGAAGACCGAGTTCGACGCCGAGTTCGCGGACTTCGTCCTTGAAGAGGTCGCGCAGCGGTTCGAGAAGCTTCAGGTGAAGCGTGTCGGGAAGGCCGCCCACGTTGTGGTGCGACTTGATGGTCTTGGCCTTCTTCGTCTTGGCGCCGGCGGATTCGATGACGTCCGGATAGATCGTGCCCTGGGCGAGCCACTTGGCCTGCGTGAGCTTCGAAGCTTCTTCCTGGAAGATTTCCACGAATTCGCGGCCGATGATCTTGCGCTTCTGTTCGGGATCGGTGACGCCCGCGAGCGCGTTCATGAAGCGGTCCACGGCGTCGACGACGACGAGCTTGAGACCCATGTTCTTTTCGAAGGTTTCGCGGACCTGCTCGCGTTCGTTCTTGCGGAGAAGACCGTTGTCGACGAAGACGCAGGTGAGCTGCTTGCCGATGGCGCGGTGGATGAGGGCCGCGGCGACCGAGCTGTCGACGCCGCCCGAGAGGCCGAGAATGACTTCTTCGTCGCCGACTTGATCACGGATCTTGGCGATGGCTTCGGCGACGTAGTCGCCCATGATCCAGTCGGGCTGGCAGCCGCAGATGTCGAGGACGAAGCGCTCGAGCATGGCGCGGCCCTTGACGGTGTGCGTCACTTCGGGGTGGAACTGCAGGGCGTAGAAGCCGCGTTCTTCGTCGCACATGCCGGCGATCGGGCACGAGGGCGTCGAGCACATGACCTTGAAGCCCGGGGGGAGTTCCGTGACCTTGTCGCCGTGGCTCATCCAGACCTTGAGCATGCCGTGGCCGTCTTCGCTCTTGAAGTCTTCGATGCCTTCGAGAAGACGCGTGTGGTTGTGGGCGCGCACTTCGGCGTAGCCGAATTCGCGCTTGGCGCCCGACTCGACCTTGCCGCCGAGCTGCTGGGCCATCGTCTGCATGCCGTAGCAGATGCCGAGGACGGGAACGCCCGCGGTGAAGACGGCTTCGCTCGCCTGGTCGTTCGATTCTTCATAGGCGCTCATGTGCGAGCCCGAGAGGATGATGCCCTTCGGGTCGAACGAGCGGATGAAGTCGGCGGAGACGTCGTTGGGGTGAACTTCGCAGTAAACGTGGGCTTCGCGCACGCGGCGGGCGATGAGCTGCGTCACCTGGCTGCCGAAGTCGAGAATGAGAATGCGGTCGTGAGACATGGATGCGTTGGACCTAAGAATGGAAAAAATCGGTGGCCGAGCCGATTGTGCAACGTGAATCGGCCGAATTTGAGACAGGGGAGACTTTAGCAGAAAGCGCGCCTCTCTAGGGGATTCACGGGGGAGAAAAACGAAGCGGACCGGTCCCGAAGGACCGATCCGCTCAGATGGAAGTCAACGATCCGTACGGATCGGTCCGTTCGATCAGTGTTCCTGACGATAGTTCGGGGCTTCCTTCGTGATCTTCACGTCGTGGACGTGCGATTCACGCATGCCGGCCGCGGTGATTTCGACGAATTCGGCGCGGGTGCGCATTTCGTCGATCGTGCGGCAGCCGCAGTAGCCCATGGAGCTGCGAAGACCGCCGAGCATCTGATAGATGATCGAGGAGACGGAGCCCTTGAAGGGAACCATGCCTTCGATGCCTTCCGGAACGAGCTTGTCGAGGTTGCCCTGGTTGTTGTCCTGGAAGTAGCGGTCGGCCGAGCCCTTGCCCATGGCGCCGAGGCTGCCCATGCCGCGGTAGGACTTGTAGGAGCGGCCCTGGTAGAGGATGACTTCGCCCGGGGCTTCTTCCGTGCCGGCGAACATGCCGCCCATCATGACGGCGTTGGCGCCCGCGGCGATGGCCTTGGCGATGTCGCCCGAGAAGCGGATGCCGCCGTCGGCGATCAGGGGAACGCCCGTGCCTTCGAGGGCCTTGGCGACGTTGGAGACGGCCGAGATCTGCGGAACGCCGACACCGGCGACGATGCGGGTCGTACAAATCGAGCCCGGGCCGATGCCGACCTTGACGCCGTCGGCGCCGTGGTCAACGAGGGCGAGAGCGGCGGCCGCGGTGGCGATGTTGCCGCCGATGACCTGGAGGTTGGGATAGTGTTCCTTGACCCACTTGACGCGGTTGAGAACGCCTTCGGAGTGACCGTGGGCGGTGTCGACCACGATGACGTCGACGCCGGCGTCGACGAGCTTTTCAATGCGTTCTTCGGTGCCGGCACCCACGCCGACGGCGGCGCCCACGAGGAGCTTGCCCTGGGCGTCCTTGGCGGCGAACGGGTGGTCGGTCGCCTTCGTGATGTCCTTCACCGTCATGAGGCCGGCGAGGTTGAAGTCGGCGTCGACGACGAGAACGCGTTCGAGGCGGTGCTGGTGCATGAGGGCCTTGGCTTCTTCGAGCGAGGCGCCTTCACGGACCGTGACGAGGCGTTCGCGCGGCGTCATGACTTCGCGAACGGGGATCGACATGCGGGTTTCAAAGCGGAGGTCGCGGTTTGTGACCATGCCGAGGACCTTCTTGCCGTCGACGACGGGAAGACCGGAAATGCGGTGTTCACGGGCGAGGCGGATGACGTCGCCCACGAGCATGTCGGGACCGATCGTGATCGGTTCGGCGACGACGCCCGCTTCGTGGCGCTTCACCTTGGCGACTTCGGCGGCCTGAAGGTCGGCCGAGAGGTTCTTGTGGATGAAGCCGATGCCGCCTTCCTGCGCAAGCGCGATGGCGAGGTTCGCTTCCGTCACCGTGTCCATGGCGGCGGAAACCATCGGGATGTTGAGCGTGAGGCCACGGGAGATCTTCGTGGAGAGGACGGTGTCGCGCGGGAGGACGGTCGAGTGGGCGGGGACGAGCAGAACGTCGTCGAAGGTGAGGGCTTTCTGAAGAAGACGCATAACTACCTCTGAGAACAAAAAAAAATCGGCAAACGGCGAAGCCGTCCGCAGTCTTATTTGATTCAGAGGGGCGTGCAGGTAGCAAAAAACGCGCCGACCATCGGTGCAGCGCGCATTCACTGCAAACCCCGAAAATCCCGAAGGGGCCCTTTGCAATCCGACGCAGATCTCAAGCTCCGTGAGGGGCGAAATCGATGCGTCGGGAGGACGCGGGATTGGTTTGCGAACGCAGTATAAGCATTTTCCCGAGAAGTGTGGGAAAAATCGGAAAAATTTTCTGAAATTTTTCCGAGTGAGACTTCGAAAAATCCGCAACGCCATGCGCGGGAATGCAAAAAGGGGCTCCGAACCGTCGGAGCCCCTCGTGGCGAGAATCGACAGCCTCAGGCGTTGATTTCGGCGTACATCTGGTCGATCAGGGTCGAGAAGCGTTCGCAGATGGTGCGGCGCTTCAACTTCATCGTGGAGGTGAGGAGTTCGTTTTCGACCGTCCAGGGCGTGCGCAGAATCCCGACGGCGCGCGGAACGCCATACTGCGGGAAGGTCTTCGTCGCGGCGCGGATGCGGCGGATGACGGCTCGCTGCGCGTCGCGCGAGACGAGCGTCGCCGGATCTTCCGGATCGAGCTGAAGACTTGCGCAGAGGTCGTGCCATTCGGCGTCGTTTACGACGACGAGCGCGGCGACGAAGGGACGCTTTTCGCCGATCACGAGCGCCTGCTCGAAGAGGCGGTCGCTCTGCATGGCGAATTCCACGTCCACCGGCGCGATCTTTTCGCCCGTCGAGGTGACGATGATTTCCTTGATGCGGCCCTTGATGCGCACGCGTCCGCCGTCGGAGAGGTCGGCCTGGTCGCCCGTGCGGAACCAGCCGTCTTCGGTGAAGGCGGCCTTGGTGTCTTCCGGACGGTTCCAGTAGCCCTGCATCACCTGCGGACCCTTCACCTGGAGTTCGTCGTTTTCGCCGAGGCGCGCTTCGGTGCCCGGGGCGGGGAGACCCACCGTGTCGGGGTGGTTCCCTTCCGGTGTCGACCACGAGAGAATCGGGCTCGTTTCGGTGAGGCCGTAGACCTGCTGAATGTTGAGGCCCATGGCGCTGAAGAACTTCGCGACGGTGTAGTTGAGGGACGCCCCGCCCGCGAAGGTGGCGCGAAGGCGTCCGCCGAACATCTTGCGGATCTTGCGGGCGACTTCGCGGTCGAGAATCGGATGCACTTCGTCGTCAAGGCACATGCGGGGCGTGCTCTCGACGGGGAGGTCGTTCTTCTTCGCAAAGCGGCGCCAGCCCACTTCGAGCATCCACTCGGTGAGATAGCGGTCGCGGTCGGACCCGCGGGCCAATTCCGTCTGAATCTTCTGATAGATGCGCTCGTAGACGCGCGGCACCGAGCAGAGAAGCGTCGGGCGCACTTCGATCAGGTCGTGCTCGAGGTTCGCGACGGAGCGCGCGAACGCAAGCGACGCCCCGTGCGCCATGGCCGTGTAGTGCGCGACCGTGCGCTCGAAGGTGTGCGAGAAGGGAAGGTAGGAGAGGTAGACGTCCTCTTCGCAGACGTCGCACACGCGCGAGATCTGCTGCACGTTCGAGACGATGTTGCCGTGCGAGAGCATCACGCCCTTGGGGCGGCCCGTCGTGCCCGAGGTGTAGATGAGGCCCGCGAGGTCGTCCCAGCCCGGGAAGGCGGGGAGTTCTTCGTCGGTCACGGCTTCGCCGCGGGCGAGCCACACGCGGGCGGCGTCGACGCGCGGGAGCGTCCCGTCGAATTCGGGCGACTCGGTTTCGTTGAGGAGCACCACCTGCTTCAGATCCGGAAGGTGCGTGCCGGCGGCCGCGATCGCGTTCCAGCGCGCGCGGGCCGTGGTGACGAGAAAGCGGGCGTTCGAGTCCTTCAGGATGTAGGCGCAGGCGCCCGGCGTGTCGATGGCGTGCAGCGGCACGGGGACGAGACCGTTCGAGAGCGCGGCCGAGTCGAAGGTGACGGCGTCGAGCGAATTGGTGAGGAGCATCGCGACGCGTTCGCCCTTTTCAAGGCCCATCGCCTTGAAGGCGCGGCGCCAGGCCTGCACGCGGGCGTGGTACTGACTCCAGGTGGTCGAAACCCAGACGTTTTCACCGTAGTCGAACTGACGGAAGGCTTCCCGATCGGGCCACGTCAGACGGGCGTGCTCGAGCATTTCGGGAATCGAGCGGAAGTCGTACACGAAGGAGTGGTCGGAAGAGGTCACGAGAGATCCCCCGGAAAAGTGTGTTGAACGTTGGAAAGTATCTTACTGAGTTTGGACGCCAAAAAAGGGGGTGCGCTAAGGCGATTTGCCGCGCACCCCGACTTTTTTTCGGCGGATCAGGCGCTCTTGCGTTCGAGCGTCTCGTACATCTCTTCGATTTCCTTGGCGTAGGTTGCCATGACGACGCGGCGCTTGAGTTTGAGCGTGGGCGTGAGGAAGCCCGACTCGATCGACCAGTCGTCGGTGAGAAGCGTCACCTGGCGCGGAACGCCGTAGTTCGGGAAGCCGCGCGTGGCGTGCTTGATGCGGCGAAGCGCGGCGGCCTTCGCCTCCTTCGACTTGAGCGAGGCCGGATCCTTCGGGTCGAGCCCGAGCTCTTCGCAGAACTTCGTCCAGACTTCCGGATTCACGACGGTGATCGCGGAGATGAAGGGACGGTCGTCGCCCAACACCATGGCTTGCGCGAAGAGGGGATCCTCCTGAATGGCGGCCTCGAGGTCGGCGGGCGGAACCTTTTCGCCCGTCGAGGTGACGATGATTTCCTTGATTCGGCCCGTGATGCGGATGTAGCCGTCGTCGTAGATTTCGCAGACGTCGCCCGTGCGAAGCCAGCCGTCGGGCGTGAAGATTTCCTTCGTCGCGTCGGGACGGTTCCAGTAGCCCTTCATGACGGAGGGGCCGCGCACCTGCAGTTCGCCCTCTTCGGAGAGGCGCACTTCGAGGTTCGAGACGGCCGGACCCACCGTGCTCGGGTGGTTCCAGTCCTGGCGGTTCACGGCGATGATCGGACTCGTTTCGGTCATGCCGTAGCCCTGCATGACGGGGATGCCGAGGGCGCAGAAGATCTTCGAGACGGCGGGGCTCAAGGCGGCGCCGCCCGAGATGTAGAGGTGCGGACGTCCGCCGAAGACGTCGCGAAGGGTCTGCCCCACCTTGCGGTCGAGGAAGCCCGCGACGAGGGGATCAAAGATCGACGAGAGGGGACGCTCGCACGGGATGCCGTTTTTCGAGCTGAAGCGGCGCCAGCCGACGTTGACGGCCCAGTTGAAGAGGAAGCGCACGAACCCCGACTTCTTCGCGAGGCCGTCGCGAAGCTTCGCGTAGACCATTTCGTAGACGCGCGGCACCGAAAGGAGCACCGTCGGGCGGATGATCTTGAAGTCTTCCGTCAGATGCGCGATCGAGCGGTTGAAGGCGAGGGGGTAGCCCAAGCCGAGCGCCAGGTAGTAGGAGGCCGTGCGCTCGAAGGTGTGCGAGAGGGGCAGGAACGAAAGGAACTGCTCCTCGTCGTGGGGCGTGATGTTGGCGAGCGTGCCGCGCAGGTTCGAGAGAACGTTGCGGTGCGTGAGCATCACGCCCTTGGGGTTCCCGGTCGTGCCCGACGTGTAGACGAGGGCGGCGAGGTCGTCTCCCTTGGGGCCCATCGGCAGGTCCTTGACGTCGCGGCCGAGCGTGAGGAAGGTCGAAAGCTTCATCACGGGGATCGGGGCCGAGGGATCGTCCTCGATCTCGTCGTCCGTGATGACGACGAGGCGCAGGTCGGGCGTTTCGCAGGCTTCGCGGATGAGCTTCCACTTGAGGAGCTTGTTCGTCACGAGCACCTTCGCGCCCGAGTCGCGCAGGATGAAGCCCGAGGACTTCGGAGTGTCGATCGCGTGAAGCGGCACGGGAACGAGCGCGTTGGCGAGCACCGACTGGTCGAAGCAGACGGCTTCGTAGCAGTTGGGCAGGAGCATCGCGCAGCGGTCGCCGCGTTCCAGGAAGGGATAGGCGGCGAAGGACTTTCGCCAAGCGAGGACGTCCTCGAAGGTTTCCTTGAAGCTCTTTTCGAGCCAAGCCTTCGCCTTTTGGTCGTAGAACTTGTAGGCGACGGCGTCGGGACGCTTGTCGAGGTGGTGCGTCAGGAGTTCCGGGAGCGTGGAAAGGACGTCGAGGTCCAGAATTCGTTGCTTGGCTGTGTACATCGTGACCGTTGTGATTCTGTCGGGGGCGCCTTGGAAAGTCATGGCGCACACGTGGATTAGAAATTGTACCGCCTTGCTCCGTCCCGTCCCTTCGGCCGAACGGATGATGCGGACGGAAAAATACGGGAAAGATTGTACGAAAAAATACGTAAATTTCGTGATGTTCATTATCGGGTTAATACCTAGATAAAAGAAAGGAAAAAAGGGGGTGTTTCGGCGAAAAGTCTAGGGCGGAGGGGGACACAGCGATTTGCGAAATTGCTTCGGCTCGTGTAGCCTTGATCCTGCAGCCGGTTGACGAACCCGTGAAGCTCCTCATGCACGGGTCAAGTGAAGTGGTTGGTCCTACGTTCATGATGAGGCTGCAACCTTTCGACCGACGACGAATGACAGGATTCGTCGTCGGTCTTTCTCTTTGCGGGGGCCTAAAAGCCTCCGGCCTTCCTTCCTAGTCTGCGCGGAGCAATCGGACGCGCAGGCGCCGCTTCCCGTCGTCCTCTCCCCCGTCTCACCCCGGACGGGCCTCTGCGCTTCCCGCCGCGAAGGCGGGCGCCCGGCGGCGCCGCTTCTTCGCACGACCGGACCCGTTTCCCGCACCGTCGTCCCTTCCCTTCACATCGACCGGGGGTCTCCCGCGTCCGAATTCCCGCTTCGAGGGACCGCCGCGGGACCGTTCGGCCCCGTTCGGGCGGCCGGAGGCGGGTGCACGCGTTTGCGTCAAATCAAAGAGAAGCGAAATTTTACTAGGGGAAAACGTTCAGAAAGAAGGGCGGTCGACAGGGGGAAGAATCGAAGGGAAAGAACGAAAAACATACGCATTACTGCGTAAATTTGGAAAAGTCTCAAGAACAGGGAAAAGGTCCGGGCGGGGGCGCCGCACGCTCTCGGGGTGCGGCGTCGGGACGAGGGGAGGAAGGTTTCGGAAGACCGAAAAAGAGGGGGAAAGCTTTTCGGAAAGGAGGTTGCTGCGGGGTTCGGAAAAACGCGCGGTCGGGCTTTCACACCCTTTGTTTCGGTGGAAAGTTTGCTATAGTGAACCTTCGCAAAATATCCATAACTGGTGGTTATTTTTCGTGCAAACACAAGATATTGTATTGTAAGGACATCATATCAAGCGTTTGCCCATCGTGTCGATCAAGGTTTAGTATTTGGGAAGATCATGGAACTGCCAAAGCGTATTCAAAAGCGGGACGGAAGCGTCGTCGACTTTCGTTCTCAGAAGATCATCGATGCCGTCACGCGCGCCGGGAAGGCCACGGGGGAATTTGAGGCGCCCCGGGCCGAAGAAATCGTGCGCGAGCACGTTCTTCCTTCCCTCGAAGTCGACGACAAGGGCGTCTGCCACATCGAGGCCGTGCAGGACGCCGTCGAACACGCCCTATTCAAGGTCGGGTACTTCACGACGCTTCGCGCCTACATCGTCTACCGCGAATCGCGCGCCAAGGTGCGCGACGCCAAGAAGAGCTGGGTGAACGTCGAGAGCTCCATCAACGAATACCTCGATCAGCTCGACTGGCGCGTCAACGCCAACGCCAACCAGGGCTATTCCCTGGGCGGCCTCATCCTGAACGTCTCGGGGAAGGTGGTCGCCAACTACTGGCTCAACCACGTGTATCCGCCGGAAGTGGGCCGCGCCCACCGCGACGGCGACGTGCACATTCACGACCTCGACATGCTCTCGGGCTACTGTGCGGGCTGGTCGCTTCGCACGCTCCTCACGGAAGGCTTGAACGGCGTCGCCGGCAAGGTCGAGGCGAATCCGCCGAAGCACCTTTCCTCCGCCACGGGCCAGATCGTCAACTTCCTCGGCACGATGCAGAACGAATGGGCGGGGGCGCAGGCCTTCTCGTCGTTTGACACCTATCTCGCGCCCTTCATCCGCAAGGACAACCTTCCCTACGAGGAAGTGCTGCAGTCCATGCAGGAACTCATCTACAACCTCAACGTGCCTTCGCGCTGGGGGACGCAGACGCCCTTTACGAACCTCACCTTTGACTGGACCTGCCCGGAAGACCTCCGTCCTCAGCACCCGGTGATCGGCGGCGAGGAAATGCCTTTTACGTACGGCGATCTCCAGAAGGAAATGGACATGATCAACCGCGCGTACATCGAGGTGATGATGAAGGGCGACGCCAAGGGACGCGTCTTCACCTTCCCGATTCCGACGTACAACATCACGCCCGACTTCGACTGGGAGAGCGAAAACGCGGAACGCCTCTTCGACATGACGGCGCGCTACGGGCTGCCGTACTTCCAGAATTTCATCAATTCGGAACTGAAGCCCAACATGATCCGCTCGATGTGCTGCCGCCTGCAGCTCGACCTGCGCGAACTTCTGAAGCGCGGCAACGGGCTCTTCGGCTCGGCCGAACAGACGGGCTCGCTCGGCGTCGTGACGGTGAACTGCGCGCGTCTCGGCTACCTCTACAAGGGCGACAAGGAAGCGCTCTACAAGCGTCTTGACTACCTGCTCGATCTTGCCAAGACGAGTCTCGAGATCAAGCGCAAGGTCATTCAGCGCCACATCGACCAGGGGCTCTTCCCCTACACCAAGCGCTACCTCGGAACGCTGCGCAATCACTTCTCGACGATCGGCGTCAACGGCCTCAACGAGATGATCCGCAACTTCACGAACGACACGGACGACATCACGACGTCCTGGGGCCACGCCTTCGCGCTCGAATTCCTCGACCACGTGCGCGCTCGTCTCGTTTCCTTCCAGGAAGAGACGGACCACATGTACAACCTCGAGGCGACGCCCGCGGAAGGCACGACCTACCGCTTCGCCCGCGAAGACCGCAAGCGCTTCCCCGACATCCTGCAGGCCGGGACCGCGTCGAACCCCTACTACACGAACTCTTCGCAGCTCCCCGTGAACTTCACGGACGACCCCTTCGAAGCGCTCGAAATGCAGGACGATCTGCAGCGCAAGTACACGGGCGGGACGGTGCTTCACCTCTACATGAACGAAGCCGTCAGCTCGGCCGCGGCCTGCCGCGACCTCGTGCGCCGCACGCTCACGAACTTCCGTCTGCCGTACATCACCGTGACGCCCACGTTCTCGATCTGCCCGAAGCACGGCTATCTCTCGGGACGCCACGATTTCTGCCCGAAGTGCGACGCGGAACTCCTCGCGAAAAAACGCCGCGCCGCGGCCAACGCTTCCTGAAGAGTTTGATAGACTGTCGGAAAGTTCGGGTATTTACTAATAGTTTCCATTTATCGGAGGGATTGTCATGACCCAAGCCAAATGCGATGAAGTCGTCCTGAAGGACGAAGAACGCCAGCCCTGCGAAGTCTGGACCCGCGTGATGGGCTACCACCGTCCGGTGCAGAGCTTCAACACCGGCAAGAAGGGCGAGTTCAACGAACGCGTCTGCTTCACGGAAGAAAGCGCCAAGCACCACAAGTTCGAACGCAAGTAAGCTCTTCGAACGACGACTCGGGGCGTTGACCGCGGCCATGCGCCGCGGAGAACGCCCCTTCTTTTTATTCTGTGCCTTTGCGAGGAAAACGCATGCGCGAACACCTGCCCTCCGATCTGCGCGTCGCGGGGATCACGCCCTTCACGACGATCGACTTTCCGGGAAAGCTCTCGGCCGTCGTCTTCATTCAGGGCTGTCCCTGGCGCTGTCCCTATTGCCACAATCCGTGGATGCAGCCGCGCGAGTTCGATCCCTCGCTCGAGCACGGGTCCTGGGAGGAGGTGGCCCATCTTCTTTCCCGCCGAAAGGGTCTTTTGGACGGCGTGATCTTCTCGGGCGGAGAGCCCTGCGTCGATCCGGCCCTGCCCGCGGCGATCCGGGCCGTGAAGGAAATGGGCTACGCCGTGGGTCTCCACACGGGCGGGGCGTATCCGCGCGTTCTCGCAGAAATCCTTCCGATGCTCGACTGGGTCGGCATGGACGTGAAGGCGGATCCGCGGGACGCGGCGCATTTCGACCGCACGGCGGGCGCAAAGGGGGCGGCGGAGCATTTCCTGCTCTCGCACCGGCTCTTGAAAGAGAGCGGCGTCGCGCACGAACTGCGCACGACGGCGCACCCCGACTGGCTCCCCGACGGGCGGCTTCTCACGCTCGCCGAGTGGCTGAAGGAAGAGAAGGTCGACACCTTTGCGCTGCAGATCTACCGCCGCCCGCCCGGAGGACTCCTGACGGGGCTCTTCCCCGCCGTCGGGATCGACTATCCCGCGCCCGAGACCGTGGCCGCCCTGAAGGGCGCCGTCACGCACTTCGTCGAACGGCGAAACGACCGCTGACCTTCAGCGGCTCCGCCTCGGCAGAATCGCTTCGACGAGCGAGGCCGCGTCGGGGGCTTCGCGCATGAGGCGGCGGACTTCTTCGAAGTCCCTTCGCTTCAGGAGCGGCGTGAGCGTTCGCAAAAGAGCGCCCGCGTTCGGGTCGCCGAGACGCTTGGCGGTGCGAAGAAGCGCGCATCCGTAGACGCGGTTCACGGGAACGCTCGAGCCCGAGAGAAAGAGGTTTGCGAGCATTTCCATGGCCCCGAAGTGGCCGCCCTCGGCCGCTCGGGCGATCCAGCGCACGGCTTCGCGCTGATTGACGGGGACGCGCTGCCCCGCCCAGTGAAGGATGCCTAGGCGGTACTGCGCGTCCGTGTCGCCCGAGAGGGCGCTTTCCTTGAGCCAGAAAAGCGACGCGTCACGGTCTTCAAGGGGACCTCGCCGCGCGTAGAGGCGAAAGAGGAGAAAGGCCGCGTCCCGGTCGTGGTCCCGTGCGGCGCGCTCGAGCATGTCGCGCGCAACCTTGAGTTCCTCTTCCCCGCGCGCCGCGGCGAGCAGCTTTTCCCCCGTCTTTCTCTGCGCCGAGACGACGCCGTGGGCGGCCGCGAGGCGCCACCAGTAGAGGGACTTCTTTTCGTCGGGAAAGACGGATTCGTAGAGCCTCGCCGCATCGAGCATCGCTTCGACGCGTCCGAGATAGGCGGCGCGCTCGACGAGCCGCAGGGCCTTTTCTTCGTCGGGCGGCTCGCCTTCGCCCCGAAGCGCCATGAGCCCCGCAAGGTGCAGGGCTTCAGGATTTTCCTTTTGGAGGGGAGAGGCGAGAAGATGCTGCGCGCGGGCGAAGCGGCGCGGCTCGTCGGGATTTTTGAGGAGGTGCCTTACGAAGGCGAGGGCGGAGCGGTCGTCTCCGGCCTTGGCGTCGGCTTCGAGCCGTTCGAGTTCGCGAAGGCGCTCTTCGCCCGAGCGTTCCGGCTCGACGACGCGCCGCATCCAGGCCCAGTGCGCGAAGTCTTCTTCGCGCTCATAGGGAAAGGCTTCGCGAAAACGCCCCTTCTTCGGCATTCTTCAGGGCTTTTCTTTGGGAGGGAGGGGCTTGACGACGGGTTCGGTCGCCCCTTCGGGAATCGAAATGACGACGCCCGTCGATTCTTCCTGCGCGTCCGCGGGGAGCGGGCTCTTGTCGAACCCGAAGACGTAGAGGCCCATCGCCATGGTGATGTTGATCATCAGATAGAGAAGCCAGCCGAGGCCCCCGAGAAGGAGCGGACGGCCCATGGGAAGCTTCGGATAGTCGGCCGGCACGCGGTCGCGGAAGTAGCCGAGCTGCGTCCAGGCGCCCGTGACGACCCAGCTTCCCCAGAGAACGAGAAGGAAGTAGGGGCCGAGATACTTGATGATGGGCTCGTCGCGGAACATGATCTGCATGACGAGATAGAGCGCGATGAGCCAGAGGCTCGTGCGCACCCAGAAGCGCGAGCCCCGCGCCTTGTCGTGTTCGCCGAGCGCCTCCCAGTTGTGCGCCTGCAGCAGTCCCCCGAAGACGGGCGTGAAGAGAAGACTGCCGAAGAGCACCCAGACGGGGTTGTAGAGAGGCGGCGTGACGGGCGTTTTGCGGGCCATGATCGGTTCGAAGGAAAAAGGAAAAAATCGGGATGGGTATTGTAGCGGTTGGCGCCCGCATCCGACCTTTTTCGAAAAGGACTTTTGCAAGAGGCGATGCGTTTTCGCCCCCCTCCGAATCTTCGCCGAAGAAAGCCTCGGGGCGCTCCGCCGTATAATGAAAAGAGTCGCTTTTTCCTGCGGAGTCCTTCTGCCGATGCGCGCGCGTACCCACATTCTGCTTTTCACGTCGCTTGTCTTCCTTGCGTCGGGCTGCACCACGACCGAGGAGACGTCCGAGGCCGCGGCCGGGGCGAAAAGCCCGGCCGAGACGCCCGTGGGCGTGTGCCTGGCTGTCGATCCCGCGCTCGAGCATTCGCCCCTCTCCGTGACGCTTTATCGGCTCGTCGAAAAGAAGGGGCTCGACGTCGTGCCGGGAAACGCCCCCGTGAGCGCCTGCCGCGTCGAAGTGCGCCTCAAGGGGCGCTGGAACGAATCCTTCACGGAACTTCTCGACGCGTCGCTTTCCTACCGGGATCTGCTTACGGGCGAAACCCGCCAGGTCGATCAGCCGCAATCCCTGCGGGAGAATCAAGAAAACGCCTTTTTCGCCAACAGCGCCGCGGCGCCCGAAGACGTGCTCCGCAGTCTCGTGGACCGACTCTTTCCCGACCGCTACAGCCCGAAATTCGTGCGGACGGAAGACTGAGTTTTCTCTTTTTGCGACGTTACGTATTCCTACGCAAGAAAATCTCGAATCCTTCTCCTTTCGTCGTGTAAAGCCCGCGGGGAACGCTTGATTTCCATCACTGACTAAGCAAATCACTCGGAGGCGTCAGTATTTCCCCGATTGTTTTCAAGGACTAGCTCCCTATAATTCATCTTGTCGATCGATTTGGAAGAGTCGATCACCATCGAAGGGGAGACCCGGAGATGAAGTTCGGATGAAAGAACTTGATTTACTCATGGGGATGCGTAAGCAAGGGTTTCGTACGAACAACGAATGTCGGCGATCCGATGGAGCGTTTCATGAGGGTTTTGGAGACTCCATCCACAGTAACGATCGCCGAACGTTCTCCAACCTTTCAGGGAGCTTGATCAACGCTCCCTTTTTTTTGCCCGCAGAAAACAAAACCGCCTTCCTTTTTCGCCGGTCCGATCGGTTCCCGCAGGCCTCCTTCGCTACAATTTTCGCGTGTTCCTACCAAATTCCTGAGCAAAGGGAGACCTTCATGCGCTACGTCATCGTGGGCGGCGTCGCCGCCGGCGTTACCGCCGCCACGCGGCTTCGCCGTCTCGACGAAACGGCCGACATCGTTCTTCTCGAACGCGGCGACAAGATTTCCTTTGCAAACTGCGCGCTTCCCTACTACGCGGGCGGGATCGTCCGCTTTGAGCGTCTCTACGCCGCGGACGCCGCGACGATCTCCGAGCAGTACGCCGTCGACATCCGCGAGCGCCACGAAGCGCTTTCGATCGACCGCGAACGAAAGACGCTCGCGGTGCGAAACCTCGCGACGAACGAAACCTACGACCTCTCCTACGACAAGCTCATTCTCGCGACCGGCGCCGAACCCGTTTTCCCCGCCGTCGAGGGCCTTCGCGAAAACGCGCGGGCGCTCTGGCGGGTGGAGGATGCGCTCTCACTGGAGAAAGCGCTCTCCGAAAAGCCCGGCCTCACGGCGCTTGTCCTCGGAGGGGGGGCCGTCGGCCTGGAAGCCGCCGAAAACATCGTCCGGCGCGGCGGCACCGCGCACCTCGTGACGCGCGGGGCCACGCTTCTCGGAAAGAACGATCCCGCGCTCTCTCGGCTTTTCGTGCGCTTTGCCCAAGGGAAGGAAAAGCGCCTTCTCTGGCACTTCGGCACCACGGCCGCCAAGGTGGAGCGTCTTACGGACGGCAGACTCCGCGTCGCGCTCACGAACGGCGAAACGCTTGAAGTCGACTATCTTCTCTGCGCGGCGGGCGTTCGTCCCCGTTCCGAATTGGCTGCGCAGGCGGGACTCGAACTCGGGCCCCGGGACACCATTCGTACGGACCTCAACACCCTTACGAGCGACCCCGACATTCTGGCGGCGGGCGACGTCGCCGCGTCGCTTGATCCTCAGACGCTCGAACTTCGTCCCCTGATGCTCGCGGGCTCGGCCGTCCGGTCGGGCCGAAAGGCGGCCGACACGGCCTCGGGGCGCGTACCTCAAAGCGAACTGCAGCCGCCCTTTGCGACGCACGTCGTGTCGCTCTTCGGCACGGTCTGGGCGTCGACGGGCAAAAACGTCGGAGAACTTCTTGCCTGCGGAGAGCGTCCCCGTCGGGACTTCGACGCGGTGACGGTCATCGCGCGCAATCACGTGGGCTGGTACCCGGGAAGCGCGCCGGTCATTCTCAAGATCGTCTTCGACAAGTCGGGAAAGCTTCTCGGCGCCCAGGCGATCGGGCGCGAAGGCGCCGACAAGCGCATCGACGTTCTGAGCACGGCCATGCTCTTCGGGGCGAACGTGCGCGACCTGACGAAGCTCGACCTCTGCTATTCGCCGCAGACGGGTTCTGCCAAGGATCCGATTCATGCGGCGGCCTTCGTCGCGGAAAACGTCCTGAACGGTCTCGTTCGCTTCATCGAGCCCGGGGAGGTTGCCGACCTCTTTGCCGGACGCAGGCCCGATTTGGGGGACGGCGTTCCCAATGCGCCCGATCGGGCGTGCATTCTCGACGTGCGTTCGTCGGAAGAAATCTCCGACGACGCCCTGCCGCTTCCCTATGCGTCGATTCCTCTTGAGGAACTGCGCGACCGCCTCGACGAAGTCCCGACCGACGGCCGCACGATCGTGGTCGTCTGCCGCGCGGGCGTCCGGGCCTACGCGGCCGCCCGCATTCTCGATCAGAACGGCTTCAAGAACGTCTTCGTGATGACGGGCGGCAAGCAGTATTGGAACTGGACGATGCCGAAGCTCGGTTGAGAAACCATCGACTCGCGTTGAAAAGCAAACGCGGCCGACCGAATTTTCTCGGCCGGCCGCTCTCGCGTCCGCGCGCAAAATGCGAAAATTTCCTCTTTCCCGCTGAACGACCGCATCCATGTCTCTTCGTTCTTCCATAGAACATTACCGCACGCTCCGGCAGGCGCCGATCTGGAAGCTCCTCGCTTCCGACAACGGCCCCCAAGCCATCGCCATTTTGCAGACGCTCCTCTACGACAACGAGCGCGTGCTGCCCGCCTCGGTCTTTTTCGAACGGCTGAGAAACGCCTATGCAGAGGGGCTGGAAGAAACGCTCTCGCGCGACGAAGCCCGCACGCTCGCTCTTCGCTGGGTGTCGGACGGCTATCTCGTCTGCCGTCTTCCCGCGGGAGCGCAGGAAGAGACGTTTGAACTCACGTCGGCGGGCGCGGACGCCATTCGTCTGCTCTCGCGCTTCGATTCGAAGCGCCTGGGGCCCACCGAAAGCCGCCTCGAGATGCTCACGCACGCCCTGGCGCGTCTCGCCACGGAGAGCGACCCCAATCAGCAGAACCGCATCGAGCTTCTCGAAGCCGAGAAAATGCGCATCGACCAGGAAATCGAATCGATTCGGTCGGGACGCAAACAGGCGATTGCGCCCGAAGCGGCCCTGCAGCGCATTGCGGAAATTCTCGAACTCTATGCGGAGTTGCAGGGAGACTTCCGCCGGGTCCGAGAAGAGTTCGAGCGGCTCAACCGGGCTCTTCGCGCCGAAATCATGCAGAGCGAAGACACGCGGGGCGCCGTGCTCGACCGCTTCTTCGAGGGCTACGACGTGATCGGCGAGAGCGCCGCCGGACAGGCGTTCACGGCTTTCTACCGAATGCTCACGGACAATTCCGCTCACGGGGAGCTCGAAGATTCGCTCGAGCGCATCGCTTCGCGCGCCTTCTATCGGAAACTTGCGCTTACCGACCGCAAAAAGCTCACGGGGCTGCAGGAGGAACTCCTCGTGCGCGCCAACGAAACGCACGCCGTCATGCGGCTTTTGGCGGTGTCCCTCAAAGAGTTCGTGCGCTCGCAGGATTTCGTCAAGGAGCGCCATCTCGCCGAACTCATCCGCGAGACGCGCAAACTCGCGCATGAGGTTTCCCGGAGGGCGGGCGTCAACGACGTCGTGTGGGAGTGGGATCTGACGAGTTGCGGGATCGATTCGCTTTCGCGCCTGGAACTCGACGATCCCGAGGAAACGCGCATGGAGGCGGACTTCGGCGCGGGCGAGCGCCCGAACGTCGACGCGCTCGAACTCATGGAACGCATCTGGCAGGCCGACATCGACTATCCCATGCTCATCCGCGCCGTGGAAACGGCCTTGACCGACGCGCCGACGGCCTCCGTGGGCGAAGTCTTCCGACACCTTGAAAAGCGCCAGGGACTCGGGTCCGTGATCGGACTTTTGTCGCTGGCCGTCCGATACGGACATGTCGGCACGCCGGGGTGGGAGGCGGCGCAGACCGAAAGTCTGCGGCTCGCCTCGGACGCCGAGGAGGAGGGCTACGCGATCGTGACCCTTCCCGACGCGTTGGAAGAAACGCTCGAGTGGGAGGACCGCCTCGGAACGCCTCGACGGGGTTCCGTTCCTCTCTACTATTTCGATGACGAGAGTCTCAAGAAAATCCGCCGCTCCCGCCGTTGGGGCTGAGTTAGAGAAACACCACTGAACATGACCGAGAACACTTCTTTGAATCCGCACCCCGAAGACTTCTGGATGAAGGCTGAAACGGAAAACCAGACGGAAATCCGTTCCGAAGAGGCGCCCGTCGACGAGGCCGATGAGGAAACGGCGCTTTTTGAAGGCGACACGGGAAAGCTTCCCGAAGTCGTCCGCAACGTACTCGTACATCTTTTGCGCGGACCCTATTTCGAGCGTTCTTCAAGCCGCCGTCTCTGGAGCGCCCTGGTGACGAACGAGGCGGTCATCCGCTCGCGTTTGTCGGAACTCTATCTCGACCTTTTCCTCGACGAAGAGGCGGGGATCGCTTTTTGCCGCCGCCCGAACCTCGGCGAGCTCGACGTGCCGACCCTTCTGCCGCGCGTTCGGCTTCGTTTTCTCGACTCGACCCTTGTCGTGGAGTTGCGCGAGCGGCTGATGCGCGCGCAGGAAACGGGCGAGAGGGTCCACGTTACGCGGCAGGATCTGCGCGAGATCCTGCGCCTCTACGACGCCGCGGCTCTCTCGAACGAGGCGCTCCTGGAGCGTCATCTTTCGGGGATCGTCGACCGTCTGGTGAAGCGCCGCATTCTTCTTACGCTCAAGTCCGGCGACGACGCCTTCGAAATCAGTCCGGTGCTTCCGCTTCTCTTTACGACGAGCGACATCGAAGCGCTTCGGGCGGGCTACGCCGAAAAGGCCGCGCGCGACGCCGAACGCCTCGGCGGGCGAGGCGAAGCGCAATCCGGGGAGGATGACGAATGACGGACGCAGCACTCTTTCAGAATCAGTACCGCATTACGCGCCTGCAGGTCTTCAACTGGGGGACCTTCTCGAACATTCACGACATTCCGATTTCCGAATCGGGTTTTCTCTTTGTCGGCGCATCGGGGTCGGGGAAGTCGACGCTCCTTGACGCCATGGTGACGCTTCTTTTCCCGAATCCCAACTACAACGCGGCCGCCCGCGAAGGGGAACAGCGCCGCGGCGACCGCTCGATTCTGACGTACGTCCGCGGCGCCTGGTCGACGAAGACGGAGTCGGAGGGCCTCGGCAGTCAGCGCGTCAAGACGCAGTACCTGCGCCAGGGCGCCACCTTCTCGGCGATCGCGCTCACCTTCTCAGACCGGACGGGCGACCAAAAGCAGCTGATGCTTGTCGCCGCCATCAAAAAGAGCGCAAACGAAGAGACGGGCGTCAACCGACGCTATTACGTGCTCGACGGCGAATACCGGTTTCTGGCGAAGGACTTTGAAGGCTTTGCGCACTCGGGTTTTGACTGGCGTTGGCTCAAGGGCCGCCTCCCCTCGGGGCGCGTCTTCGAGCGCTTCGCCGCCTGCAGCGACGCCTTTTGCGAACTCTTCAGCATCCGCGACAAGACGGCCCTGAAGCTCCTTGCCAAGGCGCAGTCGGCGAAGAACCTGGGTGACCTCAATTCCTTCCTTCGCAACTTCATGCTCGAGGCCCCGCAAACCTTTTCGATGGCCGAAAAGCTCGTGGAGGAGTTCAACGACCTGAATGATGCCCATCAGTCCGTCGTGACGGCGCGCGAACAGTCCGAAATCCTGCGCCGCGCCCGCGACGCCTGGACAAAACGCGAGGAAGCCCTCTCGAACATGGCGTCGCTCGAACTCGAAAAACGCGCCGTTCCGCGCTGGCGCCTCGAGACGAAGCTCGGGCTCCTCACGGCGGATCTCCCTGCCTTCGTGCGCAGGAAGGATGAAACCGAGAAGCTCCTTCTTGCCGCCCGCAGAAAAGAGGACGACGCGCAGGATACGCTCGAAGGCCTGAAGCGCCGTCACTGGCTCTCCGGGGGCGAGCAGATCAGTCTTCTCAAGAAGGAGCGCGTTCGCGCCGAGGAGCGTCTCGAAGAGTGCCTCTCGCGGCGCAACAAGGCGGCCATCCATTTGGAAAAGCTCGGAACGCCGATGCCCACGAGCAACAAGGGGTGGATCGCGCTCGTCGCCGACCTCAAGACCTTCGTGAGCGAAGCGCAGGAGCGCTCCGAGCGCCGCCGCGCCGAGCGCGACGACAGAATCGCCCGCAAGCGGGATCTCTCAAAGGACTTTGAAGAGACGGCGGCGGAAATCCGCGCCATGCGCGAGCGCCCCTCGAACATTCCTTCGAAATTCCTTGCGCTCAGAAGCCGTCTCGCCGCGGCGCTCGAACTTCCGGAAGACGCGCTTCCCTTTGTGGGCGAGCTCATCGAAGTCAAAAAGGAGGAGGCCCGTTGGCAGGGGGCGATCGAGCACGTGCTTCACAATTTTGCGCTCTCGATTCTCGTTGCGGATGAACATTACGAAGCGTTTTCGAACCATGTGGACGAAGCGACGCTCGGCGAGCGCCTCGTATACTTCCGCGTGAAAACGCCCGTCAAGGACCGGCCCGACGCCTTCCGTCCGGGGACGATTCCGACGAAGCTCGAACTTGCTTCGGGCCCCTGGCGCGCGTGGCTCGAAAAGGAACTCGACGAACGCTTCTCCTACTTCTGCGCCGACACCATGGAGGACTTCCGCCGCTTCAAGACGGCCGTCACGCTCCGTGGTCAAGTGAAGCACTCCGAAGTGCGTCATGAAAAGGACGACCGTCACGCCGTCGACGACCGCCGCCGTTGGGTGACGGGGTTTTCGAACGCCGAAAAGCTCGCGCTCTTTGAAGAGCGCGCACGGGAACTTGCCGGCGAGATCGAGAAAATCGACGCCGAAGTTCGGCGACTCGAAAAGGACGCGCAGGAAGAAGCCGTCAAGGAGGCGGCCGCCCAGACGGTCCTCAACTGCGAGTGGCACGAAATCGATTCGGAGGACGCGAAGGCGAAGCTTCGCACGATCGAGACGAACCTCAACGCGCTCCTCGAGCAAAACGAAGACCTCAAGGCGCTCGAAGAGGAAATCGTGAAGGCCGAGGCCGAGTGCAAACGCCGCCGCGAAATTACGGTGAAGCAGAACACGGCCTTCGAGACGGCGCGGCAGACGCTCGCCGAACGGCAGAAGGCGATCGAGACCTGCTGCGGAGAACTTCAAGGTGTCGTCGCGGATCCCACGGTCCTCGACGAGGCGTCGCTCGCGAAGGTGGCCGGGCGAGCCGGGCGCTACGAGGGAGGCGTATCGCTTTCGACGCTTGAGAGCTGCGTGAAGTCGGTCGAAATGCAGATTCTGAACGCCAACGCGCTCGCCGAAAAAACGGCGGCACTCTCGCTTGCCGATGCGCTCGGCGAGTTTGCGAACTTCCTCAACAAATGGCCCGCGCACAAAGCGACTCTTGCCGCGAACGAAGAGTCGGCGGGCGAATTCTTCGAGAAGCTCGACGAACTCGAGCGCGACGGTCTGCCGCGCCACGAACAGCGTTTCCGCGAACTGCTCGAGAAGCAGTCCCTGCAGCACTTCGTGGACCTCAATCTCGAGATTCAACGCGCCCGCAAGGAGATCCTCTCGCGCATGGAGGTCGTGAACGCCTCGCTCGAGATGGCGCCCTTCAGCCGTCTTGCGGAGGGTGAATCGCACCTCAAGATCGAAGTGAAGAACGTCCAGCGCCAAGACATCACGGACTTCCGCAACGAGCTCTCCGGACTTCTGCAGGGCGCCTGGGACGATCTTTCCGCTGCAGAGGCGGAAGCGCGCTTCTCTCAGATCAAAGGCCTCGTCGAACGCCTTGACCCGACGAATTCGGATGCCGAAGTTCAGAGGTGGAGAAAGCTCGTGCTCGACGTGCGTCAGCACGTCGAATTCACGGCTTACGAATTGGACGAGGCGGGGAACGTCATCGAAACCTACCTCTCGGGTTCCGGTAAATCGGGCGGACAGCGCCAGAAACTTACGACGACCTGCCTCGCGGCGGCCCTTCGTTATCAGCTCGGAAACTCCGAAGAGGGACTCCCGGTCTTCGCGCCCGTCATTCTCGACGAAGCCTTCGACAAGGCGGACAGCGACTTCACGGACCTGTCCATGAACATCTTCCGACGATTCGGCTTCCAGATGATCGTGGCGACGCCCGAGAAGTCGATCGTGACGCTCGAACCCTACATCGGCGGCGCCTTCTATGTCGTCATGAAGGACCGCATGCATTCGAGCGGCCTTTCGGTGCGCTACGACGAGGAGACGCAAAAGCTCGACTTCGAGCACATGAACGACCTCGTCGAAGAACCTGAACCCGCTCGGGAGTCGAAATCCGACGTTCAGGCATCGAAACCCGAGCGCGCCCCCAAAGAACCTCGCACGAAGGTCGAGGAAACTCCGGTCCCCGGTCTTTTCGACGAGCTCTCGCTCTTTGAGTAAGCGGAGGCAGGGGAATGGCTCTGAAAACCCTTCGGGAGGCCGATGAGCTTCTTGTGCGGCGCTTTGAGCGAAGTCTGGTGGAGCGTCTTTTCGGCGAAGCCTTCGGGCTTCCCTACGAGCCGACGTTCCGTCTTTCGCTCGGACGGGTGACCGAAGCCGAGGCCGTGCGGGATCTCCACGGCCTCAAGGCGGAACTCATGAGGTGGCGGGAGATTCTCCCGCAGCGACCGGGGTGGCGCGTTGTCCTTGCCGAGCAACGGTTCCGCACCGTGGGGCTCACCGTGCGGCTTCCCCGGGAGCTTACGGTCGACTCGACCGAGAGTCTTCTTCGGGCCCTACACCCGAACGGGATCACGCCTGCTCTCTGGCGTACGGCGCTCTCTCGACTTCAGCGCTTTTGCGAAACCTTTGCGCTGACGTCGGACGAGTCGCGAAAAAGCGCTGTCGCGGCGTTGCGCTCGCTCAAGCTCCTCTTTTCGAGCGACACGTCCGATCGGGAGTTCGAAGCGGTGCTCAACACTTTGTCGTGGCTTCTGCGGCACCCGAACGCGGGGCTCTTTCCCCGGGCCCTCCCCGTCGAGGGCGTGGACTCCAAGTGGCTGGAGCGTCGGCGCGGGACGCTTGCGCGTCTCTGGAACACGGTGACGGGGGAAAACGTCTCCGCGGCCGATTTCCTCGAGCATGCCGGACTTCTGCGCCTTCCGCAGTTCGTAAGCGTCAGGAACGCCTCGTCCTGGGTGAAGGAGGGAACGGCGGAGAACGTCGTGAAACTCACTCCCGAAGCCCTCGCGCAAACGGCGCCCGAGGGACCCTTCGTCCTCATCATTGAGAATGAACAGACGGCGTTGTCGCTCGATCTCGGAAACGTGCCGATTTTCTTCGGACTCGGCTACGGCGTGACGCTTCTCGCGAGTCTGCCGTGGATGAAGGAGAAAAGGATTCTTTATTTCGGCGACCTCGACACGCACGGCCTCGCCATTCTCGCCGAGTGTCGGCGCCTCTTTCCTCAGACGGAAAGCGTTCTCACGGATCTTGCCACCTTCGAGCGTTTCCGCGCATTGGCCGTACCGGAACCCAAGCAGGCCGCACTCCCGACGGACCGTCTCACGACCGAGGAACGGGATTTGGGCGAACGTCTTCTCGCGGAGGGGCTCCGTCTCGAACAGGAACGCATTCCGCTCGAAACGGTTCGGGAGGCTCTGCTTCGCGCACTCGACCCGAAGGAAGGATGAAGTTCCGTTGCGTCGAGAAGTCGACGTGCGGAGGGGGTCTTCGCTGCAAAAGGGCTTGTGCGATCCCTGCGGCACTGCGGTCGCCGCTACTTTTTACCGACAAGCTGCGATAGTCTGGCGATCCTTCATATTCCTTGGCAGTCAGGAGAAAGAAAAGGAAAAGTCTCCGAAATCTTCGGAAAGAAAAAGCGCCCGAAGGCGATGAACCTTCGGGCGCTTCCGTCACTTGTCATTCTTTCAAGAGAGGCGACGCGTGCGACCAAGCAGGCAGGAGACGCTCTCTTTCAGAGGAATGCCGGGAATGACTTACTTCGCAGCGGTCTTCTTCGACTGTTCGAGGATCGCAAGCGCTTCCTTCGTGAAGACAACGCCTTCATCCATCAGCTGCTTGGCATACTGCGGAGCATGGACACCCCAGGAACCGTCGTCCTTCACCTTGGCGGCGACGCGGCGGGCGTTTTCAGCAAGGAGCTGAACCTGAGCGCGGTCCGTGTTCGAGAGCTTCGCAACCTTCAGGAGGTCGGAGATCGTCACGAGGTCGGCCGTGATCTTGGCGTAGCCTTCCTTAACGGGGGTCTGCCAAGCGACAACCTTGTTGTAGATGGTCTTCTGATCCTTGAAGCGGAGAGCTTCAGGGAACTTCGACTGGATCGGGCTGTGGCAGCCGAGGGCTTCCACCTGGTGCTTGTCCTGGTATGCCGTGCGGCCGCAGGTCCACATCAGGTCGATGTAGGGACGGCCGTCGTCCTTCGTAAGCTTCCAGCCCTTCGGGTTGGTGAGCTTGCGGTCCTTGGCGCCGTCAGGCGGGTTGATCGACTTCTTTTCGGGGTCGACCAAAATGCGCCAGATGTGCGAAGCGCGGACGTTGTCGAAGCCGGCCATGTCAGGACGCTGGATCGCGGCGAAGTTTTCGCAGGAGTTCATCTTCGGCATGTGGCAGGAGGCGCAGTCGTTGCGGCTGTGCGTACCGCCCTGGGCGAAGAATTCAGCGGCCGTGGTGTGGCAGTCCTGGCACTTCTTCTTGAGGTTCGGAACCGTGTACTGGGAAGCCCAGTCGTTGCTCGTCACTTCATGAGGATCGTGGCAGGTCGTGCAGCGCATGCCCTTCTGATAGTGCTTCGTGTAGTGCGACTGCGAACCTTCGGTACCGCAAGCCGGGCAGAAGCTCTTGAAGTAGCTGTTGAACGGCGTCTTGAAGTTGGCCTTGGCGTCGTCCTGGTTGTAAACGAAGCGCTGGTGGCAACGTTCGCAGTTGGACGGCATGCCGGCACCGCGGGCACCGTAGAGGTGAGCGCCGGCACCGTGGCATTCTTCGCAGGAAACGCCCTTGGCGAT
>CASEFX010000015.1 GCA_949287305.1 uncultured Sutterella sp. | reverse complement strand
CATCGGCCTCTGGGAACAGCAGCGCTGGCCCTGGATCGTGATCGCGATCCTCTCGGCCTCCCTCGTTCTCATCGCGCACAACGTCTTTCAGGTGTGGCTCTACATGAAGCCCTGCGAGCAGTGCGTCTACATTCGATTCGCCTTCTTGTGCATGACCTTCGGGTGCCTTTTCCCGATCGTCTTCCCGAAGTCGCTCGCCTGCCGCATCATCTCCTACGTCTGCGGCGTTTACGGGTGCATCTACGGGATCATGTGCTCGCTCAAGCTCGATTCGATTCACCGCGCCATTCACTCGGACGACCTCGACGCGATGTTCGGGATGCAGGGTTGCTCCCTTGAACCGCACTATCCCTTCGGTCTGCCGCTGGAAAAGTGGGCGCCCGACTGGTTCCTCCCGACGGGGGACTGCGGCTACGACAACTCCGACGTCCCGATGGGCACGGTTCTGTCGCCGCTGCAGGAATCCATCATCAACATGTACAACGACGCGGGCGGATGGTATCTCATCCCCTCGATGAAGTTCATGTCGATGGCGCAGTGCTGTCTCCTCGGCTTCACCGTCGCGCTCCTCATCTACATCGTCCTCTTCTCGGGGATGGTCGTGAAGCGCCGCACGGACGCGCAGAAGTAACCAACCAGGTTCTCCCTCTCGAGAAACCGCTCGCCCTCACCGGCGGGCGGTTTTTCGTGGGCGCTTCCATCACACCCGCCTGCGGGAGTTGTCCTACGCTGAGAGAAAACCCCGCGCTTCTTGAAAGTGCGGGGTCTTTCACTTATGGAGACGCGTGAAATTGCGGGTTCACACGAGCACACCAACACACAGACAGCACCGTGTGCAGATACCTCTACGGAGGTCCTTTGTTGCGCTATGAAGCGGCATACGTCGTACGTTGTTATGCCTCCGGCGATTTTTCCTGACCGGATTGATTACCTCGCCGTCGAGCTCTCCAAATCAGAAACGCCGCAAGCTCTCGGGCCTGCGGCGTTTGGGAGGTTCGTTGCAAAAGGAAATTGGTCGATTTACGGCACTTGGTAGATGTAACTGTGGCACTGACCGCAGTAATTCACGCCGGTCTTGTGCCCTTTGTGACACTCGGTGCAAGGCAGTACGCCTTCGTGTTGGGCGTGCGGATTCACCTGATACTTGCCTTCGGTCTTCTTGATCATCTTTTCGTAGTCGCCGTGGCAGTCGACGCAGACGTCATAGTCGCCCGACTGCTTCACCTTCATATCCTTGTCATGACAGGTTTCGCATTTGAGGCCATACTTTTCAACGTGTCGGTCTGCGAGAAACTTCGTCTGGCCTGTCGGCGCGGGATCGGCTGCGTAAGTCGCAGGCGTTGCGAGCGACATTGCCAGACCGAGCGCAGTGCAACAGGCAACGGCAAAAAGCTTCGGGATCATTTTTTCTCCAACTTGAAAATCAATTCATTATGAAAAGGCCGGTGAGGTTGGGAAGCCTTCAACTTCTCTCCTTCACCGACCTTCACCAGCGGATGCCTTACGCATCCTCAGCTGTCGCTCAGAGCTTGGAGTCTTCGAGCTTGGCGATCAGCTTGCCGGTGTGACGACCGTAAACGAGGCATTCGGCCAAGTTGCCGCCGCCCTGATACACGAACTTCAGCACGGAGTCGATTTCGCCCACGGCGTAGAGGTGCGGAATCGGCTGACCGTCCCACGTAAGAACGCGGCGGTCGGCGTCGGCAAGGAGTCCGCCCTTGGTGTTCGGACCGCCGGCGACGAGCGGCATTGCATAGAACGGACCCTTTTCGATCTTTGCGAGCGTTTCCGGACGGCGCGCGAAGTCTTCGTCCTTCTTGCCGTCGCAGAAGCCGTTGAAGCGCTTCACGGTGTCGACCAGGTTCGCCGGAACCATGCGGCTCTTGTTTTCCGGATGATTCTTGATCTTTTCGGCCAGATCTTCGATCGTATCGGCCTTGAGGATCAAGCCGCTCTTGATCGGCTCTTCATTCTTGGCGTCCCACTTGACGAAACCGAAACCGACCGTCGAAATGCCGAGGTTGACCAACGGCATGCGCTGGCGAAGGGTTTCGTCGAAGATAAGCCAGGAAGGCGTGCGCGGATAAGAGAGCGAATTGATGTTGAACTCGACGGCAGCCTTGTAGAAGAAGTAGCGGCTGGGATTGTCCGTCACCTTCGTTTCCGCTTCATAGCGCTTGCCGAAGTTGTCGACGACGATCGTGCCGGGCGCACCGACCGACGGCGTGATGGAGCCCAGACGCATGCCGTTGTAGCGAACCTGCGTCGGGACGATGATGCGGGCAGCCGCCTTGCCGACCTTCTGCAGACCGGCGCCGACTTCGGTACCCATCTTGATGCCGTCGCCCGTATTGGACGTCGTGCCGTAGAAAGCCCAACCGTCGACACCCGGACCTTCCAGGAAGGCTTCACGCATTGCCTTGTTGTATTCGTAGCCGCCCGTTGCGAGCACGACGGCCTTCTTCGCGCGAACCGTGAGGGTCTTGCCGTCCTTGGTCTTGGCGACAACGCCCACGATGTCGCCGGAAGCTCCCTTGAAGAGCTTGTAGGCGGGCGTTTCCCACACCACCTTGATCTTGTCTCCCTGCTTCTTCACGCCTTCGGCAAGGCAAAGCCAGAAGGCTTCGCCGGAACTCGTTTCAAGCTTCGGCGCCTTGTAGGAAACCTGGTTGAAGTTCTTCATGCGCTTCGAATACGACGCACGATAAGCGTTGTACTTGCAGTCCTTCGCACCGGGGAAGTTGCCGAAAGAGGCCTTGTTGAAGCCGGGCTGCGAACCGCCGATGAACTGATCGTCGAGGCTCTTCATGAAGTCAAGGTTGGTCGGGCAGAGATCGGCCCAGATCTGCGCGAGTTTTTCGGAGTACTCGGGGATTTCGCCCTCTTCCTTCCAGGGAATGTTTTCGCCCGAGAACATGGCCTGCGCGTAGTCCTTGAGCGCCTTCTTGTCGCCGTCCTTGTCCGGGCTGTGGAAGATGCCGCCCGACATGCGGGTGTTCGAGCGGTGTTCGTTTTCCGGGTTCTTTTCAAGAACGATTACGGAAGCGCCGTTCTGCGCCGCAACGATGGCGGTCGTAGCGCCCGCGCCGCCGTAGCCGCAGACAACGATGTCGGCGGTCATGTCCCACTTGGCGGGCGTTTCACCCGCCTTGGCCTGCATAGCATAAGGAGCGGCGGCCGCAGCGACGGCACTGGTCAAGGCTCCCTTAATAAACGAACGACGATCGGTCATGATAGATCTCCTTTCCTGCGTTCAAGGTTCGTGATTGATTGCCCGCCCGACTCATCGGGCAGGGCTTATGAACTGGAAAGAAGTGTATGGGACGACCGTGTGAAACTCATCGAGCAATTAGCCGTTGACAAATCCGTTTTTTTGTGGTCGATTTTTGGGAATTCTCGTCAGATGCGGGGTGATTTCGCTGCAGCCTTGCCGGCGAGTCTCCCGAAAACGACGGCCGTATTAAGACCGTTGCCGCCCATGCGGCTTCGTCCGTGTACGCTTCCGGTACAGCTGCCGCAAGCCCACAGCCGCTCGATCGTGTTGCCCGAAGCATCGAGCACGGCGGCTTTCGCATTGATGCGAATGCCCCCCAGCGTTGCATGAAGCCGCAGATACATTCGTACCGCCCAGAGCGGAAAAGTACGAATTCGGCTTGCTGCCGGTTCCGATCGGAGCGTTTCCAGAAAGGTGGCCTCGTCAAGGCCGAGGGCTTCTGCCAACTTTTCCGGGGTATCTTCTCGATAGGCTTCGCCCGCATAAAGCCCTCGATAGATGTTCTTTTGTGAAATACCGTCCAAAGCGGCCAAAGTTGCCGCGTCGGCAACCGCCCAACAGGGCGAATTGCCGTAGCGCAATATGGCATCCGCCACGACTGCGCGGGGGCTTTCCTCGTTGACAAAGCGACGACCGTTGTCGTCAATCATGATCATCCTGGAAGGAATGTAGTCAAGCCGGATCGGATAGTTGATTCCGGCTCGGCTTCCCGGGACGCACTCGACGGCGTCCATGTTGACAAGCGCCGCTCCTATTGCGTGAGCGGCCTCAATCATCTCGCCCGTATTGCCGGGCTGACTGTCCACCGGCATCTCCGCGGCTGTGGGCGCGTATCGGCGAACAAGCGAAGAGTTGGCGGCAAAACCTCCTGATGCCAGCACAACGCCTCGCTTTGCGCGAATGAATACGAGTTTTCCCGTTTCCGTCTTCGCGACTGCCCCGGCCAACACAGCTCCTTCTTTTACGAGCCGGAGTGCCGGGGTTTTCGTTCGAACCGTGACGCCCGCAGAATAGGCGGCTGCTGAAAGCGCCCGGATGTAGCTTTGTCCGCGAGACAGAATCGGTCTGAAGCACCGACGCCAACCGCTCCCAAAGATTTCGTCGACTTGGGGAAGAAACGTCATGCCTTTTTCTTCGAGCCATCGAAGCGCAGGACCGGCATCGGCAGCCAATGTTCGAACAACCGCCGGATCATTTCGCCCGTCGCCGGACTGAAGAATCTGTTCTTCGAAAAATTCGACGCTGTCGACGATGCCGAGCGGAATTTGTCTCTCCGGCACAACGGCATTGAAATAGCCGCCGGAGATCAGAGAATCACCTCCAAGGCGGGGATTCTTTTCAATGAGAACCACGCGACCCGCCCCGGCCTCCGCCGCGCTCACCGCTGCGGCAAGTCCTCCGGCGCCTCCGCCAACCACCAGGACGTCGCAGGATTCCTGAGGAAGACTGCGGAAATCTTCATCGTAAAACACATGCTGCGCTTCAACGTTGGCAAAACATGGAACGGGAATGCCCAGCAAAGATCCGACCCCTGCGAGAAAACGACGTCGTTGCATGACCGTCCTCTTTATTCACCGGATTCAAGACCAAGCGTCTGTTTTGCTTCCTGACGCTCATGAAGAAAGTCGGCAAGCTCCACGGCATTTTCAATGTCGAGTTTGCCGTAAATGGCGGCACGTTGCGCCCGCACCGTACGTTCACCGACTCCGAGTGTTTCTGCGATCATCGCATTGGAAAGCCCTTTGCCGACCATCATCGCCACCTGTTTCTCCGCCGGCGTCAGTTCGCGCCATTGGGCATCCAGGGATTCTGCGTAGTTTTCCGTTTGGCGTCGCGACCAATCGGCAAGCGTTGCTTTTTCAATCTCGGCAAGGAGTTTTTCCGGTTTCGGAGGTTTGGTGAGGAACGTGCGCGCTCCGCGCTGAACCGCCTCGACGGCCATCTCGATGTCACCGTGCGCGGAGAGAAAGATGATCGGAAGCCGTATGCCGCGCCGATGCATTTCATTCTGAAGCTCAATTCCGGACATCTGAGGCATGCGAACGTCGAGCACGAGACAGCCCGGCGTCTGCAGGTCGTCTTTGGAAAGAAAGGCATTGGCATCGTCGTATGTACGTACCGTCCACCCGTCAAACGTCAGAAACACCGAAAGCGCCTTGAGAACGCTCGGATCGTCGTCGACAAGTCTTACGGCCGATTTGGCTCTCCGTTGTTGAGAGAGCGCCTGAAAATTCTGTTGAGCATCCGTCATGATTTGCCGTTGAGTTCAATGTCGCTATTATGAGCGATCGGGAATTTTTCGCGTTTTTCCCCGTCGGATTTGGCGAGAATGAGTTTGGCGCTCAGGCCGTGAGGATGAAGGCGCTCAAACTCAATATGCCCTCCGTTGGCTTCTGCAATGGCGGCGGCAATGGCAAGACCGAACCCGAGACCGTCGGGCTTGTTGCTTGCTCCGGCTTTTCCAAGTTGCGCAAAAACCTCGTCGGACATCGCCGGTCCGTTGTCGACGACGGATACCTGCCACTGCGTGTCCCAGTCCGCCGCTTCGAGAACGATGCGCCCTGAAGGCTCTCCCTTGATTGCAGCCGCCGCGTTTCGAATGAAGTTCGAAAGAATGAAGAGCATTTCGAAAGGGTCCGCCTTCACCCATAAAGCATCCGGAAGTCTGTTTTCGATGTGAAGACCGCGTTCCTCGACCGTCTTGACGGCATCGGCAACCACCTCTGCGAGATTGACCAGCACCAGACTGCGGGGTCGCTTTTTTGCGTAAGACCGAACATGATCGACGATTTCCACCGACCGCTCGACTTCTTCTCCGAGCGAATCGAGGATTTCCGATACCTGTGCCTTTGCCGAAGCGGATATGCCCAGACGATCGAGCAACAACCGAATCGCTCCCGCGTAGAGCGAAATATTCATGATGGGCTGTTTGATTTCGTGCGCAAACATGCTCGAAAGCTGTGCGACGATGTTTGTTCGTTCGATCGTTAGAAGCGCATTGCGGGCCTCCTGTGCGGCTCTAAAGAAACGCTCCGTTTCTGCAATGGCCTCGGAAAGTTGATGCGTTCGCTTCTGCACCAGAAGATTGATCGTGACGATATGAAAGGCAACCGCCGCCATAAGAAGAAGCCCGAGAAGAATCTCCGTCTTCCAACGAGCCCAAATGGCGGCAAGGGAAAGATCGTTCGAACCGGCAAAAGGTCCTATCGAAAGCGTGCGCAGGAGTTCGTACGTCGGGACAAAGTCGTTGCAAACTGTCCAATGGAATTCGAGCTTGTCCGAGGGCATCGAAAGAATCGCCACCGTCACTTCGCGGACCGTTTCAGCGTTCACCCAGGGAAGTGATGAAAAGACAACGTCGGGGTAACGGTCCGTACTCCTCACGCACCCGCCGTCTTTCGGTCTTTCTGCAAGAATGTGGAATTCCCCGGTTTTAATGAGGCCGGATTTGAGGAGTGACTCATACTCGCAGGTAGAGAGAACGCCCGCATCCGCGGCCCCGATGCGGACGAGCGTTGCGACATCCGGCACCGCATAATCTGTTTCCATCACCTCGGTGAAATGAGATTCAGGATCAAGCCCTTGGCGTGCGAGCTCTCCCTGCGCAATGAGCCAACCGTCAAAGCTGCTCTTGTCGGATGCGGCGATACGCTTGCCCTTCAGATCGTTTAGGGTGCGCGCGGGATTTGAAGCCTTGACAATAAAGGTCGACGCAACCGTATGAGCAGGGCTCTCCGACGTCTTCGGATTCCGCGTCGCAATCTGGTGCGTGCCCACCGTTCCCATCAACTCTGCATAAAGCGAAGCGGACGTAACGAGAAAATCTGGTCGAAGGCTCTCTATGTCGGCGTCTACATGTCGATAGTCGAGTTCGACAATTCGAAAGCGGTATTCAGGCAGCGATGCCTTAAGGTGATCGATCGTAGGCGAGTAGCTGTGTATGTAGAAGTCCGGCGAGAAAGTATCAACAAGGCCGATCGTTATGGTCTGCTCTGCCGCAGTAGCATTGAGACACAATATGGCGGCGGACAGACTCCCAACGGCGATTCCAAGCCTTTTACACCTGTCTGAAGCCCTTTCAAATAAATGTTTAGAGACAAGCTTCATTGTCAGTAATCGGTCCACAAATACGGTTGCTGCATTCTCGCGGGTCTTTCGCAAAAGTCCTTCCCGCTACGCGACGGTGCGCCCTTCGCAAACACTCCTCGTCGTGCGTCGGTCGCTTTCGCACGGCAGTTTTGCGAGAGTATGTCAGACAGGCGTTAAACAAACGTTGCGTCTTTCGACAACGCATGCATTATTCATCAAGCCGAAAAGATTGTCTCATTTCCTCGACAAAATCCACCTTACCAGGCCCCTTTCGGACCGAGCGGGGATGCGCAGGAGGGGAATGTCGCTCTTCCGGAGCACTGAGTCCTTCAGGGCGTCGCGCTCCTCATCTACATCGTCCTCTTCTCGGGGATGATCGTGAAGCGCCGCACGGACGCGCAGAAGTAACCAACCAGGTTCTCCCTCTCGATACGGCCGCCCGTTTCTCCCTCGGGCGGCCGTATTGTTTTCTCATCGCCTCACGGCGGTTTCCCGCCGTGAGAAAAAGTGCTTATCGGAACTCAATGGTATGACGCGTGGCCAGGCCGCAGGTATTGTTCGGCTGCAGAGCGAACCAGCGGTTCCAGTTGGGAAGGTCCACGCGGAAGGGCTTGCCGTTGGAGTCCTTGCCCGTGTAAGTCACCATGAAACGGTCCGGCATGGCGGCGTCCTTTGTTTCGTCAGACCAGTAGTAGGTCTTCTTCACGCCCTCGGCCGCGGCGACCGCCTTGTCGACCTCGGCCTTCATCATGAGCTTGCCGCCGTTGTTGTACTGCGCTTCAACGGCCTTGAGGGCTTCCGCCGTGGGAGCCGCTCCCTTCGCGGGCGTTGCGGTCCCGAAAACCACCGTGTTCTTGTAGTCCTTCATGCGGTTCATGAGGTTCTTGGGGGAGTCGGCCGGGAAGCGTCCGTCAAAGAAGTTGTAGCGGGCGCGTTCTTCCGGCGTATAGGTGCAGATGCAGTTCGTATCGCGCACGGCCGCCTTGTAGCCCGCGGACTCTTCGAGCTTGAAACCCGCCTTCGACGAATCCAGGGCGTAGTCGCGGTAAACGAAGGCGTTGTTCGCGTTCACCATCAGGGGACGCGCGAAGTAGCCGATCACGATCATGGAGCGCGGCTTCACGACGTACACGTCTTCGTAGCCCATGAAGTCCCGGATGGCTCCTTCGCGGGCCTTTTCAAGCGCCTCGCCCTTGAGCGCGGGATCGAACTTCCACAAGAGACTCCATTCCTTAATCGTGACGAGGCTCTTGTCCATGATCTCGCCGAGGCGCTTGAGCGTGGCCTTCGTCTTCGCCTCGTCGCCCGTATTGAGGTCGGCCCCTCGGATCACATCGACATCAGCGTCAAAGGAAATCCCGTAGGAGTCGTAATAGTTCCAGCCCCAGTCGGCCTGTTCGTTTTCGCGGAGCTGCTTCACCCAGGAAACGGAGACGCCCGTGCCCGACTTCGAGGCGCGCAGAATCTTCCCCGAATCCTTGGCGGTCGTGCCGTAGAAGGTGAAGGTCCCCGTCGCTTCGTCGTAGTCGGTCGTGAGTTCCGCCGTGATGTTTTCGGGCACGTTGTTGTAGGAGGTCGCGATGCCGAACATCTGGCGGCCGCCTTGGATCTTGTTGCCGTCGAACACGGTGTCGCCCGTCCAGATGAAGTCGCGCACCATTTCGCGAAGCAGCATCTGTCCCTCCTTCGTGTCGGTCAGCCGGAAGGCTCCGGAATGACTTTCGCGCTTCTTGGTCGCGCCCGTGATGGCGTCGGGTTCCGAGGCGCCGTCGGTCGCGGCATAGAGGGAGGAAGTGCCCAATGTCGCAACGGCGAAGGCCAGTGCGACGGCGAATGCGGTCTTATGCATAAAAGCTCCTTTTCGTAGTTGACGACCTCTGTCGACATCTTCGAATGTAGGACCGCTT
Source organism: uncultured Sutterella sp. (assembly GCA_949287305.1). Lineage (GTDB taxonomy): Bacteria > Pseudomonadota > Gammaproteobacteria > Burkholderiales > Burkholderiaceae_F > Sutterella. Next base: position 71,272 of record CASEFX010000015.1, on the reverse strand, counting down.
TCGAACGCGCATCCGTTTTTCAGAGGGGCTTTTGATGCCCGTCAGGGAACGAAAAGAGGTGTTGCTCAGACTGCATCACCCGAAGTTTCGACGACCGCTTTGGCGTCCTCGAGCACGACACGGTTGAGCGCCTCCAAGAAGTCGAGGAAGGTGACGATGAGCGAATTCGGGTTCAGAGCTTCGGCTAGCGACGCATACGCCCAACCTTCCAAAAGCGGCAGGGACCACTCCTTGCACACCTGCACGAGACGGCGTTCCCGAATGCGGTCCGCAGCGATGGTGGAAGGACAGCCGACGAAAATCCCGTAGCCCGCCGCCGCCCAGTCGGCGAGAAAGGATGAATTGTCGGTGAGCATCGCAAAGTGCCGAGGTCCGTCCGCGACCTCGTCCCCTCGTCGGAAGGAAATCGAGCGGAGAAAATGCACGTTCGCGCTCAGGGGCACCTTTCCGAGATCCTGCGGCTTCTCGAAGGGACCTTCCCGTTCCGCCAGGGCCGGGGACGCCACGCACACCTTCGGGTGACGCGACACGCGACGCAGGTAGAGATTGGGATTTTCCTGCCGAAAGGACGTGACGATGATGTCGACGCCGTGGCCGAGCTGATCGAAGAAGGAATCACCCTGACGGAAGGTTTCGATCCAAAAGCTCGTGTCCGGATGAATCAGCCGGAAACGCGCCGTCGCGCGCCAGAGAAAGGCGTTCTGAAAGCCGGCCGATGCGAGGATATGAAGCTGCCGCTTCGGACGAACGACGCCCTCTCGAATGTCGGCGAGCGTCTTGTCCGCGATGTCGAGAAGCGGAGCGATCGTGCGCAGGGCCCGCCGACCGTTTTCTGTGAGCACCAACGTTTGTCCCGACGTGTCGAAGAGCCGAAACCCGAGCGCCGATTCGAGTTGCGCAATCCGTCGGCTCACGACGGACGGATCCTCATCAAGGGCCTTCGCGGCGCTTCGAAAGCTCCGAAAGCCCGCCACCCGAATGAAAAGCTTCCAGGCGCCGAGATTCTCCAAAACGCCGTTTCGCATGGCACTTCCTCCTCATCGACGGTTCCGAATGATTTGATCGACAGAACTCCATCTTGTCGATCGTCATCATTCCACGAAGCGAGAAAGAAGATAACTCAGACTTCCCCTCGCCCGTCGACCGTCCCGGATGCACCGACTAGCGAAGGCGAGCCGCTTCCGCCGGGATCATTCCCCCGTCAAGAAGTCGTACGTCGCCAGAATGGCAATGAGCGTGGCGCAGATCCAGATGACCTTGATGCTCACCCAGCGAATGGTTTCCAAAAGATTGTCGAACCAACGGAAGAAAGCCCACGTAAGGTTCGGAGTCCGTTGTCCGAAATAGTTTTTCTCTTCAATGATCAGGAAGACTTTGTCGACGATGGGCTCGTCCGCAATAAACTTAAAGACCGCGTCGCCGTGACCGGCGAGCTTCACATTGGTGTAGCAGACGACATGCCCTCGGTCTTTCGAGAAGAAATAAGCCATCACGGCCGCCCCCGCGGCCCCGCCCACCGCCGCGCCGCCAAGCATCGAGAGAAGTCCGTCGATGGCGGGTGTCGAATGCCGCACCGAGTACACGATTTCGATTTCGGTGATGCTTCCGAGATCGAACCAGGGTCCCCAGAGCCTCTCCGAGCGAAGATCGTCCACCGTGAGCTCGTTCATGGAAGTCCTGTATTCCTGAACGTTTCCCTGCGGATCGATGAGCATGGCACGGAGTTCTTTGGGCATGGGACGAAGGGCTCGTAAGGAAAGACCGCTTGGGAAGCGGTCGGTGAACAAAACGGCGGACTTGCTCTCCCGCAGGGAGACGCCGGAACTGCGATCCAGTATACGACGGCGTTCGGGATTCCTCTGCCTCCCTATCGGGAAAACGGTGCGAACAGCCGCAAGACGGCGGTGATTCCTCGAAACGGTCTCTCGGATTCGTCCAAATGCAACAACCGCGCGCTCCCGCCGCCGTTCCGGACTCTCCCGTTCGTTTCCGAGCTCTATTCGTCGTCATGCCGAGATAAACGGAACGCTGCGGTACGGAAGAGGAAAAGAACGGAGCCGCCCGCCCCATCCCGCCAAGGAGGTCGAGCGGCCCCGTGTTGTTTCACGGTTTTGCCGTGTTGTCTCAGTCGGGATCCACTTCGGCGATCGCACAGATCTCCACGCACGCCCCTTCGGGGAGCTCGTTCATTCCGAGCGCCATGCGAGCCGCAAGGCCTCCTTCACCGTAAAGCGCGACGAAGAGTTCGGATGCGCCGTTGATGACGCCGGGCTGGCCGCCGAAGTCGGGAGCGCTGCGAACGTACCCCAAAATCTGCACGAATCCCTTCACCTTGTCGAGGCTCCCCACTTCGGCCTTGAGGGCCGCAAGGATGTTGAGGCCCGAAAGCTCGGCTCCCTTCTTCGCGAGTTCGGGCGTAATGTCGCGCCCCACGACGCCCACGTACTCGGGCTGAAGACGGCTGTCGATGTTGGGCGTGTGCCCCGCCACATAGACGAGATTGCCGACGCGCCGGGTGCGGCGGTAGACGTCCGCGGGAACGGAGGGCAGAGGCAAGGCGAGGCCGAGGCTGTGGAGCTTTTCTTCGACGGTCATGGGGTGTTCGCGAGAGAGGATTCGACGGGGGAGAGCCCAAAGAGAGGGCCCGTTCCTTTTCTCCTTTTTATAGCGGTCCCGCCGCACCGAGGACACGGACGGCGGCGACATTCTTCTTGCCCGGGGCGACATCTTTCGGCATCGTTTTGCCAAAAATGCCGCCCCGGTCATCCTCCGACTTCCGTCCATAAAGCCGCAACGTTATGACGGGAAAAAAGCATTACGACCGAAAGACTTTTCGTCAGAACACTTTATTGGAACGTTCAAAATTGCCCGCTCCGACCATCGGTCCCGTCGAAGGCGCTCGCCCCCGACCGCACGCCCGACAGCCGGGCTTGACCCCAACCGGCCGCCGCGCCCCGAAGACCGCAGACATAAGCCGTCGGCCTCTTTCCCCGATGCGGACCGGGGGCGAAGCCCCCTAAGCGAAGTCCAAGGCGGCCGCTCGGGCCAAGGCAAACTGATGACGTCTTTCTTCCCGGCCTCCACGAAGGAGGAGGCCGGAAGCCCGCCCGCACGAAATCCCGCATAACGCTTTACCGAGATTGCTCCGTATCGAGGAACGACAGGGGCGAAACGTTACTCGACGGCGTCCTCCCTACCCTGTCGCCCCGTCAACGTTCCGGCAAACGCAGTCCAATCTTGTAATACTCTTCCCAACCATCAATCTCCCGGAGTCGTTCGGAGGACAGTTCTTCACTCTCCGACTGATCCGGATAAATGAGTACGCAGGGAAGCATCTGCAAGCGGTCCTCCCGACTGCGGCCGCGGGTCTCAAAGTGATCGAGCACGCCCTTGAGACGAGCGTAGCCGGCAAGTTGGCGATCGTCGTCCACCTGATTGACGTTTCCTTCGGCGTAGCGGGGCTTGTACTTGGCGTCCGCAACGAAATAGGGCGGGAATTTCGTACCGTCCGCCTTCTCGCCGAGCGCACAGAGAAAGTCGGGATATTGGCGGCGAACGCAGTACTGATAGTGAATTCTTCCCTCTCCCCGAAATTTTTTACGTAGCTTCGCGAGTACGTAGAGTTCAAAGAGCTTCGACATGTCGATCCAGTGCGCGGGGACGGTCTTTTCCGCAACTTCCCTCTGAGAACCGAACGATTCGCCTCGTATGATCTTTTCCGCGAGTTTCAGTGCCGTCACGTATTCGCGATAGACGGGATTCGTCTTCTTGGAAAGGCGTGCGGCCTCCACCGCCCGAACGCTCACGTCCGACACGGTCTCAAAGTATCGCAGTATGCGCAACGTCTCGGCGGCGAGATCCTTTGCCGCGCCCCTTCCTTCCATTCGCAGGAATGACGTCGACAAAATGCGAAGCGCCCGCTTCAACGCTTGGTTTTCAGCCGTATCGACACCGAACTCCTGATGTCGGCATTCAATACGGTCGGCCAGGCGCGGCGAAGAACGTCTCGCCAGCGTCGCGGGAAAGAGAATCCGTCCTTTGATCTTTCGGCAGAAAGCCTCGTCGACCGGATAGAAATGCTTTTTAAGCCCCTTCTTCACGATCTTGGCGAGGCACGCGAGATAGAGCGCCGCCAGGAACAGCCCGAGGTCCTCCGCCTCGTCCCGAAGCGGAACGGCCGGACGGTCAAAATGAATTTCAAAGAGTCCCGCCAGTTCCGAAAAACGCTCCGGATCGGGGTCCGGGTCGGCGAGCGCATCCCGCAGCATTCGAAGCGTATCGGCGCGCCTCTCTCCGGCAGAACCTACCCGATCCAACTTCGGAACGACGCAGACGGCAAGATAACCCGGAACGATCCAGTCCGCCCCGACGAAAAAGGACGTATCGACGCGTACATCGAACTCTCCCTCTCCGCACGGCTCGACCCGCCAGGAAAGGGCCGCGGGATCCCCCCGCCCACAGGCGTAGCGCTTCTCGGCGGTCTTTCCGCACAATCCCCTGAGAGCCTCCCGAAGGGCCTCGGACGTGCCGGGACCGGTGCGGTAGACGACATCCTCGGATGAGTGTTCCCTGAGCGCAACGACCTCGGCGGTCATAGGGCGAATTCCTTGTCCATGTCACGGATCTTCTCGAGAGCCTTGGGCTTGAGCACGCCGTCGCGCACGTATTCCATGAGAAGCGGACGGATTTCGTAACGCCAGCGCTGTTGGATGGGCATCTCCTTCGTGATGAAGTAGCTGTGCCCGGGCCAAACGTCGAGCGGATCGAATTCTTCCGACAGCGTGTCGCGTTCCGCCTTCGGAGAAGTTGCTTCCGGATCCTCCACGAAAAGCCTGCCCACCTTCAGGAAGGCGTCCCGAGCAAAATTCGCTTCGAGCACCTTCGGCGTGAGCGTATGGAAGACAAAACGGCGTCGCAGGGCGTAGTCGAGCATTCCGATGCTGCGGTCGGCGGTGTTCATCGTACCGATGACGAAGAGATTGGGCGGCACGCTGAATTCTTCATCGTTGGAGTATGCCAACCGACAACTTTCTCCCTCGTCGACGCCCTTTCTCTTGCGCTTGTCCGGTTCGAGCAACGTGATGAGTTCCCCGAAAATCTTCGAAATGTTCCCGCGGTTGATCTCATCGATGACGAGCACGAAGGGCGGATATTCAACCGTTTTTCCTTGCAACAATCCCCGGTTCTTCATGAACTCGAGCACGCGGTTCGTGGTGAAGCGCTTCGTGATGGAATACACCGTACTCAAGGTGAAGGAATAGTTCTCCATGTAGTCGGCAATCGCCACGGGATCGCCCTTCCAGAGCCACTTCACCTTCCGACAGAGCGGATACCCCCTGTAATCCTCACCGGGCAAGAACTCAGCGTCTCCCTCCACGATGCCCACCGCGTCGGTGTGCGTGGCGGAATAGCAGGAAACGACCACGTCTCCCTTTTTCATCTTGTTGCAAAAAGCGTTGAGGGGACGACTCCCCGTGCAACGTTCTTTGATCAGCTTGCGGACCTCGTCAACGGTATGCGCCTCGTTCCACCAAAGACCGATGCGGATGCGGTTGTTGGCCAGGCAGTCCGTTCTCAGCTCATTGGGACCGCTTCCCTCAAGAGAAACCTTCCAGACGTTGGTTCCCTCGGGGAAGAAGACGTTGGTTCCCTCGGGGGAAATCAGCTTCTGTCGCCCTGAAGCCACGCCGTCGGCGGCCCGCAGAGCAATGTCTTTGAATATCCCGTCTTGAAGGATGAAAGCCTCTCCCGATTCTCCTTCCACCTCCTCGTTCTCGTCCGGATCTCCTTCCTTCGGGGGCTTGGGTTGCCAGCCCTCGACAAAGTGCTCATAGTCCAAGGTCGGGTGGAAGGTGGTGAAGACCGCTCTTTTAGCCGTCTTGAGCTCGTGGTAAGCCCTCATGATCGTTTCGCGGTCGTCGCCCGGCTTCGTGAGGCCGCAGAGCCGCGTCACGATTTCCGGCACGGCATAGGTTTTGCCGGTCCCGGGCGCCCCCTGAAGAATGAGGTTCTTCTTCACTCGCAAAAGGTCGACCAGGTCGTCGACGGCATCTTTTTCCTTCATGTTTGCTTCCTTTTCCTCTTAGGCGACGAGTGACATCGCGAAGACGCAGGCCTCGCACTCATCGGAAGGATCCTTCTCATTGATGGTCACTCTCGGGTTGGCGTCGGAATCTGAGAGAACCCGACAGTCTGTCTTGAAGATCAAGTGTAACCTGCGTGCACTTATCACTTCGGAGGGTGTTTCCCGAACCCGTCCTCACAGGTTGCCTCGCATCAAGTGTCCGTTTACCACCGTCCATCTTCCGTCCTTTGGGCACCGTTGTTCCGTCCCTTTCAATTCTCTGCGCCATTCCCGACACCGTCAATCCTGCCGAGAAGCACCTTCCTCCTTCCTAACGCTATGCCGAAACAACCCCAAACCCTCCTCCTCTTCGAGCCAACGAGACCCCACATTTATCTATCAAGCCCCATTTCAACTCAAGCAACAAATCTTCAGAAATTTGAACGTTCGTTCACGATTTCGCACATCAACCATAGGGAAAGATCGAATGACTTCCCCCTCCTCCCGCACCTACCATGAACTTGTACGAAGCGCATTTTCTCTTGACGGGCCGCGGGGCGGATCCCACTGCCATACGACCTCCGTCCGCCCCGCCCCGTCTAAAAAAGGAGTTCTTTATGAGCAACATCTCCCGTCGTCAGTTCTTCGGTTCCACCGCCGCCGTCGCGGCCGTCGGCCTCACGGGCGCGGCGCACGCCGCAGACCTCTGCTCGATTCCCAAGAAGTGGGATCACACCGTCGACGTCATCATCGTCGGCGCGGGCGGTGCGGGTCTCGCCGCCGCCATCACGGCGCTGGAAAAGGGCGCGAAGGTCGCGATCCTTGAAAAGCTCGGCATGCCCGGCGGCAACACCATGGTCTCGGGCGGCGGCATGAACGGCGCCATTGTGGAAGAAGCGAAGAAGGCCGGCATCGAAGACTCCCCGAAGCTTCATACCGAACAGACGCTCGCCGCGGGCGACTTCCGCGCCGACCCGGCGCTCGTTGCCCAGTACGCCGAAAAGATGCCCGAAACGGTCGAATGGTTCCGCAAGCTCGGCGTCACCTTCACGCCGATCTATCAGATCTACGGCGGCCTCTGGCCCCGCTGCCGCAACCCGCAGGGTCAGAAGGGCTATGCCTACGTCGAAGCGATGCTGAAGCGCTTGAAAGAACTGAAGGGCGAAGTCCTCACCAACCACAAGGTCACAGCCTTCATCCGTGAAAATCCGTCGGAAGGCCGCGTCCTCGGTGTCGAGGTCGAAGTAAAGGGGAAGAAGGAATACTGGCGCGCCACGAAGGGCGTCGTTGCGACCGCGGGCGGTTACGCCTACAACGCCGAAATGTGCGCCTACTTCGACCCGCGCCTCACCAAACTCTCCACGACGAACCAGCCGGGCGCCACAGGCGAAGTCCTGGTCGCCATGCAGGACATCGGAGCGCTCGCGATCGGTCTCGACTACATCCAGTGCATTCCGGGCACGGCCCCGGGCTACAAGTCGAAGGGCAACCTCATTCAGGTGATCGAATACTCGATCTTTGTCAACAAGGAAGGGAAGCGCTTCGTCGCCGAAGACTCCCGCCGCGACGTGATCCGCGACGCGACGCTCGCGCAGACCGGTCAGACCGTCTATCCGCTCACCGACTCGGTGGGCTTTGCCGCGGACAACAAGTTCCAGGGCGAAACGAACAAGAAGGCGCTTGCCGACGGCACGCTCTTTGAAGCGCAGACGCTCGACGAACTCGCAGGCAAGATCGGCGTTCCCGCCGCGGAACTCAAGAAGACGATCGCCGAATACAACAAGACGGTCGACACGAAGAAGGATCCGCTCGGCCGTGCGCCGCGCATGCTCGCGCACAAGATCGAAAAGGCTCCCTTCTATGCGGGTCCGATCGGGATGGCGCGCCACCACACGATGGGCGGCGTCAAGATCGACGTGAAGGCCCGAGTGCTCGACCGTCACGGCAAGGTCATTCCGGGGCTCTACGCCGCGGGCGAAGTGACGGGCGGCATCCACGGGACGAACCGCGTGGGCGGCAACGCCTTGGGCGACGCGTTTACATACGGCCGCATTGCGGGTGAGTCCGCCGCGACGGGTGCGTAACCGAAAGGCCGGCGACCGGGCGTCGTCGGCGTGACGACTCTCTGCGGGCGGTGAGGCAAAGTACCGAGGTCGCCCGCAAAGATCTCTCACAAGGCCGGTTCAGAAATGGACCGGCCTTTTCATACGCCGCATAAACGCTTCAGCGAAGATGATGTTTCGGAGCGTCCTTCTTTTTCTGTAAGACCAGAAAGTTCTCCGGAGGCACGTCAGACTTCTCACCATTTGGTTAACCGGCTACTGCAAGAAAGGGTATGCCTTGACTCAAAAAGCATTACGATCAAAAGTGTTTTAGTCGCAATGCTTTCGATATATAATGCCCTCGTATCCTCCGTTCACGCCGTACGATCATGTCCTTTCCGTTCTACGACCGCCAAGAAGAATCCGCCTGGCTTGAAGACAGCCTCGAGCAGGTGCTCAACGACTGCAGCCGCATGCTCGTCATCACCGGAAGACGCCGCATTGGAAAGACCTCGCTCGTCAACCACGTCTTCGAAAACGGTCGGGTGCCCTACCTTTTCCTCTTCGTCAACAAAGGCTTGTCGGCCGAAGGAAATGTCCGCGCCTTTTTGGAGGAAAACGCCGGAATGCTCGGGCTTAAAGGATTGGACGCCGCGTTCTCGACCTTTGCCTCTCTCTTCAAATATCTTTTGGGGAAGACCGAAACGCAGCCTATGGTCCTCATGATCGACGAATTTCAAAATCTGGAGACTCTTGAGCCTTCGTTTTTCGGCGAACTGCAGAAGTTATGGGATCGCCTTCGCAAAAAGACGAAGATGCTTCTGATCCTCACCGGTTCCGTAGCAACGGCCATGAGAGAAATCACCGAGAACGTCAATGCGCCGCTGTACGGACGCAAGGACGGCCAACTCGTGCTCCGGCCCTTCTCCACAACCACGGTGAAAACGATCCTGCACGATTACAATCCGGACTACAGGGCGGAAGATCTGTTGACGCTTCACATGATCACGGGAGGCGTCGCAAAATACATCGAAATGTTGATGCAGTCGGGAAAGACGGATGCGGACGCCATGTTGCGCGCGGTCCTGGCACCCGCGTCCTTCTTCATCACGGAAGGGGAGACCTTGCTACACACCGAATTCAAGGACGACTACGCTCTGTATTTCGAAACGCTTTCCAAGATTGCCGCAGGCAAAACCAAGCGAAGCGAGATTCTTTCATCCTTCGGCAGTCAGAATGTCGAGAGCCAACTCTACAAACTTGAAAACCACTGGCGAATCATCCGTCGTGAAGAACCCGTCGGCGGAGCCGTCAACAACCGCGGTCACCGCCTTGTGCTGACGGACCCCTTCCTTCTCTTCTGGTTTCGATACATCAATCCGCACTATGCGCTTATCGAACAGGGGAACGTTCGCCGACTCCTGGAGCACGTTAATGCAACACTCCCCGACTTCATGGGAAGGCACGTCCTCGAGAGCTATTTCAAACAACAGTTGTGGGAAACCGGTGATTTCAGTGAAGTCGGTTCCTGGTGGGATCGGAAGGGAGAAAACGAAATCGACATCGTCGCGGTGAACCCCTTCGACAAAGAAATTTTCTTTGCGGAGGTGAAGCGAAACCGAAACAAGTACGACGAAGAGAAACTTCGGACTCGTGCAGATCTTTTCCTGTCGAACCATGCGGAGTACCGCAAGTTCACGACGAAACTCGCCTGCCGGAGTATGGAAGATCTGTAAGTCCTGCCACAGTCATTGCTTCTATGAAGAGGCAAGGCGCCCCTTTGCGGTCTGCCTTCTGGTACGGCGAGATCTCCCGCAAGGAACTTAGAAGAAATGCGAAAGCCCGGCGCTGGTAACACCGGGCTTCGCACTATTTAGGGAGCTCCAACTGTGCAATAAAAGCTTTCCCTACGGCAGGAAATTCTAGCACTTCTTCGCGAAAACGCCGCACGTTCCTCATCCTCCCCGCTCTCCGTGATTTCCCTTCCAAGAGAGCCTCGTTCCCATTCCCCAGCCGCCGCCCGACCGCAGTCCCTCGCCTTGCCGGATCCGCACATGCCGTTCCCGCCTTCCCGCCGACCTCTCCGCCCACTCCCCGTCGCGGCGCACGACCCTCCCTCTTTCCCCGCTCTGCCGAGGCAAAACGGCAACCTATAACCTCAACCCTATCGAATAGATAACATTTTCAATATTCGACTTATGGACTAGCTCTCCTTAGACTTTAGGCGTAGTTGGTTGCGGTCTCCTCTTCGAGGCGCACCGCTCCGTCATCCCCGACTCCAAGGAGATTCCCCATGTCCGACCAAGCTCAGCTCGCCGAGCGCTTTACGGACGTCATGGCGAAGTTCACGGCCTTCTTCGGCAAGCGCCTTCCCGACGACGTTCTCGAAAAGCTCGAAGCCATGCGGCGCGTTCAGAAGAGCGAACTCGCCACGCTCGTCTACGACGCGATGTTCACCGATCTTGAAATGGCGAAGGAACGAAACGTCCCCTTCTGCCAGGACACCGGCGTCATTCAGTACCACATCGAACTCGGCGCCGACTTCCCGATCCGAAACGAACTCGAAGCCTGCCTCAAGGAGGCCGTGCGCCGCGCGACGGTCAAAGCGCCGCTTCGCCACAACGCCGTGCAGATCTTCGACGAGAAGAACACGGGCGACAACACCGGTCACCGCATCCCCTGGATCGACCTCGAAATCGTTCCGAATTCCTCCGACGCCGTGATCTACGCCTACATGGCGGGCGGCGGCTGTTCGCTTCCGGGCACCGCCAAGGTCCTCATGCCCGTCGAAGGCTATGAAGCCGTCGTGCAGTTCATTTTCGACACGATCTGCGAGCGCGGCGTCAACGCCTGCCCGCCGCTCTTGGTGGGCGTCGGCATCGCGGGCTCCGTCGAGGTCGCCGCGACCCTTTCGAAGCGCGCCCTCATGCGCCCCGTGGGCTCGCACAACCCGAACGCCCGCGCCGCCGAATTCGAGCGCATGGTGGAAGAAGGCCTCAACGCCATCAACATCGGCCCGGGCGGCCTCACGGGCGAAGGCTCCGTCATGGGCGTAAACGTCGAAACGGCCGCGCGCCATCCGTCGTGCCTCGCCGTCGGCGTTTCGGTCGGCTGCTGGGGACATCGTCGCGGTGCGATCCGCATCCACTCCGACATGTCGTACGAACTGCTTTCCTACAAAGGAGTGACGCTGTGAAGACGCATCATCTCACCACGCCGATCAAAAACGTTGATCTCGAAGGGATCGAAATCGGCGACATCGTCTACCTCTCGGGCTACCTCATCACCTCGCGCGACGACGTGCACATGCGCCTCGTGAAGCAGCACCGTCCCCTTCCCGTGGACCTCGCGGGCAAGGCCATCTTCCACGCGGGCCCCATCATGGTTCCCTGCGGCGACGAGTCGGGAAGCGGCTACAAAGTCGTGTCGATCGGCCCCACGACCTCCATGCGCATGGAAAAGTTCGAGCGCGAATTCATCCGCGACACGGGCGTCAAAATCATCGTAGGCAAGGGCGGCATGGGCCCCAACACGGAAGCGGGCTGCCGCGACCACAAAGCCCTTCACTGCGTGTGGCCGGGCGGCTGCGCGGTCCTTGCCGCAAGCAAGGTCGAGGAAGTTGAAGAGCACCACTGGGAAGAGCTCGGCATGCCCGAGTCCATCTGGGTGATGCGCGTGAAGGACTTCGGGCCGATGATCGTTTCGATCGACACGAAGGGCGAGAACCTCTTTGAGAAGAACAAGAAAGTGTTCAACGAAAAGAAGCAGCCGATCGTCGACGAAATCAACCAGCACGTCGACTACTTCGATTGACGGAAAAGCGTTGGCCGCAGATCTTGAGTGATCGGCAGATTCGCGCGAGCGGGCGTCCGGGTTTTCGGGCGCCCGTTTTGCGTTGGGGAGGGAGAGGAGTTGGGGAAACGCTTCGTTCCTCACCCGCGGGCGAACTTTTCCTTGGCCACGTCCTGCATGGTCTTGATAAGAAGACGAGCGGCCTTCGAGAGGTAGCGCGCCGGCCGGTACGCCGCCACGACCTTTCGGACGGGCACAGTTGGTTCAATCGAGAAGAACCGCACGCGCTTGGCGGCCGCGCTTCTTCTTGCGAGCGTTTCGGTGACGATCGTGGCGCCGAGTCCCGCGCCCGCAAGCGCCAACGCGGCGGTGAGCGATTCGCTCTCCAGGACGATCTTGGGCGAAGCCCCGGTTTTGGCGACGAGCGAGAGGTAGAGGTCGTGGATTTGCTGGCCCGCCCGCACGACGAGGAAGGGTTGGTCCGCAAGCAGTCGGAAGGGAAAGGGAGGAAATTCGTCCCCTCGGCGTTCTTCGGGGCAGAGGGCGAGCGCCTTTTCAATGAGGGGACTTTTCTCGCTCACGGCCAGAAGGAGGCGCTCCTCATAGATCTCCACCGCTTCGAGACCCGGCTGCGCAAGAGGAGAGATGACGAGCGAGACGTCGGTCTTCCCCGTCCACACGAAGTCTTCGAGTTCGCGCGTGGTGCCTTCTTCGAGCGCGATTTCAATCCCCGGATGCGCCGCGCTGAAGACGGGGAGGACTTCCGTCAGAAAGAACATCTCCCGGTATTCCGACGCCCCGATAACGACGCGTCCGCACTCGCCCCCGTGGATGTCCGCCACCGCGCGGCGGCAGTCCTCGCGGATTTCCATGACGCGCTTTTCCGCTTCGAAGAAGATCCGGCCCGATTCCGTCAGGACGAGCGGACGCGTGGAGCGGTCGAAGACTTCGGCACCGAGATCCTTTTCGATTCGCTGCACAAACTGCGAGAGCGAGGGCTGCGAGATGCCGAGCGTCTGGGCGGCCTTGGAGATGCTGCCCGCCGTGAGGATGGAGGAGAGGTAGCGGTAGGAGTGGGGGTGCATGAAGGAACCGGCGGAGAAAGAGCGGGGAGGAATTTCGCGGGAGGAAAGACCGAAGGCTGAAAGGCCCGTCGTCGTTTACGTCAGGGAGCCGATCTTGGGCGGAAACGACTATGGGTGCCTCCGCTTCCTCTGAAGCGACGAATTGTAGCATTCGCGTTGGAACGCTCGACCTGCGCAGGGGAATCGGAGACCGAGGGGAAACGTCAAACGGCGGCAGAGGAACCAAAATATCGAACCTCGTGCCGCTACGCCGAGAGGCTCACAGACGGAGTCGAGACCTGCACGTTGAAGACGGCCCCGCCCTGAACAACCGGTTCGACATTCGAAACCACGGTGAAAGCCTTGGCAATCCTGGAAGTGAAAGGGGATTTTCATACCAGCGGGAACCTGCGTCATCCTCTCCGAGACTAGTTAAAAATAAGGAATTCCCGTGGTGGTTTGCTTGTGCTAGGATGGGAGGGCGCATCAATCGATTTCCGTATCGATCGCGAAAACCGACCACCTTACGGCCAAAACACATAAAAAGGATAAAATCGCTATGAAATCAACAGGTTACCCCCCCCCGCACACCGTTGCACGTGCAACGCACCCTCATCTGAAACTTAAGGCTTCAGTCTTGGCAACGTTGCTTGCGTTGCCTCTTTCCGCTTTCTCTTTTACCGTCCCTTCAATCGAAGTCCCGGCTTTCCCCGCACTTCATTCGCCGAACTTTGACGACAACACGAGCTTCAAACAAAATAGCCTGCCCACTGGATCGGGTTGGGGATATCCAGAATCTCTCTCAGGCGAAGGGCTCCAAAACCAAATCAACTCCTCCGACCTGAACTATTTATTACAACGCACAGAAGCTCCTCGAGGCTCCCCCGAATCAATGGTTCACATCACCTCTGATGCAACCGTTGATGGTCTTGATAGGGATCTTCGCTTCTACCAAACCAAAAACGACGGCGTGCTGTGGATTGAAACCAAGAGAAATGCGCCAAGCACGGATTTCATTTTAAATACCAATGGAAGCCTGCAATTCTACGCAGAAGATGCGGACTACCTCATCAAACAATCCAAAGAAACCTCCCTCACCCTCTCTGCAGGAGATATTTGGCTCGAGCAAAAAATCACCAAAACACCAACAGACAATCACAACGGATTCCTTTTCTTTGGAAACAATAACACAACTTCATCAATTAAAACAGATCAAGATTTTGTTGCAGTATTGGACGCAACAAATGTTGCAAATTTCAAAGGAGATTTCAATCTCATCGAAGGAAACTCTCTTAACATAACATCACAAAACATTATTGTCGTTCAAAAATCTTCAGATTCAGCTGAAAATTCTAACGGCACAGGGCTAAGTCTCGACGTTGACGGCGATCACCAAAGCCACCTCACTGCTCAAGAAAACATCTATATTCAAGGTGTAAATCGAGGAATCTATAATGCTTCCACATTAATAGTAAAAGCCAAAAATTTATACATTAACATCAATTCATACGCCAGTCTACTCAACAACCGAAACGCCAACATCGGGATTGAGACAGAAGCCAACCTAGATGTCGAGACCGATCTCCTGTACATCACCGGCGCTCATAAGGGACTTAGTTTACACGGATATCAAGGGTATCTACCTGCACAACAAACCATCAAAGCAAGTACGATTTATTTAGATGCGGGAAATTCTCAAAATATCGATAAGTCACTACCTTCCAATGCCGACAGCGATTCCAAAAGTAGCGGCATCATCAGCACGGAGCAATCGGTCACAGAAATTTCAGCCACAACCGTACTGCTAAAAGATTTTTCTAACGGTATTGTTATCGACGAAGCAAACCATCTCTCTCTAACATCCGCCGATATCTATATCATCAACGAGACAAACTCTTTTGGTGAGTTTGGAATATCCTCCCATTACAGTTCCAGCGAACTAAATTCAGACTCACTAAACATTTCCGGATATAAAGTCGGCATCGGCGCATACAACATCCCGTACGAACAGCCGTTGCGTTCCGAACAAAAAATCACACTAAACAACGAACTCAACTTAGAAAACGTTGATACCGGCATTGATGTTAGAAATTCAGATCTTTCGATAAATACTCTTCACGCGTCAATCACAACATCTGGCGAAGGGAAAGCCTTTTCTCTATCCGAGAACGCAAAGTTAAACTTCACCTCCGGTCAAAAGACAAATATCCTCGGCGACATTATCGTCGACAATTCAAACTTCTCTCTTGTAGCGGATGCGGAATCCACACTCGAAGCCAAAGCCGTCAACGTCGGCGAGAACTCGACGCTTGACATCACGATGGGCGAAAAGAGTCAGTGGAGGGTCACGGACGCGAGCAACCTCAGTAGTCTGAACGCCTCGGACAGCACTATCGTTCTCAACACCATTGGGGACGGTACCGCTCCTTCTTTGTCCATGGATGCGTTGACGGGTACGGGGAATACTTTCGTGCTCGCCCACGACGAAAATCTCACCTCGGTCTCGTTCATCAGCGTGAAGGAAACCGATTCAGAAACGACACATACGGTCCAACTCGGAGATTCCGCAATCGCTGCCGATCTTGGCGAAGTGAACGTACAGTTTGCCACCGACGAAAGCGGCCAAACGATCTTTGAAGCCGGCTCGTCGATCACTGAAGCCGGACTCTTCATCGCCACCCCGGAACTTGACGGCCGAGCGAACGCCGACGGAGGAAAGGACTGGTTCATCACCAACGTCGAGAACACGCCCGCCCCGACTCCCGAATCGATCGTCGCCAGTCTGGGCAACAACTACTTCTTCTGGCGCGGACACTCCGAGTCCACGCGCGAACGTTTCGGGCAATTGCGTCACGGTGAAACCGCGGGCGTCTGGGGACGCATTACGGCGGGAGCCCTCAGCTACGGCGGTATTGAAACCAACTACCAAACGTATCGACTTGGCGTGGATACGTCCGTCAATCCGAACTGGAAGGTCGGCGTGATGCTTGAACAGCACGAAGGCAAGCTTGACGCTTCGGAAGGACGCGGCGACATGGACGCCACCACGGCCTCCCTCTACGCGCTCTATACGGGCGACAACGGCGTCTATGCCGACGGTGGTCTTCGCTTCGGCATCATGGACTACGAGTACGTCAACCGCGACATGCTCGTCGATGCCTACGACTATGACTCCACCGCCGTCGGCGGTTGGCTCGAGGTCGGACATGAATGGGTAATTGCCGGCGGTTGGACCGTGAGTCCCCACGTTGCTTTCGAGTACGGACGCTTCACGGCCGAAGACTTCACGACCGACAACGGTCTCAAGGTCAGGACCGATTCCATCGACAGCGGCATCTTCACGTTGGGAACCGACTTCGGCTTCAAGTTGGATCGTTTGGAAGTTCTCTTTACGGCCGACGCCAAACATGAAGCATTGGGCGATCAGACCGTCACCGTGAGCCACGAAGATTCCCGCATCCGTCAGGACGTCGACTATTCGGACACCTGGGCCGAACTCGGTTTCAATCTGAGCTATCGGCCGACGGACCAGTCCCTGGTCTGGCTCAATGTCAGGCGCAGCGCCCTGGCCGACGTCGAACAGGATTGGAAGATCAACCTCGGCGCACGACTGCTCTTCAACTGACCTCTTCTTTCGTTTCTCCCCCGAGAAAGCGGCGTTCTCCTTCCGAGGCGAACGCCGCCTTTCTTTCTTCTCATTTGGATCGCTCTCCCAGGCGATCCGTTCTTTTTCTTGTGACAGTCTTTCTGAGACCTCTGACGCCCCTCATCGCCGCCGAGTCCAACGGTGAAGCCCACTCATGCGGTGTCATCGTCCCTGATCCGCCCAATTACTTTTCCACAGACGACACGCCCGAAGAGGAGCACGTCAACACCAGAGGATCCGCCAACAGTCGGGTTGAAAGCCTTGGCAAATCTTGAAGACAAACGGGTATTCAGGTTGTCTGGAACCCGCATCATTCGCTACGAGACTAGTCAAAAATAAGGAATTCCCGTGGAAGCTTCCTTGTGCTAGGATGGAGGGTGCATCGATCGATTTCCGCATCGATCGCGAAATTTCAACCACCTAACGGTCAAAATATATAAAAAAGGATAAAATCGCTATGAAATCAACAGGTTACCCCCCCCCACACACCACACCTGCGCACACCACCAATAGCACAAAAGGTATAATCCAACAACTTTTATTCCTCTCTCCCGCAAAACGTACCATTTTATCTGCCGCACTCGCGGTTACTTTTGCTTCGCCGACCTTCGCCGCCTTTTGGGTAAGCGATGACGGGACCGTCCTGACGGGAGACTCTGCCCTCACAACGTATAAAGAACAAGATTTCGACGGAAAAAAGTTTTCCGACTATAAAGAAGTACACGCCACGGTCGTGGGTGGCGAAAGAGACAAGGACTACTCCACATACCATACGTGGTCTGGAAGAATCAAAGCGTCAGACACTGACTTTTACCTCACAGTCGTTTCGGAAGACACTTACGGTAATGACGATGCCATCAAGTTAGATAATCATGGACCGTATGTAGAAGCACGTGACCTTCATTTGGATGTTACGGGATACAAGTCTGACGGCATCAATATCACTTGGGACACTACGTTTCCTGGCATTGAACCTCATGTAAAAGCCCGAAATGCCTATGTTACCGTCAATTCCACTGACGGCAATGGGTTCGGCATTCGCGTGAACAGTTCTAAGGGCTTCACAACTGAAGATTACGAATCATACGTTGCGATAGAAGAAAACGCCGTAATCAACATGACCAAGGGTGGCACGGGGCTCTTTGCCGGGATTCCCAAAACATGGTATCGGTACAGCGACAGTCTGGATCCAGGGGAAGTTTCGGATTTCCTCATCACTTTCTATGGAACAGGTATGCGAGCTGTTGTGAACGTCAAAGGCACCACAACCATTACCTTGGGACAAGACGGCTTTGTCGGCACCAGTTCAACCTTTGCCGATGCCGGGGTCTACGCTCGCTACCATGGGGAAATCAATCTCAACAACTTGACCATTGATTCTTACGGTAGCGGCTCTCGTGACGTGCACGGTATCTTGGTCGGCGAACGAAGCAAGAATGAAAAGAAATTGGACTACCGTCCCGAAGTGAACGTGACGGGGGACACCCTCATTCACATGTACCGTGGCGAGAAAGGTATAGGAGACATATACGCCCTCAAGGCGATTGAAGGGGACATCAACATCGACCAGGACGAAGATGCCTCTTTGGTTCAGATCACCGGCGACGTATACAACGAAGACGGCATCATCCAAGCCAACTTCCGCAAGGGCGGCTCCTTCTTGATCGGGGCCTCAACACTGAGTGAACGACAAGGTAAGAATCCCCAGACGGATTTCCTTTTTGCCGCTGACTCCTCATGGACGGTGACTGGCGATTCAAGCGTTTCCACACTGACCCTGGACGGCGGGACCGTACAGTTCGACACCCCGCAGGAAATTCCCGGCGAGGAAGAAGACGGCGCACAAAACGTTCAACTGCTGAACGACAATCTCGACGATCCTATCGAAACCATTGTCTATCGAACCCTCCGGGCCAAAACTTTGAACGGCTCCGGCGGTACGTTCGTCATGCGCGCGGATCTCTCTCAAACCGACTCGTCCGTCATCTCGAGCGACCGCATCGTGGCTGGAGACGTCGCGGGCACCCATGTCGGCAAGGTGCTGTTTACTGGTCTTCCGGTTTCCGCCGACCAAATTGCGTCCTCTTCCTGGTTGATTTCACAGGATGCGGGGACGATGACCATTACGGATCCCGAGGGCGGCAATCATTTCACGACCAACGGCGCGATGTCCTGGTGGGGCTTTAAGTTTGTGCAGGACGGGACCGACGTCTCGAACTTTACGCAGGAAGACTGGGACGCACTCTCCAACGCCGGAACCGGCGCGGGCAATTGGTATCTGGCGCAAACCCGCAGCGAAAAGTTGCCGCCTGAAGCGGAACAAATTGAAAATCTCGGATCTTCGGTAGCGCAGGCGATTGGCTGGCTCTCAGAAAAGAACGACTTGCGCCGCCGTCTGGGTGAGATTCGCTACGGTTCTCAAACCGGCGTATGGGCCAAGGTCTTCCATCGTCAGGACCGAGCATCCGGATTCCGCTACAACGGTTTTGAACAGAAGTCGACAGGCGTGCATTTCGGCTACGACACCTTCGTCAGCCGCAGCAGCAATGCCGACTGGATTGTCGGCGCGACGTTCCGCTATGCCCGCAGCGAACAGGAAGGCATTGAAACGGCATTTGGCGGCGACGGAACTACGGACGAATATTCCGCCAAAATTTACGCCACCTGGTTGCATGACGCAGGTTGGTACGTCGACATGCTTGCGCAGGTCGGCTACTACGATCAAGAGATTGACGGCATCAACAACCAGGGCGATTCGGCGTTTGACGCTTCCTACCACAACGTCGGCAAAGGCGTTTCCGTTGAGGTCGGCAAGATGATTGCCTTGACGGGCGAAACCTCCATGCGCGAAGCCAGAAACCACTGGTTCATTGAGCCGGAGCTTGAACTTTCGTACTTTCACATCACCGGCGATGACTTCAGGACCTCGACCGGTCTTCATGTAGACCAGGGCAATGCCGACTTCCTGACGGGACGTGCCGGCTTTGTGCTCGGCAAGAAATTCAACTACGGAACCACGTCGGACGACCCGAGATGGTTCCAGTTGGGTCTCATCGGCGGCGTGACGCACGAATTCTTGGGTGAACAGACCATTCGCTTCACGGGCACGGACGGCCGCTCCGTCAGCGCGGAAGGAAACGGCCTGGGCGGCACCTCTTACTATTACGGTTTCACCGCCGACTGGCAGGTATCCGACCGCATCCGCTTCTACGGCGAACTGGATCGCGAAGAAGGTGACAACTACACGAAGGATTTCGGAATCAACATCGGCTTCAAGTATGCGTTCTGATGCTGGCAACACGGTCTCCGACTACCGGTTGTTCGCACTACGGCATAACCCGGTGAAATCATTTCTTGTGTTGAATTCGACGCACCGGTGAAGAGGGGCTTTGCCCTGTCTTCACCGGCCGGGCATCAACTTTCCTCCTTTCCATCACGGACCGCGTTTCCCGCGCGGTCCGTTCCTTTTCCTCCGCCGTCAACCCCCCTCTTCCCGGGTAGCCACCCCCTCTTTTTTCTCTTCGGCGGTTCCTCTCAATTTATCGCAATTGCCTCTCACGCAAAGTTTTTCTTCCTTTTTCCAAAAGGTGCAACGGCTATACTGAAGCGACTCGTCGCGATCTTCCTCGACGACCTGGAACATTTTTCTCACAAGGAAGCAGTCACCATGCACTACCCCATCGCCATCGAACTCGGCGACGAAACCCACGACTTCGGCGTCATCGTCCCGGATTTGCCCGGCTGTTACTCCGCGGGCGACACGCTTACTGAAGCACACGCCAACGCGAAGGAGTCGATCGAACTGTGGCTCGAGGCCGTGCTCGAAGAAGGCGGTTCCGTCCCGCACTCCTCCGCCCCGGAAGCTCTCAAAATAGCTCATCCCGAATGGTCGGATTGGATTTGGTCTTCCGTGGAGGTCGATTTGCCTCAATCGCCCGAACGCGGGGCGTGAACCTCCTACGCCGCCCCCGACACGCCTGCGCCCCGCCCCGCGCCCTCACGGGAAATTTCTTGGGCGAAGCCCAAAGGCGGTCCGCCGACGGGACGCCTTCGCATGGAACTCGTCCCTCGGCACGCACTCCCGAGAGTCCTTTCCCTTCCTTTTCCTTCCTTTCCCCTCCTTTCACCTCCTTTCCCTACCTCTATCCAGAAGAATCGGAAACCCGCCCGATCTCCCGGACCTTTCGGTCTTTCCCGCAGTTCGTTCGCCGTCCCTTTCTCCCGCACGCACGACCTTTTTTCCACGCTTCGCTCCCCAGTCCGCCTCTCGTCCCCGTTCCGCCCAAGGGTCGACTGCCAGGACCGTCCCCAAAGTCCGTGCATTCCCGCCTGATAGAATGTCCGCATCTAGGTCGACGGGCACCGCTCACTACCGCCGCCGAAAGAAGAAAGGACGCCTCTCATGAACTTCGAACCGCTCGCCTCGCACTACCCGAAGCTCTCCGCCCTCGGAGAGCACTGCGAAGACCTGATCCGCGACCGTCACTACCGCGAGAGCGTCCAGGGACTGCGGCAGTTCGCCGAAGGCGTCTTGAAGACGGTCTTTCGCGTACAGGACGACGACGAAGGCCTCGGAGCCCTCATGCGCCGAGACGACTTCGCGATCGTCGTTCCCCGCAAGGTCGCGGGGAGCTTTTCGCTTTTGCAGCGCTACGGCAACAAGGCCTCCCACTTTCAGGTAAACGACCTGCTCTCCGCCCTTCCCTACGAGCGGCACTACGAGATCCGCACGAAGGAGGACGCCGAGCTCTGTCTTCGCCACGGCCACGAGATCGCCCGCTGGCTGCTCTCCAACAGGGATCCGTCCGCCGCCTACCCCGACTTTCGGCCGCTTGAAACCGTGCGCACGGACAAGAAGGGCGAGAAGAGAAAGATCGTCTTCGACGCGCATCAGGAAGAGGCGATCGGTCTTCAACGCGGCCGCCACCTCGTTCTTGCGCCTCCGGGCTGCGGGAAAACGGAAATCCTTACGGAACGCGTGCGCCGCGCGCTCGAGGCGGGCGTGGCGCTCACCGACATGTTGTGCCTCACCTTCACGAACCGCGCGGCCCGCGGCATGCAGTAGCGAATCGAAGAGAACTTCCGCGACCGCAGCATGGGCGAGCTCTACGTCGGGAACCTCCACCGCTTCTGCTCGAAACTCCTGTTCGAGAGCGAAGCCGTTCCCGAAACCGCCACGATCATCGACGAAGACGACGCGCGCGAAGTGATCGACTCGCTCGCCCGCGAACGCCTCTCGGAAAATCGCCCGCCCGTGTCGGAAGGCCTTCCCCTACCGGAAGATCCCCTTCCCGGCTTCGTCGCCGACTTCATTCAGCAGCGCGCGGCGGAACTTCTGCAGAAGGACCGGTGCTTTCCCGCAGACACGATCCAGAAGGCGCCGGCACCCGAAGTGAACCAGAGGAACCTCGAGCTCTTCGCGTCCTTCGGGCTCCTCGCGTTCGACGAGAAACACAATCCGAAGGTCAACGAAGACCGCGTCGACGAAATCGCCCGCGACTACCTCGCCTACAAGGAGTCGCAGGAGTTGCTCGACTTCAACGACCTCCTTCTCAAGGCCTGGCTTTTCTTGACGGACAAGCGCTCGTTCGTGAAGCGCTATTCGTGGATTCAGGTGGACGAAGTGCAGGACCTCTCGCCCCTGCAGCTCGCGATCGTGGAACAACTCTGGAACGCGAACGCTCCTTCGAGCGTCTGCGTCTTCTTCGGGGACGAGCAGCAGGCGATCTTCTCCTTCATGGGCGCAAAGCTCGAGAGACTTGAAGACTTGAGCCGCACGCACGAAGTGCATCATCTGCACCGAAACTTCCGGTCGCCCTCCTATCTGCTTGACCTCTTCAACAAGTTCGCCGTGAACGAACTCGACGCGGATCCCGCGCTTTTGCCCCGCGCCGACAAGATTTCGAAGGCCCCCAAGGGAGCGCTGCGGCTCCTCGCCGCCTACAACGCAAAGGACCAGATCGAGGTCCTCGGCGAACTCGCCCGCCTTGCGCCCGAAAACGAAACGACGGCCGTCCTCGTTCCCTCGAACGCGATGGCCGATGCGCTGAGCCTCCACCTCAAGGACAAAGGCGTCGAGCACTTCAAGATTTCGGGCACCGACATCTTCCGCATGGACGTCCTCAAAACCGCCAAGGCCTATCTCGGGATTCTCAAGGACGATTTTCAGACCGCGCCCTGGGCGCAGCTCATCTCGCGCCTCACGCGAAAGAACACGACCTTGAAGCGCATCCGCGACTATCTCGCGAAGGAATTCCCCGACTACGGTCTTCTTCCCTCGGACCTTCTCTTCTATTCGGCGGAAAACGAAGACGAGCCCATGAGTCTTCTCGACGACTTCACGCGGGCCTATTGGGGCGAGCTCGTCGTCTTCGACACGGAAACGACGGGGCTCGAAGCGGGGCTCGACGACGTGATCCAGATCGCCGCGCGCAAACTCCGGGGCGGCCGATGCGTCGAGAAGCTCACGCTCTTTTTGAAGACAAAGCGCGAAATTCCGAAGATGCTCGGCAACATTCCGAACCCGATGGTCGAAGTGTACGAAGCCGAGAGGGCCCGCGGATCGCTCCTCGATCCCGCGCTCGCCTTCAAGAAGTTCCTCGCCTTCGTGGGCGACGCTCCGGTCGTGGGACACAACGTCGAGTACGACGTCAACATCGTGAACGCCCAGTACGCGGTCCTCAAAGACCGCATGGAAAAGGCCTTCGCCGACGGCGTCGACCTCTCCGCCCTTCCCCGCGCCTATGCCCGGGGGGAACTGCTGAAGCGCTACGACACGCTTCGGATCTCCTACGCCTTGGAGCGCGTCATCTGCCGCGAAAAGGGCTTGAAGCGCCTTCCCTCGCACAAGCTCAAGGATCTGATCCGCATTCTCGAGGTCGAGGGGACGAATTCGCACAATGCCGACGACGACGTCGCCGCGACCGAGGGCCTTCTCGCGCGCTTCTACGAGCTCGCCCGACCGCTCGTGGAAAAGCAGAGGAAATTCCTGCGGAAGTCATCCATCCGCAACATGTCGCAGACGCTTCGCCGGGCGCTGAGCGAGATTTACGAAGAGCACCGCAACTTGAGCTACCGTCCGCAGGACCCCGAAGACCCGGCGATTCTCGTGCAGGTTCTTCGCGAATTCGTCGAGACGCTTCCGAACCACACGGAAAACGAGGGCGAAATCGGCGAAATCCAAAAGAAGCTCCCGCTTCTCTACGCCTATCTCGACCGGGTGCTGATCGACAAGGAGCGCTCGGGGACGCTCTACGCGCAGCTGCAGCGCTATCTCGTCCACATCAATTCGCTCAAGGAAGCGGACCTTTGCTCGAGCGACGTCGTGCGCGACCGCGTCTTTCTCTCGACCGTCCACAAGGCGAAGGGCCTCGAATTCGAAAACGTCGTCATCGCCGACGCGAGGGACGGCGTCTATCCCTTCTTCAAGAGCAAAACGCCCGAAGCGAGAGAGGAGGACGCCCGAAAGTTCTACGTCGCGCTCTCTCGCGCCAAGAAGACGATCACGATCACCTGGCCGCTTGAAAACGACTGGGGCTACCGGTGCAAAGAGTCGCCCTTCCTCCAAAGCATCCGCTCGGACTTCGTGCGGGTGACGGAAACCGAGGCGCTCCGGGACGCTCCCGCCGTGAAGGACGAAGACCTCGACGACGATCCTCCCTTCTGAGCCGACGGCCGCGAACCGCCCGGCTCCGAGTGCGGTGCCCGGGGCAGGTTGCATCCGTCCCGAAGCTTCCCTCCTACGAAAAACCCCGACGGGTCGGAAAACCCTGTCGGGGCCAAGGGAAAAGGAAGAGACAACCTCAGGGCTGCCGCTCCGGATTGAACTTTTCGTCGTAGTGATGCAGGAACTTCACGAGCTCGGGATTCCGGTGCGACCAGCGGAAGTCCTCGGGCGCGTCGAGCGCGCGAAGGCTTTCGATTTCGTTCGCGGTGAGTGCGAAATCAAAGACGTCGAGGTTTTCCTTCAGACGTTCGACGTGCGTCGTCTTCGGGATCGCAATGATCCCGTGGTCGATCAGGTAGCGAAGCGCCACCTGCTGCGGGGTTTTGCCGTACTTGGCGGCGAGACTCCGGATCGCGGGGTTCTTCACGAGTTCGGGATTCCCCTGCGCGAGCGGCCCCCAGGCCATGATCCGCGTCCCGAAGGGCTTCATCTCGGCTTCCGAGTCCCACTGCTGCCGAAAGACGTTCGTCTGCAGCTGGTTCACCGCAGGCTTCATGGTCGCGCACTCGGCCATGTCGACGAAGCGGTCCGGATAGAAGTTCGAGAGCCCGATCGCGCGGACCTTTCCGGAACGAAGCGCCGCCTCCATCGCGCGCCAGGTCCCCGGATAGTCGCCGAAGGGCTGGTGAATGAGAAGAAGGTCAATGTAGTCGGTGCGAAGCTTCTCAAGCGACGCGTCGATGCTCTTTGCGGCCTTCTCTACGCCCGCGTTGCTGATCCAGTCCTTGGTGACGAGAAAGACGTCTGTTCTCGGAAGGCCCGAGACTTCGAGGGCGCGTCCGACGCCTTCTTCGTTGTAGTAGGCCTGCGCGGTGTCGATCATGCGGTATCCCGCCTCAAAGGCGTTCAAAACCGCGCGTTCGCACTCGACGGGCGGAATCTGAAAGACGCCGAAACCGAGAACCGGCATTTCGACGCCGTTGTTGAGCGTTACGGTCTGCATGGCTTTTATCCTTAGTCGTGAATGGTGTGAAGCCCAATCCAGCGGGCGGTCGCCAAATCGTTTTCGTCGTAGATCGGGCTCTTTTCTTCGTTGAGGGTCGCGATCGCCGCCATTTCCTCGGCCGAGAGCGTGAAGTCGAGGATGTTGAGGTTCTCAGCCATGCGCTCGCGCCGCACGGATTTCGGGATCACGACGACGCCCCGCTGGTTGAGCCAGCGAAGAATCACGGCGGCGACGGACTTGCGGTGCGCTTGGGCGATCTTCGTCAAGACCGGGTTCGTGAAGACGCCCTTCTGTCCTTCGGCAAAGGGCGCCCAGGTTTCGTGCACGATTCCTTCGGCCTTGAGGAAGGCGTTCGACTTTTCCTGCTGACGGAAGGGGTGCGTTTCGATCTGATTCACCGCGGGCTTTATTTCGTTGTGAAGGAAGAGGTCCTGCAGACGTTCATCTGAGAAACTCGTGACGCCGATCGCGCGGATGCGGCCTTCCCTGTAGAGGCGCTCAAGCGCCCGCCAGGCGGCGTAGTAGTTTCCGTAGGGCTTGTGGAGAAGCACGAGGTCGACCGTGTCGAGTCCGAGTTCCGCGAGCGATTTGTCGACCGCCCTGAGAGCGTCGTCGTACTCGTAGTCCTGCACCCAGAGCTTCGTCGTGACGAAGATCGACTCGCGCGGAAGCCCGCTTTCGCGAATCGCTTCGCCGACTTCCCGTTCGTTGAAGTAGGAGGCCGCCGTGTCGATCGAACGGTAGCCGACTTCAAGCGCGTCCAGGACGCAGCGCTTCGTGTCTTCCTTCGGGATCTGATAGACGCCGAACCCGATCGCGGGCATGACGACGCCGTTATTGAGACGAACTTCCTGCATGGCACTTTTCTCCATTCAACTCTCCGGACGCAAAGAGCCGCGCCCGTCTTTTTACCCGCTCATGCTAAGAACTTCGTATGCTTGAGGGAAAGACGCAAAACGAGGAAGAAATGTCACTTTTCGAAGATTCTGCACGTAACACGCCCGACGTCATCCGTACGGTTCCTCCCGAAAGTGCGCCCGAATCCGCTTCGAATGCCGCCCCCAAGAAGGTTTCCGAAGACCTACGGGAGATTGAGACCGTCCCCGACACGGCCCTGCTTCGCTTTCACGATTCGATCGAAGGCCTCGCTGCCGTCGTCCGCACGAACCGGATCCTCCACATCGTGCCCGCGAAGGGGAGTTTGAGCTTCGAGCAGCGAGAGACGCGCTACAACGTGACGACAGGCGACTACGTGATTCTTCCGAACGCGGTACTTGCGCGCGACTTCGCTGTGTCGCCCGACTTCGCGGGACTTCTCTTTTCCCTTTCGCCTCAGGTGTCCTTCCACATCGCGCTTCGTTCCGACTACGGGATCGTGGGGCATCTCTCGCTTCTCCAAAACCCGGTGATGCGTCTCACGCCCGACACGCAGGCGCGCCTCATCGAAGACATCGAGAGACTCCGGGCGCGGCTTTATGAAACCTCTCACCTCTTTCACGAGGAGCTCGTAAGCCATCTTCTCGCCGCGCACGTTTTGGACCTCTACGACATTCACGCGAAGTCCCAGGCGCAGAGCGCCGTCTCGAGCCGCGCGGTCGTGCTGCTGCGACGGTTCACTGAAGAACTTTCCCGAGGAAGCTTCCGGCAGCACCGGGACCTTGCCTGGTACGCCGAGAAACTCTGCGTCACGCCCGAATATCTGTCGGAAGTCTGCCGCAAGGTGAGTGGACGCGGGGCGGGCTACTTCATCGACCTCTTCACCGCGAGCGAGATCGCGCGCGTGCTCTTGAAGAAGAACCTTCCCGCGCGAAGGATTGCGGAGGACTTCAGCTTCTCGTCTCCCTCCTACTTTACGCGCTACGTGGTTAGGCACCTCGGCATGACGCCCGTGGCATTCAGGAGAAACCGCTAGAGTAACCGTGACTGCATGACAGGGAAAGACTCTAGAAAGAAGCTAGCGCCAACTGTAAACAAGGGGTAATTCCCACTAATACTATCCTCGGTTGCGGGAAAACGCGCTGTCAGTACACCCCCCGTGCTCGATAAAATGAAAGAATGCACACGTCCTCTAAAATACGGTCGGAGGTTATTGTGAGTAAGGGTTTACCCGCCCCTCCCCTTCCAGAGTTAAATTCTAAAGCTCTACTTCCAAGCGACGAGTTTCTCACTCGTTGTGCATACGAACTCTCCAAACTACACGGGAGACCCCTCTCCTGGGAAGAGTGTTATCTCTTCTTTCAAGAGCACTTTTCTGCACTGGTTACAAGCAGGGGTAAAGAACTCCTGAAACAGGTCGAAGTTCAACTTGGTCATTATCTTCTGGCAAGTTTCAGGAAGTATCGAAACTCAAGTGATCTTCTCGAACTTCATCGTTCCGTCCACGGTCCCCAGATCACCTTTCGCCAGTCACAAAATCGTTTTCTCCCTTGCCTGGAAATCGAAAGGGTCCCAGTGCGATCTGAAAATTTCTACAACCTCTACGCTCACCAGCAAGATTCTCATGAGCATGTTCATGTGTCATCCGTCGCCCGACCGAAATTTTCGTACGCCTCTACGGGGAATAAAAAAAACGCACTGTTACATTTAATGAATCGTTTTCTGAAATGATTCGTTGATCGCGGGTGCTTAAATTGTCGGTATATGATGAGCACTTTAGCACCTAAAAATAAATAGATTTAACATCTCTTAATTTAACTCGCATTTGGCATCATGAATAAAATATATAAAACCTTCTACAACTTCATTAAAAAGACTCAAGTTGTAACTAGCGAATTAGGTAACCATGTTCACGGAAATCGAGAGATCTGTAAGAAAGATTTTCTCTCTTTAGTTAGTGCTTCTGTTTTTCTACTGGCTTCATCTAATACTTTCGCCATGCGCGTCGTCGGCGTACACGGAGGTTACGAAGATGTTGGTTACACACTATTTGATGGTACCAATGTTGCTTTCAATGGTCGAAGCGAGTACGTGACTTCGGGCACGGATTACAAGTCGATATGGCAAGACTTTAAAAACAGTAGCTTTGCTCTCACTGATATTGCCAACGGCGATCCGATGCCGGATAAAAATACTTTTTATGTTGGTCTCGGCAATGCCTATGGGGGATTCTATAGAGATTTAAAGATAGGTGAGGATGCTGCCTTTATTAATTCTGTATCAGCTCAGGAAAAGGATGGCGTGTATACCTATAGCGTGAAATATGCAAAAGTTCATCGTGGAGAAGATGGGTACATATCAATCCGATACAATATGACGGAGAATTTTACCTGTTCTTCCGAGGATGAAAATTGCCCTATTTTCACGGGTAGTTTGAATTACAACAATCGAGAAGAGATTGAGAAGATTTCGTCTCAAATTGGATCTTATTTGACGGGAAAGGCATATAGCGGATCCGATAACGGGGACGTATATGACGGGACAGTTTCAAGAAGAATCACCGGCGTATCTAACGGTGAAATCAGTGCAGACAGTCTTGATGCCGTTAACGGAAGCCAGCTCTACGAACTGCAGCAGAAAATTACCGAAGGTTCCGGTGGCAGCGAATATTTGAGCATCAACGCAACCGACAAAGCTGCCGATCCCACTACCTCCGCCAAGGCGCAGGGAGCGCACTCCATGGCCGTCGGTGAAGAAGCCGTGTCTTCAGGCGCGAATTCCGTCGCAATGGGCTACAAGGCTTCGGTGGCGGCTGACCATTCCGTCGCGCTCGGCGCCAACGCTGCCGTCGCCGCAACGGACGTCCTTTCCTCCGACACGGACGGCGTCGTTTCCGTCGGCAATTCCGACGCGACGACCGGTTTCAAGCGCCGCATCATCAACGTTGCGGACGGCGTGAACGCTTCCGACGCCGCCACGGTCGGGCAGGTCACCACCATCAGCCGCGACAACCTTCAGAAGGGAGTGCAGGACGTTCTTGGCGTCACGGTCACGGACGCTGACGGCAAACTCACGGCAGGCGACATCGGCCAGACCGGTCAGACCACGGTAAGCGGAGCAATCGCCAGCATCAAGTCTTCCGTCGACAGCATCAACAGCGGCACTTTCACTGAAGGAGCTACGGACAAAGTTCAAGAAATCGCCCGCAGCAGCGTGAAGGTGGAATCCTCGACAACCAATACTCTTTCGGTGGTCGACAGTACGGACGACACCGGCACCACCACGTATAAACTGAGCGTTCTCTCCGACGGGACCGTTGGCGGTACTCAGGACAGCCGTCTGGTGACGGGCAGTACCGTGGCCGCTGAAACGCGCGTCGCCTCCGACGGAACCTACGTCAGGCAGGCAAATTCGGCCGCAGCCAACCTCGCGGCGCTCGACACGCAGGTGGGCACCAACGCCGGCAACATTGCGACTCTCCAAACTTCCGTCGACAACATCAATGCCGGCGCCTTCACCGAAACCACTGAGAATACGATCAAGCAACTTGCGGGGCAGGGCGTCAGAGTCGCCTCCGCATCCGACGACTACATCACGATCGAGACCGTCACCGAAAACAACGCGACCACATACCGCCTTACGGTGAAATCCGACGGCACGGTGGGCGGTCAGTTGGGCGGTCACCTTGTGACCGGAAATACGGTCGCCGCCGAAACGCGCGTTGCCTCCGACGGAACCTATGTCAAGCAGACCGAATCGGCCGCAAAGAATTTGACCAGCCTTGACAACGCGGTGACAAGTCTCGACGGAGCGGTGACCCGCATCGACAGCGCGGTCACGGAGCATGAGCAAGAGATTGCAAAGAATGCTTCCGACATTGCCGCCAATGCAACGGCGATTACCGGGAAGGCCAACGTCAATGCGGACAACATCGAGGTTGCGAGTTGGCAGACCAAACTTGGCAACGGCAAGGCCGAGGCAAACAACACCGGCCTTGTTACGGGCGGAACGCTCCACGCCTCGCTTCAGGGAAAAGCGAACACCGACCTCAGCAATCTCTCCGAAGGTGCCGCGAACACAATCACTTCTTTGGCGCAGGGCGCGGTGGAAGTCGTTTCCGGAAAGAACACCACGGTCACCAAGGGGTCGAACGGCAATGCGGTCACCTACGCCGTTAACGTCGCGGCCGACGGTACGGTCAATGGAGACAACGACGCAGGCATCGTCACCGGCACTACGGTCGCTTCCGCCCTTGACAAGGCCATCGGCGACGCGTTCACGAACATCGGCACAGCCGGATCAGATCAGCAGCACGCCATTCGCGACGCGGCAAAGGATGCCGTCAAGGTGAGCGCTTCGGATGGTTCGCTCATTACCGTGACTCCGACAACCGACGAAAAGAATCACACCACGACCTATTCGGTCGGTCTGCAAATGGCCGAAGAACTCTCGGCCGACGCCGCGGGACTCGTGACCGGCAAGATGGTGTTTGAAGGTCTCAACGGTCTTGCGACTGCGGCGAGTCTTACGTCCGACAACGTCAGCGCCTGGCAGCAAAAACTCGGAAACGGCGCGATCGCCGAAAACAACGGAGGCTTGGTGACGGGCGGCACGGTCTACGACGCCATTGCCCAGACCTTTGAAGACCTCCCGGGCAGCGTCGGCGGAGAAGTCATCAAGGATCAGGCACAAGCGGCCATTAATGTCAAGGCCGACGAAAAATCCGGAAACTTCCTGCAGGTCACCAAAACCACGGATGATCAAGCCAATGTCGACACCTACGCCGTAGGTCTCACGATGGCCGACGGCATCAGCGCGACGACGGACGGTCTTGTCTCCGCGAAGACGGTTTTCGATGAAGTTCGCCCGACGACGAACGGTCGCTTTATCGCCAACAATGTTTCAACGGCTGAGAACCTTGGCAAGCTCGACTCCGCTGTCGCTACAAACACCGACAACATCGGCGCCCTGCAAACCACTGTCGGAGCCATCAATCAGGGGAACTTCTCCGAAGCCGCCTCTTCGCAAATCACCTCTCTCGCACAAGGTGCGGTAAAGGTTGTTTCCGGCTCGAACACTACGGTCACCCAAGGCAAGGATGGAAATGCGCTCACCTACGCCGTTAACGTAACGGCCGATGGAACCGTCCACGGAGATAAAGACAGCGGCATCGTCACTGGTAGTACCGTCGCTTCCGCCCTCGACAAGGCCATCGGCGACGCGTTCACGAAGATCGGCACCGAGGGATCGGAACAGCAAAACGCCATTCGCGACGCGGCTAAGGACGCCGTTAAGGTGAGCGCTTCGGATGGTTCGCTCATTACCGTCACCCAGACGACTGACGTAAAGAACCACACCACGACCTATTCGGTCGGTCTGCACATGGCTGACGGCCTTACGGCCGATGCCACCGGTCTCGTGACCGGCAAGATGGTGTTCGAAGGTCTCAACGGTCTTGCGACTGCTACGAGTCTTACGCCCGACAACGTCGGTGCCTGGCAGAAGAAGCTCGGTAACGGCGCGATCGCCGAAGGCAACGGCGGTCTGGTGACGGGCGGTACGGTCTACGACGCCATTTCCGATTCCTTCGAAAATCTCCCCGGCACGGCCGGCGGCGAGGTCATCAAGGATCAGGCGCAGACGGCCATTGCCGTCACGGCCGACGAGAATTCAGCGGATTACCTTCAGGTTGTCAAAAACGAGGATAAACAAAGCAACGTCGACACCTACTCCGTTGGCCTCAAGATGGCCAACGGCATCGATTCCGCGACCGACGGTTTGGTTTCCGCAAAGACCGTCTACGACGAAGTTCGTCCGACGGACGGGCGGTACGTGCGCAACGGGGCAACGACCGCCGCCAACCTCTCCGCTCTCGATACGGAACTCGGCAACGTCAATCAAACCGTGAACAAGGTGCAGGGAACGGTCTTTGACGCCGACGGCAATCTGCAACTTGCGACCCACTCGCTCGACAATCTGACGCAGGCCGGACTTGATCGCTTGAAGAACGCCACTTCGCTTCAGGGCGACGCATTCATTACCGTTGAAGCTTCCGACAGTACGGACGGAGCCACCCGCAACTACTCGCTCGTTCTCAAGACGACGGAAACGGCGGGAGAAGGCGAAAACGCACTCGTCACGAGCAACACGCTTGCCGAAGAACTCAAGGCGCACAGCGACAGTACGAACGCCGCAGTGGCGGAAAGTCTGGCCGCCAAGGCGGACCTGGATGCCGGCAACCTCACGGCCGAACACGTGCAAAAGTGGCAGGCCGCACTCGGAACGGGGACGGTCGCCGCCAACGACGGAGGACTGGTGACGGGCGGCACGCTCTTTGCCGAAGTCCGTCCGACGGAAGAAGGGACGTACGTGGGAGCCGATCAAACGACGGGCGAAAACCTGACGAACCTCGACAAGGGGTTGGTCACCCTCAACGAGGAACTCGGCAACAAGGCCGAAATCGACGCTTCGAACATCAAGGTCGATGCCTGGCGCAGCGTTTTGGGCGGCAGCATCGCTTCGGGCGACGCCGGTCTCGGATTCGTCACCGGGCAGGCCGTTCATCAGTGGAGCACTCCCGGAACCCGCACGGAACCCTACTTTGCGATTTCCTCGGACAACACCGTCGCGGAAAACCTCGTCGCCTTGGACGACAAACTCGGCCAGGTGCAACAGTCGATTCCCACGAACGGACTCGACACGTCTCTCGGCAACCTCACGGAGGACGGCAAGGACGTCATCGCCGGCATCGCCAACGATTCGCTCCAACTCAACGGCTCGGGCCTGATTACCGTGGAAAAGGGTGAAAACGGCTTCACGATCGGCGGCGTGACGGGCGGTGAAATCGCCCAGAACAACGCCGGGCTCGTTACGGGCGATCAGGTCTGGGACGCCCTGCAGGACGTGGAACTCTCGGAAGAAGCCGTTCAAAACGCCATCAACGAAGCGCTCACCAACAACGAGACCTTCCAGCAGGCCGTCTCCGAAGCGGTTACCAACAACAGCAATGTTCAGGCAGTGGTTGAAAATGCTCTGAAGAACGAGCAGAACCTCGACTTCATCGCCGAAAACATGGATGCGACCGGCACCGTTTCTTCCGAAGACACCAAGGCCGTGAGCGGTCAGACAGTTCACCAATACCTCCATGCCGATTCCATGGGGTTGGGCAGCAACAACCAGGTTTCGGGTACGGGCAGTTTCGCCTACGGCTCGAACAACGTCGTCATGCCCAACAAGACGCGCGCTCCTGGCGACACGGACGCAGGTGCGTTCGGTTCGGGCAATACGGTTGCCGCCAACCATTCGTACGCTTTCGGTTCGGGCAACACCGTCTCGGCTGAAAATTCGTACGCCATCGGCAACGGCAACCGCATCGAATCGACGGGCACCAACACCTTCGTGTTGGGCAGCAACGTGACGACCGACGCGACAAACGCCGTCGTGCTCGGTGCCGGCTCCGAAGGCGTTTCGAACGCCGTGAGCGTGGGTTCGTCGACTTCGAAGCGCAAGATCGTCAATGTCGAACGCGGCGAAGTGTCGGCTGGCAGTTCCGATGCGGTGACGGGCGGTCAGCTCTACGAAACGCAACAGGCGATCGCCGAAAACTCCCGTTCGATCGACCGCGTAGCCCATACGCTTAAGCGCGACATCGACCGCGCCGCCGCAAATGCCGCCGCCATGGCCGCGCTGCAGCCGCTCGGTCTGGACGACGAGCACAAGTGGTCCGCCGCCGCCGGCGTCGGCAACTACTCGGGCGAACAGGCCCTGGCCATCGGCGTCTTCTACAAGCCGACCGAAAACATCATGGTCAACGTGGCCGGTTCCGCGGCAACGGGCGGCGACACCATGGTGAATGCCGGTCTTGCCTATCGCTTTGGCGCTCCCTCAACCTACGGTGACATGTCGACCTCGGCCCTGAAGCAGAAGGTGGTGGCTCTGTCCGACCACAACCGGGCACTTGAAGCGCAGCTTCGCAGTGCACAGGACCGGGAAGAAAGCATGGCGCAGCGCGTCGAGAAATCCCGCGAGGAACTCGAAACCCTGAAGAAGGAAATCGAGCTCATGAAGGAACTTTTGGGACTGCGCATTGAGAACGGAGAACCCGTCCTGAAGCGTACGAGTCTCAAGAAGTAATCGTCCAAGCTTGATGCTTAACGTTTAGTGAGCCGCCGTCCGGATCTTGCTTCCGGTCGGCGGCTCGCTTTCGTTCTCCCGAAGCCCGCCGCCCCCTTTTTCCTCCCTTCCTCCTCAATCTCTCCTCTTCTTGCCCCGCATCAACGCCCCTAGGGGGACCGCTTCCGAGAATTGCCTCATGCGGCGGCGAGGAGTCATCTCCGATCTCGACACAAGGACCTTCTCCGAGCCGCCGCTTCACGCAAAAGGAGAAACCTCATGACCATGAATCGACGCAGTTTCCTGGCCGGCGGTCTTGCCGGCACGGCGGCCGCTCTTTCGGGCGCCGCCCACGCCACTCCCATCCTCGCCCCGAAGAAGTGGGACGAAACCTACGACGTCGTGATCGTGGGCGCCGGGGCCGCGGGCCTCACCGCAGCCTGCGAAGCCGTGAAGCAAAAGCTCACGAGCGTCGTCTTTGAAAAGATGCCCATCATGGGCGGCTCGTCCGTGCTGTGCGGCGGCATGATCGCCGTTTCCGAAACGGATGAACAGAAGACCCGGAACGTCAAGGACACGCACGACCTCTTCGTCAAGGACCTCCTCGTCTCGGGCGGCGGCTACGCCGACAAAAAGGTGGTCCGCGCCTACGTGTCGTCCATCCGCGAACACTACGAATGGCTCACGAAGGAACTCGGCTTGAAGCCCGACGCGATCGTCCTTCAGGGCGGCCAGAGCGTCGCGCGCTCGCATCACTTCAGTCCCAGCAAGATCCTCATGGCGATGGCCGACTACGCGAAGAAGGGCGGCGCCGAGATCCGCACGAAGTGCGCGGTCGAGCGCCTCATCTGGTCCTCGGACATGAAGAAAATCGAGGGCGTTCGCGTGAAGACCGGTGACAAGACGATCACCGTTCGCGCGAAGAAGGGCGTTCTTCTCGCCGCTGGCGGCTTCTCCTCGAACCCGACGCTTCTCGGCCGCTACAACCCGCCCTTGAAGAACGCCGCCGTGATCGCCGGCAAGGGCACGCAGGGGGACGGCATCCTCATGGGTCTTTCGGTCGGGGCCGACTTCCTCGACACCGCCTACATCAAGGCGAGCTACGGCTTCAAGCTCAACCCCGTCTCGATCGACGAAATGGGCCAGATCTACTGGTCGGGCGGCATCATCGTCAACAAGAACTGCAAGCGCTTCGTCGACGAGTCGATTTCCTACAAGAAGCTGGGCGACGCCGCTCTGGCGCAGCCCGAAGGGAAGTCCTGGATGGTCTTTGACCGCGCGATGCTCGAACGGGATTACAAGGTGAACCCGCAGGGGCGCGAGCTCTGGAAGCCGATTCTCGAAGAAAAGAAGATCCCGGACTATCTCTCTTCGGGCGCCACGATCGAGGAAGCCGCCAAGAACGCGGGTCTTGATCCCAAGGCCCTCGCCGAAACGGTGAAGCGCTACAACGGTTTTGTCGATCAGGGCCGCGACGCCGACTGCGGCCGCATGCACATGGCCTCCGGAAACGGCAAGCTCGTGCGCATCGAAAAGGGTCCCTTCTACGTCATGCCCGCCACCGCCGCGATGATCGGCACCTACTGCGGTCTTCGCATCGACGAAGCCGCGCACGTGATCGACGTCTGGGGCGACGTGATTCCGGGTCTCTGGGCCGCGGGCGAAGTCACGGGCGGCTTCCACGGCGCGGGCTACATCTCGGGCACGGCCTTCGCCAAGGGCCAGGCCTTCGGACGCCTCGCCGTGCAGGCGATGAAGAAGGCCTGACCGGTTCCGCGCCGTCTCTTCTCTTTCCCCGGGTCGCCATTCTCCTCCCCGGGGCGGGAGGAGCACTTCCCCGACGGCGCGGGCTTTGCGGATCGGTCCGGCGTCGGATTCTCCGGACCGCCCCGTCTTTCCGCGAAGGGGCCTTTCGATTTCCCTGCCGTTTTTCGAAGCGCCCCTTCGCCCCTCTCTCCCTTTCCCAGGACATTCTCATGAAATTCCGCATGACTCTCACCGCACTCTTTGCAGGCGTCACGGCGCTCGCCGCCCAGGCGGGCACCGATCCCGCCTCCTTGCCCGTTGAAAAGCTATCGGCCGACGTGGTCGTCGTGGGCGCGGGCGGCACCGGCATGGCGGCCGCCGCAGCCGCGGCCGAAAAGGGCGCCAAGGTCATCATCTTCGAAAAGTTGGGCTTCATCGGCGGCTCCTCGTCCCTTTCCGGGGGCGCGATCGCCGCGGGCAATTCCGCCATTCAGAAGCGCATGGGGATGACGGACCTCACGCCCGAAGGCTTCGTCAAGATTTGGCTCGACGACCAGAAGCGCTCCTTCCCGGGCGGCAACCCGCCTTCCCGGACGTGAAGCGCCTGACCGCCATCACCTACGAATTCACGAAGACCGTCGACTGGCTTGAATCGACCGTGGGCCACGCCTTTGCGGATCCGCGCCCGTTTGGCTACGGCGGCCCCAACTACGCGCACGCCGCGAAGAAGCCCCCCGTTCCGCCTTCGGGCCGGGGCACCTCCGAAGCGGGCGGGCGCTTCGTGATCGAATCGCTTAAGAACCACATCGACAAGTTGGGCGTCACGCTTCGCACGGGCACGCCCGTCGACGACCTCACGATCGTCGAGAAGGACGGCGAAACCCGCGTCGCGGGCGTCGTCGCCCACAATGCCAAGACCCGCTTCGAAGTCTCCGCCAAGGCGGTGGTGCTCGCGACGGGCGGCTTTGCGCACAGCCGCGAAATGCTCGAAAAGTACGTTCCGCAGTACGCCCCCTTTGAAAAGTATTCGGTTGCGTCCGTGGGCGACACCGGGGACGGCATCCGCATGGCCCTCAAGGCCGGCGCCGTGCCCTATGAAGACGCCTGGGTGATCGGGCTGCGTCTCACGAGCCCCGACAAGCGCCTCACGCCCACCTTCACGACGAAAGACAAGTGGAAGGACCGCGTGTTCGTGAACGAAAAGGGCGAACGCTTCGTGAACGAAAACCTTCCCTACCTCACCGACTACGTGGCCTCGCAGAAGACCGCCCGGGCGATCGTCGACAGCGCCGACGCGAAGAAGGCCGAGCTTTTGAAGAACTGCAGGGACGAGTCGCTCGTCGTGGGCGCCCCCGGCTGGAAGAGCCTCGCCAAGAAGATGGGCGTTCCCGAAAACGCTCTGCACGACACGATGACGGCCTACAACCGCGCCTGCGAAACGGGCGACGACAAGGCCTTCCGGAAGCCCAAGACCTACCTGAAGCCCTTCCTCAAGGCCCCCTTCTACGCCGTGCGCGTCGTTCCGCAGACGGGCGACACCATGGGCGGCGTGAAGGTGAACGACAAGTTCCAGGTTCTGCGCGCGGACGGCTCCGTCATCAAGGGGCTCTATGCGGGCGGCGAAGTCGTGAACCGTCCCTACTACAACCGCGTCTACACCTCGGGCACGGGCCTCGGCGTCGCCTACACGAGCGGCCGCATCGCGGGGACCCACGCCGCGGACGAAAAGTAATTCCCTTCCACGCTTTTTCGGGCGTCCTTGACGGAAGTCGCCCGACCCCGGACCTCTCCTTGGGGGGCGCCGGTTCCCTGCGCTCCCTGCCGGGCGCAGGGGGCCGGTTTCTTTTTTTGGGGAAGCCTCAGACTTCCGTTCCGAAGGCGTCGAGAAGCGCCTTCGCTTCGGCTGCGCCCTGGACGTCAAGCCGGCGAAAGACCGCGGTCTTGTGGGCTTCGACCGTCTTGGGACTTACGTTGAGGGCTTCGGCGATCTCGCGGTTCGAAAGGCCCCGCACGGCGTAGCGGAGAATCTGCCGCTCTCTTTCCGTCAGCTGCGAAAGCCTCGCCTTGAGGGCCGCTTCGGTCGGCAGCCCCAGGCGTCTGCGGCGGTCTTCCGCGACGGCGTCCGCCACCGCCTTGATGAGGCGCGGCGGATCGATGGGCTTTGGAATGAAGTCGAACGCCCCCACCCGCATCGCCTTTACGGCCATGTCGATGTCCCCGTGCGCGGAGAGAAAGACGATGGGCGCGATGAAGCCCCGCCGCACGAGCTCCGCCTGCAGTTCCGGCCCGGTCATGCCGGGCATCTTGACGTCGAGCACGAGACACCCCGGATCGCTCGGAGCGTCGCCCACGAGAAAGCTCTCCGCGTCCGGATAGGTTGCGACGCACCAGCCTTCGTTTCCGAGCAAAAAAGCGAGCGCATCGCGCACGCCCGGATCGTCGTCCACGACGCGCACGAGCGGCGTCTGCGTCAGCGTCTTGGGATTCGTCATGGGTTTTTCTCCTCGTTCACGGGGTTGCCGCCCGCTTCGTTTTCTTCGGCTGTCTCGGGCGCGGCGGGAAGGTGGAGCGTCACGGCGAGTCCCCCACGCGCGCTTCGTGCAAAGGATACGCGACCGCCCTGCGCTTCGGTGAGCGACGCCACGATCGAAAGCCCGAGTCCGAGCCCGTCCTTCTTCGTCGTCTCCATCGCCGCGAGCCTCGCCGTAAAGGCCGCGAAGGCTTCGTCGTCGAGCGCCGGTCCCTTGTCCGAGACGGTGATCGTCACGTCTTCGGGCGTTTGCGCGTCGCGGTCGACTTCGACCGTGATTTCGGGATGCTTCACCGCGGCCGCCGTCTGAATTTCCTCGGCGTTGCGAAAAAGGTTGAGAAGAACGAGCTCCACCTCCATCGCGTCCACCCGTACGACGGGAAAGACGGCGGAAGGCTTTCCTTCGGATTTTCCGATCAGGCGGATCGTCGAGCGGCGGCGTCCGCTCGCCTCGAAGGTCTTCACGGCCTTTTCGACCAATTCCCCCGCCCCCACGTTTTCCTTTCGGTCGGCGTCGCGTTTGAGATAGCTTCGGATCTTCGCGACGATCGCCTCGGCGTTGGCGGTCTGCTCGGAAATCTTCTCGAGCCCTTCGGCGAGCTTTTGTTCGTCGCCCGTCCCCCGCTCGATCATGCGTTTGAGTCCGTAGGCGTAGACCCCAATCGCCGAGAGGGGCTGGCGCACTTCATGAGCGAAAAGCGACCCCACCTGACCGAGAAGACCGATCCGCTCGAGCATGCGCACGCGCTTGCCCGCCGTTTCGGCCTGTGCTTCAAAGAGGCGCTCGCGCGCCAGAGAGGCCGTCAACTCCCGCGTTCTTCTGCGCACGAGCCAGGCGACGAGAAAACTGTGGGAGAGAAGGAGGACGAGCATGAAGCCCGCCACCGCAAACCAGGGGGCGTAGTCGCGAAGAATCCGCGAGAGCGACCAGCGTCTGAGATCCGCGTAGGCGTCGAGCTCCAACATCGTGAGCGCCCGGTCGACCGCCGCAAAGTCGGTCGCCTCGCCCCAGAAGAAGCCCTTTTCGGTGGGCGGGGCGGAGAGAAGCGTACCGATAATGCGCCGCGAGAAGGCGGGCGTGAGCGTGGGCGTCGCAACGAGAACGGAACCCGGATAGAGCGCCGTCGAGTGCGCGCAGCCGAGATCCGTAGAACTCTTGGGCGCGACCACCCGCAGACCCTCGGTCCGAAGACTGCGTCTCTCCGAGAGGCGCTCCAAACGGCAGGCGGGAAGAACGAGCGCGTCGTAGTCTCCCTTGGCAAGTCCGGCGATCGCTTTGTCGTCGTTTTCCGTGACGTCGGTGAGCCGCAGGGTTTCGGGAGCGTTTCCTTCGTCGAGCCACGCCGCGCGGAAGATCCCCTCCACATTGAGGCCGTAATGCGGCGAGAGCGCCACGCGCTTTCCCGCAAGCGACGAAAAGCCCGTGAGGTCTTCGCGGTCGGCGTCGACCAATACGACCGCCGCCCCCGCGCGGTTCGGGTCGGGCGAGCGCGCCTGAATGAGGCCCGCGATCACGCGCGCGTCTGTGAGACCGAGACGCCGATAGGAAAAGGGGGACGTGAGAACGAGCTCGACGCTTCGCGTCGCGACGGCGCGCCGCATTTCGTCCTTCGTCACGAAGCGAAGTTCCACAGGAACTTCCGGAAGCGCCTTTTTGAGCGTTCGCTCGACGTCGGCGGCAATTCCTTCGGTGAGGAGATACCCCTCCTCCGCGTCCACCGCGACGCGGACTTTCGAACCCGGAAAGTCGGCCGTGGCGGGCGCGGCCGAGAAAAGGAGAAGCGCCGAGAGGAGGAAGGAAAGGGCGGAGAAAGGAGATCGACGAAACACGACCGATCCTCCTTCAAGCCTTCGAAGCGCCGAAAGCCGCGCCCTCAAGTCCGTCCTCCCCGCTCACGGCAACGAGCGTCTCGGGGAAGGTTCTCGCGGGCGACGCCGCAGCGGTTTGCCCCGCGATCCGCCCGAAGGCGTGGGCCGCGCAGTAGTGCGAGCCCCCGATCGAAGTCTTGCCGTAGAGCCCGCCCATGACTTCGCCCGCGGCGAGAAGCCCCGGGACGGTCCGGCCGTCGTCGCGGAGCACCCGGGCCTTGGGCGTCACGGCGACGCCGCAGTAGGTGCCGAGCAACGCCGGCACGACCGGAACCACGTAGAAGGGAGGCGTCTCGATCGGAACGGGCTCGCCCATCCCGAAGTCGAGCGACGTGCGCCCGAAGACCGAATCGCGTCCCGTTTCGCGGATATCCCGGTTGTAGGTTTCGACCGTGGCGAGAAGCGTCTCGGCGGGAAGTCCCGCTCGCCTTGCCGCTTCTTCCAACGTGTCGGCCTTCGTGCACCAGGCGGGCGTTTCGCCCCGGTCGAGACGGCCGAAAAGCATGCGGTCGATGGAACGGACCGACATCTGGTAGCGCCGGATCGCCTCGTCGAAGACGAGAAAGGTCATCGCGTCGGGCGCGTTGATGGCGGCTTCCGCGGTCGTCGTGTAGTCGAGCGACTCGTCGGCAAAGCGCAGGCCCCGCTTGTCGACCGCGATCGCGCCTCCGTAAAAGATATGCGTCATCGATTCGATGCTCTCGGGGTGCGGCAAAAAGGCGTAGCCCGCCCGAAGATTGTCCATGTCGCGCAAAGCAGCCCCGAAGGGAAGCGCCAGTCGAATGCCGTCCCCGGTCGAGCCCGGAGCCGTAAGGCAGGGAGCGTTCAGAAGTTTCGGTGCAAAGCGCGCGACCATTTCGCGGTTTCTCCCGAAGCCGCCCGTCGCAAGGAGCACCGCGCGGCGGGCCAGAATCCTGTGCGCCCGCCCCGCTCGGCGGGACACCACCCCGAAGACGCCCTTCTCCGCATCGGCAACCGGGGTTTTCCCATTGGCCGTCCGAGCACCCGATCCGGCCGCCAGGAGCGCCGTCACGGGTTCGCCGCAGCGGATCACCGCGCCCCGTTCGAGCGCCTTTCGCCGAAGAAGACGGATGACTTCCGCGGGCACGAAGGTGTGGGCGCGTCTTGCGCTGATCCCGGAATTGACGATGACGGCGCGGGGCCGCACGCCCGCTTCGAGCACCCACTCGAACTGCGCCTTTCCTTCTTCGATCAGGGCGCCCACGAGCGCGGGGTCGTTCGCGCCCCCGCCCGCGTGCATGAGGTCTTCAAAATAGCGCTCGTCGCTGTCCTCAATCCCGAGGGCCTTTTGCACCGAGGTTTCCGAGACGCTCCAGTTTCCTTCGCAGATGGCGGAGGTGCCGCCGATGAAGAGCTCCTTTTCGAGAATCAGGACGGAGAGATCGGGGTTCGCCTCGAGCGCCATGACGGCTGCGGTGAGACCCGCCGCGCCTCCGCCCGCCACGACGAAGTCGTAGGTTTCGGCAGGCCTTGGCGCGTCGGCCGAATTCTCTGCTCGTACGGGAAGAGGCCCCGCGCCCAGGGAGGCGAGAAGAGCGGAGAAGAGAAGGGAGCGGCGGGAGGTCATGGCGGCAAAGGAATGAAGCGGTGTGCGGAGCTTACGGAAAATTTTCTGCCGACGGAGAATGGTCGGTCAATAGAGGATCGGACCGAGGGGCAACGCCGACGTCGACCGCCTTCAACCTACTACGTTTTGTAGTAGGTTGGCCGAAGGAGGGACGCTCCTTTGCGGGCTGTAGCACCGCAGTTTGGCAGACACAAAAGACTGCGGCGCAGGATTGGAGAGTGATCCGGCGCTCGACATTGTTTTCGTTTTTCGATAGAATCCCCGCGAGTGCCTAGGGGATCGTATCCTACGGGATCCCCCTAGGATTTGACGGAGGGGTGATCGCGAGATCGCCCCTCTAGCTTTTTGCTCAGTCTTCTCCTCCTTTCCCATAGAGAGCGGCGAACTTTTCATAACCCGAGTAAGCTGCGGCGCAGAACGCCGTCGCGAGCAAAATCTGCCAAGGTTCCTTTCCGCTGAACGCTTCTCCCATCAAAGATCGCATCGAAGGCCAAAGATCCGCCGAGCAGTCCGCCGCTCCGTTTTCGCTTCGAAAATGCAGTTTGTGCCGCTCCTTCTCATCAGCGCTGAGCACGGCATCGGAAGAACCGTGAAGGATCTTCCCCACCATCCGGTAGTAGGCCTCCTGCAACTCTCAGAGCGCCCGGGCGAAGTCGGCGGGGATCGTTCCCTCGAAGTTTTTTCCCTTCAGGGCGATTCGGTACCGGAGAAGGTTCTCCACGTCGCTCACGGCCAGTCCGCAGACGGCGAGCGACTCCTCGAGTTTGCACCGGTCGTCCGGCGGCAACTGATGGAATTCCTCGGTAAAGGTCATGTCTCTCTCCTTTTCCGTTTTAGGGCAGGACCTCAGGCTAATGCTTCTCCCGCGTCTTCGTCAAGCACGCCGTTTCTTTTCCGCGACAGTCTTTTCCAAGCTTCGGAGCAATTCGCGCGACGACGCCTTCCTCAAGGCTTGCACCGGGCCGCACGGCCACCTTTTCCTCCAGCTCCTCCCTCGGTCTCGCCCCCCCTTTCTCTTCATCATCTCATCCGAGTTTTCTCGAAAATCACTTTTCAAAGCGACAACATTTGCCTATTCGCACATTTCACACGTAGCAGGATTGCAAAGCTTTAATCAGGACCCTCGTTTTCCGTTGTGACAGTTGCGAAAGTTACCTTGGGACAATTTGTCCTTAGGAATAATACGTATCCCCGCTCACCTTTTCTCATCGTTTCGGGAGCGACCCAAACCGTACCGTGAACACGCCGGCGCCCGGCCCCCGCAATCAACGACATCTCCTTCCTTTGCCGCTTCTCATACGGAGTTTCCCGAGCTAGCGCCGCAAACACGTTAAGTTTTGCCTTTTCGCAAATTACGCGCGTAAGTCCGCGAAAGAGAATCGACGCGTGCGGGTCTTCT
Organism: uncultured Sutterella sp.; assembly: GCA_949287305.1. Lineage (GTDB taxonomy): Bacteria > Pseudomonadota > Gammaproteobacteria > Burkholderiales > Burkholderiaceae_F > Sutterella. Next base: position 27,872 of record CASEFX010000015.1, on the reverse strand, counting down.
CAGCAACCCGCGCGGACAACAACAGCAAAAAGGAGATTTCCCTCATGCAAACCAAGCTTTCCGTCGCTCTTGCCGCGACTCTTGCAGGTTTCGCCCTCAACGCCCAGGCGGCCAACGTCGAGGTCTACGGCCTCATCGATACGGGCCTCAACTATCAGCACGTCGACGCCGACCGCACCAGTGTGGATGACGTTTCCAAGTTCCAGATGAAGTCCTCGCAGTCCACCCCGAACCGTTGGGGTCTGCGCGGCACTGAAGACCTCGGCGAAGGCCTGAAGGTGGGCTTCGTCCTCGAAGGCCAGTTCAACAGCGACGACGGCTCGCTCATGCCCGGCAACCGTCTCTTCCACCGCGCCGCGCAGATCATGCTGATGTCGGACGACTACGGCACGCTCGTTCTCGGCCGTTCCGGCATGCTTCGCAGCGGCTTCGGCACGACCGGCATCTGGGGCGGCAAGGTCTCCCCCTTCAGCAACTCCTGGGGCGACTACATGGTCGGCTCCAAGTACATCATGCCGGGTGGCTTCAAGCCGGGCGACAACACGATCACCTATCAGTCCCTGGTGATGTCGGGCCTGCAGCTCCACGCCCAGTACTCGAACCAGCTTGACGCCGCCGGCGCCGACGACTGGGAAGAAGAAGGCAAGAACAGCACCGACCGTCAGTGGGCTTTGGGCGCCACCTACACGGGCGGCCCCGTGCACGTCGCCGCGGTGCTCGACTCGGTTCTCTACGGCCGCGCCTACGACAAGGACGGCAATCTCCTCGGCTACGATCCCGACGATTCGCTCACCTTCAGCCTCGCCGCGACCTACGACTTCGGCTTCATGAAGCTCTACGCCTCGGGCATGTACTTCTCCGACATGCTTGCGAGCGAATTCCAGGGCCACGGCGACATGCAGTCGCTCAAGGGCGGAAACGGCGTCTCCTACAAGGGCTACAGCCTGCAGTTGGGCACCACGGTCCCGGCCTGGGGCGGCACGGTGAAGGCCAACGTGGGCTGGATGGACGCCAAGGTTGACCACAGCTACACGCAGACGGCTGAAGAAACCTACGGCGACACGGACCGCATCGGCTTCTCGCTCGGCTATGTCTATCCGCTCTCGAAGAAGGCGGAAGTCTACGTGGGCGCCGGCGTCACGAAGGACAGCGCCAACAACAAGGACACGGACGGCTCCTCGGCCGACCCGATCGCCTACGAAGTGCTCTCGGGTCTCCTGATCCGCTTCTAATCGAGCGCAAAGGTTGCGCACGCTCCTCCCCCGCGTGCGCAACCGCCAAGGTCTTTTCCATTCCACCCCGCACTGACTCCGTCGGCCGCGGGGTTTTCTTTGTTCGCCGGGATGGGACTCGTCGAAGTTCTCCCGCGCCCCCGACCTCCTCGTCAGACCGAAGTCGTCCAACGTTTTCTTTCCCGCCGGGCCTTTTTCGCAAAACCGCAAACGACAAAACCTCCCGCACCGCTCGGACGCGGAAGGCTTTTGCCCCGTTACCATTGAAGGACTCCCGCGCCGCCCGCCCCCTCGTCAGCCCGGAGTCGTCAAACGTTCACCTTCCCGCCGGGCTTCATCGCAATCCCGCAGACGACTCAACCTCCCGTCCCGCTCGGACACGGAAGGTTTTCGTAGGGGAATCTCCGAAGTTCTCCCGCATCGCCCGACCTCCTCGTCACACCGAATTCGTCCAGTGTGCCCTTTCCCGCTGGGCCATTCTTGCGCCCCGGACAAAACGAAGCCTCCCGCATCGCTCGGACACGGGAGGCTTCACTCACCTCAAAAAGCAATCAAACTCAGGCGGTCGCGGCGTTCTTGCCGGCGATGCGTCCGAAGAGGAGGCAGTCGACGATCGACACCGTGCCGAGACGCACCATGCCGTGCACGCCGCCGCAGATTTCGCCCGCGGCGTAGAGACCCGGAATGGGTTTGAGGTCGTTGCCGATCACTTCGGCCTTCGGCGTAATGGCGAGACCGCCCATCGTGTAGTGAACGCGCGGCCAGAGGCGGATCGAATAGAACTTGCCCTGGTTGATCTTCGTGTCGTCGAAGATCTTCGCGTTGAAGGCCGGATCCTTCTTCGCCTTCACAGCTTCGTTCCAAGTCTTGAGAGACACCATGAACGCGTCCTTCGGGATCTTGTGGAAGTCCGCAAGCGCTTCGGCGGAATCAAAGGTCTTGACGACGCCCTTTTCAAGCCCCGTCTTCAAGGCTTCGGCGGGAACGTGCCCGACGTTGTCGACGCTCACCGCGAGCACCGCGGGATGTCCCGTCGCGACGATCGCGTCGGAGCGGACCTTGCGGTTGCCGGTTTCGTTCACAAAGCGCTTCCCGGTTTCCGGGTCGACCATGAAGCCGTAGCCCACGACCGCTTCGACGATCTTCGGCGCGACGCCGAAGCCCTTTTCGTCGGGCGAGGTCCAGGGACCGAGCTGAATCCAGTCCATCTGGATGTCGGTCGCGCCGATGCGCTGCGCCGCCATCAGGGCGTCGCCCGTGGCGCCGGGCTGGTTCGTGGATTCGAGCTGCGGCCCGAGGCGAGGATCGTGAAGCTTGCGAAGTTCGACGTTCTGCGAGAAGCCGCCGCCCGCCAATACGAGGCCCTTCTTCACGCGCACGCGCACGTTCTTGCCGCTCTTTTCGTCGGGGAACTTGTAGCCTTCCGTGATCACGGCGCCGGCGACGCGGCCGTTTTCAACGACGATGTCAACGAGGCGCGTACGGTTCTGCACCTTAACGCCGAGGCTCTTGGCCTTTTCGACGAGAGGTTTCACGAGCTGGGCGCCGTTCCCCTTCATATAGGCGGCGCTTCGCGGCACCGAATGGCCGCCGTGGAAGGCGAGACGGTCGAACTTCACGCCGATCACGTCGCGGACCCATTCGTAGGTGGGAAGCGCATTGTCGGCCACGACGCGGGCGAGTTCCTCGTGCACGAGGCCGCCGCCCGACTTCAGCATGTCGCGGTAGAGCTGATCGGCCGAGTCCTTGACGCCCGCGGCCTTCTGCAGGTCGCTTCCCGGCGCGGCGATGCCGCCGCCGCAAAGGGCGGAGTTGCCGCCGAGCACCACCATCTTTTCGATCAAAAGCGTATCGGCTCCGGCCGTGCGGGCTTCGATCGCGGCGCAAAGGCCCGCGTAGCCCGAACCCACGACGAGGACGTCGCATTCGCGGTCCCAGCCTTGGGGCGCTTCGGCCGCGTGCGCGGCACGGGCGGCGCCCGCCATCAGGCCGGCACCCGCGAGTCCGAGGACGTTTCGACGGGAAAACTTGTCCATGTTTCTCTCCTTGGTTGGTCAAAGAACATTTCATTGTCGAGCCGATCTTTACGCGCGTAATTTGACCGAACGCAAAGAGGTGCGACAAGACTTGAGGCACATCTCTTCAGCCACGCGGTTTTTGCCGGCGGTGGCTCCTCCTTTCTCCAAAGAACGTCCCGCCGGCCAGTCTCGACCATCGCGGGCGCCCTCATTCTCTGTCCACCAACCATTCCCTAACAACAACGAAAACAGCCTTCGAGTTGTAATATGCGGGCTAACTACAACTGAATGGCCCTTTCAGTTGTATCTACGAACTAACAGCAAATCAAACCCTGCTTCAGTTGTTATTAGCAGCTAATACCAACTAAAAGGCCTTTTCAGTTGATACTACGGAGCCAATACCAACAAAACCCCTCTGCAGTTGGTATTACGCGAACGCCCCCGCACCGAAAGCGCGGAGGCGTCTTCATCGTCAGTACGCGCCGTATCCTTTGCAACGCTTAGTCGTTCAAATGCCGAGGAGAACGGAAACCTACGCTTCTGTGGCTGTGTAAAACGCTCGTGCAATGTCGGGAATGACGAAGCCATGCGAGGAAACGCACCGAACGGTGCTTGACACTGCCCCCCTGACTATGGTGTGAAGCAGAGTTAGTGTCCATCTCCCGAGCTCAGAGAGACACTAAGTTTTGTTCACTCCCAACCTAAAAAAAACAGAAAAACAAACATTCAATCACAAAAGCAGTCTAATAAGAGGCGGGAATTGATAAGTATTAGGTCTCTTTCCTCGCCCTTTTTGCATCTCTTCAACGAGACCTGCCTTCTCCAGCTTTTTTATAACTGAGACCACACCTTGATGTGTCAGGCGAGGATTAACCTGTTTCATCAAAGCGGGAACTGTAAAAACAGGATTCGCGAAAACGTAGTCTAATATATCTATAACAATCGACGAATTCGTCGCCTCTGAGAACTTTCTCTTAGAAACCTCATAAAGATTTGTCATTTCATTCAGAAGTTCTATGTTACTCCCGCAGTGTGCTTCCACCCCCTCCAGGAAAAACAAAAGCCACTTCGTCCAATCACCTCGTTTCGAGATATCTCCCAATGCATCATAATAATCTACCCTATGACTCTGAAGATACGAACTCATATACAAACAAGGTTTATGGATCAGGTTTTTGTTGGCCAAAAACAGCGTTATAATCAGCCTCCCCATTCGCCCATTTCCATCAAGAAAAGGATGAATCATCTCAAACTGTGCATGAGCTACAGCAATTTGAACAATCGGGTTCAAATCGTCTCGCCTTATAAAACGCTCCCAATTTTCCAAAAGATCCACCAATCGATAGACTTCAGGGGGAATATATAGCGCATTTTCAACCGATTCACAAGGTCGTCCGATATGAACTTGAACTTTTCGAAATTCCCCAGGAGTTTTATTTCTACCTCGAGTTCCAGTCAAAAGAGCCGCATGAAGATACTTGACAAGAGAAAGAGACAACGGCCGGCCTTCGGAAATTTGAGTCATCCCCTCAAGCATTGCAGCTCGGTAGTTCATGACTTCAGCAATATCATCCCGCCTGTCGATAGGGGCACTCACTCCCGCATTCTCTCCCGCAATTTCGACAAATGTTGTGACAGTACCTTCAATGACATTTGAACATTGCGCCTCCTTCATCAACCACGTAAGCCAGAAAAGATCGGCTTTTGAGGATGCGCTCATCATTCCATCGAGTCTAGACAAGGCAGCGAGAGAACGATGTTCAATCGAGCCCAAGTACCCCCAAGGGAGAGGATCGCTAGGGGATAGGGGCAACAAAGGAAGATCAAAAGGATGACGCGACATAGGTTACAACTCAATAAACAAATGGTTGCTACTGACGACGACAGAGACCGAGCATTTGTACCAACCAAAAAATCTAGCCCATATTACAACTAAAAAGGCCTTTTAGTTGTTATTAGATCGATAAAACAACTAAAACCGCCTTAAATTTGATGCTACCGTCTCCTGTAGAGTCTGCTGAGTATGCGTCTCATCGCACTCCGAAAGCGTCTGTCCAGCCCACTCTGCCTGACGGAGATCAATAAAAAGTGTCCGCACCGTGCTCCGTTCAAATTTGCGGAGAGAGTAGGGGGATATCGCGTGAGGCCACACTCCCAACCAAAATCCACTTTCAGTTCAGTGCTAGCAACAAGCCAAGTACCCCTACGGTTGCAACAACTAGTCTTACTCCAACTCAAACACCCCTTCAGTTGTAATAACTGACCTTATACCAACTCAAACCCCTCTTCAGTTGTAATAACTGGCCTTATACCAACTCAAACCCCTCTTCAGTTGCAATAAGAGGCCTTACTCCAACTCAAACCCCTCTTCGGTTGTAATAACTGGCCTTACTCCAACTCAAGCCCCTCTTCAGTTGTAATAACTGGCTTTATACCAACTCAAACCCCTCTCCAGTTGCAATAAGAGGCCTTACACCAACTCAAACCCCTCTTCAGTTGTAATAACTGGCCTTATACCAACTCAAACCCCTCTTCAGTTGCAATAAGAGGCCTTACTCCAACTCAAACCCCTCTTCGGTTGTAATAACTGGCCTTATACCAACTAAAACCCCTCTTCAGTTGCAACAAACGGTCTTATACCAACTCAAATGTCCTTCAAGTTGTAATAAGAAGGCTAATAACAACTGAAAGGCCTTTTCAGTTGATACTACGGGGCCAACACCAACAAAAATCTCTTTTCAGTTGATATTACGCGAACGCCCCCGCACCAACGGCACGGAGGCGTCCCCGTCGCCCGGGCGGCCTCAACCGCCCCGAGCGACCTCATTTGCCGATCAAACCCGATTCTCAGCACCAGGGCTTTTCGTCGGCGGCGTTGCGGCCGGCGATGCGCCCGAAGACCAGGGCTTCGGCGTTGTTGCAGGCGCCCTGATAGATCGGGCCCCACATGGAGCCGAGTTCGCCAGCGCCGTAGAGACGCGGAATCGTCTTTCCGAGGGCGTTCACGATCCTGGCCTTTTCGTCGCGGCGCGGACCGCCCTGCGTGTTGACTAGCGTCGGCCAAAGTTCGAGCGCATAGTACGGACCCTGTTCGATCGGAGCGGACACGAGCGGCGCGTCAAAGGCGTAGGACTTCGCGGCCTTCTTCACGGGACGCCCGAAGAGCGTGTCCTTCCCGGCGCGGATGTCTTCGTTCCAGCGCTTCAACGTCGCTTCGAGCTCTTCGGCCGGAACCTTGATCGCCCGGGCGAGATCGGCGATTGTGTCGGCCTTCTTCACGAGCCCCATTTCGATTTCCTTTTCGCAGTCCTTCGACCAGGTGTGGTGTTCGCGGTTGATGGCCCAGCCCGAACCGAGGCTGCTCCCGAGCGGCCCCATGCGAAGGGTCGCGTGGTCGAAGACGAGGTAGCAGGGAATGCGCGGATAGCGGTGATTGACGGCGTCGATTTGGCTTGCGACGTACATCTGGCAGTGGCCGTCGGTCAATTCGTTCGCAAAGCGGCGGCCGTCCTGATCAACCCAGATGTAGCCCGCGCCCTTGATCGAAGCGCCGACGTTCGTCGAGTAGCCGGGATAACGAACGTCCAACCCGGCGGAGTAGGCGTTCATGTGCCAGAGCTTCGCGCCCATGGACTGCGCAAGACGCAGACCGTCGCCGGTGTTGCCGGGGTTGCCGAGCGCGCCGATGCCCGTGCCCATGGTGAAGTTCATCAAACTTTCTTGGTCGAATTCGAAGCCGCCCGTGGCGAGCACGACCGCGCGGCGGGCGCGGACCGTGATTTCCTTCCCCTTGTGCTTCGCGACGACGCCCACGACCATGTCGCCCTTGCGGATCATTTCGACCACAGGGGTTTCCGTCATATATTCGACGCCCGCCTTTTCCACGGCGCCCTTGAGGACGTCAAAGAGGCAGTCGCCCGCACCCTTCTTGGGGCCGCCCTTCTGGCCGCGCACGCGGTAGCGCTTGATGACTTCCTGACCGGGAAGGTTCTTGAAGCCCGCATAGCCGTAGACAAAGAGCTTCACGTTGTCGGCGAGGCCCGTGACGAAGTTTTTGAGGTCCATCACTTCGCGGCAGAAGGTGCGAAGGAGCGCCTCGTCCATTTCGGCGTGCGAATAGGTGTAGGTGCCCTTCAGGTATTCATAGGCCTTCGCCTCGTCGTCCGGGCACATGAAGCCGCCCGCGCTCACGGCGGTGTTGCCGCCGGGCTGGGGCATCTTTTCGAGAATCAGGACGTCCGCGCCCTTCTTCTTCGCTTCGATTGCGGCCGCCGCACCGGCGCCGCCGAAGCCGAGGACGAGCACGTCGGTCGTCTTGTCCCACTTCATGTCGTCGGTCGCGACGCGGGCCACCGCCGAGGCGCAGCTTCCGAGTGCAAGACCCGAACCCATCGCAAACTTGAGGAAGTTTCGTTTCGAAATCGTTGCCGTCATGGAAATGTCCCTCCTTTTCGGACTGAAATGCATTGCAACGGAGGGATTCTTTCCCGGGGGCCTGCCTAGGCAATTTAGCAGGGATCAGCAAGCCGCGTGATTCTTCGGACAGATGCGGGTTCCTCCCGAGGGCGTACGGCAGGGGGAGGAGCGGCAAAGCCGGGCTTTCCGTCACGGGCTTGCGTTTTGGTGGATCACGATCCAGTGGACTACGATCCAGTGGAGTACGTTCCAGTGGATTACGTTCCACCGTTTTGCCGGAGCTCCCGAATCCGCGCCCCGTCCCTTCGCCCGCTGCGAAAGGCGAACGCTCGACGAAGCGGCCGGCCAGCCTTCTCACCGCCCGACTCTCCGGCCGGCCCTTACCCGCGAGACACTCACTGTCCAACCACTGTACTCGGAAGACAGTCGAAGGATACTTCCGCGACGCAAGGCGCTCCTCTTACAAACAAAACCCCATTGAACCGCAAGGAATTCGGAATCAACACGACTTGTCGTGAGGACGGCCCGGCCGTACACTCAAACTGCCTGCAGGTGTGCGTTGCGCCTGCATTTTCGAAAAGAATCCGTCAGTCCGACGAAAAACCGAGGAGCACTCATGTTTACCGATCGGGAAGTGATCGACGCCATCCGCCGCATGAGAAAAGTGGGAAGCGACACCCAGGCCTGGGAAGTGAAGGAGTCGGTTCTTGACCTTCCCAGAAGCCTTCCCGAAACGATTTCCGCCTTCGCGAACCTCCACGGCGGGATGATCATTCTGGGACTCTCCGAGCGAAACGGCTTCACGCCCGCGGAAGGCTTCGACGCGGAGGCGACCTACTCGAAGATGCAGATCGCGGGCGACGAACTCACGCCCGTCGTGCGCATGGAAATCGAGAAGGTCGCCTTCGAAAACGCCTTTCTCGTGGTGGCGCGCGTACCCGAAACGGCCCGGCATCTGAAGCCCAGCTTCATCACCGCCCGCGGGCGCTACGAGGGCTCCTTCGTCCGGACGGGCGACGGAGACCGCCATCTCACGCCCTACGAAGTCGACCGTCTCCTGGAATTCGGACGACAACCCCGGTTCGATGCCCAGACAGTGCCCGAATCGTCGATGGAGGACCTCCATCCCGAGATCCTCCAAGGCATTCTCTCGCGGGTCCGTCGACTTTCTCCGCGCGTCTTCGGAGGGCTTTCGGACGAAACGGTGCTGATCCAGTTGGGCGCCGTCAAAAGGATCGAGGGCGTCCTGCGACCCACGTTGGCCGGGCTTCTCGCCGCCGGGATTTTTTCGCAGCGACTCTTTCCCCGCCTCGAAGTCGTCTTCACGGTGTTTCCGGGCACGACCAAGACGGCGGACCCGAAAACGGGGCTTCGCTACATCGACTCCAAGGAGCTGATCGGTCCCATCCCGGACATCCTCTCGGAAGCGCTCGAACTCGTCGAACGGCACATGAGCCGGGCGGGTGTCATCGGTGAAGACGGACTGCGCCGCGAGATTCCGGAATACCCGATCGCCGCAGTCCGCGAAGCGATCGTGAACGCCCTGCAGCACCGCGACTATTCGCCCGCGGGACGCGGCACGCACGTTCAGGTGAATCTCTATTCCGACCGGCTCGAGGTGCTGAGCCCCGGGGGGCTTTACGGCGCCGCAACCGTCGAATCCCTCGGAAAGGAAGGCGTTCAGTCAACGAGAAACGAAATCCTCTCGCGTCTTCTCTCCTACACGCCTTGCGGAGAGGACTGCGTCGTGAAGAACAAAGGAAACGGATTCTTTACGATCCGGGCGTCGCTCGACGATTTGGGCATGCCGCCTCCGAAAATCGAAAGCACCCTCACCTTTTTCCGCGTGACCTTCGAAAAGAGAGACGTCGTCGGCTCGAAGAAAAATACGGAACGCTGGGAAAATCCCGCCGAAGGGATCCTGGCGGCGCTCTCCGAGGGAAAGGATCTCTCCGTCGCCGAACTCGTGGCCCGATCGGGACTCTCGCGCGCCACCGTCTCCAAATACGTCCGCGAGCTGGTCGAGGAAGGGCGAATCGTTCCGCTCGAGCGGCCGAGAAGCCCGAAACAGCGCTATCGGTTGGTTCGCTGACCGACAGGAAGAATTCCGCCGCCCGTCCGCGGCGACAAAAAGGGAGCGCCCGCCCCTCCGGACGAGCGCTCCACGTGTCTCAACGAGACCCGATCAAGCCCAGGCCTTCTGCGCCGCCGCCATGGCGCCCGCCTTGCGGCCGTTCACGAGACAGTCGAGCACCGCGCAGGCTCCGATGCGCACGGCACCGTGGATGCCGCCCACGCATTCGCCCGCGGCGAAGAGCCCCGGAATCGGACGGTCCGTCATCACGTCTTCGACCGACGTGTCGACCTTCGTCGCCATGCCGCCCATCGCATGATGGATCTTGGGTTCCATTTCGGAGACGTAGTAGGGGCCGTCGTTCATGGGCTTGGCTTCCTTGTCGAAAGGACGCCCGAAGTCTTCGTCGCGCCCCTTCTTCAAGAGTTCGTTGTAGCGCGCGATTTCCGAGCGAAGGACCTTGCCGTCAAAGCCGTAGGCCTTGGCGAGCGCGTCGGCGTCGGCGTACTTCTTGACGCTCCCCGCGGCGAGCATCTTCTCCAAGGCGCCCGGACGGAGTTTTTCGAGGTGCGCGACGCCGTCGGAGTCGGCAATCGAAAGGGCCTTCCCGCCCTTGTTGATGACGGTGAGGAAGCTGTCGGTCAGAACCTTGCGGTCGCCGAATTCGTTGACGAAGCGCTTCCCGTCGAGACTCGAGACGTAGATCCCGAAGAGCGCTCCCGAAATCGACGCGAAGTGCGAAGCGATCCCCATGCCTTCTTCCACGGGCGAGCAGTTGGGGAGGCACTGAATCCAGTCGGCCTGAATGATGTTCGCGCCGATGCGGCTCGCTTCACGCCAACCTTCCGACGTCGCGCCCGGCTGATTCGTCGTCTTGTACTGAGAGCCCAACTTCGGATCCAAACGGCGGCGGTAGTTCACGTCAGCGCAGAAGCCCCCGAAGGCGAGCACCACGCCGCGGCGCGCACCGATCGTGCGGCGCTTGCCGGAGTCGGGCTTGCCGAATTCATAGCCTTCGCGCACCACGATCCCCTTCACGCGCCCGTCCGCATCGCGGATGATGGTGTCGAGAATCGTGCGGCGGCGGATTTCGACCCCGAGCTTCTTGAGGCGCTCGACCGCGGGCTTGATGATCCCCTGGCCCGTCCCTTCCTCGGTGATCATGCAGCGAAGCGCCGAATGGCCGCCCTTTCCGGTCAGGTTCGTCTGCCACTTGACGCCCATTTCCTTGCGCGTCCACTCAAACGTGTCGGCCGCGTCTTCGCAGAGGAAACGGATGTGATCGGGATTGCCGAGACCCTGGCCGATCCGCATCATGTCGGCTTCGAGCGCTTCGGGCTTGTCCGTGATCCCCTGATCGTGCTGCACCGACGAATTCGGGACGGCGATCATGCCGCCCGAAAGCGAGCTGTTGCCGCCGATGAAGGCCATCTTTTCGACGACCAGAACGTCCGCGCCCGCGAGCTTGGCGGAGAGCGCCGCAGAAAGTCCCGCAAAGCCCGAACCCACGACGAGGACGTCGTGCATTTCGTCGAACTTCGCGGGCATCGGGTCCCTGCAGGCGGCCTCTGCCGTGAGCGCCGTCGCGCCCGTCAGGACGCCCGCCGCGGCGGCTCCGAGGAAGTTGCGTCGAGTGGTGGTGATGGTCATGCTGATTCTCCTTTGTCGCAAAGACGTTGCGTTTTATCGGGCGGAAGCGTCAAGGGACGCCGCCCGTTGCGAAGGAAAATCGTAGCGATTTGCAAGGTCCGCGCCCATCGGCACTTTTCCGAGCGAGAAAATTCTTAGTCGTCGTCGGGGAACTGCCGCCGCGTATCCTCAAACATATGGCAGTGTTGGTACAAAGGTGTACTCTTCTAGAATCCATCGTGATAGATCAAGCAGTTGCACTCACACCTTAAAAAGGGATGCAATCCCTTCTTGCACAATAAGAAACACGGAGCACAGGACAAACAATTCTCAACAAAAAGAACTGGGGCACCGCAAGTTATAACAAGTTATAGTTGGTTATAATAAAATTCGTTATATCGAGATAAACTCTTCATCTCCTCAGAAAAATGGACCCTTACCTCAACCCCTTTTCCCCGGGCGCTGGTCAAAGACCTCCGGAATTAGCGGGGCGTACCAAGATCATTGAAGAAGCAATCATCTCCTTGCGTCGAGCCCTCGCCGGTCGTTCTTTTCGTCCGATGTTGTTCCTTGGCCTTCGTGGAACTGGCAAGACCGTTCTTCTAAATGAACTGGCCAACCAGGCTCGGGATCTAGGTTTTCTTGTTTCACGCCTAGAAGCCCCGGAAAAAGCAGATCTCGCCAAAATGCTTTACCCCGAGGTGAAGAAAATCATGAGATCTTTGTCTACAGTGGAACTAACCAAAGATCTCGCCTCACGTGGCATGCAGGCAGTCAAGAGATTCGCAGCCAACTTGAAAATTGAAGTGGGCGGCGTGGAGATCAGCGTCGAACCTCATGAAGCTCATGGGGATTCCGTGGATCTCGAGACAGAACTTCCTGACCTATTCGAATCTATTGGAACGGTTGCCAAGGCCGCCAAAAAAGGATGGCTTCTTTCTCTAGATGAAATCCAGTATCTCTCCGAGCAAGATTTCTCGGCCCTCATTGTCAGCCTTCATCGAATTGCTCAAACCAACCTACCCGTAGTGCTCATAGGCGCGGGACTCCCTCAGCTTGCGAGGTCTGCGGGAGAGGCAAAATCGTATGCGGAAAGATTATTTCGCTATTTCGACATCGGTGCGCTCGATGAGGTGTCCGCTGCTAATGCTGTCAGGAAACCTATTGAAGAAGCAAGCGCCCTCATCGACGACGACGCGCTCCAAAGTATTGTACATGGCACACACGGCTATCCCTTCTTTCTTCAACAGTGGGCTGCGTGTGCCTGGGACATTGCCGCGACCAAGACAATTACCCTGACCGACGCAGAATCCGCAGCGACGGAAGCCATTCACATTTTGGATGAAGGTTTCTTCAGGGTCCGTTTGGATCGTCTAACCAAAGCGGAAATGAAATACTGCGCTGCCATGGCCGCCCTCGGCGAGGGGCCTTATGCTGCAGGGAAAATTGCGGAAGTCATGGGAAAAGAAGGGAATCGACTCGGCCCCATTCGTGCAGCGATCATCCGCAAGGGCATGATTTATTCCACATCATATGGATTCGTTGATTTTACTGTCCCTCTCTTTGCAGACTTCATGCGCCGCCAGCGAGAAAACAACTGAACCTTCCCGAAAGAGAAAGCGATGTATTGCGAGTTATAGTGAGTTCTGTCGAGATATAACAAAATTCGTTATATCTCGATAAACTTTATAGTTCTTCGCCATCTTCTCTTCTTCCGTCCTCACGCTCCGTTCTCTTTCTCCTCGTTCAATTCTTTTTCGAGGCCCCCACCCCGAAGGGAATCCCTTGAAAGTCCGCCCGACTCGCCTGTCGCGGCGGACTTTCTTGATTTGGAAAAATCCTTCCCGCCGGGCCTTCAGGGGAGCTGCACCCGCGGATAGTCGCGGCAGTATCCCCGCCAGTCCGTCGGACGCTTGAAGCGCGCGGTCCGCTCTTCGGAATCGCGCATCCAGTGCCAGACGTCGTCGAGGGCGTTGGCGCGCACGAGAATCTTCGATCCGTCGCGCTTATAAACTTCTTCCTTTCGCATCTGTGCGAGATCGCGCTTGATCTGGCTGAGGTTCGCGCTTGCTACGCGCGAGAGAAGTTGCGCGGAAAGCGAGGGCTCGATCGCGAGCCACTCGACACCCTCTTCCGTCACGAGATCGCCGTAGGTGAGACCCCAGGAGAGCGCCCAGAGAAGGATGCGCTTTCGAACGGGCAGCAAGGCGATCGCCCCGAACCCGATGCGGTCCGACTGAAAAAGGCGGTCGAGAAACGCCGCGAATTCTTCAAAGAGCGCCGTGTCGCGCCGGAGTTCCGCCATGACGGCTTCCTTCTTCGCGACGATCCCCTCGCCCGCCGTCAAGAGAAAATAGCGCCCGATTCCGGGAAGGCCCGAGAAGAAACAGTGGTTTCCGCCGATGATGCGGTAGGGAACGGAAAGCGCAATCGCGTCGCTCGCCTGAATGGTTTCACTCCCGAAGGCGCGGCCGCCGAGCCCGCGCGTGAGCATCACGATCGAGCCGTAGTATTCATCGGAATGGAAGACGTATTCGCCCGCTTCAAAGGTCTTCACATATCCCGTGTGGCGCAGGAGCGCCTCGATTCGTTCGGGCACGCGCGGCGTAATCCAACAGACGAGCGGAAGCGGCAGCTCGTCGGGAAAACGGCGCTGACAAAGCAAGGCTCGCTGAAACTCCGCCGTGTCGCGAACGGTGGCCATGATGTCTCCTACGGGAAAAGAATGACCGTCGGCGCCTCTCCATCTTCTTTCCGAAGCGCCGCACTACGGAAAAGTGTAGTGCGACGACCGCGCAAACCGCTACGGGTCGCTCGCCCGAAAGCTCCTCCCGACGTTTTCGAAAGAAGCGGTCACTTCCTCGAACTCCCCTCTCTTTGAAGATTCCCGCAGGATGCGCCTCGCTCGCCTGTCACCATCCTCTTCGGGAAACTCGGGATTTCGAACGGTCTCATTTGAGCCCATTCGCCAAAGACCGTCTCTTTGAATCTCACTCCCGGTTTCGTGTTTCAAGGGAGAGGATAGAAAAATGCCGGCAGCGCAAGCACTGCCGGCGAAGCGTCCCTCTTTTTTTGCATGCTCGATCACTCGAACAGAGGCCTTCGGGAACTGTTGCCCGCATTCTACCACTTTTGCATGCATCGCCGTCTCCCGCAATGCCGAACGCAAGTTTGCCGTTTTCACGACGAACCGCCCGCCTTCTTCTCTTTCCTCGGGAAACTCGGGACTTCGGACGGTCTCATTTGAACCTATGCGGAAGCGATCGTCTCCTCGAAAATCGTATTCAAGGAAAGGCCTGCGGGCCGTCTCTCTGAAACTCACCTAAGGAGAACACCATGAAACTCAAGATGCTCGCCATCGCCGCCGCGGTCACGATGTCGCTCCCGGCCTGGGCCGATAAGACCTACAACGCCGACGTCGTCGTGGTCGGCGCCGGTGCGGGCGGCACGGTCGCCGCCGTCTCCGCCGTTGAAGGCGGTCTCAAAACCATCATGATCGAAAAGAACGCCTTCCCGGGCGGCGCGGGCCTCTTCATGGAAGGGAGCTTCGGCGTGCAGACGCCCTACACCAAGGCCAAGGGCATGAAGTGGACCACGACCGACGCCTTCAACGCGATGGCCTCCTACCATCACTGGCGCATCAACGCCCCGTTGATGAAGGCTTTCGTCGAACTCTCGGGCGACACGATCCAGTGGGTGGAAGATCACGGCGTGAAATGGAAGGAAGTCAAGACCGCCTGGCGCGACAAGGCCGAGCAGACGTGGCACATCTACCCCTATGCCGGCTCTCTTCCCAAGACCATGGTCGAACTCTTCAAGAAGGAAGGCGGCACGCTTCTCCTGAACACCCCGGGTGAAAAGCTCATCACCAAGGACGGCAAGGTGACGGGCGTCATCGCGAAGGACACGAAGACCGGCGAAAAGGTGACGATCAACGCGAAGAACGTGATTCTCGCCACGGGCGGCTACAGCTTCAATGCCAAGATGGTGAAGGACCTCACGGGGATCGACATGACGCCGGTCGGGACGCCCGGCCGTACGGGCGACGGCATCAACATGGCCTTTGAGGTTGGGGCAGTAGGAGATAACATCGGGCCCATGATGATGAACGGCGCCTTCATGCCCGCGGAAGGCGAAGCCATCTGCAACGGCGCCAACAAGGAAGTGCGCGCTCTCTTCCGCCAAGGTCTTCTCTACGTCGACGGCACGGGCAACCGCTTCTTCAACGAAGAACTGACGATCGACTGGCCGACCGCTTCGAACGCCATCGCGCGCTCGGGCGAATGGACCTACATCGTCTTCGACGAAAAGACCAAGCAGGAAATCTCCACGAAGGGCAAGGGTTATCCGAATCCCTGCGGCAACTTCATCCAGCGCGGTCAGCACGCGACGCAGCTTGATGCTCTCCTCAAGGCGAACGAAGCCAAGGGCAACGTCTTCATCGGCAACACCATTGAAGAAGTCGCCAAGAAGGCCGGCATGGATCCCGCCACGCTCAAGGCTTCTTGCGGCGCCATCACGAAGTACGCTCGTCAGGGCAAGGACGAACAGTTCGGGAAGGCCCCCTATTATCTGCGTGAAGTCGCTACGGGTCCCTTCTACGTCGTTCGCGGCAAGATCAATGCGCTCACGTCCCTGAACGGCGTCAAGGTGAATGCGGGTCTGCAGGTTCTCGACAAGAACGACCACGTCATTCCGGGCCTCTACGCCATCGGCCATGACGCGGGCGGCATGTACGGCGACTCCTACGACCTCAAGGTCGGTGAAGGCACGGCTTCGGCCTTCGCCATCAACTCGGGCCGCATGGCGGTCATGACGATCCTGAAGGAAGAAAAGAAGTAATTCCTCTCCTCTGAATCGAAAGAGTTGCGGGCGGTTTCCTCGCGGGAGCCGCCCGTTTTCCGTCGGGACCGGCGAATTTCCTCGGCGTGGAAACACCGGATCGCCCCGATTTTCATGATTATCAGCAAGAGGCGGACACCTCAAACCATTCTTTCTTCGACTTCCGGAGCTTCTTGATTTTGATTTTCATCACCCTACTTTGCATTAAATCGCAACCATACTTGTTTTTTAATGCAAAGTAGGACCGCCCCTCCACTCCCGGCCTTACGCCCCGTTCACCCACTGCAGCAACGCCGGCAACGCTTTCTCCGCATCCCGTGCGCCGAGGTCATAGGCCCTGCGCACGTCCTCCGGGTCGCGCGTCAAACGCCCCACGGGGATGGGTCGCTCGGGCCGGATCGAAAAGACTCGTCCCTCCTTCACGCGCTCGTCGATCAGGCGTTGCGTCGCCTCATAGACCTCGGGACTCTTTTGGAAGCTCTCCACGAACTTCGGATACTTCCGGTACCACCACTTCGCCGCCCAGGCGTCGCGGTCCCGCACGGCGTGCTCTCTCGGGTGCGTCTGGATCACGATATTGTGCGTGTAACCCATCCGCTCGAAGGCGGCGAGCGGAATGCGGTCGGTGCAGCCGCCGTCCAAAAGCTTCATCCCG
This sequence comes from uncultured Sutterella sp., assembly GCA_949287305.1. Taxonomy (GTDB): domain Bacteria; phylum Pseudomonadota; class Gammaproteobacteria; order Burkholderiales; family Burkholderiaceae_F; genus Sutterella. The sequence goes on along the minus strand of CASEFX010000015.1, from coordinate 11,006 downwards.
CGAAATTCCACGACGGGCGAGACGTAGGGCAAGGAGGCCGACGCGCGCAGACCGTCGATGTCGTCCGTCAAGTTCGGAAGGCGCAGATATTCAGCCTTTCCCGTCTCGAGGTTCGACGCGCAGGCGTAAAAGGCCATGCCGGACTTTTCGAAAGTTTCTTCGTCGAAGGGAACGATGCGGTCCGGAATGTCGTGGTAGCAAAACTGCGGGTCGATGAGGTTTCCCGTCCTCACCCAGCGCCGGAGACTCCAGAGCCGCTCGTCCGCGGCAAATCGCGTGTAGATCTCGAGACTTCTCCCCTTCTGGCCCGACACGAAGGACGCTCCGTGGATCGCCCCCATCGAAACGCCGATCACGCCTTCGATCGGGAGCTTCTCGTCGATCAGGACGTCGAGGACGCCCGCCGTGTAGTGCGCGCGAAAGCCGCCGCCTTCAAGTACGAGGCCGAGACGGGAGGAAGATGTGGTCGTCATGGGGAATAAAGAGAAGAAACGGGAAAGAAAAGGCCGCCGGAGAACTGTCCGACGGCCGCAGGGAAGCGCAACGATTTACGCGAAGAAGCCGCGCAGACCGTAGGCGAAGATCGCGACGATCACGACCGGAATGATGTAGCGCACGAGCGCGTACCAGACGCCCGTCGACTTGTGGATCATCGTCCCGTTGTTGTCAATTTCGGCGACGGCGTTCTGCTTCATGGCCCAGCCTACGTAGAGGGTCGCGCCCAGAGCCGTGATGACGAAGCAGATGTTGCCGCTCACGAAGTCGAAGGCGTCGAAGATGTTGCGGTCGAGAATGCGCACGTCGCGCCAGGGACCGTAGGCCATGATGCAGGGAATGTTCCCGAGGACGAAGACGCCGCCCAGGACCCAGTTGATCGCGCGGTGCAGCAGAATGCGGTGGCGCTCAAAGAGGACGCTGATGATCACCTGATAGATGGTGAGCGACGTCGTCAGAGCCGCGATGATGAGAAGGAGGAAGAAGACCACGGCGAAGAAGTTGCCGAGGAACATTTCCGAGAAGGCGATCGGAAGCGACTTGAAGACGAGCGACGGACCCGAATCCGGAGCGAGGTTGGCGCTGAAGAGCGACGGGAAGATCATGAAGCCCGCCATGACGGCGACGAGCGTATTGATGACGCCGGTGATGACGGCGGTCTTCACCATGTCTTCCTTCTGGTTCAGGTGCGAGGAGAGCGTGATCATGACGCCGAAGCCGAGCGACAAGGCAAAGAACACCTGCCCCAGGACGTCGAGAAGAAGTTTCGGCGTGATCTTCGAGAAGTCGGGCGTGAGGTAGAAGCGCACGCCTTCCATGGCGTTGTCGAGTGTGAGGTTGCGGATCACCATGACGAGGAGGCACAAAAAGAGCGCCGGCATCAGGTACTTCACCGACTTTTCGATCCCCTCGATCACGCCCTTTCGCAGAATCACCCAGTTGATGAGAACGAATACGAAGGTGAAGCACGCGATCGCGAAGGGCGAATTTTCAATCTTGTCGGCGTAGAAGGCTTCGGTCACTTCCTTCGTAATCGGGCTCGAAAGGTCGAGCCCGCCCGCAAAGCCCGCGGCGCCCAGAAGAATGTGCCAGATGTAGGAGAGCACCCAGCCGCCGATCACCATGTAGTAGGCGAGAATCCCGAAGGCCCCCAAAAGCCCCGTGTAGCCGAAGATCTTCCAGAGGGCGCTCGGCTTCTTTCCGTTGTCGACGCCCGCGCGCACGAAGGCGTCGACGCTGTTCGACTGGGCGCGCCGTCCGATGACGTTTTCGACGAGGATGATCGGGATGCCCACGAGCAGCATCACGAGACAGAAGGTGAGCACGTAGGCGCCGCCGCCGTTTTCACCCACGAGATACGGAAAGCGCCAGGTGGCGCCGAAACCGATGGTCGCGCCGGCAACCGTCAGGATGTATGTCAAACGGCTGGACCAGGTTTGGCGTGTACTCATAAGGATTCTCCAGAGTTATTGGTTATTGGAATGCACGGGAATCCGCGGGGTTCGCGGCTGCGTGTCGCCTGAGGGAGGGCGATGCGGCCGGTGCGTCCCTTGAGGGAATTCGGGCGCCCGGCATTCTTGTGCACGGAGGTTTCGGACCGAAGCGAGAACTGAGGGGGCGCTCGCGACGGATCGAGATTCGGAAATTCTCATTGTAGACCGAACCGGTCGCCGGAGGGTCTACGACCCACGGCGCAAAACCCTAGTCCGAACGAGCGAATGAGTAACGACCGGCCGCTCTCGGATGAAAAATGCTCTTCGTTCGGAGGGCGACGGGGAAAAACAGTACGGTGGGAAGGCGCAAGACCCCGGCCCCTTTACGACGAACGGCCCCGATTCGCGAGAGACATCGGAGCCGTCTTCGTGTTTGGAAATGAGTTCGGGCGATCAGTCGGAAGATTCGTCACGGGCGGCATGCGCCGCCTGCCACGCTTCGAATTCCTTCTGCATGGCGAACCACATGGCCGCGGGCGGGCCTTCGAGGTTGCCGGCGATCCTCTCTGCAAGATCCTGCGTGATGGGAGCCTTTTCGTCGAGCACGGCGCGAAGGTCTTCCTCTTCTACACCGATGCGTTTTGCAAAGGTTCGGGGAACGATCCCAAACTCTTCGAGATCTTCCCGAAGATAGCGGCCGGGGTGCGGTGGAACGTACGTGCTGGTCATGAGATTCTCCTTCTGTGGTTGTTCTGCAGTTTCAGTGTAACGACGCAGTGCGACAAACAATGTCGCACAAAAACCCGACGCTCCGCCTTTCTCCCTCCTCTCCATCGCGAACCCGCTACACTTTGCCTCGTCTTTCTCTTTCTTTTCGTCTCTCCGCATGCCCGAACCCGCCACCGGAACGCTCTACATTGCTGAAAAACCGTCGCTCGGCCGCGCCATCGCGGAGGGACTCGGCATCGTCCGCCGGGAAAACGGCTTCTTCGTCTGCCGCAACGGCGCGACCGTCACCTGGTGCTTCGGACATTTGTTCGAGCAGGCCGAGCCCGACGCCTATCTTCCCGACGACATCCCCACGACGAAGCGCGGCAAGAAGATGTGGCGCCTTCGCGACCTCCCCGTGATCCCGACCGAGTGGAAGATGCTCGTTCGCAAGCAAAAGGGCGTGAGGGGGCAGCTCTCCGTCATCGGAAAGCTCATTCGCTCCTCCGCCGTGATCGTGAACGCGGGCGACCCGGACCGCGAAGGACAGCTTCTCGTCGACGAAGTCCTCGAACACTTCCGCGTGCGAAAGCCCGTGAAGCGCTTCTGGGTCTCGGCGATCGACCCCGCCTCCATCAAAAAGGGGCTCGCCGCGCTCAAGGAAAACCAAGGCTACGCCGGCATGCGCGACGCCGCTCGTGCACGCTCTCGAGCGGACTGGCTTCTCGGCATGAATCTCTCGCGCGCCTACACCCTCACGGGTCCGGGCGGCCTCATTGCGGTGGGGCGCGTGCAGACGCCGACGCTTGCGATGGTTGCCCGACGCGACTACGCCGTGCGGCACTTCGTTCCAAAGCCCTATCTCGCGATCACGGCGAATCTCGCGAAGGACGGCGCGGCATTCCGCGCAAAGTGGCAGCCCAAGCCCGGCCAGCCCGGGATGGACGAGGAAGGCAAACTTCTTCTCGACATTCCCTTGGGCCGCGCCTTGGTCGAACGCCTCGCCAAGGAAAAGACCGCGACGGTTCTCTCCGCGGAAACCAAGCGAAAGCGCGTTTATCCGCCCAAGGTCTATTCGCTCGCCGACATTCAGGCGGAAGCGAACCGTCTCTACGGCTTTACGGCCGAGGAGACGCTCGCGGGCTGTCAGGCGCTCTACGAAAAGCACAAGGTGACGAGCTACCCGAGAACGGATTCGTCCTACCTTCCCGAATCCCAGCACGCGGAAGCCCCGGGCGTACTCGCGGCAATCGCGAAAACTTTCCCCGCGACCGCCAGGGCCGTGGAGAAGGCCAATCCAAGCCTCAAGAGTCCCGTCTTCAACGACAAGAAGGTGACCGCGCACCACGGGATCGTGCCGGTCGCGCATGCGGTCGACTGGTCACAGTTGTCGGACCGCGAGCAAAAGCTATACCGCCTCATCGCCAAGCGCTACATCGCGCAGTTCTTCCCGGTGCACGAATACGACGAAACGGTCGTGAAGCTCGCGATTGGAGACGAAACCTTCACCGCCCGCGGGCGCATGATCGTCGTGAAGGGCTGGAAGGCGCTCTACGCCAAGGTCGAAAAGAGCGCGCCCGAAAAGCGAACGGCGAAAAGCCGCAAGGGGGATGAGAAGAACGGAGAGGAAGACGAAGACGCCGCCCAGACGCTGCCTGTCCTCCAAAAGGGAGACGTCGTCGACGTGCTCTCGGTCGACGGGCGCGAAGACCAAACGAAACCGCCCGCCTACTTTACGGAAGGCACCTTGATCGCTGCGATGGAGACGATCTGGAAGAGTTTCGACGACCCGCACCTGCAGGAAAAGTTGAAGGAAGCGGGCGGGATCGGAACCCCCGCAACGCGCTCCGTAATCATTCAGGAATTGAAGAGGAAGAAGTACCTCGAGACGGAAGGGAAAAAGCTCCACTGCACGGAAGAAGGCCGCAAAGTGCTCCTCACCGCCTCCCCCAAGGTGCGAAGCGCCGTGATGACGGCGCAGTTCGAGGCGAAGCTGCAGGAAATCGAGCGCGGCACGACGACGCTCGACGCGTTCGTCGCGGAGTACGAGGCCTTCATTCGCGCGGAGTTGGCCGAAGTGACGGCAAAGCGGGAAGGCGGCAAAACCGACCCGAAGACGGTCGGCGCGCAGGGAATCGTTTCGGAAGCGTCGGTCGGATGACGGCCCGCACCGAACGGAACGGCCGTCGCGGCCCTTCGTCCGCAGGTTTTGCTTTCGGCAAAGGAAGGATCGGGAGGACTCTCTTTGATTCGGACTTGCCGCAGCCTTTCGTGCCGGCGTAAAAAGCCCCGGAGAGCATCACGCCTTCCGGGGCTTGGGCAAGTCAGGTTCGGAAGAGCTCGGGCTCACTGAAGAAGTTCCTTGAGACACGGCTCCACGATCACCCCTTCGCGCGGGTCTGACCCCGACGCCAGGGTGAATTCCATCACGCGGCTCACGAACCGCATCGCGAGCGCCGAAGCGGCCGCAAGCGTTTCGCCGCGAAGGAGCGACCCCGTCACGACGCTCGTAAAGAGGTCCCCCGTCCCGCAGGTCGTAAAGGGAATGCGCGGTGTCGTGCGCTCGGCGTATTCGCCCGTGACCGAATCAAAGCTCACGACCTTGATTTCGTTTTCACCCGCCGGCACGCTCGTGATGACGACCTGCTTCGCCCCCAGGGCGGCGAGCTTTTCCGTCATCGCGCGAAGCGCTTCGCTCGAGGGAACCTCCGTCCCGCAGGGTTCACCGAGCAGGAAGCAGGCTTCCGTGAAGTTGGGCGTAATGAGGGTCGCCTCCTTGACGAGCGTGCGCATCGCCTCGACGTACTCGGGCCCGAAGACCGGGTAGAGCTTGCCGTCGTCCCCCATGGCGGGATCCACCACGACGAGCGACTCCTCGCGCGAAGCGAAGCGCCGCGCGGCGTCGCGCACGACTTCAATCTGCTCGACCGAAGCCAAAAAGCCGCTGTAGACGGCGTCGTACCGGAATCCGAGCTTCTCCCAACGGTCCATGAAGCCCGTCATCTTGTCGGTGAAGTCGTGAAAAGTGAATTCGCCGTAGGTGAGATTGTTCGAGAAAAAGGCCGTGGGCAGGGGACACACCTGCATGCCCATCGCCGAAATCACGGGAATCGCGGCGGTGAGCGAACAGCGCCCGAAGGAGCACAGATCGTGCACGGCCAAAACGCGCTTTGTCTTCATAAGAGGTCTCCCCGAAAAAATTTGCGTTCGGTCATTCTAACGACAAAAGCAAGGAGAAACCCGAAGAAGAGTGGTGTTTTGCGGACTGCGCTACACTTCCTCACATTCCCGTCTCACCCCGATCCCATGCCGAACCCTGCTCCCGACCGTCCCGACCGAAAAGCCGGCCTTGCCGCCGCCCTCGTCTCCTATCTCTTCTGGGGCTTCATGGCGCTTTACTGGAATCTTCTGGCCGCGGCCGATTCCTGGGAAGTGATCGCCCACCGCGTCGTCTGGACCTTCGTTTTCGTCCTCGCGCTCCTCCTTGTGCGGGGACGCGGGAAAGAAATTTCGGAAACGTTGAAGACGCTCGTACACGACCCGCGCCGGGCCGTCCTATTGCTCGCGGCCGCGGTGTTCGCCTCCCTCAACTGGTGGATCAACGTGATCGGCGTCGTCACCGAACAGGTCGTGCAGCTCGGAATCGGAACCTTTTTGACGCCCCTCATTTCGGTGCTGCTGGGCGTTCTCTTTTTCTCGGAGCGTCTCGGGCGCGTGAAGTGGACCGCGATCGGACTCGCGGCCGCCGGAGTCGCCCTCATGATCGCGTCCTTCGGGCAGTTCCCCTGGATTGCGCTCGGGGTTTCGGCCACCTGGGGGATTTACGGCGCGCTCAAGAAAAAGCTCATGATCGACGCGCAGATCGGAATTCTTCTCGAAGTCACGGTCATGCTCCCCTTTGCGCTCTGGTACGCGTGGCATCTGCAGGCGGCGGGGCTCGGGCACTTTCTCACGGGCGACGCGGTTCTGTCGCTCGCGCTCGTCGGGACGGGGATCGTGACCTCGATTCCGCTCGTACTCTTCACCTTTGCCGCAATGAACCTTCCGATGAACGTGCTCGGGTTCTGTCAGTATCTCGCCCCGATTCTCACGCTCCTTCTCGGGATCTTCTGGTTCCGGGAACCCTTCAGAGAAGAGGAACTTCTGCCGCTACTCTTCATCTGGTCGGGCATTTTGGTCTTCTGCGCGGCGGAAGTGAAGGAAATGCGGGCCGCGAAGAAGGCGTGACGGACCCTCTCCTCTTCACGGGGAAGTACGCAAGAGCGGCGGGTTCGGGCGTTCTTTCAGCGAGAATCGGCTCAGCCCTGCAGCCAGTCGTAGGCGAGATAGGCGACAAGCCCCAGCATGATGCAGCCGAAGACGGCGGAAAAGACGGAGTAGAAGCTTTCGTGGAGCTTCGGTTTCTGGGGATCGGTCATGGCGGGCCTCGGTGTCGTGATGCGTGCGCCCCGTTTCGGCGATGGTCGGCGCGGGAGCAATTGAGAGAGCCGACATTTTCTCACGACGACCCGCAAATGGGAAGCGGACCGGCGGGAAAACCGCCCGCCCGAATGCAAAGCGACCCGCTTTCGGGGCCCGATGAAAGCGAGTCGCAGGGGCTCCGCCCAACTCAAAGAAGAGAGGAGCCCGTTTGTCCGACGGTCCGGAAGTGAGTCCGGATCAGGAAGGACTTAGAAGAAGTGCACCATGCCGAAACCGACTTCGGTGTCCTTTTCCGTGGACTTGCCGGAATTCTCGGCGGTGCCGTGGAACGTGCCCTTCAGTTCGCCCTGATTATAGGCGGCGTAACCGTAAAGCTTGGTGCGCTTGGAGAGGGGGTAGTCGTACCCGGCGGCAAAGCCCCAGCGTTCGATGTCGGCCGTGGCGTAACCATCTTCCTTATCGAGCGTACCGTCAGTCTTGATCTTCGCGCGGTAGGCGTCGCCGTCAAGCTTGCCGTCCGTGTAGTTCACGGCCGTGTAGAGGTTGCCGCCCAAGAGCGGCGTGACGGCACCGAGGGCCACGGCATAGCCCTTCAGACCGCCGTTGCGGGTCGAACCGTACTTTTCCGCATCGGTGTCGGCATAGTCTTTAAGCATCGAGGCGAAGCTGAAGCCGCCGAGCTTATTTTCGTTCTTGCCGTACTGAACGAGGACCATCGGCTTCGTGACGCCGAGGTCAAACGAAGCACCCCAGGAAACGCCGAGCGAATCTTCCGTGTTGTAGGAGTCGTCCTTGGCGCCGTTCATGATCGTGTCGACGACGAGACCCGTGCTGAAGGCGCCGAGATTGTAGGTGGCGCCCAAGGCGGCGTAGCGCTTGTTAAGCGACGAGTGAGCCGCTTCCGCGCCGTCCGCGCGAAGCGAATACTGGGCGGAAACCGTGAGGCCCGCGAATTCGGGCGAGACGTAGGTGAACGTGTTGTCGAAGCGGTCGCGGTCGCCGAGCATGAACTGACCCTTGGCGCCGGCGTAGTCGCCCCAGCCCGTGCCGAAGGCGGCGTAGTCGTAGATGCGGCTGAACGATCCCGCCCCCGAAGAGAGGGCGCCGACGCGGCCCATGGCGAAGGTGCCGAATTCGCCCTTCACGTAGACGATCGCTTCACGGCCGAAGAGCTTGTCTTCCTGCGAAAGAGCGCCCGTGTCGGAGTCAAAGCCGTTTTCGAGAATGAAACCGACCGAAGTGCCGTTTCCGAGTTCTTCCGAACCCTTGAGCGTGACGCGCGAGGCCGAGTACTGGCCCGACTTCATGGAGAAGGTGTCGGCCGATTCGTGGCCCGTCTTCTTGGCGTTGTGGTAGTTGAGACCCGCGTCGATACGGCCCGAAAGCGTGATGTCGGCGGCGTTGGCGGCGACGGCCGCGGCGGAAAGCGTAACGAGCGCGATGAGCGACTTCTTGAACATGTCTTTTTGTCCTTTCTGAGTTGGAGGGGTTCCGTAAAAGAAGATGTGGAACCTCGGTTTGACGCCCTCGGGAAACGGTGCCGCGGCATTGCGCGCCGAGCCGCGGGGCTTCCCCTTTGGGTTGGGCTCATCCTCGCACATGCATTCCGCCCCCTCCGAAGACGACTTTTTCCGCTCTTTTGCGGGAAAACCCGACGGGAGAAGCGAAGACCTCGAAAAGGAAGCGAAGAATATTTGTGGCGCAAAATCCAATCATCCACCACTTTTACGCGTTCATACCACACCGCTTGCGGGAGAATGCATTGCGGTTCACGCACCCTCCTTTTGGACGGGCTTGGCTCATCTTTTCCGCCGGCTTTGAACGGTTCGCCGCGTTGTTTTTGGAGCTTCCCGTCGTTGTTCGGATATTCGAAAGAAATTTTCGAAACATCGAACGATGCCGCGCGCATCATGAGGGGGATTCAACGGAAAAGGAGACTTTCCATGCAACGACGTTTCTTCCTCACGGCGACCGCCTCGCTTCTCATGGCTTCGGGCTTTCTCTCGAGTCCCGTGTTTGCAGCGACGCGCGTCATGGACACGGATCTCGTGATTGTGGGCGGAGGCTTGAGCGGCATCGCCGCGGCGGCCGAAGCGACCGACAAGGGTCTGAAGCCCGTGGTTCTGGAAAAGCTCGCCATGCTGGGCGGCGCCGGCAACTTCCCCGAGGGGTCTCTCGGCATCGGCACGCGCTACCAGAAGGAGCACGGCATCAAGTGGGACGTGCAGCGTACCCTCAACCGTTTTCTCGAATTCAACCACTACCGCACGAACCCCAATGTGATTCGTCAGCTCATCGCCGAATCGGGCTCGACCATCGACTGGGTCGTCGACAAGGGCGTGACGATCCGCGGCATCCGCACGATCATGCCGGAAGAGGAATCCTTCCACTGCTGGCATCTCTTCAAGGGCGGCGCCTCGACCGTGGTCGCGAAGCTTGCCGAATCCGCGAAGGCCAAGGGCGCCACGATCCTTATGGAAACCCCCGCGAAGAAGCTCATTCTCACGAACGGGCGCGTGACGGGCGTCGAAGCCGTCGACACGAAGACGGGCGAAACCGTCGTCATTCACGCGAAGAAGGTGATTCTCGCGACGGGCGGCTTTGCCGCGAACCCCGGCATGATTCAGCAGTACGTGCCGGATTCGAGCGACCCGAGCGTTTCCGAACCGATTTGGCTTCGCAGCGCCTTGATCGACGGCCGTACGGGCGACGGCATCAACATGGCGATGAAGGTGGGCGGCGCCACGGCCGGCATGTCGCAGGTGGTCGGGAACGCTCCCTACCTCCCCGACCGCCCCCCGATCAATCAGTTCAACGGCGAAGACTGGTTGAAGCAGGGCCGCTGCGCCCTTGCGCAGCCCTGGCTTTGGATTGACCGCAACGGCGAGCGCTTCTTCAACGAATCGCGCGGCTCGGTCTTCACCGAGGTCTACGCCGCCATGACCGCGGCGGGCGGGATCATGTACAACATTCTCGACCAGGCGAAGTTCGATCAGCTCGTCGCGACGGGTCCGCTCATCCCCTTCAACGCGATCGTAACGGTCGGGACGCCGCTGAAGGCCCTCCCCAAGACCTTCGAAGAAGGCATGAAGCGCGGCTGGGCCTTCAAGGCCGAAACCCTCGAAGACCTCGCCATGCAGATCGGCGTGCCCTTCGAAAACCTCAAAGCCACGATGGAAAAGGTGAACAAATACGCGAAGACGGGCGTCGACGCCGAGTTCGGGCGCAAGAAGGAACACATCGCCGCCTTCGACATGAAGAAGGGGCCGTACTATGCACTCAAGGGCATCCGCACCTACTTCCTGACGCTCGGCGGCATCAAGATCAACCGCCGCTTCGAAGCTTTGAACGGTCAGGGCGACAGCATCCCGAACCTCTACATGGCGGGGGCCGACATGGGCGGGCTCTTCATGGACACGGACGACATCAAGGTGGAAGGCGCCACCTCGGGCTTTGCGCTGACGTCCGGTCGCCTTGCGGCCCGCTACGCCATGGACGCGATCAAGGCCGGACATTGACGTCCTTCGTTTGATCGAAAGAAGTGTTCTTCCCCGGATCGGTCGGGGAGTCACCTCGACCGATCTTCTTTTCCTCCCTCGGGTTGCAAGGCTCGTGGGAGTTTTTTCACAGGGTAATGAGCCTCCATCTCTTCTGTGGCATCATGGAATCTCACGGGATTTCCGAACCGACGTTCCTTTTTTCCGATTTTTTCTTCCCATGCCCGACGCCGCCGACTTCAACCTGAATCTTCTCAAGACTTTCCTGTCGCTCTACCGCGAACGCAACATGACGCGCGCGGCGCGGGAACTAGTACAACGTTCGTCAAATAACGCTATTTATTAGTTCATGAACCTCGTCCATCTTCCAGCGCCACCGGAAGGGGACGGGGTCAGCATTGCACTCATCAAGCCAGCCCTGAATGTGCTCTCTAAGCTCGTCCTTCGAATT
>CASEFX010000014.1 GCA_949287305.1 uncultured Sutterella sp. | reverse complement strand
CTATGAGAACGTGGTGATACCGTCGGAGCCAACCAAGGGGCACAATGAAATTTACAAGCTTCTCAAGATCAAGCCACGGAAGGAGCACACGGTTCCCGTCGACTGCTGGCCGTAGACATAACAAGTGGGCGGGAACTCAGGCTAAATCAATGATTTGGTAAAAATCAGGTTGGAACGTTCTGCTGGTGAAGAGCGTTCCAACCAATCTTCCTTTTCCTCTCCTGTAAGGTTCAGTCGATCTGACCCTCACATCAGAGCTGATTTCCACCCTTATTTCTTACAAACCTAAAGTCTGTTGGGCGAATGCCCGCACTATGACGCACTCTTACAGAATGTCCAAGGCTGGGAGCACGTCCGGCCGGATCAGCATTCCGTTCCCGTTCGGGAACGAAAGCCGCCCGTATCCATGAGCTAGGGTATGCAGCTCTGAAACGATACGGCGGAAGCATCGGCGCCAAGGTGCAGCAAAACAACCAGCAATGGTCCTTCGACGCGGCGTTCGACCTCATCGGGTTTCGAATCGACTGCGGAACGTTCGAACGACCCATCCGCATTATGCGAAATCGGGTTGTGCGTTCCCGCCGGATTTCCAAGAAAAGGCAGCCTCGCATCCACGCCATTGAATTCCCGTTCGAGTCCTTTATTCGGGTTTTCAACGTAGAGGTTTTAACTCTGAAAAGATGCTTTTCCAAAGCAAATTACGGATTTGCACCGATCGGGAAATCGCGGGTGTCGAAAAACGATTCCGTAAAGATACAATCCTCGAACTTGTCCACCGACATCGTCCGACCGACGCCGGGCCCCATGCGGTCGGCGTGCGACGACGTCTCCACTCATGAGGAGTACCACCATGAAGCGTTCTCTCTTGGCGCTCGGTCTGGGTTTGGCCCTGGCCGCTACGGCGCAGGCCGCCGACATTCGTCTCGTCATTCACGGCGGCGCCGGCACGATGGCGCGTGAAGACTTCACGCCCGAACGTGCCGCGAAGTACCACGAAGGCCTCCAACAGGCTCTGCAGGCGGGCTATGCCGTGCTCGAACAGGGCGGTACGGCCGTCGACGCCGTGAAGGCCGCCATCAATCAGATGGAACTCAATCCCAACTTCAACGCCGGCCGCGGCGCGGTCTTCACGAGCGAAGGCAAGAACGAACTCGACTCGTCCATCATGGACGGCAAGACGCTCTCCGCCGGCGCCGTTGCGGGCGTAACCAACGTGAAGCACCCCATCAACTGCGCGGACCTCGTCCGCACCAAGTCGCCGCACGTCATGATGGCGACGAAGGGCGCCGAAGAGTTCTGCGCGAAGAACGGCGCCGAAACCGTCGATCCGAAGTGGTTCTTCACGGACTTCCGCTATCAGCAGCTCCAGAAGGCCAAGGAAAAGGAACAGATCATTCTCGACCACGACGGTGATCATCCCAAGACCGCCAATGCCGAACTCTTCATCGACCCGATGATGTACGACTACAAGTACGGCACGGTCGGCGCCGTGGCGCTCGACAAGGACGGCAACATTGCCGCGGGCACGTCGACGGGCGGCATGACCAACAAGCGCTTCGGCCGCGTGGGCGACTCGCCCATCATCGGGGCCGGCACCTACGCCAACAACGAAACGGTGGCCGTTTCCTGCACGGGCTCGGGCGAAATGTTCATCCGTACGTCCGCCGCCTACAACGTGCATGCCCACTACAAGCTCCTCGGCCAGGACGTTCAGAAGGCCGGTGACGCCGCCATCGCCGAGGTCGGCGCCATCAAGGGCACGGGCGGCATGATCATTCTCGACGCCAAGGGAAACTTCGCCTTCCCGATGAACTCCCTCGGCATGTACCGCGGCACCATCGGCAAGGACGGCGTTCCGATGACCGCCATCTTCGCCGACGAAGAACTCAAGAACATCGACGTCAAGAAGCTCCGCGAGTCGAAATAATTCCAACCGTTCAGAGGAGGACGACGCGATGCTCTTTGCGCCGTCCTTCTCCCGCTTTCCTCGGCTTAAGCCGTTGCCGAGGGAATCGTTCGAAAGCCTGCTTTCCCGGCCGCAAGGAACGGAAAGGCGGGCTTTCTTGTCTGACGGCCCGCCAATCAGACCGTCTGCATCGAACAGTTCAAACCGTTCCGGGACGACGCGCGACGGTCTTTTCAGTCTGGTTTCGTGGAAAGATCCGGAGTCCGGGCGCTGACGGGGAGCGACGCGTCGGCACGGCCTGCCAAAATGCGGTCGACTTCCGCGACCACGATGTCCGGCGGCATCGTCTGGAGGCACATCGCGAGACTTGTGTCGCTCGAGCGCGGACAACGCGGGGTTCAGTCGGCCGTTCGCGCCCGAGCCGGAATCGACTACGTGCTCAACGACGTGTTGGCGGCGCTCGGCAACTGCTGTCTGTTGCGCGGTGAACTCGAAGCGATGACGGCGGAATTCCTCGACGTTCCGAAGAGAGTGATCGCGAAGGAAATCGAAGCGGAAATCGAGAGCGGGAACCTTGTGGCTTCAGACATTCCGGAGTCGGACAGCATCTACTCCGCCGAACTCTATCGGGCGGAAGAGGGCGTTGTTGCCGAAATTCGTCGTCTCGTTTCGGGAAGTCTTCCCCGGCGTCTACTTGACGTCGAAGCCACGGTGTCTGAAGAGGAGGAAAAACAGGGGTTGCATCTCACCCATACGCAAAAGGACGCCGTCGGCGCCGCGCTCACGTCCAAAGTGTCGGTCATCGCGGGCGGCCCGGGCATGGGCAAAACGACCGCTCTGAAGACAATCCTCCCGATCCTAGAAAATGAAGGCGCGAACATTCGGCTCTGCGCACCGTCGGAAAGCGGCGCTCGCCGTTTCTCCGAATTGACGCAACGCGAAGTGAAAAGCGTTCGGAAGCTGCTCGAATACAACGTTGCGGAAGGTGTGTTCAAACGGAGCCGGGAGAACCCTGTTGAGTGCGATTTGCTCGTCGTGGGCGACTCCACCGTGCTCGACATCACGACAGTGCACCGGCTGCTTGCGGCCGTGCCCTCAAATGCTGCCGTTCTCTTTGTGGGCGACAGGGACCTCTTGCCGTCCGTCGGACCCGGCAAGTTCTTTTCCGATCTCATCGATTCTCAGGTCGTGCCGGTGGTGCAGTTCAACGAGGTGATTCATGAGGGGAGCGCGAGTTGGATCGCCAAGGTGGCGCATCAGATCAAATCGGGCGAGACGCCGGTCTTCCCGAACAAGGTCGACGACGGAAACTGTTATTTCATGCGCGTTGACGATGCGGCGGAGATTCAGGAGGCTCTGAAGGAGCTGGTGGTAAAACGTCTCCCTCAGGCGTATCGGTTGCAAAAGACTCGTGAACTCCAGCTGCTCTGTCCGATGAGTCAAGGCGGTGCGGGCACGGAAGCCCTCAATGCATTGTTGCGGCACGACCTCGCCGGTCATTGGGGTGAGTTCGGGCGCTTCGGACATCGTTATGAGAAAAAAGACAAGGTGATGCAGGTCGCCGACAACGTGGTTCGTGGGATCTGCGTTGGCGAGGTCGGATACGTCACGGACTTCGATCTGCAGGCTCGCGAACTCTACGTCAACTTCGACGGCCGCGTCGTCTGCTACGCCTTTGACGATCTTGACGAATTGGTGCCGGCTTATGCCGTGACCGTCGACAAGGCACGGGGAAACGAATTCCCGGGCGTCATCATTCCGATCACGACGGAGCACACTGTCATGCTGCGTCGGGATGTCCTCTATACGACCGTGACGCGCGGTCAAAAGCTCGTCGTACTCGTGGGCGAACCCAAGGCGCTCGAGACGGCGGTGAAGCATACCGCCGACCGCAAGCGCCGGACGGGGCTCGTCGAGCGGCTCATGCGGGGTGTTTCCGAATCGGAGTGAAAGGTTTACCACCGGTTCATCACGTCGATGCCCAAACGAACCAGTGACGAGAGCCGGTCGACCAAATCAGTCGCAAAAACCAGGTCTTAGGCCCCTTCGAGGTTGGTTGCCGGAGGGACCTTAGGAAAGTGAGGTGTATGGTATGGCAGGGCGGAAGATTGTCGAACATGCCGTGGTCATGGAGAACGGACGCGTAACGCTTCCGAAATCCGTCCTTGAAGCACTTGGCGTGTCGGAAGGCGGGAGGATCACATTTGTCGTTGAGGGCGAAACGGTTCAACTGGTGCACTCGGCCGTCTATGCCATGGAAACTCTCCAGGAAGGCATGGCCGGCGAAGCGGAACGTGTCGGCCTTACTTCTGAGGATGCGGTGATGTTACTCGTCGCAGAGGTACGAAAAAACAGAGCTTCCTCGGAGAGGATTCACCGACTCATGCGAGGGCCGTAACGATCATCATGCGTACCGGCAACGTCACAGCCGACGAAACCGACAGACGGTTACAGTCGCTCGAGCGTGATTTCAATTCGTTCTCGGCCGCCACCTATGTTGCGGCGCCGTAGCTGAACGGAGCCGATTTCTCCCGTGCTGCGAAGGTGCGTCCCGCCGCAGGGCGTTTCGCCGACGCCTTCGATCCGCCAGACTCGTCTTTCGGCGGCTTCGTCCGTAAAGGCGCTCTCGATCGGGTGATCCTCCGCGATGATTCGATTCACCCAGTCCGCCGTGTCAGGAAGAATCGGGGCGATGGAGCCTTCCCAGAGAAAGTCGATGCGGGCCTTCTCGGGCGAAATGTGCGCGCCGATCTTCTCGGGCGCTCCGTGACGCGTCTGCACCGCCCAGAGAACCAGTTCGGCCGCGAAGTGGAGCCGCATGAGGGCGAGACGGCGGGGATCGTCGATTTCGACCGTCACTGTGTCGCCAGCCTTGAGGCCGTGACCGTCGGGAAGCGTATAGAGAATTTCCGTCCCGACCTTCTTTGCTTCCAACACTTCAAAGCCGCCGATTGTGCCCTGGTCGGACTCTTGGCCGCCCGAGAAGGCGAAGAAGATCGTCTCTTTGAGCGTGACGGCGTTGTCGTGCACGCTCGTCACCGTCGTGGTGAGGGTTGTGCGATAGGGATCGTCCCAGAAGATCTTTTTGACGGTCATGAACGTGCGGATGGAGAAAAATTGGAGTGAAAAGGGGGTTCTGTTTCTTCGAGTCTGATGATCAGACGAGTGCCGTCAAGATCATCATCCACACCGGCAACGTCACGACAGACGCGAGGGTCGTTCCGGCCACGGCGGTCGTGGCGAACTTCGTGTCGGCGTGATGGAACTTCGCGAGCACCGCGATCTGGGTGATGCAGGGCAATGAAGCCTGGATCACGTAGACGCTCACGTAGAGGGGCGAGAGCCCGAAGGCCTGTGTGAGTCCTAGGCAGACGAGCGGGCAGATCACGAAGCGCCCGATAAAGACGAGCGTGAGATCCTTGTCGAAGCGGATGTTGCGCACACCGATCGTGTAAATCATGATCCCGATGAAAATCAGGGCGAGCGGCGTCGTGATGCCGCCGAGGTACTGCGCCGCCGAGAGAATGGCGCCGGGCACGCGCACGTCCGCAAGGATAAAGGCGATGGCGCAAAGAAAGCCTACGAGCGGCGGCGAGAAAACGCGCTTCACCGTTTCCTTGGAGAGGAGCTTCGGCCGCTTCGCGTGCGTCGCCTCGACGCCGTCCATGGCTTCGAGGAAGTTCCCCATCGTCCAGAAATAGGTCGTGTTCGCGAAGAAGTAGAGAAGCGTCGGTACGACCGCTTCGTCGCCGAACAAGGCGATCGAAACCGGAAGCCCGATGAACATGTTGTTGGTGGCCGTAAAGGCCGACGCAAACACCCCGTGATGGATGCGCTCAATACGGGCGACTTTGGCGATGAGAAGAGAGATCGCGAAGCACGTCCAGACGGAGACGAAGGGCACGACGAGCGGACCCGTGAGCGCGAGGAGTTCGTCGTGCGTGAGGGATTTCGAGACGCTTGAGAACAGATAGGCGGGGAGCGACAGGAAGGTGACGAGCTTGGCGATGAGACTCTGCGAGCGGCTGTCGTACCATCCGCGGGCGGCGGTGACGTAACCCGCACCCGAAAGGAGAATCAGAATGAAAACGCACTCGACCGAGTGCAGAAAAGCGTTCCACATGGCTCACGGTCCCGACAAGATATCTTCCCATTGTAGTGCCGCCGCGGCTTCCAAAAGATCGGCGCATTCCCGTCCGACAGAATGTCCGATCGAAATCTCTTTCTTCAAAGGGAAGATGTGTCGAGGGTGCTGGTAAGAAATGGAAGCCTCGCCGCGAAGGGGAGCGACGAGGCTCCGCATTGTTGAAGCAGATCCGGAGATCTTGGTTTTGGATTCCCGTTCGGGAGCTTTACTTAAGCGCTTCCTCTCCGGCGCGTTTCCCGAAGACCATCGCGTCGGCAATGCCGTTGCCGCCCACGCGGTTGTCACCGTGCACGCCGCCCGTCACTTCACCCGCGGCGAAGAGACCGGGAATGACCTTGCCTTGGGCGTCGAGAACTTGCGTCTTCACGTTGATCTTGATGCCGCCCATCGTGTGGTGAACGGCGGGCACCAAGGGCGTTGCGTAGTAGGGACCTTCGACGAAGGGCGCGTCAACCGCCATGCTCTTCTTGAAGCCGAACTTGTCAGCCTTCACCTTGCCCGTGACGACGTCGTTGTAGCCGGCGATCGAGGCCTTGAGTTTCGAGACGTCCATGCCGGTCACCTTGGCGAGGTCTTCAAGCGTTTCGCCCTTGGCGGCTTTCCCGAGAGCGAGCTGCTCCTTGATCGGAAGGATGCCGATCCTAACGTCTTCGTTCGGGATGCGAAGCTTGTTCATGATCACCCAGTACTTGCTCTCGGGCTCGGCGAAGATCGCCTTGCAGAGTTCGTCGCGGGGCGCGTCTTCATTGACGAAGCGCTCTCCCTCGACGTTGACGAAAAGACGGTTTCGTCCCGAAGGCCAGGAGCTCATGATGCCCGTGCCCGGCGTTCCGCCCGGATGAAGTTGGATGTAGTCGAGGTCGATGAGTTCGGCGCCCGCGTCCTTGGCAAGCTTCAGGCCGTCGCCCTGCGAGGCGTGAAGCGAATTGGTGGAACCGATGGAGGCGTCGAGCACCATGTCCTTCCAGGGACCGGTGTTGACTTCCTGACGCAGCTTCACGTTCGCGGCAAAGCCGCCCGTCGTGACGATCACACCCTTGGAAGCCTTGAGGGTAACCTTCTTGCCGTCGTACTCGGCTTCGACGCCGACGACGCGGCCGTTCCCATCCTTCAGAAGCTTTTTCGCGGTGGTATCGGTGAAGACCAGCACCTGACCGGGATAAGCGCGGATGAAGGTTTCGAGCCAGTCGGTATAGGCGAAGCCTCCGCCCGCCGCGCTGTGGCCGCGCGGATAGAGACCTCCCACGATGGTGTTGACGGTCGGGCGGAAGTGCACGCCCTTGACCTCCAGCCAGTGCATCACTTCGGGCGCCTTTTCGACGAGATAGCGCGCGAGTTCGGGGTTGTTCTTCTGATGGCCGCCAGCCATCGTGTCGTTGAAGTGCCGATCGATGCTGTCTTCAATGCCCTGGCGATTCTGTCGTTCGGGATCCACGGCGTTGTAGCCGCCGCCCGAAATCGCGGTGCTTCCGCCGAGGAAGCCGAGTTTCTCGACGATGATGACCTTGCCACCCGCTTCGACGGCGGCGGCCGCTGCGGCCAGACCGGCACCGCCGCCTCCCACGATCACGACCTGCGTTTCATAGCTGTCGTTGAGGACCTTGTGCGGGATGGGCTTCTGGAACTTGCTGAGATCCAATCCCGCTCGCTTCATGTCTTCCTTCACGGCGGTCACGAAAAGACTGCTCGTGATGGAAGCGCCCGTGACGGCGTCCACGTTCACTGTCTGATGGTCGAGGATCTGTTTTTTGAGCATCGCGATGGCGCGCTTGCCGGCGCCCGGGGATTCCCGGTCGTCCACAAGAATGTTCTGGATTCTGCCGTCCTTCACGATCACGTCCACCGTCATCGGGGCGTTGTGCGCCGCAACCGTTTCTGAATAGACCTGATTGGGGGCCGCCTGCGCGGTGACCGTGAGGCACAGAGCCGAAACGGCGAGAGCAACAGGGGTGAGGTGTTTGAGAAGCATGGTCAACCTCCTTGTTTTACTTGTTCCCATGAGAAGTCTAGTCTTACGGTTCTTTCAGGGGATTTCGGGGAAATCCTCATGGCGCAGTCCGATTCGACGTCCTTGGTAAAACAGGACAACGGAGTCGCGCTGCTTGCGGTATGTCCTCACATAAAAAAGCGCGCTCCGTCCGAGCTTGGTGGATGGGACGGGGCGCGTTCCTATGAGGTAGGAGAAAAAGAGCGTGAGGTTACTTTTCCCAGCCGAAGAATTCCGTCACGGTGTTCCAGGCGACCTCGCGCAGGAACTTGGCCGTTTCGGGAGAGAGCGGCTTTTCACATTCGCCGAGATAGTTGATGTCGGCGGGCGTGTGGTGGAAAAGCGTCGAATAGAGAACCGCACCGTAGAGGTAGCTCCCCGCCGCGGACGGATGGCTCTTGTCGGGCATGTACATCTCAAGATCCGGCTTCGCCTTGATCGCTTCCATGAAGGCGAGCCCCACGGGCACGGTCATCATCTTCGCCTCGTTCGCGATGCGGATCGTATTGTCGGCGAGCTTCTTGATGTCTTCGGGCTTGTCCTGCTTGGGCCAGGTCATGATGAGAAGCGGCGAGCTGCCGGCTTCGCGGATCGTATCGGCGTGCTGCTTGGCGTACTTTTCAAAGAAGGGAAGGCGCTTCTTTGAGGTGGCGGCCGCGGAGTGGCCTTGCATCAGAACGACGTCGAACATCGGGTGTTCGAGCTTGCCGTCCTTCACCACGGCGTACGGATCCTGTTCGTGCGGTGAAAGGTAAAAGTTCATGTCGTGGAAGGAGAGCGAACCCGAACTGATCGTCAAAAGACGCGTCTTCATGTTTTCCTTCGGAGTGCCCGCCTTCATGAGACCGCGCAGATAGGTGTGAACGCCGCAGTTGTAGAAGGAATACGAGTTACCGATCAGAAGCGCCACCTTCGGCGACTTCTCGAGCGGCGCCGTCACTTCGGGCTTCACGGTGTTTTCGAGCGCCGAGGCCGAACCCGCTAGAAAGAGGGCGGCGGCAAGGCCGGCGGCGATTTGCTTCATTTTCATTGGATTCTCCTTTTCTCGCGTCACGGGCCAGTGCTTCAAGTGAAGTTGCAGTCCGCGAGACGCTTCCGTCTCAGTCGACCGTCCGAAGGGAGACGATTCTCTCGTTCGGACGATCGATTGGTAGGGAGGAAATTAGAACTTGTGGCGCATGCCGATGATGAACGAGCGGATATTTTCGTTCGAACCTTCGCTGGCCGTTCCAATCAGACTGCCGTCACGACCGATGTTGTCGGAATCCGTCGTGTCCTTCTTGTGAACGTAGGCCGCTCCGGCGTAGAGGTCAGTCCGTTTGGAAAGCGGATAGAGATAGCCGATGCCGATCTGCCAGCCTTCCACATCGTTCGAGTTCTTATAGCGGAGCGTGCCGTCATTACGATACGTGTCGTAATCGCGCTCGCCCTTCACGTAGCCGCCCGCCGTCTTCAGCGTGCCGCCCAAGAGGTCGATGTTCGCACCGAGAACGACGGCGTGCGTATCGTACCCCGTGGTGTTTTCCTCACGATCCACTCCGGTGTTTTCACCCTTGACGGAACTCGAAATCTTGCCGACGCGGATGACGCCGTCGCCGTACTGATAGCCGAGGAACATCTTGACCGGACCGAAGTCGTAGGTGCCGCCGAGGTTGAAGGTGGAGTAGTCGTCGCCCAGGAAGGCCGAAGCGTCGGAAGCGTTCTTGGTGAACATGCGGTCCACGACGGCGACCACCATGAGGGGACCGTTCTTGTAGGTCGCGCCGACGGCCGCGTAGCGGTCCTTGCGGCTACTCGAGACGGAATCGTCAAGCGCAATGCCGTTCGAGGCTTCGGCATAGAAGTTGAAGCCCGCAAGCTTCGGCGATTCGTAGCGGATGACGTTGTCGAGACGAGTGCCGACGGCCCCCGAGAGAATCTGACTGCTCTGGGCTTCCTGCCACGTGATGCCGAAAGGCGAGACCTTTCCGGCAAAAATGCCTCCGGTAACGCCGGCAACCAAGGCTCCGGTACGACCTGCTTCGAAGGTACCGTACTTGGTTTCGAGACCGATGACCGAATTACGGTTGAAGAGGCGGTCTTCGTCGGCCATCGCGCCCGTATCGGCGTCAAAACCGTTTTCAAGGTTGACGTATACCTTCAGGTCGGGCGAGATGTCTTCCTTGATGCGAAGACCCACGCGGGAGCCGGAAATCTGGCCGGCGTTCATTTCGAAGGTGTTTTCGCCGCCGTCGCGCGTAACTTTCAAGCCTTGGTCGATAAGACCGTAGACTTCGACGTCGGCGGCTTGGGTGGCTCCGGTCAATGCGAGAAGAGCTGCGGAGGCGAGCACAGAGAGTTTGAAGTTTTTCATTTTGTTTTCCTGCCGAGAGGTTGTTCGACGCGTCTACGATAGGAAAAATGAGGTGAACTCCAAAATCCATGACCGCGCAAACTCAATTTGCGCGAAAAGCAACGCTCACGTCGCCAGGTGCCGCGTACGACGATGAAAATTGCCTGCGCTGGCGGAGATAAGTCGGATGAGGATTCGTCGATGTAAGACTCTGTCGAATCTTCTCAAATGGGGAGAATCCCCGAGTCGAAATAAGATCAACGGTGTAGCCGTAGCCAGGCGAGGGCGAAGAGAGCCAGAAGCGCACCGCCGAGGAAGGTTGCCTCCGGCCCGAACGCGTCCCAGAGAAGACCGGCGAGAAGTCCCGCGGCGATGGCGGACAGGCCGCTCGCGAACCCGAAGATCCCGAAGGCGCTCGCCTGTTCGTTTTCCGGAGCGGTCGCGGCGACGAGCATGGAGAAGATGCCTTGCGTCGCCCCCAAGTGGAGGCCCATGAGGACCACCCCGATCAAGACGCCCCATTGCGTCGGGAGAAGTGCGAAGGCCAGGTCGGCAAAGATGAGAATGCCGATCCCGATCGCGAGAAGCGTCTTCGGATCCGTCTTGTCCGCCCACTTGCCGAAGGGATAGGAAGCGGCGGAGAAGACAAGATTCATGCCCATGATGAGAAGGGGAATGGCGGCGGCGCCGAAGCCCGCATCGGACGCTCGCAGTACGATGAAGGCGTTCGAGAACCGCGCCACGGCAAAGAGCGACCCGAGCACGACGAGCGACCGAAAGGCGGAGTCCGAAAGAACGTGGAATTTTGGGAGGGACCGCT
This sequence comes from uncultured Sutterella sp., assembly GCA_949287305.1. Lineage (GTDB taxonomy): Bacteria > Pseudomonadota > Gammaproteobacteria > Burkholderiales > Burkholderiaceae_F > Sutterella. Next base: position 70,837 of record CASEFX010000014.1, on the reverse strand, counting down.
TGTCGGTTTTCTCACGGTTTCCGTTGGCCGGAGCATTGCCTTCCTCGACGCAGAAGAGAATGAGAAGGAGGCAAAGCACGCCCGGGATGAGTGCCACCCAGAAGACCGAGCGGTAGTCGTCCGTCCAGAAAAGAAGCAGGGCGGAAGCAAGGAGCGGTCCCACGAAGGCGCCTGCCGCATCAAGCGACTGTCGCAGTCCGAAAGCGGCGCCCCGAACGGCTTCGGGCGTCACTTCCGCCACGAGCGCATCACGAGGCGCCCCGCGCAGACCCTTGCCGATGCGGTCCGCCACGCGGGCGCCGAGAACGACCGGCATGGCGCCGGCGAGCGCAAAGAGAGGCTTGGAGAGAACGCCGAGGCCGTAGCCGAGGAAAACAAGGAGCTTCTTGTGACCGAAGCGGTCTGCAATGACGCCCGACACGACTTTGGTTAGCAAAGCAACACCTTCCCCGAGCCCCTCGACAAGCCCGATCCACAACGCACCGGCACCTAGCGTCTGCGCCATGAAGAGCGGCAGCAGGGCGTGGATCATCTCGGACGACACGTCCATGAGAAGACTCACGAACCCGAGCGCCCAGACGGTGCGGGGTATGGCGGCAGAGGAAGGCTTGGGCATGGGGACGAAATGCGCGAGAAAGCGTTCGTTGGAGAACGAATGCATTGTCGCGCCGTCCAGAAGCCCAAGGTGATCGGAGACGGAGAAGAAGACGTCTTTCCTGAGCGAAGGCAAAAGCCGTCACGAAGCAGTCACGCAAACGTCCGTCCGCCCCCGAAGACCGTGATCCGAACTCATCCGAAGAGAGAGGAGATCTTCTGGAAGAAGCCCTTTTCTTCGTCGGGCGCGCTCAGGTAGGCGCCGGTGTCGTAGCCCGTCGCCTGGATCGCCGAACGAAGAAGGCGTTCCTCCACGGGTTGTTCGGCAATCACGGCGACTTCCTTCTGCTTGCGGGAGGCGGCGATTTTCTTCGCGGTGATGCCGCGCTCTTCGAGCGCCTTCTGCACGGCTTCGCGCACGTGCTGTTCGCACATGCCGCACATCATTCCGTCGACTGCCAGGGTGGTTTTGTACATGGATTTGCTCCCTTCCCTTACTGCGAATGATTCGCAATACAGAGAGTATAGACCTATGCGAAGGGGAAATCCTCGTGCGGGAGGAGGAGGGGCGAAGGGCGGGTGACTGTCACGTCATCTCATCTCGGGAGGCGTGTCGCCGGACGTAAAATGTCCGAAGGACCGCAACCCAAGGAGACGTTCCATGACCGAGAAAGAATCCGACCGTTCCGTCTTCGACCGCTTTACGGGAAAGACCCCGAACCGCCTCACGGATCAGCTGCGCGACATCGCCCCCGACGCCGAGAAGTGGATTCACGACTTCGTCTTCGGAACGGTGTACGCAAGGGACGGGCTCACGGACGAGGAGAAGGCCGTCGCCACGATCACGACGCTCGCCGCGCTCGGCGGATGCGAACGCGAATTGCGCTCCCACATCCAGACGGCCTTGAACGTGGGCGTCGCGCCCGAGCGGATCGTCGCGACGTTCCTGCACATGGCGCCCTATGCGGGCTTCCCGCGCACGCTCAATGCGCTCTTCACGGCAAAAGAAGTATTCGAGCTTCGGGGCGTGACGGTCTCGGGAGTCGCAAAGGCGGAAGAGGGAGATGAAACGAAATAATGCCCCGATCAGGAATTTAATTCGATTTCCCTCTCGAGGCTTCATTTGAGCGCCGGTTTGGTTCAGTTTGCGGACGGTTCGAAAGTCTTTTCCATTCGGATGTGGGGAATGCCGTCTTCGTCAAACGGTTCGCCCAGGGGCTTGAATCCGAAGCGTTCGTAAAAGCCCGTCGCGTAGCACTGAGCCTCGAGCACGATCCGCTTCATGGGATAACGGCTCTGAAGCGCCTCCAGGGCGTCCTCAAAGACGAGGGCGCCGAGGCCCTTTCCGCGCACGGCCGAAAGGACGCGCCCGATCTGAAAGACCGAGTTGTCCTCCGCGACGGGGAAGGCGCGAAGATAGCAGAGAATCTTTCCGTTCTCTTCGCGCCAGACGTGCAGAGCCTTGCGGTCGACGCCGTCGACGTCCTGGTAGGGGCACTTTTGCTCGACCACGAAGACGGCCGCGCGGGCGGCGAGGATGCGGTAAAGCTCGTCGACGGTGAGCTCGGCGAATGTTTTGACGAAGCGTTGCATGGAAGTGAATCTGGAAAGTGCTAAATGTCACGGCATTATAGAGATCGACTTCACCAAAATCGTACTCTCGTCGGTACAATTCGAGAAACCCCTGCCGTTGCCTCGTATTCGCCCAGTCCCGACAGGGAAGATCATATAGACGGCAGACTCAGGAAATCTTGCGGTTTGATCAGCGCATTGGCTGAGGGTAGATGACTACGTTCAAAAAAATGCTCTCTAATGCAAGACCTTTCGCCAAGTGAGCGTCATCTCGATAGAATGCAAAGAGCTCTCCCTCGCGAGCCGACTACTTTTTGGGGTAGATCCTATGTTGAAAGAATTGCCCTTGGGCACCTCGATCTTTGAAACGCTTCGAGCTACGGATGAGCTTTACGTTGATAAGACGGATCTGATTTATCAGCTGGCTCGCAGGCGTTCCAAATGTTTTTTGGCTAGGCCCAGGCGTTTTGGAAAATCGTTGCTTATCTCAACGTTTGAATCTCTTTTTCAATACGGATTGCGGGATTTCCAGGGACTTGCGATAGAACCTCTTTGGAAGGACAAGACCTATCCCGTGGCACGCTTGGATTTTTCCAGGCTCACGACGTTTCGCAGTTACGAAGAGTTTAAGGAGCGTTTCCAAAGTTTCTTGCAGAGTGCGTTTATTCCTCTCGGCTTTGTCTATCGTCGAGAACTAGACTCTTTGCAATTTCTCGAGCAACTTGGGTTGTGGATTGCATCCTTGCCGCCTAACTCTTTGGTCGTTCTTATTGACGAATACGATGCACCGCTCACCGCGCATTTAGAGGACCGGGAGAAGTTCGAGGCCGTACGTGATTGTCTGCAGCCTTTTTATGCACTTCTCAAAGAGTACGAAGGACGCCTGCGGTTTTTCTTCATGACGGGCATCACCAAGTTCAGCAACACAAGCGTTTTTTCCGCGTTCAACAATTTTCGGGATATTTCGCTTGATCCGGAATACGGCACCCTGCTGGGCTATACGGAAGAGGAAATGCGAGCGGTTTTCTTGCCCTATGTGGATAATGCGGCGGATGTTCTGGGAATGACGAGGGAAGAGGTGCTTTCCCGTCTCAAGGAACAGTATGATGGCTTTTCGTTTGACCGAGAAGCGAGCCATCGAGTCTATTGTCCTTGGTCTGTGCTCAATTTCTTGTCGACGCCGAAGAACGGATTTCTCAACTATTGGTACGTTAGCGGTGGTCGGCCTACGGTTCTTACAAAATACCTGGTCAATCATGCGCTGGCAGAACCCATTTCATACTCGGAAGAGCGCAAAGTTACCCTTTTCGATTTGACTTTGTCTCAACAGTACGACTACATGAGTATCGAAAATTTGCTCATGCAGGCGGGTTACTACACCATCCGTTCCGTCTTACAAGACGAGACCGTTGTGTTGGGTTATCCCAACCGCGAGGTAGCGATTTCTATGGCTCAGCTCTATGCTGAAGAGCTACTGCAAGGGAAAAACTTGCGTAATGTGTGTCCAACACCCGCTTTGAGCGTCCTGTCTTCAGGAGCGGCAGAGGAAGTCGTGTCCTACTTCACCGAAGTTCTTCGTGCCATCGATTATCAGCGCTATCCCGTCAAGGACGAGGCCACTTGCCGAGGATACCTGCAGGTTCTTCTCATCGGCGCCGCCATGCTTCCGAGTGTGGAAGTCCACAATGCCTTCGGCCGCAGTGATTTGGAGGTAGAGGCGGGGGATCGCCTCTGGGTTTTCGAAATCAAATGCGCCCGTGAGTCGAAGGAAGTCGATAGCTTGCTCCGCGAAGCGGTTGAGCAAATGGGTTCCCGTCACTACGGATCGAAACGGTCCGGAAAAAAGGTGATCCGCATGGCGCTTGTTTTCGACGTTTCGGAAAGAGGATTTTCCGCTTGGAAATGCCTGTGAAGAACTCGGGGCGCTCGGCATAGTCCGGCGCCCCGAGCGCCATTCGAGCGCCACGGTCCTGAAGTAACTTCTCGAGAAGATAAAGAATCTCCGCAACGAGAAGAAACACAAGGCCTGCGGCCATTTTTCGGCGTCGCGGCTTATATAATCCCGTGCAACCATTTTCCTTTAACTCCAATCCCGGTCGCGACCCCTCAAAGCGACCGGATTACGAGGATTTTTCTGCAATGAACCAACAGATCGGAACGGTTTTCGAACTCAAGGGCGGTTTGGCTCTTTCGGACTTCCGCGCGGCCCGTGCGCTCGCGTCTTTGCGTAAGGTTTCTCCCCTTGTCGAAGCGGTCTCGGGCCGCTTCGTGCATTTTGTGCACGCCGAACGCGCGCTGACGGACGATGAACGCGCCCGCCTCGAAGCGCTCCTGACCTACGGCGATCCGGCCGTCACCGTGCGCGAAGACCTCGCCTTCATGGTGGTGCCGCGCCTCGGCACGATCTCCCCCTGGGCCTCGAAGGCTTCCGACATCGTGAAGAACTGCGGCATTCAGGGCGTCGCCCGCGTCGAACGCGGCACGATCTTCTCGATCTCGCTCTCCGCTCCGGTTTCGGACGAACTCGCTCAGAAGCTCGCCGCTGTGCTCCACGACCGCATGACGGAATCGGTCGTGCCCGTCGACTTTGACGCGTCGAAGCTCTTTGAAACGCTCGAAGGCCGTCCGATGGCGACGGTCGACATCGTCGGGGGTGGCCGCGCCGCGCTCGAAGAAGCCAACGTCTCGATGGGCCTTGCGCTTTCCGAAGACGAAATCGACTACCTCGTCGACGCCTTCACGAAGCTCAACCGCAATCCGACCGACGTCGAACTCATGATGTTCGCGCAGGCCAACTCCGAACACTGCCGCCACAAGATCTTCAACGCCCGCTGGACGATCGACGGCGAAGACCGCGAAGAAACGCTCTTCGGCATGATCCGCCGCACGCATCAGATGGCCCCGCAGGGGACCGTCACGGCCTACGCCGACAACGCGGCCATCTTCGAAGGGGCCGAAGCCGCGCGTCTCTATCCACGTCCGGGCAAGGACAGCGTCTACGGCGACAAGTTCGAGCGCGAAGTCGAAATGACCCACACGGTCTTCAAGGTCGAAACCCACAACCATCCGACCGCGATTTCTCCCTTCCCGGGCGCCTCGACGGGCTCGGGCGGCGAAATCCGCGACGAAGGCGCCACGGGCCGCGGCGCCCGTCCGAAGGCGGGTCTGTGCGGCTTCACGACCTCGGCTCTGCATCTCGCCGACGCTCCGCAGTCCTGGGAAAACGACAGCGACACGGTGACGGGCGAAAAGACGGACGCCGTCTACGGCGCTCCCTCGCGCATCGCGACGCCGCTTTCCATCATGACGGACGGCCCGCTCGGCGGCGCCGCCTTCAACAACGAATTCGGCCGCCCGAACATTCTCGGCTACTTCCGCGCCTTTGAAGCGAACGTCGGCGGCACCCGCTACGGCTACCACAAACCCATCATGCTCGCGGGCGGCATCGGCAACATCCGCGACGACCAGACGAAGAAGGAAGTCCCGCCCGCAGGCAGCCTCCTCATCGTCCTCGGCGGTCCGGGCATGCGCATTGGTCTCGGCGGCGGCGCCGCGAGCTCGATGGCGACGGGCGCCAACTCCGAAGCGCTCGACTTTGACTCGGTCCAGCGCGGCAACCCCGAAATGGAACGCCGCGCCCAGGAAGTGATCGACCGTTGCTGGGCGATGGGTACGGAAAACCCGATCCTCGCCATCCACGACGTGGGCGCGGGCGGTCTCTCGAACGCCATGCCGGAACTCGCCGACCTCTCGGGGAAGGGCGCCACTTTCGACATGACGAAGATCCCGGTCGAAGAGTCCGGCATGAGCCCCTTGGAAATCTGGTGCAACGAATCGCAGGAACGCTACGTCATCGCGCTCGATCCCGCGAAGCTTGAAGTCTTCAAGGCCTTCTGCGAACGCGAACGCTGCCCCTTCGCGGTCCTCGGCACCATCACCGAGGAAGCCCACCTCAAGCTCACGAACGCTCCCAAGGCCGACTGCGTCGACATGCCGATGGAAGTCCTTCTCGGCAAGGCCCCGCGCATGCACCGCGACGTGAAGCACGTCGAAAAGAAGCTCGCTCCCTTCACGGCCGAAGGTCTCGATTTCAAGAAGGCCGCGCTCGACGTTCTGCGTCACCCGACCGTCGCTTCGAAGTCCTTCCTCATCACGATCGGCGACCGCACGGTCGGCGGTCTCGTCGCCCGCGACCAGATGGTCGGTCCCTGGCAGGTGCCGGTCGCCGACTGCGGCGTGACGACGCTCGACTTCGAAGGCCTCAAGGGCGAAGCGATGTCGATGGGCGAACGCACCCCGGTCGCCGTCATCGACTCCGCCGCCGCCTCGCGCCTTGCGATCGGCGAAGCGATCACGAACATGGCCGCCGCGGACGCGAAGCTTCCGCGCATCAAGCTCTCCGCCAACTGGATGGCCGCCTGCGGCGCCGAAGGCGAAGACGCCCGACTCTTTGACGCCGTCAAGGCCGCGTCCGACTTCTCGGTCGCGCTCGGCATCTCGATTCCGGTCGGCAAGGACTCGCTCTCCATGCGCACCAAGTGGGAAGCGGAAGGCGAACAGAAGTCCGTCACGTCGCCCGTGAGCCTCATCGTTTCCGCCGCCGCGCCGGTCGAAGACGTCTCGAAGACGCTTACCCCCGAACTCAAGCGCGATCCCGCTTCGGTTCTCGTGCTCGTTGACCTCGGCGCCGGCAAGAACCGCCTCGGCGGCTCGATCCTCGCGCAGGTGACGCAGCGCTTCGGCGACACGGCTCCGGACTGCGAAAACGCGGCCGAACTCGCCCGCTTCTTCGTGACGGTCCGCCGTCTCACGGACTCGGGTGCGCTCCTTGCCTACCACGACCGTTCCGACGGCGGTCTCTTCGCGACGCTCGCGGAAATGATGTTCGCGAGCCGCCTCGGCGTGAGCCTCAACCTCTCGAGCCTCCTCGAAGCCGAAGGCGCGAACGTCTGGAACGTCCTCTTCAACGAAGAACTCGGCGCCGTCCTTCAGGTCCGCGCCGACCGCGTCGAAGAGCTCGTCGCCGCGATGCGCGAGGAAGGCCTCTCGCACCTTTGCCACTTCATCGGCGAAGTCACCGAAGGGGAGCTCCTCACGATTTCGAACGACGACTGCCCGAACGCCTGCTTCACGCGCGAAGAACTCCAGACCGCGTGGACGGAAGTCTCGCACTCGATCGCCCGCGGCCGCGACAATCCGGCCTGCGCCGATCAGGAATTCGCACGAATCGCCGACAAGACCGACACGGGCCTCTTTGCGAAGACCACTTACGACGTGAACGAAAACGTCGCCGCTCCGATGATCAACACGGGCGTTCGTCCGAAGGTCGCGGTGCTCCGCGAAGAAGGCGTCAACAGCCAGAACGAAATGACGGCCGCTTTCTACCGCGCGGGCTTTGACGCCTACGACGTCCACATGACGGACCTCCTTTCGGGCCGCATCGAACTCTCGGGCTTCAAGGGCCTCGCTTGCCCGGGCGGCTTCTCCTACGGCGACGTCCTCGGCGCCGGCGGCGGCTGGGCCAAGACCGTCCTTCACAACGACCGTTTGACGGAAGTCTTCCGCACGTTCTTCCACCGCGACGACACGTTCGGCATCGGCATCTGCAACGGCTGCCAGATGATGAGCCAGCTTCGCGACCTCATTCCGGGCGCCTCGCACTGGCCGATGCTCGTTCGCAACCTGTCCGAACAGTTCGAAGCGCGCGTCGTGAATCTGGAACTTCTCGAATCGCCCTCGATCTTCTTCGAAGGCATGGCGGGTTCGGTCCTTCCGATCGTGACCTCGCACGGGGAAGGGCGCGTGCAGTTCCTCTCGCCCGAAGACGCCGCGCTCGCCCGCACGGCCGCGCGCTACGTCGATCCGCAGGGCCGTCCGACGGAGGTGTATCCCTTCAATCCGAACGGTTCGGCCGAGGGTCGCGCCTCGTTCACCACGGACGACGGCCGCTTCACGATCATCATGCCGCACCCCGAACGCAGCCACCGCGCCGTGCAGCTCTCGTGGCACCCGGCCGAATGGACGGACGTCTCGGGCTGGATGCGCATGTTCTGGAACGCCCGCAAGTGGGTGGGCTGATTCCGAGTGTGACTCGTGACTGAAAAGAGCGGAGCCTTTTTCACGGACGGAAAAGCGCTCCGCTTTTTCTTTGAGGAGATTTTCGATGCAGATTCCGAAGACGCGGGAAGAAACCGAGGCGCTTGAAGGCATGATCGCCCAACGGCGAGACTTTCACGCGCACCCCGAAGAAGGCTGGTGCGAATTCCGCACGACCGCCGCGATCGTTCGTGTACTTGAGAACCTCGGCTTTGCGGTTCTCACGGGAGAGGACGTGATCGCCCCCGACGCCCGCATGGGCGTGGTTGAGGAACGCCTCGCGGCGGCGCGGCATAAGGCGCTCGAAGAAGGAGCCGATGCGGCGATCCTCGACCGCATGGGCGACTTGACCGGATGCGTCGGCGTCTGGAAGACAGGACGCCCCGGCCCGGTTACGGCGTTGCGCTTTGACATCGATGCGCTTCGAGGCGTCACCGAATCTTCGTCGCCCGAGCACCGGCCCGCGGCGCTCGGCTTTGCCTCTCCCGTCCCGAACGTCTGTCACGCCTGCGGGCACGATGCCCACACGGCTGTGGGCTTGGGCGTAGCCCGTTGGATTGCGTCGCACGCGCACGAACTGACCGGCACGGTCAAGCTTCTCTTTCAGCCCGCGGAAGAGGGCGTTCGCGGGGCCGCCGCGATGGCGAAAAGCGGCGTCGTCGACGACTGCGGGTGGCTTTTCGGTTCGCACGTGGGCTGCGAATTCGGTCCCGACGAAATCGGGATTCTGACGGAAGGCTATCTCGCCACGACCAAGATGGACGTCTTCTTCGAAGGAACGCCCGCTCACGCCGGGTCGGACCCTGAGAAAGGGCGCTCGGCGCTTCTTGCTGCCTGTGCGGCCGTGATGAGCATTCAGGGTTTGCCGCGTCACTCGGGCGGCGACTCGCGCGTTTCGATCGGACGCATTGAAGCCGGGGAGGGCCGGAACGTCGTTGCGGCGCATGGGAGGCTTGAACTCGAAGTTCGCGGCGCCACGAAGGAAGTGAACGACTTTCTCGCCGACGAAGTCCACCGCATCGTGCACGGCATGGCCGAGGTTTACGGCGTTAAGGGAAAGGTCGTGAAAACGGGCGAATCCTGCCGATACGTCTGCGATCCGGAGGCCGTTGCGATTCTCGAAGACGTGGCCAAAGCTTTGCCCGACAAAACCAATGCGACGGTTTTCACGACGGAGCGCGGGAGCGAAGACTGCGCGGTCCTGGCCGAGCGCGTGCGAAGCCTCGGCGGTAAGGCCGGGTTCTTCTGTTTCGGAACGCGCCACAAGGGGCATCATCGTCCCGACTTCGACGTGGAGGACGAAGACGCGATGCTTCTCGCCTGGCGGGTCTTCACGGGGGTGCTCGCACGTCTTCATCACGTCTGAGAGAGCGGCCTCTCTCGGAAAAGCGGTCGGGGCGCCTCGGGGCGCCCCGATTTTCGACGGGAAATCGTCAGGGCTTCTCCGGCCACCACTTGGCTTCGTGTCCCGAAAGGTCGGCCAAGGCGAGGCGTTCTCCGATTCTGGGGAGAACGAGCCGCACGTCGTTTTTGCGGGCTTCGTCGAAGGCGCCGTTCAGGGGATCGATCCAACGGTGGACCGAGAGGTCGTACTTGGCGTTGTGGCAGGGCATCGTGTAGGCAGCCTTGATCGTGCGGGCGGCCCGGCCCCAGTCGTCCGGCATCAGATGGATGTCGGCCCAGTCGACGTTGTATTGCCCGTCTTCGAGCGCGGCGAACTGAATGTTCGGAAAGCGTTCGGCCACGTCCGCAAAGTGCGGACCGATCCCGCCGTCGCCCGAAAAGTACCCGCGCCAACCCGTTATGTCGAGCATGAAACCGCCCCAGAGCGTTTGATTCCGCTTGAGGCTGCGGCCCGAGAAGTGAAGCGACGGCGTGAACGTAAGGTCGACGCCCGGGAGCGGCTGCACGGACTCCCACCACTCCAATTCCGTGACGAGGTCGGCGGGCCATCCCCAGCGCTCGAAATGCGCTCCGACGCCCAAGGCCGTCACGACGCGCCCGACGCGACCCTTCAACGCGTTGATGACGCGCAGATCGAGGTGGTCGTAATGGTCGTGCGTGATGAGGAGAAGGTCGACCGCGGGGAGGGAGGAGGGCGAAAACACGTCCGCTCCGGCAAAGGGTTTCACGACGCCCGGGACGGGCGCGGCGAAGGTGAGGGCCGGATCGATAAGGATCGATACGCCTTCCACTCTTAAAAAGTACCCGGAGTGCCCGAGCCAGACGAGTTCGTTTTGTCCGACGTCCGCGAGTCGAGTCTGCACGTGCGGGACGACGCCCGAGGGCTTTCGCCCTTCGTTCGAGCGGAAAAGAAAGTCGACCATGTTCCTTGCGAAGGACTTCTCCGTGGGACGGGGTTTCAAGGGATAGAGATTGCGGAATTCCCCGTCCTGCCAGTACGGGCTTGCGAGAATCCGTTCGAGCCTGCGGCCGCTCGGCGCTCCGCCGAAGTCTTCGCGCGCGAGAACGCCGCCCGTTCCCGCAAGAAGGGTGCTGCCAAAGAGTAGAGAAATCGTTTTGCGTCGCGTAAGGGTCATGGTTCGAAAAACGGATGGATTGAGTACATCCTAATCCTACGAAACTTGGCCGGCGCAATGAAATACGTTCGTATCGAATTCTTGCCCGAAACCTTCGGCCGTTACCGTCTGAAAAGGATTGACGGTGAAGAGAATCGATACTCGAAACGTATGGAGGTCGATGAAGAATCGACATTGGCGCCGCAGTGTCCGCTGCGCCTACCATGACTTCATCGGACTCGAAGGAGTCGATTTTTTGCAAAGGGAGAAAATGATGTCGAAGAAGAAAGCGCTGATCGGAGCTGCGTTGGCGGGCGTAATGGGCGTCGTGGGCGCCGCGGAGATTGAATTCGTGGTGGGCGGCAAGGTCTATCCCGGCACCTTGAACGACTCGGGCGCGGCGCAGGCACTCTTCGAGCGGCTGCCGCTGGAAGTGACTTTTGAAGATTTCGGGTCAAACGAGCGCATCGCCTACGTGAAGCCCGAACTCTCCCTATCTGGAAAGGCCGATCATGGAGCGCCCAAGCCCGGAACGTTCGCGGTTTACGAGCCCTGGGGAAATCTCTGCGTATTTCGCGTGCCCTTCCATGCGTCGAACGATCTCTTCATCCTGGGAGAGGTAGCGCCCGAGACGCTCGAAGCGATCGTGAAGAGCGGGTCGGAGACCGTCACGATTAAGGTGTCGGGGCGCTGAAGCGACAACCTTTGAAGGAAGTCGGACGGGGACTCGAGTAAGCTCATTCGGGGCCCCTTTCGATTTTGACAAGTTTGGAGTCGGCCTGGAATGGGACGCTGATCGCGGGCAGTTTCGGTTGTGTTCCAGCAGAAACAGTGGAAAAGAGCAAAATAATTTCTTTTTTTCTATAATTTTAAATCTTTCTAATGCGTTGATAATAAAGCGCTTTGAAAAATTGTTGATATAAGGGGGAGGGGGATTTAAAATGTTGCCAGGAGAGTAAACCGCCTGAAAAACAAGGCGGAAGGATGCCCGGATACCTTCTGACGGGAGGTGCGGCATGCTGTCAACTTCTAAATCCGCTTTTTCCCGAAAGGCTTCGCGTCTTTCTCCCTCTCTCCTGGCCGTTCTGGTTGCCGGTGCACTTTCCGCGTTTGGCCTGCAGGGCGCAAACGCCATGGAGCTGTCTTCGAACATGACGCTCGGTGAGTTTAACGATGACGGCGCAGGTCTTCTCATCGGACCGGGACTCACCTTTGATGCCGAGGGCGGCGCACTCCAGGTCACCGGCAGGCTCTCGGGCAACAACGCCATCGCTTGTAACGCGAATGGCGAACGATTCTACTTTGGCCTTCAGAATCAAGGGCGTCTGGAAAACGCCCGTTCCATCACGGCGGACACGATCATCAACACGGGTGAACTCACCGTCGATGAGGTCACGCTCACGAAAACGGGGGTGAACGCCTTCTTCATGAACCTCAAGCTTAACGATGGCGACGCGGCTCATGTCGTCGTCAACGGGAGCATCACGCTCGACCCGAACGGTTGGGTTAACAACGGGGACGGGGCCGTCATGGATCTGAATGGACAAGATGCCGTGATCGGAGCGGAGCTCGCCAATGACTACGGTGCCGTTCTCAACATCAATGCCGACACGACTTTCGAGCGGTCGCTCTGGAATGTTGAGGGCGCCGTCATGAACATTGCCGACGGCGTGACCATCACGACGGCGGGCGGCTTTGCGAACGGTCACGACACGATTCAGGGCGGGACCGTGAATGCCGGAGGGGCGACGATCATCGTCAACGGTTCGAATACCACTTTCTCCAATCTCGGCAAGGCGGAGATTGGTTTTGTCGGCGTGGTAAGTCCCTATTATCTGACGGCTTTCAACGAGGGCGATCTGACGATTACGCAGGGTTTTAAGGCGACGTTGAGCAACAGCGGCACGCTTCGTTGGGAGGCGGAAAATGCTTTTGAGGGAGACCTCAACAACACGGGTACCGTCGACGCGCTGTCGGGTTCCTCCCTCACGATTGAGGGGACACTCGTCAACGAGGGCAAACTCTATGCAGAGACACTCGCCGTCACGACGGGAAGCGACGGCATTGAGGGTGCTTCAAGTCGCGCGTTTGCCGTCGACAACCTTGTTGTCCGAGCGGGCGGTGATTTTTCGCTCTTGAGTGAAGAAACGTCTCTAGCCAACGTCGTGGTTTCCGAAGGGGCGAAATTGAACGGTTCGCCAACAACCCTGACCCTCGAGGAGAGCGGGTCCATACGGAACGCGGGCAGAGTTTCGGTAGGTACGCTTAAGGCGGACGACTCGCAGATCACGAACGCCGCGAATGCGACGACGAAGATCGGGATTCTGGACGGAACCGGCAACACGATTCGCATGGAAGATGGCGCTCAGGCTCAAGTGACGCTGGGCGAAAACCGCGATACGGCACTTACCGCACTGTTTACCGGCGAAGCTGCGGACCGCAATACGGTCGAAGAGCTTGCCGGAGCGATAGTCATCACCGCCCCCGAGGACAGTTACGGTTATACCCTCCAATCCGAGGAAGGTTTGGTCGCCGGGGCTCGGGTGGCCGAGGTCGGCGCCGACGGCGGCGTGATCCGCCAAACCGAAAGCGCCAATACGGTGGCGAGCGGCATTTCGGACTTGGTCGGAGCGAACTTTCTCTTTTTCCGCAGCGCGATGAACGACGTGCAAAAGCGCATGGGTGATCTGCGCTCCGTGCCCAAGAGCGCCGGCGCCTGGGTCCGCTATTACGGCGGTAAAACCGAGTACGGCGACATGGACATGGATACGACGTACAACACGCTCCAGGTCGGCGCCGACGGCTGGATCGGGAACGCGTATCTCGGTCTTTCGGCAAGCTTTTCGGACGGCGATTCGGACTTGAGAAACGGATCGGTAGACCATCGGAACTACAGTTTCGGTCTTTACGGCGGCTGGTTGGCCGAGAACGGCCAGTTCCTCGACGTGACGCTGAGGCGGCACCGCATGGAAACCGAGGGATCGCTACACTATGCCTCAGGTTTGGCGAGCGACCTCGATTACTACAACTGGGGCACTTCCGTTTCGGTGGAATACGGATGGCGGCTTCGTTGTCCCGCGACAAACTTCTGGTTTGAACCGAGTGCCGAGTTGCTCTACGGACGACTCGATTCCGTGGACTTCCGCACCAACCTCGGCGTGAAGGTGGAGCAGGATGCGGTGGAGACGCTCGTCGGACGCCTGGGGGCGGCCGTCGGCTACACCTTCGACAAAAATCGCGGCGGCGTCTATTTCCGCGCTTCCGTGCTGCACGACTGGAAGGGGGAAACCGCGACGACGTTCTCTTTGGTCGGAACGCCGCGTCGTTACGAAGACGATTTGGGCGGAACCTGGGGGGAATTCTCGGTTGGCGGAAGCTACCGTGTCAATGATTCGACGTACGCCTACGGATCGCTCATGACGTCGACGGGCTCGCCCGTTCACAACCCATGGCAGGTGAGCGCGGGACTGCGTTGGGTTTTCTGACGTCGTGACACGGGATTTTGCAAAATCCCGCAGGACCGGCCGTTGCCTTGTTCCTCCGGGAATACTTGTTCCCGTCGAAGGAAGCGGGGTTTCAGTAAAGAAAATAGGGGCTCGGGGAAGAAACCCGGGTCCCTTTTAACAGCGCATTCACTCAAAGGGAATCGCGGTGGCGAAGTTCTCTGTACGCGACTGCCGGACGAACGTCTAAATGGACTCGGAGGGGAGTTCAAGGGAAAACGAAAACGCCGTCTCTTCCAGCAGAAAAGACGGCGGTTCAAGAGATTTTCTAGGTCGGCTCCCCGGGGCGTTTGGCGCCGGGGACCGGCCTATGAGGGATCAGTAGTTTTCCTTGCGGACTTCGAAGTAGGCCTGGGAGTAGCCGCAGACGGGGCAGACTTCCGGCGCCTTGCGGCCGACGACGAGGTGACCGCAGATGCGGCATTCCCACATGCATTCGCCGGCCTTTTCAAAGACCTGCTGCATTTCGACGTTCTTCAGAAGCTTGAGGTAGCGGGCTTCGTGGGCGCGTTCGATGTCGCCGACCAGGCGGAACTTCGCGGCGATTTCCGTAAAGCCTTCGGCTTCGGCTTCTTCCGCAAAGGTCTTGTACATGTCGGTCCATTCGTAGTTTTCGCCTTCCGCGGCGGCCTTGAGGTTGGCGGCCGTACCCTGGATGCCGCCCAGAGCGTCGAACCAGAGGCGGGCGTGTTCCTGTTCGTTGCGGGCCGTCGTCAGGAAGATTTCGGCGAGCTGTTCGTAGCCTTCGCGGCGGGCCACTTCGGCGAAGTACGTGTACTTGTTGCGGGCCTGGCTTTCACCGGCGAAGGCGGCCTTGAGGTTGGCTTCGGTCTTCGTGCCGGCGAGCTTGTTGCCGCAGGCGGCGGGAGCGGCCTTCACTTCTTCAAAGAAGGAAGCGTCCTTGTGGCAGAGCGGGCAGATGTAGTCAGCGGGAAGTTCGTCGCCTTCATAGATGTAGCCGCAAACTTTGCAACGATACGACATTTTAGAGTCTCCTAATTCGCCAGAGGCGTTGTGGTAGTGAGTGTGAAGCATCTCGTGAGCGGTTTCGGAGAGGGGTTCTCCGAAGAACTCTTCGTAGAGACGCAGGATTTCGGGATTTTCGTGCGAGCGGCGAAGCGTGAGTTCACCGTCGCGCTTGTAAAGGGACGCGATGCGGGCCGAGCGCGCGGCGTTCTGCGCGGCGTCGCCCATGTGCTTGGGCTGACCGCCCCCGCCGATGCAGCCGCCCGGACAGGTCATGACTTCGACGAAGTGGTAGGGAAGGCCGCCTTCCTTCTTCATCTTGTCGAGAAGTTCGCCCGCGCGGGCCGTGCCGTAGAGGACGGCTACGCGCACGTCGATGTCGCCCATGTGCACGGTCGCCTCCTTCATGTCGCCTTCGAGGCCGCGCACCGGGGTGAAGGAGAGAAGTTCCGCGGGGGCTTCTTCGCCCGTCACATAGCGGTAGGCCGTGCGAAGCGCGGCTTCCATGACGCCGCCCGTGTTGCCGAAGATGACGCCCGCGCCCGAGGCTTCGCCCAACGGATGATCAAAGCCGCAGGGTTCGAGCGCTGCGAAGTCGATCGCTCGGGCTTTCGCCCAGGCGGCGAGTTCGCGCGTCGTGACGACGGCGTCGGTGTCGCGCATGTCGGGCGATCCGATGCGGCGTCCCGCGGCGTTCATTTCCGGACGGCGGATTTCATACTTCTTCGCCGTGCAGGGCGTGACCGCGACGTGGAAGATCTTCTTGGGATCCAAGCCTTTCTTTTCCGCGAAGTAGGACTTCACGACGGGGCCCTGCATTCCGATCGGGCTCTTCGCCGACGAGATGTGGGGAAGGACTTCGGGGTGGAAGAGTTCGGCATAACGCACCCAGGCGGGGCAGCAGCTAGTGAACTGCGGCAGGGGAGCCGTTTTCTTCACGATGCGCTCGACCAATTCGCTCGCTTCTTCGACGATCGTGAGGTCGGCGGCGAAGTTCGTGTCGAGCACGTAGTCGGCGCCGAGCGCGCGCAGAAGGGCCACCATGCGGCCTTCGACGAAAGTGCCGTCCGTGAGTCCGAAGGCTTCGCCGAGTCCCACGCGCACGGAGGGGGAGGTCGAGAAAACGACCGTGACTTCCGGATCGGCAAGGGCGGCTTCCACGGCCGCGACTTCGCTCTTTTCGACGATCGAGTCTACGGGACAAACGTTCGCGCACTGACCGCAGTTGATGCAGATCGCGCGGTCGCCGGTCTTT
The DNA here is from genome assembly GCA_949287305.1 of uncultured Sutterella sp. GTDB lineage: Bacteria > Pseudomonadota > Gammaproteobacteria > Burkholderiales > Burkholderiaceae_F > Sutterella. Next base: position 54,332 of record CASEFX010000014.1, on the reverse strand, counting down.
TCGAGGTCGTAACGGCCCTCGACGCCGATGTAGTCATGGCAGACGGTCTTGCAAAGACCGCAGAGAACGCATTTCTCTTCGATGCGCTCTACGGCAAAGTTGTCGGTATCAATCGGAACGCGCCGATCCGTATGGCGGTGCTTCGTCAACGTCAGGTCTCCTCTAATCGTTGCGGGAATTCGCTTTGCCACATTGTAGAGAGATTTCCTTCAAAAGAAAGACGGATTCATCCCCGAACGCCCTCTCGGAAAAGCTTTGAAAAGAATTACTGATGAGAACCGCTCTCAGCTCGCGGGAGGGTAAGGGATCGATGTCTACGCCTGCGAAAGAGGGAACATCGGGAAATGACGGGCGTTTGATACGCATTCTTAATGCGATTCCTTCTCATATCAAGGCACCCGTCGAGAAACTCAGTCTATCGCCCCGATCGAAACGCTTGCGGCGGAGGGGATGCAAAACAAAATGCCGACTCCCCGGGAAGAGGAATCGGCATTTCGGGCATGCAAGATCGTTCAGAGCGACGTCGTGTGCGGAGCCGCTTCGTTTTCGAGCGTGCGGACTTCGTTCTTGAGACGTTCGAGTTCCTGACGGGCCTTTTCGGCCTTCACGTTCGATTCGATCGTGCGGCTTTCCGACGCGGCGCGGCGCTCGAGGAGGTCGAGTTCCTTCAATTCGAGCTCGATTTCCTTCATGCGCTGATTGTAGGCGTCGATCTTCTTCTGACGTTCGGCCTTGGCCTTCGAAGCCTTGGCGTTGGCGTTCGCGCGGGCGCGGTCGGCCTTCGCCTTGGCGGCGGCTTCATCGGCCGCCTGCTTGTCGAGCTTTTCCTGATAAGCGGCTTCGGTCTGACGAACGACTTCGATGTTCTGCATCGACTGATAGGCCGCGGCGTCCATCTGGGCTCGCGTGGGTTCGGTCGATTGGCAACCGGCGAGCAGGACGACGCCCGCAAGCGCGACGCCGCCCGTCTTAAGGATGTTCTTCACCATTGCGGTTTCCTTCGTTATTCAGAAAATCAGCGGTTGCAGCCGTAGGGGTTGTTCGGCTGGATGCGGGTTTCGCCGCGCGAGCCAGAGGCCATGATGGCCGTGCCCGTGCGGAATTCGCACATTTCGCCCACCTGGGTCGACTGCATCATGCGGCCGTCGGGGAGGCGATAGACGAGCTGCACGCCGTTGACGTATTCCTGACGGTCGGCGAGGGCGCTACCGGCGATGCCGCCCACGGCGCCGCCCGCGAGGCCGCCCAAGACGCGCGACGAGGTGGAGTGATTGCCGTGGTTGCCGATCGCGGCGCCCGCGATGGCGCCGAGGATGGCCCCGACCGCCTGCGAGTCGCGGCGGTTATCGGAATTGTCGACCACGACCTGAGCGGGCTGAATCGCGATGATCTCGACCGTGCGGACTTCCTGGGCGCGGTTGACGGCGCTCGGATTGTAGACGTCGGCGCGGTACTGGTTGCCGCCGTTGGCGACGCAACCCGTGGCGAGCACGGCGCTGAGGGCAAGGGTCAGGGGAAGAATCTTGTTGCGCATGGATGTTTTCCGTCTTCTGATGGGACTGGATTTTTCAAGTGGGGAGACGGATCTCCCCGATCATTTGTGAACACGATAGCACGCTTTCCCCCTGCGGGGTATTTCGTGACGCCGCCGTGACGTAAAGCGGTGTATCGATATTTGTCCGCCGACACGTTTCTTTGCGTTCCGAAACGCAAATTCCGCGGCTTCCCGTCGTCGTGCGGGTGTGCCGGAGAGAAGAGGGCGAATCGGTCGCGTCACAAACGGTCGTTTCGGCGAAAGGCCAGAGCGGACGTGTCCCCAAAAAGGCCGTCAAGTCGGTAGAATGTTCCCGTTTCGCGCCCCGACCGGGCGACGTCAAAGAACAAGCACGGAATCAGAACACAATGCTCGAAAACGCCGTTCAGTATCCCGATCTCGACGAGATCGTACAGAAAAGCGAACGAAAGACCGTCTACAAGAAACTCGTCCGACGCTCGAAGCTTGACCGCCGCACGCAGATCCTGCAGGTGGTTCTCCAGATGCTCCAGGAAGAGGACTACAAGCAGGTCTCGATGTCCCGCATCGCAGAGAAGGTCGGCATCAGCGAAGCGGCGATCTACCGCAACTACCGCAACAAGTCGGCGATCTTCTCGGCCGTGGTGGACTTTATCGAGACGACGCTCCTCGACCTCTTCGGGAAGATCCGCGACGACAAGACGACGTCGCCTCTAGTGCACGTGCAGCAGATGGTGAACGTTCTTCTCGAGTTCGTCGACGCCAACCCCGGCCTCTGCCGCATTCTTCTCTGTCAGGACCAACTGATGGAGGACCTGAAGCTGCGCCGCCGCATGCTCGAACTCTTGAAGACCCTCGAAACCCGCATCCGCCTCGAATACCGCGCGGCGATGGAGTCGGGTCTTCTTCCGATGCACTTCAACGAAGACGCCCGCGCCCAGATGGTGATGTGTTTTGTGGAAGGTCGCTGGTTCCGCACGATGCTCTCGGGCTTCAAGGAAAAGGCGGGCGGACTCGGGCCCTCCTACACGGCGCCGTTCTTTGCCTACACGCAGGTCTGACGCCGGGGACGGTTCCCTTTCATAATGAGGGCGGGCGAGGGGATCCTTCGGCCGCCCTCCGTCGTTCTTGAAGCCCCCGATCCTTCGTCCCGAACACAACCGATACTCTCTCCGGAGACCCGCAGCATGTCGCCGCTTACACGAAAAGCGCTTCTTCTCGCCTATCCGGTCGTCTGGGTGTTCTCGGTCGCGTCTTTCTGGCTCTTCGGAGCCGCATCCGACGCGCTCGGCTTCACGCTAATTCATCTCTATTTTCTTCACCCCGTCGCGATCGTTGCCGTGTCCTTTGCGGCGGCCTTTCGGGCGGTCTCGCTTCGGGGACTTCTCATCGTCCCGGTCCTTCTGAGCGTCGGCTATCTTCTCTGCGACTTCCTTACCTTCCGGCTCGCCAACATGATCGCGTTCTCGCACTGGACGTCGCCCGAATGGATCATGCTTCCCGTCGGCATCGCGCTCTCCATGATCGGCCTGGCCCTTGGGGGCCTGGTTGGCCGCTTGTTCCCCAAAAAGCATTGAGAGACCGAGCGGGAACGAAACGCGGCGACAGGGAAGCGGCCGGGAAATTCCGTCGGTGATTCGGCGGCACAAACCACAGTTGAGAAGAATTCTCACGTTAAGGCAAGCTTAAGCAAACCGAAGCGACTCAGTTTACATAGCGCGTAATTACAAGCGGTTACAAATTCATTCTCCGTCCGGAGAAGGATTCGACAGTCTGAAGACTTTCTTAAAGTTCCCGAAAGATACACGTAAGAATTGCGGGATCCTTGAAGGAGAAGGGATTGAGGGTTAAGCAAGAGGAAAGGAAGAGCGTTGGCGCTAAGACTCGCTTAAGGAAGTGATTTGGTCAAGATTAGGGGGTTGTGCGGGAAGGGTTAACCCTCACCCGAAATGAAAAAAGTTGGGAAATTCGCTTGAGAACTCTTCCCGAATCCTGTAAAGTACATCTCAACGGAAGACGCGATGTTCCACCAAAAGAGATGAGGGGTCGTCTCGGAACATCGAGCCGCAGTTTCAAAGCTTGGTCTGATGCTGTGGTACCTGTTCTTCGAAACTTACAGGGCTCGTTCTTAACAGGGGACGAGCCCTTTTTTCCGTCCGTATTCCGGTTGGACGCCGACACAAGAAACGAAAGAGCCGCCCGGGGAGACTTGGGCGGCTTTCGTTCAGAGGCGATCGCGGAGAGCGTCGCTCAGGGCAGACGAATCCATTCGCGCTCAAACGCCCAGGGATCGCTCACGTCCTTCACCGTCACGTCAAAGAGACGCGTCATGCGGCGGTTCGTGTCAAAGGGCGCCCAGCCGGGATTCCCCGTCTTCGCAAACCGCACCCAGGCGCCGTGCATCGCGTCGGCGAGCGCCGTGGGCGCATCGGGACCGTTGAGCGCAAGCGCAGGTTTGCAGTCGAGCGTATGGAAGACGAAGGCCACGTCGTTCGAGTGGGCGGCGCCGCGGGCCTTGCAGGACTTTCCAAGCACCGGACTCTTCCAGTCGAAGGAATAGGCCCAAACTTTGTTCCCCGCCTTCGAGAGGTTTTCGAGCGTGCGGTTCGCGGGCATGCGGAAGATGAGGTCTCCCTGAATGCGCGTGAAGATTTCGCCCGGGGTCGAGCCGTGACCCGCTTCGCGATAGCGCTCGAGCAGTTTTTCGTCCCAGCCCATGGCGCGAACGAGACGGTTCGTCGCTTCGGGACCGATTCGGTCGATCGCGCCCGAGGGCACGGTGTAGTTGCGCCACTCTTCTCGAGTGCACCCGACGATCACTTCGACGCCTGCGGCGGCGCCGGCCAACAGGGCGTCCACGGGGCGGGCCTTGAGGACGTCGCCGTCGACATAAGGCTTGAAGAGAGCCGAATTCCCGTGCGAGAAAGCGAGCCATTCGGGATCGGAAGCGAGGCCGCCCACGAACTTCCCGAAGGTGAAGAGTTTATCGTTTGTAAGACTCATGAAGCCTTCGCGCGTGGGTTTAACGCCGAAGAAGTCGGCGAGGCGCTTCGTCGCCGTGCGGGCTTCCTCGAGATTCCCCCACTGGGCGATAGCCGAAGGACTCTGAAGAATCGCACGCTTGAAAAGCCCCTTCGTCTTCGGCGAAGCGAGAAGACTCGTGATGTGCGTCGCGCCCGCGGACTGTCCGAAGACCGTCACGCACTTCGGGTCGCCACCGAAGGCCGCGATGTTGTCGCGCACCCATTCGAGTCCGAGGATCATGTCGCGAAGACCGTTGTCCGAGTCGCCGTCCTCAAGCTTCAGGAAGCCGTCGACGTTCACGCGGTAGTTGAGCGTGACGAGAACGATTCCGTCCTTTGCAAAGGCCGTGCCGTCAAAGCGCGGATCGTTGTTGTCGCAGCGCGTCGAGCCGCCTCCGGGGATCCAGACCATGACGGGCGCGTTCTTCGCGTCCTTGGGCGCCCAGAGGTTGAGCACGAGGGCGTTGCCGCCGCCGATCATGGCGGGCGTCTTGCGGTCGGGCTGCAAAGGGATGGAGCCCGGCTTCGTCGCGTCGAGGATGCCTTCCCAGGGCTTGGCCTTCACGGGCGCGAGAAAGCGGCGTTCGGGCACATACGGATCCTCTCCGAAGGGAAGGCCCCGGAAGATGCGGATGCCGTCCTTCTCCAAGCCGCGCACGCGTCCGAGGGGCGTCGAAACCTCCGCTGTCGTGCCTTCCGCTGCAGCGCCCGTACCGGCGTGCAGCACGCAGGGGGTCGAAAGGGCGGCAAACGCCGCGCCCGCTTCCATGAGAAAGTTGCGTCGGGTGATGGGGTGCATGAGTAATCTCCTCTGTCGGTCACGATGACGCCCGCAGGGGCGTCGCATACCGAGATTCTCTCCTTTGGGATTACGCGCGTAATTTGCGCGTACGCAAAGAGAATCGAATTTTTCGTGCGGGAGAATAGAAGAGGGGGATGGTCGAGGATCTTTGCCCGAATAAGGAAATGCGTCGCCCGCCGGGAAAAACGGGGCGACGCAAGGGTTAAAGCCTTTCTGAAAAACCTCGCCCCGAGGTCGTATGAACTCGGGGCGAAGGGTTTCGTCAGCGACGGTCGTCTCGGCGGTCATCCCGGCGGTCGCGACGGTCATCTCGGTCGCGGCGCGGATCCGGACGACGCGGCGGTTCCGGACGGCGGTCACGCCGATCATCGCGGCGGTCGTCCCGGTCACGGCGGGGATCCGGGCGGAAGTCGCGCCGATCGTCACGGCGGTCATCGCGACGGGGATCGGGCTTGCGGGGCTTGCGGCCGCGCTGCGCGCGCCAGTCGCGTCCGGCCTTCTCTTCGTTGTAGCGCCAACGAAGTTCACGCTGCCATTCGTCGCGGGTGTAGCGCTTGTTGTCCTCGCGGTCCCAGTAGTACTTGCCGTCCCAACGACCTTCGTCGCGGTGCTTTTCGTACCACTCGCGTTCCTTGCGGTCCTTGATGCCCTGGAGAATGTTGCCGAAAATGTCGCCCGCCTCGGCGGCGTACGTCACGGTCGGGGTCAGGGCCGCGGCGGTCAGCGCCAGAATGAACGATCTGCGGTTCGTCATGAAGCCTCCTTTTTTGCAACCTGCAAAAGTGATGAGTCACAAGGCGGAGAAGGCGGAACGCAGGTTCCGCGTTCCCTTTTCGTCTTCATCGTAACCCCACGGGAAAAAATAAGATAGAAGGGTTTTGTTGCAGATCGAAAAAGATTGAGCGGACGAAAAAAGAAATGCTTGACCCGTCGCGCCAAACCTTCTTTTTTCGGGTACCATGTGCCTGCTTCGGAAAGAGAATTCGCCGAAGTGGCTCTGCGGGACGACCCGCACGGCCCTCACAACGCATTGGGGACGGCCCCGCATGGAGAAAAACATGGCCTGGGCATACGTTCTCATCGCAGGCATTCTCGAAGTCGTCTGGTCTTTTTCGCTCAAGGCGAGCGACGGCTTCACCAAACTTCTTCCGTCCGTCGCGACGGTCTTTTTCATGATCCTGAGCTTCATCGTCCTCGCCCAGGGGATGAAGTCCTTGCCGCTCGGCACGGCCTACGCAGTGTGGACGGGCATCGGGGCGGTCGGCGCCGCGCTCGTCGGGATCGTCGTTCTGGGCGAGGCAGCTTCCCTCATGCGCATCGCCGGGATCGCCTTCATCGTGACGGGGATCGTCCTCCTCAAACTTGCCGCGCACTGACCGGGCTTCCTTCCGAAGTTCACAACCGCGACGATCTCTCTTACCGACAATGGAAAACCCCCGCCGCGTTGCCGTGACGGGGGTGAAACCTGTGAAGGAGAGGGCGGGACGTTGCGTCCCGCACACTCTCATTCCTTCCCTTGCGGGAATCAAAGCTTCATCTTGAAGGTCTTGCAGTCCATGTGCTTGGCGATGTAGCGGACCTTCGGCTGCGTGCCGGCGGCTTCGTTCATCGCGACGGCCTTCTCAATGAGGGGCTTCGTCTTTTCAGTGGGCTTGTCGTAGTCGACGAGCGTGATCGCATGGATGCCGCAGGCTTCCACGCAGGCGGGCAACTGGCCCTTTTCGAGACGATGCGAGCAAAGCGTGCAGTGCGCGGCCTTTCCGGCCGGGTGCGTCGTCCACGCTTCGAGCGGACGTTCGTAAAGAGGCTTCTTGTCGCCGTAGTAGCTCGTGACGCCCGACGGGAAGACCGGCACGCCGTAGGGGCAGGCCTTCTCGCACATGTGGCAGCCGATGCACTTCTTCTGGTCGACCAGGATTTCACCGTGCGGACCCTTGGAGATCGCCTTGGCGGGGCAGACCTTCATGCACGCGGGATTGTCGCAGTGCTGGCAGGAAGCACGGTAGTAGTTGACGACGTTGTCTTCGATGTTTTCACTACGAAGAATCTTGAGGAAGAAGACTCCCGGGGGAACCTGGTTTTCTTCCTTGCAGGCGATCGCGCAGGCTTGGCACCCAACGCAGCGATCCACCTCAACAATGATGCCGAATCGTGACATGACGGGTCTCCTTTACGCTTTCGTGACTTTGATGCAGACGTCGTTGTAGGCGGGATAGCCCGAAACCGGGTCCCAGTTCTTGCGCGGGATGAGAACCTGCGTTTCCTGGTCGCCGCGCCACCCGTACTGGGCGTCGACGGTGCCGGGCTGCGCGAGGATCGTCACGCGCACGCGCGCGCGGACCTTGCCCTTGTAGTAGGGCGATTCCATCCAGATCCGGTCGCCTTCCTTGATGCCGAGCTTCTGGCAGTCGGACGGGTGCATGTTCACGGTCGACTCGGGTTCGAGTTCGAGCAGGTACGGCTGGTCGCTGCGGGTCTTCGAGTGCGTGATGTACGGACGACGCGTCCCGTTGATGAGCTTGAAGGGCCATTCCTTCGTGGGCTTCGGAGGCGCGACGTATTCCGGAAGACCGGGCTGGCCGTGCTTGGCCTGAATCGACGAGAAGAGTTCGACCTTGCCCGAGGGCGTACGGAAGCCGGGCTTGCCGTCAAAGCGGAGCAGACCCTTTTCGTGCTTGGCCATTTCCTGCGGCGGGAAGAATTCGCAGACCGTGATTTCGGGGAGGGTGGACGCCTGCTTTTCGTAGGACGTGCCCCAACCGTTCAGGATCGAGTCGCAGGCCTTCACCGGATCGCCTCCGAAGAAGAGCTTTTCGTCGATCAGAGCGGAACCGATCGTGCAGGAGATCTTCCAGTCTTCCCAGGCTTCGCCCAGGGGCTTCACCGGACGGCGGGCCGAAACCTTGCGGCCGTGCACGCCGAACGGCGCATAGCGTTCGAAGTTCATCGCGGCGGGCAGCACGAAGTCCATGTCGTGATGCGTTTCGTCACGATAGAAGTAGTCCGTCGAGAAGGAGAAGTCCATGTTCTTGACGGCTTCCTGGTATTCCTGCGGGCTCGGCCAGATGAGAAGGTTGGCGCCCCAGCCGCAGAAGGCGCGGATGCGGCCCTGCTTCACCATTTCAGGAAGGTTGTTCGGGCTGCAGAGCACCTGCATTTCGTTCCAGATCGGAGCGAATTCGCGGTCGATGCGGGTCGCGCGCTGCTTTTCTTCACGGAACCAGGGTTCATCGATGAAGGTGCGCGTGTAGCCTTCGTCCCAGCGGATGTAGTCCTTCGGCCAATTGGCGATGGAGCTGGCACCGGCCTTTTCCGCGTTGCCGGTCAAAGCCATCAGGAGCGACATGGCGCGCACGTTGTTGCAGCCGTTGTGCTGATGCGGCACGGACTGACCCGGGAGCTGCATGGCGGAGGGACCGTCGGCGAACATGCGCGCGGCGGCGACCATCTTTTCGGCGGGAACGCTCGTTTCCTTTTCGACGTATTCCGGCGTGAAGCGTTCGCAGTACTTGACGAGCTCTTCATAGCCCACGCACCACTTGTTGATGAATTCGTGGTCGACGAGGTCTTCCTTGACGAGGACGCGGATCATGCCCCAGGCAAGCGCACCGTCGGTGCCCGGATAGGGCTGCAAATGAATGTCGGCCTGTTCGGCGACCTTCGTGCGGCGGACGTCCACGACGATCAGCTTCATGCCGCGGGCCTTCTGCGCGAGAAGGCCGCGGAAGAAGCCGTGGGGCTGCGCCCAGGAGCCGTTCTTGCCCATGATGAGGAGGCACTTGGCCTTCGGGTTCGGGCCGCCGGCGATTTCCTGACCCCAGGAGAGTTCTTCGGCGTGCACGTAGGCGAGGTTGCAGGCGGCGGAGCTTTCGCAGCAGTAGTTGGGGCTACCGTAGTAGCGCGCCAGGCGCATGACGGGCGGACGCGGTTCCTTCGGGTCGCCGCAGAAGAACATCACGGTTTCGGGACCGTACTTCGCCTTGATTTCGGCGAGGTTCTTCACGATCGCCTTGATGGCTTCGTCCCAGGAGCAGCGGACCCAGCCCGGATCCTTCGAGCCCTTCGGGTTCGTGCGCTTCAGCGGATAGAGAAGGCGGTTCGGGTTGTAGAGGCGCTGCAGGGTCGAGATGCCCTTGGAGCAGAGCGAATTGTTCGGATGCTCCTTCCAGTTCTCGATCTTGATGACGTGATTGCCGCGGGCCTTGAACTGAAGACCGCACATCGGCATGTGGTTGCAACTGTCGCAGATGGTGTAGCCCGTCCAGACCTCGTCACTTTCCTTGGCCGCCGCGAAAACGGGGGCCGACGAGAGTCCGAGCGTGCCCGAGGCGAGAACACCCTTGAGGAGGTTTCTTCTCGAGAGCGACAACGGTTGGGTCATAGTCGTCTCCTTTCGGATTGGATGGATGGTTGACGTGCGTGACGGAGCGCACTTCTTGAAAGCAAATTCCGCATCGAAGGATCACCTTCAATCCGGAACCAATTCTCGTCGCCCGCTGGGATCGAATTATGTGTGTGGCTTCGCGGAGCGGCTTTCAAAAGAAAGAATAACGCTACAACTTTCGAAATCCTTTGCAGGAAAACCCCACGGCGGACTGTCGGGTCGCTATTCTTGGCTAGAATAGCGTCCATGGTAGTGGGGGCGACAAAAGTTGCGGGAAGCGGAGAATGAAAAGAGGAAATGAAAAGGGGGTGAAAATTTTCAGCGTTTAGGGAATTACCCTGGATAACCTCAATAATGCCGTGCGCGGGTGAACGTGCGAACGATCGAAGCGGGCTCGAAAATCCTCGCTCAAACGACTCGCGGCGGGACGGAGAGGACCGTCCCCTCGGCATGGCGTCATCGGAGGGCGAAGGGCACGTGGTATCATCCTTCCTTCTTGGAAAAAGACGGAAAGAAACAAGAATGTCCAAAGCCCTACAGGACGCCTACCGGATCGTTCACGTGCACAAAGGCTCGTGCCTTGCGCTCGACACGGAAACGACGGGCGTGAGCATCGAGGACGGCGACCGCATCATTGAAATCGGCATCGTCGTCATTCACCGGCGCGAAATCGATCCCAAGGAGGAGAATCACTTTCAGCGCTACATCAATCCCGGCTTCGACATGAACGAAGAAGTGACGAAGGTGCACGGGATCACGAACGAATTCCTCCGCTCGAAGCCCTCCTTTGAAGAGATCGCCGACGACTTCATCAACATGATCCGGGGGCAGGTCCTTCTCATTCACAACGCCGAGTTCGACGTGAAGTTCCTCAACATGGAGCTCGAGCGCTGCGGAAAGGGCCACATCGAAGACTACGCCGCCGTGATCGACACGATGACGCTCTATCAGGCCGAACACCCCGGCCGGACGCCCACGCTCGACAACTTCGCACGCACGTACGAGCTCAATCACATCGACCGCACCTTCCACGGCGCTCTTCTTGACTCGCTCATTCTCGCCGAGTGCTGGCTCGCCATGACGGGCGGACAGCAGGCGATCGACGTGGACGCGCTCCTTCTCTCGGAACCGAAGCCCATGAACGATCAGTCGACGTTGCGCGTCCCGAAGCCCTCGGCCGAAGAACTCGCCGAACACACCCGCATCCTCGACATCGTCGAGAAGAACTGCAAGGCCACCTGCCGCTGGCGCGCCGTCTACGGCGACGAACGCCAAAAGGAGGAGGCATGACGCTCTCATTCACCGCCTACACGACGGACTGCATCGTTCGCCGTTCGGCCGAGCTCGAAGAGTTGAAGCGCATGTCGCTTTGCAAGACCTCGAAGGCCGACTGCAGCATGACGGTCGCCGCCATCTGCGGGCGCTCCTGGGAGCGCGACCTCGGCGTCGCCGAACTCACCGCCCCGAACGGGAAGCCCCTTTTCGTCTTTCGCGACAACTATCTCCTGGGTGAAGCCTTCTACCGCCTGATTCAGGAGGGGCTCACGGACGACACGCCCTTCACCGACGAGGAAAAGCGCTTTTACCGCGGGATTCTCAAGGAAATCGCAGACTATGAAGCTTCGCGCGGGCGCACGCTGCAGTTGGGCGGCGTCAAGGCCGACGTCGAAAAGCTCCTTCAAAAGCTCGGGCTCGATGGGACGTGCTTCACGAACGAAGACCTCTACGACTACTGCTACAGCCGCGAAACCTTCGCGACGCTCGCCGGGCGCCCGATGGCGAAGAAGCGCAACTTCTGCCGGCGCTTTGAGCGCAATCATCCGGACGCGAAGTTCGTCTACTTCGAAAAGAGTCCCGACGCCGAGACGCTCGAGCGTTGGAAGGCCTTTCTCTCCGACTGGTACGAAGCGAATCAGCCGCTTGACGAAACGCTCTTTTTCGAGCGGAAGTTCCTGGACGTCGTCCTCTGCCGCTGGGACGAGTGCGGCGTGACGGGCGGGATGCTCGTCGACGGGGACGAGATCCTCGGCCTCACGCTCGGCGCTTTGGTCACGCCCGACACCTATGCGGTGCACATCGAAAAGGCCCGCCGCGACGTGGAAGGGGGCTATCCCTATCTCGCGCATTCGCTCGCGAAGGCTCTCCCTGAGACCGTCAAGATTCTGAACCGTGAAGAGGACCTGGGCGTTCCGGGCCTGCGAAAGGCCAAGCACGACTGGTTCCCGCTTTATCAATTGGAAAAGGGCGTCTACGAAGTCGCCCCGTTCGAAGCCTGATCGGTTTCGAAAAAAAAAGGAGAAAAACATGAAAGGATTCGCCGCCTATACGCCGACCCGCATTCTTTTCGGCGCGGGCGCTCTCTCGAAATTGACGGGCGCGGACATTCCCGCCCGCAAGGTGCTTCTCGTCACCGGGATCGGCGGGAGCCTCAAGCGCAACGGCACGCTTGACAAGGTCGAAGCCATGCTCTCGCGCGAAGGGATCGAATTCGTGCGCTTCCCGTCGGTCGAGCCCAATCCCTCCGACGAAACCGTCATGAAGGGGGCCGATGCCGCCCGCACCGAAGGCTGCGGCGCCATTCTCGCCGTGGGCGGCGGCTCCGTCATGGACGCCGCGAAGCTCATGGCCGCGATGGCGACGAACGACGGCACGCTCTGGGACTACGCCCAGGCGGGCACGGGCGGAAAGAAGGCCTTCGAAAAGGATCCGCTCCCCTTGATCGCCGTCACGACGACGGCCGGGACGGGCTCCGAAGTCGACGCGGGCGGGGTGATCACGAACCACGTCACGAAGGAAAAGTTGGGCTTCGGCGATCCGCGCCTCTTCCCGACGGTGGGCGTCGTGGATCCGGAACTCATGCTCACGGTTCCGCCCGCCTACACGGCCTATCAGGGCTTTGACGCGCTTTTCCACGCGGTCGAAGGCTACGTATCGGGCGTTGCGACGCCGATGTCCGACGTCTTTGCGAAGGAGTCCGTGCGTCTTCTCGCCGCGAATCTCCCCGTGGCCGTTCGCGACGGCGCGAACCTCGAAGCCCGCTCCAAGGTGGCACTTGCGAGCACGCTCTCGGGTCTCGTCATGGTGACGGGCGGTTTGACGAGCCAGCACGCGCTCGAGCACAGCCTTTCGGCTCTGCACACGGAACTTCCGCACGGCGCGGGCCTCATTCTCCTGTCGCTCCACTATTTCGGCAAGATGATCGAAAAGGGCGCCTCGCTCGAGCGTTTCGTCACGATGGCGCAGTGTCTCGGTCATCCTTGCGCGGAACGTCCCGAAGACTTCCTCGTCGCGCTCGCGAACCTTCAGAAGGCCTGCGACGTGCTTGACCTTGACGCCTCGGTTTGGGGCTTCACGACGGACGATGTCGAATGGCTCGTCGAAAACGTGCTCGCCACGGGCACGAAGCAGTTCAAACGCGACGCCGTTCCCTTCGCACGTGAAGACCTCGCCGACGTCTTTGCGAAGACGCTTGCGCCGAAGGCTTGAGGGAAGAATTGACAATAAAGCCCCGATCGGGAATCTAATGATTCCGGTCGCAAGGCTCGAAAAAAGGGCCCGTACGATCATCTCGTGCGGGCCCGAAGGTTATGTGCCGTACAGAGGAATGGGAACGCTCAGCCAAGTCCCACGTCCAGGGCCATCATGAGAACGAACCCCGCCACGACCGAAAGCGTCCCCGCGTCCGAATGTTCGGTGAGGTGCGCAGACGGGATGAGTTCTTCCACGACCACGTAGATCATGGCGCCCGCAGCAAAGGCGAGGAACCACGGCAAAAGCGCACCGGTCGTCCCGACGAGAAGTACGGCGAGCACGCCGAAGACGAGTTCGGCCAAGCCCGAGACGGAACCCGCGAGGAAGGCCTTCCAGCGGGGCATGCCGTCCTGCATCAAGGGAAGCGCAACGGCCGCGCCTTCCGGAATGTTCTGAATGCCCATGCCGAGTGCCAACGCCAGGGCGCCCGCCAAAAGCGACGGATCCTCGGCCGCCATTCCGATCGAAAGCCCGACCGACATCCCTTCGGGGATGTTGTGAAGCGTCACGGCGAGAAAAAGCAGGGTGGAACGCGCCAGGTGCGTCTTCGGGCCTTCGGACTCCTTCGCGCCCGGGTGCAGGTGCGGCATCAGGCGGTCGAGCGAAAAAATGAAAAGAACGCCGAGAAGAAAACCGCCTACGGCCGGCAATAAAGGCGAATCGCCCCGCGCCTCCACCATGTCCATCGCGGGGATCAGAAGCGACCAGACGGAGGCCGCCACCATCACGCCCGCGGCAAAACCGAGCGACACGGTCTGCATGAAACTGTTGTGGAGCCGCCCGGGCAAAAGGACGATCCCTGAGCCCACCGCCGTCATGAAGAAGGTGAAGCCCGTGGCGCTTGCCGCCGCGGCGACCGGGGTGGCCTGCGAGAGCGAGTCGAGGAAAAGGGAATCAAGCATAGGGAAAATCGTTGTTGAGAAATATTCTTATCTAGGTCGATCTAATAAGCCTACACCAACAGTATGCGCTTGAGCGAATCAACCGCAGCATTCCTTTCTATCGATCCCATTGTGAAAAGCAGGGAACCCCGGCGCTTCACAGAGGAAACGATTTTTCACTCGAGGCAATGCCAATCAACGAGGAAAAAGATCAAAACCATTCTCCTAGGAGAGTGTTCATTTATTTTCCTTGCGGGAGAGGGAAATGCAAGAACATTTTCGAACTGCTTCATGCTAGAATTCGCCCGTCCGGACAAAAGCAGAGCTCTGCAAATCACAACTTTCAGACCCTTCACCATCTCTCATTGAGGAGCCGAAATGAAGAAGCTCTCCCTTTTGCTTTTGTCTCTTTCTCTCATCGGTCTCACGGGCTGCACGGTCACGTCGTATCGCCAGGCCGACACGACGCCCGTTCCGGCCGAACGCCTTTATGGTCACCAGGAACCCTTGGCCGAGGAAGCTTTGGTCCGCATTACGCGCTTGAGCAACTACGGCGGAAGCGCATGCTACTTTACCGTCCTGATCGACGACGAACGCGCCGCCCGCTTCGATACGGAGGAGCAGGCGATGTTCCATCTCGCGCCGGGCGAGCACAAATTCCAGGTCGCGGGCGACTGGGACGGCCGCGGACTCTGTTCCGCGAGCGAAGAATGGGTGCGCGACCACGGCCAGATCCGCGAAGTGGACCTGAAGGCCGGCCGCGTCTACGACTTTCGCATCGGTTTCAATTCTTGGGGCGGCGTCTTCCGCCTCTACGTCGACAAGGTCGGCAAGCCCGTCGAATCGGAAAACTGACGCATTCTGATCGCCATTGGCACTTTGAGGCGGACCGTGCACGAAAGCGCGGCCCGCCTTTTTCACGACTTTCCTGTTACCCCGTTACTTTTCAATCACGGCGGCGTTCTTCAGGATCTCTTCGGGGATCGTGAGACCGATTGCCTTGGCGGTCGCGAGATTGATGAGGGGCTTTTGCGCGTCCTGCGTTTGAATCGCCATGTCGGCGGGCTTGGCCTTGCCTTCGAGGATGTCGGCCGCCATCGTGCCCGACATGCGTCCGAGGGTGTAGTAGTCGACCGCGATCGTGGCGAGGCAACCGCCGCGAATGAGTGCTTCGTCGCCGGGAATGGTCGGAATCTTGGCGTCGAGCGCAGCCTTCGCAAGGATCGACGTCCCCGCGGCGAGCACGTTGTCGGTCGGGAACCAGAGGCCCTGCACCTTGCCGGTGAGGCTCGAGACCGCCTGCTGAATGTCGTTCACGGACGAGACCGTCGCTTCGAGAACCTCCACGCCCTTGGCGGCCGCAGCCTTCTTGAAGATTTCGACCTGGAAGGCGGAATTCACTTCGCCCGCGTTGAAGAGGACGCCCACGGTCTTGGCGTCGGGAGCGAGGGCGAGGAAGAGGTCGAGCTGACGCGCGATCGGACCGATGTTCGAGACGCCCGTAACGTTCGTGCCGGGCTTGTCGTTGCTCTTCACCACCTTGGCCGCTTCAAAGCTCGTCACGGCTGTCGCGACGATCGGAATCTCGCGGGTTGCGCGCGCCATCGCCTGCGTGGCGGGCGTGGAGACCGCAAAGATGAGCTTCGTCTTTTCCGAGAGGAAGCGCGAGCCGATGTTCTGCAGCGTAGCCTGGTCGCCCTGGGCGTTTTGACGGTCGACGACGATCTTGTCGCCGTCCTTGAAGCCGCGCGCGGCGAGTTCGTCGAGGAAGCCCTTCACCGAGAGATCGAGCGCTTCGTGTTCCACGAGTTCGCAGATGCCGACGGGAATCTTGTCGGCAGCGACTGCGGTCGCGGCGGGCGCGGAAGACTTGTCGCAGCCCGCGGTGAAGCCCGTTACGAGCGCGGCGCAACAGAGAGCCGCGAAGCGGCGGCGCGTAAAGGAGAAGGAAGCGAGAGAGGAAGGAAAGTCGTGCGTCATGATGGTGGTTCCTGTTCGGTTTGGAGCTTCCTCAAAGAAGCTGCCGGGGTCACGGACCGAAGGACTTGCGCGACTTTTCGCAGATCCCGAAATAAGAAAACCCGCTCAAGTCGCGGGTCGGTTTCGGAAGTTTGGGGACGAACGCGCCCAACCCGCTCTATGTGAAGAGAGGGTAATAGTAATAACCGCAAACGGGGCGTGTGATCGTGTTCGTCATCATGCCATACAAGGTAGCACGAGACGTTCCGATTCGGAATAGGGCGAATTGCGTAGAGACGCGAAAGCCCGGCCTTTCGCGGACCGGGCTTCCGAGCATCATGATTCAGAGAATCAGCCGATGAGGAGCGCGTTCAGGCGCTTCACGAAGCCGGCCGGATCCTTGAGCGTGCCCTGGTCGGCAAGCAATGCCTGATCAAAGATCACTTCGGCCCAGGAGGCAAAGCGCGCTTCGTCCTTTTCCGCGAAGGCCCGCTTGATGAGCGGGTGCTGCGGATTGATTTCGAGCGTGTAGCTGTCTTCGGGTAGAGCATGGCCCGCGGCTTCGAGCATGCGGCGCATCTGCGGCGTCATCATCTGGTCGGATTCGCCCACGACGCAGGAGGGGCTGTCGACCAATCGGTTCGTCACGCGGACGTCCTTCACGCGGTCTCCGAGAACCTTCTTTAGGCGCGCCACGTCGTCGGCCGCTTCCTTCGCGGCTTCTTCCTTGGCCTTTTCCTCTTCCTTGTCGGCGAGATCACCGAGTTCGAGGTCGGCAGCGGTCGCGCTCACGAAACCGTGGCCTTCGAATTCACGGAGTTCCGACATCATCCACTCGTCGATGCGGTCCCAAAGGAGAATGACTTCAACGTCCTTCTTCTTGAGGGCTTCGAGGTAGGGCGAGTTGACGGCGCCTTCGCGGTTGCCGGCGATCAGGTAGTAGATCTTCTTCTGACCTTCGGGCATGCGCTTCACGTAGTCGGCAAGCGAGACGAGCCCCGGTTCCTCGGCCGTGCCGAGTTCCTTTGTCGTCGCATAGCGAAGAAGCTTCACGATCTTTTCGCGGTTCGAGGGATCTTCCACGACGCCTTCCTTCAGAACGCGGCCGAACTGCGTCCAGAAGGTGCGGTACTTCGCGGCGTCTTCCGTAAGCTTTTCGATCATGTCGAGCGAGCGCTTCGTCACGGCGCGCTTCAACTTCGACACCACGCGGCTTTCCTGCAGGAGTTCACGCGAGACGTTCAACGGCAGATCGTTCGTGTCGATAAGGCCGCGCACGAAGCGCAGGTAGTTCGGCAGGAAGGCGTCCGCCTTTTCCATGATGAAGACGCGCTGCACGAAGAGCTTCAGGCCCTGCTGCTGATCACGGCTGTAGAGGTCCCACGGAGCTTCGGACGGCAGATAGAGAAGCGACGTGTATTCGAGGTCGCCTTCGACGCGGTTGTGCGCCCAGGCGAGCGGATCGGAGTAGTCGTGCGCAAGGTGCTTGTAGAAGGCCTTGTACTGATCTTCCGTGACGTCCTTCGGGGCCATCGTCCAGAGGGCCTTGGCGTCGTTCACCTGCGACCATTCGCCTTCGGGGACGACTTCGTCCTCCTTCTTGTCGGCGGGTTCGGGCGCCTTCGTCCAGAGGTAGACCGGCGTCGCGATGTGGTCGGAATACTTCGTGATCGTGCTGCGAAGCGTCCACTCGTCGAGGAAGGACTTGTCTTCGTCCTTGAGGTGCAGGATCACGTCGGTACCGCGCGCGTCGCGGTGGGCGGGTTCGGACTCGAAGGTGCCGTTGCCGTCGGACGTCCAGCGGACGGCCTCGTCGGGGCCCGCCTTGGCGCTGCGGCTCACGACCGTCACGCGGTCGGCGACCACAAAGGCCGAGTAGAAGCCCACGCCGAACTGACCGATCAGCTGGCTGTCCTTGGCGGCGTCGCCCGAGAGCTTCGAGAGGAATTCTTCCGTGCCCGACTTCGCGATCGTGCCGAGGTGCTGGTTCGCCTCTTCAAGCGTCATGCCGATGCCGTTGTCGGACACCGTGAGCGTGCCCGCATCCTTGTCGGCCTTGACGCGGATCTGCAGGACCGGATCGTCCTTCGTCAGATCAGGATTCGTGAGCGCGAGAAAGCGCAGCTTGTCGATTGCGTCGGAAGCGTTCGAGACGAGCTCACGCAGGAACACCTCCTTGTTCGAATAAAGAGAATTGGCCAAAAGCTTCAGAAGTTTCGAAACTTCCGTCTGAAAACCATGGACTTCAGCAGCCATTTTCGTTTGTTACTCCTCTTCGGACGAGAACTTCGTCCTTACTGTGACAAGAAGGGATATGGGGACGAATCGCGGTTTTTCAAGGGCGAAGGCGGGAGGTTTGATGTGCGTCCTCAGGGACGAACGACACCGTGTTTCCGTGCGACCGCTCCTGTCGCATTGTCGTGCTAGGGTGGTTCGTTGTCGTTGTGTCCGCGGAAGATCGGAGGAACGTATGGACCAGAATGATAAGGAAGAGACGAAAGCCCGGGAGGTACGGGAAGAGTCGGCGTCGGGCAATGAGAAGCCGGTCATACCGATCTCATCCCCCAAGGTCGAAGGATTGCCGCCTTCGGTGCGCTTTCCCAAAGAGAATGCCTTTTCGGCCTTCGGACTTCGCGGGGCGCCCTTTCAGCGTCTTCGCCTCGCGGTTCTGATCGACGGCGACAACCAACCGCCCGCGGCCGTCGAGAATTTCCTCAAGAAGCGGCTATTTCCCATAACTGGTAGGCACAGCCCGCCAGTTCGATAGCCCAGCCTCAGCAGTGGGCGGTCTGAGCTTGCTCATTCCTCTCACTGCTACGTTGACGACATGCAACAAGACTCACTCCGGGGTGCTTCCTCAGCTCCGGACCCTGAAAGCGCAGACGCAGACAAGCTTGTGGGAAAGCACGAAACGGTCTGCCGCTGGAAACGCTGGTCGTTGACATTGGCGAGGGGAACATTTCGATTTGAAACGGCGCGCTCCGCAAGGAGTTCGCCCGCAACCGTAAGGTAAACAACATGATGAATGTCTTTGTCCTGGACAAGGACCACAAACCGCTGATGCCCTGCGGGCCTGCAAGAGCGAGAAAACTCCTGAAGGCCGGCAGGGCCCGCGTACACAAACTGCAACCCTTCACGATCCGCATCGTCGACCGGTCGCTTGCCGATTCGGTCGTGCAGACGGTCGTCGTGAAGGTCGATCCGGGCTCGAAGGAGACCGGCATCGCGGTCGTTCGGGAGGATGAGGAAGAAACGCATCATGCGCTCTATTTCATCAACCTCAAGCACCGCGGAGCCGCGATCCGCGACGCCCTGACGTCTCGGCGTCAGTTGCGGCGCGGCCGCAGGAGGCGCAATCTCCGCTATCGCGCTCCCCGGTTCCTGAACCGAAGCAAACCGAAGGGATGGCTGCCGCCTTCTCTTCAACACCGCGTCGACACCACGCTCTCCTGGGTCAACCGTCTTCGCAGGCTCGCGCCCGTGAGCGGGATTGCTCAGGAACTCGTGAAGTTCGACACGCAGAGGATGCAGAACCCGGAGATCTCCGGCGTCGAATATCAACAGGGCGAACTTGCCGGCTACGAACTCAAGGAGTACCTCCTGGAGAAGTTCGGACGCAGGTGCGTCTACTGTGCAAAGAGCGGCGTGCCGCTCAACGTGGAGCACATCGTTCCGAAGGCAAGAGGCGGTTCCAACCGTCTTTCCAATCTGGCGATCGCCTGCGTCGAATGCAACCAAAAGAAGGGAGCAAAGCCGATAGAGGAGTTTCTCAAGGGCAGGCCCGAGCTTCTGGCATGTGTTCGAAAGCAACTGAAGACGCCGCTCCACGACGCCGCGTCGGTCAACGCCACCCGGTGGGCGCTTTTTAACGCCCTGAGTGCAACGGGCTTGCCGGTTCGGACCGGTTCCGGCGCTCTGACCAAGTTCAACCGGCACTGCTTCGGCGTGCCGAAGGAACACTGGTTCGACGCGCTCTGCGTAGGTCGGATCAACGGCGTGTCGTACGATTCGTGCATGAAGGTGCTGAACGTGTCCTGCACCGGGCGCGGGACGAGAACCGACAAGTTCGGTTTCCCGATCTGCCACTTCATGCGGACGAAACGTCCTCACGGCGTCGGATTGGGAGACTTGGTGCGTATGACTGTTCAAAATGGGAAGCATCCCGGCATTTGGACGGGCAGAGCTTTTCCGTCCAACGATGGAAGTGTCGTACTGATCCTTCCGGAATTCCGTATCAAGGGACGAGCAAGGAATTGCTCAATCCTATCCCTAAGCGATGGCTATGGATACCGTTTGATTGATAGCGAAACTGCAAAACCTACCAGTTTTGGGAAATAGCCCAAGAAACTTCCCGCCTACGGCAACGTGACGATGGGACGGGTTTTCGGCAACTGGTCGAAGCCCGCTTTCGAAGCTTGGTCGGATTTTTGCCGTAGAACGGGTTTCAGCGCCCGACAACAGCACGACTACGTCAAGGGCAAGAACGCCACCGACATCGCGCTCGTGATCGACGCGATGGAACTCGCCTTCGCCCGCAACGTGGAGGGATTCGTTCTGATCACGGCCGACAGCGACTTCACGCCGCTTGCCGTGAGGCTTCGAGAGCTGGGTTTCGTCGTGATCGGTGCGGGTCGTGCTGCTGCGGCGTCGCTTGCGGCCGCCTGCACGCAATACCACCGGCTAGAAGAGAATCAGCCCAAGATCGCGTGCGCCGAACCGGTGCGGTACGTCCGGATGGTCATTGAGGACCGATCGACCTTCACGCCGGTCCCGCCGACTGACGAGCCTTCCGTTGCCTGGTGCCGGGAACACACGGATGAAATCGTCCGGCGCCTGAATGCCAAGGGATCCATTGACTTTCGAGCCCTCTCAACGGGTTCCGCAAGCATTCGAAAACTTGCGTATCACGAGGTTCTGGGCGAGTTGTGGGCCCACTGGCGGATCCGGGGCTGGACGCCCATTCGGGCGGTGGGACTCTACGTCACTCGGCGCATCGGCTCCTTTGAGAACAAATGGATCGGCGTGAAAAGGTACACGCAATTCTTCGGGCGAAATTCCGATCTGTACGAGGTGTCCGGTCAGTACTACCGGCTTCGTTCTGCCTGGTACGACCTTTCGCCCCTCAAAGACTTTCCCTTCGTTTTGCCGGAACGTCCGACGGAGGAGAAGAAAACCGTGGCGGCGCCCGAGCATTCGGCGCCGGCGGTGGGCGCCGCCCTGGCCGAACCTCGCGTCGAACCTTCCGAGAAAGCGGCGGAGCAGGGGACGCTTTTCACGCTTCCCGAAGAAACGGTACCGATCTTGGGAAAAGCAAAACGGCCGCTGCTCCGCGTGTCGAGAAGGCTGATCGAACCCGTTCTCCCCGACTTGGAATTCGAGAAGGAGGTTCGGGAAACCCAAGCGGTCTCGCCCGCTGCCCGTGGTTGATCCCCTTCCCATTCCGCCGAAGGGGATGCCGAGGGCTTGCAGCGAGACCGACGGGATCACGCAAATCCGATCGTGTTCTTGGGACCGTTCACCGTCTTCGCGTCTTCCTCTGCCTTGAGGCGGGCAACCCAGTCGTCGGCGTCGCGAAGCGGACGGAAACGCACCTGGCGCGCGACGGCCGAGTAGTCGCCCGGCGTCAATTTGTCGAGCTTCGCCAGAAGCGCCTCGGCACTCTCCGTCCACGGAAGCTTGTAGCTTTCTACATAGCGCTTCGCAAGCGCGAGACGCGCCTCGGGACGAAGGAATCCGAAGGGAACCTTCCAGTCGAAGCGGCGCATGGCCGCCTCATCGAAGTCGCGCATGAGGTTCGTCGTCGCGAAGAAGACGCCGTTGAAGTTCTCAAGGCGAGCGAGCATTTCGTTCACCTGTGTCGTCTCCCACGAACGGACGCTCATTTCACGCGAACGGAAGAAGGAGTCCGCTTCGTCGATGAGCAAGACGGCTTTGTCGCGTTCCGCCTGACGGAAGGCTTTCGCGATGTTCTGTTCCGTTTCGCCCACCCAGCAGCTCGCAAGCTCCGCGTAGGTGCGGCGAAGGAGCGGGCGACTGAGTTCACGGGCAACCCAGAGCGCAAAGGCGGTCTTCCCGGTCCCCGGAGGACCGTAGAGGCAAAGGCGAGCGGACCCCGAACGTTGGATGCCCGCTACGAGTTCGTCGGGATGAATTTCGGACGTGATGAGGTTCGGATCGTAGACTTCCGGCAGGATCCCGATTCCCGATGCGACGTCGCCGTAGCGCTGGGCGCGTAGCGTCTCCGAAACGAGAGAGAGCACCATTTCGTCGGAGGCTTTCCCGCCCATCGGCCCCACCGCGTCCACAACGCGGGTGACGCGCGCCATAACGCCTGGAGAAAGCGCCTTCGTCTGCACGAGGCGTTCTTCCGCTTCGTCCGTCAGACGCATCGCCGTCATCTCCTGAATGAAGCGGCGACGCCCTTCGATGTCGGGACCGGTCATTTCGAGCACGATGTCGAAACGGCGGACGGTGGCGGGGTCGATGTCCTGGATGGAATTCGTGATCCAGAAGGTCGGCACCGGACAGGTTTCGAGCCAATGGTGGAGACGCCCCTTGCGGCTGCCGTGGGTAACCGAAACGTCACAGCTCGATTTTTCCTGGCGCGTCGCCACGCGCTCCGAAAAGGCGTCTTCCGCTTCGTCGAGCGCCAAGAACGTGCGCCCGGCGCGCTGCAAATAGACGGAGGCTGCGCGCCAACACTCGAGACGCGCACGGTCCGAATCGGTGTCGATCTCATAGAGACGGGCGTCGAGTTCTTCCGCAACGAGGCGCGAGAGTTCGGTTTTGCCTGTCCCCGGCGGGCCGTAGAGAAGGATGTTGACGCCGCGGTTCTTTTCGTCGAGCGCTTTGCGCAGGTAAGGAAGGAGCGTGCTTTCGACGAGCGGGTGATGACGGTAGTCCTCGAGCGTAAGATCGCTGATCGGGGCCTGGCGGACAAGATCGTGAAAGATCACGTCTTCCGGAAGCTCGCGCTCCAGGATGCGGTTCCAGGGGAGGGCGTCGCTGAAGTCGAGAAAATAGAAGGTGTGGCGATGACTCTCCTCCGGGTAGCGGATCAGACCCGACGACACGAGCGGTCCGTCGTCCGCGAGAATCGCTTCGACTTCGGAAGTCTTGACGTTGAGCGCGCAGGCGATCGTTTCCACGCCGGCGGAATAGCTCTTGTAGCTTGAGTTGTCGAGTTCGAGAACGGCCATGAGCGCATCCGAGCGATCGGTAAGGAGGAGGAAGAGCATCGCCTCCTCCATCAGAGGAGTAAAGTGGAATGCGTCGGAGAGGACGGAGAAATTCTTGCGCAGAAAGGCCGGACAGGCTTTCTTAACGCGCGTTTCCGAAGTTTTCCCGAAACGCTTTTCAGCGCGCTCGAGTCCTTCGGTCAACGCCTTGGGGATACCGCGTCCGCGCTGCTGAACCCAAAAGGCGCCGAGATCTCCACGGCGGCTCGCGTTGAGGAGCGCCTGACCGCCTTCGAAGAAGTCCTTCTGGTCGTTGAGAAACGCACTCAGAAAGCTCCGGCGCTTCTCTTTCGGGAGCGGTGGAATTTCTTCTTCCTTCAGATTGTCGATGTCTTGGAGCCATTCTTCGACGCCGTCGAGGTCCGTGAGGCAGTCCTTGATTTCCGTATCGTCGAGGTCCATCACCTTCTTGGCGAACTTCGCAAAGGACGCATAAGTGCCGTCCGTGAGGAAGGCCTTCGCCCGGTTTTTCACGTACAGATCCGTGACGTCCATGGCGACCGAATGAGCGACGGTGGAGCCCATGATGGCGTCGGATGGCGTGCAGTCGCACATGCGGATCTTGCGCCACAAATTGTCGCGAAGAAGCAACCGGGCAATCCACGTTTCCACGAGCGGTTCCAACAGGTCGTTTCGACGGGTGTTCTTGCGGGACGCAGTCATTTTTCTGATCTCCTTGTTTGTCTGTAAGGAGATGATAGGAGGGTAATGCGTCAAAACCTGACGCATTCAAAGCAAGAACTTGCCCGTCAAAGGAGTGAAAATCGTTTGCATTTAAGTTGAATTTCAAGTGAAAATGCTTGACGGTGAGGTCCTCGGTATGCTTTGCATCCGAGACACCGGAGACGTTTGCATTTCCCGGGTTGCGCCCGAGAAACGCGGGCGTCTTCTTTCTGTGCAATCTCCCCACGTGGAGCTTGCGTCCCTGGGATTTGAACGGGACGCAAAGCAACAACCCAACGAGAGTGGAAGCATGGAAATCGAAAAAACGAGCGCCCTCCTGGTGATCGACATTCAGCAGGAAGACTTCCTCGACATGCTGAAGATATGTAAGAACCGGCGAAGGCCCCCCCCCCCCCCGATGGGACACGATCCTGAAGGGAAAGCGCGTCCTCGACGTCTTTCGCAAGAAGGGGCTGCCCGTCATCCAGGTGAAGGAAGTCCATCGCGAGGACATGGTCGACTTCGGGCGCGAACTTGACGGTTCCGAAGGCGTGCACTGCATCGAAACGTCGCCGTATTCGGACTACGCCAAGCTCACGTACCCGATCAAGGGCCAGTACCTCATCGGCAAGCGCCGCTACAGCGCCTTCTTTGCGACGGACCTCGAAATTCTTCTGAAGGGCCTCAAGGTCGACACGCTCTACATGATCGGCGGCCTCACGGAAGTCTGCATTCATTACACGGCCGTCGACGCCCACCAGCACGACTACCGTATCCGCGTCGTGACCGACGCCGTGGCGGGTTCGAGCGTGGAAGCGCACCGTTACGCCCTGAAGGCGATTCACTATCTGCAACGCGACGCGCTCGTCACGACCGCCGACATCGAGTCGTAAGGGAAACGTCTCTCTCCCGTCCTTTGCATCCGGTTTGCAAACGCGGGAAAATGGAAGGCGGTGAGGTCCTCGGAATGCTTTGCATCCGAGACACCGGAGGCGTTCGTTCTCGGAGGTTTCGGCCAAGGAGAGCGAACGCCTTCTTCTTTCCGCGTCCGTCAGGAATGGAAGGAACGGCGCGGTTTCTGACTGTTCAAAGTTCCCGTTCGGGGTCTTCATGTAACAGAAGAACCCCGAGATTGCGCACTCACGCCGCGATGGATTCCCTCGTTCGGGTTGTCGTCGCGGAGGCGAGTTGCCGACGCACTTCGCTCACGACAACGTCCGTCGGGAAAGTTTGAAGACAAAAGGCAAGCGAAGCGTCGGCCGATCGGGGGCAGCGCGTGAGATGTCCCCGCCGGCATTGACGACAGTCGGCCAAGTCGGGATTCTTCAGGATCGTCACGCAGTTCGAGCGCTGCAGTACCGCGATGTCGCTGTAGTGACGATGTCCCCAGATCGGCGCCGGACCCCAGCGGGAAATCGCCCCCGGGCCAAAGAGCGCAATCGTCTTGATGCCGACCGCGGCCGCGACGTGGGTCGCCGACGTGTCGACGCCGATGTAGAGAGAAGCTCGGCGAAGCAGGGTGCCCGTGCGGCCGAACGTGAGTTTTCCGGAGAAGTTCCTCCAGGATTCGGGCGGCAGTTCCGAGGTCGCGTCCTTAATCTGCACCTCTTCTTTTTCGGAACCGCCGCCCGTAAAGGCAATGCGAAAACCGTCTTCCACGACGCTCTTGGCGACCGCACGCCAAACTTCCCGGGCGACGTCCTTGTCTGAGTACTTGCCTGACATGTGCAGGACGACGAAGGGACTTTCACGGCACCATTGCGAGTCCTCAGCCGACAACGCGCTGTAAGGCGCGTAAGGATGCACTTCCGGAACGCACGTTTTCCCCGCTTCCCGGGCGATCGGAGCGAGCAGGGCGGCGATGCGGTCGAGTTGGTGTGCGGAATCGTCGAGGGGGACGCGGTCGGAGATGAGCTTCCGGCGCAAACGATCCGACGTCTCGTGCATGACCTGCTTGCGTCCGGCGGCGTAGCCGTAATAGAGGGCGCGGTCGCTCGTAAGCGTGCAGACGGACCACTCGAAACGATTCCAAAGGTGTCGCAGATCGGAGAGAAGATCGGGGAGATTCGGCTTGTCTTCGACCGTGATGACGCCGTCGATTCCCGGGACGCCTTCGATGATGGAGGCGTTGCGTCGGAAGGTCAGCAACCACGTTTCGGCGTCGGGGCGCAGGAAGCGAAGGGCCGGCCCGAGTGAAGCGGCCAGAAGCGCGTCGCCAAGGTCGCGGAGCGTGACGATCAGGATTCGCGGTTTGTGTGCGGGAAGGCCGGAGAAGACGGCAGGCGTCAGCGTAAACATCACGATCGACTCCGAAGACGGGTTCTTTCAGTTCATTCGAAGCGAGTCTAGAAAGCTGATCGTGAAGAAAGCGTGACATCGTAAAAACGAGTTGCAACCCAACTGCCGCAAGGGCGATAAGTTTTGATGAACGAGATTCTCCGTCACGCATCGGTGACATCGACGTCACGGATTCGTCACGGAAGAGGGCGGTCTTGCGAGCGGATGGAAGACCCTGGTCGGGGAAAGTCCGACGGTCGCTATTAAAGAAAAAGCGCAAAATCTTTAATAACGGAGTTTGTTATTAAAGTTTTGGAGCCAGGGAAGACGATGTTTCAGCGGAAGAACGATTTGAGTAAGGACGTCTACACGTCGTTCTACCGGCCCAAACCCGGCGCGGACGGCGTGTGGGAACTGCCTCTCGTACTCGAGACAGTCGCGGAGGCGAGCGAAACGACCATTCCGCTGCCGTTGCCGTACCGAAAGCTCAACGCAGAGGTACTGGAGTACCTCGAGGATGTCGCGCAGCAGGTGCCGAAGGGCGAAGAAGCGCGGATCGTCGTGTATCTGCCGATGGAAGAGATTCAGCCGGGTTTCGAGCAGAAACTCAACAAGGTGCTCGACATCTACGGTGACGCTCGGCTGGAGAAACTCAAGCGCGAAGAGAAACGGGCTTTGGGCGCGTCGCTGAGCGCCTTGGCGTGGGGCTTTGCGTTCATGCTCGTCTGCCAGATCATCGGCGTCCTTGCGGATTTTCCGGAACATCCGACGCTCACCAACACGATCTCGGAAGGTTTTCTGGTCCTGGGTTGGGTTGCGCTCTGGAAGCCGTTCGAAACCTTGCTGTTCGATTGGAGACCGTCGGTGGAGCGCACGAAACTCCATGAACGTCTGGCGGCGATGCCGGTCGTGTTGCGGCCGTTGCCGGCGACGCTCAAAAGCCGGCTGACGTTCGACGGATTCTGAAAGCTTCAGTCGAACCGACGGGCGTAAACCTCATCATAAAACCTCCAAAATCAATTCAACATAATAGCAGTTATGAAGAATTATGACTCGGGAAGCTAAAACTCTGTCCAATTCGTGAATCCAAACCCTTGCACGCCGTTTAGAGCTTTTTAGGTTTTCGCTCGGGAACTTTTCGTTCGTTGGACTCTGTTGCCGTTGTCTTCGTTCCGTCACACCCTGCCATCAGCCGTTCCGTTGCTTCTCCGTGATTACGAAGCTCCCAGGTTCTGCGATCGACCGGGCGCTTCGACAGACGTCTTTCGTTTCCCCTGACTTTTCCTCCTGACCGAGTTCGTCGTGTTGTTTCGAGTTCCGGATGAAACGGGTCCATTGCTCGACGTCCTTGCGACATGAACCGCATGATGTCCGACGTCCCCATGCGCCCGGCGCCTTGAGCTTTCGAATTGCGCCGTTGTCGGCTTCACGGCATTTTGCGTCGCGCGCCGTTTGGTCTGTCCGCTCGTCGCACCGTTCGGTTCGATCCTCGGCGTTCGATCCTGTCCGTTCTATGGCGGACAGCCGTTTTTGAACGATTCTTCCGTACGGTCCCGTCGAGCCCAGACGATTGCGCTCGTCTCTGTTATGTGTACTTGGCAAGCCTTTTACGGTTGTCGGAGCGGAACCTTTTCGTATCAGTACTCCCGTGCGGAAAATTTTGTCGACCGCCCTTCCCTGCGCTCTCATCCTTTTAATCTCAATGTGTTACAACGGATTTATTTGTTTGTTAGAGCATGCGAGATTATTCTTCTTTTCGGCCAACAAAAAGGCCGCATTCTCTCGGGAATGCAGCCTCTCTTCGAAAGAAATGCTTGAGCCAGACGTCAGTAGTAGGAACTGCTTCGCTCGATCCAGTCCGCGTGAATCTCTTCCATGGTCTTGCGAGAGAGTTTCCCTTCGAATTCCTCGCGCGTGAGCTCGTAAGCGGTCCAGACCTTTCGTTCATTGCCGAAGAAGAAAGAAAGCTCGAGCGGCGTAAGCTCGTCAGAGCGGAGTTTTCCCACCCAGGCGGCGAGAAGTTCCGGATTCGGCATGAGCGAGACCTGCTCCCACTCATAGATTTCCTTTTCGTCCATCTCGCCGAACTCTTCCTGCTTGTCTTCCGGGACCCAGAAACCCGGCTGCTTGTACTGGCGCGTGAAGACGCTCAGTTCCAGGGAGTCGTCCTCCAGACCGTACGGCAAGGCCCAGACGCCGCGCAGGGAGCGGATCGTTTTCGTCACGGTGAGCGGCCCGAAGAGCGCGAACCCGGTACGCCAGGGAACGGGAATGCCGTTGTCCCCTACCTTTCTCGGGTACTTCGCGGCGAAGCGGAGCATCGCCATGGCAAGGAAAAGAATCTTCTCGGAGCGTACGTTGAACTGTTGCGCAACAATGGTCATGGACTTATCGGAGTGATGTACGAGGCGGTCGGGACGGTCCCCGACGCATGTCAAGAAGGAACCTCAATTATGCCGACTTGTGGAGCGTTTCGGGGAGCAGAACGAACATTACGAAAGAGGACCACGGCCCAACACTTGCATAGGTTGCTTCGTTGGGTTCGGTTCGTGTGCACCTGATAAAATCCTTACATCTTCTCAAGTTGAAGCTAAAGAGTTTCCCTTCATGTCTCAACCTGCACTTCAGCCGCTACCTCTTGGTCGCTCCAAGTTCTCCGCACTTCGCTCCGACAATGCCGTTTATGTGGATAAGACGGAGATGCTCTACAACCTGTGCAAAACCAGTTCGAAAGTCTTCTTGGCACGACCGAGGAGATTTGGCAAGTCGTTGCTGGTCTCAACTTTCGAATCTCTGTTTAAGCACGGGGTACGTGACTTTGCAGGACTCGCCATTGAGAAGCTGTGGTCAGACACGACCTATAAGGTTGTATCGCTTGATTTCTCTGAAATTAAAGATTACGAATCTCCTAAGGACTTTGAGGAACAGTTTCTTACTTATATCCATGGAGTCTTTCGTGATTCAGTCGGGTACGATGGAAAGGCAGATCTGATCGACCTATCGCTTTGGCTTTCTAAGCAACCGGACAACAGTATCGTTCTTCTCATTGACGAATACGATGCACCTCTCACAATAAGCATTCATCAACCTGAGGTGTTTGATAAAATTCAGCGTACGCTAAATCAGTTCTTCTCCAAAATTAAGGCTAATGAAGGATGCCTTCGCTTTTTCTTTATGACAGGCATTACGAAATATGCCAATACCGGGATTTTCTCCGGGTTTAATAATATTGATGACATATCTCTTTCCGTAAATTACGGGACAATTTTAGGCTATACGGAAGAAGAGCTCTGCAGGAATTTCCCCTCGCACCTGATGCAAGCGGCGAAAACTCTTGAATCCGACGTAAAGGAAGTAATCGAACAACTTCGCAAGCACTACGACGGCTTTTCTTTCGACAGAAAAGGCCGCACGCACGTCTACTGCCCCTGGTCCGTTCTCAAGTTCCTGAAAGCACCAGCAGATGGCTATTTAAATTATTGGTGCCAGAACGCTAAACCCACCGCTCTTTTGCAGTATCTACGTCTCCATCCTCTGGATGCTACTATAATGAACGAGGAAAAGCGTGGGTTGAGCCTAAACGATCTCGATTCATCCTTGACATTGCCGAATCTTACGTTGGAAAATCTGCTCTTGCAGACCGGATATTACACAATCAAAAAAGAATTGATGCCCGGCTATGTGGAGATTGGCTATCCCAATCAAGAAGTTTCTATTTCGATGGCACAACTTTATGCAGATGAACTTCTGCGTAATAAAAACAAAATTGCGTTGGGTATCCCGACCATAGGTGCTGCCCTGGAGTATCAATCCCTCGACGAAATTGTGCGGCTTTTCAACAACATGTTCAACGGCATTGATTATGGGGACTACTCCATCATCAACGAATCGATGTGTCGCGTTCTTCTGCAGTTCCTTCTGCACGGGGCCGCCATGTTGCCTCATGTAGAAGTTCATTCTGCACACGGACGCAGCGACCTGGAAGTGGACGCAACGACACGCCGTTGGGTCTTCGAAATTAAATTTGCACGGACTGAAGCGGAAGAACTGAAACTTCTCGAAGAAGGAAAGGCGCAGATGACGGACCGGCGATACGGCGAAACGCCGATGCCGACGGGCATGAGCCTTCACCGCGCGGTTTTGGTGTTTTCGAAGGATAAGCGCCGATTTGTTCAGTGGGCGACTTGCTAAAAATTCGGTCTTCTTGAAAATGACGAAGGGCACGAACCCCATCCGGTTCGTGCCCCTCGCTTTTGGAAGGAATCGGGATCAGTCGACGGCGACCATCACGCTCGAAGCCTTGATGACGGCGTAGGCCTTGTCACCAACCTTCAGGCCGAGGTTCTGGGCGGAATTCGTCGTGATCGAAGAAACGATTTTCTCGCCGGCCGCCGTTTCAATGGTCACTTCCGTCGTGACGGGACCTTCCTTGATGGCGACGATCTTACCTTCGAGGCAATTGCGGGCGGAAATTCGCATGGCTGTAACTCCTTTGATTGGTTTTGCGTGTTGCGTGATCAACGGCCACGAGACAACTGTATTGGTTTTGAGCCGTCCCTGGCAACAAGCGTTTCCCCTAAAAGGAATATCGTTCGTATCGTTCCTTCTTTTTAGTCTATCGCGCTTGTGATTTTTGCTGATCGGTCCTGGGTTTTGTGCGGCATCAGGGATCATAACTCATGGAACGTATTCGAGACACCGCCATGAAGAGGAAAGGGTAAAACTTTCGAAGTCAAGAAAAGTTGATTTCTCTGGTCGGGTTTACGATTATTTGCGATTCGACAAGGAAATACTCTGTTTTTAAAGAGCGTGTCGGAGCGCTACACTTGTCTCATCGCGGGCGTACGCGTTTGCGCCCGTCTCCCATACAAAATGCAATAAGAAGGAGTCTTTCGATGCAATACGACTTCACGACGCTCACCGAGCGCCGCGGTACGAATTCGATGAAGTGGAAGGGACCGGAAAACGAACTCCCCGCCTGGGTGGCCGACATGGACTTCCGGACGGCGCCCGCCATTACCGAAGCGGTGATGGAAAAGGCCGGCAAAGGGATCTTCGGCTACTCCTGGATTCCCGAATCGCTCCTCGACACGGTTTCCTCCTGGTGGTCCCGCCGCTACGGCTGGACGATGAAGCACGAGTGGATGCACTTCGCGACGGGCGTGATGCCCGCGATTCATTCGATCGTGAAGAGCCTGACGGCGCCGGGAGACAGCGTCGTCGTGATGACGCCTGTCTACCACTGCTTCTTCCACGCGATCGAATGGAACGGCCGTGTGGTGCGCGAAGCGCCGCTCGCTTTCGAAAACGGCGTTTACCGCTTCGACCCGGAAGCCTTGGAAGCGGCCCTCAAGGAACCCGCCTCCACCCTCCTCCTTCTTTGCAATCCGCACAACCCGACGGGCGAACTCTGGACGCGCGAAGAACTCGCGGAAATCGGACGCCTCGCCGCCAAGTACGGCGTTCCCGTCGTGTCGGACGAGATTCACTGCGACCTCACGGACCCGGGCTCGGTATACACGCCCTTCGCTTCGGTGAACGAAGAGTGCGCGCAAAACGCGATCGTGACGGTTTCGCCCTCGAAGACCTTCAACATCCCCGGGATCAACACGTCGTTTGTCATCGTTCCGAACGAAGGGATGCGCGGACGCGTCTTCTGGGGTCTCGACCGCGACCAGGTCGGCTTCCCGAGCGCCATCGCGATCGAAGCGACCGAAGCCGCCTACGGCAAGGGTGAGGCCTGGGTCGAAGAGGTCCGGGAAGTGCTCGCGCGCAACAAGGAGCGCGTCGTATCCTTCCTGCACGAGGAACTTCCGCAGCTCAAGGTCACGCACCGCGAAGCGACCTACCTCGGCTGGATCGACTGCTCGGCCGTGACGGACGACGCGGACAAGCTTGTCGAACACATTCACAAGACAACGGGACTCGTCGTATCGCCCGGAAGCCAGTTCCGCGGAAACGGCCGCGCGTGGATCCGCCTCAATCCCGCGACGCAGCCCGAGCGTCTCGAAGAAATCCTCCGGCGCTTTGCCGAAGGCGTGAGGACTTTCGCCGCCTAAAACCAAGGGCGGCCCGATTCGAACCGAAAGGAGAATTTTTATGACCCATCGTTTCGATTGTCAGTTCATCAACGGAGAATGGACGCCGTCGACGGGCGACGCCAAGATCGAAGTCGAAAATCCCGCGACGCGGGAGATCTTCGCGACGGTCCCCGACGGCACGGTTGAGGACGTGGACCGCGCCGTCGCGGCCGCCCAGGCGGCGCAGCCCGCCTGGGAAAAGGTGCCGATGGCCGAGCGCGTGGCGCTCATGCGCCGCGTGATCGACTACCTCAAGGCCCACGCCGACGAAATCACGGAGCTCGAAGTGAAGGAATTGGGCGCCCCGGTCACCTTCACGCGCAACCTCCACGTGAACTATCCGATCGCCCGCATCGTCTCCTTTACGGACTTGGCCGAGAAGCTCCCCGACCACTATGACTTCCCCGAATCGACCTGCACGCGCGAACCCGTCGGGGTCGTCGCCTGCATCACGCCCTGGAACTATCCGTTGGGCCAGGTCGTACAGAAGGTGCCGCCCGCCATCCTGATGGGCAACACCTGCGTTCTGAAGGCGAGCCAGCATACGCCCCTTACCGCCTACTTCCTCGCCGAAGCCTTTGAAGCGGCGGGCCTCCCGCCGGGCGTCTTCAACCTCGTCTCGGGCCGCGGCCGAAGCCTCGGCGATCGTCTGGCGACGCATCCCGACGTCGATATGGTGAGCTTTACGGGGTCGACCTCGGTCGGCTCCATGCTGGGGCAAAAGGGCCTTGCCTCGCTCAAGCGCCCTCATCTGGAGTTGGGCGGCAAGTCGCCGTTTGTCTTCCTGCCGGGCATAGAAAACCTCGAACCCGCCGTGAAGAAGCTCTTTGACTCGATCTTCCTCAACGCGGGTCAGACCTGCACGGCGCTCTCGCGTCTGCTCGTTCCGGAAGCCGAGTTTGACCGGATCAAGGCGGAACTCCTTCGTCAGATCCCGAACTACCGTACGGGCGATCCGACGGACGAAAAGACGGCCGTGGGCCCCCTCTCTTCGCTCGCGCAGTATCGCAAGGTCCGCTCCTACCTCGAGCTCGGGCTTGAAGAAGGCGCGACGCTCGTTGCCGGCACCGTGCCGCCCGAAGAACCCGAAGGCGGCTACTTCATCGAACCCGCGATCTTCACGAACGCGAAAAACGACATGCGCATCGCCCGCGAAGAAATCTTCGGGCCGGTTCTCTGCGTCCTCACCTACAAGACGCTCGACGAAGCCGCCGCGATCGCGAACGACACGATGTACGGCCTCAACGCCGCGGTTTGGGGAAAGAAGGACGAAGCGATTGCCATGGCCAAGCGCATCCGCGCCGGGAACGTATACGTAAACGACGGTCCGCGCGACATCACGGCGCCCTTCGGCGGCATGAAGGCGAGCGGCCTCGGACGCGAAGGCGGTCCGGAAGGGCTCTTCGCCTTCACGGAATGGCGCGCGATCTTTGACAAGGGCGTGCTCTGAATCCGTAAATGATTAAAGCCCCGAGCGGGGCTTAAATGAGAAAAGGGGTGTCCCATGGCTTTCGGGCGCCCCTTCTCTTTGAGTACCCGCCCGAGCGTCGCCGTTCTCTTTCGGATGCCTTCGTCCGACCCCCGTACGGCGACGCCCGTGCGAGGTTCGCGCCTCTCTCTTCGACGTGTTTCCCTACACCCCCATTGTCGGCTCCCGGCAGAGAGCAAACGGCGTCCGGACGGCGGTATTTACCGTGCAAGG
The DNA here is from genome assembly GCA_949287305.1 of uncultured Sutterella sp. GTDB lineage: Bacteria > Pseudomonadota > Gammaproteobacteria > Burkholderiales > Burkholderiaceae_F > Sutterella. The sequence goes on along the minus strand of CASEFX010000014.1, from coordinate 20,279 downwards.
GACAATGTTTCCCATGACGAAACCATGGAGAAAACCCTCAAAGAAGGAAACCCCGTCGGGATGGCACGACGGGGTTTATAGGCATCGCCTCAGCGTCTGGAGGGCTTTCGAACCGCCCGCAGGCTCGGCGACCGTGCGCCCGACGTACCCGACGCGGGCGCCGCCCTTCTTGCGGCGGGTTTCTCGGGTTCTTCGGCAAAGGCTTCGAAGTTCTTCTCCGGATGAAGGGCGAAGAAGTCCTCGGGCGAGATGCCGCGCTCGAAGAGCTCGATCTCTTCGGGAAGGAGCGGAATGATCTCGAGAAGTCCGCGCGCATACCATGCATTCTCTCGGGCAGAGAGATTGTCAAAGACGTCCTCCGTGAACGGATACACCTTATCCCCTTCGAAGACCAGGGCGGCCTCCTCGAAGCCGCGCGGCCAGATGCCGACGTAGCCCGCGTAATCGTAGCCCTGGATCCATTTGTCGTACCCGTCGTCGGCGAAGTGTTGCAGCGAGTAAAGAGAAATGGGTTTCTGGTCCGGCGGATTGAAGTCGCTTCGGATTTCGGGAAGTACGAGCTTTTTCAAAAGTGCCAAGACGGCCTTCTTTACGGAGAGCTCCCGGAAGGAATCGACCGTTTCGCCGATGCGCACGAGATAGCGCACGCCGAAGACCGGAGACTGCGTGGGGAAACCGTGGGCGGTCGCGACCCAGCGCTCGCCCGTGTCGTTCTTGCGGCGAAGCAACGCCGCCCGAAAACCTTCTCGGACGGTGATCCAGTCGATGACTTCGCAGCCATTCCAGTCCACGAGACGCTCCACGTTCCGGCAGTCGGCTTCGAGCGCCTCGTCGATCTCTTCCCGTTCCTCGGGTTCCAGATGGAAGTCGTCCGGATCGCAACTCGGTGCACGGCGCGGGAGCCAGTGTTCGAAAAATTCGATTTGGAGGTCCGGAATGTCGCTTCCCTGGATCGCGTCGAGGAGCGTTTCGCAGATCTCGCGCACGTCGCTGTCTTTGGCTTCCTTGGCACGGATCAACTTGTCAGCAAGGACGATGCGGTGCCGGATGTTGGATTCGCGATCGAGCAAGTCGGGCGAACAAAGGAAGAAGACTTCCTTCGCCTCTTCGAAACGGAAGGGCTCGTAGTCGTAGTGAAGCGTGAGAAGCGTCGACCAGAAGGAATTCAGAATTTCCACGGGCACGGCGATTTCGGCCTCGGCCAAGTCGCCGTCGCTCAACTCCTTGAGAAGCGCCATGCCTTCGGCGCGCTTTGCGAGCACTTCGTCCACGTCGGCGGGCGCGAGGAAGTTGTCGAGAAACCAGGCGGCGAGTTTTTTGTAGACGGCGTACGCCTTGGCGCGTTTTCTCGTGAGCCGCAGGCAATCGATGAAGTGGCGGGCGGTCCGGATCGTCTCGGTATTGCCGAGTCCGTCCGCCTCCACCGCAACGACCGCGGCCAATGCGACCATCGCGCAGCAATAGGGCGGGATTTCTTCCCACTTGACGTTCCCGAAAGTCTCAAAGAAATTGCGGTAGGTCTGCCCGTCCCACGAGGAAAAGAGCGCCGTGAGCACTTCGCGCTCGCTCGGCGTCTTCGCGAGCGGTTCGGAGACGGCGGGGGCGTTGCGCACGACCGGCGGCACCCAGACCACGTCCAGGTATTCGAGGACGTTGGAAGGTTCCTTGTTGGGGCACTTGTAGGGCGACATGAAGCGCACCGCACGGTCCACGGCGCCGTCGACGTCGCCTGAGAGCCATTTTTCACGCAGGAACAGGGCCTCGGTGTCGGGCACGGCAAAGGGGGCGTCGTCGAGTGCGGGAACGGAAAGATCTTCGCAGCTGCGGATGAAATTCACGTAGGTCTCGACCTCTGCCGCGCATTCCTTCTCGCGACTGTCGAGGTGACGGCGCGAGATTTCGACGAAATCGCCGCTCAAGCTGATCAGAACGTGATAACGGATCATGTCGCGAATGCGTTTCGAGGCCTTGAGACCGTCGAGAAGGCGGGACCAGCGACGAAACATTTCGGCATCCTCCGCCTGCGCGAGGTCGAGTCCGAGTCGGAAAAACTCGACGGCCTCCTCGGGCTCTTCGAAGTTTCTTTCGTACCGGCAGTCCCCTTTTTCATAGAGATCGGCAAAGAACTTCCAGCAAAGAAGGGCCTCTTCCTCGCGGTTCATGACGATCAGGTGCCTCGCCACGCAGAGAAGCGCCGTCGGCTTGACCACCTCGGGGTTCCGACCCAACCGATCCCAAATGTCGAGGATGACGTACGAATCGAATTCGAGCTTCGCCACTGAGAAAATGATGTCGGCTTCTTTCTGGTTGTAGGGGAAGTCGGGGAAATCGCGCCAAAACTGACACACGGCTTCAAAGTCGCCGTTCAGAATGTAGTTGTTCAGAATCGCACGGGCATGGCGCACCCAATCGTTCTTTTGTTTCTTCACGGTCTGCTCCTTGGGCTTCAGGGACGAGAGAAGCCATTATGGCACGGTCGTATTCCTAGAGACATAACGTGATTCGTCACCGAACCGAATTTGCCGGCGCCCCGTTGCCGACCCCCGACCCCTTCGGGATACATGCCGGGGCGACTTGCCCGTCTGCCGCAGGCGGCCGCCTCAACCCGAAGGCCGAGAACTCCCCTTACAAACGCAATGCGTGAAATTGTTGCGCTTTCGTCACGGAAGCACGGTCACGAAAGCGCTCCGCGGCCGCAAAAGTTCACTCCCGGACGAAATCCCCTGTCTTCTTTGAGACCTCCGCCCGGGAAGCTTGCTCAGGCAAGCGTCGCCACCAGCAGGGCCTTGATCGTGTGCACGCGGTTTTCCGCCTGATCGAACACGATCGAGCGCGGCGACTCGAAGACCTCCTCCGTCACCTCGATGCCGTCGACGAGATCCGGGTGGCGCTCGATGATGGCCCGGGCGACCTTCGTCTCGGCGTTGTGAAAGGCGGGAAGACAGTGCATGAACCGAACGTCGGGGTTCCCGGCTGCGGCGACGAGTTCGGCGTTCACCTGATAAGGAAGAAGAGCCCGGATGCGCTCGTCCCAGACCTCGGCCGGCTCGCCCATGGAGACCCAAACGTCCGTGTGGAGAAAGTCGCAGCCCTTCACGGCCACCAAAGGATCCTCGGTGATCGTCAGCTTCGCTCCCGAGGTCTTCGCCATTTCCCGGGCCAACTCGACGACTTCTTCTCGGGGCCAATAAATCTTCGGTGTTGCGATGCGCACGTCCATTCCCATCTTGGCGCCGACCATCAGAAGGGAATGCCCCATGTTGTTGCGGGCGTCGCCGAGGTACGCAAAGGAGATGTCCCGCCAGGGTTTTCCGCTGGCCTCCCGCATCGTCATGAGGTCGGCGAGCATCTGGGTCGGGTGCCACTCGTCGGTGAGGCCATTGAAGACGGGCACGCCCGCGAAGGCGGCGAGTTCCTCCACCGTCTTCTGCGAAAACCCTCGGTATTCGATCGCGTCGAACATCCGTCCGAGTACGCGCGCGGAATCCCGGACGCTCTCCTTGAAACCGAAATGCGAAGTCTGCGGATCGAACACCGTCGTGTGCGCACCCTGGTCATGCGCCGCGACTTCAAAGGCCGCGCGCGTGCGCGTGGAAGCCTTTTCGAAAATGAGCGCGATGTTCTTCCCCTGCAGGCGCTGCTTTTCTTTGCCGAGACGCTTCTCTTCCTTGAGTTCGACCGCAAGACGCACGAGATGATCGACTTCCTCGGGCGTATGGTGTACGAGCGAAAGAAGACTGCGGTTTTTCAGTCGAACGGTCATGAAACGTCTCCTCCTGCGAAAACGGGTGGTTCTCGAACGATCTGAGAATACCAAAGCCCGGCAGGGCGTTCGATCCGTCAACGGACATAGGCCGATCGAATCATCGCGATCCGCTGAAGGAATGCACGGGAATGCGGATAAGGAAGTCGCTCGCGCCATTTCCTTCCCGTACGGGCTCTCAAATGCGGCGTAGCATTTCTCTTAGTTCCTACAGGCCGCGGCTAACGGACCGGTTCGTTCTTACCGCCGGCAACACCCTGCTCTCTTCGCGTCTGCAAAAAGGCCGGGCGCGAGGCCCGGCCGCAATCATGTGTTAGTGTCCGTCAGGAGCGCTTCGAAGGCTTTCGGACAGCCCTGAGGCTCGTGACGCGCTTCGCCGCGGGACGCATCGCGGGCTGAGGCGCGGGAACCTTTTCTTCCGGAGCGAAGAACGCGAAATTCCGATCGGGATGGAGCGCCAGGAAGTCCTCCATCCGAACGCCCCGCTCGAAGAGAACGAGTTCGTCGGGAAGAAGCGGAATCACTTCGAGATACGCGCGGCCGCAGAGCTTGCTCTGTTCCTCTTCGGAGAGACGGTTGAACGCCTCTTCGTCGAACATCTCGTCGTTGCACGGATTGAAGAGGACGGCGGGGTGCTTGAATCCGCGGGGAACGGTGCAGACGAAACCCGCGTAGTCATAGCCCGGAATCCACTTGTCGAACCCGTCGTCGGCGAAATGCCGGAGCGAATACACGACGCCCGGCATCTGTTCGGGCGCGATGAATTCACAGCGGATTTCGGGAAGAACGAGCTTCTCGATGACCGTGAGGAGGGACTTTGCCGTCGAAAGCGCGTCGAAGGAGTCGGCTGTCTCGCCGAGCCGCAGCAGGTAGCGGGAGCTGTACTGCGGATGGTTCGTCATGAAGCCGTGCGAGACGGCGACCCAGCGCTCGCCCGTGTCGGCCCGACGGCGAAGGAGCGCCGCCCGTACGCCCAGACGGACGTGATGCCAGTCGAGGACTTCCATGTCGTTTGCGGCGGCGAGCCGCTGTATGGCCATGCCGTCGACCTCGAGACGACCGAGGGTCTCGAACCGGTCGGGAAGCTCCATGGCGAAGTCGTCGGGGTCGCAGCTTGGCGCCCGTCGCGTGAACCAGCGGTAGAAGTAATCCTTGTCTTCGTCGGAGAGTTCGCTTTCGTCGATCGCGTCGACCGCCTCTTCGCAGATCTCGCGCACGTCCTGTTCGGTCGCGTCCTTCGAACGGATCAGACGGTCGATGAGCGCGACGCGGTAACGAACGTTCGACTCTTCGGCGCAGATCCCGTGCGGGCACGCAAAAAGCAGATCGATCGCCTCTTCGTACCGGAAGGGTTCGTAGTCGGAGTGAAGGAAGAAGTTCGTCGACCAGACCGACTGCAGAATTTCGACGGGGTCCGTGAGCTCGGCAAACTCGAGATCGCCGTCGTGAAGAGCTTCGAGAAGCTCCCGGCCGACGCGTCGCGCTTCAAGCACTTCGTCGACGTCTGCAGGATCAATGAAGGTCTGAAGGAACCAGTCGGCCAGCCTTCCGTAGACGGCGTAGGCCTTGGCGCGCTTCTTCGTGAGATGAAGATTCTTGACGAAGAGACGGGCGAGACGCACCGCCTCGGGGTTCTTGAGACCGTCCTCCTCGACCGCGACGGCGCAGGCAAGCCCGACCATGGCGCAGCAGTATGGAGGAATCTCCTCCCACTTCACGTTTCGGAAGATCTCAAAGAAGTTGCGGTAGGTCTGGCCGTCCCAGGAGGCGAAAAGCGCCGCGAGAATCTCGCGTTCGTTCGCGGTTTCGGGAAGCGGCGCGGGCACCGCGGGGGCGTTCCGAACGACGGGCGCCTCCCAGATGACGTTCATGTACTCGAGCGCGCACGCAGGCTCGGACGCGGGAATCTTTTCCTTCGCGACGATGTTCACGGTGCGGTCGACCGCCGCTTCGAGGTCGCCCGAGAGCCACTTTTCCCGAAGGAAGACGGCTTCGGCGTCGAGCACGACGACGGGCGAGTCTTCGAACTCATGAATGGGAAGATCTTCGCAGCCGCGGACGAACTTCATGAGGAGTTCCGTCTGCGCGGCGTATTCGTTTTCGCGGTAGTCGGGCGAATAGAGCGACATCGCCTCGAAGTCGCCCCGAAGCCCTTCGAGGAGTTCGTAGTGAAGACGGTCGAGGTTTTGACGGGTCGCCTGAAGCTTCTCGAGAAGACGCTGCCAACGATCGAGCGCGTCCTTCCCTTCGTCCCAATGCAGATCGAGCCCGATGCGGAAGAATTCAAAGGCCTCGTGAATTCCGCCGAAAGCCCGCTCGAAGTCGAATTCGGCCTCTTCGTAGCGTTTGACGACGTGTTCCCAACAACGGACGGCGTCGTCGCGGCGATCGATGTTGATGAGGTGCTGCGCGACGGAGAGAACGACGCCGGTGACCATGCCTTCGAGCGGCTGCCCCAGACGGTCCCAGATGTTGGCCACCACGTCGGAATGGTTCTTCATCTGCGCGGCGGCGAAGATGTAGGCCACCTCCTTTTCCGTGTAGGGAAAGTCGGGGAAGTCGAGCCAGAATTGACAGAGCCCTTCGCAGTCGCCGTCCTGAAAGTAGGACGTCAGAATCTCCCGCGAACGGCGGACCCAGTCTTTGTCATTGTTCGTCACAGGGGAACTCCACTGTTGATTTCGATAGGAAGGAGCATTATGGCAGAGCGGCGGACGATTGGAGAAAGAAGGAGGACGACCGGCCCGAAAATTCGCTCTGGCCTTCTCTGAAGAGGTCAGATTTCCGAACTCTCCCCCTCCGTTCTCCCTTCGCCTCTGCTAAGCTCAATGCTTTCTTTTGGACGGCAGTAGAGATGTTTGGAGACAAAAAGCTCGTCATTTTCGACCTGGACGGCACCCTCATCGATTCGCTCGACATGTGGGACCGCGTGGACGTGGAGATCGTCCGGCGCGTAAGCGGCACGGCTCCCGATCCCGCGGAAATGGAGGCCTTCCGAAAGGAGGTGCTCCGCGAAGTGGCGGATCGAAAGGACGCCTACGTTCTCTACTGCGGCGCCATAGCCGACCGCTGGCACCTCGACGTCTCGAAGGAAGACCTGCACGCGCAGCGCTATGAAGTGGCGCGCGAAATGCTCGTCTCGGGCGTCGCCTGGCGCAATGGGGCCGTGAGCTTCGTCAAGGCCCTTCGAAAGCACGGCATTCTCACCGCAATCGCCACGACGACGAAGCGCCGCAACGTCGACGTGTATTCCGGCGAAAACGAGGGCATGCGCGCCGAAGGGATTCTCTACGAACTCTTCGACGCCGTCGTGACGCGCGAGGACGTGGAGGCGATCAAGCCTTCGCCCGAATGCCACGAAGTGCTCATGAAGCGCTTCGCCGTAGCCCCCAAGGAAACGCTCGTCCTCGAAGACTCGCTCATCGGACTTGACGCCGCGCGCAACGCGGGCGTCGCCGTCGGTATCATCGACGAACCCCACAACGACGCCGAACGAGAAGAATTGAACGCCCGGGCCGACTTCACGTTTGCCGACTGGCCCGAAATCGAAGAACGTTTTCTCAACGAAATGACGGAGGGAGACCGCCCGTGACCGACCGCATCGAACGCTCGAAACTCAAGCTTCGCACCCTCTTCGGCGGGACGGACCGCGTCTTTGCCGAAACCGATCCGGACTTTGCGAAGCTTCGCGACCGCTTTGTCTTCGGGGACATTCAGGACAAGGTGAATCTGCCCGACGCCGTAAAGGCCCTGGTGTCGCTCGCCGTCCTCGCCACGATCGGCGAGCGCGAGACGATCGCGGCCCACGCGCGCGCGGCGCTTCGCACGGGCGCTTCCCCCGAATCGATCAAGGAGACGATCTACCACACCGCCCCCTGGATCGGCTTTCCGAAGGCCCAGGCGGCGCTCCGTGAAGTGAACGGCGCGCTCTCGCTCGCGGGCTTTCCCCTGCCCCTGCCCGACGCGGGGCGCGTGACGGAAGAAACCCGCATGGAGACCGGCGAAGAGATTCTTAAGGTCCTCGGCCTTGCGCCCGAAGCCTCCGACTCCCCCGCCGTGACGATTCTGAACGAAGCGGCCCTGAAGGGCTTCGCCTGCGGGGACATCGCGAGCCGCGGCGTCCTGTCGCTTCCCCTTCGCGGACTTATCTGGTTCGTGGTCGGAGCGGCGCTCGGCGCCGACGCCGACACGACGGACGAACTCGTGGAAATGAATCTGCGCCTCGGCAACACGGAAGAGGAACTGCGCGCCGCGTTGGTGCTCGCAGTTCCCTACATCGGGGTGCTTCGGGCGCGCGAAGTCATGCGCTACATCGACACCCGCGAAGAGGAAGCGCCGGAAGACTGAAGACTCTTTTCATCTCCTTATTCCGATAACGGCCGCAGTCTCTTCGCGGCCGTTTTCCGTATGACGGCGCCAAGCCGCGTGAGAAGCGCCGAACGGATGGCCGAGGACTGCCAGTAGAGCGGCACGTCGATGGCGTGTTCCGGCGCGAGCGCGACGACTTGCCCCCGATCGATCCAAGGCTTGGCCAGCGATTCGGGCGCCATGCACCATCCGAGCCCCCGCGCGGCGAGATCGATCATGGCCGTGGGCGACGGGGCGTAGTGAACGAGGCCCGTGAAGGCTTCGGGTCCGATGCCGAAGGATGCGAGAAAGCGATCCTGCAGGGTGTCCTTTCGGTCATAGAAAATCACGGGGGCGCTCTGAAGCGACGTCTCGAATCCGACCGAGCCGAGCGACGCCGCCAGGGCGGGAGACGTCACCGCAATGTAGCGCATGGCGCCCAAGGGCGTCGCGCGGGCGCCCGAAACCGGGTGCGCTTCCGACGTCACCACGGCGATCGCGGTGCCGTTTCGAAGGCTCTCGAGCGCATGATCCTGGTCGTCCGTGAGAAGTTCGAGCGAGACGCGCTCTCCCTTGGTCTCCGCCGCAAAGTCGGCGAGCGCTTCCGGGAGCCAGGTCGCAAGCGAATCGTTGTTGACGAGGATCGTGAGGCGCGCGGTCTCGTCGCCCTCGCCTGGACGAAAGTCCGTGAGCGTTTCCGCTTCGAGCAGACGCATCGACTGCGCGCGGCGAAGGAGCTTTTCTCCCGCCTGCGTCGCGACGGACGGGACGCTGCGCTTCACGAGGACGGCGCCGAGCCGGTCTTCAAGTCCCTTGATTCTTTGGGACAAGGCCGAGGGCGTGATGCAGAGACGTTTTGCCGCCCGATCGAAACTTCCTTCTTCGATCACGGCCAGAAAGGCTTCGAGTTGCGGATGCAGCAGTGCCACGGCGTTCTTCCCTTGTTCCGATCTTCAGTTATTCTTCACTACGTGAAGGAACTTTCATTTTACTGCAGAGGCGCGGCCCGCTAAGATTTCTCCGAAAAACCGCCATCCATTACCCTCAGGAAAAAGGACATCTCATGGACATTTCCGCCGCACTTGCGGGTTTCGGCACGGGCGCCGGGCTCATCATCGCCATCGGGGCGCAAAACGCCTTCGTTCTTCGTCAGGGCCTGTGCCGCGAATACGTGGGACTCGTCGTTCTCACCTGCATTTTCGGAGACGTCCTCTGCATTACGCTCGGCGTCGCCGGAATGGGCGCGGCCGTCAAGGCGCACCCCTTGGTGCTCGAAATCTTCCGTTGGGGCGGCGCCGCGTTTCTCGCCTACTACGGGTGCCTCGCGATCAACCGCGCCCGCAAAGGGGGCGAAGCGCTCGGCGTCTCGGGAAAGGACGGGGAGAACGTCGTCACGCCGGGACGCGTTTTGGCGGCCTGCCTTGCCTTCACGTTTCTGAACCCGCACGTCTACCTCGACACGGTCGTGATGCTCGGAAGCATCTCGACGCAATTCGCTGGCGCAGACCGCTGGGTCTTCGCGCTCGGCGCCTACTGCGCGAGCACCGTGTGGTTTACGGCTCTGGGCTACGGCGCAAAGCGTCTGCAGCCCTTCTTCCGAAAGCCCCGCTCATGGCAGCTCCTGGACCTCTTCATCGCAATCGTGATGTTCTCGATTGCGCTCACGCTCGTGATGAATCCGCTCATCGACATCGCCGGCTGAGCATCCGGCGATTCCTCTGAATACTGACCCACGAACCCGGTGCAGTCCCTCAACGGTAAGGCGCCAAACAACGTCCGGCCCCGTCATCCAGGCCGCCGTTTCAAAGGGCTCTTCGGGGCGCGGAAGAGCCCGTAGATTCGCCGCCAGATCTTCCGTCACGGGAATCGCCTCGTTCCCGACCCAAACCGTCGGGACGGGCGAAGCGCGCAGGCGTTGGGAAATCATCGAAAAGAGCCGATCGTCCTCCTCTGCATACGGAACGAAAATCACCGTCCCCGAAAAGACGTGAGACAGCGCAACGTTCCAGGCGATCTCGGCCGCGGCTTCGGCGGGATAGCGGTGGATGCCCCGGCTCAGCATCGAGAGGGCGATCGACTTAAGATCCCGTTCGAGCGCCAAATCCAGGGCCGAGCGGTAGGCGCTTTCCAATAGATCCGCCTCTCCGCGCCGTCCGCCCGTCCAGGCGGGCGCGACCGTATGGATGACGTACTTCGAGGGAAGACGAAAGCCCGGGGTGATTTTGCTCTTTCCGACTTCGCAACCGCCGAGATCGGCGCAGGCCCAGAGAAGCTCGCGCCCCGCCGCACGGTGAACGGCGCGGTCCACGCCGCCTCCGCCCAGAAGAGAACGGTTGGCGGAATTGACGACGGCGTCGACGGCGAGCGTCGTGATGTCGGCGCGCAGGACCCGGATGTTTTCGATGCGCATGAGAGTCTCCTTTTCGTTCAATCCGTACATGATCGCAAGAAAGCGCGACAGACTTCGACGCATGCGGTCAAACGCTGCGCCGTTACAACGATCCATCCTCCCGACAGGACGGAAACAGTCTCGATGGAGATTCCATAAAAAACGCACCGACTCCGGCGCCTGCGAAGTAAAGCTCGTTGCGGGCGCCGTCATCGGTGCGAAAGGAAGGGAGCGGCGCTCCCCTCCACTCGGTTGCTTGGAAGAAATCAGAGAAGTTCGAGAACGTTCTTGAGCGTTTCGACGCGGTTTTCGATCGTCGGGATCTGGAGGTTTTCCTTCGCGCTGTGGAAGCCCGAACCCGCGGGCGCAACGCCGTCGACGACGATCGTGTAGGCCGCGATCTTGTTGGCGTCGGAGCCGCCGCCCGCGTCCACCCAGGTCGCATCGTAGCCGGCGCGTCGGGCGGCTTCGTTGACGATGTCGACGAGCGCCTTCGTGCGGTCAGTGAAGGGCATGGCGGGCGAGTCGGAAGCGATCTTGGCTTCGACCGTGATGCCGTCGCCCCAGTTCTTCTCGGCGAGTTCACGGATGGACTTCTTCAGGTATTCGCCGTCTTCGTCGCTCTTGAAGCGCGTGTCGATCTTGAGCGTGCAGAGGTCGGGAACCGTGTTGCAGACCGTGCCGCCGTGGACGACGCCCACCGTCACGCTCGTGCCGCGGCCTTCGAGGTCCTGCAGGGCGCTCAGGGCGATCGTGAGATGCGCGGCGGCGAGAACGGCGGAGCGGCCGTCCTGCGGGGCGTTGCCGGCGTGGGCGGAGACGCCGTGAACGGCGATGTCCCAGACGGTGCGGCCCTTGCGGGAGCGAACGAAGCCGCCGTTGGCGCGGCCCGGTTCGCAGACGATCGCGTACTTGGCGGTCTTCGCCTGTTCGACGAGCCAGGCGCGCGAGCTGATCGAGCTCACTTCTTCGTCGGGGTTGTAGCAGACGAGAATGGCGAGGCGGTCAAGGTCTTCCTTGCGGGCGGCCTTGAGCGCGTGAAGAATGGCGATGACGCCCGCCTTGCAGTCGGCGCAGCCCGGACCCGTGACGCGGTCGCCTTCAATCTTGAAGGGACGTTCGGCGACGGTGCCTTCGGGGAAGACCGTGTCGAGGTGGGCGTTGAACATGATGTCGTAGTGGTCGGCGCCGGGTTTGTTCGTGGCGCGAAGACCCTTGCCCGCCTTCGGGCCGAGGTCGACGAGTTCGGTCGCAAAGCCGAGTTCGTCGTAGTGACGCTTCATGATTTCGGCGACCTTGGTGACGCCCTCGACCGTGGCGGAGCCGCAGTCGATGTTTACAACTTCTTCGAGGTCCTTGAGATAGGCTTCGAGCATTCTTCTCTCCATGAAAAAAGTCTTCGGGCGCCTCCGAAAAAGAGCTTCGGAGGACGCAACCGTATCGGGTCGGAGAGTATTGTCGTCGATCCGCGGTCCCGCGGCATTGCACCAAGGTACTAGGACCGCGAAGAGAAGCCCTCAGGAAAGAACGCCGATTTCGGTGAGGAAGTGATGAATTTCAAGGGCCGAGCGCACTTCGAGCTTCTTGCAGGCGTTCGAGCGGTGGATCTTGACCGTGTGCTCCTGAATGTCGAGGTCGATCGCAATTTGTTTATTCATCTGATCGAGCGCCACGCGCCGCAGAATCTCCTTTTCGCGCTCGGTGAGCGTGTCGTACTTCTCGCGCATGCCTTCCACGCGGATCGCGTGCCGTCGCTCAGTGACGTTGCGCTTCGTCATCCTTTTGACCGCCTCGCGCAGTTTCGCGGGCTCGATCGGCTTTTCGCAGAAGTCGTCGGCGCCCAACTTCAGGGCCGAGACCGCCATTCCGACGTCTCCGTGTCCCGTGAGAAAAAGAATCGGCAGATCGATCCCGCGGCGAAGCATCTCCTGTTGGAGTTCGAGGCCGCTCATGCCGGGCATGCGCACGTCGAGCACCACGCAGCCGGGGTGACGCAGGTCGTCACGGTCGAGAAAATCGCGCGCGCTCTCGTAGGTGACGGCGTTGAAGCCCGCGACGCGAAGCGTGAAGGAGGCGGAGCGGCGAACACTTTCTTCGTCGTCCACGATGCGAACGAGCGGCGGATAAAGGTCGGGAGACGGAGTCGGGGTCATGAAGCGGTTCTCACTCAAGGGGTCAGTCGTCGTTCAGAGAGGTCGGTCCGGCGTCTCTGCGCTGTGCAAAGCTCAGGGCCGCGCAAAGGCCGTAGGGCTCGAGCCTGCGGAAAAGGAGCTTCGCCGCATGGCGCTCGGCGATGACGCGGCAGATCGAAAGCCCGAGTCCGAGCCCTTCGAGCTTGTCGCTCGAGATCGGATGGGCGAGGTTCTTGAAGTCGTCCTCGGAAATGGGGGCGCCGTTGTCGCGGATTTCGAGCACCCAGCGCGGATCGTCCGAGAGAACGCCGTCGGCGAAGAGCCGGATCGCAAGCCTCTCCTTCCCTTCGGGCGACTTCTGTGCGGCGTGGAGGGCGTTTTTGAGAAGGTTCACGATGAGAAGTTCGAGTTCCAGGGGATCCCCCTCGATCGGCGCCGCCTCGACGAAGTCGGAGGTGATGCGCACGCCCGTCTGGTCGGTGCTCGAACGGAAGGTCGTAAAGGCGCGCTTCGTCACTTCGCAGAGGTCGATCGGGGCGTGCACCTGACTCTTTTGCTTGGCGTAGCGGCGCACGCGCTCGACGATTTCGGAGACGCGCTCGGCCTCCTTCGCGATTTCGCGCGTCGCCTCGTCGATCATGGGGTCCTTCCCCTTCCCGCCCAAATAGAGCTGCAGGCCGTCGGCGTAGTTGACGAGGGCCGCTACGGGCTGGCGCAGTTCGTGCGCGATCATGCTCGAGAGTTCCGAGACGATCCCCGCGCGCTCGAGCTGCGAGAGGCGCGTGCGGTTTTCCTTGTCGCTCTCTTCGAGCTCGGTCTTCTCGTCGATGATCTTGACGAGCGCCTTCGTACGGTTCGCGACGATGCGGCTCACGAGCACGTTGTAGCCGACCGATCCCGCAAGAATGAGAAAACCGATGAGAAGCGCGTACTTGTAGCGCTCCGTGGCGGCGTCGTTCGTCTTGTCGGAGGTCATCACGCCCGCAAATTGATTGACGGTGCGCCGCGAGTCGAGAAACTGGCACGCCGTGCTCCAGCCCCAGCCGTCGTGGGTCGTGGCCATGGCCAGAACCACCGAAGCGATCCGCTTGGCCCATTCGTCGGGAAGGTCGGGACGGGCGGCGAGCACCAGGTCCGGATAGAGTTTCGTTGAAGTTCGGCAGGCAAAGCCCTCGACAGTACGTTCGCCCAACACGCGGAATTCGTCGGGGCGAACGTCGCCCGAGAGCTGCATCGCCTCGAGGTCGCAGGTCGTGAGAACGCCCGCCTCCACACGGCCCGAACGAAGGAGATCGATCACCTTTTCGGAAGGTCCGCCCGGGAAGAAGGTTTTCCCAAAGAAATTCTCGGGATACTGCGTGATGTTGGCGACTTCGGCGAGCGCCGTGAGCCACCCTGAGAAGGAATAGTGTCCCGTCGCGGCGACGCGCGCGGTGCGAAGATCCGAAATCTCCTGGAACTTTTCGTCTTCCGTGCGCACGACGAAGACGCTTCCCACGCCCTTCAGAGCCGAGGTCGTCACGGGGGACTTGCGGGTCGCAAGACGGATGGCGCCCGATCCCGCGTCGTTGAGATAGGTGTAGTAGCCGCTCGAGACGAGAAAGAGATCGAAATTGCGCTCGACGACGCCGAGCTGCAGATCGAATTCATTGACCCGGACGAGTTCTACCCGGAGGCCCGGGAAAGCCTTGCGTAGGGCCGCAACCGTGGGCTCGAGCAACCTCTCGCGCATTCTCGTCGGAGCGGACTCGAAGTAGCCGAATCGAAGCGTTTTCGAAGGCTTTTCACGCAAAACGGGCAATCCCTCGGCCGCGAGCGATTCCGAGGCCTCGAGTTCGTCGTCCTCCACGACCGCCGCGGGCTGCGCCGTGGCGAGGCCCGCCGCCAGAAGAAGTCCGAAGGCGAAAGCGAGGCTTCGCGCAAGGGGACGAAAGAGAAAGCCGGAAGAAGTCGTCATGGGCGTGGAACGCTCGAGAGAAGGGATTCGACAGATTATCGCGGATTTTGACGTCCGAGGGAACGGGTGGCATTGCAGGGAACCTCAAAGCGCAGGCCTCAATAAAAACTCCGACCCCGCGGGGGGCGGGACCGGAGTTCGGAAGATTCGCCCTCCCCCGTGGCCGGGGGAGAAAGCGTTTGGGATCAGTTGAGGATGATCGTCATCAAAACCATCACGATCAGGCCGCCCGTCATCGGGATCGCGGTGCGGCGAACGAGTGCGAAGGGATTGATCCCGGAGCACCCGGCGACCGCCACGACCACGGCCGTAATCGGGGACATCACGCGGGCAAGCCCCGTCGAGAGCTGCATCGGCATGAGAAGAAGGATGGTCGAGACGCCGAATTCCTTAGCGAAGTCCGGAACGAGCGGAGCGAAGGCGAAGAAGGGAGCGTTCCCCGAACCCATCACGACGCTCGCCACCGAGATGAAGGTCACGACCACGATCATGATCGCGTAGGCGGGAAGACCGAGGTTCTTCGTCGCGTCGATGAGGTAGTCGATCGTGCCCGTGGCGATGAGGCCCTTGGCGAAGAGTTCGCCCGCGACGACGAGCGTGACGACGGTCGCGAACTGCTTGCCCATCATGTTGAAGAACTCCATGCCCTGCGCGAGCACTTCCTTCGGAGCCTTGCGAACGAGTTCGCAGACGATCGAGATCGCAAACGAGATGAACATCGCGGTCGGAACGTCGAGCTTCACGCTGTCGATCACGAAGCGGTTGAAGACGATGAGAAGGACGAGCGGAATGGTCGGGAGAATGCCGTACCAGGCGGGAGCGCCCTTGCTGTCAAGGTCGTCCTGCTTCACGATGGAGAGGTCGACTTCGTTGGCCTTGTCGCCGTCCTTGGCATCAAAATAGCGCTGCGTGAAGAAGTGCAGCGTCGCGACCGTAACCGTCACGACGATGCCGACCGGAATCTGGTACTCGAGGAAGTAGGTCATCGTGTCCATGCCGGCCACCTGGGCGGCGTAGTTCGCGGCGCCCGAGGTCGGACCCATGTCCAGGCAGGAGACCGTCGCGATGATGGCCGCGGCCGAGAGGCGCGAAGCGCCGAGACGCACGAGGACCGGATACATCGTCACCATGAGGAGCATGGCGAGGCCCGAGGCCGACGGAATGAAGAGGTCGGCGACGGCACCCACGAAGTAGCTCATCGCGAGAACGAGGTACGGGGACTTGAAGACGCGAAGCGGACGGGAGAGGTAGTCCGCCATGATCGCCGAAGCGCCGATCATGGACATGTATTTCGAATAGCCCGCGGCGGACATGATCAGAAGACCGATCCCGGCCAAGCGCGAGGACATGATCGAAGAGATGGCCTTGAAGAGGTCGAACCCGACGAAGCCGGTGCTCGCGACGCCCTTGGGGAGAATTTGCGCGCCTTCAGGCAGAAGGCCGCACATGTCCATGAAGACGGCGGACGTGAGAAGAACGAGGCCGCCGAAGAAGAGGACGAACTGCGCCTTCATCTTCTTGAGGAGGATCTTGATGACGAAGATCGTCACCAAGAGCGAAATGATTACGCCGACCATAGCGATTCCTTTGGTTTTGAGGTCTGGAGGGTGGTTTAAGCGGATGGTTTCGGGCGGGGACGACGAATCGTCCTCCGCCGTTCGCCGCTCCCGGGACGGGATTGCGACGGTACGGCGAAATTCTGCCCGCGCTTCGGACGCCCCGCCATGTACCAAGGTTCAATACGGGACGAAGTGGGATTCCCGGATAATCTCAGGGTCGTTCACCGCGGACTCCCGTCCGAGGAACCGAAACCAAACACATCGAAAGGAGTGCAACCCATGTCCCGTCAAGACGCCCTTCTCGAGCGTTTCCTTCGCTACGTCGCCGTTCCGACCCAGAGCGACCCCAAGGCCAAGGTCGTCCCGAGCAACCCGAACGAATTCAAGCTCGCCGAGCTTCTCGCCGAAGAACTTCGCGCGCTCGGTCTCGTCGACATCGAAATTTCCGAATACGCCGTTCTCACGGCGAAGCTTCCGAGCAACCTGCCCGAAGGACGCAAGGCGCCCGTGATCGGCTGGATGGCGCACATGGACACGGTGAACACCGGTCTTTCGCCCGAAATCCATCCTTGGGTCGTGAAGAACTATCAAGGCGGAGACATCTGCCTCAACCGGGAAAAGGACATTTGGCTTCGCACGGCCGAACACCCTGAAATCGAGCGCTACGTCGGAGACGACATCGTGGTCTCGGACGGCACGTCGGTTCTCGGCGCCGATGACAAATCAGCGATCGCGAACGTGATGACGGCGCTCTCGATCGTGGTCGAAGAAAACCGTCCGCACGGCGACATCTACGTCGCTTTCGTCCCCGACGAAGAACTCGGTGAAAAGGGCGCCCGCAAGACCGACTTGAAGAAATTCCCCGTCGACTTCGCCTACACGATCGACTGCTGCGAACTCGGCGAAGTGGTTTGGGAGACCTTCAACGCCGGGAACGCCAAGCTCACCGTCAAGGGAGTGACCGCCCACCCGATGGCGTCAAAGGGCGTGCTCGTCAATCCGATCCTCGTCGTGCACGACTTCATCAACATGCTCGACCGCGGCGAAACGCCCGAATACACCGAAGGCCGCGAAGGCTTCATCGTTCTGAAGACCCTTGAAGCGAATCCTTCGACTGCGGTCCTCACGATGAAGATCCGCGACCACAACAAGAAGCTCTACGAGGCGAAGAAGGCGAAGCTCGTCGCCGCGGCCGAATATCTGCGCGTTCGTCATCCGAAGGCGAAGATCGAAATCGAACTTTCCGACTCCTACGCCAACATCGCCGACGCCGTGCGCGACGACAACCGCATGGGGATCGACTACCTCTACAAGGCCCTTGAAATGGCGGGCGTCGAAGCGAAGACGACCGCGATGCGCGGCGGCACGGACGGCTCCTACCTCTCGGTCGTGGGGCTTCTCACGCCCAACTACTTCACGGGCGCCCACAACTTCCACAGCAACTGCGAGTTCCTCCCGATGAAGTCCTGGGAAAAGAGCCTCGAAGTGACGCTCGCCCTGATCGACATCGCCGCGAACGCGCAGAAGGTCTGATCGCGAACCGGAGTGTTTCTCAAACGCCAATGAACTCCCGCCGCTCCTTTGCCCGGAACGGACGGGGGTTTGTCTTTTTTGAGAGTTTCCGCGCCACGCCCGCTCCGATCGAGCAATTTCGGGAGGGTTCGATTCGCTACAGTGGAGGAAACGGCGCTCTTCGCTGAGCGCCACCTTTTCGTCGCATGTTCACTTACGGAGTTTCGTCATGTCCCGCTTCTCCCGCCGCACCTGTCTCAAGGCCGCTTCCTGCGCGACGGCGCTCTCGCTTCTCGGCGGCGCCCGCGCCGCAGACAAAGCCGAACCCCGGCTTCTGACCGTCTACTTCTCGTGGTCGGGCAGTTCCAAAACCGTTGCGGAAGAAGTGCAGCGCCTCGCGGGCGGTGACATCGTCCGTCTCGAGACGGTGGAGCCCTATCCCGAGTCCTACAACGACACGGTCGAGCGCTCGAAAAAGGAGCGGGAAGCCAACGCCCGCCCGGCCCTCAAGACCGCCCTGCCCGATCTCGACAAGTACGACACGATCGTCCTTGCGCATGCGATCTGGAGCGGGTGCATGCCGATGCCCGTGCGCACCTTCCTCGACGCGGTCGATCTTTCGGGCAAACGCGTCGCCCACGTGACGACGCACGGCGGAAGCGGTCTCGGCAGAAGCCACGTCGAACTCGCGCAAATCGAACCCGAGGCCCTGCTGCTCGAGCCCCACGACGTCTACGGCTGGCACGGCGTGCGGAATTTGGAGAGCGTCGGCGCGTGGTTGAAGCGCATCGGACTTGCCCGATAAGGCCGTCGTGGAAAAGATGTGACAAAAAGGGCCGCCTCCCGGGGAGAAACGGCCCATGAGAGTGGAGAGGCGTCTCAATCCTCGTCGAGACTCTCCCATTCGGGACGGTAGTACGGATCCTTGGGATCGAAGTTCGTGCCGAGCGACGCCACGGCGTAGTCCAAGTGGGTTTCGGGATACTCAAAGTTCACCGTCCTCAAGTCCACGCCGTCCTTCTTCGCCTGAACAATCAGATCGCGCTTGTACATGAAGGAGTAGATGCCGCCGCAGTCTTCCGCCGGCGCCGCCCCGCGACGCTCCACAATTTCGTAATCCCAGTAGAGTTCGTCGTCTTCCCAGGATTCGACGGTCAGGGTGTGTACCCAGTCGTCGCCGAAGTCGTACACGTACTCGAGCGTTTTGGGGTAGTGCGGCAACACCGAGTCCAGCCGAATGGATTCCTCGTCGATGTGTTCGCCGCAGAAGAAGGAAATCATGTCATCTTGCGTCGGACCGATTTGGAAGGCCGGACGAGTGAACCGGACGGGTTTCGGTTGAAAAACGTGAAGATGATGGCCTTCCCATTCGAATGCCGCCTGCAGAGCCTCGTGCATCTGACCGAAACTGGCGCCTCCGACAATGCGGATCCGCCGCCAAACGGGAGGTTTGGTGATGCCTTTGAGTTGAGCCTTGATGGTGAAAACGCCGTCACGAGGGGCCATGTCTTTTTCTCCAAATTGTGGGATCGCAGGTCCGACTGCAAGGGAACGGCGCAGTCGGTTCCGGGTATTGGGTTGCGAGTCGAATTTCGAAACGAATGCGTAAAACATGCCGTTCCTTCCGAAGGAACGGCACCGCCGATCCTCTGAAACCTCAGCGTTCGATGTCCGGTTCCGCGTCATCGAAGTGGTCATCGGGAACCCAGAACGCATTCCGGGGATTGAAGTCCGGCCCCAAGACCGCCAAGGCGTAGTCGAGGTCGGTGCCCCGGGCGTACGGATCGCGGGATCGCAGATCCACACCCTCTTTCTTCGCCTTGGCAAGGCAATCGCGCAGTTCGCAGAAACGGTGCGGTCCGCCGCAGTCTTCGGGCGGCGCCGCGCCGAAGCGCTCAAGGATTTCGTATTTGGCGCCTCGAACGGGCTGCGCCCGCCAGGCTTCCAGAGTCAAACGGTGATACCAGTCGTCACCGAAATCGTAGAGGTAGTCGAGTTGTCTCGGGTAATACGGCAACACCGCGTCGAGCCTTGTCTCGGCCTCGTCTTCGGGGACTTTGCCGTAAATGTACTCCCACTCGGCGTCCTCCCCGTCGGCCGGTCCGATGATGGGGCCGCTGTGATCGCCGGGCTTGGCGTCGCCGTCGAGGAACAGGTGCAGGTGATAGTCCTGCCAACCGAAGGCTTCCTGGAGCGCCCGATGAAGATCGGCAAACGTGGCCGTGCCGTTGATGCGGACGCGGCGCCAGACGGGCGGATTCTTGATGTCGGCGAGCTGTACCTTAATGGTGAAGGCGCCCTGGAGACGAGTCATGGGTTTTCCTCAAAACGCAATGGGGAACTCTCGTTGTAGGACTTCCTCGGGAGAGTCCTACAACGGACTTCCAAGCAGTGTACCGAACCGCCGACTCTCGCGCGGAAGAATTTGAGCCGCAAGGCCCCGCTGGACCAATTAAGAAGGAAAAAGGGGCGAAGCCCGAAGCCTGAACTCCCGTAAATTTCGTTCAAGCTAGTTGTAAAACTTAGTAAAGCCCTTGCAACATAGGAAATTTGTCTGCAAGGGCTTTACTTTTCCTTGAAACCTAGCTTATAATTAGGTTAGCATATCAAAGCTAGATGG
>CASEFX010000013.1 GCA_949287305.1 uncultured Sutterella sp. | reverse complement strand
TACAGGCCTTTTCTTGGTGATTTACCTGTTCTCTAAAATATTTTCAGGCCTGTAAAAAAATAAGCCGCTCGAGGTTATCCGAGCGGCCCATGTTGGCTCTGCACCCCCTTGCTGTAACCAGGGGATGAAAAATCTAGGCTAAAGAGGTCGAGTGCCGGGCCCGGTTCGTCGTGCGGCGGATCGGGCCTTTTTGCGTCTCGGGAGCCGATTGGCTCGTCGGGTTGTTCGGCTGTTTGGTTCTTTCTCAAACATGCGACAATCAAAAGATCGTTTTGTACACCTACGAGGAGAAAACATGACCGACATCGTCCGCGAAATGATCGAGACGCGTCGTACGCTGCACCGCCGTCCCGAAGAAGGCTGGTGCGAATTCCAGACGACCGCTCTGATTCTCGAGCGCCTTCGCGCTCTGGGTTACGAGCCGCTTTGCGGCACGCGCGTGATCAATCCGGAGGCCGTGATGGGCCGCAGTCCCAAGAAGGTCGAGGCGGCGATCGAACGCGCCCGGGAAGCGGGTGTTTCGGAAGAACTCCTCGCGCAGATGGAAGGCTACACGGGGGCCGTCGCCGTTCTCGAAACGGGGCGTCCGGGCCCCGTCACGGCCTGGCGCTGCGACATCGACTGCGTCCTCGTGACGGAGTCCTGCGACGCGTCGCATCTTCCCGCCAAGGAAGGCTTCGCCTCGGAATACCCGGGCTTCATGCACGCCTGCGGTCATGACGGACACGCTTCCGTGGGGCTTGCGCTTGCCCGTTGGGTGATGGAGCACAAGGACGAACTCTGCGGCACGATCAAGATTCTCTTTCAGCCCGCGGAAGAGGGCGTACGCGGGGCCGCCGCCATGGCTGCGGCGGGCGTCGTCGACGACGTCGACAACCTGATCGGCGCGCACCTCGGGACCTTCTGCCGTCAGGGTGAAGTGGGGCTCTGTCATACGGGATTCCTTGCGTCCTCGAAGCTTGACGTGCATTTCCACGGCATTCCCTCGCACGCCGGGGCCGATCCCCAGAAGGGCCGCAGCGCCCTGATGGCGGCCTGCGCCGCCGCGATGATGATTCAGGGGATTCCGCGAAACGGCGAAGGCGACACGCGAGTCGCCGTCGGCACGCTTCACGCGGGTGAAGGCCGCAACGTCACGCCCGTGCATGCGGACATGGAACTCGAAGTCCGCGGCGAGACGGCGGAAGTCAACGATTACATGTGCGACTCGGTCATCCGCATCGTCGACGGCGTGGCGCGCTCTTACGAAGTGAAGGCCGAAGTGGAACTCGCTGGTGAAGCGACGACGCTTCCGCTTTGCGAAGATCTTCTCGAAATCGCGGGCGAATGCGCCAAGGACGTGCCCGGCGTCGAGAAGGTGATGCCGATCACGAAGCGCGCCGGCAGCGAAGACTGCACGATCCTCATGCGCCGCGTGGTGGCGCACGGCGGGCGCGCGGCCTACCTTCTCATCGGCGCCGATCAGAACGGTCACCATCGGGCGGACTTCGACATCGTCGACGAAAAGTCCCTTCCCGTGGGCCTCGGCGTCGCCGCGAAGATCATCGAACGCCTCAACGGCCGCCGCTGATCTCGGAACACGACAACCGGTCCGATAAACACAGACGCCCCGACGAGCCGAGCCGCCCGCCGGGGCTTCGTTCATTCTGAGGACGGGACTTCACGGCGGACGAGGACAACGAAAAAGCCCGAACCGGGCGAACCGATTCGGGCTTCCGAGAAGTGCTCGTCAGAGGAGATTACTTCTTGGCGTCGGCGGCCTTGGCCTGCTGAGCGAAGATGTAAGCCTGCTGACCGGCGATGCGGCCGAAGACGACGATGTCGGCCTGAGCGTTGCCGCCCAGACGGTTGCCGCCGTGGACGCCGCCCGTGACTTCACCCGCGGCGAAGAGGCCCGGGATCACGTTGCCCTTCTGGTCGTAGACCTGGGTCTTGGAGTCGATCTTGATGCCGCCCATCGTGTGGTGAACGGCCGGCGTAACCGTGATCGCGTAGAAGGGGCCCGTGGCGAGGTCGCGCGGCATGTCGGCGCGGCCGAAGGCGTCCTTCTTGGCATCCTTGCCCTTCTTCCAGTCGGCGAGCGTCTGCTTGAGGACGTCGGCCTTGACGCCCATGGCCTTGGCGATGTCGTCAAGCGTTTCGCCCTTGAGCGTGTAGGACTGCTTGATGTAGCCGTTGGTGGCCTTGAGCGACTTCTGCATGTCGGAGTCGAAGAAGAGGTAGGCAACGCCGTCCTTCTGCTTCAGGATGGCGGCCGACACGGCGTCGCGCGTGTCGAGTTCGTTGAAGAAGCGCTTGCCGTCCTTGTTGATGAGGATGGCGCCGTTGCCGCGAACGGCTTCGGTGATCATTTCGCCGACCTTCGGAACGACCGTCGGGTGCGTCTGAATTTCGGTCATGTCGATGAGCGCGGCGCCGGCCTTTTCGGCGACGACGATGCCGTCACCCGTGGCACCGGGGTGGTTCGTCGTGGCGAAGCCCTTGAGGCGGGGCACGTACTTCGAAACGAGTTCGTTGTTGCCGCCGAAGCCGCCGGCAGCGTTCACAACGGCCTTGGCGTTGATCTTGTAGGAGCCGTCCTTGCCCTTGACGACGAGACCGGTCACGGCACCCTTGCCGTTCTTCATGATTTCAACGGCCTGGGTGTTCATGCGCATGTCGATCTGACGGGCCTTGGCGGCCGTGTAGAGCGTGCGGATGACTTCCGGACCGACGAGGGCGCCGCCCGTCGGACGGTGCGTGCGGTGCTGCGAAGCGCCAGCCATGAGGCCCACGTCACGGAAGTCGCCGCCGAGCGCGAGGAGCCAATCCACGGCGTCAGCGGAGTTGTTCACGAGCGTGCGGACGAGTTCGGGATTGTTCTTCCAGTGACCGCCCTTCATCGTGTCGGTGAACATGATTTCGGTCGTGTCCTTCGAGCCCTTGGCCTTCTGGAGCGGCGTGCAGCAGGCGTTCAGACCGCCGGCGGCGCGGATCGTGTTGCCGCCGGGCATCGCCATCTTTTCAACGACGATCACCTTGGCGCCGAGGTCGTGAGCCTGAACGGCGGCGGAAAGGCCGGCACCGCCGGCGCCGATCACGACGATGTCGGCCGTGACGTCTTCAGCGGCGGAAGCAACGCCGAAGGCGGCGCAAAGAGCGGTGGCAAGAAGCAGTTTCTTCATTCGATTTTCTCCCAAGTTCGAGAAGAAGATTTTTGTAAGACGGACACGAAACACCGTGTCCGAGAACTCAAGATAGTAAAGAAACCGACGGAATCCGCAAGTGTAAATTTCCCCTAATTCTTCGCCCGAGCGCAATAAAATGCGACAATGTTCGGCCGTCGGCGCGGGGGCGCGTTTGATGATTATCGAAATTAATCTTTTAATAAGTTGAAACTATGGTCTCGGTACTAAGCGAGCGGAGTTTCGTTTAGATCAAATCCCCGACGGCTTTTTCCCGGCGCTTCCTTTCGGAACGTACTGTACGGTCTCTTTCGCGCGCTAGACTGAGACCGCTTCGTCTTTTTTGATGTTATGAACGCAACGAAAACCATTGCCGCCGTGCTTCTTGCGGCGGCTTCGACCCTCCTCATGGCGGCGGGCAACACGGAAATCGAATCCTTCACGAAGGCCAAGCGGCTTTTGGAGAGGGAAGTGTATTTCGACCACCGCGTGACGCTTTACTGCGGCGCCGCTTTTGACGCGCGAAAGAACGTGACGCTGCCCGACGGCTTCACGACGCCCAAGCACGCCAAGCGCGCCCGCCGCGTCGAATGGGAACACGTCGTTCCGGCGGAAAACTTCGGCCGGGCCTTCGTGGAGTGGCGCGAAGGGGCCGACGTCTGCGTCGACAACAAAGGCAAAGCCTTCAAGGGCCGCAAGTGCGCGGAAAAGGCGAACGCCGCCTTCCGCTACATGCAGGCCGATCTCTACAACCTTTATCCCGCCATCGGCGCGGTGAACGCCATGCGCAGCAACTACCGTTATTCAATGCTGCCCGGCTCTCCCGCGACTTTCGGCACCTGTTCGATGAAGATCGACGGGCGCCGCGCGGAGCCGCCCGAAGCGGCCCGCGGCACGATCGCGCGCACGGTGCTCTACATGGCCGACGCCTATCAGGGGGTCTATCGACTCTCGAATCAGGACCGCCGGCTCATGGAGGCCTGGGACCGCCAGTATCCGGTCGACGCCTGGGAGTGCACCCGCGCGCGCCGCATCGAGGCGATTCAGGGGAATCCCAACGAGCGCGTGAAGGAAGCGTGCAGCCGGGCGGGACTTTAATACGAAGAAGGATTTGTTTCGATGAAACTCACCCAAGGTCTTCTCTTTACGATTGCGGCCGCCTTTGCGGCGACGGCTTCGGCCGAGACGCTCGAAATCGGGGCGCTCCCCGCGGCTGACTCGGCCGTCCTTTACGTGGCCGAGGCCGAAGGACTCTTCCAAAAGGAAGGCCTCGACGTGAAGGTCGTTCCCTTCAAGTCGGCGCTCGAAATCGGCGCCGCCATGCGCGCGGGACGCCTCGACGGTCACTTCGGAGACCTGATGAACGTCTTCACGCAGAACGAAACGGGCATCAAGCAGAAGGTCGTTCTGACGACGACCCACACGCACCCCGAACAGCGCTGCTTCGGGATGCTCGTCTCGTCCAAGGTGAAGAAGTACGAAAAGCTCGGCGACCTCAATGAAACGAGCACGGCGATGAGTTCGTCGACCATCATCGACTATCTTCTCGACCGCATGAAGGAAACGGAATCCCTTCCCGCGGGCGCCGTGAAGAACCTGGAAGTCAAGCAGATCCCGATTCGCCTGCAGATGCTCCAGAGCGGGCAGGTCGAAACGGCGATGCTCCCCGAACCCCTCGTGACGCTCGTCGAACAAAAGGGCGGACGCGTTCTCTGGAACGATTCGAAGCTTGACGAAGC
Source organism: uncultured Sutterella sp. (assembly GCA_949287305.1). GTDB lineage: Bacteria > Pseudomonadota > Gammaproteobacteria > Burkholderiales > Burkholderiaceae_F > Sutterella. The sequence goes on along the minus strand of CASEFX010000013.1, from coordinate 117,254 downwards.
CCTCGCGATCGTCGCGCTCAAGGCCGCCTACACGGACGAAAAGACGGTTTCTTCCTTCCGCCGCGCCGTGGCCGCCGCCGCGAAGCTCATGGAAGAAAAGCCCGACACCTATCGTCCGCTCATGGTGAAGAAGGGCCTTTTGCCGCCGCCTCTTGCCAACAGCTACAAGATGGTCCGCTTCTCGATGTTCGGCACCGCCGACGGTCTGCCGCCCCTTCCCACCGCCGAAGAAGTTCGCCGTGTGGGAGAATGGATGGTTCAAAAGAAGATGATCAAGGCCGTCCCCGCCTACGAAGACGTGGTCGCGCCCTAATTACCGCCGCATCGCCTCATGTCGCTCACCCTTTGCGTTCGCCGCCTTTCCACGGGCTATGAAAAAGCCCGCCCGATCCTTCGCGGACTCGATCTGACGCTCCCCGCCGGGGCGTCGCTCGCCGTCGTGGGACCCTCGGGCTGCGGAAAGAGCACCTTCCTTTCGACCGTAGCGGGCTTCACCGCCCCCTTGGACGGGGAGGTCGCGTGGGAGAGCGACGGGCACGCCGTGCCCCTCACCGAGGTGAAGACGAGCTTCGTCTGGCAGGGCCTCGCGCTCTTTCCCTGGAAGCGCGTCTGGGAAAACCTCACGCTTCCGCTCGTTCTTGCCAAAGCCCCGCGCAGCGAAATCGAAGAGAAGGGAAGGGCCATGCTCGAGGAGCTCGAACTCACGGGCTTTGAAAAGCGCTTTCCCGAGTCGCTCTCGGGCGGACAGCGCCAGCGCCTCGCCTTGGGGCGCGCGCTCATTTCGTCGCCCGACGTTCTCTTCATGGACGAACCCTTCTCGGCTCTGGACGCCCTCTTGAGAGAGCGTCTGCAGGACCGCGTGATCGAGCTTCGCCGCCGTCACGACTGCACGATGCTTTTCGTCACGCACGACATCGCGGAGGCCGTGGTGCTCGCGTCCCACATCCTGATTCTCGGCCGAAAGGGCGTCATGGAACTCTATGAAAATCCCGCGTATTCGCTCGAAGCGCCTGACCGCGAGTCGGAAGACTATTTCCGGGCGCTCAAGCACGTGCACGCGGTGCTTCGTTCCGAACGGGGAGGGGAGTAAGCGATGAAGACGATACTTCGCTACCTCGCGGGTTTTCTCGTTCTGGGACTTCTCTGGCACGCGGGAAGCGTTCTTCTCGGAGAAGAGCTTCTGCCGCGCCCTGTCGCAACGACCGCGCTCTTCATTGAGCGGCTCGCCACGGCCGAATTCTGGGGCCACATCGGGATTTCGTTCGCGCGCCTCTTGGCGGGACTTTTCGTCGCGCTCGCGACGGCGTTGCCCTTGGGACTCCTGATGGGGCACTGGCGGGTCTTTGACGGCGCGACGAGTCCGCTTCTCTTCATCACCTATCCGATCCCGAAGATCGTGCTGTTGCCCGTCTTCTTCACGCTCGTGGGTCTCGGAGACGCTTCGCGCGTACTTCTTATCGCGCTCACGGTGGGCTATCAGATGCTCGTGATCCTGCGCGCGACGGCGCAGGCGCTCGATCCCTCCTATCTGCAGGCCTTCCTCAGCATGGGCGGGACGAAACGCGAGGCCGTGCGGCACGTCTATCTCCCCGCGCTGCTGCCGAGTCTCTTTACGAGCCTCAAGGTGGCGAGCGGCACCGCGATGGCGGTCCTTTTCCTTGCGGAGAGCTTCGCGACGACCTCGGGTCTCGGCTACCTCATCATGGACGCCTGGGGCATGGGCGACGTCGAGGGGATGTTCGTCGACATTCTCGCCATGAGTCTTCTCGGGCTCTTCTTCTATCTGGCTCTCGGCGTTCTCGAGCGTGTCTTCGTCCCCTGGCGGGCAGCGGACTGAGCCTTCAGGTTTTTCAAACCTCCTTTCGGCTAGAATGTCGGGCGATTCCTAGAAAATCCCCCCTCGAAAGGAAACTCAACGTGTTCAAACAGTCCCTCTGGGCTTTGGCGGCGGCCGCGCTTTTCTCCTTCATGGCCGCCTTCGTCAAGCTCTGCTCGGACCAGCTCGGGCCTTTGGAGCTGGTCTGCTACCGCTCGCTCTTCGGCGTGATTTCCATCGCGATCTTTGTCTATAAGAGCAAGCTCTCGGTGCGTACGCCCCACCTCTGGGGCCACATCAAGCGTTCCGTCCTCGGCACGCTCTCAGTCGCGCTCTGGTTCTACGCGATCGGGAAGATGACGTTCGGCACCTGCATGACGCTCATCTACACGACCCCGCTCTTCATGGCGGCGAACTTCACGATCCTCGCCTTCATGCGCCGCGAACGCGCGCCGTGGGTCCTGATCCTCTCGATTCTCGTGGGCTTCACGGGCGTGACGGTCGTTTTGCAGCCGAGCTTCAATCAGGGCGAACTGATTCCGGCCCTTGTCTGCCTCTTCGTCTCCTTCATCGATTTGCTCGTTTACTGGCAGATGAAGGAGCTCGGCAACCTGAAGGAACCCTCCTGGCGCATCGTCTTTTACTTCACGATCTTCGGGACGGTCTTCGGTGCGCTCGGGGCGATCATTTTCGACGGCGGCATGCACGTTCCGACGGGCATGACGATCGTCGGGATCCTCGGGATGGGCGCCTGCGCGACGCTCGGTCAGATCTGCACGACGCGCTCCTACGCCTACGGGAACATGCTGCTCTCGTCGTGTCTGGGCTTCTCCGCGATTCCTTTCTCAGCCCTCATCAGCTACTTCCTCTTCGGTGAAGCGCAGAGCGTAGTGGCCCTGGTCGGCATGAGCCTCATCATCGCCGCGGGCATGACGGCCTCCGTCTCGACGAAACGCGCCGAGATGAAGAAGAACGAAGAGGCCGCGGCCCTGGCCAAGGCCGAAGAAAAGGCCGCCTGATCTACGTTTCTCCGCCCCGCACGCCGAGCCTGCGCCGCGTGCGGGGTTTTCCGACGATCCGCCATTCCGTTTTTTGCGCATGTCCTGGATCTACCTTTTCGTCGCCGCCGCCTTCGAAGTGGGCTGGCCATTGGGCTTCAAGCTCGCTTCGGTCTATCCGAAGTGGCACTTGCCCGCCGTCGTCGTCTCGATCGTCTGCATGGGGCTTTCGGGGTACTTTCTCTATCTTGCGCAGCGCGAGATCCCGATCGGCACGGCCTACGCGGTCTGGACGGGGCTTGGCGCCACCATCACGGTCGCGATCGGGATTCTCTTCTTTCATGATCCCGCGTCCTGGCAACGGTTGCTCTGCCTCTTCATGATCGTCGCGGGCGTGGTGGGACTCAAATTTCTGTGAGTCCGCCACAACTCATTTTTCCGGCCGATTCCGGGCTTTCGGAGCGCTTTCTTTGAGAAGAGGGCGAAGGAAAAAAAATAGAAAAGAAGCAAAACGAAGGCAACATTTTTCTTTTCCTTAACCGCGCGTTAATCTTCATGCCGTAATTTCTGCGTGACAAGGCGGCGCCCCTCGCCGCCGAACGACAGGAAAATTCACAATGAAGATCCAAGCTCTCCTTGCCGTCGCCTGCGCCGGCCTTCTCGCGGCCCCGGGCTTCGCCGCCGCGGCCGACGCCCAACCCTCCGCCTCGCAACCCGCGCAGGTCAAGCCCATGCGCCAGCCGATTCCGCTCTCCCTCGGGCGCGTCGCCAAGGTGCTCGGCCAGCCCGGCGTCTACCTCTACGACTGCAACCCCGAAGACATCTATTCGCAGAGTCACATCAAGGGGGCGATCCACGCGAACGTCGAAAACTGGTGGAATCTCCTGCCGGAAGACAAGGAAAACTCCTACGTGATCCTCTACTGCATCAACCGCATGTGCACGGTCTCCTACGAAGCCGCGCTCGTCGCGATTGAAAAGGGCTACCGCAACGTCTACGTCATGCCCGACGGCATTCAGGGCTGGGTCTCGAACGGCTATGAATTCGAAGGCACGGGCCGTCAGGACCGCGGTCTCGAAGAAGCCCGCCGCGCCCGCGAAGCGCGCAACAAGTAATAGGAGGAAGCCATGAAGCCGAATTTTCTCTCCGGTTTTCTGATGGTCGTGATCGGGGCCCTCGTCGCCTTTGCGTCGCTCTTTTGGCTGCCGCACTGCGGGGGTGAAACTCCGATGCGTTGCGTGTGGCTTCTGCGCGCCTGCGCGGGCGTGGGCTTCATGATCCTCGTCTCGGGCGTCGTCATGAAGTTCGTCGTCGCGAAGACGGCCGCGGGCATTCAGATCGGGAACGTCCTCATGGGGCTTCTCCTCATTGCGCTCGCCACGGTGCTCATCGGCACCTGCCCGAACCCGATGATGGCCTGCCACCGCGTGACCGATCCGGCCCTCATCGTGATCGGCGTGCTCGTTGCCCTCGTGGCGGCCGCGGACGCCTGGCGCCTCTCGAAGAAGGCCTGATTTTTCTCCGATTCTCCGCGCGCAACCCCGAACTTCGGGGTTGCGCCGTTTTCACCGAGGAGCCGCCGTGCAGCCCTTGAGTACCTTCCGTTTGGCGCTGGCAAACCTGGCGCAGAAACCCTTCCGAACGCTTTCGCTCTCCCTCATCGTCGCGATCTTCACCTTCATGCTCTACGCGGGCTCGATGGTGTCGGCAAACCTCGAGGCGGGGATTCAGTCGCTCTCCGCGCGCATGGGGGCGGACCTGCTCGTGGTTCCCCAGGGCGAAGGAAAGAAAATCGAAAGCGTTCTTCTCCGTGCGAATCCCTCGACCTTCTATCTCGACGCAGGGATGCTCGACGTCGTGCGCAAGGTTCCGGGCGTCGCGCAGGCTTCGGGACAGCTTTTCATTTCGTCCCTGGACGCGCAGTGTTGCACGGTGAAGGTGCAGCTGATCGGCATCGACCAGGAAAGCGACTTCGTCGTGGCGCCTTGGCTTCGCACCCAGGTTGAACGCCCCTTGGTCGGCAACGAAGTAATCGTGGGCGACTACATCTTCGGGCAGATCGGCTCGAAGATTACCTTCTACAACCAGGAATTCACCATCGTCGGCCGTCTCGAGCCGACCGGCATGGGCTTTGACTCGTCGGTCTTCATGACGATGGAGGCCGCGCGCCGCATCGCGCGCATCGCTTCCCCCGAAAAGGCGGACGAAATCGACCGTTCCTACAGCGCGGTCCTCGTTCGCGTGAAGCCCGGCGTCGACCCGATTTCGATTTCGGACGGCATGCTCGATCAGCTGGGTCTCGGAGCCAACGTCAACTTCGTCTTCGCTTCAAACATGATGTCCGACACGAGTGCGAAGCTGCAGCGCATTACGGGCGGCCTCTACGGCGCGGCGGCGGGCTTCTGGTGCGTCGCGGCGATCGTGATGTTCATCGTCTTCTTCTTCGCCTTCAACGAGCGCCAAAAGGAATTCGCGACGCTTCGCGCGCTCGGCGCTCCGAAGTCGAAGGTGATTTCGCTCGTTCTCACCGAATCGACCCTGATGAGCCTCATCGGATCGGTCTTCGGGATCGGCTTCGGCGCGCTCGTCGTTACGCTCTTTGCCGACACGATCGCCGACCTGATCGATCTTCCCTACCTCACGCCCTCGACCGCGATGGTCGCGACGACGGTGCTTCTTAGCTTCGCGGCGGGGATCGTGACCTGCCCGATCGCTTCGCTTCAGACCGTCTGGCGCATCAGCAGCCGCGACATCTACACGTCGCTCAGAGAAGGAGAATGACCGTGATCGAACTCAAAACCGTTGGAAAACGCTACGAGCGCGGCGGCCGCCCCTTCTGGGCGCTGCGCAACGCCTCGCTCACCGTGGCTCCGGGCGAATTCGTGACGCTCTTCGGGCGTTCGGGCTCGGGGAAGTCGACGCTTCTCAACATCCTCGTGGGATTGCTCAAGCCCACCGAAGGCGACGTCCTTTTTGAAGGGAAGTCGATTCTCGGAAAGAGCGACGCCGAAATGTCGGCGATCCGCAACAGCATGATCGGCTACGTTCCGCAGGGGGCGGGGATTCTCTCGACCCTGACGGTTCTCGACAACGTGCGTCTCCCCTGGTACCTCTCGGCGCGCGGCGCCGAACCCGAGGGGAGGGCGCAGGAGCTCCTCGAAACCTTCGGGCTCGGGGACTTGGGTTCGCAGTACCCGTCCGCGCTCTCGGGCGGGGAACTGCGCCGCGTCGCGATCGCGCGCGCCCTCATGTGTTCGCCCCGCGTGATCGTCGCGGACGAACCGACGTCGAGCCTTGACAAGGCCTCCGCCGCGAACGTCGTGCGGGTTCTTCGCGAACTCGCCGACAAGGGAACGGCCGTCCTCATGGTGACGCACGACGAGTCGAGCTTTGCGCTCACCGACCGCTTCTATGAAATGGAAGCCGGGTGTCTCTCGGAGCGTCCGAAGGCTTAAGCCCGAAAAAACATTTGCGCGCTAGGATGCGCACAACGCAACAAACCATTTGCGACGGGGTGCCCGTCGAAAGGAAGAAAAACAATGCTTCGTCGTCAAATCCTGACGCTCGCCGCGTCGGCCCTCGCTCTCGGTTCGCTCGCCTTCGGCGTGCAGGCGGAAGAAGTCAAGGACCCCTTCCCGGTGAAGGGCAAGGTCACGGTCGCCGACTTCGGCGCCAAGTGGTGCGCGGGTTGCCCCGAAATGGAAAAGATCATGATCGAACTGCAGAAGGAATACGGTGACCGCGCCGCCTTCGTCGTGGTCGACATCGACAAGTATCAGGGGATCGAAAACAAGTACCTGATCGAACAGCTTCCCTCGCAGATGTTCTTCGACGCTCAGGGCGAACCGATCTGGATCCACACGGGTTCCCTCTCGAAGGAAGAGCTTCGCGAACGCGTCGACATCCTTCTTGCGGGGCCGCAGAAGTAAGAAGAGAAAAACTGAAACCCCGGATTTCATGAGGCCCGACCGTCTGTGTCGGGTACTCCCGAACCCCGTCGCATGCCTCTTGAAGGCGCTGCGTCGGGGTTTTGTTTTGCGCGGGCTGAAGTTGGGCGAGCCCTTCCCGAAGGCGCTCGGATTGGTCCGAACCGATTTCGCGTACGCGGCGTTCACCTTTTGGAAACGGGGTGAGAATTCTTCCATGGAGTCGAACGCCTTCCTTTTCTAAGATACGTCCGAACGGTTCCGTTGAGGCGGAACCTTCCAAACGTATTGAACCGCAAAGAAAAGGAGTCTTTTCGATGAAGTCGCTCTCCCGCCGCAATCTTCTGCGCGCCGGTCTCGCCGGCGGCGCCACGCTTACCGCAGGTGCGCTTCAGGCCGCCGTTCCCGCGGTCGGTCCCTATAAAGCGGGCACGTACAGTGCCAAGGTTGCCGGCATTTCCGGCGACGTGACCGTCCGCATGACTTTTTCCACTGACCGCATCACCGACGTGGTGATCGATGCGTCGGGCGAAACGCCGGGGATCGGCGGCAAGGCGGCGATCGAACTCCAGAAGCGCCTGATGGCAACGCAAAACGCCGGACTCGATGCCGTGTCGGGCGCGACCGTCACTTCCGATGCGATTGCCCGCGCGGCTCAAAAGTGCATCGATCAGGCGCAGGGCAAAATTCCGGTCGAGGTCATCTCGACCAAGAAAACCGAAGCCGCAACCACGCCGGGAGACTGGCTCGGCAAGCCGCCCGTCATCGAAGAAAAGAACATTGCCGAGACAATCCGGACCGAAATCCTTGTCGTCGGTTGCGGTACGAGCGGCATGTTGGCGATCGCGTCCGCCGCCGAAGGCGGCGCCAAGGTAATCGGGATCGACCGCTACGCGGTCGGAACCGGCGTGCGCGAGGGCTTTGCCGCCATCGGATCGCGTTATCAGGAAAAGTGGGGAACGAAGATCGACAAGTTCGATTTCATCACCTACGCGACGAAAACCGCCGGAGGACACGTCGATCAGCGCCTTTTGCGCACTTTCGCCGAACGTTCCGGCGAAGTGATGAACTGGTACGGCGATCGACTCGCCGAACGGGGCGTGGAATTGTGGCACGAAACCGTCGACTCTCCGAAGGAATCCCGCTATCCGGCCATGCCGACCTGCCATACGCCGCGTTGGCCGCAGGCCCGTTGGGAAAAGAGCGACGCGAAGGCAAAGCGCCTCAACGGCAACGTCGTTCTATACGAATATGCGGTCAAGCACGGTGCCGAATTTCACTACAACACGAAGATGCTCAAGCTTGAGCGCGTGGAGGGGCGCGTGGTCGGCTGCATTGCAGAAAAAGCGGACGGCCGTCTGGTGCGTTATCTCGCGAAGAAGGGCGTTGTGGTGGCGACGGGCGGATACTGCCGCAATTACGCCATGCTCGAAGCCCTGCAGCCGTGGAATCTGCGCATTCTCGGCGGCAACAAGTCGATGCCCGGCGCTTTGGGCGATGGGATTCGCGCTTGTCTTTGGGTGGGTGCCAAAATGGACGAAACGCATTCCATGGCTCAATTCGACCGGTCCGCTTTGCGTCCCGATCAGGAACCCGGGATCGAAGCGATGAAGAAGAGCGACATGGGAACCTTCTGGCCGGGCAGTCAGCCCTGGCTCAAAGTGAATGCCGACGGCGAGCGCTTTTTCAACGAATCGGGCACCTACGAAGGCATCATTCACTCGAACGAATATCAGAAGGGGCATTGCCACTACTCGATCTTCGACGCAACCTGGACGGATTTCGTCCAGAAGACCTGCATGGCGGGGTGTTCGCGCCTGCATCCGCACCCCAACGGTGCCCGCCCGATCTTTGAGTGGCAGTTCATCGAGTCGACCGTTCTTCCTCAGCTGATCAAAGACGGCTTCGTTCAGAAGGCCGACACGATCGAAGAGCTCGCCGAGAAGCTTCGCCTGCCTCCCAGGGCATTCAAGGCGACGGTGACGCGTTACAACGAACTCGCCAAGAAGGGCGTTGACGAAGACTTCGGCAAGGAGGCCTTCCGTCTCGCGCCCTTGGAAAAGGCGCCTTTCTATGGCGTAAAGAACGCGGGTTATTCGCTTTGCACCCTCGACGGGATCGTCATCAACACGCACATGAACGCGATCGACGTCGAAGGGAATCCGATTCCGGGCCTCTACGTCATCGGTCAGGACAGCGGCGGCTACTTCGCCAACACCTACCCGAACCTCATTTCGGGCATGTGTGCGGGCCGTGCCGCTACCTGGGGCTGGCTCGTCGGCCGCGAACTGGCTTCGGCCTAATGCGTTGCGGGTAAAAAGGAGGACAATCTTCACCCCCTCCGCCGAAAACGCCCTTATTCTTCAGGAAATCCTGAAGAATAAGGGCGTTTTCCATTGAACACTACAAGATGAAAATCCGTCAGATCAAAGCTTTCCTCGCGGTCGTGCAGACCGGAAGCGTGCGCCGCGCGGCGGCAACTCTCTGCGTTACCCAATCGACCGTCGCCAAGGCGGTGAAGGAACTCGAAAACGAGCTCGGAACACCGCTTTTCGTACGCAGTACGAAGGGACTGCGCCTCAACGCGGCGGGCGAAAGTTTGCGGCCCTACGCCGAAACCATCGCTTCCAACGCCGACAACGCCGTAGATGCCGTGAACGCCGTCGTGACGGGACGGCATGAGAGGCTGTCGCTTTCCGTCACGCCGACGTTGCCTCCCGTCATTCTCGCGGCGGCCATGGCGCACTTTCGCACTCGATTTCCTCGAGTGAAGGTGTTTTTTCGAAGCGGTTTCCTTTCGGATTGTCTGCCGCATCTTTTGACTGACAAACTGGAACTTTCGCTCGTCATGAGCGGACGCCACCAGCACCGTGCTCTCGCCTCACTCGCCGAAGAGCCTCTCATGGAAGTGGATCAGGGCATCGTTGCGGCACCGGATCATCCGGTCTTTGCGCCCGACGCCGATCTTAGGGCGGTTTTCTCACAAAGCGAGTGGCTTTCGACCGCTCAGGACGAGGCTTTTTTGCTCGCCAAACTCAAAGACTTCGGCGTTTCGCCGCGAGCCCTTACGCTTTGCGACTTTTTCGGAATCGACGCGCTCAAAGGCCGCAACGGAGCGCTCAGCCTCTCTCCTCTGAGCGTCGTCGAAGATGCGCGTTACGAGAATCGACTGCGGGCCTTGGCTGTGGAACGGTTCCCGTTGCCGCCCCTCAGCATTTCGTTTTTTCACCGCAAGGGCGTGGAACTGTCCCCGGCGGCGGACTTCATGCGGTTTGCGATCCGTACGGCCTTCGAAGAGCAATACCGTCTGCGGAAGTGGCGGTTTGTGCGTCCGAAAAAGTGAACGTGGTTCGGGAGGGCTTTCTCCCGTACCTTCGGGGTACGGCCAAACGGTCCGACGCAAGCAAAACCGGTGCTGCGGCTCCATAGGTGAAGTCTCGTCAACCATTCGACCGTCCATTAGAAAAGTTCTGATCGACGGTTGCGCCACCGCATGCACCATGCCAGCGCGCTTTCCGCTCGTTACGACCGACGCGGCCAAATTGCGGGGAGGGCGGACGTCGGTCGTTTCTTTTCGAGTGTTCTTTGGTGATAGGTAAAAACTCTCACGGTTGCAGGAAAAACTGTATAGAATGCGCAGGAGCCTTTTTGGGACTAGCCGTCCCTCACATGGAGAAGCACAAGAAATGACGCAGTCTACCCCCGCTTACAAGCGAATTCTGTTGAAACTTTCCGGTGAAGCCCTGATGGGTGAAGACCAGTTCGGGATCAACCGCAAGGTTCTTCAGCAGACGGTGGAAGAAATCAAGTCGATCGTGGAAATCGGCGTGGAAGTGGGGATCGTCGTGGGCGGCGGCAACATCTTCCGCGGCGTCGCGCTCGGCGCGACCGGCATGGACCGCGCCACGGGCGACTACATGGGCATGCTCGCCACGGTGATGAACGCCATGGCCCTTGCGGACTGCTGCCGCAACAACGGGCTCGACGCCCGCGTGCAGTCGGCCCTGCACATGGAACAGGTCGCCGAACCGTACATCCGCGGCAAGGCCCTTCGTCATCTTCGCCTCGGCCGCGTGGTGATCTTCGCCGCGGGTACCGGCAACCCCTTCATGACGACCGACACGACGGCCGCGCTTCGCGGCGCCGAAATCGGCGCGGAAGTGGTGCTCAAGGCCACGAAGGTCGACGGCATCTATACGGCCGATCCGAAGCTTCATCCCGACGCGACGATGTTCGACGAACTCACGTTCGACCAGGCTCTTCGCGCGAACCTGAAGGTGATGGACGCCACGGCCTTTGCGCTCTGCCGCGAACAGCACCTCCCGATCAAGGTCTTCAACATGACGAAGCACGGCGCCCTGAAGCGCGTCGTCCTCGGCGAAAAGGAAGGCACGCTCGTTCACAGCTGACCGGCTTACACGGTAAAAACCCGTGACAGAACCGCCCTTGCGTCGACCGCGGGGCGGTTTTCGTGTAGTATTGGTGATCCTTTGAGGCAAAGCCCCTCTCTTTCGGGCTTTTTGCCTATTCGTCGGCACTCGGGGAGGGTCCCGGGTGCGATAAAATTAAAGAAGTACAGTTTTGGAGTTTCGACATGTCCGTTTCTGAAATCATTGCTCAGACCGAACACAAGATGAAGGCGACGGTGGAGCACACCCGCGAAGAATTCGTGAAGATCCGTACGGGCCGCGCCTCGACGGGCCTGCTCGATCAGATCAAGGTGGACTACTACGGCTGCCCGACGCCGCTCAATCAGGTGGCCCAGGTTGGCGTGGGCGACGCCCGCACGCTGACGGTTCAGCCCTGGGAAAAGAACATGGTCAAGGTCGTGGAAAAGGCGATCCGCGATTCCGACCTCGGCCTCAACCCGGCCACGTCGGGCGACGTGATCCGCGTTCCGCTGCCCCCGCTCACCGAAGAACGCCGTCGTGAACTCTCGAAGGTCGTTCGCGGCATGGGCGAAGACAGCAAGGTCGCCATCCGCAATCTGCGCCGCGACGCCAACACCCACGTCGAACGCCTCACGAAGGACAAGGAAATCTCGGAGGACGACGAACGTCGTGCCGAAACCGAAGTCCAGAAGCTCACCGACAAGTACGTCGCTGAAATCGACAAGGTCGTTGCGGACAAGGAAAAGGAAATCATGACGGTCTAAGACCGCAGGATTTCGGTTTTCCGAAAGAGGCGCGAGTCGGCGTAGGCCCCGCGCCTCTTCTCTTTTCAGCGTCCGCTCTTCCTTTTGCTTTTGTTGCGGAAGCGCTTTTTGGCAAAGACCGCTAACAAGTGCGGCGTTCGCGCGGCGCTTTCCTTTTTTATACTTCTCCTCCGAACACATTCGAGGGATTTCATACATGTCCGATACTTCGACGCCGCGTCACGTCGCCATCATCATGGACGGCAACGGTCGGTGGGCCAAAAAACGTTTTCTGCCCCGCGCCGAAGGGCACCGTCAGGGCGTAAAGGCCTTGGAGAAGGTCGTCCGCCGCGCGGGCGAACTGGGGCTCGCCGCGCTCACGGTCTTCGCCTTCTCGTCGGAAAACTGGCGCCGTCCCAAGGCCGAAGTCGACATGCTCATGAAGCTTTTTGCGCGCGGTCTCAAGGACTGGGCGGATCCCCTTGCAGAAAAGGGCGTGCGTCTTCGCGTGATCGGCGACCGCTCGGCCTTCCCCGATGAAGTGCGCGAGTCGATTGCGCTTTGCGAGGCGAAAACCGCGGACGGAAAGGGCATGGTTCTTTCGATCGCCGCCAACTACGGCGGCCGCTGGGACCTCGTGCAGGCGGCGCAGCGCGCGGCCGAAGAAGGGGATCTTTCGGCGACGGGGATTGAAAAGCATCTCACGCTCGCCGACCTTCCGGAAGTGGATCTTCTCATCCGCACGGGCGGTGAGCAGCGCATCTCGAACTTCCTTCTCTGGCAGTCGGCCTATGCGGAACTCTATTTTGACAAGGTCCTCTGGCCCGACTACGACGAGGCGCACCTCGACGCCGCGATCGACTGGTTTCACGGCCGCGAGCGCCGTTTCGGCATGACCTCCGAACAGATCCGCGAAGGAGCGACCGGACTCTGATCAATCGCCCCGAAAAATTTCATTTTTCTCCGAAGGCCGCACGAAGATACTCTGCGGCCTTTTGCGCATCCATCTCTCCCGTGGCGGTACGGATCACCGTCTCCACCAGATTCTCCGGAACGGACGCTTTGACGCCGTTCATCTTCAAAAAGGCCCAGGTGCAGTTGACGGCGGTGCGCTTGTTGGCGTCCAGAAACGCATGTCCTCTCGCGATCGCGACGCAATAGAGTGCGGCGAGCGCGAAGACGTCCGTCACGCCTTCGTAGCGCTCGTGGTTGCGAACGCGCTCGACCAGCGCCTCCACGCGAGCCGCGTCGGCGATGCCCGGCAGTCCGCCGTAGCGGCGGATGTTCTCGTCATGACAGACGATCACCTGCAGTGCGGTCAGATGCTTCATTTGTCGAGCAACTCCTTGTTGACGTCGTCGAGTTCGTCGAAGATCGCGTGAAATTCTTCGCGGTACTTGCGGCGAAGGAGTTCTTCATATTCCGCAACCGAGATGAGGGCGGCTACGGGCTTGCCGTCGACCGTGACGAGGAGCGGTTCGCCCTCGGGGGCGGTGACGCCGGCGACGCACTCCTCGAAACGGTCGCGGACTTCTTCAAGAGGAAGGGAAAGATGGCTCGAAGTCATCGAAGGAAATTCCATAGGAGACGACACTCCGTCCGGTTTTGCATTGAGGGCGGGGAGGGATAACGAAATATGCAAAAGCGCCCCGAAGGGCGCTTTCGTACGTTTGGGACGGGCTCGATCAGAAGAGCACGTCGAAGCCCGCGCGGCGCGCGGCAAGGAGCGCTTCCGTGCGGTTCGAGGCTCCGAAGGCGCGGTAGATGGCCGCGACGTGGGTCTTCACGGTGCCTTCCGAGAGATTGAGTTCGCGGCAGATGCGCTTGATGGGCGCGCCCTGGGCGAGGAGATGCAGCACGTCCTTCTGACGTTCCGTGAGATGCACGGGTTCGGCGTCGTCGGTGCGGGGGATGTGCTTGACGGTCTGCGTGAAGAAGCCCGCGCGTTGGTTTTCGGCAAGAAGCTTCGTCGGAATGTAGACGCCGCCCCTCATGACGAAATCGATGGCAGCCTCGAGCATGTCGGTGTCAAGCGACTTCGGAACGAAGCCCGCGGCGCCCAACTGCAGGACGCGCATGATGCTCTGCTGATCGACAAGCCCCGAGAGGACGAGGATCTTCAGCATGGGCATGCGGTTGACGATCTCTTCCATGAGTTCCGTTCCCTTCACGTCGGGAAGCGAGAGGTCGAGGATGAGAAGGTCGGTGCTTTCGCCGTGCTCGTCGATCAAGGCGAGAGCTTCGGCGGCGTTCGCGGCCGTGTGGACTTCAGCCTCGGGATCCCGGGTCTGAAGAAGCATGGAAAGCGCCGTGGTCACGAGCGCGTGATCGTCTACTACGAGATATTTCATTTTCAAAAAAAGCGGACGCCGTGCGTCCGATTCCATAGACGATCCAAAGTGTAGCGCATGGGTGCCCCCGTCGGGCGCCCTGAAAACGGCGGATTCGCAACCGTTCGCAACCGAATCAGGGAAGATCGCGCACGATTTCGCGAAGGGCGTCGACGGCCGGCCGCAGAAGACGGGCGGTAGGGATTCCCCGGCGCTCGAAAATCGAGAGAAGCGTTTCGTAGTACCAGAGCGTCGCTTCGCCCTTGCCGCGAAGCGTCGGTTCGTCCTTTACGAACTTGAGAAAGACGTCTGGCCCGTGCTCGCGCAGGTCGATCAGAAGGGAGCGCAGATTGTGAAGCTTGTCCGCCGCGCAGATGACGAGGGCTTCTCGCTCGAGCGGCGTGTCCTGCGAGCAGTGTTCGATGTAGCGGTGCTTGCGCGTGCGCCAGGACTCCTTGTGTCCTTCGGCGTCGGGGAGGCCGTCCGTGCACGCGGTGACGAGCGCGAGGACGTGTTCGCCCAATTCCGCCCGGATTTCGTCGCTCCAGGAGACGCCCGCGTCCTCCAGAACGTCGTGCAAAAGCGCGGCGCAGACCTGATCTTCCGAGCCGCCCGATTCCATGACGAGGGCCGCCACGGCAAAGAGGTGCGAGAGGTAGGGGACGTCCGATCCCTTGCGGGTCTGCGTGTTGTGTGCGCGCCGGGCGATGTCGGCGGCGTGCGTGAGACGGTCGGAAAAGGGCATGGCGTCCTCGGATTGGTGCGGATTTTCAAAATCTAGCGCAATCCGAAACGCCCGAACATAAGGCGTCCTACTCAGTTCTTTTGCGCGAGCGACTCGACCTTCGCGTTCGTGATCCCGCCCGTCTCCTTCCAAAGGGCGAGCCAGGCGTAGATGCGGGGCGAGTCGCGAAGGATGACGGAGAGCGTGTAGGTGCCGTCGTCGGTCTTGGCGATGCGCTGATGCGGATCGAAGGGCGTTTCGGCGAGCATGCGCGCGAGCGCCGGGTTCGTGAAGGCAAAGGTGAGGCGCACCGGGTTCTTTCCGTCCTGCGGGACGGGGAGGGTCCTGGCGGCTTCCGAGAGCAGAAAGTTTTTGGGCCGCACGGCGGGCTCCGCAAGCACTTCGGCGCGGGTGAGGCGGTGCATCGGCACGTGCCGGACCTTTCCGTCCGGAGTGAGATAGAAGAGATGCAGCCGCACGCAGTGGTGCACAACGCCGAGAGGCGAGGCGACGAGGTCGTGCTCGGTCTTGTCGTCGTCGCGGTAGGAAAAGAAGAGCTTGGCGTTTCGATAGAGCGCTGTGGCGACGGCGTCGAGCACTTCGGGCAAAAGGCGCGGGGGCGTCAAGAGCGGCAGGTCCGGAATCACCGCGACGCGGCGACGCTCCTCGCGCTCCTTGAGACGCGCGAAGCGTTCGTTGAGAAGTTCCTGGGCGTCTTCGCCCTCCCGTCCGGAGGGATGAAGAAGAAGGGCTGCCGCGAGCGACTCTTCGGAGAGACGCATGAGAAGCGCGTCGCGGGGCGAGAGCCGTGCGGAAGCGATCGTCACCGGTGCGGCGAGGCGGTAGCCGAAGGGGCGCGTCGAGGCGTTGCGTTCCACCCCGTAGACGGGCGTTTCGCACATGATCTTGAGCGTACGCTGCAGGGTGCGGACGTGCACGGAAATGCCCTCCGCGGCGAGACGCTTCGCCACTTCGGTGGCGCTCATGAAGGAGGAGCGCGGCAAAATGCGCAGGATCGTGAGGACCAGGGCGGTGCATAGGGGCAGGGCTTCGTCGGACATGGATCGACCTTTCGAAAGAAAGAGGGTTCGGGGAAAGAGGAACGTCGGTTGTGCTTCTTGAGAAACATCTTGAGCGCAGCATGCGACATGACCCGTCGCATTCGAACATTTCCTCTTTCCTTCATTCTCTTGAAGGCATGCGACGCATCATGTCGCATAAAAGCGGCGGTACCGGGGCGTCTCCTTTCGTTCATACAATTCCGAAAAAAGGGTGTCGGAGGGTAGTTCATAAACTATCGATGAACAAACAAGAAAAGAAAACGTCTATTGAAAAGAAGGAGCCGATTCCCGTTACACGGGACGGCGAACTGCGGAATCAATCCGCGCCAAGGGTTTGACGGGGGGTGGCGGCGCAGGAAAAAAGCGCTCCCGTGAAATCGGGAAAAGAAGTCGGAATCATCTTGGCGACCAATGCGCCCCCATTTGTGAATCAATTCCCTTGGGGTACTCTAGCAGGGCAAAACGGGAGGGCGACCGTAGGAAAACCGGTGGCGGGGTTTTTGAAAACCATTGCCTTCTCCTCTCGCTATTCGACCCGAACGGGAACTGAAGTAAAGGGGGGCTCCGCGCCGGGCAAACCCCCTCTAACCCTCGCGGGAAGCGGAATTGAGGGGTTTGCCTTAGATCCCCCGTCTTTGTAAATATTCGCAATATTTGCTTTGAAATTCTTATAGAATCATTTGAGAGGCGGGTTACTCCGCTATTCTCTGCCCAAGGGCGAATGGTCGTCCGCAGTGCAATTTTCTTGGAGGATTCCTACATCATGAACAAGGCTGAACTGATCTCCGCGATTTCTGCCGAGACCCAGATGACGAAGACGGCGGTTGAAAAGGTCATTAACGCCTATATCCGTGTCGTGACCGACGAACTTGCCCAGGGCGGCGTCGTCAACATGTCCGGTTTCGGCAACTTCTCCGTTGCCGACCGTGCCGCCCGCACCGGCCGCAACCCCCTGACGGGCGAAGCCGTGCACATTCCCGCCCGCCGTGCTCCGCGCTTCACGGCCGGCCAGGCGCTCAAGGACGCCGTTCGCTGATCGAATCCCTTTTGGACGACCATCAACGAAACGGTGCCCCTGCCCGGGCGAATTCGGGGGAGTGAAGCCCGGGCGCGCGTCCGAGATCGGGTTCGTGCCGCTCCAGCGGACGTGCCCGCAGCGGGTTGATCGACGCAGGGGCGCGCGGGTGTTTGATCGAAAAAAGGGAAAAAGACAATTCGTTTCCCAACGTGCTGCGGCACGGCTGACGAGAGTCGGTCGTGCCGTCAGTTTTTTCCGGGCGCCGTTTTCCTTCGGCAAAGAAGCCGCAACGCAAACGTCACGAAAGCTTCACGCGCCCGTCACAATCGCCATCCGGAGTTCCGGATCGCCGATCATTCGGCGGATTCTCTTCTCGCCCTTCCGATTCGGGAACGGGAAACCCGTCATTTGGCCGTCCGGCCGCCTTTCTTTTCGGGGCGGATGCCCCGGGCATCGGACCGTCATTTTTCTGCCGCACAGGGCTCTTCGCCTTCTTTTCCCGAATGTGACGGATCCTCTCTCCGAGGCCTTTCGGGACAATGTTCGAAAGTAGGCTGCGCCGCAGGCTCTTTTGCGGCGGATCCCTTCTCGGGCGCGGCTTTGAGCCTCCCGAAAGTTCATGAAATGTTCATATGGATGTCACAAAAGTGTCAAATTCGGTGCAGATAATGCACGCTACGAATTTGACAGGAAACACGTCCATGCTCGAACTTCAAAACATTTCCAAGGCCTACGGCGACCGTACGGTCCTCTCCGACATTTCCCTTTCGATCGAGAAGGGGGAAATCGTCTCCATTCTCGGCCCGTCGGGCTGCGGCAAGACGACGCTCCTCAATCTCGTACTCGGTCTCGTCACGGCCACGGACGGCCGCATTCTCTTCGACGGTGTCGACCTCACGCACGTTCCGATGGAAAAGCGCGGCTTCAACATCGTCTTCCAGGACTACGCGCTCTTCCCGAACCTGAACGCCTACGAAAACATCGTCTACGGTCTTCGCAACCGTCCCGACGTGTCGACCCGTTCGGAAGTGGACGACTTGATCGACCTTCTCGGTCTTCGTCGCCACCTCGATCAGCGCATCGACGAACTCTCGGGCGGCCAGAAGCAGCGCGTGGCGCTCGCCCGCACGCTCGTGATGAAGCCCAAGCTTCTGCTTCTCGACGAACCGCTCTCCGCGCTTGACGGCCTCATCAAGGAATCGATCAAGGACCGCATCAAGCAGGTCGCCCGTCAGCTCAAGCTCACGACCCTCATCGTGACGCACGACCCCGAAGAAGCGCTCACGCTCTCGGACCGCGTCCTCATCATTGAAAACGGTCACATCGCGCAGTTTGACACGCCCGAACGCATCATCCGCACGCCCGCGAACGAATTCGTCGAACGCTTCATCCTCTCGCAGCTCACGATCAAGCGCGACAACATCTTCCGCCTGTTCGCCTCGTCGCTTTCGGGCCTCACGCCCCCTAACGCCGCGGCCCCGCGTGCTGCGGCCGCGTAACCCAGGAGTTCTGAGATGGAACAAGCACGCGTCGGCATCCGCGCTTATCGAAGCGGGTTCTTCCTGATCGCCGCCTTCCTTTTGGTGGCGCTCATCCTTCCCGTCTGCGCGGTCCTCTGGCAGTCCTTCCTCGGCCAGAACGGCGAGATCGGCCTGCAGAACTGGACGAAGGTCCTCTCCGACCCGGAATTCTTCGCGCTGCTCGGCCGAAGCTTCCTCGTGGCGGGGCTCTCCGCCTTCCTCTCGGCCGTGATCGCGTTTTTCGCGGCCTACGGCCTCACCTTCACGAACATTGACGGGCGCCTCAAGAAGGGCGTGCAGATCGTTCTCCTTCTGCCGCTTTTCCTCCCCTCGATCACCTACGGCTTCGCCGTGATGTATTCCTTCGGGCGCATGGGGCTCGTGAGCCAGTTGATCGGTCACCTGCCGTTCTCGATCTACGGCTTTGCCGGTCTTCTGATCGCGAACGTCGTCTACACGCTTCCGCCCGCCTTCCTGATTCTCTACAACGCCTTCTCGTACGTCGACCGCCGCTTCGTCGTGGTGTCGCGCGTGATGGGAGACGGTCTGCTCCGCTCCTTCTATCAGACGGCGCTGCGTCCGACCCTCGGTGCCTTCGTGTCGGCCTTCGTGCTCGCGTTCTTCCTCGCCTTCACGGACTTCGGCATTCCGGTCTCGATTGCCGGCCAGTACAACGTGATCGCCACCGAACTCTACGCCGTCATGATGGGCGCGATCCCGAACTTCGGCGAGGGCGCCGTGATCGCGATCGCGATGGTGATCCCCGCCGCCTTCGCGGTGTGGGTCCTGAAGCGCGCCGACCGGCTCAACTTCCGCTATTCGCAGATTTCGAAGGCCGCTCCGATGGAGAACAAGAAGCGCGACTTCGCCTTCCTCGTCTACTTCGGCTTCCTCACGCTCGTCCTCGTCGCGATCTTCGCCGTGATGTTCATCGTGCCCTTTGTTGAAAACTGGCCCTACAAGCCCAACTTCACGATGCGCCACGTTCAGGAAATTCTCGGCGATCCCTCGCTCTGGAGCGTCTATCTGCGAAGCGTCCTGGTCGCGATCGTCTCGGCCGCGATCGGCACGGCGATCACCTTCGCGGCGGGCATGATCAAGGCTCGTTCGGCTCTCTCGCCCCTGGCCCGCACGACGATGGACGCCTTCGCGATGGTCACGAACACGCTCCCGGGCATGGTGATCGGCGTGGGCTACCTCTTCGTCTTCTCCGGCACGCCCCTTCAGAACACGCTCGCGATCATCATCATGGCCAACGTCGTGCACTTCTTCGCGACGCCCTATCTGATGAGCACCGCCGCGCTCTCGAAGATGAACGCGGGCTGGGAGACGACCGGTCTTCTCATGGGCGACACCTGGTGGCGCACGGTCCGCCGCGTCGTGATCCCGAACGCGCTGCCGACCCTCTATCAGATGTTCGAAACCTATTTCATCAACGCGATGGTGACGATTTCCGCGGTCGTCTTCCTCTGCGGCACCCGCACGATGCTCGTGACGACCCGCATCAAGGAACTTCAGTACTTCGAAAAGTTCGACGCCATCTTCGTGCTCTCGCTTCTCATCTTCTTTACGAACGTGGCCGCCAAGCTTCTCCTCGACCGTCTCGCCGAAGGCAAGAAGGTCAAGAAGACCCGCGCTCCCGAAATCAACTCGGGCGCCACGGGCTGCGCGGCAGCCGCAACCCTTTGATTTTCAGTTGAATCTTTGATTTCACTTTCCCAAACGAAAGGACACATCATGAAATTCTCGACTTCGCTTCTCTTCGCTTCGATCCTGAGCGCCGGTCTCCTCGTTGGCTGCGACGGCGGCAGCGGCACGGCCCAGCCCGCCCAGAAGACCGCGGCCGAAGCCCCCAAGGCGGCTCCTGTCGTCATCTACACGAACGCCGACGAAGAAGCCCAGCAGGCGATGAAGAACGCCCTCGACAAGAACGGTCTCCAGGGCGCCTACCTCATGCAGAGCTTCGGCACGTCCGAACTCGGCGGCAAGCTCGTTGCCGAAGGGAAGAACATCGAAGCCGACGTGGTGACGATCAGCACCTACTACCTCGAATCGATGCAGAAGAGCCAGAAGCTCTTCCGCGACCTCGGCATCAAGCTCGACACGGTCGGTCCCGCCGTCTCCTACTACGCTCCGATTCTCGGCAACTGCGGCGCGCTCTTCGTGAACACCGAAGTGCTCAAGGCCGACAACCTTCCGAGGCCCGCCGCCATCGCCGATCTGGCCAAGCCCGAATACGCGGGCCACATTTCGGTGCCCGACATCATGGGTTCGTCGACCTCCTGGCTCATGACGCAGGCCATGATCTCTGCCAAGGGCGAGCAGGAAGGCGCCGCCGTGATCCGCGCCATCGAAAAGAATGCCGGCGCCCACCTGGAAAAGTCGGGTTCCGGTCCTCTGAAGAAGATCCGTGCCGGTGAAGCCGCCGTGGGCTTCGGACTGCGCCATCAGGCCGTGGCCGACAAGGCCAAGGGTCTGCCGATTGACTACGTCGATCCGGTCGAAGGCAACTTCACGCTCGTCGAAGCCGCCGCCGTCGTCGACAAGGGCGACAAGACCAATCCCAACGCCGAAAAGGTCGTCGAAACGATCGTGAAGTTCGGCCGTCAGGAACTCCTCAAGTTCTACCCGGTCGCTCTCTACAAGGGTGAAACCGTCTCGGCCGAAAACAAGCCCGCCAATCCCAAGACCTTCTCCGAACCGCTTACCGTCGAACTTCTGCAGAAGCACCAGAAGCTCGTGAAGGGCGAATGATCATGCGCGATCCGAATCCGTACAAGCTCCTTACCCCGGGGCCTCTGACGACGACCCTGTCCGTGCGCGAAGCGATGATGATCGACCGCTGCACGTGGGATGACGACTACAAGCGCATGACCGAAGAGATCCGCGCGGGTCTTCTCGACTTCGCGCACGCGGGCGACGACTACACGGTCGTTCTCATGCAGGGCTCGGGCACCTTCGGCGTCGAGTCCGTCCTCTCGAGCGTTCCGGGCGCAAAGGACCGCGTCCTCGTTCTCGTGAACGGCGCTTATTCCGAACGCATGGTGAAGATTCTCGACCGTCACGGCATCGCGCACGCCCGTCTTGACTTCGCCTGGGACGAAATCCCCGACGCCGCCAGGGTCGAGGCCTTCCTCGCCGAACATCCCGAAGTGACGGTCGTTTCGATGGTTCACAACGAAACGACGACGGGGATTCTGAACGACATTGAAGCCGTGGGCCGCGTCGTGAAGGCCGCGGGCCGCACCTTCGTCGTCGACGCCATGAGCTCCTTCGGGGCCGTCGACATCCGCGTCGCCGACATCGGCATCGACTATCTCGTCTCGAGCGCCAACAAGTGCATCCAGGGCGTTCCGGGCTTCTCCTACATCATCGCGCGCCGCGAAGCGCTCGAAGCGACCGAGGGGAATGCGCGAACGGTGTCGCTCGACCTCTACGACCAGTGGAAGGGCCTTGAAGAAGGCCACGGCAAGTGGCGCTTCACGTCGCCCACGCACGTGGTCGCCGCCTTCCACCGCGCGATGCAGGAACTGCGCGAAGAAGGGGGCGTCGAAAAGCGCGGCGAGCGCTATGCGCGCCTCAACCGCCGCCTTCGCGAAGGCATGGCCGCCCTGGGCTTTACGGCCTACGTCGAAGAAGCCCACCAGGGCCCGATCATCACGACCTTCTTCTATCCGAACGAAGGCTTCTCGTTCCCGAAGATGTACGCCTACCTCAAGGAACACGGCTACGTGATCTATCCGGGCAAGCTCACCGACCGCGACACCTTCCGTCTCGGCAACATTGGCGACCTCAACGACGAAGACGCCGAACGCATTCTCAAGATCTTCGCCGACTTTTGCGCTTTGGAGGAACAGAATGGCGCGCATTGAAGCCGTAATTTTTGACTGGGCGGGCACGACCGTCGACTTCGGTTCGCTCTCGCCCGTCGGGGCCTTCATGGAAGCCTTCCGCCGCGCCGGCGTGGAAGTGAACGAAGAGGAAACCCGCAAGCCCATGGGTATGCTCAAGATCGATCACATCCGCACGATGCTCGCCATGGACCGCATTCGAGCGGCCTGGATCGAAAAGCACGGCGCGGCGCCGACCGACGCCGACGCGCAGCGCATCTACGACGATTTCGAACCCGCTCTGATGAGCGTGCTCGACGAACGCTCGAAGCTGAAGCCCTTCGTTCTCGAAGCGGTCGCGGCCCTTCGCGAACGCGGTCTGCGCATCGGCAGCACCACGGGCTACACGTCCTCGATGATGGACGTCGTCCGTCCGGCGGCCGCCCGTCAGGGCTACGCCCCCGAAACCTGCGTTACGGCCGACGACACGGGCGGCTTCGGTCGTCCCTGGCCCTTCATGATCTTTGAAAACATGCGTCTTTTGAAGGTCTCGACCGTTGCGGCCGTCGTGAAGGTGGGCGACACCGTGAGCGACATCCGCGAAGCGACCGCCGCGGGCGTCGTCGCCGTCGGCGTCACCGACGGCTCGAGCGTCGCGGGTTGCTCCGAAGCCCAGTGGGACGCCATGAGCGAGGACGAAAAGAACGTCGTTCGCGAACAGGCGAAGAAGGTCTTCCTTGACGCGGGCGCCGACTACGTGATCCGCGATCTCTCGGAACTCCCGGGCTTGATCGACAAGCTCAACGCCGAATAACTCTACTCCGGGGTTATGAAACGAACACCGCACGGAACTGAGGGGTTCCGAGCGGTGTTCCTTTTTTGGGGGGCGCGCACAAAGCGCCGAAGAGCCCGATCCTCAGGCGCGGGGCTTGGTCACGTCGACGCGGCCGATCGCCCCCGACGCCCGATGGAGTTCGTCGGGGGTGAGCCGCACGCCGCTTGCGGCGTCGCCGCAGGCGGGGTAGACGATGTCGAAGCGCTCGAGCGACACGTCCAAATAGACGCGCACGCCATCCTTTACGCCGAAGGGGCAGACGCCGCCCGGGGCGTGGCCGACGAGATCTTCCACCAAGTCGCCCGGGATCATCTTCGCCTTCGAGTGAAACGCGTCGCGAAACTTCCGGTTGTCGACCTTCACGTCGCCCGCGGCGAGAACGATGATCGGACCCGCGTCCGTGAGAAAGGCCATCGACTTTGCGATGCGGGCGGGCTCGCACCCGAGCTGTTCGGCCGCAAGCTCCACCGTGGCGGTGGATTCGGTGAAGGTGTGCACTCGGTCGGCGAGTCCGAGTTTTTGAAGATGGGCGTAGGCGACGTCGTAGGACATGGCGGATCGGGAAAGAATGAATGGAAAGGATTTCCCATTTTCCTACGGAAGCGCGCCCGACGGGCGCATCGTAGGACGAATGCCTTAGAAAGGTTCCGAGAGAGGAGAGCGCGGGTGCATGAAAACCCGTAACGCATTCACGGTCTATCGAATTGTCTTTTTCTTCTGTATAGTAATTTCCCTGAGCTGGTTGTCGGCTCACGGGTGTCGAAGGGAAGGCTGTCTTCCGCTTCGCTCCCGCTAAAAACCAGAAGGATGTTCCGCCTCGGCGCATCGGTCGGCAAAGTCTTCTTTGTCCTCCGAACGGCCGGGGCATCTTTTTGTCGAGAACCCGTGACCAAAGGAGAGACTCGTGAAGGACCGTTTGGAGAGAGTGAAGCGCGCGGCGGAAGGCCGCTGGCCGGAATTGTGGGCGTCCTACGGCATGGCGCCCGGACATTTTGAAAAACCGAACCGACCCTGTCCGCTCTGCGGGGGACGGGACCGCTTCACCTACTTTTCGAAGGAGCCGGGTGGACGCTGGTACTGCCGCGCCTGCGGCTGGGGCGACGGGATCGACCTCGTGATGCGCGCGACGAACCGAACGTTTCCTGAAACGCTCGAAAGCCTGGAAGAACGACTGGGACTCTCCAGGCCCGCCCCCGCGCCCGAGAAGAAGACCTTCACCCCCGAAGAAAAGGAAGCCTATGCGCAGAAGATGCGCGAACTTCGCCGGCGGGAAACGGCGGAAGAACTCTGGGAAGAAGCCGAGGAACTCGGAGACCTCCCTGACCATCCGGTGCAGAAGTATCTGCACGAAAGGGGACTCTACCCGGCGATCGCGGGCCTGCGCAACGTGCGGGTCGTGGAAAAGCTTCCGTACTGGGAGGAGGGAAGCGTGAAGGGGGAATATCCGGGGGTGCTCTGGGCGCTCACGGACGACGCGGGCCGCATCGTGACGCTTCATCGTCTGTGGCTCTCCGAAACGGGACGCAAGGCTCCCGTTTCGGCCCCGAAGAAGCTCTTGGGCTCCCCCGAGGGCGGCCTCGTGCGTCTTTATGAACCGGGCGAAACCCTGGCGCTCACCGAAGGGGTGGAGACGGCCCTCGCCGTGCGCGCCATGACGGGACTTCCCGCCTGGGCCTGCGTGAGCGCCGCGGGGCTTTTGTCCCTCACGCTCGATCGGATTCCCGCTTCGGTGAAGACCGTGGAAATCTACGGCGACAACGACGCGGGCTACGTCGGACAGGCGGCCGCCTACGGGCTCGCGGCAAAGCTCTTTCGCGACGCCCGCGCCGCGGGACGCGAGCTCGCGATTCGCGTGCGCATTCCCGAGAAAACGGGCTACGACTGGAACGACGTGCTCCTTAAAAGCCTCGCCAAGGAAAAGACCGGAGGCCGAAAGCGCTTCCGATCGTAAGCGATTGTTGCGGGCGGGGAAGGAAAATTTCCTTTTTTCGCCTCTCCGGGAAGGATTTTCAGGTCATGCTTTTTCGGCATGATTCCGCATGTGGAAAATTCATTGGCGTGCGCGGGAGCGCCCGCATAGAGTGAATGTCGAAAGGCATTCCGTATTCTTCAGGGAGGACACCTCATGCAACGCCGAAATCTTTTCCGTCTCGCCGCCGCGGGCGCCGCGGCCCTTTCCGTGCCGACCCTTCGCGCGGCCCAATCGAAGTCGATCGTGATCATCTACAGCCGCACGGGCTCGACAGAACAGCTTGCGCGCTGGATCGCCGAGGAAACGAAGAGCGACTATTTGAAGCTCGAACTCGTCGAACCCTACGCCGAGTCCTACGGCGCGATGACGAACATCGCGCGTGAAGAACGCGCTTCCGGGAAGCGCCGCGAGATCAAGACGACGATTCCGGACCTTTCCGCCTACGACACGATTTGGCTCGGGTCGCCATATTGGTGGGGCGGCTATTCGGTGCCGATGCTCACCTTCCTCAAGGACCATCCGCTTGAAGGGAAGCGCGTGCTGCCGTTTTGCACCTCGGGGAGCTCTTCTCCCGACGGCGCCTGGGCCGACCTCCGAAAACTCGCTCCGAAGGCGAAGATCGAGGAGGGCTTCTGGGTGCCGGGCGGCGACGTGTCGTCCTCGCGCGAAGAACTCCTCGCCTGGGTGAGAAAGCACCGCTGATCGGGTGTCGATCCTCTCCCAAACGGGCGAAGGCCGCGTCCTCTTGGACTCGGGCTTCGCCCGTTTCGCGTTTTTGCGCCTTGTTGGAATGCGTCCTACAGTCCTACAATGAAAAATGTCCTGCGGCAAGGAATGCCCGGGGAAACACCACCAAAACAAGAACCCTCAGAGTAACCGCTATGGATCAGACCCAAGAGAACGACAAAAAGACGAACCTTCCGATGTTCGACGACCTGAAGGACGCCCCCGACGTGAAGTTGAGCTTCACGGACGAGCACGACGCGGGCGCCTTCGTGAAGACCATGCTTCTGACGCGCGACTATTCGTCGATGCACGAAGCCGTCGACACGATCATGGAGCATTTGGACGACACCGGCCGTGACCTGATGCTCCGCGCGCTTCTCAACAAGGAAGTGAAGCGCCGCGGCGTCAAGGAACGCGTGCCCGACGACATGAACAAGCTCTCGCAGCACTGGCGTGAAGGCGAATACCCCTACGTCAACCGCATGAGCTATCCCCTCTACGAAAAGGAAAAGTATCACCTGCAGGTGGAACTCCTGAAACTCCAGCGCTGGGTGAAGGAGACGGGCCGCAAGATCGTGATCCTCTTTGAAGGACGCGACGCGGCGGGCAAGGGCGGCACGATCCGCCGCTTCATGGAACACCTCAATCCTCGCGGCGCGCGCGTGGTGGCTCTGCCGAAGCCCTCGGACGTCGAGGCCGGACAGTGGTACTTCCAGCGCTATGTGGCGCACCTTCCCACGAAGGGCGAAATCGTCTTCTTCGACCGCTCCTGGTACAACCGCGCCGGGGTCGAACCCGTGATGGGCTTCTGCACGAAGGAAGAGTACGAAAACTTCATGCGCGAAGTCCCCGACTTTGAACGCAGCCTCATCCGAAGCGGCATCACGCTCATCAAGTTCTGGTTCGCGGTCTCCCGCGAAGAACAGCTGAAGCGCTTCCGCGAACGCGAAGTCCATCCGTTGAAGCACTGGAAGCTCTCGCCCATCGACCGCGCCTCGATCGACCGCTGGGACGACTACACCCGCGCTTCGCAGCAGATGTTCAACCGCACCGACACGGCGGACGCGCCGTGGATCATCATCAAGAGCGACGACAAGCTTCGCGCCCGTCTGAACGCGATCCGCGTCCTTTTGCACACCGTCGAATACGAAGACCGCGACCTCAAGGCCGTGGGCGAAATCGATCCTCTGATCGTCGCGCGCGCGAGCACGGTTTGCGAATACGGCACCTACTCGAGCCCGAACGGCGACTACTACGACGACAAGAAGGGTAAGGAGAAGGAAAAGGCAAAGAAGAAGTGATTTCCGCCTGATTCCGCCCTCAAACCTCCCGCGCCGCCAACGGTTCGGGAGGTTTTTCCTTGGTCGTAATCTCGGGAATTTCCCTTTCCCCTCGAAAACCTCTAGGGTGTCTCTCCCAAGGCATTCGCCCGAGGCCTTTTGCCTCCCGCAAAAGAACCTGCAAATCGTTCCCTCTCCCCCTTGTGCAGGGAAGGCCGCCGAAAGAAAATCGATTTTGAGGATCGGATCAAATCTTTTTGCGGAGAGAACCATGCGGATTCGCACAGCTCTTGCCGCCATCACGCTCGGCGCGGCACTCTGCGTCGGCGTGACGGCGGGCGAACGACTTGATCGCATTGAGGAAACCAAAACCCTGCGCGTCGGAACGCCGGGTGATTACAGACCCTTCGCCATGAAGGAAAACGGGCGCTACGTCGGGCACGACGTGGAGCTCCTCGAAGCCATGGCCCGGGCCGCGGGCTGGAAGGTCGAGTACGTCGACACGACCTGGCCCAAGCTTTCGGCCGACTTCAAGGCCGACAAATTCGACGTCGCGATGGGCGGGATCACGCCCACGGTGGCGCGGCTCAAGCTCGGCGCCTTTTTGCCGGGCTACGTCACCTTCGGAAAGGTGGCGCTCGTGAACGCCTCGAAGGCGGACCGCTTCACGACGCACGAAAGTCTCAACCGGCCCGACGTGCGCGTCATCAAGAACCCGGGCGGCACGAACGAGCTTTACGTCAATCAGCACCTAACCAAGGCGCAGGTGACGACCCATCAGAAAAACGCCGAAATCCCCGGCCTCATCGCCGAAGGCAAGGGCGACGTGATGATCACGGACACGATGGAGGCGAAGCTCTACGCCAAGGCGCATCCGGGCAAGCTCGCCGTCCTCTTTGCCGAGGACACGCTCACGCCCAAGGCTCAAAAGGCCTTCTTCGTGCAGGCGGACGATCCCGAATATCTGCGCGTGATGCAGTACCTCTGGGACATCACGGAACTCCGCGGCGAGCATGCCGCCCTCTATGACAAGTGGCTCAAGTAAGGAATGGGAAAATGACGAAACTCACGAAAATCACGCTGATGGCCGCCGCGCTTGGATCTCTCGTTGCGGCTCTCCCCGCGCAGGCGGGCGAACGTCTCGACCGCATCGAGGAAACGAAGGTTCTGCGCGTCGGCACCCCGGGCGACTACCGACCGTTTGCGATGAAGGAAGCGAACGGCTACGCGGGCTACGACATCGACCTCGTCAAGGCGCTTGCCGCGGCGGCGGGCTGGAAGGTGGAAATCGTTCCGACCTCCTGGTCGAACCTCACGAAGGATCTGCAGGGCGACAAGTTCGACGTGGCCGTGGGCGGCATCACGCAGACGGTGGCGCGCCTCAAGGTGGGCGACTTCCTTCCGGGCTACGCGCCCTTCGGCAAGGCCGCGCTCGTTCCGGCCGCCAAGAAGGACCGCTTCACGACGCCCGAGAGCCTCAATCAGCCCGACGTGCGCGTCATCAAGAATCCGGGCGGCACGAACGAAAAGTACGTGCTCGAACACCTGACGAAGGCCCAGGTCTCGACCCATCCGAACAACGCCGAAATCCCGGGCCTCATCGCCGAAGGCAAGGGCGACGTCATGATCACGGAAACCATGGAGGCGAAGCTCTACGCGAAGAAGTACGCAGGGAAACTCCACGCCGCCTTCATTGAGAATCCCCTTACGCCCAAGAGCGTGATGGGCTTCTGGATGCCCGCGGACGACGCCGAGTATCTGCGCGTCATGAAGTACCTGTGGGACATCACGGAACTTCGCGGCGAACACGCGAAGCTCGCGAAGACCTGGCTCGAATGAGTTTCGACGCCGCATAAGCGAAAGGGCTCGGGATTCTTCCCGGGCCCTTCGTTTTCGATGCCGTCGCGAATCAGCACCGCTTGGGACAGCGGTAGTAGGCAAGGAGCTTCGGACGGTAGAAGACGAGAGCCGTCAAGAGCGTGAAGAGCGCCACGCCCGCCATGATTTCAAGCGCCGGGTGGTAGCTGCGGCCTTCAAGGATGCGGCGAGCGACGAGTTCGTAGGTCGAATACGCCCATTCGCAGGCGTAGCAGAGCAGGCAGATCTGCTGCAGACGGTTCATGTAGCGCACCGGCACGAAGGCGAGGACGAGCGCAACGATCGGGAGCGCCACGACCCACAGGGCGGCGCCGTGAAAGAGCAGGTGCGCCGCGAACAAAACGTGCGCGAGCGCGGGGAAAATGAGCCAAAGCATGGTTGTTGTGAAAGGGTTTTCGGGGACGATTCGTTCGTCCCATGTTATTTTTGCGAACGGTTGCGGGGCTTTTCGGGCGCTTCCTTCGTGAACTGATACCACATGTGCTTGATGGTGAGCACGGGGTGCGAGAAGATGAGGCGCGGACCCGCCCAGCGCATGATGTCGCGGGCGCGGGCCTTTTCGGCCGGGCGGTAGCAGTGAATCTTGCAGCGCGCGCAGGCGGGTTTGTCGCCGCCGTACGGACAGCAGGCAAGACGCTTCAGGGCGTAGGCGAGAAAGTCGCGGCAGTTGTCGCAGAGTTCGCCCTTTTTCGTGCCGTGATGCGCGTGACAGAAGCTCGCCACCATCGCTTCAAGCGTGCGTTTCTCTTCATTGAGCCTCGGAATGGTTTCGAGGCGGGCCATGCGGTCTACGCGCTGCGGTCTCTGCGGCGCGGTCGTCGTCTTTTCTTCGGAAGGGTTTGTCATGCCGTTTCCTTTTTGTGTTGTAGGCAAGGTCTCAAAGAGGAGAAACAGTATAGCCTGACAAAGCGAAAGAGTCGCTCCTTCCGAAAGAGGATCTCTCGAAAAAAGCGGCTCCTTTCGCGCTCAATGCCGAATGAGTTGTTCGCACTGCGAAAACTTATTCGATGCCGGTGACCGTAAAGCCTTCTTCGGTGATGGCCTTGCGGATCGCTTCGTCGTCGACGGGAAGCGGCGACACGACGACGGCGCGCTTTTCTTCAAGGCTCACGCGGACGTCGGCGACGCCGGGAACGGCGCGCAGAACCTTGTCGACGGCGCGCACGCAGTGCTGGCAGGACATGCCTTCAATGTGAACGATTTTTTCCATGACGGAATCCTCCGAAGTGGTGGTTTGAGAAGAAACGGGAAGAGAGAGCGTGCGGACTTCGGCCGAGCCGCGGTTTTCGTCCGACGCGCTTTCCGTGAAGTTGACGGGCGGGCGCCAGCGGGTGAGACGCAGGGCGTTCGTGACGACGCTCACGGACGAGAGGCTCATCGCAAGGGCCGCGAGCATCGGGCTCATGCGAAGGCCCTGGGACGCAAAGAGCCCCGCCGCGATCGGAATCATCACGGTGTTGTAGCCGAGCGCCCAGAAAAGGTTTTCATAGATGTTGCGAAGGACCGCGCGCGAGAGAAAGAGCGCGTCCGCGATCTGCGAGAGGCGGCTCTTCGACAAGACCACGTCGGCCGAAGAGAGCGCGGCTTCGGTGCCCGAGCCGATCGCGATCCCGACCGTGGCGCTCGCCAGTGCGGGGGCGTCGTTGATGCCGTCCCCGGCCATGAGGACGGGGTGCGGGGAGGCGGCCGTCGCTTCGCGCACGAAGCGCGCCTTGTCGGCGGGAAGAAGTTCGGCGCGGATGTCGTCCTTCTCGAACCCGGCGGCCCGGCCAACGGCTTCGGCGGCGGCTCGGCCGTCGCCCGTGAGCATCGTGACGCGCACGCCTTCCTTGCGCAGCGCCGCGAGCGCTTCACGCGAATCGTCGCGGACTCGGTCGGAGAGCCCCGCAAGGGCCGCGGGCTCCCAATGCAGGCCGCGGGCCACGAGCGTCACGAGAACCGTGAGGCCTTCCTTTTCCATCTTGTTCCAGGCTTCCTGCCAAGAATCGGGAAGTTCCACGCCGCTTTCGGCGAGCGTGCGGCGGTTGCCGACGCGAAGGCGCAGGTCGCCGAGGCGCCCCGTGAGGCCCACGCCCGCTACCTGTTCGAATTCGTCGGCTTCGACCGGACTCGATTCGTCCCAGTGCCCGAGGTCGGCGAGGCTTTCCGTGACGGCGCGCGCGAGCGGGTGTTCGGACTTCGATTCGACGGCGGCGAGGGCCGAGAGAACGGTCGGCGTGTCCGAACGGTCCGAGAGAATCCAGCGCGCCACCTGCGGACGGCCTTCGGTGATGGTGCCGGTCTTATCCAAAAAGAGGGTCTTCGCGCGTCCGAGGTTTTCGAGGGATTCCGCGTTCTTCCAGAGAATCCCGAGCGAAGCGCCCCGGCCCGTACCCGCCATGACGGCGGTCGGGGTGGCAAGCCCGAGCGCGCAGGGGCAGGAGATGACGAGGACCGAAATCGCGTAGGTGAGAGCGTCTTCGAGGGGAGAGCCCGAGGCGTACCAGAAGATGAAGGTGACGAGCGCGATCCCGAGGACGATCGGCACGAACCAGAGCGCGATCGTGTCGGCCTTGCGGGCGATCGGGGCCTTCGTCGCGACGGCGTCCTCGACGAGCGAGATGATTTGACCGAGCGCCGTGTCGGCGCCGGTGTGCGTCACGCTGAAGGTGATGTGGCCCGAAACGAGAAGCGTCCCGGCGTTGACGCGGTCGTTTTTCGTCTTGTCGACGGGGAGCGATTCGCCCGTCATGCCGGATTCGTCGACGCTTCCCGAGCCGAGGACGACGATGCCGTCGGCGGGAATGCGCTCGCCCGTGCGGATCACGACGTCGTCACCCACGCGCAGGGCGTCGACGGGGACTTCGACTTCGATGCCGCCTTCGCGGCGCATGGCGCGCGGGGGCGTGAGGTCAAGGAGCGCCTCGACGGCCGAGGTCGTGCCCGCCTTCGCGCGGCTCTCAAGGGTCTTACCGAGGGAAGCGAGCGTGAGGATCACGGCCGCCGACTCAAAGTAGAGGTGATGGAGACCGTGGGCCGCCTGCGAAGGATCGTTCGCCATCGAAAAGAGCATGGCGAGGCTGTAGACGAGCGCCGCGCCGCTGCCCGTCGCAAGGAGGGTCTCCATGCCGGGGTTGCGGTGGAAAAGGGTGACGAAGCCCTTCTTGAAGGTCTCGGTGTGAAGAAAGACGACGGGGAGCGTGAGAAGGAGCTGCAAAAGCGCCGTGACGAGCGCCGCCTCGTCGGTGCCGAGCCCGAAGGGAAGGCTGAGCCCCATCATCGGACCCATGCTGAGGATCAGAAGCGGCACCGCAAAGACGAGCGAGCGCAGGAAGCGGTTGCGGTAGTTCGCGTAGGCTTCGAGCGCGAGCGCCTTCGGGCGCACGTTCGCTTCGGGGGCCTTCCCCGAAGCCGAGCGCCCCGGAGCGCTTTTGACGCGCGCGCCGTAGCCCGCCTCGGCGATCGCCTTGACGAGGCCGTCGGCGGCTTCCCCCGCCTTGCCGTCGGGGACTTCGACCTTGAGTTCTTCGGTCAGGAGGTTGACGACGGCGCCTTCGCAGCCGGGAACCTTGTGGGCGGCCCGTTCTACGCGTCCCACGCAGGCTGCGCAGGTCATGCCCGTGACGTTGAGTGTGATCTTTTCCATGTGGATTCCTGTGGAACGGCTCCGAGAGAAGCCGTGTCCGTCGGGACCAAGGGAGGGGATTC
Organism: uncultured Sutterella sp.; assembly: GCA_949287305.1. Taxonomy (GTDB): domain Bacteria; phylum Pseudomonadota; class Gammaproteobacteria; order Burkholderiales; family Burkholderiaceae_F; genus Sutterella. The sequence continues at coordinate 84,519 of CASEFX010000013.1, read as the reverse complement.
CATCTACCCCCAACGGTCCGAATTGTCTATACTTGGGCATTATAGACATTGATTTCGTTTTCGCAACTACCGCCTTTTACGGAAATAAGTTTCAAAAAGGAAAGCGCTGTATCGGGGTCTTTTCCCGAACTTTCGTCCCCTTTTGAAACGTCTTGTTGGAAAGGAATGGAATCGGGTTGCGACGGGGGACCCATGCAAAGAACGTTGAAGAGAGAAGCCGATGCGGCGACCAAGTGTCCGGTGGAAGTAACGCTCGGGCTCGTCGGGGGCAAATGGAAGAGTCTCGTGATCTGGCACCTCTGCGGCCGGACGCTTCGCTTTTCGGAACTGAGCCGCGCCATGCCGGGCGTCACGGCGAAGATGCTCACGATGCAGCTTCGCGAACTCGAAACGAGCGGCCTTGTGAAGCGCACGATCTACGCGGAAGTGCCGCCGCGCGTCGAATATTCGCTCACGTCCACGGGACAGTCGCTTCGCCCCATTCTCGAGGCGATGTACGCCTGGGGGGCCGTCTACATGGCGAAGCGCGGGGAGGAACCCACCTGCGGGATGGATCCTCCGAAGGACGGCGCCGTGGAGCGGCTCATCGAGCAGTTGAAGGCCGCGCAGTTCCAGGGCTGCTGCGGCGAGTGACGGGCTCAAAGCTCAGAAGAGGGGCGAGGCGAGATAGCTGAACCCCTCGCGCAGGCGGGCCAGGAGCCCGCGTTTTTTCCAGATGGCGGGATCGAGCCGGAAGGAGCCCGCAAAGTATCCGGCAAAGAGGCCGTTCAATTCCGCCGTGAAGGCCCGGTTGACGATCAGCATCGAGTGCTCGAAATTGAGGTGCAGACTCCTCGTGTCGATGTTGACGGTCCCGAAGACGGACACCTCGTCGTCGACCGTGATCGCCTTCGTGTGCAGCATCCCGTCCTCGTAGAAGTAGATTTCAATCCCCGCGTCGAGGAGTTCCTCGAAGAAGCGCCGTCCGCCCCAGGTGACGATCCGGCTGTCGCACAAGCGCGGAACGATGATGCGCACGCGCACGTTCGTGCTCGCGGCGTTGAGGAGCGCCGAGACGATCGTTTCGGTCGGAACGAAGTAGGGCGTGACGATGGTGAGCGAGCGCCGGGCGCTCGAAATCACGCGAAGAATCAGATGCACGCTCGCGTCTTCATTGCCGTAGGGACCCGAATGCACGCAGACCAGCGGAACGTCTCCGGGTTGCTCGTGGCGCCCGTTCGTGAAGAGCTCCATGTAGGCGTTGACGTCGCGGTTTTCGTCGCAGTTCGAAAGTAGCCCGCAGTCTCCTTCCCAGAGGGCCGAAAGAACGACGGTCCCGGGACCCTCGATGCGGATCATCGCGTCGATCCAGCGGTCCTGCGGCGCCGCGCCCGAGGCGGCGGACTTCGGGGCGATCATGTTGAGGCTTCCCGTATAGGCGACCGACTCGTCGATGATGACGAGCTTTCTGTGGTAGCGCAGATCGATGCGGTCGCTCATCCGGAAGTTGCCGAAGCGGATCGGAAGGACGCGCCAGATTCTCACCCCCGCGCGCTCGAGCGCTTCGCGTCGGGGACTGCGCAAAAAGGAGGAGGACCCGAAGTCGTCGCAGAGAATCCGAACGTACACGCCCCGGCGGGCGGCGTCGGCGAGCGCCTCTTCGATGTCGTCGACGATCGCGCCCGACTCCCAGATGTAGTAGGCGAGCTCGATCTGGCGCTCGGCCTTGCGGATGTCCTCGAGAATCCGCTCGAAGGCTTCCTGCGAGGTGGGAAGAAGCGTCACGCGGTTGCCGACCGTGAGCGGCAGGCGCGCGAGGTTCGTCGAGAGCCTGAGGAGCGGTTCGTATTCGTTAAGCGGCAGCGGGAGCGGCCCGTAGGGGAGCAGACGGTCCTTGGCCCAGGGGTAGTAGTGCTCGAGCAGTCGCTTTACGCGCAGCAGCCGAAAGCGCGCGAGCGGACGCTCGCCGATGAAGAGATAGAGCAGAAACCCGGCGATCGGAAGCGACGCGGTGATGAGAAGCCACGCAAACGACGATCCCGGCGGATGGCGCGTGAGCATCACGCGCATCCCCACGATGAGGACCATCACGAACTGGGCGAGCATGAAGAGGTTCGCCCAAAAGTTCCATTCCGTCGTCTGCATGACTCGCTAAAGGGGAGAAGGTGGAAAAAAGGGCGCCGATCCGTGAGGAGGGCGCCCCGTTTGCAGTGTGTTGAGCGCCGATCAGGCCTTGCGCTTGTCAAGACCGAGGTCGCTCATGATCGTCGCGGAGATTTCCTCGATCGACTTCGTCGTCGAGTTGAGCCAGCGGATCCCTTCGCGGCGCATGAGGTTTTCCGCGTCGAAGATTTCTTCTCGGCAGTTTTCGATCGAGGCGTAGCGGCTCCCTGGACGGCGTTCGTTGCGGATTTCGCTCAGGCGCTCCGGACGGATCGAAAGGCCGAAGAGCTTGTGGCGAAGCGGCAGGAGCGCGTCGGGCAACGAGCCGCGTTCGAAGTCTTCCGGAATGAGCGGATAGTTCGCGACCTTGATGCCGTACTGCATGGCGAGGAAAAGCGAGGTCGGGGTCTTGCCCGAGCGCGAAACGCCCACGAGGATCACGTCCGCCTCGTCGAGGCCGCGGTTCGTCTGACCGTCGTCGTGCTGCAGGGTGTAGTCGATGGCGGCGATGCGCTTGTTGTAGCGTTCGTCGTCGCGGATGCGGTGGCTCTGACCGACCGAGTGGGCGCACTTCATGCCGAGCTCGGTTTCGAGCGGTCCCACGAACTTGCGGAAGAGGTCGATGATGTGCCCCTGCACGTGTTCGTTGAACGTGCGCATGATGTCGGGTTCGACGAAGGTCGTGAAGATGATCGGGCGGGTCCCCGATTCGACGCCGATGCGGTTGATGGTCTCGGCCGCCGCCTGAGCCTTCTCGACGGTGTTCACAAACGGCATGCGCGTCTGCTGGTATTCGAGGTCGGGGAACTGCGTCGTGATGGCGTGCGCAAGCGTTTCGGCGGTGATGGCCGTGCCGTCGCTGACGATGAAGACCTGGCGGATCGGAAATTCGGTTTTTTCTTCAACGGGTTCGGTCATGATGAGTCAAATCTACGCGGGAAGGAATAGAGCATTGTACTCGAGTCGCGGGGCTCGGGCGTAGAGAAAAGAAGGCCACGCTCGTAACAAACGGAAGAATCGGGCAATGCCGGGCGATTTTGGGACACAAACCGGAGAACGTCAACGGCTACAATCTTTCTGCCCGGTCGGGAGGACCTTCTCCTCCCGACGAAAACGAAGAAGGATTCAACAGATCATCGTGGAATTGAAGCCCGTGGCCCTCGAGAAGGCCTATCGCATCTTCAACGTCGGCGCGACGGCCCTCGTCTCGGCCGCTCACAAAGGGAAGACCGACGTGATGCCGGCCACCTGGGTGTGCCCGCTCAACATCGAACCCTCGCGCGTCAAGGCCTGCATCGACAGCACGCACTACACGCGCCCCCTCGTGGAAAAGAGCGGCTACTTTGCGCTCGCGTTGCCTACGAAGGCGATCGCCCGCGAAACGCTCTACCTCGGCTCTGTAAGCAAGAACGACGAACCCGACAAGCTCGAAAAGAGCGGAGCGAAGTTCTTCACAGTTTTTTCCGCAGGAAGCCCTCGAATTCATTCGAGGGAGGAATGCGGCTTGAAGTGATCGACAGACGACGGTTATAATCCCTTGCCATGGAAGAGAATGAGACCGTCCCCTGCTTTGTTTTGAAACTTCCGCTCCGCGTTGATTCGGCGGGGCGGTGTCTGTTCGCCCGCGACTTTGAGTACGCTCGGAACCTGCGCAACGCGACTCTCAACACCGTCCTCAAAAAGGACCGGGCAATGAAGCAGTCGGCGAAGTGGAAGGAGATCTGCGAGCTCCCCAAAGGACCCGAAAGAAACAAGAAGTTTCAGGAGATCCGCAAGGAATACGGGCTGTCCTCGGCCAATGATTTCGAAAAGATTCTCAAAGAGCACGCCGAAAAAAGCGGACGGAAGAAGCAACTCAACAGTAATTTGGGCCAGATCATAGCCGATGATCTGTATCGTTCCTACACCGATTGGCTCTTCCATAAGAAAGGTCGCCCCCGTTTTCGCGGACGAAACCGGGGATTACATTCGCTTCGAGGGAAAAACAACGCCACCGGGGTGGTTTGGAAGCATGAGGAACGGTCCGTTCGATACGGAAAGAAACTCTACAAGGCGGTCATTGACCCGAAGGATCGTTATGTACAGGAGGCTTTGGCCGATCCCAAGGATCCCTCCAAACCTCGGCGGGTTCGGTATTGCGCTCTTGTTCGGAAACAGATTCGCGGGAAGGAGGTGTTATACGTCCACCTCGTATTGGACGGCGTCCCTCCTACCCGAACCATTCCCGCTCCGAAAGAGGAATGCATTGGGATTGATCCGAGTCTTCGGACCATGACTTGCGTTCATTCGAACGGTGCGGTCGCCAAGATCGACATCTCGGCTCCTGAGGAGGATGCCAAAGAGGTTCGTCGTCTTCAAAAGGCGATGGACCGCTCTCGTCGTGCGACCAATCCTGAGAACTACAACGAGAACGGCACCGTCAAGAAGGGCTCCCACAAGTGGGTTTGCTCGAAGCACTACCTCGCTCTGAAGGCGAAGCTCGCGGACATGAGGCGCCGTAGCGTGGAGACGCGAAGGAACATTCATGGCCGGGTCATCCGCATTCTTGTCGGATCGGCCGGGACCATCAAGGTGGAGGAAAACAACTGGAAGGCACTCCAAAAAGGCCGCTACGGGAAATCCGTGCTGAGCGGTGCCCCCTCAGAATTCATTGAACGACTTCGAAGAACGGCTGAAAGCGCTGGATCGAAGGTGATTTTGGTGAATCCGAGAAAGCTCAAACCCTCTCAGCACGATCCGATGAGCGGCACTTTTATGAAGCACGAACTTTGGGAAAGACGTTGCCGTCTCGGCGACACGTCTTTCTTTGTGGATCGTGACGTCATGGCTGCATTGAACTTGCTTCATGCAGATGTGACGACGAACAGCTACGACTCGGAGGCGCTCGCGAGGGCGCTTCAGACTTCGAAACAGTATTGGTTGGATGCCAGTGTCGTAGTGGAACTCAAAACTGCGAACAGGACGTCGGAGCGTGAGCAACGGCGATTCCTGCGGAGGGGGCTCAAATCCGTCTCCGTGGAGCGGTTGCATCCGCATTCGTTTCTGAGAGGCGTGGGTCCCCGTTCGCTTGCGAGCGGTGCGATTGTATCCGACGCCTGTCCGGAGGAAGCGTCGTCTGACGCGGATGACGGGCAGGAGAGGCCGCCGACCTCAGAAACCCTCTGAATTTATTCAGGGGTTGTTTAGGATGGACGGCTGGGACATTCCGTTTGTCGAAGGCTGCGCCGCCTACGTCATCTACAAGGTGATTCCGGAAGCCCACATCGAAAAGGCCTACGACCTCTTCGTGGGCGAAGCCGTCGCCGCCTGGGCCGATCCCCGCGTCTTCGAGGACGGTCACTGGAAGTTCGAGACGGCCCCCGAGGAACTCCGCACGCTCCACTACGTCGCGGGCGGCCGCTTCTATCTGATCGGCGACCCGATTGACGTCGAATAAGTCCGGGACGCATTCGTCACCGGCCGGGAAGACCTCCCCGAAGCGGGAGGTTTTCCGTTTTGGGCGGACGGATTTGCGAAACCTCTTTCGGGAAAGCGAAAAAAGAGGGCGCTTCGACGCCCGCGTCCCGAAAAGTCCGCTACAATCCGTTTTCCTTCCTCAGGGGAGTAGCCTTCCGCCGACCCCTCGGCGGCGTCCGCGTCAACATGCTTGAAGACAATGACCCCTCGTCTCCATGGCGCGGACAATGGAAATCCTCCATCGGCAAGACCTGCGGCGGACGTCTCCGATCTTTCGAAGAGCGAAAGAGCGGCCGGAGTGCGTACGCCGTTACGGTTTTGACCCCATCGCCGCTCGACGCTCTCCATCCCATAAAAAATGTTAGAGACCCTGGGCCTTTCCACCGTCGTCGTCGCCGCGGCCGAAATCGGCGACAAGACGCAGCTCCTTTCGATCTTTCTCGCCGCGCGCTACCGCGCTCCGAAGCCCATCATCTGGGGCATTCTCCTTGCGACCATCTTCAACCACGCGCTCGCGGGCGCTCTGGGGGCGTCGCTCTCTTCGCTCATTTCCTATGAGGTGCTGCGCTGGGTCCTCATCGTCTCCTTCCTCGCGATGGCCGTGTGGATTCTGATTCCCGACAAGATGGTGGACGACGACTTCAAGAAGAAGGCGCAGCGCTTCGGCGTCTTCGGGACGACCTTCGTGCTCTTCTTCCTAGCGGAAATGGGGGACAAGACCCAGATCGCCACGATCGCCATGTCGGCGCGCTACGCGACCGAAGCCTTCTGGGTGATTGCCGGGACGACGCTCGGGATGATGATCGCGAACGTGCCCGCCGTCTACCTCGGCGAGAAGATCGCCGAGAAGATTTCGATGGATTGGATGCGCCGCATTGCGGCGGCGGTCTTCGTGATCCTCGCGGTGCTCACGTACTTCGGCTGAGAAACGAAAGGGCTCTTTCCCGACGAAGGAAAGAGCCCCTGACGATTCCCCGTGGGCGGCTCGGTTTTCCGGCCGCCTTTTTCGTCACTTGCGGTCTTCGCGCCGCCAGTGTTCGATCGACGTGATGGCGGCGAGCGCGAGGCCCACCGTGCGGAAGAACTTCGCGTCGGGGTGGTTGACGAGCGCCCGCGAGAGCGCGGGGAGCCACTTTGCGGGGTGCGCCGCGAAGAAGGCTTCGGCTTCGCTTTCCGCGCCCTTCAGAACGAGGACGGAAAGGAAGGCGAATTCGAGCGTGATGTGGTCGTAGGGCATCCCGAAGTCCCCGGTGAGGCCGAGCCCCGCCTTTTCGTAGGCGGCGCGGCAGACTTCCGGAGCGGAGGCGTCCTCGGTCCAGGCGGATTCGTAAAGGGGAAGCGGAATTTCGCCCGTGGCGAAGAGGGCGCCGAATTCGGCCGCGGCCTCTTCGGGCGGGGGAAGGGGTTCTTCGAGCGCGGCTTCGAGCTCGCGGCAGTCGACCCCCACCTCGGCGGCGAGACCCGCGACGGCGTGCAGGGCGTCTTGCAGACGATCGTAGGTGTCGGCGTGATCGGGCGCGACGAAGAGCTCGGCGAGCGCATCGAAATAGGATTGACGGGCGAGTTGTTCGACCTGCTGCGTAACCATGCGGAACCTCGGCGCGGAGAGGAAAAACGGAACCGTTTCATTGTAGGGCGGGCGGCCCAGCCGCTAGGGGCAAACGACGCCGAAATCCGCTGTCTCCACGGAACGGATTAAGGGAAAACGAGTAGAAGCGACGTTTTGCGTCGTCAAATTTGTTGCAGGTTCGTCACACGGCGGATTTTTACGCGTTTTTGCGGACGTTTGCGGCGCCCGAGACGAAAAAATGTCGACTTTCTTGCGTTTTCTCACCCTTTGAGGCGCTTATGTGCCTTGGGCAGGGCGAAAGCGCTGTGATACAATCCGCTCGGAAACTGAAAGCGCAACGGGGGACTGGGTGCCTCCTGCGCTTTCATCGTATTTTTAATCTACGCCCGTATTGCCGTCAGCCGAGTGGTGCGGGCAAAGAGGACACAAATGGTACAGGGTCGTTACGTTTTTCCCTTTAGTCAACTTCGCATGACCGATGTGGACCGCGTTGGCGGTAAGAATGCATCGCTTGGCGAACTTCTGAGCCAGCTCACCGAAGCCGGCATTCGCGTTCCCGACGGTTTTGCCACGACTGCCGAAGCGTTCCGCATCTTCCTGAAGGAAAGCGGACTTGAAGAACGAATCCACGCCCGTCTGGAAACGCTCGACGTCGACGACGTGAAGGCCCTGGCCGAAGCCGGCGCCGAAATTCGCGGCTGGATCGAAGCCGCTCCGTTCCCCGCCGAGCTCGAACGCGAAATCCGCGAGTTCTACGAATGGCTCAAGGACGGCCAGGAAGAAATCTCCGTGGCCGTTCGCTCTTCGGCCACCGCGGAAGACCTGCCCGACGCCTCGTTCGCCGGTCAGCAGGAAACCTTCCTCAACGTGGTCGGCATCGATCAGGTGCTCGCCCGCATGAAGGAAGTCTTCGCGTCGCTCTACAACGACCGTGCCATTTCCTACCGCGTCCACAAGGGCTTCACGCACGCCGAAGTCGCCCTTTCCGCCGGTGTCCAGCGCATGTGCCGCTCCGACAAGGGCGCCGCGGGCGTGATGTTCACGCTCGACACCGAATCGGGCTTCGATCAGGTGGTCTTCATCACGGCTTCCTACGGCCTCGGCGAAATGGTCGTGCAGGGCGCCGTCAACCCCGACGAATTCTACGTGCACAAGCCCATGCTTGAAGCGGGCAAGTATCCGATCATCCGCAAGACGCTCGGCAGCAAGCTCCTCAAGATGGAATTCGACCCGACGGGCGCTTCGGGCCGTTCGGTCCGCGAAGTCGAAGTCGACGCCGAAGACCGCCGCAGCTTCTCGATCACCGACGAAGACGTGATCGAACTTGCCAAGTTCGCCCGCATCATTGAAAAGCACTACGGTCGTCCGATGGACATCGAATGGGGCAAGGACGGCATCGACGGCAAGATCTACATCCTGCAGGCCCGTCCCGAAACCGTGAAGTCCCAGCAGAAGGGCGCCGACGTGCAGCTCCGTTACTCGTTGAAGAGCAAGGGCCGCCTCCTCGTTCAGGGCCGCGCCATCGGTCAGAAGATCGGTCAGGGTACGGTCCGCATCATCGAATCCGCCGCCGAAATGGACCGCGTCCAGGCGGGCGACGTCCTCGTCACGGACATGACCGACCCGAACTGGGAACCGGTGATGAAGAAGGCCTCGGCCATCGTGACGAACCGCGGCGGCCGCACCTGCCACGCCGCCATCATCGCGCGTGAACTCGGCATTCCCGCCGTCGTCGGTTGCGGCGACGCCACCGAACGTCTCGTCGAAGGCGACAAGGTGACGGTCTCCTGCGCCGAAGGCGACACGGGCAACATCTACGAAGGCCTCCTCGAAGTGGCCGTCGAAGAAGTCCGCCGCGGCGCTCTTCCGGAAATCCCCGTGAAGATCATGATGAACGTCGGCAACCCGCAGCTCGCCTTCGAATTCCAGTCCATCCCGAACAAGGGCGTGGGTCTGGCCCGTCTCGAATTCATCATCAACAACAACATCGGCATCCACCCGAAGGTGATCCTCGACTATCCGCGCGTTCCTTCCGAACTGCGCGACGCCGTCGAACGTCTGTCGGCCGGCTACGCCTCGCCCAAGGACTTCTTCGAGCGCAAGATCGCCGAAGGCGTCGCCACGATCGCGGCCGCCTTCTGGCCCAAGAAGGTCATCGTCCGCATGTCCGACTTCAAGAGCAACGAGTACCGCAAGTTGATCGGCGGCGCCCTCTATGAACCGGACGAAGAAAACCCGATGCTCGGCTTCCGCGGCGCTTCGCGTTACATCTCCAACCAGTTCGCCGAATGCTTCGCCATGGAATGCCGCGCGATGAAGTTCGTTCGCGACGAAATGGGCCTCACCAACGTCGAACTGATGATTCCGTTCGTGCGTACGCTTGACGAAGCCCGCCGCTGCACGGAAATCATGGAAAGCCACGGTCTGAAGCGCGGCGTCAACGGCCTGCGCCTCAACATGATGTGCGAAATCCCGTCGAACGCCGTCCTTGCCGACCAGTTCCTCGAATACTTCGACGGCTTCTCGATCGGCTCGAACGACATGACGCAGCTCGCCCTCGGTCTCGACCGCGACTCCGGCCTCGTCGCCGCCTCGTTCGACGAACGCGATCCGGCCGTCAAGGCGCTCCTCGCGATGGCCATCAAGGCCTGCCGCGCCAAGGGCAAGTACGTCGGCATCTGCGGTCAGGGTCCGTCCGACCACGCCGACTTCGCCGCCTGGCTGATGGAGCAGGGCATCGAATCGATCTCGCTCAATCCGGACACGGTGGTCGACACCTGGCGTCGTCTCGCCAAGTAATTGCGGGGCAATCGGAAATTCGATCCTTCGGGATCGAATTCCGATGAACCGAAACGAAGCGTTTCCTCTCGGAAGCGCTTCGTTTTTTATTGCGCGATTCCGAAACGGCCGAACGGAAATATTTGTCAAAAAATTGTTTGAATCGGTTCGTTCGAAATCTGCTAGAATTCACACAGTTCTTAAGAGGGGAAAAGTTCCCTCTGTTATGCATTTTTTTAGAAGGGGATCACTACATGGCTTTTGAAAATGCCGTCCGCCTGCAGGAAATCAACGAAGAAATGGAACGTCTCCAGAACGAAGCCAAATCCGTTCGCGCCCAGCTCGTCGACGAAATTCTCGTCGCGATGAAGGAATACGGCATTACTCTGGCCGACTTGGGTCAGCATCAGAGCAAGCGTCGCGGCGACGTCAAGCCCGCGAAGTACGCCAACCCTCACGGTGAAGGCACCTGGTCGGGTTCCGGCCGCCGTCCGAAGTGGTTCAAGCAGGCGCTCGAAAACGGCGTTTCCGAAGAGGAAATGCTCATCAAGACGACGACGTTCTGATTTCGTCTCGACTGAAACAAAAAGAGGGAGCTTCGGCTCCCTTTTTTGTTCTTCTTGATAAGGCGGGCTTTGCGAATCGCAACGAGGAAGGTCGTCGGAATGCAGATATCCGCTTTGCGGCGGGGAGAATCGCCAGCCGATTCCAAAGATGTGGAAGAGGGGGTGCCGCGCCTTCCGAGGTGCGGAGAGAATGAAGCAGAAAGTTGAAATTTTCGGCAAAGGGGGCGCCGAGCGTATTCGAGATAATGGAAGTCAAGGAAATCAATGTCCTTTCGTTTTCTTGAAGGAGTTTCGTATGACGCACAATGCAAAATGGACGATGCTCGGCATCGTTGCGGCCGCCCTCGGTTTTGCCGCCGGTGCCCAGGCCGCCGACAATCTTACCGAACAGGTCGTGACGCGAGCGGCCGATCTGAAGACCGTCGAAGGTCCCGCCGCCACATTTACGGGCAAGGTCACCGTGACGGGGCTCTACGGAACCTTCGGCGACATGAAGAGTTCGGGCGGTTCGGTCACCTTCCAGCCCGGCGCCCGCTCCTTCTGGCACTATCACCCCGTCGGACAGGTTCTGATCGTCACCGACGGCGTCGGCTACACCCAGGAATGGGGGAAGCCCCGCGTTGAAATCCGCGCGGGCGACATCGTCCGCTGCCCCGCCGGCGTCAAGCATTGGCACGGCGCGAGCGAAAACTCGCCCATGACGCACATCTCGATTTGCGAAGAAAAGGATCCGGGCGTCGTGGTCGTCTGGCAGGAAGCCGTGACGGACGAACAGTACGCCGGCCGTTGATTCCCGCTCATCGCCTCTTTTCCGGTCCCGCACGCTTCTCTCCCGTGCGGGATCTTTTTTGCGGGCGGGAATTTTATTTTCGGGTTTTCGCGGATAAAAAGCGGCCGGCGCCCGTGCGGGCGGCCGGCCGTTTCTAATGAGAGAACCGTCTGAAAGAGAGTTAAGCCTTGTAGATTTCCTGCACGATCGCGAGGGCGTTGAGCGAGCGCGGGAAGCCGATGTAGCCCGACATGGCGGCGATCGTGTCGATCAACTTCTGCTTCGTGGCGCCCATCGCGCGGTTGCCGCCCGTGTGGGCGCGCAGCTGCGGTTCGCACCCGCCGAGGGTCGCGATGGTGACGAAGGTGAGGTGTTCGCGTTCGGCGAGCGTAAGGCCCTTGCGCGTATAGGTGTCGCCGAAGCACCAGCCCGTGAGCGCGTCCACCTGCAGGAAGCGGATGTCGTCGGTGGCGTTCTTGTGCATCGTGTCGATGGCGGGCCCGAAGATCGTCTTCTGCTGGGTGAGCCCCTTTTCAAAACGGTCGGCGTCGGTCACGGTCGTGGCCGATTCGAGCGGAAGCTTCACGCCCGCTTCGACGAAGGCTTCGTTCATGGCGAGAACGGCCGTTTCGACCTTCGCAAAGCCGATGTAGGCGAAGGGCTGGTAGACGGCCTCGCGGATTTCAAGCGGCAACACGCCCGCGGCGAGGGCTTCCTTGACGACGCTCTTCAGGGAGAGCGGTTCGGACAAGGTCGTAAGGGTCGTCACCTGCACGAGGAAGCGTTCGCGCTCGGAAAGGGCGGACGTGTGTGCGGGAACGTCTGTCTTCAGATAGCGGTCGCGGATCGCAATGAGGTCGGGATCGGTTACGGAGAGATCGGTGGTGGTCATTTTGTTTTCCTTGGCAACGGAAACGCCGGCGGCCGTCAGGGCGGCACCGGGAATCAGGGCGGCGAGTGTGCGGCGTTGTATGGCGAATTCCTCATGAATGAAGAAGATTTATTTGTTTTTCATGCTAATGCGGGGCGCCGCCCCCGGCTTTTTCGATCGTTTCGAATCCTTGCCGAAAAATGCCGCTGACAGCGAAACGGACCGTTCCCGCGAGAGAATCGGTCCGTTGCCGTCGAAAAGGCCTGTGCGTTACGAAGCGCGCATGCCGCTCGGATTCGTCGTGAGCGCCAGGTCGGCGCGCGCAAACGAGAAGGGCCCGAGCTTTTCAAAGGGGAAGAGCTTCAGAAAGCCTTCGATCCCGAGCGTATCGAGAAGCTTCGCTTCGCCCGTGCGAAGCGGCACGAGCTCGTAGCGGGTCAGGTTGCCGCCCTGAAGGGGCGGCAGGAAGACGGCGGTCCCCGCCACGCGGGCGTCGATGAAGAGAAGCTTCGCAAAGCCCGCGTCCGCGAGAGAGGGAATCGCGTCCTTCGTGTCGAGGGCGATACTGTCGTTCGGGATCACTCCGCGGAAGCCGAGCCTGTCGAGAAGCTTCGTGTCCGCGCGCACGGCGGCGAGCGTCTCGAAGAGCACCGTCTGCAGACGCGTGTCGAGCGTTTCGGTCGGGGCGTCCTCAACCGAAACGCTCAATTCGAAATTGTCTTCCGAAAAGTCTCTCGAGACGGCGCCGAGCGCCGTGGTGATGCGAAGGCGCTTGTCGGGCCAGTTGCGAAGAAGGCCGATCGGAGCGTCGTATTCGGGCACCCAGGCCCACTCCGACGTCACGCCCGCGGGCTCGTGAAAGCGCATCCAGAGCGGTCGAAAGAGCGGGGGAAGCAGGACGGCGGTGCCGCCCCAGACGTGCACGCGCGGATCTTCCGTCAACGGCTCGTAGGTCTTCATCGGACGGAAGGTGCGGCGGCGCGGGCTCTTTCTCAGGGCCGAACGGAAGGCGAGCCACAACCCCTCGGTGTTTGCGGGCGCGAGAAGCCGGGCCGGGAACTGCAGGGCGCACTCCCACCAGACGGGGAGGTGCTGCGAACCCGGACAGCTGACGAGAAGCAGGGCGCTTTCGTTCCAGTGCTTTTCCCGGTCTTCGGGCGCGATGTCCGCGGTCTTTTTGAGCCATTCGGTGAGCTGACGGTGCGTCTGCGTGTCGAGACGCCGGCGGAAGTGCCGCTGCACGTGCTCGTTCATGAACTTCATGACGTCCTTCGACATCTTCGCTTCGCAGGGCGTCAGGGGCGGAACCGTGAGGTTCGCCTCTTCCGGCAATTCGACGTCGTCGGGCCACATGCCGTTGAGGCAGACGAGCCAGAACTTCAGGAGGGCGTGGAAGGGACGAAGCGCGGGCCTGTGCTCCCAGTCGAAGGACGCCCAGGCGTCGGCGCCCACTTTGGCGTCGCGGGAATCCATGAAGAGGTAGGTCGCGCACCAGCCGCGAAGGAAGAGGAAGAACCCCGAGCGGCTCTCGGCGGCGACGAGTGCGTCGTAGACAGCCGCGATGGCGCCCTTTTGGACGTCGGCCGCGATGCGGTAAAAGAGCTTCGTCTCGTCGGAGGCCCACTGCGGGCAGAGTCCCGTCTCGACCTGCGCCCAGGCTTCCTTCGAGCCCAGGGGCTTCTCGACGCTTTCGGGCGTAAGGAGACAGCGCACGAGCTCGAAGGCCGTGAGAGCGGTCTCGTCGCTTTCGGGATGCTCTTCAAAGAGTCGGAAGCAGTCGTCGAGCACGGGCGGCAGATAGTCGTCGATGCGGCCGAGAATGAGGATGCGAAGCCGCAGCATTTCCGCTTTTTCTTCGGGCGTGAGGTCGTCCGTGAGGGTGAGAAGGCGGCGGATGCCGTCCTTGGCCTCTTCTGCGCGGGCGACGTCGGTCGTGCGCAGATGGGAGGAGAAGAGCCGCAAAACGGCGAGCCGACGGGGCTTCGCTTCGGGACGCATGAGCGGTTCGATCAGGGCGAGGAGCTCCTCGTCCGAACAGGCGGGTGAAAAGAGCGTCATGCGAAGGCGAAGCATCTCCTCCTCGGCGACGATCACTTCATCCTTCTCCAGGGCTTCCAACGGGAGCGAGGTGAAAAGCGAAAGGGCGCGGCGATAGGCGTTGCAGCGGGCGAGCGCCAGGGCGAGCCAGAAGGTCTGCCGCGGCGTGTGCTCGGCCGGCAGCACCCGTTCGAGCACGTCCGCGATGCGGCGAAAGTCCGTCTGGGAGGCGTCGCCGTCGACCGCCGCGGTGACGAGAAGCGAAAGCGTCGCCTCGGTCTGTTCTTCGTCGGGGAGTTCGAGCGCGAGACGCCAGGCGCCGCCCGCGTCGCGGGCCGTCCAAAGGCGGCGGAGCGCTTCGGGAAGATCGTTCACGTTTGCGTGAAGAGTAAGCATGGAAGTCTTATTTTGCATTTGTTCAAAACCAAACGAAATCATAGTGAAAGCCGCGCGGTTTCGGGGAGGCGGCGGACCCGGCCGGACGGAAAATTCGTGACGAAGTGATGCCGGAAGGAGGAGCTTTGCGCAAGAAACGCCCCGAAGATCGAGAGAATCGGCCAATCACCGCCGCTGGCGGCGCTTCTATACTGTTTTTCATCCCTTTTCCCTCAAGCAATATTTCCCATGACGCAACGCACACCGCGCCTTCTTGCCTTCTCCCTCCCGATTCTCTTTACGCTTGCGGGCTGCGGCACGCCGTCCGTCGCCGTCGAGGAGAAGGCGCCCGCGAGTTTCGCCCAATACGTCGCGGAAACCCGCGCGCTCGTCGCGCGCGACCGACGCTTTGCGACGCCCGACCACGAGGCCGAAATCGACTGGAACACGCCCTGGGAATTGCGCCCCGAACACCCCGACGGACGCGCCGTCCTCTTTGCGCACGGCTTGGGCGAGGGGCCCTGGACCTTTCTCGACACGGCCAGGCGTCTGGCCGAAGACGGGGTGCTCGTCCGCACGGTGCTTCTGCCCGGGCACGGAACGAAGCCCGAGGACATGATCGCGCGCTCGACGGGCGAAGCCTGGGAGGGCGTGGTGCGCCGCGAAAAGGACCGCCTCAAGAAGGAGGGCTACCGTGTGTGGCTCGCGGGCTTTTCGACGGGCGGCAACATCGCCGTCACGCTCGGGGCCGAAGACCCCGAGGTCGAGGGACTGCTTCTCTTTTCCCCCGCGCCCTACGTGCGCACGAACCTCGTGGGGCTCGTGCCTTTCGCGTCCCTCTTTTTCGAGTGGCTCCGCACCCCTGAGGAAGCGGGCGGGGGCACCACCGCCTTTCGTTACCGCACGCTCCCGATGACGGGACTCGTCGCCTACTGCGACACGATGGACCATGCCGAAGAGGCCTTGGAGAAGCCCTACCGCAAGCCCGTCCTCACGGTGCTCTCCGAATTCGATTCGATCGTCGATACCGAGCGCATGCTCGAAGCCGCCGACGAAAGCTTCCTGAATCCCCGCTCGCGCACGATCTGGTACGGCGACGAGACGCCCGAAACGAAGCTCATGAAGGTGATTACGCTTCCCTCGCACCTGGAGAAGGAACGCATCCGAAGCTTCTCGCACCTCTCTGTCAACTTCTCGCCCGCCAATCCCCATTACGGGCGCGGGGCGAGAGCCGAGTGGTGCCGCCCCGAAAACGATCCGCGGCCCCGCTTTCACTGCGAAATCCCCGAGTCCGAGATCTGGTACGGCGCCTGGGGCGAGGATCGGGACGGTCACGTCTACGTGCGCCTCACCTACAATCCGCACTTCGAGCGGCAGACCGAAGAGGTGCTCGCCTTCCTGCGCGGCCAATGATGAGGGGGCGTTAGAGATTTTCTGCAGGCGTTTTGCTTTTTTGGAATAACGCGGGCATACTTGGAATCATTCCCTTCTTTTTCTCTTGGAGAGATTCTCATGCCCAAGCGTACGCTCGCCGCCCTTTCGCTCATCGCCTTTTCCTTCGGCGCCTCGGCCGCCGTAACGGTCACGACCGGCGGAGGCTACGTGCCGATGGTCGAAAAGCTCGTGGAAGTCTGCAAGAACGAAACGGCCGCCCCTATTGAAAAGAGCTTCGGCGGCAACATCGGTCAGATGCTCGCGCAGGTGAAGTCGGGAAGCGGCGTGAACGTCGTCGTCACCGACCGCACGACGCTCCTGAAGCTCAAGACCCCGGTCAAGTTCTCGACGATGCAGACGCTCGGGGTTTCGCCCCTCATGCTAGTCTGGCGCAAGGGCGTGACGATCACCAATCCCGAAGATCTCGCCAAGGACGGCGTCAAGCGCATTGCGCACCCCGATCCCAAGGCCGCCGTCTACGGCCGCGCCGGCACCGAATGGGTGGCGAAGAGCCCCGAAGCGGTGAAGAAGGCCGTGACGCCCAAGCTCCTCGGCGTCGCGGGCGTGCCGCAGGTGATGTCCTACGTGCTGCAGGGCGAGGTCGACGCGGGCTTCGTCAACTGGCAGGCCGCGCAGAAGAACCGCGCGAAGTTGGGCGGCGTCATGGCCATCAACGAAGGCTACGAACCCATTGAAATGGTCGCGGCCGTGGTGGAAGGCGCCGAAAAGGACGCGGACGTGCAGAAGTTCCTCGGGTGCCTCGCTTCGCCCAAGGGGAAGAAGGTCCTCGAAAAGGCCGGCGTCCGTTGATCGGGAGGCGTCATGTACTTCTTTCCCGACGCCGAACTCGAGGCGATTCTCTCCGAAGACATTCCCTACGGCGACCTCACGTCGCGCCTTCTCGGACTCGAAGGCGCCCGCGGGGCCGTGGAGTGCTTCTTTAAGGAAGAAGGTGTCCTTGCGGGGGCGGAACTCGCTGAACGGCTCTTTCTGAAGGCGGGTCTCAGCGTGACCCGCCGGGCCGAGGACGGCTCGCGTCTTCCCGCCAAAACCGTCTTCCTTCGCGCCGTGGGACGCGCCGACCGCATTCATGCGGTCTACAAGGCCGCGCAGAACGTCATGGAGTACGCCTCGGGGATCGCCACGAGAACGCGCGCGATGGTCGAGGCGGCGCAGGCCGTGAATCCCGACTGCCGCGTCGTGACGACCCGCAAGCACTTCCCCGGCACGAAGCGTCTCTCGCTTCTCGCCGTCGAGGCGGGCGGGGGACTCGTGCACCGCACGGGCCTTTCGGAATCGATCCTGATCTTTGATCAGCACCGCGTCTTTTCGCCCGACTTTGAAGAGCGCCTTCAAACGCTTCGCCGACTCGACCCCGAACGCAAGGTCGCGGTCGAAGTGGGCGACGTGGAAGAGGGCGTGCGCGCGGCGGATCTCGGCGCCGACATTCTGCAGTGCGACAAGATGTCGCCCGAGGACGTCGGGGCGCTTGTCACCGCGGCCAAAGCGAAGCATCCCGCGATCATCGTCTCCGCCGCCGGCGGCGTCAATGCGGGGAACGCCGCCGACTACGCCAAGGCGGGCGCGGACTTCCTCGTCACGTCCTGGCCCTATTTCGGGCGTCCGCACGACGTGAAGATGCGCATGTCGGCTCCGACCGACGTCCAACCGTGATCGAGTTCGACTTTCAAAAGCGCTTTGAGGGAGGCCCCGCCTTTCACCTGGCGGGACGCCTCCCGGAGCGCGGCCTCACGGCGGTGCTCGGGCGAAGCGGCTCGGGGAAGTCGACGCTCGCCAACCTCATGACGGGCCTCACCGCGCCCGACGCCGGGCGCTTTGCGATCGGCGACAAGGTCCTCGACGACGTCGAAAAGGGCGTGCGCCTTCCGCCCGAGGCGCGCGGGATCGGCTTCGTCTTTCAAAACCACCGTCTCTTTCCCGCGATGAGCGTGCGCGAGAACATCCTCTTTCCGCAACGCTTCGGAGGAAGAACGCTGCTCGTTCCCTGGGAGAAGGCCGTGGCGCTTCTGCACCTCGAAAAGCTTCTTGACCGTCGTCCCGCGACGCTCTCGGGCGGCGAAGCGCAGCGCGTGTCGCTGGCGCGGGCGCTCTGCGCCGCGCGGGAAATGCTGATTCTCGACGAACCCACGGCGTCGCTCGACCCGGAACTGCGGGACGAGCTCGTCGAAGGGGTCGCCGCCGTCGCGCGCAACACGGCGCTTCCCATTCTCTACATCACGCACATGGGCGAAGAGGCCCTGCGCCTTGCCCCCAAGGCGCTCTACGTTGAAAAGGGACGGATTCTCGAATACGACGACACCGAAGCCGTGCTCACGCGCCACGGCTACGTGAAGGAGGCGCCGTGGACTCGATGACGGGACTGCTCTTTCCGATCACGCTCACGCTGCAGGCGGCCTTCTCGAGTCTCGTCCTCTTTGCGGTGATCGGCGTACCCCTGGCGCTCTACACGGCGCGCTCGAAGACTCGTCTTTCGCGCGCGGTCCTCTTCGTCGCGACGCTGCCGCTCATCTTCCCGCCCGTGGCCCTGGGCTACCTTCTCCTGCTTCTCCTCGGGATCAACGGTCCCCTCGGGTCGGTGATCCACGAAGCCTTCGGTTGGCGCCTCGTCTTTTCGCAGACGGCGGTGACGCTCGCCGCCTTCATTGCGGGCCTGCCGCTCGTGATCCGGCCCGTGAAGGAGGCCTTCGAATCGAAGACCCTTCTGGATCTCGAATGCGCGGCGCGCGTCTGCGGCGCGACGCCCCTTACGACCTTCCTTCGCGTGACCCTTCCGACGGTGCGAAACGCCGTTCTCTCCGCCTTTTTGCTCGGGACCGCCCGGGCGAGCGGGGAAGTGGGAATCACGATGATGTTGGGCGGGAACGTCTCCGACAAGACCAACACGCTGTCGCTCGAAATCTACAACGCCGTCGGGCGCGGGGACTTCGACACGGCGACGGCCCTCTGTGCGGTCCTCGCCGCGGTCGCCCTCGTTCTCTATGCGGCGCTCGAACTCCTTCGCCGCCGAAGCGACGTCTGACGGGCGCCGGTCAGTCCTTTTCCCTTCAAAAAACGCAAATGTCCGCGTCCTCGGCGCAGGAACGTCAATTCCTTCGAAAATTCCACTGCGGCACAGAAGAAGCCAAGTTATCCACAAAGAATGGCCCCGAAAGTTGTCCACCGAAACGGTGCAGAACTTTCGGGGCTTTGTCATGGAAATGTCACGGAAGTTGATGAAAATGCCTTATTTTTGTGCAAATCGGCCTTTTCTCTCTTCCTTCTCGAAACGCTCCTTCGCCTGACGCAGGAAGAGCTTGAGGCGGTTCGAGACGTTCGCGCGGCTCGTGCCCGCTTCGAAGTCGATGGCGCAGAGGTTCGCCTCGGGGAAGCGTTCGCGAAGGGTGCGCATGACGCCCTTGCCGGTGATGTGGTTGGGCAGGCACCCGAAGGGCTGCAGACAGACGACGTTGGGAATGCCGTTTTCAAGGCTCTCCATCATTTCAGCCGTGAGAAGCCACCCTTCGCCCGCCTGCTGGCCGGCCGAGACCACCCCGCGGATGTGGGCGAGTCCCGAGGCGAGGCTGTGGGGCTTCGGGAAGGGCGTCCCCGCGAGGACCGAGGCCGATCGCTTGCGAAGCGACTCGATCCAGCCGATCATGAGCTTCGCCGCCCAGGCCTTCCCCTTGGAGTCGCCGTACTGCTCGGCGCGGTAGACGTCGTCGTAGAGACAGTAGAGGAAGAAGCTCGAGAGGTCGCCGACGACGGGCTCCACGCTCTGATCGATCATCTCGTCGACGATGCGCTGATTCGCGTCGGGGTGATATTTGAGCAGGATTTCCCCGACGACGCCCGCGCGCGGAATGCGCTCGGCGCGAACCGGCACGCGCAGGAAGTCCGCCGTCATGCGCCGGAGCGTGTCGGTGTAGCCGAAGTAGGAGCCGTTTTTGACGCGAAGCGAGACGATGTCGGTCCACTTCCTTCGAAGTTCTTCGGCGTCGCCCTTCGTCACTTCACGGGCGCGCACGGAGTGCGTGAGGCGCTGCAGCATGTCGCCGTAGAGCACCGCGTGGGTCATGCGGTGAAGCCCCTTGACGCCGATCGGAAGCGCATGCACCGGATCGATCGAGCCCGCCGAAATCGAATAGACGGGGATTTCGGGGCGCCCGAAATCGCGAAGGGCCCAGCGCAGCAGGTTCGGATAGTTCGTCGCGCGGCAGGGTCCGCAGGTCTGCGCGAGGACGAGGACGGGCTTTTCGGCGTCGATTTCGCCCGAGGCGAGCGCGTCGAGGAACTGACCGATCACGACGATCGCCGGATAGCAGGCGTCGTTGTTGACGTAGCGAAGACCGAGTTCCAGGGCGTTCGGGCGCACGTCCGAGAGAAGCCGCACGTCGTAGCCCAAGGACCCGAGGGCCGAGGCGAGGACCGGGAAGTGAATCGGCGCCATCTGCGGAACGTAGAGGGTCGAGCCCTTTTCGAGCTTGGGTTGCTTTTCCTCTTCGTCGTCCGCGGCATGGCCGTGCGGAATCGACGCGATCGGGATGACACGGTGCTTTTCCGTGCGGCGGCGGTCGTCCAGGGCCGCCATGAGGGAGCGCAGACGAATGCGGGCCGCGCCGAAGGCGTCGCCTTCGTCGATCTTGAGGAGCGTGTAGAGCTTCCCTTCGGGCTCGAGCAGACGCTTCATCTGCTCGCTCGTCACGGCGTCAAGACCGCAGCCGAAGCTCACCAACTGCACGACTTCGACGTCGGGGTGCTCGAGCGCGTATTCGGCCGCGCGGTAGAGGCGGCTGTGGAAGGTCCACTGATTGACGACCGAAAGGGGTTTCGGATTGAGAACGAGGTGCGCGACCGCGTCCTCGGTCACGACCTCCGCCCCCATGGAAGAAATGAGGGTCGGAATCCCGTGGTTGACGAGGGGATCCAGGTGATACGGATGGCCCGCGAGCACGATGAGGGGCACGCCCTTGGCACGCGCGAGCGCGGCGCGTTCTTCGCCGAGCGCGTGAAGTTGGTCGCGGTAGCGCGCGAGCGCCTCGCGCCCCGCCCGGAAGGCTTCGCGCACTTCGTCGCGGCCGAGTTCGGGGAAGGATTCGCAGACGCCCGCGAGGACCGAGTCCTCGCGCTCGAGGTCGATGAAGGGCGCCTTGAGCGAGATCTTCGGGAAGGTCGTGAGAAGGTTCAACCGAAGCACTTCCGGATAGCCCCCGACCACCGGACAGGCGTAGCGGGCGTCGCCCTCGGGGAAGGGCGTCCCTTCGCGCGCGACGGAAGGAAGCCAGATACGTTCGACCCCTTCTTCGGCCAACCACGTCACGTGGCCGTGCGCGAGCTTCGCGGGCCAGCAAAGCGTCTGCGAAGGAATCGTTTCGGTCCCCTTCGCCGCGATCGTGCGGTTCGAGGCGGGCGAGAGCACGACCTTGAATCCGAGCTTCGTAAAGAACGCGTGCCAGAAGGGATAGTGTTCGTAGACGTTGAGGACGCGCGGAATTCCGATCGTGCCGCGCGGCGCGTCTTCCAAGACGGGGCGGTCGAAAAGGAGCGACGTCTTTTCGTCGTGGAAGGACGTTTCGTCCTTCGCGGCGCGGCCGAGCGACTTGAGCGCAAATTCGCAGCGGTTGCCGCTCACGAACTTTTCGCCCGACGCAAAGCGGTGAAGCGTCAGGTGGCAGTGATTGCTGCAGCCGCGGCAGAGGAATTCGCGGCGCTTCACGTCGGTGAGATCGAAGGTCTTTTCGTCGAGTTCCGGGACGGGCGTTTCGGCCGTGGTGCGCTCCTTGGCAAGGAGGGCCGCACCGTAGGCGCCCATGTGCCCCGCGATGTCGGGGCGGATCACTTCGCGTCCGATGTGGGTTTCAAAGGCGCGGAGCACCCCGTCGTTCAGGAAGGTTCCGCCCTGCACGACGACGTGCTTGCCGAGTTCCTCGGCGTTGCGGATGCGAAGGACCTTGTAGAGGGCGTTGCGAACGATCGAGTGGCAAAGGCCCGCCGCGATGTCGTCGGTCGAAGCGCCGTCGCGCTGGGCCTGACGCACCTTGGAATTCATGAAGACCGTGCAGCGGGTGCCGAGGTCGACGGGCGCGTGCGAGCGAAGCGCCGCCGCCACGAATTCGGGAAGCGTGAGTTCAAGCTGGTCCGAGAAGGTCTGCAGGAAGGATCCGCAGCCCGAGCTGCAGGCTTCGTTCAGGCTCACGCCGGAAATGAGTCCGTCCTTGACGGCGAGGCACTTCATGTCCTGGCCGCCGATGTCGATCACGTAGCTCACGTCGGGTTCGAAGTGCGCGGCCGCGCGCTGATGCGCGAGCGTTTCGACTTCGGCCCAGTTGGCGCCGAGCGCCGCCTTGGCGAGTTCCGCCCCGTAGCCCGTCGTGCAGATCGAGCGGATGCGCGCCCCTTCGGGAAGGGACGCCGTGAGGGTCTTGACGCGCGGGAAGAGGCGTTCGAGAGGATTCCCTTCGTTTCGCTCGTACCAGGCGGAAAGGAAGCGGCCTTCGCCGTCGATCAGAACGCCCTTCACCGTGGTGCTCCCGAGGTCAATCCCGAGATAGAGGTCGCCGCGGGCTTGCGAGAGGTCGCCTCGCTCCACCTTCTCCTTTTCGTGGCGCGCGCGGAAGGCCGCAAGCTCTTCGTCGTTGGCAAAGAGGGCGGGGAGTCGTCCCGCACCGCCTTCGACGCGGACCTTGGCGAAGCGCTCGATGAGTTCGCCGAGGCTCGAGAACTCCGCCGATTCGTCGGCCGTGAGCGCCGCCCCGTGTGCAACCGCGAAGTGCGCGTCGTCAAGCGCCGTGAAGCTTTGCCCCGGACCCTCGAGCTTGCGGATGAAGCTCTCGCGAAGGCCCTTCAAAAAGGAGAGCGGACCGCCGAGGAACACGATCTTTCCGCGGATCGGACGACCGCAGGCGAGGCCCGAAATCGTCTGTTCCGCAACGGCGTCGAAGACGCTTCGCGCGGCTTCCGAACGGGGAACGCCCGCGTTCAGAAGTGCGACGAGGTCGGTCTTTGCAAAGACCCCGCAGCGCGAGGCGATCGGGTGCGACACGGCGGCCGAGAGCGCAAGTTCGTCAAGGCCCGCGGCGTCGGTCGAAAGGAGCGCCGCCATCTGGTCGATGAAGGCGCCGGTCCCGCCCGCGCAGGCTTCGTTCATGCGCAGTTCCAGTCCGTTCGTAAGATAAAGGAGCTTTGCGTCTTCGCCGCCCAATTCGATCGCGACGTCCGCGTCGGGAAGGCGATCGGCGAGAAAGGTCGCGCCCGCCGCCACTTCCTGCAGGAAGGTGACGCCGAGCGCCTCGCTCAGGGCGAGCGCGCCCGAGCCGCTCAGCACCGGCCGCACGGGGCGTCCGGAAAAGCGTTCGTTGAGTTCGGAAAGGAGCGTTCGGACGGTGAGGATCAGATCGCTCTTGTGTCGGCGGTAGTCGCGCGCAAGGATCTTGCGGTCGTCGTCAAGAAGCACGTACTTGACGGTGGTGGATCCGAGGTCGAGTCCCAAAAGCATGGCTTCTCTCTCTTTTTAGAATGGTTTGGGTTCGGTGACGGGGAGACGTTCGATCATTTCCCGAAGGATGCGCGCGAAGTATTCGGCCCATTCCCGTTCGCGGCCGCGGCAGAGCTCTTCGGGAGCGTCCATGAGAAAGTGCAGGAGCATGCCCGTGAAGGCCGAGACCGCCCTTTGGGCGGGATCGTCCGGGGAAAGTCCGAGGGCGAGGGCCAGGCGAACTTCGAGTTGTTCCTTGGCCCAGGCCGTGTGCGCGTAGAGAAACTGCTTTCGCATCGGTCGCCCGAGCGAGAGGCGCAGAATGGCGCGGCACTCGTTTCCGAGACGCACGAGCGATTCAATGAGGGCGAGGAGATCCTCCGCGGAATCCGATCCTTCGGGTTCGGGAAGCCGCTCGAGGAGTCTTTCGGCCCGATGGACGAGCACCGCTTCGAAAACCGCCCCCTTGTTGGGGAAATAGTGGTAGACGAGATTTCTCGTGACGCCGGCTTCGCGCGCGAGATCCGATAGCGACATGCCCTCGAACCCGCGCTCGAGAAAGAGGCGGGCGGCGATGTCGAGGATCTGTTGTTCTCGCTCCGAATGAGTGCGGCGCAGGACGGGTTTTCGCATTTCCTTTTCCTGATGACGAACGACTGTTCACTCGCCTATTGTACGGATGCGAAATAAGGAAATCGGGCGTGAATACGCCGTGAAAACCCTTACGGAAAATCAAAGGTTCGTATGGCCTTCAAGCCTGAGCAGGAGGACTTTTCGGTCGAGGCCGCCGCCGAAACCGGTGAGCGAGCCGTCGGAGCCGATGATGCGGTGGCAGGGAATGGCGATGCAGAGGGGGTTAGAACCCACGGCCTGCGCGACGGCGCGAAAGGCCGTCGGTCTTCCGATCCGGCGGGCGATGTCGCCGTAGGAGGCGGTTTTGCCGTAGGGGACCTCAAGGAGCGCCTTCCAGACGCTTTCCTGGAAGGGCGTCCCGCAGGGACGAAGCGGCAGGTCGAAGGTTTGGAGTCGGCCCGCAAAGTAGTCTTCGAGGGCCTTCGCGGTCTTCTCGAGAATTGGGGACTCGCCCGTCACGGGCTCGGCGCCGAGCCGCTTGCAGAGCGCCTTGAGGCAGTGGGGCGCCCCCGGGGCGTCGGGCCAGTCGCAAAGAACGAGGGCGTCTTCGACGGCGCCCAGGCGCATCACGCCCGTGGGCGTCTCGATTTCCTTGAGGGTGAGCGTGATCATGCTTTGCGGTCTCCGTTGCGTAGGATTGAATGGATCGGGTGCGGGCCCCGAAAGAAGACAGTGTAGCCCACGGCGAAGCCCGTGTGCGGGAGACGAAAAAACGCCCGGACGGCGTCGGGAAAACCGTCCGGGCATCGGGTGGCGGCGGAGCCCGGAGGCTCCGAAAAGAATCAGAGGAGGTGCTTGCCGTCGCGCGAGGTCGAGGCCTTCACTTCCTTCGTTTCGACGGGAACGACGTCAAAGCCCGTCACGCGGTGGCCGTTCACCTGGGTGTAGAGCCACAGGTCCATGGTCGCGCCCGCGACGGCGCCCTTGGTGACGTCCTTCGACTTGAAGGTGAAGACCACGTCTTCAATGCCGTCGCCGTTGACGTCCTTGTATTCCATCTTCTGCGCGGGAGCAAAGTTCTGGAATTTGCGCGTGGAGTTGAGCTGATTGGCGCTCATGCCGGCGCGCGTGACCGAGAGGTTGGCGCTCTTCACCGAGTGGTCCTTAGAGCCGAGGAGCGCGAAGGCGACCGCTTCGTCCGAGTCCATCTTCACCGTGTCGGCGAGGATGTCGACCTTGTAGGGCATGAGACGGGCGTTTTCGTCCTTCATGACGGCGAGGACTTCGTCGTAAACCTTCTGGTTGTAGTCGTGCAGGAACGCGCGGCGTTCGTCGCCCTTGAGCTTCGCGGCTTCCTTCGTCACGTCGGCGCGCTCGGCGAGGTACTTCCCTTCGATCTTGGCGATGAGTTCCGTGCGGTGCGCGATTTCGCCGCCGCGCAGATAGTCGATCGCGTTCGTGCCGGCGCTGAAGACGCTGTGCGGCGTGAATTCGGCGCGGAAGTCAAACATGGCGGGCGTGCCCGCGAAGTGTTCCTTCGTGGCGGTGGCGCCGTCCACAAAGGCCGTGCCCTTGGCGGGACCCGCGAGCGGATAGAGCGGAATGTAGACCGACTGGCAGGGACGGCCCACGGTCTTCCAGGCTTCGGTGAGCGTGGGATCGGCCGTGAGGTTGTAGACGATCGAATCGTGCGAAGTCGTGCGGCAGATGCCTTCCGAGGCCGAGTGATAGAGTTCCTGCTCTTCGCCGATGTAGTCTTCGTGCAGACGCAGGAGCGTCATCGCGTCCGCAACGCCCAACTTGCGGTCGATCTTGGCGCTGTACGGGAAGGTTTCGGGATCGTTGTATTCCTTGCCCGTGAGGAACTTCCAGGCGATCACGTTGCGGTTGGCGTTCCAGCGTTCCGCGCGGATGCTTTCGGGCGCGACGATCTTGCGCCAGTTAAAGATCGGATCCTTGGCGTCGTGACGGCCGTCCTTGTTGGCGCGCTCCACCTGGCCGGGTTCGATGCGCCAGGTTTCGGTGTCCTTCAGGTCGACGGCGTCCATCATGAAGACGTTCGGGATGTAGACCACTTCGTCGTCATGAATCTTGCGGGCGACCCAGGAATTGCCCTGGTGGATGGCGAGCTGCCAGGCTTCCTTCGCGTCGGCGAAGGTGTAGGTGCGGCCGTCGTGGAAGTAGCCGAATTCCTTCAGAAGCGCCGTGGCGATGTCGACCGCTTCGCGGGCGGAATGGGCGCGTTCGGCGACGAGGCGGCGGATGCCGTAGCCGATGCCGCCGTCCTTCACTTCCATGCGGTCGGCTTCGAAGATTTCGCCGCACCAGTTCGTGGCGACCACGACGCCCGCGTCGTTGAAGAAGCCGTCGGCGAAGCTCGCGCCGTCCGGAACGAAGGTCTGCGTCCAATAGAAGCCGAGCGTTTCCTCAACCTGCGGGATCTTCGCGGCGAAGGATTCGAATTCGATCATTTCGCCCTTCTTGTGCTTGGCGGGCGGCACGTAGTGCTGCATGTTGAAAAGGCGACCGCCGTTGTCTTCGTTGTGGGCGACGATGATGTTGCCCGTGGCGGAAACGTCCTTCCCGATGATGAGCGTGCTGCAGGCTTGGGCGGTGCCGACGGCGGCAATGGCCGCAAAGGCGGCGACGAGGCTTTGAGCGAAAAGTTTGGTCATGGTGGTTGGTCCTCATGATGTGCCGGCCAAGGGAGCGGTCGGCATCCGACAGAGTCTAGGGGAGAAGGACTTTTGCGTCTTCGGTGGATTCCCTAGGGAAAAGGTAGTAGCGAAAGAGGCGGAAATCCGCTAGGGAGGGAGAGCGGCGGCGTGGATAAAAAGGAAGATGCGAGGCGTTCGATTCGCCGCCTCCGATCCTCCGAGACGACGGTTTGGCCTTGCGCGCCAAGATGTTGTGCTTCCGCGCCACCCTTGAGACGGGAAGCAAAGGAGCGGCTACGCTCGGGGCAGACCCGATTCCTGCGGTGGAAGGCGCCGCAGCGCTGAAATGCAAAGGAGCGAACCATGACCGAGCGAAAGCTGCTGATTCACGGATACGTCGTCACCATGAACGCCGAATTCGAGTGCATCGAAGACGGCGCGGTGCTGATCGAAGGAAAGCGCATCGAAGCCGTTGGCAAGACCGCGGACCTTCTCGCGCTCGTTGGCGAGGCGGAGGTCGAGCGCATCGACTGCTCAGGCAAAATGATTCTTCCCGGACTCATCGACGCGCACACGCATGCGGGGCACTGCCTCAACCGCTCGCTCGGGCTCGATTCGCGCACGCGCTGGATGGACTATCTCACGAAGATCTATCACCATTCCACGACGCCCGATTATTGGTATGCCGAAGGGCGGCTCGCGGCGCTCGAGCGCCTCAAGGCGGGCATCACCTGCGGCGTGTCGGTGATCTCCAACGCCGCCCGTTGCGACGATCCGCGCATCGTGGTCGAGCACGTCCGCGGGCACGCGGAAGTGGGGACGCGCGAGAATCCCGCCATCGGTCCTTCGAATCCTCCGTATCCGCGCGCCTTTGCGCAGGAGGAAAACGGTCGGCTCGTCGAAAAACGCTTCACGTTCGACGAACTGATGGCGAAGGCCGAGGAGGCGATCGAACTCGTAAACGGCAGTCACGACGGCCTCATCGGCGCCTTTGCCGCGCCCTTCGTGATGGTGAGTTCGATTGAAGGTTCCAAAGCGACGCCCGCGGACCTCGCTAGCCGTCTGACGGATCAGGACCGACATATGATGAAGGCGATCCGCGAAGTGGCCCGTCGGCAGCACGTGCGGATCCACACCGAAGCCTTCGGCGGGATGATTCGTCTCGCCGCGCAGGCGGACGATCCGCTCCTCGGGCCCGACGTACACGTGCAGCACTGCAAGGGCATTTCCTTCCGGGAGGCGATGATCCTCGCCGAAACGAAGACGAACGTCACGACGACGCCCGCCTGGCATCAGCTGCAGATGCGGTGTCCCGTTCCCGAACTCATCGAGCTCGGCGCCAACGTGGCCGTCACGACCGACGGCACCGCGCCTGCCATGCCCTTTGATCTCTTCCGCGCCGCGCGCGATACGGCGCTCTTGCAGCAGTCCGCCGCGAACGATCCCTTCATTCTCCCCGCGGGAAAACTCCTCTCGATGATCACAATCGACGCCGCCCGCGCGATCGGCCGCGAAGCGGACCTCGGGTCGCTCGAAGTCGGAAAGCTCGCCGACATCACGACGATCAAGATGACTTCGCCGCATCTGATGCCGCGGCTCATGCCGATTCATCAGCTGATGCTCTATGGGAATCCCGGCGACGTGGCGGACGTCTTTGTCGCGGGGAAGGCGCTCATGCGCGACCGCAAGGTGCTCACGGTGTCCGAGGCGGACGTCTTCGAGTGTGCGCAGACTGCCAGCCTTGAGGCCATCCGCCGTGCGGGCTATGAGCGGCTTCTCCAGCCCGCCGACAACTTCTGGACGGGGGCGCAGAGCCATCTTTCCTCGTTGCGTGAGCCCTGAGGTACGGATAGATGAGGAAAGGGGAGCGGCCAAACCGCTCCCCTCGGAGAATTGTTTCTCATGCCCGCTCACGAGAGGAGCGGGCGTTTGGAAACCTTAGAAGACGTAGGAAAGGCCGGCGTAAACCTGACCGATCTTTTCCTTCGTAGAGCCGCTGAAGTTTTCTGCGGCACCATCCTTGGGGGTATCCGTACCGCTCACGTCATACTTGCGTTCGCCGTAGCCCGCACCGACGTAGAGGCTCGCCTGTTCGGAGAGCGGATAGACGTAGCGGGTCGTGATGCCGTAGAACTTGAGGTCGACGTTGACGCGCGAAAGATTTCCCTGGTAGGGGGCGCCGAAGTCGTATTCGCCGTGGCCGTCGTCGAGTTCACCGTCGGCATAGTAGACGGCGACCGTCCAGTCACCGCCCGCAACCGGCATGATCGTGCCGAGGTGCAGACCCCAGCCGTCGAAACCTTCACGGGACTGCAGGGCAACGCCGTCTTCTTCGAGCGAACCGAAGAAGTCTTCCGTACCGGCGAAGTCACGCGCGCCCTTGACGTACTGCCCCATGGCGAAGAGCTTCAGGAGACCGAAGTCGTAATTGCCGCCGAGGTAGACGTTGTGCTGATCCTTTTCACGGTTGGCGCCCGTTTCCTTCGAACCCCACATCATCTGATCGTAGGCGATGACGGTCTGGAGGTTGCCGATCGTGTAGGTCGCGGCGATGCCGGCGTAGCGGTCGGCCGAGGCCTTGCCTTCAATGCCCTTGAAATCTTCGGCGGTGTCGTTCTTGAAGGAGTACTGGCCCGTCACCTGGAAGCCCGCGAATTCGGGCGTCTGGTAGGTGATCATGTTGTCGTAGACGCCGGCGCCCGTGAGGCCGAAGATGTTGTTGTCGCCGCCGTCGAAGCTGTCGCCCACGAGGTAGACGATGTCGTAGGTGCCCGTGGCGCCCGAGAGAGCGCCCATGCGGCCGAGCGACAGAGCGCCGAAGCCGCCTTCAAGGGTGATGCGCGCTTCGCGGTCGAAGAGTTTGTTTTCGGTGGCCATTTTGCCCGAATCGGAGGCGAATTCGTTTTCGAGGTGGAAGGCGACCTTCATGCCGTTGCCGAGGTCTTCGGAACCCGCGATGCCGAAGCTCGAGGTTTCGTTCATGGAGGATTCCATCGACAGGGTGTTGTCGGCGGATTCGCCGCTCACCTTGCTGTGCGAGAACATGAGGCCGGTGTCGACGGCGCCGAAGACGGAAATGTCGGCCGCCTGAGCGGTGGCGAAGACGGAACCGAGGGCGAGGAAAATAAGACTCTTTTTCATGATGAGGGAAATATGTGTACAGGTGTTGTGTCTGGAGATTCAAGCGGCTCACCGTGTCGGTGAAGTCGTGGCTCCAATCCTACGCCTATTTTTGTCGTAATGAGAAGCAGTCTTATCAAAAAGATCAAAAAAGACGGTCGGAACCGCATTCGGATCCGACCGTTGTGCCAATTTTGCAACAAATGATGTTGATTCTCAGTTGGATTCTTTTCCCGCCGGCTTGCGTCCGACCGTTTCACTCAGGAGCGCCGCGCCGAGGATAAGGACGGCCCCGACCGCGGACGAAAGAGTCATGGCTTCTCCGAGAACGACCACGGAAAGAAAGATCGCCACGACGGGGTCAAGGTAGGAGAAGATCGCGATGCGCTGTGCGGAAAGGCGCGTGAGGCTCGTGAAGTAGAGCTTGCAGCCGATCGTCGTGTGAAGGATCCCGATAGCGAGAAGCGCGGCAATTCCCGTGAGATCGAGCGAAAAGCTCGTAACGTCTTCCGTCGCGAGGACGTAGGGGAGCATGAGAAGGGCCGCCACGCCCAACTGCGCGATGACGAGGTCGTCGTCGGGCAGGTCCTTGAGGAACTTGTTGTTGAGAATGAGTGCCGTATAAAAGACCGCGGACAGAATGCCGCAGAGTACGCCGTCCCAGTTTCCGTCGAAGGAGGCACCGGGAAAGCCCGAGACGAGCGCCATGCCGAGAAGCGCGAAGAGGACGCAGACGAACTTGAAGGGCGTGATGCGTTCCTTGAGGAGGGGCGATACGAGGATCAGGAGGACCGGGGCCATGTAGTAGAGGAGCGTCGCCGTGGCGATCGACGTGCGGTTGTAGGCTTCGAACAGGAAGATCCAGTTGGCGCTCAAGAAAACGCCCGTGAAGAGCAACCGCAGTCCGTTTCTGCGGATCGCTTCAACGTTGAGTCGGCGTCCCGCGAGGCGCATGAGGGCGTAGAGCGCGATCGAGCCGAAGATGCCTCGAAAGAGAACGATGGCGGAGGAAGGCAGGTCGACCCATCGGACAAAAAGGCCGATCGTGCCGAAGATCCCCATGGCGCACAGAAAACGAAACATAAAGCCGCTCCTCCAAAGTCGAACAAGAGGTGTCGCCGCGGGTGTTGCGCGAAGACATTCTTCGATCGTAGCAAGCGGACCGTCTTCTCACGTCGGGAAGTCGAAGGAGGGCTTTTGTGTGTCGTCAAGCGGGTCGACTTTCTTCGGTCGTCCCGGTTGTTCGAAGCTTTTCGTCCCGATAAGCGCGCGGCGAAAGACCGTATCGAGCCCGAAAGCGTTTGGAGAAATGCGGCAGATCCCGAAAACCCGAGAGCAGAGCCACTTCTGAAACGCGCTTTCTCGTGGAAGTGAGAAGATCGGCCGCGACCTTGAGACGGTAGTCCGCGAGATAGGCGGAGAACGACCGTCCCGCTTGCTTGCGAAAGAACGTCGAAAAGGCGCACGGACTCATGCCGATTTCCGCCGCGATGTCCGCGAGCCGCATCGGCGTCATGTAGTCGCGCATGATGACGGCGACCGCGCGTTCGAAACGGCGCACGCAGGCCTCCACGGATACGGTGCGGCCCGCAGCGCTTTTCTCTTCGGTGAGAAAAACAAAGGGCAGGAGTGGCAACAACGATGCGAGCCGCTCGAGGTCGCTCTCACGAGACATTTTCGTGAGCGTTTCGGTGATTCTTCGAGCGGATGCGGGACCGAAAAGAATCGCTTCGTCCGGCAACGCATCCTTGGCGAAGCTGTTGCGGAACTCCGGGAACGAGGAGGCGGCGAGGTTGAGGAAGCGTTGAGAAAAGGCGACCATGAGATACCGCACTTTTTCGCCGGTGTGATCATCGTCGTAAGCCCAACGGTGCGGAAGACCGGGCGGCAGAAGCGCTGTCGTGCCGGGGCCGAAGAACTGCGATTGGTCTCCCGCCGTGAAGGTCCCCGAGCCTTTGAGGATCGTGATGAGTTCCCAGGCGTCGTGGCGGTGCAGCTTCGCCTCTTCTTTCGGCAGAACGGACTGAGCGATGTAGAAAAACGAGTGGTTCGCCGCGTCGGGCAGTTCGTACGGAATGATCGGATCCGAAAGCAGCATGGTGCTACGAAAAGAAAACACAAGTAATGGAAAAAGAATAGCAAATAAAAGACAAGAAACCGTTCTACGATCAAAGCATGCCGTACGTACGGTGGTTTCTTGGAGAGACGGAAAATGGACTTCTACGAAGTGTTGGATCGACGCCGTTTCACGAGGCGGTTTTCGGACCGGCCGGTGCCCGAAGACGTGCTCGAGCGCATTCTCGGTACGGCTCTCAAGGCGCCGACGAACGACCACCTGCATCAGCTCGAATTCGTGGTGGTGCGCGATCGGGAGAAAATCGCCGAGGTCATCGCGCCGGTGGCGGAAAATACGGCGCGGGTGCAGGAGAGGATGATTGCCGAAAATGCCGGGAGCATGGACCCCGACGAGCTCGCGATGTTTCGCGAGGCGCTTCCGCGGCAGCACACGATGCTGATCGAAAGCGGCTGCCTTGTGTTGCCTTTCTTCAAACAGGAAGGCTGTCCGCTCACGAAGCCCGCTGATCAGAGCTCGCTCAACTATTTCGCGTCCGCCTGGGCGGCGGTGGAGAACATCCTGCTCGCCGCGGCGGCGGAGTCGGTGGGAACCGCTTTTCGCATCCCGATTGAAAACGAAAGCGAACACGCCAAGCGGGTCGTCGGGGCTCCGGAAGGCTACGAATTCGTCTGCTTCCTGGCGCTCGGCTATCCGGCGGAGGGACCGCATTTCTGCCGCCCGAAACGGATTGACGTTCGCGACCGAATCCATCGAAACGAATGGTGAGCGA
Organism: uncultured Sutterella sp.; assembly: GCA_949287305.1. Classification (GTDB taxonomy): domain Bacteria; phylum Pseudomonadota; class Gammaproteobacteria; order Burkholderiales; family Burkholderiaceae_F; genus Sutterella. The sequence goes on along the minus strand of CASEFX010000013.1, from coordinate 51,854 downwards.
ATTTCAGCAACGGCGTCGCAATCGGCCCGTCGTCGTTTCGGAATGGTTCGGACGGATCGGTTCGACTGGAATTTAGATCCGTCCCGAACGAACTTCGGAAAGTCCGGTTATTAGGAGGCCGGGCTCGGCGCATTGACGGCGCGCAGGAAGGTGAGGTGCTTTTCGTACTGATCGAGCACGTCGTGGATGATCTGCTCGCGGCTCCAACCCATGAGGTCGTAGTCGCGGCTTCCTTCGCGAAGGAAGACTTCGGCGCGGCTGAAGGCGCTCTGATCGCTCTCGGGCGTCGTCTCAGGACTTTCGTAGCGGCGAAGCCGCACTTCGTAGAGGAAGTCGGGCACTTCCGGATAGGCGACCGTGAGCGCTACGACATCGTCCCGTTGAACGACTTTCGTGGCAAGCGACGCCTTTTCGAATTCCGCCGACACGTCCTGGAGGGCGGGGACGATCGTGCGGTCGAACCATTTCTTCACTTCGCGCTCGGTCGGATAGGTGACGATCGTGCGCAGGCGTTCGCGCCAGTCGCCCTGAAGACCCGACGTTGCGGAGGAAGTCACCGTGCTTCGGCGCGTCTGCCGCCGCATGTCGTCGTAGCCAAGCGACCGAAGAAGACCGCAAAGCGCCGCCAGAAGCACCGCGGCGAAGGGAAGGGCCGAGACGAGCGTCATCGTCTGCAGCGCCTGCAGACCGCCCGCCTTCAGGAGAACGGCCGCCGAGACGGCCGGAAGCATGGCCCAGAATACGCGCTGCATCGGAGGCGTCCTGCGCGCGCCGCCGCTCGCAATGGCGTCGGACACGAAGGCGCCCGAGTCGGCCGACGTGACGAAGAAGATGATCACCATGCCCATCCCGATCGCACAGAGGAAGGGCGTTCCCGGAAGATATTCGAAGAACTTGTAGAGCGCCGTCGAGACGTCGTTCGAGACGGCTGCGGCAAGCTCCGAGCCCGTGCCGCTCATGATGAGGTCGATAGCCGAGTTACCGAAGGCCGTCATCCAAAGGAGCGTGAAGCCCGCGGGAATGAGAAGCACGCCCGCGAGAAATTCTCGAATCGTGCGGCCGCGCGAAATCTGCGCGATGAAGAGTCCCACGAAGGGCGACCAGGAAATCCACCAGCCCCAATACTGAAGGGTCCAACCGCCCAGCCACTCCGTGTTTTGCGGCTCGTAAGCGTAGAGCGTGAAGGTCTTCGTGATGAGGCCCGAGAGATAGATTCCCGTATTTTCAACGAAATGGTTGAGAAGTTCGGCCGTGGGGCCGACGGCGAAGACGAGCGCAAGAAGGAGCACCGCGAGAATGAGGTTTGCTTCGGACAGAAGCTTGATGCCGCGGTTAAGGCCCGAAGCGGCCGAGAGGGCCGAAAGCGCGCTGATCCCGAAGATGAGGGCCATCTGCAGGCTTGTGCTCGACGAAACGCCGAAGAGGTAGGTGAGACCCGAATTGATCTGCAGTACGCCGAAGCCGAGCGACGTCGCGACGCCGAAAACGGTGCCCGTCACGGCAAAGACGTCGACGGCGTCTCCGATCGGACCGTAGATGCGCTCGCCGATCAGAGGATAGAGGGCGCTTCGAAGCGTCAGCGGCAGTCCGCGGCGGTACCCAAAGTAGGCGAGCATGAGCCCCACGGCGGCGTAGATCGCCCAGGCGTGCAGGCCCCAGTGGAAAAAGGTGGTTTCAAGTGCCGATCGGGCCGCGGCCACAGTCTGCGCCTCCCCTTCGGGCGGCGCGAGAAAGTGCATGACAGGCTCGGCGATGCCGAAAAACATGATGCCGATCCCCATGCCCGTCGAGAAAAGCATGGCGAACCATACGGGAAGAGAGAAGGCGGGACGGGCGTGGTCCGGACCGAGCCGGATCGAACCGAAGCGTGAAACGGCGATGAGTGCCATGGCGCACAGAAGGATCGCCACGGCGAGAATGTAGAACCAGGAGAGTTTGGCGGTGATGAAGTCCTGCGCCGAGGTGAAAAGCCTCGCCATGGCGTTCGGAAAAACGCTTGCGAGACCGACACTGAGGAGGATGAAGAGGACGGCGGGCCAGAAGACACTCTGCCGAATCACGAGGCCGCTTTTCGTGCGGCGACCTGCAATGGAAGGGGAATGACGGGAGAAAGATACACTGGATTCAGACAAAAGGAACTCCTTGAGAAAGGACGCCCGACGGAGACTTCGGAAGGATGTTTTTTCCTCTTTCCAGCGTTCCGGTTCGGAGCGTCAAAAGACGGGCCGCGGAATGAAAGGGATGTCGGGGCTTGTCTGAATTCATTGCACCCCTTGGTTTTCAAATCCACGGAATGCTTATCAGGGTAACACGTGTTTTTGAGTAGATTGCCTAAAACTCTCGAATCAGGGTTTGTGCGGAGGCGTGTTTTCGCACCCTCTGTCTTGGAAATTCCCATGAAAACAAGGGGGATAAGGATTTACAAAATGTTACGCATTGGATCCGTGGAAATGCAGTGAGTTGAGCGCGTGATCGGGTGAAAAGCGGGATTTTCACGACAAAAGATTCAAAACGTCAACGGCCGCCCGAAGTCGGACGGCCGTCGGCGAGACCCCAGCGGCGCCCCGCGCGCCGCATCAGAAGAGATCAGCGGGGAATGATCAGGATGGGGATGTTGGTGCCTGCGGCCACGTGCATGGCGACCGAACCGAGCACCGCGGCAGTGAAGTTTCCGCGGCCGTGAGAGCCCATGACGAGCATGTCGAGGTTGTACTTCGCATAGCGGCCGATCACGCGGCCCGGGTCGCCTTCAAGGTGCACGCCCTTCACGGACTTGCCGGCCGTTTCAAAACGTTCCATCGCTTCGCGGACGGTTTCCGAGAAGACGGACTTCTGTACGTCTTCGTAGGCCTTCGAGAAGCTTTCGTGACCGATCGTGTCGGAGACGTCGGGAGACGTGTCGGCGAGGAAGGCGTAGTCGGGCGTCACGTTGATGATTTCATAGGAGGCGTCGCCGAAGAATTCGGGATGCTGGATCACGAAGTTCACCGCGGCGTCGCCGTACTTCGAGCCGTCGAGCGCCACGCCGACGCGCAGTTTCTTGGCCGACGGGGCGGGCGTCGTGTCGCGCAGGATCAGGACCGGACGCTTCGTCTGAGAGAGAACCGTGTTCGTGAAGGAACCCAGGAAGAAGCCCTGCACCGGGTTGAGTCCGCGCGAGCCCATGACGATGAGGTCGGCGCCGAACTCCTCGGCCGCCTGCTTCACGGCGGCGCCGGGGTCGCCGAAGCCCACTTCCTTCTTGACGCCTTCGCCGAGGGGAGCGATGACGTCGCTCATCTCTTCAAAGACCTTGAGACCTTCGTCCGTGTAGGCTTGCTTGACGGCTTCCGCGCCGAACATGCGGGCCATGCCGTCGGAGACGAACGACTGAACGCTCAGCACTTCCACTTCGGGGTGAGTGCCGGTGAGTTCGCTGGCTTCGCGAATGTACTGCAGAGCACGACGACTGTGTTGGCTTCCGTCAACGGGAACGAGAATTCTCATAAAGTCCTCCAACTGTGAATGGTTTTCCGACGTGCCTCGGGAGGGACGTCGGCAGAACGCGCATCACGTCGCATCCTTTTTCTTAGTTATTATTTTGGAGAGGAAACAGGGGAAAGGGAAGTGGAATCAGTAGAGATTTTGACGGAGGATAAACCCACGTCGGGAAAATCCCCGCGAGAGTGTCGAAGTCCGAGAAGAAGAACCTTCGGAATCGTAAATTTTCATTCGAGAAAAGAGGGAAATGTCGGTTCCGACATCATGCCGTCCGATCGATCTGTCGAAACGGAGGACGGTCGAACTCGCGGAGAGGACGGCGCCGTCGAGGTCCCCCAGAACGAGCTTTGCTTATTTAAAATGTCGTCACATTCCGACGGAGGCTCTTCAATTCCCTGAGCGAAGGGGAGAATTGCCGGCGACCGCCGGAAGGCAACAAGAAACAACAAACGGAGCCGGGAACCTCATGTCGTCCGACAAAGCCAAAATGACGCGCGCGGCTATGCTGCGTGCGGCGCGGGAACTGATCGTGGAGCGCGGGATCGACCGCCTCAGCATGGATCAGCTCGCCCTGCGGTGCGAAAAAAGCAAGGGCGCCGTGATGTACCACTTCAAGACCCGTCGGGCCCTTCTTCAGGCGCTCATCGAAGAGTACGCCGAGCACATGAACGGTCGTCTGTGTCGAAACGAAGCCTGGGCGCTCTCGAACCTGAGCGAAGCCGAGCGCAACGACGAAGAGGCGAAGGGGCGCGCCCTCATCGCCGCCTACGTGCGCTGGTTTCGGGAATTCGACGCGGACAGCAGCGAGTGGGCGCAGGTGGGGGTGAGCCTTTTGGCCCTCGCGTCGCACGACCCGGAATTGCTCGAGCCCGTGCGCGCTTGGTACCGCCGCCTCATCGCGCGGGCCGAAGCGCTTCCCTTCCGGGTGCGTTCCAAAGTCATCTTCTGCCTCATGGCGATGGAGGGACTCTTCTTTACCCGCAAGTTCTCGCTTGACGGCATGACGGCCGATCAGAAGGAAGCCGTCTTCGCCGAAATGCGCGCGCTCCTCGAGCGCGCCTGAGTCGGGACGAGGTGAAATCCCGCCTTCTCACCCGAATAGCCGAATTTTGCCGACCTCTTCCAAAATGCAGTTTCCGACCGATCGGTCGGTAAACTAGTGAAAATGCCTAGGTGTCCATCTCGCCCACTGAGAAAGGGAAAGATGGATATGCTAGGGTAAGTTCTGACTGGAAACTGACCGAACGGTCGAATATACTCCGCGTGGCTTCCGAAAGTACGGGAGTTTTTTCTTTTGTACGGTCAATGCGTCGGAATGGGGCGCATCGACGATTCAAAAAGGTGTGGATAAATCATGATGAAGAAGACGTTGGTTACGGCTTTGATCGCCACGGTTTTTGCGGGCGGCGCCATGGCCGCCGCCGTTACGGCGGAAGGCACGGGCGTTGGCAAGCACGGCGACGTGACGGTGTCCGTCACGTTTGACGGCGGCAAGATCACCGACATCAAGGTCGTGAAGGAACAGGAAAACAAGGTTCTTGCCCGCGGCGTTTACACGGACCTCAAGGATCAGGTCATCGCCACGAACTCGGCCGACCTCGACGTGATTTCGGGCGCCACGTTCACCTCCAAGGGTTTCCTTGACGCCGTGAAGGATGCCGCCAAGAAGGCGGGCGTCACGCTCTCGAAGGCCGACAAGAAGGCCATCAAGAAGGTCGCCAAGGATCTCCCCAAGACCTCTTCGTATGACGTCGTCGTGGTCGGCGCCGGCGGTGCCGGTTTCTCGGCCGCCATCGAAGCCAAGAACGCCGGCGCGAACGTCGTTCTGCTTGAAAAGATGCCCGCCGTCGGCGGCAACTCCCTCATCTCCGGCGCTGAAATGAACGCCGCGAAGAACTGGGTCCAGCCCAAACTCGGCATCACCGACGACTCCCCCGAACTCCATGCTCAGGACACGTTCAAGGGCGGTGACGGCAAGGGCGACATGAAGGTCATCAACGTGATGACGCATCAGGCTCTCGACGCCGCTCTCTGGTGCCGCGACTACCTCGGCGTCCGCTTTGAAGACGACAACCTCTTCTTCTTCGGCGGCCACAGCCGCAAGCGCGCTCTGATTCCGGTCGGCCACACCGGCACGGAATTCATCACGAAGTTCCAGGCCAAGGCCGACGAACTCGGCATCCCCGTCATCACGAACATGAAGATGACGGACCTCATCCTTGACAAGGACGGCCGCGTCACGGGCGTCAAGGCCACGATGCACGGTGCCGAATACACGTTCAACGCCAAGGGCGGCGTGGTTCTCGCCACGGGCGGCTTCGGCGCGAACAAGGAAATGGTCAAGAAGTACAACCCGAAGATCGACGAACGCTTCATGACGACCGACGCTCCGGGTACCACGGGTGAAGCCCTCTACATCGCCGAAAAGGCCGGTGCCGAACTCGTCAACATGGGTTACATCCAGACCTACCCGATCTGCGACCCGATCTCGGGCGTGATCGAACTGATCGCCGACTCCCGCTTTGACGGCGCCATCATGCTCAACCAGGAAGGCAAGCGCTTCGTGGAAGAACTTGACCGCCGCGACGTGCTCTCCGAAGCCATTCTGAAGCAGACGGGCGGCTACTGCTGGGTTCTCTGGAACGACAACATCGGCAAGATCTCCAACACGGTCGGCACGCACACGACCGAATACGAAGCCTTCACGAAGCAGGGCATCATGGCGACCTGCGACGATCTGAAGTGCATCGCCGACTTCACGAAGATCCCGTTCGATCAGCTGAAGAAGACCGTTGACCGCGTCAGCTCCATGGCCGGCAAGGGCAACGACAAGGACTTCAATCACCGCGGCGGCCTCATGGACATGAGCCAGGGCAAGTACTACGTGATCAAGGCCGTGCCGTCGACCCACCACACCATGGGCGGCATCCGCATCAACGAAAAGGCTCAGGCCTTGACGAAGGAAGGCAAGGTCATCCCGGGTCTCTGGGCCGCGGGTGAAGTCACCGGTGTCACGCACGGCACGAACCGCCTCGGCGGCAATGCCTACACGGACATCATCGTCTTCGGTCGCATCGCCGGTAAGGCCGCTGCCGAAGCCGCGAAGTAATCTCTTCGCCTTCAATGATCCTCACCCGTCCCACTGGGGCGGGTGAAGAGCCAAAAACAAAGGCTCGGAACTTCTCGGAGTTCCGGGCCTTTCTGCTGTAGGGAAGACCGATTCGTCTTCTCGAAGGGGTGCTTAGAAGTCGTCGAACTGCGACGACCACCGGCGACGGCTCATGCGGAAGAGACAGTGCCGTGCAAGCGGATGCGTGACGGGAAGAGCGGGGTGATTGAAGTCGCCCGCCCAGTCGCGCTTCATGCCGAGGCGCCGCATGAGGCGAATCGACGGAACGTTCCAGTAGGAGGTGAACGCCACGACCTCGTGAAAGTCGAAGGTCTCAAAGGCCGCCTCGAGGACCTTTTCCGCGGCCTCCGTCGCGTAGCCATGATGCCAGTGGGCGGGATCGAGCCGCCAGAGGATTTCGCGCCATTCGGAGCGGAAGGTGGGAATGCCGAGCCCCACGAAGCCCGCGAAGTCCGCGACGCCGGGGATTTCGAGCGCCCAGGCGCCGAAGCCGTTTCGCTCCATGTCGTCGATCAGGCGCCGCGCAAGCGCGTCGGCCATCTCGGGCGGAAGCGTGCGTGGGAAGTAGCGCATGGCGCGCGGATCGGCGCAAAGCTTCTCGAAGGCGGGAAGGTCGCTTGGCCGCCACGGACGAAGAACCGTTCTTTCGGTGCGCAGAATCATCGGAGGATCCTCTCAAACGCCTGAAACCTCTAGCATTCTAACCGATGGAAAAAGAAACTCAAGAATAATTTCGTCGTCGATTCCTTGCGGGGTGCGGGCAAACAAAAGGGAGACCCCGCGGGATCTCCCTCTTTGGTGAGCAAACGAAGCGGTTACTTCGTCAGGCCGAACGGCCACTGCAGCGTGCCGTAGAAGTTGTAGACGTTCTTGTAGCCCGTTTCCACGAGGATCTTCGAAGCCTTTTCGGCGCGGACGCCCGACTTGCAGTGAACGAGGATCTTCTGGTTGAGGTCGGGAGCGGCTTCAAGCTTGACGCCCGGCTTGAGCTGATCCAGAGGAACGTTGACGGAGCCCTTGATGTAGCCGTCGGTCTTCACTTCTTCGGGCGTGCGAACGTCGAGGATGACGACCTTTTCCGATTCCATCATCTTCTTGGCGACGTCCGGCGTGATCTTGTGATAGGCCGGGTTCACGTAGGTGAGCGGCGTCGCGGGCTGCGGTTCGACCGGTTCCTTGGCCTGAACGGAGCCGAAGGCAAAGGAAGCGGCCACGGCAGCGCAGAGGGCGAGGGTGCGAAGATTCATCGGAAATACTCCTTCCAAAAGGTACGGGCGAAATGCCCGCGGTTCGTTCTGCATTCTATCGCAGGCATTCCTGCGCGAAGCTTAAGGATTTTTCCTGCGAACCTAAAGGAAACTCAGGCGGGCATCAGAAAGGAACGCCCACGCCGATCCCCCAGCCGGGACCCCATCCCCAACCCGGGCCCCAACCCCAGCCGTGGTCCATGTAGAGGTAGGCGCGGTCGCGTTCGGCTTCGGCCTGTTTGGCGCGCTCCTGCGCGCGCTTCAACGCGAAGTCGAGGTCCTTTTCAAGTCCCGGCGCCCCTTCGGGACGTACGAGCTTCACGGTGGCGCCGTACTGCAGGTCGCTGATGTAGAAGGGGGATTCCGTCTGGGCGGTCGCGCCCGACTGCCAGGTCGCGCGGTAGCCCGGAACAAGGCCTCCCTGATTGCGCAGAAGATCCGTGTCGTACTCGATCTGCACGGGCGAATAGCCGTAGAGCTGCGAGCCCGACAGGTCGGAAATCATGGCCCCTTCGGGTTCGGTCACGACGGTGACGTAGGTGCTGCAGCCCGAGAGAAGCAAAAGGGCGGTGAGGGAAAGAAGAGCGCGTCGCATAAAAATGTCTCCCTGTTTTCCATTCCATCCTAGCGCGGCGAAGCGGGATGCGCCGCAAAAAATCGGTGACGCAAAGTAAAGAATGCGCTCGGATAGGTATTTCGCCTAGTCTAGTCGCTGCCGCCATCCTTTAAAATTTCCATGTCTTCCAACAACGCAACTCGAAGGAGAAGTTGTCATGTCCAAGATCCTCGATCCTGTAGCTCTTTGGCAGGATCTTCATCAGATTCCCGAACTCGCCATGCAGGAAGTGAAGACTTCCGCCTATGTCGCGAAGACCCTCGAAGAACTCGACATTCCCGTCACCCGCAACGTGGGCGGCACGGGCGTGGTCGGCTACATCCGCGGCGAAGAACCCGGTCCGGTTCTGATGCTGCGCGCCGACATGGACGCGCTTCCCTTCACGATCGACGGCAAGGAATGCGCCATTCACGCCTGCGGCCACGACTCCCACACGGCGATGCTGCTCGCCGCCGCGAGCCGCTTGGTCGGCACGATCAAGAAGGGCGCCGTGAAGCTCGTCTTCCAGCCCGCCGAAGAAAACATCACGGGTGCGACCGCGATGATCAAGGACGGCGTCCTGGACGACGTCGACTATGCGCTCGGCGCTCACATCCGTCCGATTCAGGACGTTCCCGCCGGTCAGATCTGCGCGGGCGTCATGCACTCGGCTTCGCTTACGACCTTCGTTGAAATCGAAGGCCGCAGCGCCCACGCCGCCCGTCCGCACCTCGGCATCAACGCGATCGACGTCGGCACCGCCGTCGTGCAGGCCGTTCAGGCGATCTGGCTCAATCCGGCCGGCGTCTGGTCGATGAAGTGCACGCAGTTCCACGCCGATGCGGGCGCCACGAACACGGTTCCGCCGCACGCGAGCCTCACGTTCGACTGCCGCGCCGGCACGAACGCGCTCGCCGACGAACTGCGCGCCGCCTTCAAGCGCGCCGTCGAAAACACGGCCGCCGCCTTCGGCGCCACGGCCGTCGTGACGGAACGCGGTTCCTGCCCCGCGGCCGAATACGACGAAGACTTCAAGGCCATGGTGGCCGAAAGCATCGTCTCGCTCTTCGGCAAGGAAGCCCTTGCCAAGGACTGCGGCGGCGGTGGCGAAGACTTCCACAACTTCAAGATGGCGAAGCCCTCGATCAAGGCCGCCTACTTCGGCGTGGGCGTCGGCGCCACGCCGGGTCTGCATGCCGCGAACATGACCTTCGATCCGAAGTATCTTGAAAACGGCGTGAAGGTCTTCGTCGACATGACGCACCGCGTGCTCGGCTGAGACACACTCAACCCCGCATGACGAATAAACCGCATCCGGCTCTCGGGCCGGGTGCGGTTCGTTATTGGGGCGAAGGTTCGGAAATCAGGCTTCTTCGAGCGTCGCCTTCACTTCGTCGAGAAGCGCGGTGAGGGCCTTGACGACCGGACGGAGCGGTTCAGAGTCGTCGCGCGCGAGGATCGCTTCCGAGGCGCGGGGCCACCAGTTGAGGATGTGCTCGGCGAGGAAGAGGCGGGCGCGGTCGTTCTTTTCCTTTTCCATGAGGTAGGCGAGGAATTCGAGCGAAATCCCGAGGTGGTCCTCCGGAAGGTTCAGGTCGTCCGTGAGCGTGAGGCCTTCTTCGCGGTAGGCGCCGCGGGTCGCGAAGGTCTGCGTCTGACAGTAGAGCTGCGCGGCGTTCGACCAGGAGCTTTCGGTGAGCGGGAGCGTCACGCTCGAGACGCCGTAAAAGAGCTTCGCTTCGCTCTGCGCCACGGCCTTCGGGTCGAGCGCTTCCACGGCGACGGGTTCTGCGGCGTCGGCGGGGGCGAGGAGCACGCCCGCCACCTGCGGCCAGGCCTTGTACCAGGTTTCATCGGCGGCGCCGCGGAAAAAGAGGGCGAAATGACGGCAAAGGCCGGCAAGCGATTGTACGTACGGGTCCATAAGGTTCTCCTAGGGTCTTATTTTGGTGCGCAAAGCGCGATGGGAAAAGGATAGCAGGCTGCGGGGCCGCAGGGAGGGGAGGCGGCGCAAAGGACGGGAAAAGCCTGATACATCTTGTTTCACTCTTCCCCTTGAACGGGGGGACTTCAACCCCATCTATGAGGTGTAGGGGGAAGGAAGAGATTCCAAAGCCCCTTTGAAAACAAAACGATGTCCCTCGCATCGAGGGCCGACGGAACGCCAAGGTTCCGCGAGACCTCCGGTCCAAGGACGGGCAAACGAAAGGAGAAAGCTATGTTTGTTCCGACTCTGTACCACGACAACATTTTTGATGACTTCGACAACTTCTTCGGGCTCATGGACATGCCGCAGCGCCGCGATCCGCTCTTTGGCAAGCGCGCCGACCGTCTGATGCGCACCGACGTGCGTGAAACCGAAACGGGCTACGAGCTCGACATCGATCTGCCGGGCTTCAAGAAGGAAGACGTGAAGGCCGAATTGAAGGACGGTTATCTCACCATCTCCGCTCAGAAGAGCCTTGAAAAGAAGGACGGCAAGGAAGAAGGCCGTTATCTGCGCCGCGAACGCTACAGCGGATCGCTCTCCCGCTCCTTCTACGTGGGTGACGCTCTGACGGAAGAAGACGTGAAGGCGAAGTTCGAAAACGGCATTCTGCAGATCTCGCTTCCGAAGAAGGAAGCCGCGATCCCTGAAAAGAAGACCATCATGATCGAATGACGCGTACAGTCGGGTGAGCGCCGCGCTTGCCGCGGCGCTTCCCGGAAGCGCTTCTCGCAATACGGGTTGCGGGAGGCGCTTTTTTTATACCTTCGGAAAATGTGGCGTACCCGGGCGGCGGCATCGTCGTGACGGTTTGCCGCTCCGGAAAGAGGCAAAAAAGAACCCTTCGCCTCGCGAGGAGGCGAAGGGAAACCCGGAGGCACCGGTTTCGGGCCGGTCCTTGCATTCGGCCCGGTTAAGGAACGGGATCAGAAGTACTTCGTGATGCCCGAGAAAAGGTTGAATTCACGGTCGGTCATGATGCGGCCCTCTTCCACGCGGTCCCACTGCGAAACGCCGCCGCCCACGTACATGTCGATCGTCTTGGACGGGCGATAGAGGAACTTCGTCGCAAGGGCGATCGTTTCGCCGTCATAGGTGGGGGCGCCAACATTGGATTCGAGCTCGTAGTCCTTCCAGTAGACCATGGTCTGCCACGAGGAGAGACCGAACCAAATCTGCGTGCCGGCGTAGAGACCGTAGCCAGAGATGCTGGAGTCCTTCGTCTTCGCCGAGAAGGCTTCCAGCGTGTTGACTCCGTCGAAGTACTGCGCCTGAGCGTAGAGCTTTACGTCGTCGGTGATCTTGTAGCCCGTACCGAGCGTAAAGACGCGGCGGTTCGTGTCGGCGCCGTTGTCGGGCTGATCGACGTGACCCCAGGTCATGCCTTCGTAATAGGCGACGACGTCGAGCGGTCCGCGGTTGTAGTGAAGGCCTGCCGAATAGAAGCGGTTCACTTCGTCGGTCGACTCTTCCCCGTCTCCGCTCGAATCCGTCTGCAGCGAGTGCTGGACGGTGGCCTGCAGGCCCGCAAGGCGCGGCGAACGGTAGGTGATCATGTTGTCGTAGCGCGTGGAGCGCACCGACGTCATGCCGGTGCCGACGGAACCGCCGTCGAGAGCGTCGATGTGAATGAGAAGGTCGTACGGACCCGAGCCGGAGCCGATCCCGACCATGCGGCCGAAGGAGAGTTCACCGTACTTTTTGCTCGTGACGTGGACCGCGGCGTGACCGCCGAACATGCGGCCGCCTTCGCGGAAGGTGCCGTCGTCAACGTTGAAGCGGTTTTCCAGACGGAACCCGACGGAAAGATCGTCCGTGATGTTTTCGGTTCCACGGATGCCCCAGCGCGAGGCCGTGTTGGGACCGGAGTCGAGCGTGAAGCTGTCGTCCTTGGTGGAGTCGCCCGAATAGTGATGGAAAACGAGGCCCGTGTCCACGCGGCCGTAAACGTCGATATCGGCGGCGCTGACCCCGAGAGCGGCGGTCGTCAAGGCTGCGGCGAGAAGAGTTTTCTGAAGCATGATTGCATTCCTTGGTTGAGTGTTGAGAGGGTCAAATGAAGAAGTACGCACCGATCACGCAGGCGGCCATCACGGGGAAGGTGCGCTTGACGATGTCGATCGGGTTGACGCGGGCGATGCCGGCGACGAGGATCAGACCGCCGCACAGCGGGGAGCTCAGGCGCCCGAAGGAGCCCGCGATCGTGGCGAGGTAGCCGAGCGAGGGAATGGTCATGCCGAATTCTTCGGCGTGGCTCGTAACGGCTTCATTGAAGGCGAAGGCGGCGGCGTCGCCCGAACCGGTAATGACGCCCATGAAGTAGGGGCCGAAGCAACCGCCCACTCGGGCCCATTCGTTCGCCTGCGTAAGGGCCGAAATCATCAGGTCGATCACGCCCGCGGCGCGAAGACCCGCCGCAAAGACGCCCGCCGCGATGATGATGCCGAGGATCTTGGCGTAGCCCGAACCCATGCCGTCGAAGAACTTCTTCGTCACTTCGGCGGGATCGCTGCGCGTGACGGCCATGGCGTAGATGGCGCCCGTCAGCATGGCCGTGGCGACCGAGATCTTGACGTCAGACCAAAGCGTGAAGCCGATGAGAATGACGACGGGAAGGAGCGGAGCAAAGGCGTAGGCGAGATTGACGTGTTCGGGAAGGTTCGAGGCCACGTCGTTGACCGCTTCGTCGGCGGGCCGGTTCTTCGAATAGTCGCGGTAGATCAGGCAGACGACGGTCAGACCGATCACGATGGCGAGCGAGAAGAGGAAGATCTTCGTGGCGAAGAGCCCGATCAGATCCATGACGCCGATCTCCGCGAGTTTCGCCACGAAGACGTTGTGCGCGACGCCCGGATTGAAGAGAGCGGGCGTGGTGCCGGCCACGACGGCCGCGGCGGCGATGGCGGGACGGAAGCCGGCGCGAATCAGAAGCGGAATGAGCGTCGGGCCCACCGAAGCGCAGAGACCCGCGGTCGAAGGAATGGCGACCGAGCAAAGTCCGGTGACGCACATGCTGGCAGGAAGGAGAAAGACGCCGAGTCGCCCGAGAGGACGCGTCAGGAGCGCAACGAGGTGCACGTCGCACTTGGTGAGAGAGACGACGGCGGCAAAACCCATGGCCGAGCAGATCGCGATGATGAGCGAGGAGTTCGTCATCGATTTGTCGAACTGCACGAAGGCGGTGAGCGGGTCAAGCGAGAGCACCGCCATCAGAAGGCCCGCGGCGATGAGCACGAGCCGGGTTTCCCAACGTTTGATGAGGCCGTAGATCGTCGCGATCACGACGGCGATCGCCATCCAAAAGGTAAAGGTAGTCATATGGAGTCTCCGAGAAGATCCGAGGTCTAGAGGGTTGAAGTTGAGTGAAAGAAGAAGGGGGATTCCTTTTTGAAGGTCAATGCGGGCGGTTTCCCGTGAACGAAAGGGCGGGAGAACGCTTTTCCCTGCGCTTCAGCGCTAGGTAGACGAAGGCGCAGAGGAAGCCGAAAAGCGCAACGCCGGCGGCCGTGAAGTAGACGTCCTGCAGAGCGCCGCCTCCCGCCTTCATGAGGTAGGGGCCGGCCATGCCGCCGACGGAGTAGCCGATCATGAGGATCGAGAAATTGACGGAGTTGTGCGCAGGACCGTACTCGTCGGCGACAAGTCCGGGATAGATTCCGATGAAGGCGCCGAAACAGAGTCCGACGCAGGCGAGTCCCGTGAAAAAGAGCGTCGTGTCGCCCGTACCGGCGTTGCCGAGACAGAACAGTCCGCACAGCGCGACGGTAAGAGTGGCGAGCAGCGTGGGCACGCGTCCGAGACGATCCGAAACCGTTCCGGAGACGAAGCGGCCCGCGGTGTTGGCGATGGAAATGATCGAAACGGCGCTTGCGGCGGCCGCGGCCGTCAGGCCGATCTGCTCCTGGGCGAGACCGGCGGCGTTCGAAAGAAGCATCAGGCCGAGTGTGGCCGAGGTCATGAAGAAGAGCCCGAGCGGCCAGAAGGTCGGCGTGGCGATCATGCCGCGCCAGTTCTTCGAGACAACGTGCGTTGCCTGACCGTTGTGACGGGGCGTGACGGCTTCGGCAAAGCCTTCCGGGGCGGGACGAGTCATCATGGCCAGGGGGACGATCACGACGCCCGAGAAGAGGGAGAGCCCGAGAAGCGCCGCGTCAATCCCGAAGCCGTCGATGGCAAACTGCACGACAAAAGGCAGCGTCGCCGCTCCGATCCCGAGCGAAGCCGTGACGAGACCGCCCGCAAATCCGCGGCGCTCCGGAAAGTACTTGACGGCGGTGTTGATCGTGCAGCCGTTGACAAGACCCGTGCCGATTCCGACGAGAACGCCGTAGGCAACCGTGAGTTCCGTCATGGAATCCGCGAAGGACGCGAGGGCGTAACCGACGAGGAGTGCGACGCCGCCCGCGCCGATCACCCATTTCGGACCGAAACGGTCGTTGACGATCCCGCCCGCGATCATGAGAAAGGGCGTCAGACCGCTCGCGATCCCGAAGATCGGAGCCAGGTCCGCCGAGGTATAGGACGTTCCCGCAACCGCACCGAGCTTGAGGGCGAGCGGCCCGGCGAGGATGCTCCAGACGTAGAGCGCGCCGGTGGTGAAATTGATGAGGCAGAAAGCGGCCAGAAGCTTCTTTCTGACCTGAAGAAATTCGGTAAAGGACATTGTGATTGAAAGTGGATTTATTAAGCGCACATTATTTGCGGTCGTTGAAAGATTGGAAAAGACGGGAATTACCCCGCAAAGAACATCCTTAATTGGATATCCGATATCGAACCAACAAGTGTTTTGAAAGAGACGATGTGTGGTGAAACGGTCAGAAATGAATGTTGGAAGGGGAGAGTGATGTTTGGAGGTGTCTGGTCGGTTGATGAAATGACCTCTACAGCAGGATTATTAAGGTGAATTTAAGTTCCTTATGCAGGGTGGAGATGAGGATTTGTGCGATCTCCACGACTTTTAATTTCTTTTGTGGAGACGGAAGGTGTGTTAAGAACTGGTGTTTGAAAGGCAATCCGATATCGGATGTCGGATTGAAATTGAAGGGAAACTCCCGAACGCATTGAATGATGCTTTTGTTTGACAATAAGGCCACGTCGTCGAGTAATTCGGCGGGTAATTTTTCGGCGTCGCGAAGAAAATATGGAGCGGCGGCGCAGATCAAAAAAGGTGGTATGCACATGTACGCAACGAAAGAAATCATCGAGCGGATGGTCGCGGACCGTCGGCACATTCACAAGCGCCCCGAAGAGGGATGGACGGAGTTCGAGACCACGGCCTTCGTCGTCGAGCGGCTTCGCAGTCTCGGCTTTGAAGTCTTGACGGGGCCGAAGATTCTCAACACGGCGTTTGTTATGGGACGCGATCCCGAGCTTGTAAAGTCGGCCCAGGAACGCGCCCGTCAACACGGCATTTCGGAAGCCTTGCTCGCCGAAATGGACGGATGGACGGGGGCCGTCGCGGTGTTCGACACCGGCCGTCCCGGTCCCGTCACCGCCTTCCGAATGGATCTTGACTGCGTATGCGTGCAGGAAACCGACGATCCCTCGCATGAAGCCAATCTCGGAGGCTATGCGTCGGAGCGCCCGGGACTCATGCACGCCTGCGGACATGACGGGCATACGGCCGTCGGCCTCGCCGTGGCCGAGTGGGTGAAGGAACATGCCGACGAACTCTGCGGGCGGTTCAAATTCATCTTCCAACCCGCGGAAGAGGGAACGCGCGGTGCGGAACCGCTCGCCGAAAGCGGCGTCGCGGACGACATCGACTATCTCGTTTGCTCGCACATCGGGACGGGTTACAAGATCGGTGAAATCGCGGTGTGTCACCGAGGCTTTCTTGCCACGACCAAAATCGACGTGCGCTTTACCGGCCGCGCGGCGCATGCCGGCACCGCTCCGGAAAAGGGACGCAGTGCTTTGCTGGCGGCTGCTTCCTGCGCGACCCTTCTCTCGGGGATTTCGCGCTCGGCTCAGGGCGACACGCGCATCTCGATCGGACGACTCGTAGCGGGCGAAGGGCGCAACGTCGTGCCGGTGCACGCCTACATGCAGCTCGAAACGCGCGGCACCACCGAAGAAGTCAATCAATTCATGGTCGAGAACGTTCACCGAATCGTCGAGGGGACGGCGAAGTCCTTTGACGTGGAAGCTTCCATCGAGCCCGTCGGTCACGCGACGGTTCTCGAGGCGGATCAGGAAGTCACCGACGACCTGATGGCGATCGCCAAGGAAATTCCCTTCGTTCACAAGGTCGAGCGAAACGACGGCATCACCGGTTCGGAGGACGTGACGATGATCTGCCGTCGCGTTCGGGCGCACGGCGGCAAGGTGGGCTTCTTCATTTTCGGCTGCAACGAACACGGCCATCACAAGGGCGACTTCTGCATTCAGGACGAGGAAAGCCTGCGGGAGGCCTTCGAAATGGACGTGCGTTTCGTTCTGAGAAAGAACCGCCGCTGAACTTTCTTTTCGCTAAGATTAGGAACCCGGATTCCGCAAAGGGGACGGTCGACGACCTTCCCCGTTGCGGATGATCTCATCGGAGAGCGCCATGGACCCGAACAAAGAATTTCATTCCTTCTCACTCGAACGTCGAGAAACTCTGTTCGAACGCGTTGCGGCGGAAGTGGAGAAACAGATTGAGGATAAGCGATGGCGGGTCGGAGATTTTCTCCCGAACGAGGTGGAACTCGCGGCACTCTTCGGCGTGTCGCAGGGAACCGTTCGTCGGGCGCTCAAGATTCTGGTAGACAAAGGAAT
The DNA here is from genome assembly GCA_949287305.1 of uncultured Sutterella sp. Lineage (GTDB taxonomy): Bacteria > Pseudomonadota > Gammaproteobacteria > Burkholderiales > Burkholderiaceae_F > Sutterella. The sequence continues at coordinate 34,656 of CASEFX010000013.1, read as the reverse complement.
CTTGATTCGGCAGCAGGGCCGCGGAACTTTTGTCGCCGACTATGCGACGACTGCGGGCGCCGTGGCGAACCGTTACGTGCGTCTACTGCCTGACACGAACGAGCCGGATCTGCCGACCGAAAGTCGGGTGGAGTCCTTCGAGGTGGTGCGCGCGGCGACGCTGCCCCTGGAGGTGGTGCGCGCCTTGGCTTTGCAAGAGAAAGATGAAGTGATTCACGTCAAGCGTGCGCACCTCATCCGAAACGAAGGGCGCGAATTGCCGGTGAGCTTCGACGAACACTATTTGGTGGCTTCGGACTTTAAGAAACTCACGCCTCAGAATTTTGCCCGGCACCGAGACCGCGTTCTCTATGCCTTCTACCAGAACGAGTGCGGCGTCACGATTTCGTCCTATCGGGAAGAGGTGAAGGCGGCGTTCCTTGAAGAAGAGTACGCCAGCCGCTACGGCATTCCTACGCCCGAGCCGATTCTGATCGGTCGCCGCACCGCCTGCACCTTGGGACACCGTCCGGTCGAATACCGCATTCAGCGGTACATGACGCGGCACTACCATTTCCTGATCCAGATGTGACGACACGCCTTCTTTTCGGCGAAGAGCCTCTCGCAATACGGGTTGCGGGAGGCGCTTTTTTTATCAAACCCGCGGAATACCCCATCCATTGCATAGCGAAGCGGAGCAATGGGTGGGGATGGATGGCGGGCCGAGCGTCAGCTCGAAATTTTTAGTTATGGACAATGCGTAGTCTTTGGTATAGGCAAAAGGGGTTGCTTTTCGTAAGATGTGAAGAAAGGCGCGGTTCAGCGCATGCTTTCCACAAAGAGCCTGCCGATCCCGCAAAATCATACGAAAATATGCGTAGAGATCTGCGCGCAAAGGACTCCTTATGCTCAGCGTCCTTCTGATTCTTCCAGACTTCCTCATCATCCTGCTCGGTTATCTCCTCAAGCAGGGGAAGCTCGGCCAACACTTCAACGAAGGCTTCTGGAAGGGCGCCGAGAACATCGTCTTCTACGTCCTCTTTCCGCCGCTTCTCTTCACCTCGGTCGCGAACTCCAAACTTTCGCTAGCCGACGCGGGCTACTTCCTCGCGGTGGCCGTGGGCACCATGTTCCTCGCGGTCCTTCTCTCGTGGCTCGTCAGAAAGATCGTGCCTGCCGACGACGTGACGCACGCCTCGGTCTTTCACTGCGGCTTCCGCTTCAACAGCTACGTGGGCTTTGCGATCATCATGCGTCTCGCCGGCGAAGAGGGCTTCGCGTTCTTCGCCTTCCTCATGGCCTTCTGGGTTCCGATTTCAAGCTCCATTGCGGTGAGCGCGCTCGCGGGCGCCGTGGCGCGCGCCGAAAACGCCCAGAAGAAGGGAGGCCTCTGGAAGAAGACCGTAAAGACCATCTTCACGAACCCCCTCATCATCGCGACCGTCTCGGGCCTTGTCGTGAACGTCTTTGCGATTCCGATTCCGGAAGTGCTCATGCATTTCCTCAAGTCCCTCGGGAACGCTTCGCTCGCCATGGGTCTGCTCTGCATCGGCGCGGGTCTCAAGATCGAAAACCTGCGCGCGCATTTCCCGCTCATTGCCGCTTCGACCGTGGAACGTCTCGTCGCGGTGCCGCTCGTCGCCCTCGGGACGGCGTACTTCTTCCAACTCGAACCCCTGGGCGCCGCTGCGCTCCTCGTCTTCGCGGCCTTGCCCACGGCGCAGTCCTGCTACGTGATGACCGCGAGCATGCGCGGCAACGCTCCGATCGTCGCGGAAGTCACGACGGCGCACACGCTCGCCGCCATGGTGACGCTTCCCGTCTGGGTGGCGGTGATACAAAACGTATTCCTTGCGGGCTGACGCGACCCGTCACCTTACAATGGACGAACAGCCTTTCTGAGAGGAGAAATTTCCCATGACCGAAGAAATCCAAACCGCGCCGATTGGCGAGGGCGACGTCGCGCCCGACTTCACGCTTCCCGCCGACGAAGGCGAAGTGACGCTTTCCGCGCTGCGGGGCGAAGGCGTGATTCTCTACTTCTATCCGAAGGACAGCACGGCGGGCTGCACGCTCGAGGCGCGCGACTTCACGGCGAAGGCCGACGACTTCGCAAAGCTCGGCTACCGCATTCTCGGCGTCTCGCGCGATTCCGTCGCGTCGCACTGCCGCTTCAAGGCGAAGCAGGAACTCACGATCACGCTTCTCTCCGACAGGGAGGAGACCGTGTGCCGCGCCTACGGCGTGATGAAGGAAAAAATGATGTACGGGAAGAAGTGCTTCGGGATCGAGCGCTCGACCTTCGTCATCAATCCCGAAGGCGTCGTCGTGAAGGCGATGCGCGGCGTCAAGGCCAAGGGCCACGTCGAAGCGCTCCTTGCCGAACTCGCCTGACGCACGACTTTTTTCGTCGGAAAAGCAAACCCCGCGGCTCTCGAAACCGCGGGGTTTTCGCTAATTGCACATTCGTTGTGGTATTACCCGACGGTCTTTCCCATTCGGAAGCGACCTTTGGGCAGAATGGAAATCATCGACAACAAACACTGCCCGGAGGCAACCATGCAACGACGCAACCTTCTCTCCCTCGCGGCCACCGCCGCTTGCTCCGCTCTTCTTCTCGGCACGGCCGGCTGCTCCGACAAGGCGGCCGACGCCAGCCGCATCCGCGTGGGCGTGACGGCGGGTCCGCACGCCGACATCGTGACGAAGGCGGCCGAGGTCGCCAAGCAAAAGGGCCTCACGGTGGAAGTGGTGGAATTCACCGACTACATTTCGCCCGACCGTTCGCTCGCCGACGGAGCGCTCGACGCCGTTGTTTACCAGCACGAGCCCTTCCTGCAGAATTTCAACAAGGTGAACAAGACCGATCTGCGCGTCGTGGGGAAGGCGGTCGTGCAGCCCATGGGTTGCTACTCAAAGACGATCAAGAGCGTCGCCGAAATCCCCGAAGGTTCGGTCGTGGCGATCCCGAATGACCCGACGAACGGCGGCCGCGGACTCCTGCTTCTTGAAGCCCAGGGCCTGATCAAACTCAAGGCCGACCGCAAGGACGACGCGGTTCCGGCCGACGTCGTCGAAAATCCGAAGAACCTCAAGATCCTCGAAATGGAAGCCGCGCAACTTCCGCGCAGCCTCGACGACACGGCTGTGGCGGTGATCCCGATGAACTACGTCATCAGCTCGGGTCTCTCTCCCGAAAAGGAAGGCTTCGCCTTCGAGTCTCTTGACGCGGCCTATGCGCTCATCATCATCGCCGCGCGTCCGGACAATGCGGAGAGCAACGCGGTGAAGACCTTCGTCGAGAGCTACCGTTCGCCCGAAACGAAGCGCTACGTGGAGGAAACCTTCCGCGGTACGATCCGTCCGACCTGGTAAGCCGGACTCAATCATTCTCAATCGTCGCGACGCCCTTGGTAACGGCCTTGGGCGTCGTATCGTCTTCCGGACGAGTCTTCGCGGCCCTGATAACGGCCCATCGAGTCGTAGATTCGCCCCGACGAATCTTTTCTTCCGAGATAGCGCCCCTGCGCGTCGTAACGTCTGCCCGACGAATCTTCTCGGCCCTGATAGCGCCCCATGGAGTCGTAGACGCGGTCCGACTTGTCCGAGCGTCCCTGATAGCGGCCCTGCGCGTCGTAACGGCGCCCGCTGTCGTCGACGCGGCCCTGATAACGGCCCTGCGCATCGTAGCGGCGTCCTTCGTCAATGTCGAAAGCCTTGCTCTCCGTCGGGGTGACGGCCGCGGCGGAGCCAAAAAGCGCGGCCTGCAGGAGGCCGAGGAAAGTGCGTCGAGTCATTCGATGCCCCCAAATGAAAGAGGAGATTCTTCCACTGTAACACGCACGCTAAGAACCTGCGGGCGGGCGAATTTTGTCGTTTTCCTGCGGATACAGAGGGCGGCGGTTTCGAGCTGAGAGAAACTCTCAGCGGATTGACCAATCCCGGGGACGCAGGATTCTTAAGGAAACGATGCGAAACCCAAGGAAAATCGTCGGCTTTTCTTAAGAAAAGGACAGGATGCAACGCGACGTTGCGGGTAAACCCGCGCGTTTTCTGTTGTGCAGATGAGAACAGTTCTCGCGATTAAACGAGGCTTACGTTTTACTTTCAGGACGTATTTTGACTGAAAATCGGAGTGAAAGAGCATTCTGAAAGAGGGTTGAAAAGATGTGCAGAAAATCCTTCTTTTTGTGTGACTGGTACTGAATGCCTACTCCCGAGGGGGTTCTGTAAGGATTTCGTAAGCTTGAAAAGATTTCGTAAGCTTCGTTTCAGAGAGAATGACAAAGTGTTGCGCTCGATCAAGTGAATGTAAAAAAGGATGTCACGACCCGAAAATCACTTGAGAAATCGTCTCATGTTCTGTATAGTGGTTCTCAACGGAAGACGAGATGTTCCACACAAAGGACTGAGGGGTCGGTCCGGAACATCACCCGACGCGAAGCTTGGACCGTGGCGGGAAAGTTTTCAGGTCTCCTGGGGAGCGCGGAATACAGGGCCGCGCTCCCTTTTTCTTGTGCGGCGCGGGTATGAGGCCCGCGCCTTTGCTTTGCGGGACGACGAGAAAGCCCTCTGAAAAGAAAAGGGCGCCCGAAGGCGCCCGCGAAGTTGCGGAAACGACGTCGCGTCAGCCGTTCGAGACGGCCTTTTCCTGCGGCATCTGCGAGAAGATCCAGGTGAGGAAGCCGCCCTTGTTGCGCGAGCACACCCACACCTTGCCTTCGCCCTTGAATTTCAGAACGATCCCTTCGCCCGAGAGCTGGCTGTGAAGAACCTTGCCGAGAAGACCCGAACGAGCCGTGTTGATGGAGAGTTCGTAGTCGAGTTCGCGGTCCCAGGCAACGAGGTGACCGTTGTCGACGATGAGCTTCTGACCGGGCTTCACGTCGACCGCCTGAATGGAGCCGAAGCCCGAGAGGGCGATCTGTCCGTGGCCCTGGGTCGCCATGAGAAAGAGTCCGCCGGAATTGCCGAGGAGGGCGCGTCCGAGGCTTTGCGTCTTCGTTTCGAGTTCGACCCCGTCGGTGGCGGCAAGGAAAGCGCCGTCCGAGAGCATGTACTGCCGTTCGCCCACGTCGAGAACCACGACGTCGCCGGGGAGGTTCGGAGCGAGGAGGACGCTTCCGGGTTCGTCGTCCGCGACGAAGGACTGTTGGAAGAAGTTTTCGTCGTTCAGGAACTTGCGGGCAAGACTCTTGAAGAAGCCCCCGCGGGTTTCGCCCTTGAGCGAGATCGAGCCGTCCATCGCCACCATGGCGTTGGATTCGGCGGCGACGCTCTCACCGGGTTCGAGCGAAATGCGAAGGAGGGGATCGATGCTGGAAAGTACTTCGAAGCGGGCCATGGAAATCGGTTCGATAGGATGGGGAAAAGGTGCGGCACGGTTTGCCGCGTTTCTCCGTCATTCTATCGGGCGCACTCGATGACGTGGGAACTCTCTTGCGAACGGCAACAGTTGCGGATTCTTCGAAACATTCTCAGGTTTCACCGACGGCCACAAGAAAATGGTCGTCGGGGTGAAAAGCGCTTCGGAAATTTCACCGCGGCTGAGCCTTGGCCCAGACGATCGCATCCGCAATGAGGTTGTCGAGTTCCTCTTGAGACAAACCGGAGGATCGAACCTTTTCCTTGGCTTCTGAGGTAAGCGAGGAGAGGATGTAGCAAGAAACGGCTTTCCGGACCAGAGCGGACAATGATCCTTTCTACCTGCCCTGCGAGGCCAGGTAGAGGCGAACGGCTTCGTCGAAATCCGGCGGGACGGAAAGGTTCCACAAAGCCCAGCGAGGGAGCCCGCGAATTCATTCGTCGGGGTGAATCGCAGAATTGCGAAAGCCATCCCAAAATCCCTGTGCTTCTGACAAGAACGTTATATAATCATCTATGTCAACAAACCAACGAAAACCGTTGCATGTCGGGCGAATACATTCACAAACAAGGCTTGGTTTATAAGAACCAGTTTCACGTCGTTTTCTGTCCCAAGTACCGTCGTCCCGTGCTGGTCGACGGCGTGGACGTCCGCCTCAAGGAGATCCTTTTGGAGAAAGCGGCCGAGCTTGACGTGAAGATCCTGAGCATTGAAATCATGCCCGATCACGTGCACCTCTTCATAAGCTTTGATCCGCGCTTGATGCTCCACAAGATCATCAAGATCCTGAAGGGGGCGTCGGCCCGGATCCTGCGGGAGGAGTTCCCGTCTCTCAAGAGTCGGCTTCCTTCGATGTGGACGAGGAGCTACTTCAGCTGCTCGGTCGGTCACATCGGTGAAGCCGCGGTTCGACGCTACATTGAGGAGCAGAAGAACGCATGAAGAAGTCGACGACAAGCTACATCCTCGAATTGGAGGTGTTCTTCACGCCTTCGCAACGCCGAGAGGTGGAGGCCCGGCGCGAAGTCGCCCGGGTGATCTACAACACCTGTCTCGGCCGCCTGCTGAAGCGCTGGCGCAGCGTGCAAGGGAATCCCAAGTGGCGTACGGCCCTGCGGCGCGTCCAGGAGATCAACGCCATCGGGGATCCGTCTCCGGACGAAATGAAGGAGCGGACCGCTCTCCGGAAGGAAATGCGGGAGGTTGAAAAGGACTTTGGACTGACGGAGTACGAGCTTCACGCCTTCGTGAAGGAGGTGAACGTTCATTTCGACCGGCACATTTCCATCAACGAGGCACAGGTCACGGCGACGCGGGCGTTTCGTACATTTGAGAAGTACCGGTACGGGCACTGCAAGAAAGTTCGGTTCCTTCCGAAGGGAGCCGAGGTCACCGTCGAGAACAAGTCCAACAACTTCGGGTTGCGCGTTGTCGGTCAGGAGCTCGTGTGGAAGGATCTGCGTGCCCCGCTTGTGGTGAAGAAGGGGGACCGGTATGCCGAGGACGCCTTCCTCGACCGGACGAAGTACGTGAGGTTGCTCTCCCGGACCATTCGCGGTCGCCGCCGCTATTTCGTTCAGATCGTGAAGGAGGGAAAGCCGCCCAGGAAGAACCGCACGGTCGGCTCCGCGGACTCCGCTGTGGGCATCGACATCGGTCCGAGCGCCGTCGCGTACTACTCGACGGGCGAGAAGAAGGCGGCGATCGAACCGCTTGCGCCGAACGCATGCTGCGAAGAGCATGATCGAAAGGTCGGAAGACTTCAGCGCTGCATGGCCCGTTCCCTTGAGGCCAGCAATCCGGACGCCAAGGACGAAAACGGTCGGTGGAAAAAGGGCGTGAAGCTCAACAAGTCGAAGCGTTGGGAGAAGAACCGGGTGAAGCTCGCGAATCTGAAGCGACGGCTTGCCGTCAACCGCAGGCAGGATCACGAAAAGGCCGCGAACCGGATTATCGCCCTGGGGACGGACGTCCGTGTGGAGGACACGCCGATCACGAGTTGGACGAAACGGGCGAAGGAAACGACCGTCCGTAAAAAGGACGGGAAGATCAATCGGAAGAAGCGCTTCGGCAAGTCCGTGGCGAATCATGCGCCGGGCCTTCTTCTCAACTGCATCGCCAGGAAACTCGGCAACGTAGGAAAGGAGCTCAAGCGCGTGAAGAGCAGCAAGGTGAAGGCCTCGCAGCGCAATCACGTTGACGGCTCCTGTAGAAAGAAGGAACTCTCCGAGCGGTGGTTCGAAGTGGACGGCCGACGGGTGCAGCGGGATCTCTATTCTTCGTGGCTGATTGCGCACGTGATGGAGAACGGTGAGGAGATCGACTTGAACGCCTGTCAGGACGACTGGCCGAACTTCCTGCGAGCTCAGGCCGAAGCGCTCGCGAAAGCACCCAAAAACCTCGGCATTTTGTAAACCCTTTTCCATGCGCAGGCGGTGCGCTTAAAACCGCCCTCCGTCTGCGGGTTGACAGTCCGCGAGACGAAAAACTAACGACAGGCGGCGCGCAAGCGTACGGCAGGTCTCTCCCGAGGCGACGAAGGATTGGCCGGGCCGAAGCGCAGATCTCCGAGAGGCAGAAACAGCGCCGCTGAAGTTCGAATGTGCGTCAGTGCTTCAAGGCAGACTCCGGATTCGTCCGGATAAGGTCTTGGAGAGAAGCGCAGGTTGACGCGGAAGCGTCAATGTAAAGAACCCCGTGACTTCAGTCATCGGGAGCTGTCAGCTTACGTTGGCCGGACGATCGGCTGACTGCGTCATGGTATTTCCTCCCGGAAGAAAAGAAGTTATGCGCTCATATGCTTTGGAGCATAACGTTGAATTCGATGCTCTGCCGGAGGATTTCGTCCGTACGGAAACCCCTGGTCGGTGATCTGTGCTGCAACGCAAAAAGGCCTGCCGCCGATCGCTGTGATCGGGACGGGCCTTCGTCACTTTGGGACGGGGATCAGGCGTCGAGGTGCATCGTCACCTTGTCGTCGCCCGAGGCTTCGATGCGGCGTTCGATGGCTTCGGCCTCTTCGCTCTTCTTTTCGGGCTTGGGACCGGGTTCGAGCACGGCGATCGATTCGACGTGGCCCGTGTGCGGGAACATGTTCATGATCCCCGCGGCGCGGATGTGCCAGCCGCCTTCGTGGTGAAGGATCGCGCAGTCGCGCGCGAGCGTCGCCGGATTGCAGGAGACGTAGACGACGCGTTCGGGACGGTGGTCCGTCGCGGCGAGCGTGCGCGCGAGCGCAAGCGCCCCTTCGCGCGGCGGGTCGATCAGAACGCGGTCGATCGTGCCGTAGCGGGCGCGCAGATCGTCCCAGTCGGCTTCGCACCAGGTGAAGAGGTTGCGGGCCGTAAAGGAGGTCTTGTCCTTGAGGCCGTTGTCGGCGGCGCCCTGACGCGCGCGGGCGACGAGGCCTTCGGAGCCTTCGATGCCGATCACGGTCTTCGCCTTGCGAGCGAGCGGGAGCGTAAAGTTCCCGAGACCGCAGAAGAAGTCCGCCACGTGGTGGTGCGGTTCCACGCCCAAAAGACGCACGGCGCGGCTTACCATCGTTTCGTTGAGCGCGTGGTTCACCTGCGTGAAGTCGGTCGGCTTGAAGCCGATGCGGACGTTGAATTCGGAGAGGTAGAGCCCGAGCGCGTGCTCGTTTTCCGGACGCACGGCGTGCGCGGATTCCGGCCCCTTGGGCTGCAGCCAAATGTCGGCGCCGTACTTGTCGCCGAAGGCGAGGAGCTTTTCCATGTCTTCGGGGGTCGGCGTTTCGAGCGTGCGGAAGACGAGCGCCGTGCGGCCGTCCCCGCCCACGGCGACTTCAATCTGGGGCATGCGCTGACGGATGGAAAGTTCCGAGACGAGTTCGCGCATCGGGACGAGCATGTCGGAGACGTGCTTCGGGAGAATCTTGCACGTCTTCATGTCGCAGACGTAGGAGCTCGCCTTTTCGTGAAAGCCCACGAGGACGCCTCCCTTCTTGGGAACGTCGCGCACGGTGAGGCGGGCGCGGTGGCGGTAGTGCCAGGTCGGACCGTAGATCGGGGGAATGATCGATTCGGGGCAGACCTTGCCGATGTGCCAGAGCGTGTCGAGAAGGACCTTTTCCTTGTAGGCGACCTGGGCGCGGGCTTCGAGGTGCTGCATGGCGCAGCCGCCGCAGCTGCCCGGACCGTGGCCGAAGGCGGGGCAGGCGGGCTTCACGCGCTGCACGGACTCGCGGTGAACGGCCGTGACGCGGCCCACTTCAAAAGACGTTTTGTTGCGAAGGCGCTCGTAGGTGACGTTCTCACCGGGGAGCGCTCCCTGAATGAAGACGACCTTGCCGTCTCGACGGGCAACGCCCCGACCTTCCTGGTCGAGGCGTTCGACGTCGACGGTGAAGTATTCGGGCGTTTTTTCCTTGCGTCGGGCCATTTGACTTTTCTCCATTGCCTCCGTACGGTGCCGAAGGCGCGAACCAAATTTGAAAGATCCGCATTGTAGCGAAAAGCCGCGGGCCCGACGCGGAAAAACCCGGACCGCGTGGGATCAGAAGAAGCCGCGCTTCCCTTCGGCGAGACTCACGAAGATGTTCTTCACCTGCGAGTAGTGTTCGAGCATCATCTTGTGGGTTTCGCGGCCGATGCCCGAGCGCTTGTAGCCGCCGAACGGGGCGTGCGCGGGAAGTTCGTTGTAGGTGTTCACCCACATGCGGCCCGTGCGCACGTCGCGCGCGACGCGCATGGCGCGGTTGATGTCCTGCGTCCAGACGGCGCCGCCGAGACCGTATTCGCTGTCGTTGGCCATGCGGACGACCTCCTCTTCGGTGTCGAACGGAATCGCCACGACGACCGGCCCGAAGATTTCCTCCTGCGCGACGCACTGATCGTTTTTGACGTCGGCGATGAGGGTGGGCTGCAGGAAGGCGCCCGATTCGAGGCCCGGGACCTTGGCGCGCTCGCCCCCGGCGAGAATGCGTGCGCCGTCCTTCTTGGCGATTTCGACATAGCGGAGAACGCGTTCGACCTGCGCCTCGTTGATCTGCGCGCCCATCTGGGTCGACGGATCCAAGGGGTCGCCCACCTTCACGGCCTTGAAGGCTTCGGCGAGGCGTTCGAGCACTTCGTTGTAGATCTTGCGTTCGATGAAGAGACGCGAGCCCGCGCAGCAGACCTGGCCCTGGTTGAAGAGAATCCCGATCTGGACGCCCTCGATCGCGCGCTCGAGATTGCAGTCGGCAAAGAGAATGTTCGCGGACTTGCCGCCGAGTTCGAGCGTGGCGGGAATGAGACGGTCGGCCGCGGCCTTCGCGACGTCGACGCCCACTTCGGTCGAGCCCGTGAAGGCGAGCTTGTCAAAGCCCGGGTGCTTGAGCATCGCGTCGCCCGCGGTGCGGCCCGAACCCGTGATGACGTTCACGACCCCGGCGGGAACGTGGCGGGAGATGATTTCGGCGAGATGCAAAAGGGAGAGCGGGGTGGTCGAGGAGGGCTTGATCACGACCGTGTTGCCGGCGGCGAGCGCCGGGGCGAGCTTCCAGGCGCCCATGAGGAGCGGGAAGTTCCACGGAATGATCTGGCCCACGACACCGATCGGTTCGTGCAGGACGAGACTCATGGTGTCGTTGTCGATGCGCACGGCGCTGCCTTCTTCAGCGCGCAGACAGCCCGCAAAGTAGCGGAAGTGGTCGACCGAGAGCGGCACGTCGACGAGCGACGTTTCGCGGATGGGCTTGCCGTTGTCCATCGTTTCGATCTTCGCGAAGAAGTCGGCTTCTTTCTCAAGATCGTCGGCGATGCGCAGAAGAATGGCGGAGCGCTCGGCGGGCGAGGTCTTCGACCATCCGTCAAAAGCGGCGCGCGCGGCCTTCACGGCGCGGTCGACGTCATCCGCGCAGGCCGCGGCGACGCGGGCGAGCACTTCGCCCGTGGCGGGATTGCGCGTTTCCGTCGTCTTGCTGCCTTGCGCAGCCACCCATTCGCCGCCGATCAGAAGACCGTATTCGTTGCGTCGTTCCATGATTGTTCCTCCAAAGTGAAACCTGCGGCACAGGCAACATGATTCAAATCAATGTCGTCGCCGCATCTTTACGTTTGATTTTCTGCCTGGGCAGGATATTTGCGAATCCTCCGAAGGAGGGAAATTCGGCGTAAGGGTTTTCGTATAGGAGGGTAGGTAAGTAAAGGAAAATGCCTGCCGCCGAGCTCTTTTCGTCTAATACCCGACGAAAGTAGTATGGTTTGGTGAGAGTCGAAATCCGGACGGGACGATGCTGATCAATGACGCGGATTGTTTGGGGCTATCGCCGTATGCAAACGCTCGTCAGAAGCGACCGCGCAGCTGAAGGGCCATGGATCGGATACAATGTTCTATAAAAGAACGTTCTTTCAGAGAACGTTCTTTGCGAGAACATAAATAGATCGCTGCGGAGATTCCATGCCGCTGAAAAAATTTTACGGTCGCGAGACCGAGCAAGCCATTCTTCGCGAAGAACGCGGGCTGTGCCGCAATCTGGCCGCATCCCGGTTGGTGGTGGTTACCGGTCGTCGCCGGGTAGGGAAAACGGAACTGCTCCTGCAAACGCTGCGGGAGGAGACGGAAGTGCCTTTCGTGTACCTCTTCTGCTCTCGGACCACCTCTCGCGAATTGATCAAATTGTGGCTGAAGGCCATCGGGCAGGTGGTCGAACTTCCGTTCAACCCCACATTTGATCGACTCTCCCAGGTCATCGAATTTCTGATGTTCATCGGCAAGACCCGTCCGATAAACATTGCCATCGATGAATGTCAGGATCTGAATTTCATTGACCCGACTTTCTGGTCCGAATTGCAACGCATTTGGGATCTCAATAAGAAAACCTCCCGAACTTTCTTGGTGATGAGCGGTTCCGTTGCATCGGCCATGAGAAATATTTTTCAGGCCTACAGCGAACCTCTGTACGGACGTGTCGACCGTTTCGTTTTTGTGCGGCCGTTTCCGGTCGACGTTGTTTCGGAAATCCTGTCCGATTACGTTCCGGCGCCCGCGCCTGACGATCTCCTCGCTCTCTACGCGTTGACCGGCGGGGTCGTATGGTTTGTCGAAGACCTGATGGATCGAAGGGCTTTTGATCTGGAAGCCATGAGTCGGGTGGTTTTTCAGCCCGGGTCGAAATTCATCATGGACGGAGAGGTTCTGCTGGCCAATGAGTTCCGTGTCGATGCGACGGTAAACCGATCCATTTTGCAGGCGATAGCCCATGGAAAAACGAAACGGGAGGAGTTGCAGGACAGAATTCGGGACGTGAACATCAGTGGATTTTTGTCGCGTCTGGAGAAGCAGTACGAATTGATTGCGCAGAACAAACCCGTGTTATCGCCGAACTACCGACGGACACGTTACAAAATGACGGACCGTTACCTGGAGTTCTGGTTTAATTTCGTGGACGGACAAGCCAGTTTGCTGGCTCAGAACAGCTACGAGGCGATGCGTCAGGGCTTCGTCAGCGCTTATCCGACGTTCTCAGGGCATGCTCTGGAACAGTGTTTCTTGCAGACGTTGATGAACAGCCATCGCTTCACGGAGATCGGACCGTGGTGGGATAGGAAGGGACTCAACGAAATAGATATTGTCGCGATCAATGACGATGAAATCTACTTCTGCGAGGTCAAACGATCGCGCTCCAAATTCAGTCTCGCTCAATTGTCGGGTAAGGTGGCGGCTTTCATCTCCTGCAACGACGCGTTGAGAGACCGAAAGGCCACCCTTTGTTGTTTGTCTTTGGATGATTTGGGCAAAACATCCGAAGAGCTCTGTCGCCAAATGCAGGAAGAAGGTTCTCCGTATTCTGACGAACGCTAATTACCCTAACTGTCATCGGGTCTGAGCGACATGGAAATCCGGAAAGTCAGAGAAAACAAAAAACAATATCTTTCGCTTCTTCTCCTCGCCGACGAAGAGGAGCTCATGATCGACCGCTATCTCGACCGCGGGGAGATGTACGTGCTCGACGACGGCGGCGTCAAGAGCGAATGCGTCGTGACGGACGAGGGCGGAGGTGTTCTCGAAATCAAGAACTTGGCCACCCTTCCGTCCGAGCAGGGGAAAGGCTACGCGAGCGCGCTGATCGAGTTCGTTGCCGAAAAGTACAAAGACCGCTTTTCCACCCTGCGCGTTGGAACCGGGGAGAGCCCGGCGACGCTGCCCTTCTACGAGAAGCGCGGCTTCGTTCGCGTCGGCCGCATTCCTCGGTTCTTCGCCGACAACTATGAGAAACCGATCGTTGACGGCGGCGTTTTGCTCGTGGACATGATCGTGCTCGAGCGAAGGCTCTGACGGTGGGTTCTCCGCACCGGAAAAAAGAAAGATCCCGGCTCTTTGGGAACCGGGATCTAACTCCAAGAGGCTCACGAACGTCACAAGAACGTTCGACCGAAGTCCCTCAGCGGCGCGCCGGGAGGTATTCGGCGGGATTCACGGCCTTGCCGCGCAGACGCACCTCAAAGCGGACCTGCGGGACGCCGTTGAAGGAACCCATTTCGGCGATCTTCTGGCCGGCCTTCACGCGGTCGTTCGTCTTCACGACGATCTTGCGGTTGTGACCGTACGCCGTCACGACGCTGTCGCTGTGCTTGATGATGACGAGGTTGCCGTAGCCCTTGACGTTTTCGCCGACGAAGAGAACGGTGCCGGCGCCTGCGGCGACGACGAGGTCGCCTTCGACGCCGCCGATGTCAAGGCCCTTGCCGTTGGCGGCAAAGCCCGAGAGGATCTTCCCGTTGGCGGGCCAGATCATGCGCGTGCCGGGAACCGTCTTGGGCGGCTGCGGCGCGGGCTCTTCCTTGGCGGCGGGCTTCGTTTCGGAAGCGGCGTCGCCCGTGACCGGAGCGGCGGCGGCCGTCTTGGTTTCTTCGGGCTCGGTCGTGGCGGGCTCGGGGGTGTTCGTCGAAAGATCGGTGATGCGCGAGACGCGGACGGCAGGATTCGCTGTCGTGACGGGAGCCTTCGTCGAGACGGGGAGGCGAAGCGTCTGACCGATGCGAAGGGTCGTCGGATCGCTCACGGCGTTGAGCGTGGCGAGCGCCTGCGGCTCAAATCCGTAGCGAAGCGAGATGTTGTAGAGCGTGTCGCCCGGCGCAACCGTATGAACGCGTCCCGAATCCTTGACGGTCCCTGGGGCAAGAAGCGTCATCGAGCCCGTGCCGTCGGCCGTGCTCGTGAGAATCGGAGCGGCCGTGTCCTTGTCGTAGCTCGAGCGGTCCACCATGGGGACGGACGTCGTGTCCACCGTGGAGCAGCCCGCGAGCAGGAGGGCTGCAAGCGCCGGCAGGGCGGTGTAAATCTTGGTTTTGCGCATCGCGATCTTCCTTTTGTTCGAATCAAAGATGGCCGCCCACCCAGTCGTGAGCCATGGCGACCTGACGGTGGTTCGTCAGGTCCGTCTGCAGGGGCGAAACGGAGACGAAACCGTGCTGCGTCGCCCAGAAGTCGGTGTCTTCCGCGGCGTCGGCGGGCTTGCCCGCGGCGCCGAGCCAGTAGATCGGAAAGCCCCGGGGACTCATCTCGCAGATGACGTCGTCCGCGCAGCTGCGGCGCCCGAGGCGCGTGGCGCGGATGCCCTGGAGGCGATCGAACGGCATGTTCGGAATGTTCACGTTGAGAAGCACGGGACCGGCTTCGCGGTCGGCCGAAAGAAAGCGCTCGACGACGGTCGAGGCGACCTTGGCGGCGCTCTCAAGCTCCGCCCATCCCTTGTCGATCTGCGAGAAGGCGATCGAGGGCACGCCGAAGAGATAGCCTTCGATCGCGGCCGCGACCGTGCCCGAATACATGGTGTCGTCGCCCATGTTCGCGCCGCAGTTGATTCCGGAGACCACGAGGTCGGGGCGTTCGTCGAGAAGGCCCGTGAGCGCGACGTGCACGCAGTCCGAGGGCGTCCCCGAGACGACGTAGAGGTTGTCGCCGGGGATGTGCTCGACCGTGAGCGGACGATTGAGCGAGAGCGAATTGGAGGCGCCCGAATGATTGTGTTCGGGCGCGACGATCGTTACGCGCCCGAAGCGCTTCATTGCTTCGGCGAGCGCCTTGATGCCGGGCGCCCGATAACCGTCGTCGTTCGAAATGAGAATGTGCATGGGATGGTCGGGGGATAAAAGTTCGACTTTCTCCGATTGTAGTCCCGAGTGTTCCTCGGAAAGACCGTCGGAGAAAAGTTGTTACGGCTTCTCAAACTTCGTCGAGGAATTTGCGTCAGCTGCGGCGCATCTTGAGGGGAATCGACTTGACGAAGTGCGTCATCTGCGAGATCTCTTCGAAGCCCGACTGAAGGAAGAGCTCGAACTGCTGCAGGTCGCTCGAGAGGCAGTCGGCGGCGAGTTCTTCGATGCCGAGCGAATTCACGTAGGTCGTGACGAGGTCGACGAGACGCTGTCCGACGCCGAGCGTGCGAAGGTTCTGTCGGATGTAGAGCGCGTCGAGATAGGCGATCGGGTAGCTCGAGGCCCCTTCCACGTATTCCTGACGGAGGGAGACCTGCGCGTAGGCGACCGCTTCGCCGTTGGCGAAGCACCCGAAGATCGCGGTCGAATCCGGATGGGTGAGGGCGTCCTTCAGAATGTCGTCGACCTGATCGCGCATGTCGACGGGCCAGGATTCGCGAACGAGGAAGCGAAGCGCCTGATAGTCGCCGGGGTAGCAGCGGCGGTAGACGAACTGGGTGCGAAGCGGTTTGTTGGGAGTGTGGGCCATAGGGCTGCCGAAATGCGGATCCTGTAATTGACAAAGAGGAACATTTTAAACGAAAAGCGGCTCCGTCTAGGGGAGCCGCCTTCGTTTCGGGCGGCGGGGCCGCCCGGAAAAAAGAACGCTTAGTCCTTGGATTTGTTGTTCTTGAAGACGATGCGCTCTTCGGTGTCGGCCGTCATCTGCGTGAGGATTTCGTTTTGCAGATTTTCGGCGATCGCTTCGGCGCGGGCGAGGATCGAGAGGTTGAAGCGGTTGAGCTCGGCGTTGGCGGCCTTTTCGTCCGTCTTGACGAGTTCGAGGTAGCGGGCTTCAAACTGACGGCGTTCTTCGTCGATCGTGGCTTCGAAGTCGCCGTAGGCCTTCTTGACGATCGGGGCGAACTTCGGATAGTTCGTCATGGCGAGCGTCTGAACCTTGCGGTACTTCCAGTAGACCGAGCGATTGTCGCAGTGGTCCGTGCCGAGGCCGTACTGTTCGGGAACGCTTTCGAGACCGTGGTAGAAGGGCACGAAGACCGAGAGGTCGGCCATGCCGAAGGCGACGTGCACGACTTCGCCGATGGCGAGCGGCAGGTTCGGACGGACTTCCATCACGTGGGCTTCGTAGGTGCGGAAGACGCTGATCGGACGCCAGGGTTCGGCGCCGTTCAGGTTTTCGCCGTACGGATCGTGCTCGGTGCCTTCATAGTGGTCGCGCATGATCGCCTTCATGTCGGCGAGCGAAATCTTCTTTTCGGGCTTGAGGTAGACGGCGAAGTTGCGGCCGTCGTCCACGGGCTGCTCGATCGAGGGGTTGAGGATCTTCTGCATGATCCAGACGCGCGGGTCGTTGTAGACGCGGTCGCGGCCGTCGTCGCGCGTGTAGGCGGCGGAGAAGTGGAAGGGGCCCTTCGCGGGGTCGTAGAGACCCTTTTCCGCGGCGAACGAGACGAGCGTCGGGCTCGCGAGCTGGTTTTCGTTCTTGGGATCGTAGAAGCCCAGGCGGCCCTGGTTGCCCGAAGCGAAGTAGCTGTCGGCCGGGATGCGTTCGGCCATCCACTGATGACCCGAACCCGTTTCGAGGTACCACACGTCGTGCTGATCGACGAAGGCGACGCCGAAGCCTTCGCCCGCGCCCTGGGTTTCAATGATCTTGCCCAGAAGCAGAACGCCTTCCTTGGCCGTGCGGCAGCGCGGCAGGATCACGTTCGGAATGTCGTCTTCGGTGATGCCCGAGACCTTGTTGTAGGGGTCGAACGAGAGCGCTTCGTCGCTCGCGAAGATCGATTCCGTGCCCGTGAGGCCGAGGCCGGCTTCGTTGAAGCCGACGGCGCCGTGCAGCTGCGTCTTCCAGTTCGGAACCGTCGTGTAGCGCATGGCGTTTTCGGGAAGCGGATAGCTGAAGTCGTTCACTCCGCCGTGCGCCTTGCAGGAATAGACGCCGGACTGGCCGGTGACGGCCGGATGAATCACGAAATGCTGGGCCTTGAGCGACGAGCTGTCGGCGCTGCGGGCGACGAGGAAGGAACCGTCAACGGTGGCGTGTTCGCCGACGATGATGGTGGTGCACATGGGTTGGATCCTCATGAAACGGCCGAACGTCATGACAGGAAACGCCCGGCCGGGTTGATAACCCGCACATTTTAGCGTGCGGAGACCGAAAATACGAACCTTCTTTTAAGGGTAAGCCCTGCGAGGCCGAGAAAACCCGCAGATCGTACAAAAAGAACAACCCCCGGAGGGACGTCTCCCTTCGGGGGTCGAAAAAGGCTTGGGTCAGACGACGCGGCCGCGTCGTCCGGAGTCACCCATTAGAAGCGGTGGACCATGCCGACCGTGAATTCGTAGCCGCTCGGATCCGCATCAACCTTGGTAGCGTTGTGGCTCGAGGTTTCCATGCTTTCCTGCGTGTAACCGGTCATGGCATAGACGGCCGTGCGCTTGCTGAGCGGATAGTCGTAGGCCGCGGCAACCGTCCAACGCTTGAATTCGGTGTCGTCCTGGTTTTCCATGTCGCGATAGGCGACCTGGGCCTTGGCGACGCCGCCGCCGATCGGGTAGTTCACGCCGAGGCTGAGGCCATAACCGTCAACAAAGCCGTAGCCGTTGGCAACGCCCGTGCCGATCTTGAGGGCCTTCATGGCCGTGCTCATCACGCCGGCGCGGTTGAGTTCCTGATCCTTGAACCACTGGCCAAAGGCGAGAACCTTGAGGCCGCCGGCAAACGTGTAGTTGCCGCCAAAGGTGAAGGTCTGACCGTTGTCGTCGTGCTTCGTTTCGAGCGTACGGTCGTTACCGTACATCGTGGTGTCGTAGACGGCAACCATTTCGAGGGCACCCTGCTGATAACGGGCGGCCAAGGCGGCGTAGCGGTCGACTTCAGCGGAGCCTTCGTTGTGGGTGGTGCCGTCACGATAGGCCTTCGTGCTGTCGTTCTGGAACGAATACATGCCGTAGAAGTTGAAACCGGCCCAATTCGGGGTCACATAGGAGATGGCGTTGTCAACGCGCGTCCACATGGAGGCGGAGGCGTGGCCGGAACCGAAGGCTTCGGTGTAGTTCGCAAAGAGCGGGTCGATCGCGCGGAAGAGGCCGTGCTGACCGAGCGTGCTGCCGAAGACAGGCTGCAGACCGAAGGCGAGGTAGCCGAAGTCGCCCGTCAGGTTGATGTGGGCTTCACGGCCGAAGAGACGGCCGCCCTGGTCGAGTTCGCCCGAATCCGACTTGATGCCGGATTCGAGGACGAAGCCCACCTTCATGCCGTTACCGAGGTCTTCGGAACCGCGCAGACCGAAGCGGGAACCGAATTCACGGGCGTTTTCCATCGTGAACTTGCCTTCGCCATCAACGCCGGAAGCGTCCGGATCGGCATAGACATAGGCAAGCGACGTGTCGAGCAAGCCGTAGACTTCGACGTTGGCGGAGTAGGCGCTGCCGGCCATGGCGGCGGAAGCCACGGCGAGGGCGATGAGACTCTTTTTCATGATTTTTGTGTCCTTTTCGGATGCTGTTGCGAAGGCGCAGAAGCGTCTCCGAAAAAAAAATTCAATGTTCCGGACCGTCGTCCGGATCGGGAATGGAAAGGTTTTGTTCAAGAAAGACGGTTATTCGCCGTGCTTCATCTTGAAGGAGACCTTGTGGCACTGGGCGCAGTAGTTGACTTCAGGCTCGTGCTGCATGTGGCAGAGCGTGCAGTCGCCGTTGTGAGGAGCCTTGTGCGGATTGATTTCCAGCTTTTCGGTCTTCTTGGCGAGTTCGTCACGGTTGTGGCACTGCAGGCAGGTCTTTTCGTCGGGATAGGCCGGATTCTTGGCGTCGGGTCCGTGGCAGGATTCGCACTTGAGGCCCTTGGCCGCATGGCGGTCGGCGCCGAAGTCGGCGGCCTGAACGCTGCCCGCGGCCATCACGACGGCCGAGACGGCGGAAAAGAGAATGAGAGCAAGCTTGTTCATTTTCTTAGTGGGGTCTTGAAAGGAAAAAGGTACGTCGGAAGGGAGCCGGAACTCCCTTCGCGACGTTTTCAGTACGGATCCTCGGGATCCGAAGCCTTGCTAAGGCTTGTTACTTGCCGCAGCCCTTGCAAGCGTTGGCCGTACGAGCGGCGATGCGGCCGAAGATCATGCAGTCGGCGACGGCGACCGTGCCGAGGCGGACCATGCCGTGGACACCGCCCGTGACTTCGCCGGCGGCGTAGAGGCACTGGATCGGGTTGCCGCGGACGTCAAGAACCTGAGCCTGGTCGTTGATTTCGAGACCGCCCATGGTGTGGTGGACGCGCGGCCAGAGGCGAACGGCGAGGAAGGGGCCTTCGACGTTGGGCACGGCGTTCTTGAACATCATGCAGTTGAAGTCCGGATCCTTCTGGTCCTTGATGTAGCCGTTGAACGTGTCGTTCGTCTTCTTGAGGGCGTCGAACGGGATCTTGAGGTCGTCGGCCATGGCCTTGAGGTCCGGATAGACCTTGATGACGCCGTTCTTGACGGCGCGGTCATAGAGTTCCTTCGTCATGTTCTTGCCGATGATCGCCGTTTCGGCGTTCTTCAGCGTCGTGTAGATGACGGCGGGGTGACCCATGGCGACGATGGCGTCGGCGCGGACCTTGCGGTTGCCGGATTCCTGGATGAAGCGCTTGGCGGTGACCGGGTCGATCATCGGGCCGTAACCGAGGGCGGATTCAACGAAGAGCGGAGCGAGACCGAAGCCCTTTTCGTCGGGCGAGGTCCACGGCCCCATCTGGATCCAGTCCATCTGAATGGTGTTGGCACCGATCATCTGGGCTTCCTGAATCATTTCGCCCGTGGCGCCCGGATGGTTCGTGGAGTCGAACTTTTCGTTGAGGCGCGGGTCGTGCGACATGCGCATCTTGACGTTGTTCGAGAAGCCGCCCGAAGCGAGGAGCACGCCCTTCGTGGCGCGGATGTACGTGACCTTGCCGGACTTTTCACGGCCGTAGCGATAGTTGACGCGGGCCTTGACGCCGAGGACGCAGTTGTTGTCGTCCACGATGATTTCGTCGACGATCGTGCGCAGACGCGGTTCGATGCCGTATTCCTTGAGCTTGGCGAGCATCGGGTTGATGAAGCCGGAGCCGGAGTTGTTCGTCACGGCGTGGGAGCGCTTGACGGAGTGACCGCCGTGGAAGGTGACGGCCTTGAACTTGACGCCGATCTTGTCGCGGAGCCAATAGAAGTTTTCGACGGATTCGTCGGCGATGCGACGGGCGAGCGACGGATGAGCAAGACCGCCGCCGGCCTTGATGATGTCGGCGAAGAGCAGGTCGGGGTTGTCCTTGATGCCTTCGGCCTTCTGCATGTCGGTGCCGGCCGCGGCGACGGCGCCGCCGTTGATGATGGAATTGCCGCCGGCGGTGGGCATCTTGTCGACGACCATGATTTCATTGGCCTTCATGCCGAGGCCGTGGGCTTCCAGAGCGGCGGCGAGGCCGGCAAAGCCCGTGCCGATGATGAGGAAGCTCGTGGTTTCGTCCCACTTGGCGGGAACCTTCGTGCTCGCGAACGCAGCGATGGGCGAACCGGCGAGAGCGGCCGCGCCGAGCGTGGCGCTGCCGAGGAAGGAACGACGGGAAAGAACCGACATGTTTGTCTCCTTTTGAGGTGATCGAAAGAGGTGTCTTATGAGGACAGCGGAAAGTCTAAGGAAGCCCCCTCCTTTTTAACTACCCAACTGCTTGGGTGTGAGTTTTCGGCGTTAACCCTAAAATGTGCCGTTTTCTGTCCTTCGACTGCTCGTTCTTACTCTCTCAGGGATCCGGCAATGTGGCATTCTTACGACGCTGCGCGGCGCCCGCGGGAAAGTCGTTTGGAAAATACTCCTTTCGATCTATCGGGAACGATCTTCCTCGTCTTCGCCTTCTTCGCAGCGCAACACGGCGGAAAACGGAAGGGCGGTTCCGCCGCCAAAGAAGGGGAAACTTTGCACGATTTCCCTGGAGGACCGCGGGAGCTTCCGCACGAAAAAACTTTGAACTCCTTTTCCCGCAAAGATTTCTCTCTTTTCAGAACAATTTTTCTTCGGTAATATTTGAGCCATGAAAAATTTTTCGAAAGCCTGGTACGACGCGCTCGCTACGGAGCGCTTTACGCAAAGCTGGCCCGACGAGTTCGGTCCGCGCATTCCGGTTCTACCCTTCGTGACGATACCGCTGCCTCCGGAAATGCGGGAGGCTTTCCGTACGCACGGGGAGCTTCAC
This sequence comes from uncultured Sutterella sp., assembly GCA_949287305.1. Classification (GTDB taxonomy): domain Bacteria; phylum Pseudomonadota; class Gammaproteobacteria; order Burkholderiales; family Burkholderiaceae_F; genus Sutterella. Next base: position 12,935 of record CASEFX010000013.1, on the reverse strand, counting down.
TATTTTCAGCCCGAAGAGTCGATCATCGAAGGTGCGGTGGTGAAGGGGTTGCAGCTCGTGGAATCGGGGCTTTCCGCACGCATCACCGCGACGCTCGAAGGGCAGGCGGGACCGGGCCTCATGGCACTTGCCGCTCCCCACCGGTTTGCCACGGGAAACCTGAACTTCGCGACGCGCCGTCCGCAGATCGGCCAATACCGTGCGGTGAGCAAGGTGACGACGCGCCGCATTGCGCACCTGGACGCCGAACAGCTCGATTGGCTCACCGATCCTTTGAACATGCGGATGCTTTTGTCCGTGAAGGAGTCGATCAATCTTTCCGACCGCATGGCGCTCACCATCTCGGCGCTTTTGCCCGCCCCCATGCGCTTTGCGTCGCTTCTCATCGCGATGGCGGTCTTTTTCGGAACGGTGGAGGAGGGATCGGGAGGACAGCGCGTTCGCATTCCCATTCCGGGGCGGGCGCGTCACATTGCGACCGTCGTGAGCGTTTCCGACGTGACGCTCGAAAAACTCATCGCCGACATGCGGCAGAACGCAGGGCTCGAGCGCGACGGGGACTTCTGGATTTTCCGGAGCGCCGCGCTGCAGCCCATGCACGAATGGATGCGCGGGACGGACGGCAATGAAAGCCTCTTTACGCGACCCGAGCGCATCGAGACGCTCCTCGAAGAAGTCGCTTCGAGCAACGTCTGAGGGAAGGGAGACCGATCGTGAAGAACTATTCGAAAGCCTGGTACGACGCACTCGCGGTCGAGCGCTTCACGCAGACGTGGCCGAGCGTCTACGGACCGCGCGCGCCGATCATGCCCTTCATTGCGTTGCCGCTTCCCCCCGAGGTCCGGGGACACTTTCGCGAAGCGGGAGAACTGCACCACTTCCAACCCGGCGATTCCATCATCGAAGGAACGGTCGTCAAGGGCATGCAGATGATCGTTTCGGGGCTTTCGTGCCGCGTTGCGGCGACGCTCAACGGTCAGTCGGGCGCGGGGGCCATGGGACTGTCGACTCCGAACCGCGTGGCGACGGGCAACCTTAACTTTGCGACGCGTCGACCGCAGATCGGGCAGTATTTCGCCTTGAGCAGAGTTACAACCCTGCGCATTTCGCACGCGCGCGGCGCCGAGCTCGGTTTTTTGAAGGATCCCGCGGTGATCCGTCTCTGGCTTTCGATTCAGGAGCTCATCAATCTCTCGGACCGAATGGGGCTCACGATTACGGCGATTCTTCCCGCGCAGCAAAAATTTGCGGCCTTTCTGCTCGCATGGTCGGTCTACTTCGGCACGGTCGAAGAGGGACCGCGCGGACAACGCGTGCGGATTCCCATTCCGGGGCGGGCGCGGCACATCGCGACCGTGATCAGCGTTTCCGACGTGACGCTCGACAAACTTTTCGCCGACTGCAGAAGCCGCGCCGGACTCGAGCGCGAGGGCGATTTTCTCGTCTTTGACAGCGCCTATCTGCAGGAAGCGCACGACTGGATGCGCTATTGCGACGGCAACGACAGTCCCTACACGCGCCCCGCGCGCGTCGAGGCACTTCTCGAAGAAGCCGTTGCGTCGACGACTCCGCACTGAGGCTGTCGGCCGAAGTCCTTACCGATTCTTTGCGTTCGAGGGGATCTTCCCTCGGGCGCGAATTTTCTTCGGTTTGCCGAGGAGGAGCTCGTCGAGACGCCGTCGGTTGGCCTCGTCAAGGGCGCTCCAGCCCGTCGCCTCACGAAGGATCGCAAGCGCCTCGTCCCGGGGCGCAAAGAGGTCTTCGAGCGGTTCGTCGAATTCTTCGTCGGGTCGCGCGTAAAGCGACGCGGACCAGCCGTATTCCTCGCCCGTCTTCTTGCGCTTGTAGCGAAAGCCCGAGGTGAAGAGCAGGGTCTTCGTCTGGAGTTCCTTCGCGATCGTCTCGAGTCGGGTTTCAAGCGGCGGAACCCGCGTCATGGCTTCGGGAAGCGTCCACTCGGCGAAGGCGGGAAGCGCCCGGTAGAAAGTCTTGGCGTCGTCCGTGAGATCGTCGCTCTCCAGCATCGCCTCGGTCGTGCGTCCTCCGCGCCGCAGGGCGGCGAAGGCGGGAAAGAGGTCGCGGCGCACGAAGCCGAGTCGTCCGTCGAAGAACTGCCCGTAGAAAAGATCGTCTTCGTATGCAAATTCAAAGCGCCAGTACCAGGGATTGAGCGACTTTACGTCCGTCTCGAAGAGTTCGGGCTCCATGTTTTCGTAGAGTGAAAACCCGGGCACGCCGCAGGGGAGAAAGAGAAGAATGCCGCGTGACACGATGTAGCGGACCGCGGCGTCCGCATCGCGGATTTCGGGCATGGTTTATCTGCGGAGGAGGTCCGTGATCGTGATGGGAAGAACGGGGTTCGAGCGCTTTTGAAGCTCCGAACGCGCAAGCCGCACGGCGAGCGTCTCGAGCGTGTCCTGCAGGCCGTTTTTCGGGTCCTTCAGAAGAATCTGCCCGGCGGGCTTCAGGCATCGCTTGAGGACGAGGTTCGTGAGCGTCTTTTCGACCTTTGCCTCGACGTTCTTCACCTTGGAAGAGGGAATCGTCTGGATTTCCTTGGCGGCGCTCGTCTTGGAGAGCGTCACGTAGGCCCACTGCACGAGAACCTTTCGGTCCTGCGCAGTGATGTTTTGCTCGAGACAGGTCGCGAGTTCGTCGCTTGCGGCGCTTGCCTGCGCCCCGGCGGGCAAAAGCGTGCCGAGAAGAAGCGTGGAGGAGAGAAGAAGGCTTGCGGCGCGGATCGGCATGACGGAATTCCGAAAAGAGTTTTGACTCCGTCATTCTAGGCGCCGCGGGCTCGGTAGAATGGTGCATTCCTACGAGTTGTCACCAATTTTTGTTCAACATGTATCAGCTGCCTCTTTCGGCCACGTTTTCCGTCCCGGACCTCGAGCGCTTCAACGAACTGAGCCTTCGGCGGGGATTGCCGCTCGACCGGCTCTTCTCCCACCCCGAAGACCTGCGGATCGTCCTTTGCGCCGCCTTTCTTTCGTCGGCGGGGCAAAACGCCCCGCGGGAAGTTTTTCTTGCCGAGGCCGAACGCTTTCTCTCGGAAGAGGGCGACTGGCTCGCGGCCGACGCCGAAGCGCTTCTTGACGCGGCGCTCGAGCGCGGCATTCTCGAGGACGAGGGCGAGACCCTTCGCAACATGGTGGAACGTCCCCCGCAGCTGACGCGCGAACGTCTGTTGGACGAACTCGAAAGCGCCCGAGAAATCCTCGCGCGGCGGCGCGCAGCCGTTCGCACGGCCCTGCAGGAGAAAAACCGCGCGGTAAACCGTCCGACCGTGAGCGTGGACGAAGAAGAGGACCGCCGCTTCATGCGGGAGGCCCTTTTGGAAGCCGAAAAGGCGAAGGCGCTCGAAGAAGTTCCCGTCGGCGCGGTCGTGACCGCGGACGGGAAAGTCATCGCCCGCGCCCACAACCGCACGCTCACTTCGGGGGATCCCACGGCCCACGCCGAAGTCCTCGCGATCCGCGAGGCGGCGCGCGTGCTCGGCAACCACCGTCTCACCGAGGCGACGCTCTACGTGACGCTCGAACCCTGTCCCATGTGCGCGGGCGCGGTCTGGAACGCCCGCGTAAAGCGCGTCGTCTTCGGAGCGGCCGAACCCCGTTCGGGCGCACTCGGAAGCGTCTTCGGACTTTTCGATCTGCCGCAGCTCAACCACCGCCCCTTCGTGACGAAGGGCGTGGAGGCCGAGAGGGCGAGCGCGCTTCTCAAAGCCTTCTTTGCCGAACGGCGCGGCGACGCCGGCGCAGATCCGCAGGACTGAGAGAAAAGAGGCAACATGGACAAGATTCTTCTTTTTGCGCCCGCGGGTCAGTACCTGACGGAAGAAAACGTCCTCGACACCGCGAGGCTCGACCGCATTGCGGCGGGCATTCGCGCGCGGGGCTTTGCGCTTACGGAACTCCCTTCCGTGCGAAGCGTCGAGACGCGTTTTGCGGGCTCCGACGAAGTGCGTCTGGCGGACGCCGTCGCCGTGCTCCAAAACGACGAAGCCGACCTTGCGCTTGCGCTTCGCGGGGGCTTCGGGTCGCAGTGCTTGCTCTCGAACCTTCCCTGGAACGAACTCGAATCGGGCCGCGCGTTGCTCACGGGCTACTCGGACGTGACGGTGCTTTTGAACGCCCTCTGGACGCATACGGGCCGCACGACGCTCCACGGTCCCGTGGGCGGGGACTTTGATCCCGATCGTCACATCGAGGGCGATCCCTTCGGGTCGCTCTCCCGCGCCGTCGCGGCCTTCGGACCGCAAAACGCGGACTGGCACCTCGACTTCACGCCCGATCTTTGTTTGGAAGGGGGCGTGCGACGGGATCCTCGGGAAGTCACCTTCCGGGAGGAGAAGGTGAAGCTCTGGGGCGGCAACCTCACGATGTTGACGACGCTCGCCGGGACGCCCCACGCGCCGACGAATCGCCTCGCGGGACGGCCCCACGCGGTGTTTCTCGAAGACGTGAACGAGCCCGCCTGGCGGATCGAACGATCGCTTCTGCATCTCTCTCAGGCGGGGATGTTCGACGGTTGCCGCGCGGTTCTTCTCGGGGACTTTCTCGGCGCCGACCGCGTGACGGCCCGTCAGGGCGGCTACGACTTCCTCACGGCGCTCTCGCGCTTTGCGAAGGCCCGCCCCGACCTGCGAATCGTCACGGGGCTTCCGATCGGACACGGCGCAAGGCGCGAAACCCTTCCCGTGGGGGCCGAACTTCGGCTCTCGTCGGACGGCCGCGTCGTGACGCTCTCGAAGTGAGGAGAAAGGCATGCCGCTCACCAAAGCCATTACGCTTGACTTTCTGAAGCGCTTCTTCGGCATTTCGCGCACGAGAAGCCTCACGGCGAGAACGCTCTCGAGCGTGATTTTGAGAAGCCTCCGGCTCTTTCCCGTGGCGATCGCCGCGCAGATCATCGGGATGGGAAGTCTCGTCCTCATGTATTGGGAAACGGAATACAGCCGCGTCTTTCTGATCGGCTGGACCGTCATTTGGCTCGCGCAGGTGATCGTGGCGCTCGTCTTCGTGCGAAAGTTCTGGCGCGACGACGCGCGCGTGAAGAACGTGCGCGCCTGGGTGCGCCGCTGGACGGTGCTCGCCGTCGTGACGGGCTCGATCTGGGGCCTGACCGGAATTCTCTTCGTGGTGCAGGGCTCGGGGCTTCTGCAGGTGATGACGGTCGCGATCACGGTCGCCGTGACCTTTGCGGGCTGGCCCGTCTATTCCTGCTGGATGCCGTCGCTCACGGCCTTCACGCTCCTTTCGATGACGCCCTTGACGATGGCGGTCGCGGGGCAGTACCGCGTGAGTTCCGTCATTCTCACGACGGTGCTCGTCCTCGTGACGGGCTTCATTCTTTATTCGGGGCGAAAGTTGAACGAACTCATCACCTCGAGCGTTTTGGCCGACGCCGAAAACACGCGTCTCGTCGAGCGTCTGCGCATCGAGGTGCAGCGATCCGAAAACGCACGGCGCGCGACGCAGAAGGAAAGCGAGCGGCGGGCGCGTTTCTTTGCGGCGGCCAACCACGACCTCAGACAACCCCTTCAGGCGATGGGGATTTATCTCGACATCCTGAAGCGAAAGTGCATGCCCGCGACGAAACCCGTCGTCGATCAGCTCGCGCTCACGAGCGCCTCGATTTCGACGCTCGTCGAACAGGTCCTGGAAGTCACGCGCATGGAGTTCGGCGGACAGGAACCCCACATCGAACGCATGGAGCTTGCGCCTCTTTTCTCGCGGCTCGAGGCCGAATTCGGCCCCGCCGCCAAAGTCAAGGGGCTTGTTTTCCGGACGGTTCCGACGAACGTGGCGGTCGACGCCGACCCCGTGATGCTCGAGCGGGCGCTGAAAAATCTCATCGCGAACGCCATCAACTATTCGAACCCGAAGAACCCGCGTCCCGAAGTGGTCGTGGCGGCGCGCCGCCTCATGGTGAAGGGAAGGCGTTTCGTCCGCATCGGCGTATACGACTGCGGCGACGGCATGACGAAGGAAGAACGCGGCAAGATCTTCGACGCCTTCTTCCGGGGCGAAGCCGGCAAGCGCCGTCCGGGAAGCGGCTTCGGTCTGGGTCTCTCGATCGTGCGGGGGATCGCCGAGGCGCTTCATGCGGAACTTACGATCGACTCGCACCCCGGACGCGGCTCCGTCTTCCGTCTGGGCTTTCCCGAGGCGTCGAGTCCGCGAAGCGAAGTCGAATCGGCGCCCGCCCCCGTGCGCGACCCGGCGCGAAGCTTCACCGGCACGATCGCCCTCGTCGAAGACAATCCGATTTTGAGAAACGCGCTTCTTCCCGTCTTCGAAAGCCGCGGAGCCACGGTGCTCGCCGCGGCCGTCGCGGACGAGGAATTCTTTGCGGCGCTCTCCGAGAAGGAGGGCGAGGTGGCGGCGCTCGTCACCGACTACAATCTCGGCGAGGACGAAATGACGGGGCTCGAAGTCGCCGCGCTCGTCGAGGCGAGACTCGGGCGCACGATCCCCGTCGTGGTGCTCACGGCCGTGGCGCGCGAAGAAATCGAGGCGCACTTCCGAAGCATGCGGGAAGCGGGCGTACTCACGCTCTCGCGCTTCCCCGTGATTTTGCAAAAACCCGCGGACACCGACGACATTCTCGCGGCGATCTGGTCGCAGCAAAGCGGTCCGCAACCCAAAGGAACGAAAAACAATGAGTGAAGAAAACCGACAGGAAGAAACGTCCGCGGCCGAAGAGGAAAAGAAGCCCGTGCTAGACGCCGAAGGCCTTCGCGGCCAGCTTGAGTACCTCGCGTTTACGGTGCTCGCGAACGTCGACCGCATCCAGAAGGGCCTCATCACCGAAGGCGCCGCCGCGCAGACGGACGAATCCATGGCCGCGAACATGGCGGCGGTCCTCTACGGAAAGCACCCGCTCGTTGAAACGAAGATCCCCTTTACCAGGGCGCTTCTTCTCGAGCAGATCGCGGCGCATCACCCGGAATTCTTCGCGTCGACGCCCGTGCCGGCCGTCATGAAGGAGGAGGAACAGGTGAAGGCCGTCAAGGACGTGGTCCTTGCCTACTACAAAGCGGTCTACAAGGAAATCGCCCTCTGGAAGCGCGAGAGCGAAGAAAAGGACCTCGACAAGGAGACCGTCGCGCGGCTTGAGAAGAAACTCAAGGCGCTCGCCGCGGAATGGACGCTCGTTCTCACGGGCGCGCCGCGTCCGCGTCGGGCGAGCTGATCGAAGTGTCCGGGGCGGAGGCCTTCGGACAGATCTTGCGGGCGATCTCCTCGAGGACGGTCGCCCTTTCTTTTTCGTTCCACAGGCGGGGGCTTGTGACGAGCGAAAAGCGCCGGACGCCCGCGCCCGGGAGGCAGGGCGGAACGACGGCGTCGGTGTCGTTCAGGTGAAAGCCGTTTTTGAGGAAGAAGGTGAGGGCGCCGGGAAGTTCGTCGGCGACGAGCGCCGCCACGGGCTTGCGGCTCGTCGCGACGATTTCGTGAAGGTGCTGTCGGCCGAGCCCGAGGCCGCGGAATTCCGGAGCAACCACGAGCGACTCGAGATAGACGGCGCTCGGCAGGAACCAGCGCGTGGCGTACCCCATGATCGCCTGGCTCTCGCGGAAGGCGATGCATTCGAAGTCCGGGTCCGAAAAGGCGCGGGCAAAGCTCTCCCGACTGCGCCGAAGGGTCGGCGGGAAGCTCAGTTCATGAAGATCGAAGGCCGCGTCAAAGAGCGCATGTTCGGTCGATGTGAGAAATTCATACCGCATGCGAAAGGTCCCGCTGAGGATTTCCTTCAGCATGACAGGCTGAAACGCCTCTGAACATGCGGATTAGTCCTCTTCGCATAAACCCGCTGATCGAAAGAAAAGTGACCGTGACGCGGCCTTGCGGAAGCGTTTTGCGGCCTCGGATAGGAAAACATGCAACAAACGGGTTTGTTCTAGATCATTAATGTAGCAAATAGTCACAGTACCGCAGAGTGAATCCTTAGGGCGCCAAGGCAATTTCAGGCGGACGCATTCTTTTGCGCTTTTTTGGGGGGCGTAGAGGGGGCGTTGGGCCGTCGGAAGGGCGGGGCGAGGTGTTTGGTTCGAGTGAAAGCGTCGGTGAAAACCGAGGGATGCGCAAATCGTTCCTGCAAGTTCGGGATATGTCCGTTCATTTGGCGGGAGAGGGCTGAGGGCAAAACTAAAAAGCCCGTTCGGGAATCCAAGTCTCTCCGACCGGCGCCCGTAAACGCTGAAATTCCAACAGAGCGAGGGAATTTTCGTCATCCGGAACCCTTGATTTTTTCAGACTTTTTGGCGACAATCCCTGCAGCCCTTGTGAGACCGTGTTCCACAAAGCGCCGAATACAAACTTCAAACGGCGCTTTGGATCGGGCCGTCTCCCGATCAAGGGTCGATGTTTTAGTCCCTCCGAAGGAGTTTACTGGAATGAACAAGACGGAACTTATTGACGCCATCGCCGCCAAGACCGACATCGCCAAGACGCAGGTCGGCGCCATGCTCGACGCCTTCCTCGAAACGGTCGTCGATGAAGTCGCCAAGGGCGAAAGCGTTCGCCTCATCGGCTTCGGCACGTTCGGCCTTACGGAACGCGCTCCCCGTACGGGCCGCAATCCCCAGACGGGCACCGTGATCAAGATCCCGGGCTGCAAGGCCCCGAAGTTCACGGCTGGCGCTTCCTTCAAGGAAGCCGTCAAGTAAGCGACTGTATCGCTTGCCCCGTACGAGGCGTCGATCTCGTACAATAAGCATCCCCGGATGCCGTCTCTGTGGCGGCTTCGGGGATTTTTTCTGTAGATCATTCAATATTTTTTGGGACCGTTCATGCCGATTTCCGTTGTCGATACGCCCCGCGAAGGTTTTCTCCCCGACTGGGTGGACCCCGTTCACGAAAGCGATTTGATCGAGCGCCGCCGCGCGATCCACATGACGCCGGAAGTGGGGTGGTGCGAATTCCTGAGCACCGCGCGCGCTGCGGAGGTGCTGAGCGGTCTGGGCTTTGAAGTGAAGGTGGGGCGCGAAATCCTGCAGCCCGACTACGTGCGCGGCCGCGATCCGGAAGAGGCGCAGCACGCGGAACTCTACGCGAAGGACCAGGGCGTCCCCCGTCAACTGCTCGACCGCATGGAGGGCCTCACGGGGTGCGTTGCGGTCTTTGACACGAAGCGTCCGGGGAAGACCATCTGCATCCGCGCCGAACTCGACGCCCTCTACATGAACGAACCCGAGGATCCCGAACACCTCCCGACGCGCGAGAACTTCCACTCGATGCGCCCCGGCGTCATGCACGCCTGCGGGCACGACGGCCACCAGGCGGTCCTTCTCGAACTCGGCCGCTTCATCGCCGCCAACAAGGAGCGCCTCACCGGGAAGATCAAGTTCATCTTCCAGCCCGCCGAAGAAGGCTCCCGCGGCGCCTACGCCTTCGTGCGCTCGGGGGTGCTCGACGACGTCGACACGATCATCTGCGCGCACTTCGGGCTCGATCAGCCGCCCGGAACCGTCTATACGGCGCCGAGCAAGTTCCTCTGCACGGAAAAGATCGACTTTGAATTCATCGGCCGTCCCTCGCACGCGGGCATGCACCCGCAGACGGGCCGGAACGCCCTGATGGCGGCCGCCAACGCCGCGATCAACCTGATGGCCCTTCCGCGTCACGGCGACGGGATGACGCGCGTGAACGTGGGAAACCTCCACGCGGGCGAAGGCCGCAACGTCGTGGCGGCGCACGCCACGATGCAGATCGAAGTGCGCGGCGCGAACGAAAAGATCAAGGACTATCTCGCGCACGAGGCCGTGCAGCGCTGCGCCGGGATGGCCATGGCCTTTGACGTGCAGATGAAGCACCGCGTCGTGGGCGAAGCGGTCGACTTCACGCCCGACGACAGCGTGAGCCAGTTGATCACGGTGTGCGCCAAACGTGCGCGCTACTGCCGCAACATTCAGCCGCATCTGACCGTCACCTATTCGGACGACGCGACCGTCATGTTCCGCCGCGTGCAACAGCGGGGCGGCAAGGCGGGCTACTTCATCGTGGGCGCCATGCCGACGCGTGACGGGCAGCCGATCCACACGACGGAAAACGTCGACTTCGACGAACGCTACCTCACGACGCTCTACGACACTTACACGAACGTCATCATGGCGCTTTCGGGCGAGTGGTAAGACGCATCCGACTCTTCTCGGGCCTCCTTTTCGGGAGGCCTTTTCATTGGCGGAGGCTTTCATTGGCGGAGGCGGTTGTTCGGTTTTGCTTCTCGAGAAGGGAAAAACGGAAAATCCCGATTTTGACAATGCGGGGATTCACTTGTTGAGGTTGATATAAATCAATAAGCAGGCTCTTTTCTGAGAAAATCTTTGCTTCCCGAGGGTGCTCTGCGTTCGGTCGACTATGATCGAGAAAAACGGCTCCGTAGAGAGCCTCTCTTCCAACGTTTCCGGGTTGCCCTCGCCATGGAATACCTCAACCATCTCGTATCCGAAATCAACAGCGTCCTGTGGGGCGTATTCTTCCTCGTTCCGCTTTTGTGCGGGACGGGGATCTTCTACACCATCAAGCTTCGCTTCGTTCAGGTCCGAAAGTTCGGGCTTGCCGCGCGCTATCTCTTCGGCGGCGCCTCCTTCTTCGGCAAACGCGCCGACAAGTCGGGGATGAGTTCCTTCCAGGCCCTCGCCACGGCCATCGCCGCGCAGGTGGGTACGGGCAACGTTGCCGGTACCGCCACGGCCCTCGTCTCGGGCGGTCCGGGGGCGCTCTTCTGGCTTTGGGTCGCGGCCTTCTTCGGGATGGCCACGATCTTCGCCGAAGCCGTCCTCGCGCAGACCTACAAGGGGCATGACGCCAACGGCCACGTCGTGGGCGGTCCGGCCTACTACATCACGCAGGGCCTCGGCAAGAAATTCAAGCCGCTCGCCGTCTTCTTCTCTATCGCCATCATCATCGCGCTCGGCTGCATCGGGAACGCCGTGCAGTCCAATTCCATCTCGCAGGCCATGAACACGGCCTTCGGAGCGCCGCTTGCGGTGACGGGCGTCATCACGGCCGTCATCTCCGGTCTCGTCTTCTTCGGCGGTCTCGGGCGTCTCGCGAGCGTCGCGGAAAAGCTCGTTCCGATCATGGCCGCGGTCTACCTGATCGGCGGCTCCTACGTGATCCTTGAACATCTCTCCGAAGTCGGTCCCGCCTTCGCGCTCATCTTTGACGCGGCCTTCAATCCCCAGGCCGTCGCGGGCGGCGCCTTGGGTCTCACGGTCGCCAAGGCCATGCAGTTCGGCGTGGCGCGCGGTCTCTTCTCGAACGAAGCCGGCATGGGCTCGACCCCGCACGCGCACGCGGTCGCCAAGGTCGAACACCCCGCCATCCAGGGCCTCGTCGCGATGTTCGGCGTCTTCGCCACGGTGGTGGTCGTGACCTTCACGGGGATCGTGATTCTCGTCACGGGCGTGCTCGACTTCCAGACGACCGGCATCGAACTCACGCAGAAGGCCTACACGCAGGGGCTCGGCAGCATCGGCATGGGCTTTGTGGCCGTCTGCCTCTTCTTCTTTGCGTATTCGACGATCATCGGCTGGAACTTCTTTGCCGAACAAAACGTGCGCTTCCTCTGGGGCGAATACGCGGTGCTTCCCTACCGCGTGATCGTGTGCCTCTTCATCGGCGTGGGCGCCGTCCTCAAGGTCGACCTCGTCTGGGCGCTCGCCGACCTCTTCAATGGGCTCATGGTGCTCCCGAACCTCGTCGCGCTCCTGGCGCTCCACAAGGTGGTGGGGAATTCGCTCAACGACTTCGAGACGAAGCTCGCCGCCTACGAAAAGAAGTCGCACCACTGATGCGACAACCAAAATCCACGAAGCGGAACTTTCCCGAAAGGAGGTTCCGCTTCTTTTTGCTCGCAAAAAGGAAAAAAGACCGTGAACAGACGAATTCTGCTGATGACCCTCGGGGCCTTCTCGATCGCACCGACGCTCGCGTTGGGGAAGGGGACGCGTCCGACGGACCCCAAAATCGCCGAACTCCTCGCCGCGGGCGAGACGGAAACCGCAGCGGTGCTCGAGGAACCCTTCGTGAAGGAAGTCGCCGCGGGGACGCTCGCCAAAGACGCTTTCGCCTGGTACTTCGCGCAGAACCTCCATTACCTCGACAACTACGCGCTCGCCTTCGATCGCTTCGGAGAACGTCTCGCCGGAGAGAACCGGGCGCTTTGCCGCCGTTGGGCCGAAGAAACGCGGGGCATGATGCCCTGGACCGCCGGGCTCTTCACGAAAATCGTTGGCGGGAAGCCAGAGAAGAGCCCCTTCCATGCCCTTCGTCCGACGACCGCCGCCTACATGCGGCACGAATTGGAATCCGCAGAACGCGCGCCGCTTCTCGCGGGATTCGCCGCGCTTTTGCCGTGCTTCACCGTCTACGAACGGATGGGCATGACGATCGCCCGCACGCGAAAGCTCGAAGGGAATCCGTACGCCGAATGGCTCGCCGCCTACGGCGATCCCGCGTATTCGGAGACGGTCGCGACGGCCCTGGGCCTTGCCGAGCGGCTCGGCCGCAACGCCTCGGCCGACGAGTGGAATCTCGCGAAGACGGCTTACCGCACGAGCTGCGCCTTTGAGCGTCGGCTCTTCCGGGCGGCGTACACGCTCGAAAAGGTCGACCCGAGCTGAGAAGCAACCGCCGGGGCGGGAACTACGGCGAACGACCGGGTTTCGGTTATTCGATGCCGTCGAGAAGCGCCTGCAGTTCGTTGAGAAAGCGGCAGGTGTGGAAACCTAAAAGCCGAGGAATCTACACTCAAAGGGCCTGATCGAAGAAGAGGTCGAGGAAGGCCCGATCGCGCTTGGTCGTTTCAGTGGACCAGCGATGTTGAGCCTGTCGGTTCCTGACGTTCACTCTTTCGACGCAATCAAACCAATCCAACAGCTGCTTGACGGTCAGTTCGCCGGCCCAAGACGCCACACGTTCGTAGAG
>CASEFX010000012.1 GCA_949287305.1 uncultured Sutterella sp. | reverse complement strand
TCCGACCAGTTGGAGATCTGCAGGGCATTCGACATTGCTGTGCCTGAGGATTGCCGTCCTGGGTACGTGTCGAAGCAGGTCCGCAAAAGGGGACGCCCCCGGAAGACCCCGGTCACCGAGGTCGGTTCCTAGTACAAAACGCTGCAAAACTCAGGATTCTCAACATGAACGTGAACGAAGTGCTCGGGAACGCCGCGAACGAGCGCCTCACGGGCCATAAGGGCCAGGACCGCGTTCACCCCAACACCCACGTCAACATGGGCCAGTCGACGAACGACACGATTCCCTCCGCCACGCATCTGGCGGCGGCGCCCGAAATCGACCGCATCGTGGAAGGACTCGACGCCCTGGCCGCCGTCTTTGCGGCGAAGGCCGAGGAATTCCAAGACGTCGTGAAGGTGGGCCGCACCTGTTGGCAGGACGCCCTGCCACTCACGCTCGGTCAGGAATTCTCGGGTTATGCCGCGCTCATGCGACGTTTGGCGGGGAAATTCCGGGCGCTTCGTCCCGGGTGCTTCGAGCTCGTGATGGGCGGAAGCGCCGTCGGCACGGGCCTCGGTGCGGCTCCGGGTTACATGGACGCCTTCTACCGCAAGATTTCGGAACTTCTCGGCGAAGACGTCCGTCCGATGGAGAATCTCTTTGACGGCTTCCAGAACGCCGACTTCCTCGTCTCACTCTCGGGCGTCGTACGCGAAGCGGCGACGTCGCTCTCGAAGATCGCGAAGGACCTGCGTCTTCTCTCGAGCGGTCCCCGCTCGGGCTTCATGGAAATCACGCTTCCCGCCTGCGCGCCGGGAAGCTCCATCATGCCGGGCAAGATCAACCCGACCGTTCCCGAAATGGTCGTGCAGATCGCGCACCAGGTCGTGGGCAACGACGTCGCCGTGACGCTCGCCTATGAAGAAGGCGAACTCGACCTCAACGTCTGGGACGCGACCTTCTACAAGTGCCTCTTTGAAAACCTCGGCCTGCTCGCCGAAGAGCTCGTGATCTTCCGCCGCGACTGCGTCGAAGGCATCGTCGCGAACCGCGAACGCTGCGCCCACGAAGCCGAAACGTCTCTCGCGCTCTCCACCGTCGTGGCGGCGACCTTCGGCTATCCCAAGGGGGTGGAAACGGCGCACTACGCCGAAAAACACGGGATGACCGTGAAACAGGCCGTTCTCGACATGGGTCTCATGACGCCCGAAGAGGCTGAAAAGATGATCGATCCCGCGCTCATGACGGATCCCGCCCGCATGGCCGAGGCGATCGCCGCCTTCCGCGCCATGCACTGATTTTCCCCCTCCAAGAGCAAAACGGCTTCCTCGGAGCAAATCCCGGGGAAGCCGTTTTCAATGAAAGGACCTTCAGTCGTCAAGCGAAAAGAGCACGCCCTGCAGAGAAGAATTCTTGGGGCGGGTTCTGCGGCGCCACTCGCGCGTCGTGGGATGCGCCTCGGGCGGCTCGGGAAAGAGTAGCAGTTCGTCTCCGAAGAGATCGGGCGCCTTGGCGGGCGTCGCAACCGGAGCGGGAACGGGCGTCGGGGCGACTCCTTCGGACGCGGGCGTTTCGGCGGATTCGATTGCCGGCTTCGTCGCCGAAGCGGGCTCGACCTCTTCCCTTTCCTTCGGCTCGAGCACCTCGAAGACCGAAGCGAGCGCGGACTGCGCCAACGCCGCGGTTTCATCGTCGAGTTCGGGCAGAGCCGCAAGACGCACGGCGTCCAGAAGCGACGACGACTCGGCGGAGCCTTCGCGCTCGATGCGGCGCAGAACTTCAAAGAGCGCTTCGCTCAAAAGGAGCGTGAGAAAACCGAGGAAGAGACGTCCGCGCAGCATGGCGTCCGTCTGCGTGCCGATCCAGGGGCGGGCCAGATCCTGAGGCGCCCCCGAGCGCGCAAAGGCGGCGTCCCAGAGGGCTTCGGTCTTGCGGCGCATTTTGTCGAGCGCCAGGGCGTCGCCCGTGCTTCGCACGCAGTTCGTCACGACGCGCCCTTCGGGCACGCGGTGCGAAAGGAATTTTCTTTCACGACCGCCCGAGCGGACCGTCACTTCGCGCACGGCGCGCTCGATCGGATCTGCACTCGGGAAGTTCGCGACGAATTCGTTCGGGAGCGTGAAGCTGAAGCGAAAGCGCGCGCAGGGCTCGAGCGTCTGCGGCGTAAGACCCGCGGGGGGCGTGATCCAGATCATCGGGGCGCTGCGGGGAAGGCCCAGTTCGCGCCAACGGTGATCCCAATAGAAAAACTGATCGAGCGGATGGGTTTCGGGCGTGGTCGGACGATCGGGGGCGTCGCCCTCGTTTTCAATCACGAAGAGCCCGACGGGCATGCGGCGGCCCGTCTGCCAGAGAACGCTCGTCTCCCAGTTGTCCTTCGTGACGCGCACGCTTCCGTTGCCGGCGTCCCGCGTCACGCGGGCGTCCGTCACGCGGTGCGTCATCACCATGGGCATCACGCCGCGCGTTTCGAGTCGGGCGAGCCGACGAAGCGTGAGCGCGACGGGGAGTTCATCGAAGAGCCCCAGGGCGTGGAGAAAAGCGGATTCCGCGGCCGATCCGTCCGTTTCGGGCGTGGTCGTGCGGCGCCAGGCTTCGGCGAGCGCGGCCTCGGTCCCTTCCGGACCGAAGAGCGCCGTCAGGTCCTGCACAAGGTTCTCCCGTTGCGAAAGAACGCTCCCGAGGCGCAGGAGTTCCCGCTGCCAGGGTTTGGGCGCGGGACGGACCCTGGCGAGTCCTGCGACGGCCTCCCGGAGGGAGGCGTCGCGGGAGGCGTCGGGGCGCAATGCGAGGCTTCTGCCCTCGCGGCCGCCCGAGAGGAGCGCGATGGTCAAACGATAGGCATGCCGTCCGTGACGGATTTCCGTTTCATTGACCTTTTTCTCCACGCCCTTCTCCTTTCACGACGCAAGATATTTTCAAACAGTCCTTCAGCTTCGCGGCGTCAGGTCGACGAGGTCGTCGCGGTTCTGCCAGTCTTCGGCGAAGAAGGCGGGCACCGCGTCAAGACCCGCAAAGGAGACGAGGAAGGTGGTCGAGCCGCGAAGGAGAGGCTTGGCGTGGTAACCCACGCCGAGGCCAGCCAGCTTCGTCATGTCGAGGTCGTTGGCGCCGTCGCCGATGCTGATCGCCTTGCGGGCCGGCACGTCGAGGCGCGAGCAGCATTCGAGCAGGGCGCGGCCCTTGCCTTCGCCGTTGAAGACGGGCTGATCGTTGATGCTCGAGATCTTGCCGGAGAAGAAACCTTCGGGCGTGATTTCGACGGCGTTGGCGCGGGCGCCCGCAAAACCGAGGCGTTCGGCGATCGGAGCGGCGAGTTCGATGAGGCCGCCCGAGAAGAGCCACACGTCCAGGCCGTAGGACTTCACGAAGTCGAGGAGGTATTCGGCGCCCGGCGAAAGCTTCACGGCGGCGAGCGCCTCTTCGAGGATCGAAGCGGGCGAATCCTTGAGGAGTTCCACGCGCTGACGCAGGCTGTCTTCGAAGCGGAGCTTCCCGGTCATCGCCTTCTGCGTGATCGTGCGCATCTGATCGCCGCGGCCCACGAGGTCGCCGAGGATGTCGAGGCATTCGGTTTCGACGAGCGTGCTGTCGAGGTCGATGCAGAGGAGACGATATTCGTTGATCGAAAGACCGTCGGGAACGACGTTGATGTCCCATTCCTTTTCTTCAAAGGCAACGCGAAGGGTCGGCAGGACGGTCGCCACCCAGATCGGGTCGACGCCCTCGAAGCGCGCCATCGGCGTGGAGCCCTTGCCCTGGGGACGCCAGAGGGCCTTGACGGGGAAAATCTGTTCAACGAGTTTTTGTGCTTCTTCTTGCGTGAAAGTCGCACCGGCAATGATGACGGTAGGCATTAATGGGTGTTCCGAACGGTTGGATGGAAGAACGGGCGCATCGCGCCTCACTTGTGGGTGACATTGTAGGAGGCGCCCGAGGGATTGCGCAAACAGTACCCATTAATACCGTTTTAGCGGAAATTCCACATTCGACTGCGGCAGAACAAATAACTCGGAATTCCTCAAAAACGGAAGGTTTCTTTTCGTCGAAAATCTTGACAAATCCGGCGTTTTCGTGTAAGGCCGAAAAGAGACTCATCCGAAGGTCGACGAACGCCGAAAAAAATTGTTGATTTCCCTTGCGGGAAAACGGGAAGCAACGATCGTTCCCGACCTTCGGTATAATTCGACCCGCACAAGCCTCGGCACTAGGCGGTGCTTTTTAGCATAAAGACGCAAAGGGCCGCCGTAGCGGTACCTGCGCCCAAGCGGTGTCGGCGTTTTGGTGCGGCGTTATCGCCGCACTCCTCCTTTAACCTGAGTTCCCGATGCTTTGTTAGGTCTACGAGACCGTCCTTTCCTCGAAACCATTTGATTTTCTAAGAAACCCCTTGCGCTGCGAGGGGTTTTCTTATACTATGCAGACATAGAATTATCGTATGTCTACGCAAAATGTT
>CASEFX010000011.1 GCA_949287305.1 uncultured Sutterella sp. | reverse complement strand
GACACGTTCCGATGTATTACTCACCCGTGCGCCACTCGCCACCCGGGAGCAAGCTCCCTGTGCTGCCGTTCGACTTGCATGTGTAAAGCATGCCGCCAGCGTTCAATCTGAGCCAGGATCAAACTCTTCAGTTCAATCTCTATTTGTCGCTCTTCGCCGGAATTGAAAGAGGAAAAATGAATTTTCCGTCTTTCTGCTTTCCTTCAAAGCGCGAACATCGTAAGTTTCTTTGAGTCCTTTGTCTTCCCGAAGGAAGACCGTCTTCGCAGAACAACCGCCGATGCTCACACTTATCGGTTCGTTGAATTCGAATTGTTAAAGAACTGTCGCTGTCGAAGCAGCGAAGGATTGAAATTATGCCTAAACGGACTGAGTTTGTCAAGGGTCTTTTTGAAAATTTTTAGAAATTTCTTCCGCTTCCGCGGAAGAAATCTCTTCAAAAGCATTGAGGTTCTTGAAGTTTCCTCGATAATTCCTCATGAAAACTTTCTTTTGCCCCACCCCTTTGAGCCAGGCTCCGAGCTTGCGTTCCCCCGAAAGAAGGAAGGGACGGATCCCCGAAAGCGCTTCCGAGCGGATGAGCGCAAAGGCGTTTTGCGGGTATCCCTCCGCCACGACCGTGTAGGCGGAGTGTCCGAAGCCGTCCTCTTCGGCGGCCGTCCACAGCGTTTCCAAGAGTGTTTCCGGCACCATCGGCGCGTCACACGGCGCGGTGAGAATCCAGGGAGTCTTGAGAAGCCCCCGCTCCTTCACGGCGAGCAGACCCACGAGCGGACCGGGATATTCGTCCATGGTGTCCGCACATACGACGAATCCCATGCCCTCAAACGTCTCATGATCCCGATTGGCGCTCAGGAGCACCTGCGAGACGCCCTTTGCGAGCCTTTCGCGAACCCACTCGACCATGGGACGTCCCAGGAAGGGAACCAAGGCTTTGTTTATTCCTCCCATCCGCGTGGCGCGTCCGCCCGCATAGATGAGGAGCGTCACGGCATTCTGCACGGGCACCTCCTTGCGTTTTGTGTCTGCCTCCGATTCTACGCAAGCTAGAATGATCGGATCTAACTCTTCTTCGGAGGAACTCCTTTCATGTCCGATACGCTCCGCGTTGAATCGACAAGCCTCCCCGAGGCGCTCGCCCGCATTCTCACGCTCCTTCCTTCCGACCGGCCGCAGTCGGAATCCGTTGCGCTCGACGAGTCGCTCGGCCGAACGCTCGCCCGTGACCTTCTTTCTCCCATCGACGTCCCCGCCTACACCAACAGCGCCATGGACGGTTATGCCTTCCGCGGGGAAGAGCTCGCGGGAGAAGGAACGCTGGAACTCGCGGTCGCCGGCGAATCGCTCGCCGGCCACCCCTGCTCGCACGAAATTCCTCCGGGGTCGGCCCTTCACGTCATGACGGGCGGCCTCGTTCCCGAGGAACTCGACACGGTCATTCCCTTTGAAAAGGTCGAGGAGATGCCCGGGCGCATCCGTTTTGCGCGCGACGCCGTCAAGCCCGGCGCCAATGTGCGTCACAAGGGCGAGGAACTTCGCACGGGCGACGCCGCGCTTCGCCGGGGCGAACGCATCACCCCCGCGCACGTGGGTCTGGCCGCTTCGCTCGGTTATGCCGAACTCCCCGTCGAACGAATCGTTCGCGCCGCCGTCTTCGCGACGGGCGACGAAGTGCGCGAGCCGGGCCGGCCTCTCGGCGAAGGGGAACTCTACAACGCCAACGGTCACAGTCTCACGGCGCAGCTTCGCGCCTGGGGTGCGGACGTGACGAACCTCGGCATTCTTCCCGACGATCCCGACCGCATGGAAGCGGTGCTTCGCGAGGCTGCGCGCACGCACGATCTTCTTCTCACCTCGGGAGGCGTGGGCGCCGGAGAAAAGGACTTCACCTCCCTCGTTCTCAGTCGGCTCGGAACGGTTACGCATCTGCACGTCGCCATGCGTCCCGGGAAGCCCCTTACCTTCGGCACGATCGAAACCGAAGGACGTCGGGTTCTCTTCCTCGGCCTTCCGGGGAACCCCGTCGCCGCGCTACTCTCCGCCCGACTCTTCGTGCGCCCTGTTCTCGACGGTCTTGCCGGGAGCCGCCCCGTCGAAGTCCCGCTCTTGCGCGCCACGGCCGCGACGAACGTAAGAAGCCGTCCGGGCCGCACCGAATTCGTGCGGGGAACGCTCGAGCGCCGCGGCGAGGAACTCTTCTTCACGCCCTACGCCACGCAGAGTTCCGCCCTTCTTACGACGCTCACGGAATGCAACGCCTGCGCCCTCATAGAAGAAACGGCCGGCTCGATTCCGGCCGGCCGTCCCGTGGACGTTTTCTTCCTCTGATCTCTTATTTGGCGTCGCCCTTCTTCTGACGGCGCCCCCTCAGACGGCGCCCCGAACGCACGACGTAGCCCTCGGGCTTGAAGCGCGCGACGGGCGTCTTCATAGCCACTTCTTCGGAGAGCGCCTCGATCTTCGGATCGGGCTCCACGCCCGACGTGAAAATCCCCGCATCGAGCGGCGCGTCGGGTCCCCGGTGCGTAGGCGCCCAGATGATGGGCGCGCGCGTGTCCTTCCCCGGCTCAAAGCCTTCAGGCGCCTGTGTGCGGGCCGCCCAGTCGAAGGCTTCCTGCAGCGCCACCGTTTCTCTCGGATCCATCTGCGCGGGGACGATCACTTCGCCCTGCAGATTGACGATCCCGCGGAAACCCACGGCGCGCGTGAGACATCCGTTCTGCATGCCGTAGACGCGGTCTTCGTGCTGATGCCCGTGAAAGAACCACTTCACGCCGAGGCTCTGGGCGAGACGGTCAAGCGCCTCGAACCCCTTGGCGTGGCACGAGGGCGCTTCATGCGTGATCAGAATGTCCGCCTTCTGGTGCATGAGATAGTTGTAGACGGACGGAAAGATCGTCGAACGGTGCCGTCTCGGAAGACCGCCGCGCCAGATGTTCACCTTGGGCGAGCGCCGGATGAAGTGCGCCGGACTGAAGTAGTTGGGCTCTTCGTCGGGCATCCAGATCTGTCCGCGGAAAACGCCGCCCAACCCCGCGATTCGCAGTCCCGCCACCGTGGTGACGCGTCCGTGCAGATTGTGCGAAGCCAGGGGACCGCGCCAGAGATAGTCGAAATATTCGTCCGTGTCGGTGTCGTGATTCCCGGGAATCCACCAGATGTCGGTGAGCGACATCGCTTCGCCCAAGAGTTCCTCGAGCGGAGCGCTCGGCTGCGAGTCGCCGAGAATCACCATGGCGTCGGGCTTGTAGAGGCGGGCCGCCTCGTTGATGTGGGCGAACTCACCGTGCGGGTCGCCGCAAAAGAAAATGTTCGGAAGCTCTTTGGCACGATGCTGACGCCGACGTCCCCGCCGGCGTTTCGTTCGCTTCTCCTGCTCGTCACCCATGATGCTTCCTTCTTTCCGCGGGCGAAGGCGCCTCAAGCGCCCGGCCCTTCATTATCCGGGGGCGCAGGAACGCCTTGCGAAGGAGCACGGCAAAATCCGCCTCGCGGACAAACGCGCGGGCGGGGCGGTCTCGGGCTCCCTTTTCAACGCCACGACCGATGCGCATCAAGGCGCTCCCTTTCCTTCGGAGCGCGCGGCATCTCTCTTCGCCCTCGGGAGCCGAGCGGGCGGACCAATACAGTCGTCGACGGAGTCAAATGGCTTCGCAAGGCGCATCACATGCGCCGTCAATGGGAAGCATTGTAGCCGCTATCACGTTGGAAAGCGCCAAAGTTTTCCCGAAGAATCACGGCGTGCCCATGTCGAGCACGTCGACGCCCTCGGGAGGCGTCCATTCGAATACCGACGCGGGGACGCTCTTTCCTTCGAAAGAAAGGAAGTCGAGCGTCGTCACCTGTCCGAATCCGTCGACGAGCCGCATCCGAACGGGCGCGTCGCCCTCGCCTCGGAAACCGATCTCGACGCGCTCGAAGACGCCCGCCTCGCGGGGTTTGGCCGTCACCCAGTCGAGTCCCTCCGCGGCGGGCGACTCCGAAATCGTCCATTCGGCGGAATCGAGCCGGCCGGTCCCGAAGAGAATCGAAGCGGGACTCGTCGGAAGCGCGCCCGAGAGAGTGTTTTTCGTCACCTGCGCGAGATCTTCGTCGTAAAACCAGAGCGTCTCGCCGTTGCTCACGATGAGCTGGCGATAGGGTTCCTCGTAGCGCCAGAGGAATTGCCCCGGGCGCTTGAACTGAAAGCTTCCCCGGGCGGCGGGGGCCGCCTCTTCGCCCTCCTTCGTCACGACGCGCTGCTCGAAGGTGCCCGCTCCCTCCTGCGTCTTCGTGAGAAAGGCATCGAGCCGCTCGGCGGCGCTCGGCGCGGCGAAGGCCGAGAGAGCGGCAAGTCCGAGGACTGCGCCCGTCAAAAGGTTTCGAATCGTCGTCATAAAGGTTCCTTTCAGCGGTTGGGGGCGATCACGGTTCGTTTGCCGGCGTGCCCAGGCGGGCTCACAAGACCCGCCGCCTCCATGGCTTCGAGCAGATTCGCCGCGCGGTTGTAGCCGATGCCGAGCTGCCGCTGCACGTAGGAAATCGAAGGACGATTGTCGGTGAGCACGATTTCGACCGCCCGGTCGTAGAGCGGATCCGATTCGCCCGAACGACGCATGCCCGCGTCCCCGGCGTCGGGCTCGACCGACTCCGTCACTTCGGAGATGTAGACGGGGTCGCCGTACTTCTTCCACTCGGCCACGACGCGGGCGACTTCGTCGTCTGCGACGAAGCACCCCTGAATGCGGCAGGGCATCGACATGCCTGGACGGTGAAGCAGCATGTCGCCGTTGCCGAGGAGCTGCTCCGCACCGGTGTCGCCGAGAATCACGCGGCTGTCGTAGGAGGAGGCCACCTGGAAGGCGATGCGCGTCGGCACGTTCGCCTTGATGAGGCCCGTCACGACGTCCATCGAGGGACGCTGAGTCGCCAGAATGAGGTGCATCCCCGCGGCGCGCGCCTTTTGCGTGAGACGCGTGATCTCCCCTTCCACCTCCTTGCGGAAGGTCAGAATGAGGTCGGCAAGTTCGTCGATGATGCACACGATGTAGGGCCAGGGCTCGAGCGTCGGCGCGGCGGGGTCGCCCGGCGCCGCCGTCGGATCCCGAATGGGTTCGCCCGCATCGATCGCGGCGCGCACCTTTTCGTTATAGGACGTGAAGTGACGCACGCCCAGACGGCTCATGAGGAGGTAACGCCGGTCCATTTCCTTGCAGAGCCACTTGAGCGCCGTCGTCGCCTTATTCATGTCGACGACCACCGGGCAGAGAAGGTGCGGAATCCCTTCGTAGACGCTGAATTCGAGCATCTTCGGGTCGATGAGCACAAGACGCAGGTCCTTGGGCTCCGTCCGATAGAGCATCGAGAGAATCATGGCGTTGATGCCGACGGACTTCCCGGACCCCGTCGTACCCGCAACGAGAAGATGCGGCGTCTTGGCGAGGTCCATCGTGAAGGGTTTGCCGGCGATGTCCTTCCCCATGGCGAGCGTAAGGGGCGAAGCGCTCTTGCGATAGGCGTCGGAATCCAGAATTTCCTTGAGGCGCACGGTCTGGCGAATGGCGTTGGGCACTTCGAGGGCGATGTAGCTCGTCCCCGGAATGCTCGGCACGACGCGCACCGACTGCACGCCGAGCACGCGGCGCAGGTCGTCGCGCACGCCTTCGATCTGAGAGCCCTTCACGCCCGGTCCCGGCTCGAGCCAGTACTGCGTGATGACCGGACCCGTCTGCACGCCGCAGACCTGCGCCTCGATCTTGTAGGTCTTGAGTTTCGAGACGATGAGGCGGCTCGTCATTTCGAGCGACGCCTCGTCCATGCCGGGCTGATCCCGGTCGGGGTCGTCCAGAAGCGTAAGGGGCGGAGAAAAGGCGGGGATCCTCTTCACGGGCGCGCGGTGTACGGCGGCCGTCTTCTTCGGACGCTGCGCTTCGGGCCCGCGCTCGTCCGCATCGGCCGGCGCAAGGGCGCCCTCGTCGGGCGAAACGTTGTGCAGACCCGCAAAAATCGGAACGTGCGCCGTCTCTTCGTCGATCGGCTCGGCCCGCGGGAGCGGCTCCGCCTCGGCGGGCGCCGCGGCGGGCTTCTCTTCCTTCTTGCGGTTGAGGAGCTTTCCGATCGGCTCGAAAATGAGGAAGTCGAGAAGGCGTCCCACGCGCTCGCACACGCTCATCCACTCGAAGTCCATGAGAAGCGAAAGACCCATGCCGATCAGAACGAAAAAGACGACGGTCGCAAGGCCCACGCCGATGTAGTGTTCGACCGCGAAGGCGAGCCAATCGCCGAGCACGCCGCCCGGGTTCCCCGGCAGACTCGTTTCAAAGCGGCGCAGGCGCAGGGCCTCGAGCGAAGACGATCCCACAAGGAGCACGACGAACCCGAAGGCCGACGAAAGCTTCGGCGGGCGCAGGCGTTCGGGATCCCGTTCGCCGCGGCTCTGGCGCCACTGGGAACGAAACGCGAAGACCGCGCTCATGAAGGACGCGAGCACGAACCACCAGGCGGAAAAACCGAAGGCGGAGAGAAGGCAGTCCGAAACCCAGGCGCCCACGACGCCGCCCCAGTTCGACGCCTGCGCGTCGGTCGTAAACGTAAAGGCCGGGTCCGAGGGCGAATAGGAAAAAAGAAAGACCGCAAGAAGAACGCCCAGGGGCGTAAAGACGATCCAACTCTTGGACCAGAGGAGATAGACGATGCCCCGCACGAAGACGCGCAGGTAGGTGCCCGCCGTGCGAAGCCAGCGCCAGAGGGCCTGCGCAGCGGGGCTGCGCTTCGTCGACGGATTCGCCTTTTTTGCTTTTGCCATGTCCTTCGGAAAATCAGCTGTAGGAAAGAACCATTGTAGACGGTAACGGCCGTTTCTCGGCCGATGACAATCGGCGTGCTACGTCTCGGAACATTTTCCTGAAAAGTTCCGCGCTCGGGCGCGTCTATAATGTTCACACTTTTCGTTAAATCTATTTATCGGCGGACACCCCGTTCGCCCGGAGAGAAGGCATGTCTACCGAACGTCTGCACCACCCCGTCGTCATTCTCGGCTCCGGTCCCGCCGGTTGGACCGCGGCCATTTACGCCGCCCGCGCCAATCTGCGCCCGCTCGTCATCACCGGCATGGAAGCGGGCGGTCAGCTCATGACCACGTCCGAAGTCGACAACTGGCCCTCCGCCGACGAAGGCATTCAGGGTCCCGACCTGATGGCCCGCCTGCAAAAGCAGGCCGAACGCTTCAAGACCCGCGTCGAGTACGACAACATCGTCAAGGTCGACCTCTCGAAGCGTCCCTTTGAACTCTCGGGCGAAATGGGCATCACCTACGAAGCCGACGTCCTCATCGTCGCCACGGGCGCCTCGGCCATGTATCTCGGCCTCGAGAGCGAACAGAAGTACCGCGGACGCGGCGTCTCGGCCTGCGCCACCTGCGACGGCTTCTTCTACCGTCAAAAGCCCGTCGCCGTGGTGGGCGGCGGCAACGCCGCCGTCGAAGAGGCGCTCTATCTCGCGAACATCGCCTCGCACGTCACGCTCGTTCACCGCCGCGACACCTTCCGCGCCGAACCCATTCTCGTCGACAAGCTCATGGAAGAGGTGAAGGCGGGACGCATCACGCTGGCGCTTCACCGCGAAGTCGAGGAAGTGCTCGGCAACGACAAGGGCGTCACGGGCCTTCGCCTTCGCTCCACGAAGGGCGAGGAACCCGTGGAAATCGCGGTCGACGGCCTCTTCGTCGCGATCGGCCACAAGCCCAACACGGACCTCTTTGCGGGTCAGCTCGAACTCGTGAACGGTTACGTCCGCACGGCGGGCACGGGCAGCTCCGCCGCCACCGCCACGTCGGTGCCCGGCGTCTTCGCCGCGGGCGACGTGCAGGACCCCGTCTATCGTCAGGCCGTCACCTCGGCCGCCACGGGCTGCATGGCCGCATTGGACGCGCAACGCTTCCTCGAGCAGGAAGCCCGCTGATTTCCGACTTTCCCCGTCGCCGCCTCCGCGGCGACGTTTTTCTTTCGGATATATCTCAAATGTCTTCGTTTCAACAACTCTCCGACCTCAAGGCCGTGAAAAAGGCGTGTGCCGAACAGGCCAAACGCCGCGCGCAGGAAGAGGAAAAGGCGCGCGAGCGCGAACGCGAGGAGAATTTCTTTCGCCACGCCATGAAGGATCTCGGCGTGACGCCTCTTGAGAAGACCGACGCCAACCGCGTCAGCCACAACATCAAGAAGCCCGTTCGGATCCCGATGGCCAAGGACGTCGAACGCGCCGAAGTGCTGCGCGCCACCATGTCGGACGACGCCGATCCGCTCCTCTTTCTCGAGAGCGACGACGGGCGCTTCTTTCACCGCGAAGGCGTCTCGCCCGACCTGCCGCGCAAACTCTACCGCGGCAAATTCACGGTCGAGGCGCACGTCGACCTGCACGGCCTGACGGTGGACGAGGCGCGCGACACGGTCGCGGCCTTTCTTTCGGAAAATCAGGCCCGCAACCACCGCTGCGTGCGCATCGTGCACGGCAAGGGCTACGGTTCGGTGGGCGGACAGAGCATCCTGAAGGAACTCGTTCGCCGCTGGCTCAAGCAGCGCCGCGAAGTGATGTGCTTTGTGGAGGCGCCGCCCAACGACGGAGGCGGCGGAGCCGTCCTCGTTCTTCTCTCGCAGGCTCCGCGCCGCTGAAAATGGCAAAGCCTCGGATTCCCAGGAAACCGAGGCTTTTCTGTCGGAACTGCGCGTCCTCAGACGGCGGCTTCGCCCGTTTCGCCCGTGCGGATGCGGATGACCTGTTCCACGTCGAAGACGAAGATCTTTCCGTCGCCGATCTTTCCCGTATGGGCGGCCTGACGGATCGCTTCGATCGCCTGCTCGACGATGTCTTCCGAGACGACCGTTTCGATCTTGAGCTTCGGAAGAAAGTCCACCACGTATTCGGCGCCCCGATAGAGCTCCGTGTGGCCCTTCTGACGCCCGAATCCCTTCACCTCGGTCACGGTGAGTCCGCTCACGCCCACGTCGGCGAGGGCTTCACGCACTTCATCGAGTTTGAAGGGCTTGATGACGGCGACAATCTGCTTCATACGTTTTCGGTGCCGATCGCCCCTGCGGGTGCCGCACCGCTCCAAAAGACTTTCGGAGAGAGCCCCCCGAATGCAACGGGAGTCCGCCCCGGAGGAGCGAACCTCCCAACACGAAACGAATTACTTCTGTTCTTCCTTGGCCGGTTCCGCGGCGGGCGCGGCTTCGGTCTTGGCGGGGGCCGGACGGCCGACGCGATATTCGTAGAGCGACACGTCCTTCACGCGAACGCCGAAGCGCGGGTCGTTGTTGGGGCTGTGCCAGACGTCCTTCTTTTCACGCCAGGCGTTGATGAAGGCCACGACGTTGGCGGGCATCTTGGTCGAGGACGTGACTTCGTTGAGCGTGAAGTTCTGTCCGCCCACGAGGTAGAGATGGAGCTGATGAACGAAGGGACCGTGATCTTCCACGGCGACGGGCGCCTGTTCCGGCGCGGCGGTCGTCTTGGTCTTGGCAGTGGTTCGAGCCATGATTTTTTCCTCTTTTGGTTGGTTCCGGCCGCCCCGACTCGGGGCGGCACGTCCCCAAAGTGTAGCAGAGGGGCGGGTTCTCCTGCGCGCGAGCCGTTTGCTCCGCCCCTTTTCGTCATGCCCCGTCAGGCTCGGCCGATCGTCTCCCAACGGAGCGCAAGCGCACCCAAACCCATGCGCTTGTTGGCCTTGGCGATGAGCTTTTCCACGGCGGTGCGCTCGATCGTGGCGTCGGGATCGGCCCGCACGAGAAGCGTGACCCGATCCTTTTCCGCCTTCCAGAAGGCTTCGTGAACGAGCGAGCGGTGCGTGCGGTCGAGCTTTTCCGAAAGGGCGAGCGAGAGAGCCGCCCAGCGGTCCGTGAGCGTGGGTTCGTGTTCGGGCGAAAGTTCCTCCGGCAGAGCCGCGGAAGGACTGTTGTGCCAGAAGACGAAGCGCGCCATGCGAAGGCACTCGTCCTCGGTGAAGCCGACGAGCCCCACGTTGCGCACAAGCCACGCCCCCATGCGGTGGTGGTCCTTGTAGGAGATGTCGATGCCGATGTCGTGCATTCTCGCCGCGTGTTCGACGAGCTCGGTGTCTTCGGGACCGACCGTGACGATCCCCGCCGCGTCAAGACTCAGGAGCATTCCCCGCACGAGCCGTCGCACCTGCTTGGCGTGCCCCTTTTCGCAGTGGAAGCGCTTGACGAGGCGACGCACGCTTTTGCGGCGGCGCGTGTTTTCGTTCGAGCCCGCGCCGAGACCGCTGCGCTCGAGATAGTCGACGAGCTGTCCGTCCTGCAGGTTCTTCATCGTCGCCGTCACGCTGTCGACGCCGAGCGCCTCCAAGACCGTCACGAGAATGACGCCGCCCGCGAGCACGACTTGCGCCCGCGCGGGCGACATGCCCGGCAGAGCCGCACGTTCCTCGACCGACATCGCGGCGAGTTTGGTGACGACGCCCACGAGCGCGACGAGCTTCGCCTCGCGCCCCTCGGACGTTTCGACGACGGCGCCGGGTTCGGCAAAGCGCGACATGGCGGCGAGGTTGACGAGCGCCTGCGCCGTGCCGCTGCTAGCGAAGACGCGCTTGAATTTCGCCTTGACGGCAAGCGTCGTCGCATAGCGCGTGCGGCCGCGCACGAGGTCGCGCATTTCGCGAAGCCCCTTCTTCGAGACGCGTCCGGCCTCGTCGCCGGGCACGGCGTCCGTGAGGAGCACGCACCCCATGTCGGTGCTCTCCATCATGTCGACGTGACGGCGCGTCGAGACGGAAATCTCCGTGCTTCCGCCCCCGATGTCGACGAGACAGACGGGATCGGAAACGCGCAGAAGGCCCGAGAAGACCCCGAGCCGAATGAGGCTCGCCTCTTCCACGCCCGAGATCACGGCGACCTCGACGCCCGCGTCCTTACGGGCGAGCTCGAGAAATTCGTCGCGGTTCTTGGCGTTGCGCAGGGCCGCCGTGCCGACGGCCCGGATTTCGGTGACGCCGTAAGAGGCGCAGATTTCCACGAAGGACTTGAGGGCCTTCACCGTGCGGTTCATCGCCTCGGGCTGCAGAATGCCGGATTTGAAGGAACCTTCGCCGAGGCGGACCATCGTCTTGACGCGGTTGAGCACCGAAGCGTGGCCGTCTTCGGTGACCGCGGCCACCGTCAGACGGCAGGAGTTGCTCCCGAGGTCGATGAGTCCCACGCGCCGCTCGCGCGGCGCGAGCATCTCCGCTTCACTCACTTCCTCACCCCCTTGTGCTGGAACTCGGCATTCTGGCTGTCGAAGACCGCCTCGCCCTTCTTGGGACGAACGCGCGTGTACTTGCCGTCGGCGTCGAGCGACCAGGCGCCGCGCGTGTCGGCGAGCTGAGCGTCGAGAATCATCTTCGTGATGCGTTCG
This sequence comes from uncultured Sutterella sp., assembly GCA_949287305.1. GTDB lineage: Bacteria > Pseudomonadota > Gammaproteobacteria > Burkholderiales > Burkholderiaceae_F > Sutterella. The sequence continues at coordinate 154,514 of CASEFX010000011.1, read as the reverse complement.
CGCAGGCGCGGATCATGCACCGGCGTGATCACTTCGATGCGGCCGTTGAGGTTGCGCTTCATCATGTCGGCCGAGCCGATCCACATGCAGTCGTCGCCGCCGTGCTTGAACCAGTAGACGCGGGCGTGTTCGAGATAGCGTCCGACGATCGAACGCACGGTGATGTTCTCGGAGACGCCGGGAACGCCCGGACGCAGACAGCAGACGCCGCGCACGACGCATTCGATCTTCACCCCGGCCTGCGACGCGCGGTAGAGTTCGCGGATCATTTCGTCGTCGGCGAGCTGGTTGCACTTGATGATGATGTGCCCGTCGCCCGTCTCGCGGTGCGCTTCGACTTCGCGGCGGATCATCTCGACGAGACGCGTGCGAAGCGAAAGGGGCGACACGCCGAGCTGACGGTAGCGCTTGATGATGCCGCAGCCCGTCATCACGTTGAAGAGGTCCGTGACGTCCGCGCAGATTTCCTCGTTGGACGTGAAGAGACCGAGGTCGGTGTAGATCGTGGCGGAAAGCGCGTTGTAGTTGCCCGTGCCGATGTGCACGTAGCGGCGGATGCCCGTGGCTTCGCGGCGCACGACGAGGCAGAGTTTCGCGTGGACCTTGAGTCCGACGAAACCGTAGACGACGTTCACGCCCGAGCGTTCGAGCGCTTCGGCCCAGTTGATGTTGCGCTCTTCGTCAAAGCGCGCCTTGAGTTCGACGACGGCCGTCACCTGCTTGCCGCGGCGGCGCGCCTCGATGAGGCTCTTGATGATGGGCGAATTGCTGCCGCAGCGGTAAAGCGTCTGCTTGATCGCCACCACCTTCGGATCGCGCGCAGCGCGGTCGATGAAGGAGAGCACCCCGGTGAACTTTTCATAGGGGTGGAAAAGGAGCACGTCGCGTTCGCGCAGCGTCGCGAAGAGATCGTTTTCCGGATCGAAGACTTCGGGCGAAGTCATGCGATCGGGCACGTACTGCAGGCTCGGGCGGTCGATGAAGCACAGATCCATGAATTCCGAGAAGGCGAGCGGGCCGCTCACCTTGTAGATCTGGCCGGGCTTCATGTCGATGTGGTCGAGCAGGAAGTTCTGCAGACGAACCGGCATGCCGCGCTCGAGTTCGAGACGCACGGGCGCGCCGAAGCGGCGCTGTTCGACGTAGTCGCGCACGGCTTCGAGAAGGTCGTCGGCTTCGTCCTCTTCAATTTCAGCGTCGGTGTTGCGCGTGATGCGGAAGAGCCCGTAGGAGGTCACGCGGAAGCCCGGGAAGAGTCGGCCGAGGCACTCGCCGATCAGGTCTTCCGTGAGGATCACCTGCACGTTCTTGTAGGAGGACTGGAAGGAGAGGTCGGGCGCGGCCTCGTCGAGATCCTTCGAGAGGAAGAGGAAGCGCTGAATGTTGTTCGGGCACTTCAGACGCGCGTAGCGCACGTCCTCCTCGTCCGTTTCCGAAACGAGCTCGATCAAGAAGTTGAGGCTCGTGTTCGAAATCCACGGGAAGGGATGGCCCGAGTCGACGACCTGGGGCGTGAGGACCGGATAGATGTTCTGCTCAAACCAAGCCTCGAGCTTCTGGCGCTTCTTGCCGCCGAGCGTCGCGAACTTCGTGATGACGACGCCCTTTTCGCGCAGGGCGGGCTGCAGGGTCTTGAGCCAGAGATCCTCGGCACGGTCGACGAGGGTCGACACCTTCTGACGGATGATCGTGAGCTGACGGCGCGGCGGAATTCCGTCGGCGCCCGTGGCGGCGACGCCCGTCTGTTCCTGACGGAAGACGTTGGCGACGCGAACCATGAAGAATTCGTCGAGGTTGTTCCAGAAAATCGAGAGGAACTTCACGCGCTCGAGAAGCGGCACGCGGGGGTCTTCGGCTTCGGAGAGCACCTTCTCGTTGAAGTCGATCCAGTTGATTTCCCGGTTGAGATAGTACTTCGGGTCGTTGAGGTCGATCGTCGTTTCGACGGCGGACTCCTTGCGCTCCTTCACGCCGCGCGCACGGTCCGACTTGGCGGGCTTGGTCGCTTCGGCGCTGTTGGGAGTGGGAGCCGCAGGTTCGACGGCGGCGACCGTTTCATTGTTTTCCATTTTTTTCTGCCTTGTGAGGAAAGAGTGGGAGTCCGGACGAAGAGTCCTTTCTCTCAGTTTCGCACAGTTTTATGACAAAACAAAGACAGCATTACTTCTGATGGACGTCCCGCAAGAAAAAAGGGAGGACCTGAACTGTCCTCCCTCTTCTCGTCGCCGATCGCCGCGCCTTACGGAAGCGCCGCGGCAAGTTCCTCGGCGAGGCGCCGCGCCTCGGCCGGATCGGCCGTCTCCACCATGATGCGAAGCAGCGGCTCGGTCCCCGAAGGACGCACGAGCAGGCGGCCGCGCCCTTCGAGCGTCTTTTCGGCTTCGCGCACGGCGGCGCCGAAGGCTTCCGACTTGCGCCAGTCAAAGCCCGGTTCGATCGGACGGTTGACAAGGACCTGCGGCAGGAGCGTGAGTTCCGCCGTGACCTCGGCGAGCGTCTTTTCCTGACGGCGCATGGCGGCGAGCACCTGCAGGGCGCTCACGAGGCCGTCGCCCGTCGTCTGCTTGTCGAGCGCGATGATGTGGCCCGACGTTTCGCCGCCGAGGAGCCACCCTTCGCGCTTCATCATTTCGAGCACGTAGCGGTCGCCCACCTTGGCGCGGCCGAAGGGAATCTGACGTTCGGCGAGCTTCTGCTCGAGCGCGAAATTCGTCATAAGGGTGCCCGCCACGCCCGAGACGGCGCCGTCGAGAAGACGGTCCGTCACCATGGCCCAGAGGAGTTCGTCGCCGTTGTAGACGTGATTAGCGTCGGCCATGATGAGGCGGTCCGCGTCGCCGTCGAGGCTCACCGCGACGTCGCAGCCGTGTTCGCGCACGAGTTCGGGGAGGTGTTCGGTATGGGTGGCGCCGACGCCCGCATTGATGTTGAAGCCGTCGGGCGTGTTGCCGACCGCCGTCACTTCGGCGCCGAGTTCGTGAAAGACGGAGGGCGCGATGTGGTAGGCCGCCCCGTTGGCGCAGTCGACGAGAATCTTGAGTCCCTTGAGGTCGGCGTTCCCCGAGATGCTCGCCTTGCAGAATTCGATGTAGCGCCCCGAGGCGTCGTCGAGACGACGGGCCTTGCCGAGTTCGGCGGAAGTGACGCAGGCGAAGCCCCGGTCCATTTCCTCTTCCATCTCGAGTTCCATCTCGTCGGGGAGTTTCGTGCCCGCGCCGCTGAAGAACTTGATCCCGTTGTCGTCATAAGGATTGTGGCTCGCCGAAATCACCACGCCCGCGTCGAGCCGCAGGGCCCGCGTGAGATAGGCGACGGCGGGGGTCGGAATCGGACCGCAGAGAAGCACGTCGACGCCCGCGCTCGAAAAGCCCGCTTCGAGCGCGGCCTCCAACATGTAGCCCGAAATGCGGGTGTCCTTGCCGATCAGAACCGTCGGACGCGAAGTGCCCGAACGGTGCCGGATCGTGCGCCCGGCCGCCTGACCGAGCCGCAACACGAAGTCCGGAGTGATCGGGTTCTTGCCCACCTTGCCTCGCACGCCGTCCGTGCCGAAGTAGCGTCTGCTCATAATCTGCCTTTTTTACTGCGAATCGATTTCAAAGGGCGCCCCTCTGGGCCGCACGCCATACGGCGAGCGCATCGGCCGTTTCCCGCACGTCGTGCACGCGAAGAACCGCGCTGCCGTGCGCGGCGCCGAAGAGCGCGCCCGCGACGCTTCCCGCGACGCGGTCCGTCGGCTTTTCCTGATGCGCGGCGAGTCCGATCGACGACTTTCGGGAGAGCGCCGTCATAAAAGGATACCCCCGCTCGACGAAACTTGCCGTTTCCCGAAGGAGCGTGAAGTTCCCGTCGGGCGTTTTCCCGAAGCCGAAGCCCGGATCCCAGCAGATACGGTCGGGCGAAACGCCGAGCGCGAGAAGCTTCGCCGTGCGCTCTTCGAGGTAGGCCGTCACTTCGCCCACCAGATCGTCGTAACGGGGCTCGGCCTTGCGGTGCATCACGACGAGGCCGCAGTTCGTGCGGGCCGCGGCCTCGAGGGCGCCCGGCCGTTCAAAACCGCGGATGTCGTTGAGGACGGCGGCGCCGAGTTCGGCCGCCTCCGTCATGATTTCGGGCTTGCTCGTGTCCACGCTCACGCAAAAGCCTTCCGCGGCGAGCGCGCGCACGACGGGGAGAACGCGGCGGCGCTCCTCTTCGAGCGAAACGCCGAACTCGTCGAACCCCGGGCGCGTCGATTCGCCCCCGACGTCGATGAGGTCGGCCCCTTCGTCGCGCATGCGGCGGGCGTGAAGAAGCGCCGCCTCGGGCGTGTTGTGTTCGCCCCCGTCCGAAAAGGAGTCGGGGGTGACGTTCAGAATCCCCATGATGAGGGGCCGAGCTTCGAGATCAAAAAGGCGTTCGGCGCAACGCCAAACCTTCGCTTTCGCCATGAGGCGATCCTCCTTGTGCAATCTTTCTTCGGTCTCAAGAAAAAAGGCGGAACCCCCGCACCCTTCCGGTCCGCGGGGATCCGCCTTCGCTGCGGGGCGCTTTATCAGTCCCGCTTCTCTTCGTTGTCGGCGGCGTCCGAGGACGTCGCGCGCTCTTCGGTCGGTTCGTCGGAACGCGCCTCGGACGTCTCGGCCGCTTCGGACCGGGCGGCGCCTTCAGCCTTCGCCTCGGTCGCCTTCGATTCGTCGTACGACTTCGGAGGACGAACTTCGCGGCCCGCCATGATGTCGTCGATCTGATCCGAGTCGATCGTCTCCCACTTGAGGAGCGCCTCGGCCATCGCGTGCATCTTGTCGCTGTTTTCCACGATGAGCTTCTTGGCGACTTCGTAGCGCTCGTCGAGGATGCGGCGGATTTCGGCGTCGACCTGCTGCATCGTCGCTTCCGAGACGTGCGTCGTGCGGGTCACCGAGCGGCCGAGGAAGACTTCGCCCTCGTTTTCCGCGTAGACCATCGGGCCCATCTTGTCGCTCATGCCGTAGCGGGTCACCATGTCGCGGGCGAGGTGTGTGGCGCGCTCGAAGTCGTTCGAAGCGCCCGTCGTCGCCTGATTCATGAAGACCTCTTCGGCGATGCGGCCGCCGAACATGATTGAGATCATGGTGAGGAGCGTCTCGCGGTCGTAGGAATAACGGTCTTCCGTCGGCAGCTGCATGGTGACGCCGAGCGCGCGGCCGCGCGGAATGATCGTGACCTTGTGCACGGGGTCGGCCTTCGGGAGAAGGCGCGCCACCACCGCGTGGCCCGATTCGTGATAGGCCGTGTTGCGGCGTTCGTGCTCGTTCATGACGACGCCGCGGCGTTCGGCCCCCATCATGATCTTGTCCTTGGCGTTTTCAAAGTCCTGCATCTCGACCGTACGCGCGTTGCGGCGCGCGGCAAAGAGCGAAGCTTCGTTCACGAGGTTGGCGAGGTCCGCCCCAGAGAAGCCCGGCGTGCCGCGGGCGAGCACCGAAACGTCGATGTCGCGGCCCACGGGGACCTTCTTCATGTGAACGTTCAGAATCTGTTCGCGGCCGCGGATGTCGGGAAGCGGCACGACCACCTGACGGTCGAAGCGGCCCGGGCGCAGAAGCGCCGGGTCGAGCACGTCGGGACGGTTCGTCGCGGCGATCACGATGACGTTCGACCCCGTCTCGAAGCCGTCCATTTCGACGAGCATCTGATTGAGGGTCTGTTCGCGTTCGTCGTTGCCGCCGCCGAGACCGGCGCCGCGCTGACGGCCCACCGCGTCGATTTCGTCGATGAAGATGATGCAGGGAGCGTTCTTCTTGGCGCTCTCGAACATGTCGCGCACGCGGGCGGCGCCGACGCCGACGAACATTTCGACGAAGTCCGAACCCGAGATCGTGAAGAAGGGAACGCCCGCTTCGCCGGCGATGGCCTTGGCGAGAAGCGTCTTACCCGTGCCGGGGCTCCCCACGAGGAGAATGCCGCGCGGGATGCGGCCGCCGAGGCGCTGGTACTTGCTCGGATCGCGAAGGAAGTCGACGACTTCCTGCACTTCCGCCTTGGCTTCGTCGCAGCCCGCGACGTGCTTGAAGCGGACCGTGTTCTGCGTGCCGTCGAGCATGCGGGCCTTGGACTTGCCAAAGCCGAAGGCGCCGCCGCCGCTGCCGCCGTCCTGCATGCGGCGCATCATGTAGATCCACACGCCGATGAGAAGGAGCATCGGGAACCAGGAAATGAAGATCGACGTGAGGAAGCCGGGCTGCTCCTCGGGACGGGCGAACACCTGAACGCCCGCCTCGCGCAGATCCTCTACCATCCAGATGTCGCCCGGACTCGTCAGGGTGTATTCCGGACCGCTCTGCGGCGTCACCGTGATGCGGCTGCCCTGGACGTCCACGCGGGCAATCTTGCCCGCCTTGGCGTCGGCCATGAACTGCGTGTAGCTCACGCCGCTCTGCGTCGTCGTGAGCGTGCCGTCAAACTGCTCGAACACCGTGAAGAGCACCGCTACGGCAAGGATGAGTGCGAGAAGACGGCTGATGCTTTTCTTATCCAAAATTGACTCCGAAGCAGGGAGGCCGCATCGGTCGTTCTGCGGCGCGCATCCCTGCGGGTTCTATGTGACCTTCGCCTCCCCCGAGGCGAAATTGCGAGGTTCCGACATTTTAGCGTTTCACCGCGGCGCCCCCTCGAAAGGAAAGCGGCTTTTTCGCAGGCGACGTGCAAGAAAGCGTCTTTCTTCGTGTGCAAATATGTCGGAATGGTGGCACAATCACGCTTTTCTTTCGCGGGCGACCAAATACACCTCCGCCGACGTGTCGCGCGAAGCCGCGGGCTTGCGCGTGTAGACGCGGCGGAAATGCTTCTTGAGCGCCTCGACGTACTGCGAATAGCCCGAACCCTGGAAGGCCTTCGTGACGAAGACGCCGTTGGGCTTCAAGTGTTCCAGGCAGAATTCGAGGGCGAGCTCGTTCAAAAGGAGCGAGCGGGCCGCGTCCGCCGCGGCGATCCCCGAGAGATTCGGCGCCATGTCGCTCAGCACCACGTCGACCTTGTCTCCGCCGAGAATTTCGGCGAGCTTGTCGGCGACCTCCTGCTCGCGGAAGTCGCCCTGCAGGAAGGTGACGCCGTCGATCGGGTCCATCGGCAGAATGTCCATGGCGATAATGCGGCCGTCCACCTTGCCGTCGCGGCCGACGAGACGCTCGCGGACGATCTGCGTCCAGCTCCCCGGCGCCGCGCCGAGATCGACCACGGTCATGCCGCGGCGAAGAAGATGTTCGCGGTCGTCAAGCTCCGTGAGTTTGTAGACGGAACGGGCGCGGTACCCCTCGGCCTTGCTTCGCTTGACGAAGGGATCGTTGATGTGCCGTTCGATCCAGGCGCGGTTGGAGCGCAGTTTTTTCGTTGCCACCGGCATTTGTAAACTCTTTATCCTTGAGTCGAAGATCTTTTCGACTCCAACGTTGAATCAGAAAAATTATGGAAGAAATCGTTCTTGAACGCGACCGCCGGCTCGCCCTGCGGGCCGTGGCCCATCATCTCGATCCGGTCGTCCTTCTCGGCGCCAACGGTCTCACCGAAGCCGTGCTCAAGGAAATCGACCGCGAACTCACCGCGCACGAACTCATCAAGGTGCGCGTCCCGACGGACGATCGGGAAGAGCGAGAGGCCATTTTTCTCGAAGTCGCGCAGAAGCTCGGCGCCGCGCGCGTGCAGATGATTGGAAAGCTCCTCGTTCTCTGGCGTCCTTCCGAAGAAAAGGAAGAGGAAGAATCCGAAGAAGACCGTCGTCTCGCCGAACTCTTCCGCGGTCGTGCGGAAACGGCCGGCCGCCGCGTCACGGCGGAAAAGGCCGCCCCGAAGAAGTCGGGCGCGAAGAAGCCCGCCGCGAAGAAGGCCTACGCTCCCGTGCGCCGCGCCCGCCCGAAGACGAAGCGCGTCACGAAGAAGGCCGCGGGATCCAAGTCCTGATCCCGCTCCCTCTCAGAGGCCCCGACCCCGTCGGGGCCTTTTTGCATCATTCGTAGCGAACGCCTTCGATTTCAAAGGCGACGAGGCCCTTGGGCGCCATGAACTGCACCGTGTCGCCCTCGAACTTGCCGATGAGGGCGCGCGCGATCGGGCTCGAGACGGAAATCTTGTTGGCCTTGATGTCGGCCTCGTCGTCGCCCACGATCTGATAGGTAACGCTCGTGTCGTCCTCTTCGTCGTAGAGGTCCACGGTCGCGCCGAAGACGATGCGGTCGCCCGCGTCGATCGTCTTCGGATCGATGATCTGCAGCGCGGGAATCTTTCCTTCGAGTTCGGCGATGCGGCCTTCGATGTGGCTCTGCTCTTCGCGCGCGGCATCGTATTCGGCATTTTCCGAAAGGTCGCCCTTTTCGCGCGCTTCGGCAATGGCCTGCACGACGGCGGGACGCGCCGTCTTCTTGAGGTACTCGAGTTCGGCCTTAAGCTTTTCGGCGCCGGCGGCCGTAATCGGAATTCGACTGGAGAGCATTTCCTTGACTGTGTTCCTTGGTCAATGCGCTCCCGGCGGGACGGGAGCGAAGAAAAAAAGAACGATCGTGCTCCGACCGTTCGCCCGCATCAGATAGAGGAAACGGGCACCGACGCCGGCACCCGCTCGAAAGAGGGACGGCCGCGGGGCCGTCCGAAAGCCCGGACATTTTATCAGCTTTTCTCGGGGACTGCGCAGAGGCGTCCCCGTGAAGCCCTCCGGGCTCTTCAAGCCGGAAGTCGGCGGATCAATCGCCTTCGGCGTAGTTTTGGGGCGCAAGGCGCCGTTCGATCCACTCGATCCAGATGTGAATGCACTTGATGTGGAGTTCCTGCACGCGGTCGGCCCAGCGGCCGCCCGGCGTCACCACCGCGACGTCTGCGATTTCGTCCGTGAGCGGGACGCCCCGCTTTCCCGTGAGCGCCACCACCTTCATGCCGCGCGCCTTCGCCGCTTCGGCTGCGCGCACCACGTTGCGGCTCGTGCCCGACGTGGTGATCGCAAGGAGCACGTCGCCCGGACGGCCGTGCGCCTCGACGTAGCGCGAGAAGACGTATTCGTAGCCGTAGTCGTTGGCGACGCACGCGAGGTGCGAAGCGTCGGCGATCGCGGTCGCCGGATAGGCGGGGCGGTCTTTGCGGTAGCGCCCCGTCATTTCCTCGGCGAAGTGCATGGCGTCGCAGAGGCTTCCTCCGTTGCCGCAGCTGAAGATGCGGTTACCCGAAGCGACGGCGTCGGCCATCAGGTCACCCGCGCGGGCGATGGCGGCCTGCGCCTCGTCGTTTTTGAGAAGGGCGTCGAGCGCCGCCTGCGCTTCGCGAAGCGCGTTCAAAACGGTGTTCTGCATAATCGGCGACGGTTTAAACCGCCCAAAAAAAAGAGTTGACGGCGTCGGACTCAGGATTCGTCCGGCGTCTTGTCGTTTCGCAGCACGCGGCGGCGCCCGTAGACGGCGTTCGCGAGCGTGTTGAGGTCCGTGTATTCGATTTCGAGCCCCGACGGGAGTCCCCGCGCAAGGCGCGTGACGTGAAGCGAGGGCCAGCGGCGCCCGAGCGCCTCGATCAGATAATAGGCCGTCGCATCCCCTTCGGGCGTGTAAGAGGTCGCGACGACAACTTCTTGAAACGCTTTTCCGTCCGCCTCGGCCTTGCGAAGGCGCTCGAAGAGTCCGCCCATGCCGATCGCCTCGGGACCGCGCCCCTCGATCGGATTGAGCCGGCCGTCGAGCACGTAGTACTGCCCGCCCCAGGAGAGCGAGGCGTCGAGCGCCATCTGGTCGCCCACGCTCTCTACGACGCACAGGTGCACGGGACTTCTCGTCTCGTCGGCGCAGACGTCGCAGATTTCCTTTTCCGTGAAGGTGTTGCAGAGCGGACAGCGGTGCAGGTTCGCGTCCACCTTATCGAGCAGCGCCCGCAGGGCCGGAACGCGCCCTTCGCGCAGAAGGTGCATGGCCGCGCGCTGCGCGGACCGGGGGCCGAGCCCCGGAATGCGCTCGAGTTCGGCGATGAGCTCGCCCAAGAGCGGCGACAAACGGATCGTCATGGCGAAACCTGAAAAAGCGGACGCAACGCAAGAAAAAAGGAGTCCCCGCCCGCGGGAAGACTCCTTTCGAAGGAAGCTTCGTGTCAGAAGGGGAACTTCATGCCCGCGGGCAACGGAACGGCCGCGCGCATGCGTTCTTCCGTGATGCGGTCGAGCGTCTCGAAAGCGTTGTTGATGGCGAGCGTGACGAGGTCCTCGAGCATTTCGGGATCTTCCGGATCCATCGCTTCGGGCGCGATCGTCACGTTGAGGACGCGGTGCTGCCCGTTGACGACCACCTTGACGGCGCCGTTGCCGGCTTCGCCCGGGATCTCCATCTTCTTGATTTCTTCCTGAACCTTCTGCAGTTTGGCCTGCATCCGCTGAGCCTGGGCCATCATGCCGCCCATACCGCCCATTCCGCGCATAGTGTGCTCCTTCTTCGTATGAGTTCGTTTACCGTCCCGGAGGACGAGATTTCCCGGGCCCGACGCGGGACCCAAAGGCAGGCATTGTAGCATTGCCCCGCCCGGGGAATCGGTTATTTCCGCGGCTCCTCTTCGGGAGTGAGCGCACGGATGGAGGATTCGTCGATTTCGGCGCCGGTGAGTCGAATCACCTCCTTGACGACCGGGTCGTTGCGGAAGGCTTCGACAAGCGCCCTTCTCGCCTCTTCACGTTCCTGCCGAATCGATTCGGCCACGGTGACGGTCTCGACCCTGCCCACCTCGAAGATGACGCGGAAGGCCGTGCCGAAATACGTGGAGAGCGAATCGGCGAGCGCCGCGCGGTTCGCCTCGGTGGCGAAGGCCGCCACCGGAATGCGAAGGCGCAGGCTCTCGCCCGTGAGTTCGAGCGGTTCGCCCATCGTCGCGACCATGAGGATCGGGCCCTCGAGCCCGGCTCCCTCGATGACTTTTCGCCAGTTGAGCGGTCCCGTCACGACCGGCGGTCTCGGGACCTCGGGGAGCGGCTCAACCGGCGTCAGGCTCCCCCCAGGGAGGAAGCTCCTCGGGCATCGGCGCGCGCTCAATGGGCGGGAGCCCCGACGAGGCGCCCACGGCCTGCACGCCCGAAGGCATGGGGGCGGGCGCCGGTTTGGGCGCCGGCTCGGGCTTCGGAGGCGCAACGGGTCTCGCGGGCGCCGCGGCGACGGATTCGGGAGCCCGCGCCTCGGGTTCGGACGAAGCGGCCTGCGCCTTTCTTTCGGACACGTGCGCCGTCTTGAGGCCCGCGGGCTTAAAGGCGAGCATGCGCAACAGCGTCATCGTGAAGCCCGCGTATTCGTCGGGCGCGAGCGAAAGATCGTTTCGCCCGTGAATCAGAATCTGGTAGAGAAGCTGGATTTCTTCGGGCGCGCAGTCCTTGGCCAAACGGCGAACGAGCGCGCACTCGGGATCGTCTTCGCTCACGGCTTCGGAAACGCGCTGCACGAGCGCCGCGCGGTGCACGACGCCCGCGAGGTCGCGCAGGACCTGCGCGAAACTCAGGCTCTGCGCGAGCATCTCGTCGGCAACGCCCATCAGACCACGGGCGTCGCCCGCAAGAAGACGGTCAAAGAGCTCGGAGAGGAGTTCCGTCCCGCTCATGCCGAGCATGTCGCGCACTTCGCGCTCGGTGACGCCCGACGCGCAGTACGCGATCGCCTGGTCCAGAAGCGAGAGGCCGTCGCGCATGGAGCCGCGGGCGCCCTGGGCGAGGAGCCGAAGCGCGCCCGTTTCGTAGGCCACGCCTTCGGTGTCGAGAATGTGCGACATATGCGAGACGATGCCGCTCGGCGTCATGTTGCGCAGGTTGAACTGCAGACAGCGCGAGAGCACCGTGATCGGCACCTTCTGCGGATCCGTCGTCGCGAGGATGAACTTCACGTATTCGGGCGGCTCCTCGAGGGTCTTGAGCATCGCGTTGAAGGCCGTCGTCGAGAGCATGTGCACTTCGTCAATCATGTAGACCTTGTAGCGGCCCTCGGTCGGCGCGTACATCGCTCGCTCGAGAAGCGCCGTCATGTCTTCGACCGAGCGGTTGCTCGCCGCGTCCATCTCGATGTAGTCGCTGAAGCGCCCCTCGTCGATCGCGCGGCAGGCCGGACACACGCCGCAGGGTTCGGGCGTGACGTCCCCCTTGCCGTCGGCGCCCTGACAGTTGAGCGCCTTGGCGAAGATGCGCGAGATCGTGGTCTTCCCGACGCCGCGCGTTCCCGTGAAGAGATAGGCGTGGTGCAGGCGTTTTTCGGCAAGCGCCCGCGTCAGGGCCGTCACGACGTGATCCTGACCGACGATCGTTTGGAAATTGTGCGGGCGCCACTTGCGCGCCAAAACCTGATACGTACTCATGCGTTTGTCAGTCCGGCCGCACGAAGGGCCTCGCCTTCGAGTCGGCAGATGCGCCAGTCTTCCTGCAGACGGGCGCCGAGTTTTTCATAAAAGTCGATGGCGGGCTGATTCCAGTCGAGCACCGTCCACTCGAAGCGGCCGCAGTCGAGTTCGAGCGCCGTCTTCGCCAGGTGATGCATGATCCTGCGCCCGTAGCCGCGGCGGCGGGCCTGCGGCCGCACGAACAGATCCTCGAGATAGAGGCCGCGCTTTGTGAGGAAAGTCGAGAAATTGAAGAAATAGAGCGCAAACGCCACGGGTTCCTCCCGCCCGGTCGCTTCGTCGATTTCCCAGCCGAGGACGCACCGGATGACGGGGTTCGGACCGAAAAGTTCGCGTTCGATCTTTCCGCGGCTCGCCTTGCAGGCGGACTCGAGCCGCTCGTAGCGGGCGAGCTCGAAAATCATGTCCCGAATGACTTCGCAGTCTTCGGGACGGGCGTTGCGTATCTCAAAGGCCATGACGTTTCCCTTGCGTTGCGGTCGTTAGATATTACACGGGCGGGATGGCGTTTGCGCGCGAAGCGCCCCGGAAAACCCGAAGGCTCACGCGGCCGAAAGCGAGACGTAGACGTCCCAGAGCACCTTGAGGGCGAGAACGATGAAGATCGACCCGCCGATGCGGTAGATGAGGCGCGACATGCGCTCGCTCGAGAGGAAGCCCCGGAAGCGCGACGTCACGAAGCTGTAGCCCGAATGGATCGCAAGAATGAGGATCCCGTAGGTCGCGGCCAGAATGCCGTACTGCGCGCCGTAGGAAAGCTTCGGGTCGATGAACTGCGGAAAGAGCGACACGAAGAACATGATGAGCATCGGGTTCGTCATCTGCAGCGTGATGCCCTCCATGAAGAAGGGTAAGCGCCGGATTTCGCCCTCGACGGGCGCGCCGCTGGCGATCGCCCGATGCTTCGAGCCGCGCAGAGCGCTCTCGAGACTCATCGTGCGCACGCGCCAGTTCTTGATGCCGAGCCAGATCATGTAGGCCGCTCCCACCACTCGCAGGAGCGCGTACGCGTCGGGCGATGCGCGCAAAACCAATCCCACACCCGTCGCCGAAATGGCCGACATGATGAGCGCCCCCGTCGCCGTACCGCAGATCGTCCAGATCGCTCCCCGGAACCCGAAGCCGATCGACTTCATGAGCGTCATCAGAACGCCCGGTCCCGGCGTCGCCACGGTCATGACGGAGGTAATCACAAAAAGGGAGTAGAGGGAAAGGTTAAGCATGGTCAGGGTCGAGCGTCGGGATGGGTCCGAATGCTCAAGTCTAACGGATCCGCGGGATCGGAGAGAAGGGAGGAAAAGAGCGCGGGGCGTGCGAAAGTGAGAGGAATAACCGGGAGGACAGGAGGACGGGAATGCAGAAAAGAAAATGGCGAGCCTTTTCCTCGGCACTGTCGCTACTCCAGTGTGGCTGCTTCATTCCTGACCTGACCAGATTGCCGGAGGCGGCATGCGAGGGGACCCGCCAAGGCGCTAATTCTATACGAACGGGACGAAAAAAGGGGAAGGCTCAGAAGAAAAACTTTCATTCAATGAACGAACACCAAGCTCGCCAACCATTTCATGCCACTGAGACCGCTCATCCGCATCACTAAAAACCCCAACTGTCAGAGAGTTCGTTCTTCCGTGCGCGAGGCAATGACTTTTCTGGGATAGGCTATACATCCCCTCGCCTCATACGAAACCCAACAGCCCATTGCGCTCCCTAAATTAGTACTCCGTCAGTGTGTAAAGCTGTGCAACGGCAGATAATAAAGTGGGTGACTTGGCAGATCTGCACAAGCAATCACAAACTCCGAAAGGCGCCACACAAAACTCTAGGTGTAGCTCTTATCGGCACATTGCTTATGCTGGGTGAGTAGCCAAAGCGTTCGGTATAATGCAAGACTCGATCGGGAAGCGACATAAGAGGTCCACAAGTAACCCGTCCCGAAGAAACGCATCAAGAACGAGCGTCCGCCGAGGCGCTCCGCGGAAAGCGTATCGGCGGAAACTCATGCTTCACGCCGGTTTTCCCCTATGCACACAACTCAGAAGCAACGCGACGCCGTCCTCAACCTGTTCAGTTTCGTCGAAGAAGTGAGCGGCGTTCGTCGCGCTGTCACGAAAAATATCTCCTCGCTCGACTGGAAACTCGGATTGGCTGAAATCGATGCGACACTTCCAGGGATCCAAGCTCTGCACCCGAACACGAAAGATCCGTCGCTCATTCTCTCCATTGTCAAGCTCGATGTTCCTAGTTGCCCGAAATTGCCCGAAGAACTTCTCGATGTAGTTATTGGCAATTGGCTCTCTCCCGATTGGAAAGTTGCTTGGCGCGAACCTTTCGCCTCGCTGACGTTGCAAACCGACGTTGATATTCGTGAAGGCGACAGCGAAGAGACCATTGCCGAGAAGCGTGCTCTCCAGGCACTTCGCCCCTTTGTTCCCGTCCGAATCAAATGGCTCGAAGAGCGAACGAAATGGCTTGAAGAACGAAGAGTAGTTGTAAAGAGCAACGAACTCTTCGACCGCTTCATGACGTTGCGCTCCAAAGTGGCCGAATCAAATCTTCGTAGTGAAGCCGTATTCGGCAATTTCATGTTCACGTCAGACCCTCGACTGACGACCAACAAAAACGAGGCGAGGTATCCGCTTGTCGTGCGACCGCTCGAACTTATTCTCAGCTCGACCGAGATGAATCTACCGATTCTCGAAGTGCGCTTGAGCGGTGCAACTCGCTTTCAACCCGAAGTCCTTCAGTCTTTCGCTGAGGAGAACGTAGATCTTACCGCCTTTAAATCTGTCGAAGAGCTTATTAAGGACGAAGACCCTTTGCCCTACGGCGACGAGACGCTCGTGAATGCATTTCGACGACAGACCGTTAATTTTTCGATCGACTGCCGTTGGCATGAGATGGAACAATCTTTCAAAGAAGTTGATTCTGGCGTCAAATTTTGGATTCAGGAAGAGCCGATCCTCATGTTGCAACTTCGCCCAACAGGTCTCAAGGAGGCGATTGCGAGCATTCGAAAGCGCATTGAGGAAGTTGGCGACATTCCCGAGCACCTTCTCGAAGTCGTGTGCCCTGACGTAGAACCAACGATCTGCGAAGAAACGAACCGCGAACAAACGTTTGAAAACGCGCTGGCCGAAACGGCTGGTGAAGATAACGAGATTCTGCTCACGAAACCAGCCAATACCGATCAACTCTCGATTGCTCGCGCAATCATGCGTAACAACGTCGTTCTCGTTCAGGGGCCTCCCGGAACAGGGAAGACTCATACGATCGCGAATCTTCTCGGGCACTTCCTCGCACAGGGGAAGCGAGTGCTTGTCACAAGCCATACGCAGAAAGCGCTCGCTGTTTTGAAGGACAAACTTCCATCCGAGATTCAACCGCTTTCCGTGTCGATGATGGACGGCAAGAAGGATCTCGAAAAGACAATTCACGATCTGTGCGAGCGGCTTTCTTCTCTTTCCGTTGAGAAACTTGCCGTTGAAGTGAAAAATCTCAGCGAAGAGCGCAAGTCAATCATCGAGCAACAGAAGATCGTTCGCACTCGTATCTTTAACTTGCGTCACAAGGAAACACAGGGGCCGATCTACAAGGGGCGGCAGTATTCGCTTACGGAATTGGCGCAGTATTTGCGTAATCACGAGTCAGAATTCGCGCCGTTGATTCCCGGCGATGTCAAAGACGGACCGATGCCACTTTCCGTTGAAGAACTCGACGCACTCTACAAGACGAATGGCGTTTGGTCTGCAGATACACAGAACGAACTCATGTTTGAACTTCCACCGGTGGAACAGCTCCCGACACCGGAGAAGATGGCGAACATGCATGCCGAGTATCAACGACTCTTGAAGCTCAAGAACAGCGAGACCGATGCCATCGAATCGGTGAGGAGCCACACCAACTCAAAAGGCGACGATTTTGTCGATTATGAACTGACCGGAGGTTACTCCATCAGCGTACGGGCCTCGAAAAACGGCAACCCCGCTCTCGAAAGTGTCTTCCGCAATGTGCCTGACACAAAGATTCTCGAGCTTGCTCAATCGGACCCGTTCGTTCGCGGCATGCTCCTTGAATGCTTGGAAGATGATAGCTATGCCCCCCACTACCAAAAACTCGCCGAAAGCCTAGAGGCTGCAGACGAGGCCTATCGCCTTTGTGATCATCTACGCCTCGAAAGTGACCTGGTCGTCGAATTCTCGCGCGACAACTTCGATGACATTCAGGCGGGCGTCGATTGGTTCCTCAACAATGAACCTGATGGCAAACCTAATCTTTGGACGAAGTGCTTTAACAGCGAATGCAAGGCTGCGTGCAGGGCTATTGAAGGGGTTCGTGTCAACGGCTCTGCTCCCGCGTGTAAAGAGGCGTTCGAAGCGATTCGTGATGAAGTCGCCTTTAAGGTGAAGGAAGCAAAAGCGGCGTCTCTTTGGGCGAAGTTCGCCGCGCGTCTTGATTTGCCTAATTGGGAGACATTCGGACCGAAGGCTGTTCGCGATCTCGCTGAGAAGTACGTACAAATCATCCCCTCCGTCATTCGATGGGAAGGTGAAGTCTTTGAACCCTGTCTGAAGACGCTTGAAGCGTCTGGCTTCAACGTGCGAGGTCTTCCCGAACAAACAGGTGTCGGCGCTACACGAGCAGCGGCAAAACTCGCCTATATCGAAGCGCTCTTTCTGAAGATCCTCGTTCCGCTCTCTGAATACCGCACGACCGAGTGTGCGCTCGAGGAAATCGAGCAATGGCGCGTCGATGTAGTGAACTCGCTCTCGAGGTTCGCTCAACTTACAAAAACCGCAAAGGCACTTCAGGAGACCGCCCTTTTTGATCCAGCTAGTTGGAAGGTTGCATACGAACGCTTGGAGGCTCTTACTGGGGCCAAGCACGCCTTTGAGGAACGTACCAGACGCATTGCCGCAATTCGTGACTATGCGCCCGATTGGGCCGATGCAATTGAAGAAGGACGCGCGGGCTTCACGGGATCCAAGATTCCTGACAATATTGAAGCCGCATGGGACTGGAAGCAATTCGAGCGAATCTATCAGGAACGAATGTCCGAGTCAATCGAAGAACTCCAAGCGAAATCGACGAATCTTTCGAGCAAACTCAGAAAAAACACTGCACAACTTGCTGCGTCAAAGGCCTGGCTTGAGTGCAAAAAACGCGTTCACGGCAAGATGCTCTCGAATCTCTCAACGCTTGCAAACTACATGAAGCGTGCTCAAGGCAATGGGAAAAGGGCTCTTAGTTTTCGGCAAGAAGTTAATCGCTTGTTGCCTCAGTGTCAGGACGCCGTGCCTATCTGGATCATGATGATTTCCGACGCGCTCTTGAATTTCAACAGCAACGCGCAATTTGACATTGTCATCATTGACGAAGCCTCGCAGGCTGATATCACGTCGCTCCCGATCCTATACATGGGCAAGAAAATCATTGTTGTTGGCGACGACAAACAGGTGACGCCGTCCGCTGTCGGCACAAACGACTACGTAGTTGAAGAGATAAATCGTAGGCTCCTCGAGGGTGTTGTCAAAGAACCCAAACTGTACGATGCCAAAGCTTCGCTCTACGGGATCATCCAGAGTATGGCCTTTCCTGTACGCATGTTACGTGAGCACTTCCGTTGTGTGCCTGACATCATCGGCTACTGTAACGAACTCTCATACGACGGGAAGATTCGACCGCTACGCGACAGCTCCACGACAAACCTGCGGCCTGCACTCGTACCCTATCGCGTCGACGGCGAATCCGAAAACGGCCTCAACAAGGCCGAATGCCAAGCGGTGATCAATCTGCTGAAGGCGATGACGCACGATCCGGCTTACGAGGGAAAAACTTTGGGTGTCATATGCATGCGAAGCGGCAACCCTACGCAAATCAACCGCCTTCGTTCGATGATTCTCTCCAGTTTCGACCCGCGTGAAATTGAAGAACGACAGCTCATCTGTGGTAGCTCCGCCGAACTCCAGGGCGACGAACGCGACGTAATCATACTTTCGCTCGTCGACTCGAGCGAAGAAGGCAACATCCTCAGAAAGACTGGGGAGGGTGTAGATGAGAGCGTCAAGAAACGCTACAACGTCGCCGTCAGTCGCGCCAAGGATCAGCTCTGGGTTGTTCATTCGTTCGATGCTGACTCGCAACTCAAACACGACGATATTCGCCGCGGGTTGTTCGCTTGGATCAAACGATGCAATTCCGGCGAAGTCGATGAGGAACAGATCCGACGCGAAGCCGATTCAGAATTCGAAGTTCAAGTAGCCAAGGCGCTTCGCGAGCGCGGTTACAACCTCGAGCAACAGCATGCAGTCGGTCCTTACCGCATCGACATCGTCGTTCGCAGCAAAGGCAATGCTGTTGCGCTCGAATGCGACGGCGAGCGCTACCACGGGGGAGATCTCCTCAAAGGTGAGGAGCAGGTCCGTTATGACATGGAACGACAGACGGTACTTGAGCGTAATGGTTGGCGGTTCGTTCGACTTCGCGGAGCTGAATTTTTCCGTAATCCGAAGGAAACAATCGACCGACTTTGCCTTTCACTACACGAGCGCGGGATTGATCCGGAGGAAAGTGAAACTGCTGAAATCGATGACTCTGCAACGCAACGTGTCATCGCTGCAGCTATGCGTTATGTCGAAGGGGTGAATACTGAACCTAGGCTTACTTCTTACAAAGCGAAAATCGACCGTACGGTTGAGGTTGTTACCCCGGCCTCCATTGAGACTGTCGCAAACGAGGACAAAAAGACAGTAGACGCCCTAACAGCCAGGGTATCGGCACCACAATCAACGAAAGAACGGAAAGTGCCTCCACCTTCGACGAGGCACATTGCAGAGATTCCTTCGTCGAAATCTCACAAAAAGAGGAGCGAGAAGGAAAAAGCGTCTCCTACATTGCCGCGCAAGACGAAGCCCGTGCGCTCCAGTCCATCCAATTCGACCGGCGATAAGGCTGATTTGGAGAAGCTTTTGAAACTAATTCAAACTAGATCGACAGACAATCTTGCCAACGGCATGCCGATTATAGTACTGGCGAGTCAAAAGACTAGCGTATGCGAGTTTCAAGTTCTTTGCGGCGGGAAGCTATACGCCGACGTAGGAAGTAGCAAAACAGGCATAAGCATTAAGGTGCTGTCTGTCCAGGGTGTACGAGCAAGAGGACTGCCGCCATCCGAGAACAAATCAGGCAGTAAATGGCGCATCTGGAAGATCGCTCGGGGTGAACTCGATGATCGTGCAGAGATCATAGCGAACTTTATCCTTCGAACTATTCAGGCAGATCGCTCATAAGCTACTGACAGTTGTCGATTCTGTATATGAGATCGAAGCCCACCTTCACAGCGTTTGATGAACTGTAAATGAAACCGAGTAAAACTCGGACAAAGTTGCTGAGTCGACGGTTAAGGGGCGGGGTGTGGTAGTGAAAGCCACACCCTGTTCGCATGCTACGCGTGAGCGAAAAAGGAGGTTTTGATTGCATAGCGCATTACGGTAACGAGCTGACCAGGAGTCGTCTGCCGTAACGCAATTTTCCTGAACATTCTTGTTCACTTTTCTCCTGAGAAGATTTTTTGCATCTCCGCTCCCGCGTTACAACCCATTTTCCTCGGGGGAATGGTAATATTTGCAGACCTTCCGGGAGGACGAATCCGTCTTCCTCGCGCAAATCCGCCGCGCACTTTCCGACCGGGCCTCCGGTCCGGGCGTTCCTCCCGACGACATCCGAAACCATCCCGTATCTTTCCCTTTCCCCGCTTCTTCGGCATGACCCGGACTCGAGCCCTGCCCGGACCGAGGAGAAGGAACCTTACTCAGGACACCATCATGAGCGAAATCATCCACATCACCGACAGCAGCTTCCCCGAACAGGTCGCGGCCAGCGAACTTCCCGTCTTCGTCGACTTCTGGGCCCCCTGGTGCGGTCCCTGCCGCATGCTCGCCCCGCGTCTCGAAGCGGCCGCCGAAAAGTTCGACGGGCGCGCCGTGATCGCCAAGTACAACGTGGACGAAACCAACGAACTGGCTTCCGAACACAACATCCTCGGCATCCCGACGATCCTCTGCTTCAAGAAGGGTGAAGTCGTGGCCCGCCGCACCGGTCTTTGCGACCAGGCCACGCTCGACGCCTGGATCGAAGAAAACCTCTAAAAACGACGTCGCTCGCCGCCCGTTCGGGCGGCGACTTCCTCCCTCCGATGGCCCATTTCTTCGGGCCGCACCATCATGCACCTTTCCGACCTCAAAAAACTGCACGTCTCGCAACTCCTCGACATGGCGCTCGCGCTCGAAGTCGACAACGCCCACCGCATGCGCAAGCAGGAGTTGATGTTCGCCATCCTCAAGAAGAAGGCCCGTCAGGGCGAACAGATCTTCGGCGACGGCACCCTCGAAGTGCTGCCCGACGGCTTCGGGTTCCTGCGCAGTCCCGACACGTCCTACCTGGCGAGCACGGACGACATCTACATCTCGCCCTCGCAGATCCGCCGCTTCAATCTCCACACGGGCGACTCGATCGAAGGCGAAGTCCGCACCCCCAAGGACGGCGAACGCTACTTCGCGCTCGTGCGCGTCGACACCGTCAACGGTCTGCCGCCCGAGAGCACGAAGCACCGCATGCTCTTTGAAAACCTGACGCCGATCTTCCCCAACGAGCCCCTCACGCTCGAGCGCGACATGCGCGGGGACGAAAACATCACGGGGCGCATCATCGACATCATCGCCCCGATCGGCAAGGGTCAGCGCGCCCTTCTCGTGGCGCCTCCGAAGAGCGGCAAGACCGTGCTCATGCAGCACATCGCGCACGCCATCACGACGAACTACCCCGACATCACGCTCTTCGTGCTTCTCATCGACGAACGTCCGGAAGAAGTGACGGAAATGCAGCGCTCCGTCCGAGGCGAAGTCGTCGCGTCGACCTTCGACGAACCCGCCGCGCGTCACGTGCAGGTGGCCGAAATGGTGATCGAAAAGGCCAAGCGCCTCACCGAATCCAAGAAGGACGTCGTCATTCTGCTCGACTCGATCACGCGTCTCGCCCGCGCCTACAACACGGTGATTCCGTCCTCGGGCAAGGTCCTCACGGGCGGCGTCGACGCCAACGCCCTGCAGCGTCCGAAGCGCATCTTCGGCGCCGCGCGCAAGCTCGAGGAAGGCGGTTCCCTCACCATCATCGGCACGGCTCTCGTCGACACGGGCTCCCGCATGGACGACGTGATCTATGAAGAATTCAAGGGTACGGGCAACAACGAAATCCACCTTGAACGCCGTCTCTCGGAAAAGCGCGTCTACCCGGCCATCAACATCAACCGCTCGGGCACGCGCCGCGAGGAACTCCTCCTCAAGCCCGACGTTCTGCAGAAGGTCTGGATCCTGCGCAAGTTCCTCTACGACATGGACGAACTCGAAGCGATGGAGTTCCTCCTCGACAAGATGAAGCAGACGAAGACCAACGCCGAGTTCTTCGATCTCATGAAGCGCTGATGCGCCGCACGAACCCCCGCCCCTCGCGGGGGTTCGTCGTTTTGGGGGTCAGCACCCGCGCGTGAGACCCCAGTCGGCGGCCAGAGACAAGGCGGGCGAAAGACCGAGAATCGGCCCCGGAATCCCTTGGGCGCGCTTGAAGTTGTTGAAGGTGAAGCGCCCGACGATCTCCCGGGCCGTTTCGGCGTCCACGCCCTCGAGATCGCGAAGAGTCTTCTTCGCGAGGTAGTGCGTGAGCGTCTTTTCGATGAGATCGTAGTCGGGAAGCGAATCCGAATCCTTCTGTCCCGGGCGCAGTTCCGCCGAGGGCGCACGCGTGAGGATTCGTTCGGGAATGTCGGGGCGCCAGGCGTTTCGGGCGCGGCAAAGTTCATAGACCTCGCGTTTCCAGAGGTCGATCAGAGGCGCGAAACCTCCCGTCAGGTCGCCGTAGAGCGTGCCGTAGCCCATGGCCGCCTCGCCCTTGTTGCTCGTGCAGAGAAGAAGGGCTCCGTTCTTGTTGGCGTAGGCCATGAGGAGAAGTCCGCGAAGCCGCGCCTGAATGTTTTCTTCCGTCACGTCCCAGGGACGGCCGGCGAGTTCCGAAGCCAGGGCTTCGCGCACGTTTTCGAAAAGCGACCGGATCGGGAGCACGTCGTGGCGCACGCCGAGGGTTTCGGCAAGCGTTCGGGCGTCCTCCAGACTGTCGCTCGACGTGAAGTCCGTGGGAAGCATCACGGTGCGCACGCGCTCGGCGCCGAGAGCGTCGACGGCAAGCGAAAGAACGAGCGCGCTGTCGACTCCGCCCGAAAGCCCGAGCACGACGCCCGAAGCGCGGGACTTTTCCGCATAGGAGCGAACGGCCGTGACGAGCGCGAGATACCGAGGATCCCGTACGGGCGGGAGCGTCGTCGGCACGGATTTGGCCGAGGCGCGCCACCCCTCATTCGTACGCTCGACAAGGAGCACGCCTTCTTCCCAGGGCGTGAGTTCGGCGAGGACGCGGCCCTTCTCCGCGAAACGGCCGCCGCCCGCAAAGACGATGCGGTCTTCCGCGCCGGCAATGCTTCCTTCGAGCGCCGTCCCCTGCGCGGGCCGGACGTCGGGAGACCAGGGCAAAACGGAGGTCGTGCGCAGAGCCGGCCAATCGGAGGGAGGCGTGAAGGATCGAGCCTCGCCCCCGGAAATTTCCACCCAGTCAAAGGCACCCTCCCGAAGGATCGGGAGCACCCAGCGCCGCCCGTCTTTCTTCGTTTCCTCGGCAAAGGCGCAAAGGGCCTCGTCGCGCCGCGTGCTCACGTCTTCCCACGCGAGGGCGTCGTGGCCCGTCCCGCCTTCCAGCGCGCCCGCAGGCGCCGTAAAGACCGCGTCCTTCGCTTCAAAGGCCGAAGCGAGGCGCGAGAGCCGCGCAAGGTTCGCGGAGAAGGCGCCCGTCTGAGGCGCCGTTTGACAGTAAATGATTTTTTGCATACGAAAAACCCGCTTGAATGGGACGTGGGAACGCCCCCATTCTAGCGGGTTGCAGAAGGACCGCCTCTGAAAAGTCCGTCAGGAAGCGTCCTGGGCTCGCACGACGGCCGCAACGTTCTCGTCGTCGACGCCGGCGATTTCGATCTTCGTGAAACCCGCTTCCTTGAGGCGCTCCGCGACGCGCGGGTGGATCGTGACGGCGACGCCGTTGACGAGCCAGTCGCGTCCCCCGGGGACCACGCGGATCGCCCGCATCAGGGCGTCGACGGCGTCGGTGCTCGTGATGTAGACGATCGGGCTCGGCCCGAAGATGCTTTGCGTCACGTCCTTGATCTGCTCTTCCGTGAGTTCGATCGGAACGCGCACGTAGGCGCAGAGCTTGATGACGTCGCTGCCCATGGCGGCGAAATGCTCGGGCAACCACTCGCGTCCGGTCTGTCCGCGCAGGAAGAGAACGCGCGCGGGCGCGCCCGTCTTTTCGACGAGCGCCCAAAGCGCCTCGCTGCCGGAATGCGCCGCATCGCCCTTGGGATAGAGAAGCTTGACGTTCTCGCCCCAGGCCGCGCGGATCACGCGGGCGGTTCCTTCGCCCACGGTGGCGAGCGTCACGTGCTCGGGCCAGGAGCGCACCCAATGGGCGACCGCGGCGACCGCCGACGGACTCGGCAGGATCACCATGTCGACGCCGGTGAGGTCGGCGAGCTGCGCCTCGACCACCTCGGCGTTTTCAGGGAGCTCAATGCGGAACGCCGGCCACCGCCAGACGAGACGGCCTTCGCGTTCGAGCTTCTGGGCCAGACGATTGTTCGCTTCACCCGGCCGCATGAGAATGACGGGACGTTTTTTCATAATCCTAATATTTTAATCCTGGCGACCGAGCACGTCCGCCAGAATCTTCTCGGCGCCCTGACGACGGAGATCTTCCAGGACGGTCGCGGCGAGCGCTTCCGGATCGGTCCAGGAACCGCGGGCTTCGGCGCGCACGCATTCGCCCGTGTGGTGGTTGCCCACGAGGGCGCGCAGCCACATTTCTTCGCCTTCAACCACGGCGTAGGCCGCGAGCGGCACCTGGCAGGAGCCGCCGAGGGCGCGCGAAACGGCGCGTTCGGCCGTGCAGCAGGCTCGGGTATGGGGATCGTTCAGGAAGGCGAGCGACTCTTCGAGCACCTTGTCGCCCTTGCGGATTTCCACGCCGAGCGCGCCCTGCCCCGGAGAGGGAAGGCTCTTTTCGGCGGGAATGATCGAGCGGATGCGTTCCGAGAGTTCGAGGCGCTTGAGACCGGCCGAGGCCATGACGAGCGCGTCATATTCGCCTTCGTCGAGCTTGCGAAGACGCGTGCCGACGTTGCCGCGGATCGGACGGACGTCGAGATGGGGATAGTTGATGCGAACCATCAGTTCGCGGCGCAGGCTCGCCGTGCCGACCACCGCGCCCGCGGGCATTTCGTCGAGGCTCGCGTACTTGGGCGACACGAAGGCGTCGCGCGGATCTTCGCGTTCCGTCACGGCCACGAGTTCGAAGTCTTCGGGGAGTTCCATCGGAACGTCCTTGAGCGAATGCACCGCGAGGTCGGCGCGGCCTTCGCGCATGGCCACTTCGAGTTCCTTCACGAAGAGTCCCTTGCCGCCCACCTTCGAGAGCGTGCGGTCGAGGATCTGGTCGCCGCGCGTCGTCATGCCGAGCAGGTCGACTTCGGCTTCGGGATAGGTCTTGCGCAAAACCGACTGGATGTGAAGCGCCTGCCACATGGCAAGCGGGCTTTCGCGCGTGGCGATGACGCAGCGTTCGAATTTGGACATGGTGATTTCTGTCGAGTGGATGAAAAAAGAGAATGTGCGCGATTGTAACAGGCGACTCTTGTGCCGCTCTTAAGCCCGGGACGAAGAAAACGAAAATCCGCGAATCCGTTTGCACCGAACTTCGCCTTATGCCATAATTTCGCCTTTCCAGTTGGCACGTGGGTAGGCATGCCTGTCGTAAGACCCGGCGGATCCGGGCGGACTCGTAAGGCGACCAGGGCGACCGACAAACGAAAACAAGGTATTTATCAAAATGAAGCAGAACATTCACCCCGAATATCGCGAAGTCGCCTTCGTGGACCTCTCCATCAACAAGACGTTCATCATCCGTTCCGCCGTTCAGACGAAGGAAACGGTTGAAATCGACGGCAAGACCTACCCGATGTTCAAGCTCGATACGTCGTCGGAAAGCCACCCGTTCTACACGGGCGCCCAGACCCGCATCGTTGAAGCCGGCCGCGTCGAAAAGTTCCGCGCCAAGTTCGCCGCCAAGCAGCAGGCCATGAACGCCGCCGCTCAGGCTGCCAAGGCCGCCAAGTAATTGCCGCGCCCTTCCCTTCGAAGGGCGGCTGCGACACAATAGCAGGGGAGTTTCTCTCAAGGGAGAACTCCCCTCTTTGTGTCTTTGTTCCCCGTTTTTTCACCCCGCCCTCCGCGGACAAGGAGCGTCTCTTGCATCTGGAGAAAATCACCCCCGTCAAGATGTCCCGCGAAGCGGCCCGGGCCCTTCCCCGTTACGCCCTTTTGGGTCTCCTCGCCGTCTTCATCGGCAACGTCTTCGGTGTGCTCGACTTTTGGACGCTGCGGGACGCCGAAAACTTCGGGGTCGCGATGGAAATGCTCCGCGGCGGGACGGTAGCGGACTTTCTGCTCCCGACGATCACGGGCGTGCCCGACTGGCACAACGGCCCGCTCACGGCCTGGGTGTCGGCTTTCTTCCTCGCCGTCTTCGGTCCGCTCGTGGGAGAACTCACGGCGCTTCGCTGCGCGAGTCTCTTCTGGTTTGCGCTCGCCCTCTCGACGCTCTGGTACGGCACCTGGCACATTGCGCGCCGCCCCGAAGCCCAGCCCCTTCGCTTTCCCTTCGGCGACGAAGCCAATCCCAAGGACTACGGCCGCGTGACGGCCGACTGCGCGGTGCTTCTATTCATCGCGACCTTCGGTCTCGTGCGGGGCTTTCACGAACCCACCCCCGCGACGGTGCTCCTCGCGCTCTCCTGCGTCATGTTCTACGGCCTCACCAAGGCCCTCAAACGTCCGATGATCGGCTTTGCCATCGCGGGCGCCGCGGCGGGCGCGGCCGTTCTCTCGTCGACCCTGTTCGGCGGCGTCTGGCTCTTTGCCGCCGCGCTCGCCGTGCACGCAGTCGTGAAGGATTTCCCCGGAAACCCGGATCTGCGCTGCGCGAGCCTGATCGGCTCGGCCGTCCTCACGGTTTCGCTCTGGCCCGCGCTCGCCTACGGTCTCGCCCCCGACGAGGCGGGCGCCTGGTTCAAGGGCTGGGCCGACACGCAGGCTTCGCTCTTCGGCATTGCGGGACCGGAGACCTTCAGCTGGTTCCTGCGCAACTTCGTCTGGTTCCTCTGCCCCTTGTGGCCGCTCGTTCTCGCGGCCCTCTGGAAGTGGCGCCACGCATTGACGCGCACGCACCTTTCGATTCCGATCGCAGCGATCACGGTGTCGATCTTCGCCGTGCTTTTCTCCTCCTCGCAGACGGCCGACACGGTCTTCATCGTCTTCCTGCCGGCCCTGGCCGTCCTCGCCTCCTTCGGTCTTTTTACGCTTAAGAGCGCCAAGGCAAACGTGTTAGACTGGTTCTCCGTGTCGATTTTCTCGCTCACGGCGCTCACGCTTTGGGCCTATTGGCTCGCCTGGACGACGAACTTCGCGCCGAAGATGGCGGTTTCGATCTCGCGCCTCGCCCCCGAGGCCGCGCCGACCCTCGGTTTCGGCTTCTGGTTCGCCCTTTTGATGACGACCCTCTGGATCGTCTTCGTCGTCTGGCGCCTCACGCACCGCCCGGTCGTCGTGTGGCGCGGTCCGTGGCTTGCGGCCTTCGGCCTCACGACCTCGCTCGTCATCACGATGGGACTCTTCCACGACGTGATCGACCGCAACCGAAGCTATCTGCCCGTCGTCGCCTCCGTTGACGCGACGATCCGAACGGCGGGCATCGCCCCGAACGACTGCGTTTCGCTCGAGGGCGTCCCGCCGGGCATCCGCGCGATCTTCTCCTACGGTTCGGACCTTTCCTTCACGGCCCGTGAAGACCAGGTCTGCCGCTACCGAGTGCTTCGCCTGCGCGACCATCTGACGGACACGTCCGACGTCGTCGGCGAACCCGCCTCGCGCGCCTCCACGACCGAACACTTCGTCGTCGTGCGTTCCGAATAACCTTTTTTGCCTTTTATGACGAAACTTCTCCCTCCCGACACCTCCCTCAAAGCCCTCGCCAAACTGGCCGGCCCCATCTGGATCGCGAACATCGCGATCGTGGGAAGCGGAACGATCGACACCATCATGGCCGGTCATCTCGGGAAAGAGCATCTGGCCGCCATCGCGCTCGGCATCGCCACGACGATTTCGGTCCTCATGGGGCTCGTGGGCGTCCTCATGGGTCTGAGTCCGATCGCGGGTCACCATTTCGGCGCTCGCAAGTTCCGCGCCATCGGCGAGGAGCTCAACCAGAGCTTCTGGCTCTCGCTCGTCCTCATGGCCGTCGGCGTTCCGCTTCTGCTCAACACCGACTTCTGGATCGAGTTGGGCGGCGCCAAGGGAGAAGTCGCCGAAATGGCGGCCGAGTTCATCCGCTGGACGGCCTTCGCGCTTCCGGCGAGCCTTCTCGGGCGCTGCTTCATCGCACTCAACGCCGCCGTTTCGCGCCCCCGCATCACGATGTGGGTCTCGCTCGGCATGCTCGCCCTCAAGGCGCCCCTCAACGCCGTCTTCATGTACGGCTGGCTCGGCTTTCCCGCGATGGGCGGGGGCGGCGCCGGGATTTCCTTTTTTGTTCTCTCCTGGCTCTCGCTTTTTGCCTTCCTTGCGATCTGGAAGTTCGACAAGTTCTACCGTCCGATGCACGTCGAGAAGTTCGTCGGGCCCCGTTGGGAGCTTCTGAAGAACCACCTGCACGTGGGCGTCCCCATGGGGCTGTCCACCTTCTTTGAAGTGTCGAGCTTCACGCTCATGGCGATCTTCATTTCGCGCCTCGGCGAAGAGACGGTCTCGGCGCATCAGATCGTGGCGAACCTGACGTCGATGCTCTACATGGTGCCGCTCTCGCTCGGCATCGCCTCGTCGGTCCTCATCTCGCAGTCGCTCGGCGCGCGCTGGCCCGCCGTGGCCGAATTCATTCTGCGCCGCACGCTCAAGATCTCCATCGTCATCGCGGCGGTGCTCGCGACGCTTCTCTACATCTTCAAGGGAAACGTCATCGCCCTCTACACGAGCGACGCGGGCGTGGCCGCCACCGCGGCGGCCCTCGTCGCCTTCGGCTGCACCTACCACGTCTTCGACGCCATGCAGGCCGTCTCGAGCTTTGCGCTTCGCGGCTACCGCGTCACGCGCGCCCCGATGTTCATCTACGGCATCATGCTCTGGGGCGTGGGGATCGGGATCGGGTATCAGCTCGCCTTCGGCGCCGAATGGGCGGGCGGTCCGTACGGCGCCTTCGGCTTCTGGGGCGCCACGGCCGTGGGCCTCATCCTCACGGGTCTTTCGCTTCTCGCCATGGCCCTCTGGGTGGGGCGGCAGCGCTCGCGCGACGAACACCATTCGCCCGAAGAGGTCGAACGCGTCATTCGAGAGGCGCGGGCCTGACGTCCGAACGTTTCGCATGCAGCCGGTGCGGTCCGCCGCACCGGCTTTTTTTCATGAAAGAAAGAGTTTGACTTTCCTCATGTAGGGTGAAGACGTCGCCTTCATAGCCATTTTTTCGCCCGGTCTTTTCGCACGGGCATGCGCGTCGGCAGCCGGATCGCCGACCCGATCTTCACGCGGGACCGAACCCGAAGCTCCTCGCCGTCGACGACGACCGAAGCAAAAAGAGACGAGGGCGGCCCGCAGGGATTCGTTGTCTAGGGACCTCAGCGGGTCATCCGCCGCAATAATCGACGGCTTTTCTCCGGAGCGAAAAAAAGCCCGCTTCGCGGGCGAAGCGGGCTTCTTGAGGAATGAGAGACCGATCAATAGCGGTGCGATTCCAGCGCGGCGATGCGGTCCTCAATCGAGGGGTGCGTCGCAAAGAGCGAACCGATGCCGCCCGAAATCCCGAAGCCCTTGACGGCGCCCGGAAGTTCGTTGGGTTCGATACCGCCCAAGCGCTGCAGAGCGCTGATCATCGGGCGTTCGTTGCCCATGATGCGCGCGGCGCCGGCGTCGGCGTGGTATTCGCGGTAGCGCGAGAAATAGGCGACCACGATCCCGGCGAGCATGCCGAAGACGATGTCGAGCACCATGCTCGTCACGTAGTAGCCGATCCCGGCGCGTTCCTCTTCGTTGCGAAGCACGACGCGGTCGACCACCCAGCCGATGAGGCGCGAGGCAAAGACGACGAAGGTGTTCATGACGCCCTGCAGAAGGGTCTGCGTGACCATGTCGCCGTTCTTGACGTGCGAGAGTTCATGCGCGATGACGGCCTCGACTTCTTCGCGGTTCATGAGTTCGAGAAGACCCGTGGAAACCGCCACGAGGGAGCTCGACTGCGAGGCGCCCGTCGCAAAGGCGTTGGGTTCGCCCTGATAGATGCCGACTTCGGGCATCGGAAGATCCGTCTTGGCGCACTGACGGCGAATGACGTCGACGAGCCAGGCTTCGAGCCCCGGATTCGGATTGTTGGTGTCGATCATCGTGAGGCCCATGCTCATCTTCGCCATGGACTTGCTCATGAGTAGCGAAATGATCGAGCCCGTGAAGCCGACGACCATGGAAAAGACGAAGAGAGTCCCGATGTTGAGACTCTGTCCGGTCATGGTGCCGAAATTGACGCCGAAGACCATCTGCACGACCGTAAGCACGATCGAGAGCATCAGAAAGACGGCGAGGTTCGCCAAAAAGAGAAAGCCGAAACGCTTCAACATGGTGGTGGTACTGTTCGATTCGAAAATGCCGGCTCTATCGTTCTGTTGTTTCCCGAGCGCTGCCGGATCGGCGCGGGAAAAGACGTTCCATCATTCTAAGAAAGTGAGGGCGATTCACGAAAAACCAAGCTTCGTGAGTTGTAAAAATTCTCAAGCCTCGTCGATCTTGCGCGGCGGGAAGCTGTCCCAGGCGCCGCAGCCGAGGCATCCCCACGCGAAGCTCGAGGCGAGAAAGCCGCACTTCTTGCACTGATAGCGCGAAAAGCGTCGGGCGTAGCGCTGCATCATCCCCGAGAGCATCTTCGTCATCTCTTCGTTGGGAGAGACGCCCGTGGCGCCCTTGAGGTAGGCGCTGTAGGTGGCGAGCGTCGGATGCGCCTTGAGGATCTTCTCGGCGAAGACGCGGGCCTCGTCTTCGCCCGCGAGCTTGCCGATGCGGGTGAGGATTTCGTCGACCGCGTCGGTCGCGGCCGGATCGTTGCCGCAGCGAACGAGAAAGTCGAGCGCCTCCTCCTTCTTGCCCTGCGCCACCATCGCGTCGGCGAGCTTCCCCGCAACGAGCGGCACGTATTCGGGCGCGAATTCAAGAAGACGCCGCCAGGCGGCCTCGGCCTTCGCGGCGTCCCCCGCCGCGAGCGCGATGACACCGCGCGTCACCCAGGCGCGGGGCGAAAGCGCCACGGTGCGCAGGGCCTCGTCGACGCATTCGTCCGCGAAGTCGAGGCGCTTCTGGCGCAAGGCCGTGTCGGCGAGTTCCAAATAGTAGTGGGAGATTTCCTGCGAGCGGTCCTCTTCGGCTTCCTTTTCGAGAGCGCGCGCGGTGTCGATCGCCGCCGTCCATTCGTGCTCGATGATGTAGATGCGAAGAAGCGCCCGAAGAGCGTCGAGGTGCGTGTCGGGAATGTCGGCGAGCATGCGGTAGGCTTCTTCCGCCCGATCGAAAAGCCCCGCCGTCATGAAGTCTTCCGCCAGAGCCCGAATGGCCTCGACCCGGTCCTCCGTCGGAAGGTCGGCGTTGTTCATGAGGGACTCGTGCACGCGGATCGCGCGGGCAAACTCCCCGCGGCCGCGAAAGAGGCGTCCGAGAATGAAGTGTAGATCCGTGCGTTCGGGCTCGAGGCGCACCGCTTCGATGAAGCAGTCGATCGCCTTTTCCTCCTTTCCGGCCAAGAGCAGCGTCACGCCCTGCGAATAGGCCTCCGGCGTCTGCGTCACTTCCGCTTCGTTCTGACGTTTTTCGACGCCCCGGCTGATCCAGCCGGCCGCAAAAAGAACGGGCAACAAAATGAGATGCCAGAGTTCGAGATCCATGGCCAAAATCCGCTACAGAGAAAACGTGTCATTTTACAAGAAAGGGCGTCTTCTTCGCGGCGCGAAAGCCCATTCGCATCGGGCGCGGAGCGCTCCGCGAGGGCCTTTTTCCCGAAAACCCTTTCCTATTCCCTAAGGCAAACCTCCCAAAGGCTTTGCACTCCGATGAAAAAGTCCGTTTTCCCCGAACATTCTCGGCTGTGCAAGTGGACAAACCGCGGGGAATTTGCGAAAGTAACCCCACGACAAACAAGTTCGGATAGAGGCGCGGTGCGAAAGAGTAGCCGTCCGAGGGGGTGCCCGACGACGACGGCGAAAGGTCAAACCGCCGAAGCGCAAAGACCGACGGGTCTTTGAAGCTGGTTCTGCGGAGAACATCCGCAGGACTCCCGCACGCACTGCCGTGCGGAGGAGCTATCGGCCGCTGTTTCTGCACTGTCATGGAGCCGCGTCGATAGATGCGGCTTTTTTGTCTCTTTTAGAAACCCTCGCGTTTACGCCGCGAAAAAAAGGCGGACGCAACCCCTTGGAGACTTTCCGTGACAACCAACAACAACCTTTCCTCGCTGACGTCTGAAAAGACCGAGCTTCGACGCGACGTCGGGCTCTTCGGCGGCATTTCCGTCCTGGCCGGCATCATGATCGGCTCGGGCATCTTCTACATCGGCGCCATCGTGCTACAGCGAAGCGGCATGAGCCTCGGCCTCGCCCTTCTCGTCTGGCTCATCGGCGGCCTCGTCACCCTCATGTCGGGGATCTGCTTTGCCGAACTCGGCGCCATGATGCCGAAGGCGGGCGGCTACTACGTCTACCTGCGCGAAGCCTACGGCGAACGCGTCGCCTTCATGTGCGGCTTCGCGAACTTCTGCCTTTCCTCCTCGGGCTCGATCGCGGCGCTTGCCGTCGCCTTCGCCGCAGCGATTTCGAGCTTCGTACCGCTCGGCGAGCTCACGCAGAAGGCGATCGCCATCACGGCCATCCTGCTCCTCACGGGCGTGAACCTCTGCGGGATCCGCTTCGGCAGCCTCGTGCAGAACATCTTCATGATCCTCAAGATGCTCCCGATCCTCCTCATCCTCGTCTGCGGCCTCGTGATGGGGAACGAATCGCCCGACCTCACGTATTTCCCGGGCGAAATGCCGAGCATTCCCGAACTCTGCAGCATGGTGGGCTTCGCCGTGATCGCCACCCTCTGGGCCTATGAAGGGTGGACGAACCTCAACAACATCGCAGAGGAAATCAAGAATCCGAAGCGCAACATCCCGCTCGCGCTGATCGGCTCGATCACGGGCGTCGCGCTCCTCTACGTCCTCTTCAACTACGCCGTCTACCGCGTGCTCCCCTACGACACGATCGTCAATCTCGTCAACGGCGGGGACTTCTACCTCGGCACGCACGCCGCGAACGAACTCTTCGGTTCGGCCGGCATGATCATCGTCGGCACCGCCATGATCCTCGCGATCTTCAATTCGCTCAACGGCTGCATCATGGTCTTCCCGCGCATGTACTACGCCATGGCCCGCGACGGCGCGCTCTTCAAGAGCTTCGCCAAGCTGCATCCGGTCTCGCGCACCCCGATCAACGCGCAGATCGCCTCGGCCATCATGGCGATCATCCTCGTGAGCTCGCGCACGCTCTCCGAACTCACGAGCCTCGTCGCCGTCGTCGGCATGATCTTCCACGGCATGACCTTCTTCTCGGTGATCGTGCTGCGCCGCAAGTATCCGACGCTCGAACGCCCCTACCGCGTTTGGCTCTATCCCTTCCTCGTGATCATCATCTGCTGCGTCATGATCGGCCTCATCGTCAACACGGTCACGAAGGATCCGGTCACCGCCGCCCTGGGCCTACTGGTGCCGCTCTTCGGTCTCGGTCTCTACGAGCTCTTCTTCAGGAAGCAGCACGACGCCCTCGAAAATCAATCGTAATCGGAGAATCGTCATGGCCACTTTGATTTACAACGCCCACATCTATCTGGAACGCGGCCGCTTCGCCGAAGCGATCCTGATCGACGACGGACTCGTCAAGGCCGTCGGCACGCTCGAGGAAGTCTCGGCCGCCGCGCCCTCCGACGCCGAACGTTGGGACGCCCGGGGCCGCACGGTGGTGCCCGGCTTCAACGACTCGCACCAGCACCTCTTCAACACCGGGATCGCGCTCGCCGACGTGCGCCTCCACACGGCGCGCAGCATCGCCGACGTCAAGCGCATCACGCTCGAGTACATCGAGAAGAACCGCCCGACGCCCGGTACCGTGCTCCACGGCATGGGGTGGAATCACGACTACTTCACCGACGAGCACCGCATGCTCACGCGCCACGACCTCGACGACATCACGACGGACTATCCTCTCGTCTTCGAGCGCGCCTGCGGGCACGTGCTGACGGCCAACACCCCGGCCCTGCGCCTCGCCGGCGTCACGCGCGACACGGTCGCCCCCGAGGGAGGCGCCATCGACCGCGATCCCGACGGTGAACCCAACGGCATCATCCGCGAAAACGCCCGTCCCCAGGTCCGCGCCATTCTCGGCAAGCACGACGTGGACGACACGGAAAAGCTCCTTCGCATCGCCATGGCGCACGCCGCCGAAACGGGCGTGACCTCGGTGCAGACGAACGACCTGCGCGGCGGTTCCTGGGAAACGGTGCTCGAAGCCTACAACCGTACCCAGCTGAATCCGACGGTGCGCGTCTACCATCAGGTGAACTTCCCCAATCCCGAGGACTACCGCGCCTTCCTTGAGCGCGGCTACACGACGAACCGCGGCACTCCCTTCCACCGCTTCGGGCCGCTTAAGCTCTTCGTCGACGGCAGCCTCGGCGCGCGCACGGCCCTTCTTCGCCGTCCCTATGCGGACGATCCGACGACGAAGGGGATCGCCACCCTTACGCCCGAACAGATCGAGGCCTTCGTGTCGACGGCCGTCGAGTACGGCTGCAGCGTCGCGATCCACGCCATCGGCGACGGCGCCGTGGAAAACGTCCTCAACTGCTATGAAAACTACTGCCCCGACGGCACGAATCCGCTCCGCCTCGGGATCGTTCACTGCCAGATCACGGACGCCGAGCAGATCGAACGCTTCCGCCGCAGCGACATCCTCGCCCTCGTGCAGCCGATCTTCCTGCACTATGACATGCAGATCTGCGAAGACCGCGTCGGTCCCGAACTGACGGCGACGAGCTACGCCTTCGGCACGATGGTGAAGAAGGGCATCCACACGAGCTTCGGCACCGACTCTCCGATCGAAGACATGGCGCCGCTTGACAACCTCTACTGCGCCGTCACGCGCAAGAACCTGCGCGGCGAACCCGAGGGCGGCTGGCTTCCCGGCGAAAAGATCGACATCTACGACGCCGTCGACTGCTACACGCTCGAGAGCGCCTACGCGAGCTTCGAAGAAAACGTCAAGGGACGTCTCTTCCCGGGCTACTACGCCGACCTCGTCGTCCTCTCGGAGGACATCTTCACGAATCCGGAAGTGACGCTTCGCACGGCGAAGGTCGACGCCACGATGGTGGGCGGCCGCTTCGTCTACGAACGAGAAGGCGCCTGATATTCCACTTCGCATCCCCATGCGGGAAAAAGGGGCGGCTCCGTCGGGAGCCGCCCCTTTTCTCATATCGATTCCGCGTGCGCCGCGACCTGCCCGCCGTCCCCTTTGCCGTGCACCCCCGCTTCGAAATGCCGCAGCAGTGCCCTCAGGGCGCGAGGAAGCGCCCAGGGCTCTTCCCAGCGTCGGTAACGCCGGACGGGCCTTTCGGCGTTGCGGAGGCCCGTTCCCCGGGAACGGGCGCAAAAACGACGGGCATGAAAAAGCCGCTGAACTTCCGAAGAAATTCAGCGGCGGAGTCTCGTGAGCTCGGGCCTCACTCCTTACCGTCGTCCACCCGTTCGCGCAGTTTCTTTCCGGGGCGGAAACAAACCGTCACGCGTTCGTCGAGATCGATGAAATCTCCAACGATCGGGTTGCGCGTGTGACGCGCACGACGGTAGCGATGCGCAAAACGCCCGAAGCCTCGGATCTCGACCGGATTGCCTTGTCCAAGGACTTCGACGAGTCGGTCGGTGATGATCCGCGTGGCGGCGAGACAAAGACGCAGAGGGTACTTCGTCTCACCGGATTCGGAGCGCAGGCGCTCACAAAGCTCGTCGCTCAGTTCGGACTTGGTCATGGTATCCGCCATGGCACGCCTCCTACCGAGCTAACGGAATTACTTCTGTTCGAGCTTGGCCTTGAGGAGAGCGCCGAGGTTCGTCGTGCCGGTGGCGGCAGCGGCGTCGGCGTTCAGGCGATCGAGCGCGTCACGGGCTTCGGCGGCATCCTTGGCCTTGATGGAGAGCTGGATGCTGCGGGCCTTGCGGTCGATGTTCGTGATGAGCGCTTCGACTTCGTCGCCCACGGAGAGACGCGTCGTGGCGTCTTCCACGCGTTCGGCGGCGATTTCGGAAGCACGCAGGTAGCCTTCGACGTCGTCGCCGAGGTCGATCACGGCGCCCTTGGCTTCAACGGACTTGACCGTGCCCTTCACCAAAGCGCCCTTTTCGTGGGTGCTCGTGAAGTTGCTGAACGGATCACCGCCCATCTGCTTGATGCCGAGCGAGATGCGTTCGCGGTCGGTGTCGATGGCGAGAACGACGGCTTCGAGTTCGTCGCCCTTCTTGTACTTGCGGACGGCTTCTTCACCGGATTCGTTCCAGGAGAGGTCCGAAAGGTGAACGAGACCGTCGATGCCACCGGGCAGGCCGATGAAGACGCCGAAGTCGGTGATCGACTTGATGAGGCCGGAGACCTTGTCGCCCTTCTTGTGGGTCTGGGCGAATTCTTCCCACGGATTGGCCTTGCACTGCTTCATGCCGAGCGAGATGCGGCGACGTTCTTCGTCGATGTCGAGGACCATGACTTCGACTTCTTCGCCGAGCGTCACAACCTTGCGCGGATCGACGTTCTTGTTCGTCCAATCCATTTCGGAGACGTGCACAAGGCCTTCGATGCCGGCTTCGATTTCCACGAAGGCACCGTAGTCGGTGATGTTCGTGACCTTGCCGAAGAGGCGGGTGCCCTGCGGATAGCGACGGGAGATGCCGATCCACGGATCTTCGCCGAGCTGCTTGAGGCCGAGCGAAACGCGGTTCTTTTCCTGGTCGAACTTGAGAACCTTGGCTTCAAGTTCCTGACCGACCGTGACGACTTCGCTCGGGTGACGAACGCGACGCCAGGCGAGGTCGGTGATGTGGAGAAGACCGTCGATGCCGCCGAGGTCGACGAAGGCACCGTAGTCGGTGATGTTCTTGACGATGCCCTTGACGATGGCGCCTTCCTTGAGCGTTTCGAGCAGCTTGGCGCGTTCTTCGCCCATGTTGGCTTCGACGACGGCACGGCGCGAAACGACGACGTTGTTGCGCTTGCGGTCGAGCTTGATGACCTTGAATTCGAAGGTCTTGCCTTCGTACGGGGTCGTGTCCTTGACGGGACGCGTGTCGACGAGCGAGCCCGGGAGGAAGGCACGAATGCCGTTGGTCATGACGGTGAGACCGCCCTTAACCTTGCCCGTGACCGTACCGGTGACGAGTTCACCGCTTTCGAGAGCCTGTTCGAGGTTCATCCAGGCGGCGAGACGCTTGGCCTTGTCGCGGCTGAGGATGGTGTCGCCGTAGCCGTTTTCGACGGATTCGATGGCGACGGAAACGAAGTCGCCCGGCTGGACGGTCACTTCACCGCGGTCATCCTTGAATTCTTCGATGGGCACGTAGGCTTCGCTCTTGAGGCCGGCGTTGACGACGACGAAGTTGTAATCCACGCGGATCACTTCGGCGGTGACGACTTCGCCCTGACGCATTTCGTGACGGGCAAAACTTTCTTCGAGCAGCTCGGCGAAGGATTCGGCGGGCTTGTTGGTTTCGTTGATGGACATGAGTTGATGTAATACACACCCGCGGGACGATCCCTTGGGCGGAGTTAAAGGGATAAAAAGAAAAAACTTCCGTGTCCGTGAAAACTCACGATGCACGGAAGTTTGTGATTGTACTGCACTTTATCGTGCTTCATCCCACCAATCGAGGAGTTTTTTGACGACCTCCTCGATGCCGAGCGACGAGGTGTCGAGAAGCTTCGCGTCGGGGGCGGGCTTGAGGGGCGCTTCGGCGCGTTCGCGGTCGCGGCGGTCGCGCTCTTCGAGGTCGCGGGTCAACGCTTCGCGGTCGGCGGTTTCGCCCCGGGCCTCAAGCTGCAGAGCCCGGCGTTCGGCGCGCACGCGCGCCGAGGCGGTGAGGAAGATCTTGAGGTCAGCTTCGGGAAAGACGACGGTTCCCATGTCGCGTCCGTCGGCGACGAGGCCCGGCGCCTTCGCGGCGCGGCGCTGCAGATCAAAAAGCGCTTTGCGCACGCCCGGCACGGCGGCGACGCGGCTCGTCGCGCGGCTCACTTCTTCGGTGCGGATGCGAAGCGTCACGTCTTCGCCGTCAAGGAGGATGCGGCCCTGCTCAAAGACGGGCGCCATCGAGCTGGCCACCCGCTCGAGCGCTTCGGCGTCGTCAAGCGGCGTCCCGAGCTTCAGGGCGCGATAGGTGGCGAGACGATAAAGCGCCCCGCTGTCTAGATAGTGAAATCCGAGTTCGTGCGCGATGCGTTCGGCCACGGTCCCCTTGCCGCTCGCGGCGGGACCGTCGATCGTGATGACGCGGACGGATTGTTCCATGCTTGTCTCCTTTGTTGAAGGGATTCTTTCGTTGTCACCCGGAATCCTCAGGGACGCCAGGCGCGCATAAATTCGGCGAAGCGCCGCGGGCCTTCGAGCGGCATGGCGTTGTAGAGCGACACGCGAAGGCCGCCCACGCTCGCGTGGCCGGCGAACTGCCGGAAACCCTCGCGCTCGCCCGCCGCGATGAAGTCGGCGAGGCGCTCCGGATCCCGCAGTCGGAAGGGAACGTTTACGCGGCTTCGGGCCCGCTTCGCCACGGTCGTTTCATAGAGGTCGGGCCGCTCGTCGAGCGCCTCGTAGAGCAACGCGGAACGCTCAAGCGCGCGACGGTGCATCGCTTCGACTCCCCCTTCGGCGCGCACCCACTTCGCCACGAGATCGGCGATGTAGAGCTGAAAGACGGGCGGCGTGTTGGGCATACTCTTTTCGCGGGCGTAGAGCGACCAATCAAACATCGAAGGCATGTGCGGAAGCAGTCCGCCCAAAAGATCGCGCCTTGCGATGACGACGGTGAGGCCCGCGGGCGCAAAATTCTTCTGCGCCGCGGCCCAGACGACGCCGTGACGCGACCAGTCGATCGGACGCGTGAGAAAGTTGCTCGACATGTCCGCGACGAGCGGAACGCCTTCGGGCGCCGTCGGAGGCGCCGGAAATTCGACGCCGTGCACCGTTTCGTTGTCGCAGTAGTAGACGTAGGCGGGATCCTCGGGCCACGAAAGGTCCGAAGTGTCGGGAACGTCTCCCGTCGTGCGCGCGGCCGCTTCGGCGCGGCCGATGCGCTTGGCCTCTTCGAGGGCCGCCGCGCTCCAGAGTCCCGTCACGAGATAGGCGCCCGTCTTGCCCCGCAAGAGGTTCGCAGGCACCATCGCGAACTGCGTGCGCCCGCCGCCCTGCGTGAAGAAGATCTCGAACTCCTCGGGAATCGAGAGAAGCCCGCGAAGTTCTTCGGTGAGGGATTCGACGATCGCCTCGACGGCGTGCGTGCGGTGCGACATCTCCACGATCGAGGCGCCGAGTCCGCGGTAGTCGAGAAACTCCTTCTGCGCGGCTTCGAGTACGGAATGGGGCAGCATCCCGGGACCGGCGGAAAAATTCCAAATCTGCGGCATTTCTTCCTTCCTCTCAGCAGAAACGGACACGTCGTCCGTGTCCGTCTCCACCAAGACTGCTGAGAAGTTCGTCAGTCTTTCGACGAATCCTCCGCGACTTCCTCTTCGGCGTCGTCCGCCGGGGCTTCGTCTTCGACGGGGTCCTCCACCGTCGGATCCTCGGCCTCTTCGTGACGGACGGCCTCGAGTTCGGCCGCGTCCAGATCGAGTCGTTCGTAATCGTCCTCGTCGGCTTCGTCGGCCGTGCGTTCGACGCGGCGCAGCGAGACGAGCTTTTCACCTTCTTCCACGCGCAGGAGACGCACACCCTTCGCAAAGCGGCTGTAGACGGGCACTTCGGAAGCGCGCGTGCGGATGACCTTGCCGACCGTCGAGAGGATCATGATGTCGTCGGAATCCTCCACGGCGATCGCCGAGACGACGCGGCCGTTTCGTTCGGACGGCTTGATGCCGCGCAGACCCATGCCGTTGCGGCGCTGCAGGCGGAAGTCCGAAATCGGCACGCGCTTGCCGTAGCCGTTTTCCGTCACGATGAGCACGTTGCGGCTCTCATCGTTCGAGACGATCATCGCCACGATTTCCGATCCTTCGGGGAGGCGCATGCCGCCCACGCCGTGGGAGACGCGTCCCATGGAGCGGACGTCGGAGTCCGCGAAGCGGATGCACATGCCCGTGTCGTTGACGAGCATGACGGTGCTCTCTTCCTTGGCGAGCGCAACGGACACGAGGTATTCGCCCTCGTTGAGGACCGTTGCGATCAGGCCCGTCTTCAGACGGCTGCCGCGGAAGTTCGAGAGGAGCACCTTCTTGACCGTGCCCTGGTTCGTCGCCATGAAGACGTGCAGATCGTCGGTGAACTCCTGAATCGGGAGCATGAAGCTGATCTTCTCCCCTTCCTCGAGCGGGAGGAGATTGACGATCGGACGGCCGCGCGCGCTCGACTTCCCTTCGGGCAGACGGAAGACGTCGAGGGCGTAGACCTTCGCGCCCGTCGTGAAGCACAGGATGATGTCGTGCGAATTCGCAATGAAGAGTTCCTCCACCGCGTCGTCGTGCGTCATTTCCTGCACCTTGCGGCCCTTGCCGCCGCGGCGCTGCGCGTTGTAGTCGGCCACTTCCTGGCTCTTGACGAAGCCGTCGCGCGAAAGCGTGACGACCATGCGGCGGTTCGGAATCAGGTCGCGCTCGTCGAAGTTCGGATCGCCGA
Source organism: uncultured Sutterella sp. (assembly GCA_949287305.1). GTDB lineage: Bacteria > Pseudomonadota > Gammaproteobacteria > Burkholderiales > Burkholderiaceae_F > Sutterella. Next base: position 114,045 of record CASEFX010000011.1, on the reverse strand, counting down.
GGACGTCGATCGTCGAGCGGCGTTCGTCGCCGTACTCCTCGCTGATTTCCTTCAGTTCGTCGCCGATGATCGCGTTGACGCGTTCCGGACGGGCCAGGATGTCGAGGAGGTCGATGATGTTGTCCATCGTCGCGTGGTAGTCGTTGCGCACGCGTTCCTGTTCGAGCCCCGTCAAGCGGCGCAGATTCATCGCGAGGATGTTTTCAATCTGCACCTTCGTGAGGAGATAGGTGCCGTCTTCGCGAAGACCGCGACCGAATTCCATGCCGTCGGGATAGCGCTTCGAAGAGAGCGCACCCGCGCGGGCGACGAGTTCGCGGGCGAATTCCGCGGGCCAGGCGCGTTCATAGAGCGCCGTCGTCGCTTCTTCGGGCGTCTTCGACGCGCGGATGATGCGGATGAATTCGTCGAGGTTCGCGAGCGCCACGGCCTGACCTTCGAGGATGTGACCGGCGTCGCGGGCCTTGCGCAGACGGAAGACCGTGCGGCGCGTCACCACTTCGCGACGGTGCGCGATGAAGTGTTCGATGAGTTCCTTCAGGTTGAGGAGCATCGGCTGCCCGTCGACAAGGGCGACCATGTTCATCCCGAAGGAGGACTGCATGGCCGTGAGCTTGTAGAGGTTGTTGAGAACCACCTCGGGCATGGCGCCCTGCTTGAGGTCGATGCAGATGCGGATCTGTTCGGTCGACTCGTCGCGCATCTCGGAGATGCCTTCGAGCTTCTTTTCGCGAACGAGTTCGTGCATGCGCTCGTAAAGCGCACGCTTGTTGATCATGTAGGGGATCTCGTCGACGACGATGCGGGTGCGGTCCTTGCGGGCGCCCCACTCCTCGAGGTGCGTGCGCGCGCGGATGACGACGCGCCCGCGGCCCGTGCGGTAGCCCTGATGCACTTCGGAAAGGCCGAAGATGATCCCGCCCGTCGGGAAGTCGGGCGCGGGCATGAGGGGAATGAGGTCGTCCACCGAGCACTCGGGGTGTTCGAGGCAGTAGAGGCAGGCGTCGATCGTTTCGCGCACGTTGTGCGGCGGAATGTTCGTCGCCATGCCCACGGCGATGCCCGAAGAGCCGTTCACGAGCAACTGCGGCAGGCGGGTCGGCAGGACCACGGGCTCCATTTCGGAATTGTCGAAGTTGGGCGTGAAGTCGACCGTTTCCTCGTTGATGTCGGCGAGCGTCGTCGAGGCGATCTTTTCGAGGCGGACTTCGGTGTAACGCATGGCGGCGGGATTGTCGCCGTCGATCGAGCCGAAGTTCCCCTGACCGTCCACGAGCGGGTAGCGCATCGAGAAGTTCTGCGCGAGGCGCACGATCGTCATGTAGGCCGCCGAGTCGCCGTGCGGATGGTACTTACCGAGCACTTCCCCCACGACGCGGGCTGCCTTCTTGTGCGGATTGTTGTGCGTATTCTTGATCTCGTGCATCGCGTAGAGAACGCGGCGATGCACGGGTTTCAAACCGTCGCGGACATCGGGCAGCGCGCGGCCCACGATCACGCTCATGGCGTAGTCGAGGTAGGAGCGCTTCATCTCCGTCTCGAGCGAAACGGGGAGCAGTTCCCGAGCGATGGCGTTGGCGGGCGAAGGCGACTCCTCGGCCGCTTCCGGCGTCAACCCGTCATCGTTGTCAGTGATCTCATCCATTCGGAAAGCCTCAGTGAATGTAGTGAAGAAAGCCGTTTTCTGCCCTCTCGGCCGGAACGGAACCCTCTCCAGAGAAGGCGCGTTCCGCGGCAAACGGTCTGTTCGTTGTTCTTCGGACCTTTCGTCCGAAACGCGCCACGGCGGGCGCACGCGGCGGTCCGTCGTCCGAGCGCATCGGACGGCGCGGCGCCGAAATGCGAGAGATCGTCTATTGTATCAGGATGGCGCTTCCTTGCCTTGTTAGAATGCCCGCCACAATTTCTTTCTCTCTTGCATCATGGACACTCTCTACACCGTTCTCGAACCCGATTGGCTTTTGCCGATCGTGCCGAAAAATGTTCTCCACACCGGGTACAGCCTCGTCATGCGCGGCGACCGCATCGAAGCGCTCCTCCCGAGGGAAGAGGCCCGTGCGCGCCACCCCGGAGCCCGCTTCGTCCCCCTGCCCGGACACATTCTCCTGCCGGGCTTCGTGAATCTGCACAGCCACGCGGCGATGAACCTCGTGCGCGGCCTCGGCGCTGACCTTCCGCTCATGGACTGGCTCACGACCAAGATCTGGCCGGCCGAAGGCAAGCTCATGAGCCCCGAATTCGTCGAGGAAGGCTCCCGGCTCGCCGGCCTCGAAATGCTCTCGGGCGGCGTCACGACGACGTCGGACCACTACTTCTTCCCGCTCTCGGCCGCGAAGGGCCTGCGCCGCGCGGGCCTTCGCGCCGCCGTGTCGGCCTTCATCATCGGCTTCCCCTCGGCCTACGCCAAGAACGACGGGGAATACCTCGAAAAGATGGAGGAAACGATTCTCGCCGTGCGCGACGCGGGCGATCCCCTCGTCACGGCGACGGTGGCGCCGCACGCGCCCTACACGGTGTCGGACGATTCGCTTCGCCGCTGCGCGGAAATCTCCGAGCGCTACAACCTGCCCGTTCACATGCACGTGCATGAAACGGCCGTCGAGGTGTCGGACTCCGTGCGCGACCACGGCGTGCGCCCGCTCGCGCGTCTTGACCGCCTCGGTCTCGTCAACGACCGCCTCGTCGCCGTGCACGGCGTGCACTTCAACGACGAGGAAATCGCGCTCCTTGCCGAACGCGGCGCCTCGATGTGCCACTGTCCGGCCTCGAACCTGAAGCTCGCCTCGGGCTTCGCCCCCGTCGTGAAGCTTCTCAAGGCGGGCGTGAACGTCGGGATCGGAACGGACGGCGCGGCTTCGAACGACAAACTCGATCTTCTCGGCGACACGCGCATCGCGGGGATGCTCGCCAAGGCGGTCGCGGGCGACACGACGAGCGCCACGGTCGCCGACATGCTCGAAGCGGCCACCCTCGGCGGCGCGCGCGCCCTGCATCTCGACCATGAAATCGGGTCGCTCGAAGCGGGCAAGGCCGCCGACCTCGTCGCCGTCGACCTCTCGAGCGTCGAAAGCCTGCCGACCTTCGATCCGGCCGCGCAGCTTCTCTATGCGTCGGGACGCGAACACGTCACCCACGTGTGGGTGGCGGGACGACTCCTCGTCGAGAAAAAGGCAACGATTCGTTACGACGGCGCCGACCTCTCGGAAGCCGTGCGTGAGGCCGCAAAGCATTGGGCCTCACGCCTTTAATGATTCGGGCCGAGAAGCTTTTATCGGCATTATCCCTGAGAAGCTTCCTTTAAACGATTGCGGCGCGCTGATTTCGTCGGGCGGATCCTCTATACTCCTCAATGAAGAATTCCCATTCTTTCCGTTGGAGAATCTCCCAGAGTTTTTACGGAGTCCCCCGACGTATCCAGCACTGCCGGTGATTTGTAGTCTGTACCACAATCGATAAGGCGTTTGCATTTAACAATAAAGGATGTGTGTTTATGAAGACCTCCGTCAAACTTAGCGGCATCGTTGCTGCGCTCATGCTTGCCGTTTCCGGCGCCGCCATGTCGGCCGAACAGGTGAGCCCCTACGTCCACTCCTCCGACGGCAAGATCGTCAAGTCCGGCTACGGCCTCTGCTACCGTACCGGTTTCTGGACCCCCGCCCTCGCCCAGGCGAGCGGTGACGGTTGCAACTGCGACGCCGACATTCTCGGCGAAGCCTGCGTTGAACCCGCTCCGGTCGTCCAGAAGGCTCCGGAAAAGGTTACGCTCTCGGCCGACACGCTCTTTGCCTACAACAAGGCCGACCTCAAGGCTGAAGGCGAAGCCGCTCTCGACGAACTCGTCTCGAAGATCGCCGGCGTGGACGTTGAAGTCATCGTTACGACGGGTTATGCCGACCGCATCGGTTCCGACAAGTTCAACCTCGAACTCTCGCAGCGTCGTGCCGAATCCGTGAAGGCCTACCTCGTTTCGAAGGGCGTTGACGCCTCCCTGATCCAGGCTGAAGGCCGCGGCGAAGCCGACCCGGTCGTCAACTGCCCGGATCCGACCCGCAACGGTGAAATCAAGAACTTCCGTCAGCTCATCCAGTGCCTGGCTCCGAACCGCCGCGCGGTGGTCGAAGTCTCGGGTACCCGTCCTGCGGAATAATCCCGATCACTGAGATCTGATCGAAGGCCCCCGTTTCGTCGGGGGCCTTTTCGTATCCACCGCCACCCGTCCCGATTTCCACTACACTAGCCCACGTCCGCCGGTTCCCTCCCGACGTTAGCGAATCATTCCAGACATCATGTCCGACAAAGCCCCCACCTTTCTCTTTGATTTGGACGGCACGCTCGTGGATTCGGCCCCCGACCTCGTGGCGGCCATCAACGAAACGCGCCGCGACGAAGGTCTCTCTCCCGTTCCCTACGAAGCGATCCGGATCTACGCGAGCAAGGGGGCGCCGGGCCTCCTTCGCGCCGCCTACGGGATCGAACGCGACGATCCCACCTTTGCGGACCGTCGAGAACGCTTTCTGCGCCACTACGGCGACTCGGGCTTCACGGGCTCGAAACTCTATACGGGCATCGAAGAAATGCTCCGTACGTTGAAGGAGAGCGGTTGGCGGCTCGGCGTCGTCACGAACAAGGTGGAGCCCCTCGCTCATCCCCTTTGCGAACGGCTCGGCCTCATGAAGTATCTCGACCTCGTGATCGGAAGCGACCACGAAGGCTGCGCCATGAAGCCCTCTCCCTCGATGCTCCTCAAGGCCATGGAGATCCTGCAGTCCGACCCGCACGGGACCTTCTACGCCGGGGACGACCCGCGCGACGTCGAAGCGGCCAAGGCCGCCTCGATTCCCTGCGCCGCCTGCGCCTGGGGCTACATTCACACGGCCGTCGAGAGCTGGGGGGCGAACTTCATCGCCGAAACGCCCGAAGACCTTTCGACCTGGGCGATCATTCACGGCGCATCATTTTGATGCACGATCGAGCAAAAAGCGGTTTGCTTTTTGCTCGCATCTTTCCTATACTTCAAAATCCACATACGGGGGCGCCTTGGTTTCGACGGGGACGCGGACGCTGTATGGGGCATGTCGAGGTGCAGTCACCTCGTAAATCCGCTGCAAACCAATAAACGCCAACAACAAGCGTTTCGCCCTCGCCGCCTAATTGGCGAGGTGCTGCACCGGCTGGTCTCTGGGTCGGGTCAGGCAACTGACGGCAGCATCATCTGACAGAGTCTAGGTCCCGCAGGCGTCGCCGATGCGGGTCCGAAATCAAGGCGACTGGTCCGCAATCGGCCCGCCGATCGGCAGGGTTGCGGACAAGATCCAAATCATTCGGCTAAGCATGTAGAACCAACAGAAAAAGGTTTCCGGACGCGGGTTCAACTCCCGCCGCCTCCACCAAACACCAAAAGAGCCGCAGGGTTTTCCTTGCGGCTCTTTGCTTTTTCTCGTTTGTGCGCCTTAGGGCTTGGCGGCGGGCGCCGAAATGTCGGTCCCGAAGAAGCGCTTCGAGAGCGCCGCGAGTTCGCCCGATTCGCGCATGCCCTTGATCGTCTCGTTCACGACGGCGCGAAGCGAAGCGGTGGCTTCGCCCTTGCGGATGGGAATGGCCACTTCGGTGGCGTGATCCGAAACGGCCGCGATCTTGATGCGGGCGTCGGGATGCGCGCGCAGATAGTCGTAGAAGGTCACCTCGGAATTGAGGGTCGCGTCGATGCGCCCGCTCAAAAGGAGCTCGAAGGTCTGATTGAGGTCGTCCACCCCGGTCACCTTGGCGCCGTGCTTTTCGGCTTCCTCCGCGTAGGTGCTCGAAATCGTGTTGGCCGTGTTCTTCCCCTTCAGATCCGCCATGGAGGCGATGTCGGTGCGGTTGCCGTCCACGATCACGACCATGCGGTTGTAGGCGTAGGGTTCGGAGAAGTCGTACACCTTGGCGCGCTCGGGCGTCACGTCGACGCCGTTGATCATGAGATCGTACCGTCCGGCGTCAAGACCGGCCAAAAGCCCGTCCCACTTGCCTTCGACGAATTCGGCCTTCACGCCGATTTTCTCGGCGATTTTGCGGCCCACTTCCACGTCGTAGCCCGTGAGAACGCCCTTCTCATCATGGTAGGTCCAGGGCGCCCAGGTGCCCTCCATGGCGATCACGATCTTGCCGTGCGCGCGGATGTCGGCGAGCCGATCCGCCCCAGCACCCTTGTCGTCGGCCGCATTGTCGGAGCACCCGCCGAGCGTCAGGGCGCAGAGTCCCGCAGCCATCCACATTCCGATTTTTCGTTTCATCATTTTTCTCCCTTGTCGTTGGTTTCGTCCTGCGTCTTTTCCGAGTCCAAAAAGGCCCGGGTTCTCGCCGTCTTGGGCGAAGTGAAGAAAGTTTCCGTGTCGCCCGTCTCCACGACGCGGCCCGCCTCCATGAAGACCACCCGGTCCGAGACGCTACGCGCGAAGTCGAGCGCGTGCGTGACGACCACCATCGTCGTCCCCTGCGCCGCGACGCCGCGAAGGAGTTCGTGCATGTCGTCCGTCCACTCGGCGTCCAAGGCCGACGTGGGCTCGTCGAAGTAGATCACCGCGGGGTCGGTCGCGAGCGCCCGCGCAATGGCGACGCGCTGCTGCTGACCGCCAGAGAGTTCGTTCGGATAGGCGTCGTCACGACCTTCCAGGCCGACCCGGGCGAGAAGCACCCGGGCGCGCTCGCGCGCCGCCTCGGGCTTCATGCCGTGCCCGACGACCGGACCGAGCGTCACGTTCTCGAGCACCGTATGGTTGAGAAAGAGGTTGTAGTTCTGAAAGACGAAGGCCGTGCGCTTGCGAAGCGCGGCCCATTCCCGTCTCGTGAGCCGAGCCAGGTCGTAGTCCGTCCCCTCGAGCGTGAGGCGGCCGGCGTCGGACGTCTCGAGTCCGTTCAGACAACGCAGCAGCGTCGTCTTTCCCGAGCCGCTCGGCCCGATCACGGCGACGACCTCTCCCTTTCGGGCGTCGAGACTCACGCCGTGGAGCACCTCGGTCGAACCGAAGGATTTGTGAAGATTCTCCAGGTGAAGCATGGTTCCCTCAGCGCTTTTCGTAAGTACGCAGGCGTTTCTCGCCGTAACTCTGCACCTTGGTGAGCACCGTGCAGAAGAGAAGATAAATGAGGCCCACCTCGATGTAGAGAAGAAGCGGTTCGTACGTTCGCGCGACGATGCGCTGCGTCGTCATGAACATTTCCGTCACGGTGATGTTGGCGGCAAGCGACGTGTCCTTCACCATGGCGATGAGGGAGTTTCCGAGCGTCGGGAAGGCCGTGCGGAAGGCCTGCGGCAGGACGATGTGCCGCATCACCTGCAGATAGGAGAGCCCCGAGCAGAGCCCCGCCTCGAGCTGCCCCGTCGGGACGGATTCGAGCGCGGCGCGGATCGTTTCGGCGCAGTAGGCCCCTTCGTTCACGGCGAAGACGACGACCGCGGCCACGAAGGGATCGATCAGAAAGCCCGCGTGGGGAAGCCCGTAGAAGACGACGAAGAGCTGCACAAGAAGCGGCGTGCCGCGCGTCACCCAGATGTAAAAGCGCGCGAGATCCTTCAGCACCGGCACCCGCGCGAACTGTACGAGCGCCACGATCACCGCGATCACGAGGGCGCCCGAAAAGGCGAGGATCGTGAGCGGTACGGTAACGGTCAACCCCGGCAGGAGAATCTGCCAGAAGGAGTCGACGAAGAGGTCGATCAAAGCGGACGACATGAATGAAAAGCAACCCGCGGGGACCGTTGAAGGTTTTCTAATTCGGTCCCGTTCGGGTCAATGAAAAAGCAAAAGACGGTTCGGATGTATTTTGCCAAACCGAGACCGTCTTTCGCCAATGCGTTTCGGGCATGCCGCCTCATACCCGAAAAGAATCGAATGCAGGCGGACGAAGTCTTTTCCCGCCCGCGCACCTCGCCGATCAGGCGGCGGCGATGAGGTCGATCAACTTCAGGGTGACCTTCGTGCTCTTTTCCATGGCGCCGAGCGGCAGGAATTCGCAGTGGCTGTGGAAGTTGAGCCCGCCCGTGAAGTAGTTGGGCGTGGGAATTCCCTTGGTGGAGATGAAGGAGCCGTCCGTGCCGCCGCGCATCGCGATGGTCTTCGCCTGGACGCCCGTTTCCTCGAGCGCGCGGTAGAGAAGATCGATGCAGCCGCGGTTTTCGTCGCTGATCGCGTCGGCGATGTTGCCGTAAACGTCCGACATCTTGAGCTCGATCTTCGCCTTCGGGTGGCGGACCTTGAGGTACTCGACGGCGCTCGCGATCAGGCGCTTCTTCGCTTCGTAACCGGCCTTGTTGTGGTCGCGGATCTTCACCGACACGGTGGCGGCGGCGGGCGTCGCCTGAATGCCGTTCACCCAGACGAAGCCTTCCGTCCCTTCGGTGCACTCGGGCGTGCTGCCGCGGTCGAGCATGTTGATGAAGTCGGTCGCGATGAGCGCCGGGTTGACGAGCACGCCCTTGGAGCTCATCGGATGCGCCGTGACGCCGCGGATCGAGAGCGTGGCGCCGCCCGCGTTGAAGGTCTCGTAGACGACTTCGCCCACGGCGCAGCAGTCGATCGTGTAGGCGTAGTCAACGGGGAACTTCGTGAAGTCCATGGCCTTCGCGCCGAGGAGACCGATTTCTTCGTCGGGCACGAACGCGACGTAAAGGTCGCCGTGGGGACGGTTTTCGCGGATGACCGTCTCAAGGCTTGTCATGATGTTGGCGATGGCCGACTTGTTGTCTGCGCCGAGCACGCTCGTGCCGTCCGTGACGACGAGGTCGTCGCCGATGTAATCGTTCACTTCGGGATGTTCCGACGTGCGAAGCCAGATGTCCTTTTCCGCGTTGAGGCAGATGTCGCCGCCCTGATAGTTGCGGATCACCTGCGGATGGATGTCGGGCGAGAGCGCGACGTCGACCGTGTCGAGGTGAGCGACCCAGCCCACGACGGCGGCCTTGCGGCCTTCGGTGAGGTTCGAGGGCAGATGCGCCGTGAGGACGCTCTTCTCAGAGATTTCGATCTTTTCCAGGCCGAGCTCGCGCAGTTCTTCGGCAAGGAGTTCGGCAAGGCGGCGCTGCCCTTCGGTGCTCGGGACGACCCCGGCCTTGGCGTTGCTCTGCGAGGTCACGGCCACGTAGCGCAAAAAGCGTTCAAGAAGCTTTTCCTTCATTTTCTATCCTTGTTCCTTCACTCAAAACGATAAAGAGGTTGCCCTCTCTTGATAGGACAACCTCATTTCACATGCGTTGCGCGTCAAGCGCGTTCTTCGAGAATTGCGACGGCGGGGAGCTTCTTCCCTTCGAGGAACTCGAGGAAGGCGCCGCCGCCCGTCGAAATGTAGCTCACGCGGTCGGCCACGCCGAACTTCGAAACGGCCGCGACCGTGTCGCCGCCGCCCGCAATCGAGAAGGCGCCGCGTTCGGTCGCTTCGGCGATCGCGTCGGCGAGGGCCTTCGTGCCTTCGGCATAAGGTGCCATTTCGAAGACGCCGACCGGGCCGTTCCAGACGATCGTGCCGGCATTGCGAAGCAGATCGCCCAGCATCGCCGCGGTCTTGGGACCGACGTCGAGGATCATTTCGTCTTCGCGGACGTCGTCGACGTCGGCGACACGGTGTTCGGCGTCTTCGGCGAAGGCCTTGGCGACCACCACGTCGACGGGCATCGGCAGGCTCGCGCCCTTCTTGGCGAGAATGTCGAGCACGCGGCGGCATTCGTCAATGAGGTCGGGTTCGCAGAGCGACTTGCCGACGGGCTTGCCGGCGGCGAGGAGGAAGGTGTTGAGGATCCCGCCGCCGACGATGAGCTGGTCGACCTTTTCGGCGAGGTTCGAAAGAATCGTGAGCTTCGTCGAAACCTTCGAGCCGCCGACGATCGCGACGAGCGGATGAGCGGCTTCTTCCACGGCCTTCGTGAGCGCGTCGATTTCAGCGGCCATCAGAGGGCCGGCGCAGGCCACTTCGGCGTAGCGGGCGACGCCCACGGTCGAAGCCTGAGCGCGGTGGGCCGTGCCGAAGGCGTCGTTGACGAAGACGTCGCAGAGCGCGGCGTACTTCTTCGAGAGCGCTTCGTCGCACTTCTTTTCGCCGACGTTGCAGCGGCAGTTTTCGAGCATCACGACGTGGCCGGGTTCGACCTTGACGCCGTCGACCCAGTCGGCGATGAGCGGCATTTCGCAGCCGAGAAGTTCACCCATGCGGCGGGCGATGCCGGCGAGCGAATCTTCGGGCGTGAACTGACCTTCCGTCGGACGGCCGCGGTGGCTCGTCACCATGACGGCCGCGCCCGCGTCGAGCGCCATGCGGATGGCGGGAACGCTCGCCACGAGACGGGCTTCGTTCGTGATGCGGCCTTCCGCATCGTGCGGCGCATTGAGGTCGCTGCGGATCAGAACGCGGCGGCCGCGCAGGGCGCCGGACTTGGCCAGCGCTTCCAGAGTCTTAACTTTCATCGGGAACCTCTCCCTTTACATCATCAAAAACGAAACGTTTCAATCGGCACGGCCCTTTACGCGGGCCCCGAATTCGAAAATCGCAAGGACACGCTCCGAATACGGCAACGGGAACCGACGAAAACGTCGGTTCCCGAAATTTCTTTCCGCAACGGGAAAGTTACTTGGCGGCCATCATGGCGCAGGCCGTGTCGAGCATGCGCTGCGAGAAGCCCCATTCGTTGTCGTACCAGGCCGTGACCTTCACGAGGCGGCCGCCCGAAACCTTCGTGAGCGTGGCGTCGAAGGTCGAGCTGTGCGGATCGTGGTTGAAGTCGCACGAAACGAGCGGAAGATCGTTGTAGCCGAGCACGCCGCAGAGTTCGTCGGATTCGGCGGCGGCCTTCATGATGGCGTTCACTTCTTCCACGGTGGTTTCACGCTTCGGGATGAAGGTGAGGTCCACGAAGCTCACGTTGATGGTCGGAACGCGGACGGCGAAGCCGTCGAGCAGACCGTTGAGTTCCGGAAGAACCTTGCCCACAGCGGCCGCGGCGCCCGTCTTCGTCGGGATCATCGACTGCGTGGCGGCGCGGGCGCGGCGCATGTCCTTGTGATAGACGTCGGTGAGGACCTGGTCGTTCGTGTAGGCGTGGATGGTCGTCATGAGACCGCGTTCGATGCCGAGCTTTTCATGCAGGGGCTTGACGACGGGCGCAAGGCAATTCGTCGTGCAGGAGGCGTTCGAGACGACCTGGTCGGTGGCCTTGAGAACGTTGTGGTTGACGCCGTAAACGACCGTCGCGTCGGCGGTCTTGCCCGGAGCCGAGAGAAGGACCTTCTTGGCGCCCTGATCGAGGTGCACCTGGCTCTTTTCCTTCGAATTGAAGGCGCCCGTGCATTCCATCACGACGTCGATGCCGAGTTCGCCCCAGGGGAGTTCGCGGGGATCGCGCGTCGAGAAGGCGCGGATGCGGTCGCCGTTGACGATGAGCCAGTCCTTCCCTTCCGTGCGGACGTCGCCGTTAAAGCGGCCGTGGCAGGAGTCGTAGCGAAGGAGGTGGGCGTTCGTTTCCAGATCGCCCGTGGCGTTGATGGCGACGATTTCGATGTCGTGCTTCTTGCCGTTTTCATAGTGGGCGCGAAGAACGTTGCGGCCGATGCGGCCGAAACCGGTGATGGCAACACGAATGGTCATCGGAAATTTTCCTTTGAAAGTTGTGTGCCGCGCCGAAGGTTCGGCGCGGCAACGAAATGGATCTCAGTGGAGGAGCTTTTCAACGCGGGCGACGACATTGTCGACCGTGAAACCGAAATAGGGCCAGAGAACGCCGGCGGGCGCGCTTTCGCCGAAGCGGTCGATGCCGAGGACGTCGCCCTTGCAGCCGACGTACTTCCACCAGAGATCGGTGCGCGCGGCTTCGATCGCGAGAACGGGAACGCCCGAGGGCAGAACGCTCTTGCGGTAGGCTTCGTCGCAGGCGTCGAAGCGGCTCGTGCAGGGCATGCTCACGACGCGGGCCTGAATGTTCAGGGCGGCGAGCGCCTTGCGCGCTTCAACGGCGAGGCCCACTTCGGAACCCGTCGCAAGAAGGATCACGTCGATCGCCTCAGCGCCCGCGGGCGACTCGAGCGCGACGTAGCCGCCCTTGGCGATCGCGTCGGCATCGACTTCATCGCGGTCGATGAAGGGAACGTTCTGGCGCGTGAAGATGAGGCAGGAGGGACCGTCCTTGCGTTCGATGGCGCTCGCCCAGGCGACGATCGATTCGATCGTGTCGCAGGGACGCCAGACGTCCATCCCCGGAATGAGGCGAAGCGACGGAACGTGTTCGACCGACTGGTGCGTCGGACCGTCTTCACCGAGACCGATCGAGTCGTGCGTGAAGACGTTGATGACGCGCTGCTTCATGAGCGCGGACATGCGCAGAGCGTTGCGCGAATAGTCCGAGAACGTGAGGAAGGTCGCGCCGTAGGGAATGAAGCCGCCGTAGAGCGCGATGCCGTTGAGGATCGCGGACATGCCGAATTCACGCACGCCGTAGCTCGCGTGACGGCCCGTCATGTGGTCGGCCGTGAGCGTTTCGACGCCCTTCCAGTTCGTGAGGTTCGAACCCGTCAGGTCGGCCGAGCCGCCGAAGAGTTCGGGGAGAGCCGGCGCGAGCGCGTTGAGGGCCTTCTGGCTCGCCTTGCGGGTGGCGATGGTTTCCTGCGCTTCCTGCGCGGCGCAGAGCGCCTCCATCACCGTGTCGCTCCAGTTTTCGGGGAGGTCGCCGGCCAAACGGCGTTCGAGTTCGGCGGCAAGCTCCGGATACGCGGCGCGGTAGCCTTCAAAGAGCTTCTTCCATTCGCCTTCGATGCGGGCCCCTTCTTCGCGGTGGTCCCAGGCGACATAGACTTCTTCGGGGACTTCGAAGGGCGGATAGGGCCAGCCGATCGCTTCGCGCGTCAGGGCGATTTCTTCGTCGCCGAGCGCTTCGCCGTGCGCCTTGGCCGTGCCGGCGCGGTTGGGCGAACCCTTGCCGATCGTCGTGCGGCAGATGATGAGGGTCGGCTTCGTTTCCGACTTCTTCGCCTCTTCAATGGCGGCGGAGACGGTTTCGATGTCGTGGCCGTCCACCGGACCGATCACGTTCCAGCCGTAGGCTTCAAAGCGGCCGCGCGTGTCGTCGCCGAACCAGCCCTTGACGTTGCCGTCGATCGAGATGCCGTTGTCGTCGTAAAGGGCGATGAGCTTGTTCAACTGCCAGACGCCCGCAAGCGAGCAGACTTCGTGGCTGATGCCCTCCATCATGCAACCGTCGCCGAGGAAGACGTAGGTGCGGTTGTCGATGACGGGGAAGCCTTCTCGGTTGAATTCGGCGGCGAGCATCTTTTCGGCGAGCGCCATGCCGACGCCGTTGGCGATGCCCTGACCGAGCGGGCCCGTCGTCGTTTCCACGCCCGGCGTCACGTCCACTTCGGGGTGACCCGGCGTCTTGCTGTGGAGCTGACGGAACGATTTCAGATCCTCCATCGTGAGGTCGTAGCCCGTCAGGTGCAGCAGAGCGTACTGCAGCATCGAACCGTGACCGTTCGAGAGAATGAAGCGGTCGCGGCCGACCCACTTCGGGTCGACGGGGTTGTAGCGGAGATGGCGGCTCCAAAGCGCCGTAGCGATGTCGGCCATGCCCATGGGCATCCCGGGGTGACCGGACTTGGCCTTCTGCACGGCATCCATCGAAAGCGCACGGATGGCGTTGGCCATCGTCTGCGGGGTAACGGTAGAGGACATATCGTTTGAATACGAAAAGGAAGGTAGTAAGAGAAAACGGCGGACGCCGTTTCCGGACAGAAGAATATTTTAACCGAAACGGTCCCTTTTCCCACAGAAGGAATGCTCTCCGAGACGCGGATTTCGGCTCCCTCCTGCTAGACTGTCTCTCCCTACTTCCTTTTCACACCCGGCCATGGCTCTCCCCCGCTTTTTCGTTGACCGTCCCGACGCCGACTTCTGCGGCACGATCGAACTTCCGCCCAAGGCGGCGCATCATGCAGGACGCGCCCTGCGGCTTGCCGCAGGCGAAATCGTGGCGCTCTTCAACGGATCGGGCCGCGTCTGGACGGGCCCCGTCTCCTTTGACGGAAAGCGCGCCTTCGTGACGATCGAAGAGGAAACGCCCGACGACCGCGAGTCGCCCGTGACGATGACGCTCGTTCAGGCGCAGGTGACGCCCGAGAAGATGGACTGGATCGTCGAAAAGGCGACCGAACTCGGGGTCGCGCGCATCGTCCTCGTCCCCGCGCAGCGGAGCGTGACGAAACTCTCGGGCGACCGATTGGAAAAGCGGTTGGAAAAGTGTCGCGAAACCGTGCGCGCCGCCTGCGAGCAGTGCGGTCGAAACCGCTTGCCCGAAGTGGTTGCCCTTTCGCTCAAAGAGGCCTTTGCGCTCGAAGGGGATCTGAAGCTCATTCTTGCGCCGGGCGCCCAACGGGGCATGCAGACGGAAAAGCCCCGTAGCGTTCTCTTCGCCGTGGGGCCCGAAGGCGGCTTTGCGCCGGAAGAATTGCAGGCGGCCGAAGAAGCGGGCTGGCGCCCGACCCTTTTGGGTCCGCGCGTGCTGCGCACCGAAACCGCGGGGCTTGCCGCCGCCGCGTGGATCAATGCGCTCTACGGAGACTTTGCGCTCTGATCAGACGGAGGGCTCTTCGACGCGGCGCTCCGAGGGCGTCACAACGCGCAGACCGCGCCCTTCGCGAACGTTCGTCCAGGCTTCGTACGAGAGCTTTCGCTCCTTCACGGACGAGGCGTAGGTCGCTCCCTGGCGCTTGCTCTTGAGAAGCGCCACGGCCTTGTCGGGTTGACCGCTCGCCGCCTCGACGAGGCGGCTTCGCTCGAGAAGCACCTTCTTTCCGTAACCGTAGTCGCTCGCGTGATTGGCCGCGCCCGAATACCACTTGAGGGCCTTGGAGACACTGCCCGTCCGCTCGATGAGACCGCGCAGAATTTCGCTGCCCACCACCATGTTCGGATAGGCTTCGAGCGCCGCGCCCGCGCCGCCGAAAGCCCGGAATTTGTCGAGGTGCACCTCCGTCATCACCTGCATGAGGCCTTCGGCACCCGCGCCGCTTCGGGCATGCGGATTGAAGCTCGACTCGACGGCGACGACCGCCAGAATGAGAAGGGGATCGAGATCCTTGACCTTGCCGATTTCCACGGCCCACTGCGTAACGAGCCGAGCCCGTTCCGAGGACACGCGATAGCTTTGTTCGATATAGCGCGCAACCCCCGCTTCCGCCCGGTCGAGCCGAAGCGCATCGGGGTGGTCCGCGGCGACGACGTCGGGTCCTTGCGCAGTCTCTTCCTGCGTCACCGCGGGATACGGCACCGTCTGCACGGGAACGGGCGGGAAGACGTCGGGCGGCACGCGGCGGGCGTTTTCGGCGCCGAAGGCGAGCACGCCCATGGCGGCCGCGACCGCGGCAAGCGGCAACGCCCATTCGCTCAGCAGCTGATAAGCTCGACCCGACGACACGAAAGAATTCCTCCTCACTTCCGCGAAAAACCGCGGAACCACATTGAAAAGCAGACAAAAGAAAAAGAGCGCCCGTATTTTTTCGGCGCCCCTTAGGTCGGAGAGTAACAAAAAATTCGGCGTTTGTGGGAGAAGTCCCGCCCTTCAATGCAATTTCTCCGGCCACAATGCCCGCCGGGCGGCCTAGAATGGAAAGATGTACGCGCATCGACAAGGAGCGACAATGGAACGTCGAAACATTCTCCGAGGCGGCATTCGTTCGGCAGGCTATGACGCCCGCGCCCGAGTGCTGGACATCGAATTTGACACCCGCCGGCTCGTGCGCTACGAGAACGTGGGCCGCGAAACGGCGGAGCGCTTCCTGACGAGCGCCCATCCGGCGAGCTTCTGGCGCGACGAGATCGAGGAAAACTACACCTCGCACGAAATCACGGAAGAGGAAAGCCGCCGCACGGGCGCGAAGGAAAAGCACGCGGGATTGGACGACCTCAAGCGCCTCTTCGGCGACCTCTGAAGCGGCCCGCGCCTCATCAGGCCGCGGGAACGTTGCGGAAGAAGAAGGTCGCCAACCCGAGGAAGATGAGGAAACCGCCCGAGTCCGTCGTGAACGTCAGAAGGACCGACCCGCCCATGGCCGGGTCGCGTCCGAAATAGCGCAGAAGCAACGGCACGGCAAGCCCCACGACGGCGCCCACGATGATGTTGAGCAACATCGCAAGGAACATCACGACACCGAGCATCAGCCCTTCGGGCGTGTCCCAATAGAGGGCCCAGGCGCACAGCGCCGCGATCACCCCCCAGACGAGACCGTTGATGACGGCCACCGCCACTTCTTTTTTGAGCAGATCGCTCTTGTTGGCGTCCGTCACCTGCCCCATGGCGAGCGAGCGAACGAGAAGCGTCAACGTCTGATTGCCCGAGTTCCCGGCCATCCCCGCCACGATCGGCATGAGGGCGGCGAGCGCCACGACGCGCTCGATCGTGCCGTCGAAAGCCGAAATGACGCGGGACGCAAAAAAAGCCGTGCAGAGATTGATCCCGAGCCACACCCAGCGGCTCTTGGCCGTTTCCCAGACGCTGGCGAAAATGTCCTGTTCGTCGTCCAGACCCACGGCGGCGAAGGCGTCCTCTTCACTTTCCTCGCGGATGACGTCGACCATTTCGTCGACGGTCAGACGGCCGACGAGACGGCCCGCCTCGTCCACCACGGGCGCGCTCACGAGGTCGTAGCGTTCGAACGCCTGCGCCGCGTCGCTCGCGTCGTCGAGAGGATTGAGCGTGAGAATGTCCTTTCGCATGAGCTCGCGCACGTGGCGGCTCGGATCGCTCGTCAGAATCTGGGTAAGCGAAAGCGATCCCTTGAAGTGCCCCGCACGGTCGACCACGAACACCTGGTCGAGATGATCCGGAATTTCGGAGAGGCGGCGGAAATACTGCAGCACCACCTCCACCGTCGCCTCTTCGCGGATGGAGACGAGTTCGAAGTCCATGCGCGAACCCACGGAGTCTTCCGGGTAGGACATGGCCGCGCGCAGCTGAGCACGCTCTTCGTGACTCAAGCCCTCCTGCACCTCGGCCATCACGTCGGGCGGCAGGTCGTCGACAAGGTCCGCGATTTCGTCGGTATCGAGGGTTTCGACGGCGTCGACGAGTTCGTCGCGGTCCATCGCCTCGATCAGCGTCTCACGAACGCCGTCGTTCACTTCGACGAGAATGTCGCCGTCGGATTCGCTCTTGACGAGTTCCCACACGACGAGACGGTCGTCCACGGGAAGGGCTTCGAGGATCCAGGCGATGTCGGCGGGGTGGAGCGGCTCAAGAATGCGGCGCAGTTCCATGGCCGCGGTGAGGCTCAGACGATATTCGCCCCCTTTGTCCGAGTCGGAGTGCTTTTCGTCTCCTCCGCTCGGGTGTTCCCGGTCTTCATCGAGCACCTGCTGAATGCGGGCGAGCGCACGGCTCGCTTCGTCGGAGTCGCGCGCCGCATCGGCCGCGGGACGAAATCCTTCGCGGATTTCCTGATCTTCACGGTTTTGCACGTCTGCCTCCTTCTTTGCCGAACATCCCGCGAAAAGGAGTTTCGCGGCGGGAACACGTGCGGATTGTACGGGGAAACGCGGGGCTTTGCTTGACTTTTGCGCAGAGCAAAGGGAAAACCGTCTTCTTTCCCCAAGAATGGGCGCGGGTCGCCTGCGCTACAATCCTTGGATTTTCGCCAACGTCCCTTTTTGTCCGTATCCATGAACGCGTTTACGCTCCGACAGTCCCTCCTTCTTTTCCTCACCGCCTTCATTTGGGGCTGCTCCTTCGTCGCCCAGGCCGTGGGAATGGATCACGTCGGTCCCTTCACCTTCACGGCGTGCCGCACGCTCCTCGGCGCCCTCTTTCTGACACCCTTCGTTCTCTACCGCAGAAAGCGCGAGACTGCGCCCGCTCCCCTGGGAAAGACTTTTCTTCTCGGCGCCTTCTTCTGCGGGCTTTGCCTCTTTGCCGGAGAAAGTTTTCAGCAGTTCGGGCTCGTGCACGACACCGAGGTCGGAAAGGCGGGGTTCATCACGTCGCTCTACATCGTCATCGTGCCGCTTCTGGGGCTTTTCGTCGGACACCGCGTACACCGCTACATCGTCGTGGGCGTTCTCTTCGCGGTCGCGGGCCTGTGGGAACTCTGCATGACGAGTTCCCTCTCCATTGAGCTCGGCGACCTCTACGTGCTCACCTGCGCCCTCGCCTTTTCCATTCACATTCTCGTCATCGCCCACTTTGTCACGAAAATCGACGGCGTGACGCTCGCCTGCGGACAGTTCTGGTGCGGCGGCCTCATTGCGCTCTTCATGGCGCTCGTCTTTGAAACGCCCACCTGGGAAGGCATCCACGGAGCGCTCCTGCCGATCCTCTGGGCGGGGATCATGAGCAACGGCATCGCCTACACCCTGCAGGTGGTGGGACAGCGCGGCATGAATCCGACCGTCGCGAGCCTCATCATGAGTCTCGAGAGCGTCGTGTCGGTGCTCGCCGGATGGGTGCTCCTCAACGAAGTCCTGACAACGCGCGAACTTTTCGGCTGCGCCCTGATGGCGGTCGCCATCGTGCTCGCACAGCTCCCGGCGCCGAAGAAGCGCTCAAAAGCCTGATCATCGCTTTCGCGTCAGGAGCAAAACGAGTAGAGCGATACGGGTTTTCGCAGGAGCGTGACCGTTTATGCGTACACCGGCGCGAAAGTCTGTCGGAAGCGTGACCGTTTATGCGGCACGCTCGCCGAAAACTCGGGTGATCATGCGGCAGAACGATCCCTTCAACAATCGACATATTCTCTACACTTTTCATTGCTGCACAGGACAATAAAAGAATTTCAACGATTGCCTGAGCGTGAGTGTTTATGCGCCAGAACAGGCTCCCCCGGAGCGGTCCGCTCTACGCATCGCCTTCCCTGAAATGACATTCGGCCTGATTTTCCGTGATCATTCCCTCTACCACAGCAAAATTCAGCCATCAGCAGGCGTGACCGTTTATGCGGGCGTCTACGCGGAAGTTCGTCGAAAGCGGGAGTGATTATTCGGGCAGAACGATCCTCCCAACAATCGTCCCACTCGCGATATTTTTCATTGCGGCACAAAACAATGAAAGAATTTCGACGATCACCTGAGCGTGAGTGTTTATGCGCCAGAACAGGCTTCCCCCGGAGCGGTCCGCTCTACGCATCGCCCTCCCTGAAATGACATTCGGCCCGATTTTCCTGGATTATTCCTTCTGCCACAGCAAAATTCAACCATCAGCAGGCGTGACCGTTTATGCGGGCGTCTACGCGGAAGTTCGTCGAAAGCGGGGGTGATTATTCGGGCAGAACGATCCCTTCAACAATCGACCTACCCGCGATATTTTTTCATTGCGGCACAAGACAATCAAAGAATTTTGATGATTACCTGAGCGTGAGTGTTTATGCGTAAGGCGTGACAGTTTATTCGTGCAGGTTTCCCCACGGGAAGAGACAAAAGAGGCGCGGCAGGTCTCCCCGCAGCGCCTCTCTCGTTTCGTATTTGAGGATCAAGCGTTTTCCGGTGCGTCGGAAGCTTTCTCTTCAGCCGGAGCGTTTTCATCGGGCATCGCGTCCTCTTCCTCATCCTCCTCGACGGCCGACTCGTCCTCCTCGTCGAGAATGCGAAGAAGCTTCGAATCCATCACGAGGTCCACGAGGTCGCACCCGAGGATCTGCAGGAGCACCTTGCGGCCCTTGGGAAGATCTTCGGGAAGGCCCGGAACGCGCTGCATGAAGGGAAGTCGGTCGATGCGCACGAGGTCGCCCTTGACGACGATCGCCTCGATTTCGCGCAGTCCCTCCTGCAGAATCCAGCGAAGCGACCAGTAGCGCTCCATCTTCGTCTGGAAGTCGGCGTAGGTCCCGTAGATCGTTTCGAACTGCGAAACGATCGTGAAGAGGTCCGCGTCGTTCGACGCATAGGCGGGAGATTCGCCGCGCAGCACCTGAAGAATCTGACGCTGATTGACGAGGTCCACATAGCGGCGAAGCGGTGACGTGCACCACGCATAGCGCACCACGCCGAGTCCGTCGTGCGGCCCCGGAGTCGTGCTCATGCGAACGCGCCCCATGCGCTGCGAACGGTAGATCCCCGCGGCGGCGTGCTCTTCGAGCCAAAGCCCCCAGGTCTGGTTCGCGTAAATCATCAGTTCCGCGACGAGGAGGTCCAAAGGCGCGCCGCGGCGGCGGCCGCGCACGTGAATCGAAGCGTCTTCGCCCTCGCCCTCGAGAACGAAGAACCAGTCGACGCGGTTGGTGAGTTCGGGACGGCCGCGCACCTCTTCTCGCTCGCGCAGGAGACGGCGGGCGAAGTGCCAGAGCCAGGAAATTTCTTCGGCGTACTCGATGTCGAGCGTATGGTTTTCAATCGCCTCTTCCGTGACGAGTTCGTCGATCCGATCGTGCCGGACGTTGCGCTCGACCGTGATACGCTCGAGCCGCGTTTCGGTCTTCTCGACGCCGAAGGTGTCGTCGTGCACCGTGATGTAGAGCGAGAGACACGGAACGCTTCGGCCTTCGTCGAGCGAATAGCCTTCGATCCAGGGCTCGGGGAGCATCGTCGTCTTGAGGCCCGGCGCATACACCGTGCTCATGCGGGCGCGGGCCACCTTGTCGAGCGCATCGTCGCGCACGATCCCCAGCGCAGGCACGGCGATGTGCACGCCGACTACGGTCTTGCCGTTTTCGCCGTGCGTGACCGAGAGCGCGTCGTCGATTTCCGTCGTGCTCGAGTCGTCAATCGAGAAGGCGCGCACCTTGGCTTTGGGCAGATCCTCGAGGTTGAGCGGGGCGGGAAGCGGCAGATCCGCGGGAAAGCCGCGGCCGCGCGGGAAGTTCTCGCGATAGAAGCTTTCGACGTGCCACGTCCAGGGGCTCTTGACGCCGCCGAGCTTGAGCATGAGGCGCAAGGGCGACATTCTCGCGTTGGCGGCCGCGTCGGAGAGAGCCTTCCATTCGATCCCGTTCTTGTCGGGCGACATCAGAAGCCCCATGACGTCCCGGGCGAGGGCCTCGGGCAAATGACCTTCGTCCATTTCGGCCACCCAGGCGCGGCGCTGTTCCTCGCGGCGCTTCTTGCGCTCGAGCGCTTCGAGCGCCTGCTTGAGAATCTCTTCGGGGGCGCGGCGGTACATGCCGCGGCCCTTGCGGTGAAAGTAGACGGGATTGCTGTGCAGAGCGAGCAAAACCGCGGCGCGCTCCACGGGCGTTGGCGTCGCACCCCAGTATTCCTTGGCGATGTCTTCAAAGGAAAAGTCGCCTTCGGGCGCCACTTCCCAGAGAAAGCCCGGATCGAGCTCGGCCGACGTCGCCTCGGCCGCCTCCAGGAGTTCCGCGGGCGCCGGAGACTCGAACGTGAAGAATACCTTCGCCGCCTTGATCTTCGTGCGTCGGCCCGTCGTCACGGTCACCTGATAGGCGTTGCCCGTTTCGCTTACGACGGTCCCCGCCTTGAAGGCGCCGTCCTCTTCAAAATACAGATACATGATGTCGTTACGTCGTGATGGTTACCGCGCGGCGCCGAAGGCCTCTTCCAAAAACCGCTCGATCGCGGGCAGATGTTGTTCGTAGTGATGGAGCTGATGCCAGTCGTCTTCGCTCGTCACGAGGTTTTCCTCGCCGTAGAGCTTGAGCGCGTCGTTTCGGTCGAGCACTTCGTCCCGGTCCGAGAGAACGAGAAGGCGGCGAGAAGCCGGAAGCGTCAGAGGCGTCTCGCGGGCGAGTTCGCGAAAATCCTCGGCAAAGCGCTCCGTGACGACGATGCGCCGTCCGAGCCAGCCGTAGATTTCATGCTCGCCCACAAGCGACGGCACCGTCGCCCAAGGGTTCGTGCAGGGGTTGAGCAACACGGCCGGAACCCCGTGCCGATGCGCGAGGCGCGCCGCGTAAAAGCCCCCAAGGCTCGAGCCAAAGACGGCCCAGTCTCCCCGGATGCGCGAGACAAAGTCTTCGAGCAGACGGTCCGCCGTCTTGGGCGCCCACGTCAGGTCGGGCGCGTAGACGCGCCAGCCGAGACGCCCGAAGTGGCGCTTCGTCGCGACGGCCTTGCCCGAAAGGGGCGAGGAGCAAAAGCCGTGCAAAAAGAAAATCGTGCGCTTCACGATGCTTCTCCGAGGCCTTCGAGCAGCCGCTTGTGAATGCCGCCGAAGGCGCCGTTGCTCATGCAGAGGATCGTGTCGCCCGAACGCGCCTCAGCGAGAACGGCCGCGACAAGCGCCTCGAAGTCGTCGGTCGTCATCGCCTTTTCCCCGAGGGGCCTGAGTGCTTCGGCGGGATCCCACGAGACGCCCGGGCCCCGATAGCAGAAGACCTTGTCTGCGTCCCGAAGGCTCTCGGCGAGACGGTCCTTCATCGTGCCGAGCTTCATCGTGTTGCTGCGCGGCTCCAGAACCGCGAGGATGCGTCCCGGCGCCTTTTCGCGAACGGCCCCGATCGTCTCCTCGATCGCGGTCGGATGGTGCGCGAAGTCGTCGATCACCGTGACGCCCCGCACGACGCCGCGGACTTCCTGACGGCGCTTGACGCCCGGGAAATCGGCGAGCAGCCGAAGCGAGATCTCGGGATCCACGCCGACCGTCCGCGCGGCCGCGACGGCGGCGAGCGCATTGAGACGGTTGTAGCGCCCCGACATGGGAAGATGCAGTTCCCCGAGAACCTCGCCCGCGAGCCGAACGGCGCCCTCGTCCGAAACGCTCCAGCCCTCGTCCGAATCAAAGCGTTCGACTTTCGACCAAACGCCCATGGCGAGAACCCGCTCGAGCGCTTCGGAACCCGCGTGCGTCACGATCGTGCCTTCGCTCGGCATCGTGCGCACGAGATGATGGAACTGCTTTTCGATCGCCGCGAGGTTTTCGAAGATGTCCGCGTGGTCGTATTCGAGGTTGTTGAGGATCGCCGTGCGGGGACGGTAGTGCACGAACTTGCTTCGCTTGTCGAAGAAGCACGTGTCGTACTCGTCGGCTTCGATCACGAAGGAGGCCTTCGGATCGCCCAGAAGGGCGCTTCCTTCGCCCCAGGCGGGAACGCCGCCGATGAGGTAGCCCGCGTCGATCCCGGCGCCGCGAAGAATCCAGGTGAGAAGCGACGTGGTCGTCGTTTTGCCGTGCGTGCCCGCTACGGCAAGGACGTGGCGTCCGGCGAGAATGTGCTCGCACATCCACTGCGGTCCCGAAGTGTAGGGAAGACCGCGGTTGAGAATGGCCTCGAGAAGGGGATTTCCGCGCGAAACGGCGTTTCCCACCACCCAAAGATCGGGTTCGACCGAGAGCTGCTCGGCGCCGTAGCCTTCGGTGAGTTCGATCCCCGCCGCGCGCAGTGCGTCGCTCATCGGCGGATAAACCCCGCGGTCGCATCCCGTCACGGTGTGTCCGGCCTGCGCCGCAAGCTGCGCGACGCCGCCCATGAAGGTGCCGCAGATGCCGAGAATGTGAATGTGCATGCTTCGCCCCGAAGTGTCGAAAAATACATCGAATCATATCGAACCGCCGGACGCTCTGCGGGAAAGAAGGCCCGCGGATCGAAACTTTCTGTTGCCGCCCGCCCCACTTTTGACCTCATCCGTTTTCAGACGCTCCGTGAAACTCCATTTTGCCCCGCGCCCCTGTAGAATGAGGGCGTTTTTCATTTTCTTCAGAAACGCATGTCCTACGGCCCTTCCGACCGCGCTGCGGTCCTTGCCGCCCGCCTCATCGCCCGCGACGGCGTCCGTTGGCGCGACGCCCTCGAGAGCGTCACGCTCGAATGCGGCGAACGCCCTTCCGACGACCGGGTCGCCACGGAACTGCGGCGCTGGTACTCGACGTTCGATCCCGATCAGCACCGCCGCTCCCTGCGGAAAAAGCGAAACGCGGCGCTCGCCGTCATGACCTTCTTTGAAGAGTCGCTCGGCAACGTCGAACCCAAACTCGTCGGACGGGTTCTCGACGGCGCGGCATCGCGCGACGCCGTCGCCGAGGTCGTTCTCGACACGGACGACGAAAAGGCGCCGCTTCTCGCCATGCTCAACGCCGACGTCCGCTTTGAGGAGCTCGCCCCGCAGGCGGGCGAAAACGCCCGCTTCGCCGTGTATCTCTCGGACGAACCCGTGCTCGTCGCCGTGTGGACGCGGCCGCGCCTCAAGGCGCACCGCACGCGCCCCGACCCCTGGCAGCACCCGCTCGAATCGATGGGAGAGATTTCGTCGGCCCTCCTTTCCGTTCTCCTCGTCCATAGGGCTGATTCCGAGCGATTGGATTAGCCTGATTAGGGCATACCTTGCGCTTCGGGGCGCGGGTAAGATATTGTCACCTCCTTTCCGGATCGCCCCGTTCGGGGCTTTTCGTGCTTTTTCATTTACTTTTGGACGAAAAATCACGAAAATTGGCGGAAATACGAGTTTTCCGTAGCCGTCCTCCCTCGGGACCCTCCGGAACCGACACACATTAGTCACACCGTGCGCAACGGGGCTCTCCCCGCCCGCACTTCAGAATCACAGAAAAGGTTAGTAGAGATGGATCTGCGCAAAATTAAGTCCCTGTTGGACCTCGTGGCCGAAAGCGGCGTTGCCGAATTTGAAATTTGCGAAGGCCCGGACCGCATTCGCGTGATCAATCATCCGCAGACGCCCGTTCAGGTCGTGCAGACGACCGCTCCCGCGCCCGTCGCCGTTGCGGCGGCGGCCGCGGCTCCCGCTCCGGCCGCCCAGCCCGCCGCGGCCGAACCCGCCGAACCCAAGGTCGAAGGCACGCCCCTTACGAGCCCGATGGTCGGCACCTTCTACCGCGCTCCGTCTCCGGGCGCCAAGCCCTTCGTTGAAGTGGGCGACACCGTCAAGAAGGGTCAGACCGTCTGCATCATCGAAGCCATGAAGCTTTTGAACGAAGTCGAAGCCGAAACCGACGGCGTCGTCAAGGAAATCTGCGTGGAAAACGGTCAGCCCGTCGAATACGGCCAGAACCTCCTCATCATCGGCTGATCGCACCATGTTCGGAAAAATTCTCATCGCCAACCGCGGCGAAATCGCCTTGCGCATTCAGCGCGCCTGCCGCGAAATGGGCATCAAAACGGTGGCCGTGCACTCGACGGCCGACGTCAACGCCAAGTACGTGCGCCTCGCCGACGAAAGCGTCTGCATCGGCCCGGCCCAGTCGCCGCTCTCCTACCTCAACATTCCCGCCATCATTTCCGCCGCGGAAGTGACCGACGCGGAAGCGATCCACCCCGGCTACGGCTTCCTTTCGGAAAACGCCGACTTTGCCGAGCGCGTCGAACGTTCGGGCTTCACCTTCATCGGCCCGCGCGCCGAAAGCATTCGCCTCATGGGCGACAAGGTGAGCGCCAAGAAGGCCATGCGCGAGGCGGGCGTTCCCTGCGTTCCGGGCTCCGACGGGGCGCTCCCCGACGATCCGCAGGAAATCCTCGAGATCGCCCGCAAGATCGGCTATCCGGTCATCATCAAGGCCGCGGGCGGCGGCGGCGGACGCGGCATGCGCGTCGTGCGCACGGAAGCGGCCCTCCTCACCTCCGTCAACATGACGAAGGAAGAGGCGCGCGTCGCCTTCGGGAACCCGACCGTCTACATGGAAAAGTTCCTCGAAAATCCGCGCCACATCGAAATTCAGGTTCTCTCCGACAGCTTCCAGAACGCCGTCTACCTCGGCGAGCGCGACTGCTCCATGCAGCGCCGCAATCAGAAGGTGATCGAAGAGGCGCCCGCCTTCGGCATTCCCCGCAAGCTCATCGAACGCCTCGGGAAGCGCTGCGTCGAAGCCTGCAAGCGCATCGGCTACCGCGGCGCGGGCACCTTCGAATTCCTCTATGAAAACGGGGAGTTCTACTTCATCGAAATGAACACGCGCGTGCAGGTCGAGCACCCCGTGACCGAAATGGTGACGGGCGTCGACATCGTTCGCGAACAGATCCGCATCGCCGCGGGCGAACGTCTCTCCGTTCGTCAGAGCGACATCGTGATGCGCGGCCACGCGATCGAGTGCCGCATCAACGCCGAAGACCCCTTCACCTTCGTGCCGAGCCCCGGCCGCGTGCAGCAGTGGCACCTCCCCGGCGGCCCCGGCATCCGCATCGACACGCACGTCTATGCGGGGTATGATGTGCCTCCCTATTACGACAGCATGATCGGCAAGATCATTGCGCACGGCGACACCCGCGAACAGGCGATCATGCGCATGCGCGTGGCGCTCTCCGAACTTGCCGTCGAAGGGATCAAGACGAACGCGAAGCTTCACCGCGAACTCCTTGCCGACGAAGGATTCTTCCAGGGCGGCACGAGCATTCACTACCTCGAAGAGAAGCTGCGCCATCGTCCGAAGGACGCCAAGTAACCTCCTTTCATTTCGGGGCCCGCAGGGCCCCTTTTCGATTTTTGAACCATGCGTGAAATCAAACTCCTTGCCGACGAGCGCTGTGCGGAAGCGCTCTCCGACCTTCTGATGGACGCGGGCGCCCTTTCGGCCACGATCGAAGACGCCGACGCCGACCGCCCCGACGAACAGCCCCTCTACGGCGAACCCGGGCTCGAACCCGAAACCTGCGCCTGGCCGCGCTCTGTCGTGTCGCTCCTCGTCGACGAAACCTTCGACCTCGACACGTCGCTCGCCCTCGCCGTGAAGGCGCTTGGCTGCAATCCCCCCGAAGTGCTCGGCGCGAACGAGGTGGAAAACGCCGACTGGGTCCGCATCACACAGGCCCAGTTCCAGCCCGTGCGCGTTTCGGACCGCCTCTGGATCGTTCCGACCTGGCACGAACTCCCCAACGAAAACGCGGTGAACATCCGCCTCGACCCGGGCGTCGCCTTCGGGACGGGCTCGCACCCGACCACGCATCTCTGCCTCGGGTGGATCGACGAAAACATCCGTCCGACCGACGATCTCCTCGACTACGGCTGCGGCACGGGCATTCTCGCCATCGCCGCCAAGCGTCTCGGCGCGAAGTCCGTGACTGGGACCGACATCGATCCGCAGGCCGTGGAAGCCGCGCGTGAAAACGCGGTTCACAACGACGCCGAAGCCGACTTCCGTCTCCCCGCCGACATGCCCGAAGGCCAGTACGACGTCGTCGTCGCCAACATTCTCTCGAATCCCCTGAAACTTCTGGCGCCGGCCCTGCTCGGCCGCGTCAAGAAGGGCGGCGCCCTCGTTCTCTCGGGCGTCCTCGCCCGTCAGGCCGAGGAAGTGATCGAGGTCTACCGCCAGACCGATCCCGCCGTGAAGCTCTCCGTCTGGAAGGAAGAGGACGGCTGGGTCTGCATCGCCGGCCGCCGCGAATAATCCGATCGCCTACAATACGAGAAGCGTCCCGCCCCCTCCAACGGTGGACGGGGCGCTTTTCTCTTTGGAAGAGGCCATATGACCCGAATCGTTCGCTGCCCCGCCTGCGGGGCCCTCTGGAAGTGCCCCGACGAAGCCGCCGAAACGCTTCGCTGCGGCGAGTGCCGCCACACCTTCGTCCTCGCGAGGGCGGAAACCGTGGAGGTCGACGACGATGCGCTCGCCCGCGTCGTGGCGGCGCGGCGCGCGCCCGAAGAAAAGAAAGAGGCGCAGATGGCGAAGATCGCCGAGGATCTCTCGGATTTTCACGCCCGCGAAACGCCCGAACCCGCGGTCCCCGTGCGAGCGGCGCCCCCCGAGAAAAAGCCCCGAAAGGGCGGCGCCCTCTTCGCGCTCCTCGGCCTCGTCGGCCTTGCGGGAGCGCTCACGGCGGGCGCCCTCTACTTTCACGATCCGATTCTTCGGCAGTTCCCTCCGCTCAGGGGCGTCTATGAAAACATCTGCCGCACGCTTCCCTGCCCGGGCTTTGCCTGGAGCGACGTGAGGGCCTTTGAAATCCGCGGCGAACTGACCGAGGCGGAGTCGCCCCGGCGCGTTCGCATCGAAATCACGAACGCGTCCGACCGTCCGCAGATTCTTCCGCTCCTTGAAGTGCGCCTTCTCGACAGCGCCGACGAAACGCTCGCTCAGCGGCTCTTCGAACCCGCGGACTACGGCTTTGCCGAAGAGAACGTGCTTCCCGCGGGCGAAACCGTCCGCGTCGAGGCCGAGCTCGAAGTCGACGCGGCGCTCCCCGTCCGAGGCGTGCGCGTCACGGCGGTGACCCCCATCTGAGGAGCCCCCGTGAGCACGATGATCACCGGATCGGTCGCCTACGACACGATCCTCACGCACAACGGACGCTTCGCCGACAAACTGGAAAAAGGCGATCTGCGGCACGTGAACCTCACGTTCCTCGCCCCCGAAATGCACCGGGACTTCGGGGGCTGCGCCGCCAACATCGCCTACGCCCTTCATCAGCTCGGAGGCGATCCCTTCGTCTGGAGCGCCCTCGGACGCGACGGAGGCGACTATCTCGAACACTTCCGCGCGCTCGGCATCCCCACGGACGGGATGCCCTGTCTTGCGGACTGCTTCACTTCGCAGGCCTTCATCGTGACCGACGTCGGTGGCTGTCAGCTCGCGAGCTTTCATCCGGGCGCCATGGACGCGTCCGACCGCCTTTCCTGGCCCGAAGATCGATCCGTCGACTACGCGCTTCTCGGTCCCGGGGGCGTGCGCCCCATGAAACTTCATGCCAGGCTCTTTCGCGAGCGCGGCGTTCCCTATCTCTTTGATCCGGGCCAGGCGGGTCCGCTCTTTACACCCGAAGAGCTCCGGGACTTCGCCGACGGCGCCGACGCCTGCGCCTTTTCGGACTTTGAAGCCGAATACCTCGAGAAGGTCGCGGGCCTCACGCCCGAAGCGCTTTCGCTTGCTGGCAAAACCGTGTACCACACCCACGGCGAAAAAGGTTCGACCGTGTGGCTTGCAGGCGGAGAAAGGGTCGAAGTCGAAGCGGTCCCCGCGAAGGCCGTCGACCCCGTGGGCGCGGGCGACGCCTATCGGGGCGGCCTTCTCTTCGCGCGGGAACGGAATCTCTCTCCGGTCGTCGGCGCCCGCATCGGCACCGTCCTCGGAAGCCTCAAGGTGGCGGTGCGGGGCGCACAGAACTGGCGCACGACCCCGGACGATGTCCGCGGCGTCTACGCGTCGCAGTGGGGCGAAGCCCCCTTCTGAGAGCACTCGTCCTCCCTACAGCAAAAAAGCCGTCCCAAGGTGCGGGGCGGCTTTTTCGTTTCCGTATGATCGGTTCGGTCAGAAGAGAATTCGACCGTCCGAGAGCGGGAGGATGAAGAGGAGCAGAGCGTTGGCGGCAAGGAGCACGACGAGCGGCGAAAAGTCCATGCCGCGGAAGGTCGGAAGGACGCGCCGCACCGGCCGCATGAAGGGCTCGAGCAAAATCGAAAGGGAATAGTTGAAGGGATGGCGCGCGGCAACCCAGGAGAGGATCACCCAGCCGAAAATGCCCCAGGTGAGCATCTCGAGCCCCCAACGGAGCACCATCGCGAAGGGAGCGATCCAGGTGCTCACCATCGCAAAACCCGCCGGATGAAAGGCCGTGCGCACGACAACGCTCAAAAGCCCCACGAGGAGGGCGCCGACGAGACTCGGCCAGTCCCACGCCCCCTTGGGCGCCACCGCCTTGCTCAAGGGATCCACGAGCCAGTTCGTGAGGCGCCGGATCGGATAGACGATCGGATCGTGAAACGTCATGGCGCAGGCGTAGGTCCACGCCCGAAGGACGAGGAGACACCCGAGAATGGATGTGGCGGTAAGAAAGAGAAACTGCAGCAAAGAGGCTAACATCGGTTTTCGGGCAGAAGACTCCCGTTGAGAAAAACAATTCCCTCAATATATCAAGGCTTCTCCCCTTTGTGCGGAGTCCAAAACCTCATTTCGCGCCCGTCTGGGGGCGAAGATCGAAGCGAAGTCGGGGGAGCGCCCGCGCAAGGCGGCGCCAGTCAAAGAAGGGACCGGGATCGCTCTTTCGTCCCGGCGCGACGTGCTCGTGCCCCGTCACCCAGCGGATCGGCAGATGCGCCGAGAGATCCGCGAGCAGGGCCGCGAGCGCTTCGTACTGCGCGTCCTCGAAGGGAAGCTCTCCCGTTCCCTCGAGTTCGATCCCGACGGAACGGTTGTTGCAGTCGGAGCGGCCGTGAAAGACCGAGACGCCCGCGTGCCAGGCCCGTCGCTCCACGGGCACGAAGGAGAGAATTTCGCCCGTGCGGCGGATGAAAAAGTGCGAGGAAACGCGCAGACCCTTGAGGTCCGCAAAGACCGGCTCGTCCGTATCGAGCGTCCCCGCAAAGAGGCGCTCCACGGCGTCACCTGAAAAGACGCCCGCCGGAAGCGAAATGAAATGAAGCACGACGAGGTCGATCGTCGTGCCTTCGGGTCTTTCGTTGCTGTGGGGCGAGAAGCGCTCGGTGACTCTCACGAACGCTCTCCCCGGCGCCGGCACTCTTCACTGCAGTAGCAGACGTCCTTGCGCCAGACGCCCGTTTTTTCCGGGAAGTAGGTCCCGCAGACGGGACAGCGCCGCATCGCCTCGCCCGAACGGCGGTCCTCCTTGCGGGCGCGCAGTTCGCCGCGCAGGCGCGCGAGCTCCTCGCGCTCCTTGTTGGAGAGCGAATTGCGCCGGCGGGAGACCGCCCAGGCGATCGCGATGGCCGCGATCAGAATCACCCAGAAGAGTACGCGTCCCATGGTGCGGCCTCAGGCGGCGAACTCCAGCACGAAGCTGTAGGCGAGATAGGCGATGACGAGCGCGCCGAAACCCACCCAGAACCAGTTGAGCGCCGTCTTGGCGCGCCAACCGCGGAAGGCGCGGCCGGCGAGCAGAATCCCGAAGAGCACCCAGGCGATGAGGGTGAGGAGGAACTTGTGGTCGAGATTCACGAAGACGCCGAACACTTCGTTCGTCGCGAAACTCCCCGTCACGAGGACGAGCGTGAGGCAGACGAAGCCGCAGGCGACGATGCGAAAGAAGATGCGCTCCATCACGACGAGGCCTGGCATCGAGGCGAGGAAGGCGCTTTCCTTCCCCTGCGGACGCTTCAATTCACGGTTCTGCAGGCTCATCAGCACGGCGTGGACCGTGGCGATCGTCATGAGCGAATAGGCGGCGAGCGCAAGGAGAATGTGCACGCGGAACATGAAGGACCACTCGTCCCCGGCGACGGGACGTCCCGGGAAGGCGAGCGGGAAGACCGCGCCGATCGCCGCGGCGATCAGGATGATCCCGAGCTGCCCGTGCAGGCGGTGGATGATCGACTCCACAAAGAGGATCAGCGCGGCGAAGAAGAACATGGCGGAGACGGCGAAGCCGAAGCCGAAGTGAATGATGTCCCCCTGGAAGACTTCGGCCTCGATCGCAACGCCGTGCAGAACCAGCGCGGCGACGATCGGCCAGCGCAGCCACGAGGGCGCCTTGCCGTCGCGTCCCTTCATGTACGAGACGACGGCGATGCCGGAGAGGAGATACAACAGCGCGGCAAGGATGGTGCACAAAGAAAGCGTGGTCATGGGTTTTACGTTTGTTTTTTTGTACGCGAACGGAATACGCAAAAGCGGCGCGCAACCCCTTAAAATATCGGGTTCGTGCGCTCCCTCCGTACGGAGCGCCTCGGGAGACACCGTACGTCAACGTTTATTCTATTCTCTCCCGACTTATCAAATGCTGAACTCGGCCGTTCTCTCTCCGACGGCCTTACGCCGGCGACTTTGTCGCCGAGGAATTCCTAAGAATGCTCGATTCACTGACCCAGCGTCTCTCCAAAGTCGTCAAAACCATGCGCGGTCAAGCGCGTCTGACGGAGGCGAACACCAAAGAAATGCTGCGCGAGGTCCGCCTTGCGCTCCTTGAAGCCGACGTCGCGCTGCCCGTCGTGCGGGAAATTCTCGCCCGCATCAAAGAGAAGGCCATGGGCGAAGAGGTCGTCGGAAACCTCAATCCGGGCCAGGCGCTCGTGGGCGTCGTGCAGCGCGAACTCACCGCCGTGATCGGGGGCGACCTCACGCCCGAGGAACGCGGTCTCCGCTTCAACGTGCAGCCCCCCGCCGTGATCCTTCTCGCGGGTCTGCAGGGCGCGGGTAAGACGACGAGCGCCGGGAAGCTCGCCAAGTACCTGATCGAAGAAAAGAAAAAGAAGGTCCTCACGGTGAGCGCCGACGTCTACCGTCCGGCCGCCATCGATCAGTTGAAGAGCGTCACCGCGCAGGCCGGGGCCGAATGGTTCCCGAGCGAAGTGAGCGACAAGCCCCTCGCCATCGCCGAACGCGCCGTCGACTACGCCAAGCGTCACTTCTTCGACGTCCTCATCGTCGACACGGCGGGCCGACTCGCCGTAGACGAAGCGATGATGCAGGAGGTGGCCGAGCTCAACGACTTTTTGAAGCCCGCCGAAACGCTTTTCGTCGTCGACGCGATGCTCGGTCAGGACGCCGTCAACACGGCCAAGGCCTTCAACGAACGCCTCCCCCTCACGGGCATCATCCTCACGAAGATCGACGGCGACAGCCGCGGCGGCGCGGCGCTTTCCGTGCGCCACGTCACCGGCAAGCCCATCAAGTTCGTCGGCAGCGGCGAAAAGCTCACGGGCTTCGACGCGTTCGACCCCGAAGCCATGGCTTCGCGCATCCTCGGCATGGGCGACATCGTCGGCCTCGTCAAGGACGTGCAGCGCTCGATCGACACGGCCCAGGCGCAGAAGTTCGCGGAAAAGCTCACGAAGGGCGACCGCTTCGACTTGAACGACATGAAGGCGCAACTCGTGCAGGTGAGCGGCATGGGGAGCTTCTCCTCCATGCTTGAAAAACTCCCGGCGCAGTTCCAGCAGGCCGCCTCGAAGGTGAACGACGAAGACGCTCACCGCCAGATCCGCCGCACCATCGGCATCATCGACTCGATGACGCCGCAGGAGCGCCGCCGTCCCGAAATCATCAAGGCGAGCCGCAAGCAGCGCATCGCGCGCGGTGCGGGCGTGCCCGTGCAGGAGGTGAACCGCCTCCTCAAGCAGTACGAACAGATGTCCGACGTCATGAAGCGCATGAAAAAGGGCGGCTTCGGCAAGATGCTCCGCTCCCTTGGAGGCCTCGGCAAGTTCGGCGGCCTCGGAGGCATGGGCGGCATGGGTGGAATGGGCGGTTTCGGCGGCATGGGCGGATTCGGACGTTGACGACGGAATCTCCCCTTCGCGTCCTCGGCATCGACCCGGGGCTCAACCACACGGGCTGGGCGATTCTCGAAGTCCGCTCCGCTCGGGATCCGGCGCTCGTCGCTTCGGGCGTCATCGATCCTCCGAAGGACGCCGCCATCGTCGAGCGCCTCTGCGCCATCACGACGGGGCTCTCCGACGTGATCGCCCGGCATGCGCCCGAGCTTGCCGCGATCGAACGCGTGTTCGTGAACGTCAATCCGCAGAGCACCCTTCTGCTCGGACAGGCCCGCGGGGCGGCGATCGTCGCCTGCGGGCTTGCGAAACTTGCGCTCGACGAATTCACGCCTTCCGAAATCAAGGAGGCCGTCACGGGCACGGGCCGCGCCGACAAGCTCATGATCGTCAAGATGATCCGCACGCGGCTTTCGGTCGACCGGGACTTTCGTCCCGACGAAGCCGACGCGGCCGCCGCGGCGCTTTGTCTCATTCAGCGGCTTCCCCTTCGCGCGCTCGAGCGCTCGGGAGGCTCTTCGCGCTCGTTTGCGACGGCCCGTCGCGGACGCTTCGTGCGGGGCGCCCGGGCGTCCTGGACGAACTTTGCGCAAACCCGAACGAAAAAGGATTCCAAGTGATCGGACGCATTCACGGAAAACTGTTGGAAAAGACGCCGCCCCAGATTCTGGTAGAGGCGGCCGGACTCGGCTATGAAGTCGACGTGCCGATGTCGACCTTCTGCAACCTTCCCGCCGAAGGAAACGACGTGACGCTCTACACGCACTTCGTCGTGCGCGAAGACGCCATGCTTCTCTACGGCTTTCTCACCGCGTCCGAGCGGGAGACCTTCCGCGCGCTCCTCAAGGTTTCGGGAATCGGCCCCCGCATCGCGCTCGCTCTCCTCTCGGGGATGACGCCCGACGCGCTCGCCAACGCCGTCGAACGCGGCGAAGCGGGGCTTCTCACCCGGGTTCCGGGCGTCGGCAAAAAGACGGCCGAGCGCATTCTCCTCGAACTCAAGGGCAAGCTCCACAGCTCGATGACGGGTGCGGGCGCCGTCCCCGACGACGGCCGCGCCGACATCGTGAGCGCCCTCATCGCGCTCGGCTACTCCGACCGCGACGCCGAAGCCGCCGCGAAGCGCCTCCCTGAAGGGACGTCCGTCTCGGACGGCATCCGTCAGGCCCTCAAAATGCTCGCCCGATAAGGAGTGCTTATCATGGACGAACGCGTCATCGATCCCGCCACGCAGAGCCCCAACGAAGAAAACGTCGACCGCGCCCTGCGCCCGACGCATCTTTCCGAGTACGTGGGCCAGAAGGCCGTGCGCGAACAGCTCGACATCTTCATCCGTGCGGCGCGCAAGCGCGGCGAACCGCTCGACCATCTGCTCCTCTTCGGACCGCCCGGGCTCGGAAAGACCACGCTCGCACACATCGTCGCCAACGAAATGGGCGTGCATCTGCGCCAGACCTCGGGACCGGTTCTCGAGCGCGCGGGCGACCTCGCGGCCATCCTCACGAACCTCGAGCCCAACGACGTGCTCTTCATCGACGAAATTCACCGTCTCTCGCCCGTCGTCGAGGAAATTCTCTATCCCGCGCTCGAGGACTATCAGATCGACATCATGATCGGCGAAGGGCCCGCGGCGAGATCGATCAAACTCGATCTTCCGCCCTTCACGCTCATCGGCGCCACGACGCGAGCGGGGGCGCTCACGAATCCCCTTCGCGCCCGCTTCGGGATCGTCAACCAGCTGCAGTTTTATACGCCCGAAGAGTTGGCGCTCATCGTGAAGCGTTCGGCGAAACTTCTCAACATGCCGATCGACGACGAAGGCGCCGCGGAAATCGCGCGCCGAAGCCGCGGCACGCCGCGCGTCGCGAACCGCCTTCTTCGTCGCGTGCGCGACTACGCGCAGGTGCGCCACGACGGACGCGTGACGCGGGAAGTGGCGCAGGCCGCCCTCGCGATGCTCGACGTCGACCCCGTGGGGCTCGACTTCATCGACACGAAGTTCCTGCGCACGATTCTCGAAAAATTCTCGGGCGGTCCCGTCGGGATCGACAATCTCGCGGCCGCCGTGGGCGAAGACCGCGAAACGCTCGAGGACGTGGTCGAACCCTATCTCATTCAGCAGGGCTTTCTGCAGCGTACGCCCCGCGGCCGCATGGCGACCGCCGTGGCCTGGCAGCACTTCGGCCTCACGCCCGCGACCGCGAACGAACCCGTGCTCTCGGACATGCTCTTTTGAGCCTCAGCGCACCGCCCTCGCGACGCGCAGGGCGGCGAGCGCCGCCAAGCCCCAGAAAAGGAAGGCGAAGAGAAGCGTCACCGCGTCGCCCGCAAGGAGAAGCTGCGGCGTACCGAAAAGCGACGCGCCCGACGCCGTGACCACGCTCGCCGCACCGAAGGCGACGCCCACGGGCGCAAAAACCGCGGCGCCCCGCGGCCAGCGCTCGGAGAAGGGTTTCGCACGGAAAAAGACGAAGCCCGAGAGTCCGAGAAGCGACGCGGCGCCGAAGCCCGGCAAAAGCCCCTTCAAAAGAACGCCGAGCACGTCCTGCCCCGAAGCGTCCGTTCCGAAGACGTGCCAGTCGGGCCAGAGAAGGAGCACCCAGGACAAAAAGAGCCAGGCGAGACTGACGACCAGCATCGGTCCGCGCCAGGGGAAGGTGCCGTCCCGATTGGAGAGGTGATCCATGCCGTCGACGAGCCCCTTGCCACGCTTTTTCGCGCAGAGGGAGGCCGCAAGAAGCCACGCGGCCGCAATCGAGACGCCGCCCACGATCATCGCGACGAGCGTCGTGCGCACGGCGTAGAGGGTCGGCGTGTGGCCCGCGGGCACCGTGTCGGCCGTGGCGGCAAGCGCCGCGCCCGTGAGGTCCGTCACGGCGAGCGGAAGCGACCCCGCCGCCTCGCGCACGCCCGCCGTGAAGACGCCCTTCAGAATTGCGTCGAGAAGGGTCGTCCCGTTCGCGGGAATGGCGTCCGCAAGCGCGGGGAGCATGAGAAGCGCGAGCCACGCGGCCCCCGCTGCGGCGCCAGGCACCTGAAAGAAGCGCGCGTCGTGCGTGACGCCCGAGAGGGAACGAATCCAGAAACAAAGGGCGCCCAGAAGTGCGGCGCCGAAGAAAAACGAAAGCATGCGAAAAAAGATTTGCGAAGTATTGCCGTCGGATTGCGAATAGTATCATTCCTCGCCCGAGGCGAAACGGCCTCTCTATACTAGAATCGCTTTTTTGACTTCCTTTCGCGCACACGATGGAATCCACCTTCACCGACCGATTTCCGGTCCGCATCTACTGGGAAGATACCGATGCGGGCGGCATCGTTTATCATGCCAACTATTTGAAGTACATGGAGCGCGCCCGTTCGGAGCTTCTCGCCCGCCTCGAAGTCTCTCAGCAGGACGAACGGCAGCGTCCCGACGGCGTTCTCTTCGTGGTCGTGGCGGTGGACCTCCGCTATCACCGCGCCGCCGTTCTCGGAGACGACCTCACGGTCGTGACCACCGTCTCCAAGCTTCGGCACGCCTCCCTGGAATTCGAACAGAACATTTTCCGCGGTGACGAACGCATCACGACGGGTCACGTGCGCGTGGCGTGCGTGAGCGCCGCCACCATGCGTCCGACCGTCATCCCCGACACCATCTACGCCCGCGTCTCCGAACTGCTCTCAACCGATTCGAACTGAATTTTTTCACCATCATGAATCCCGTCAGCGCCGATCTCTCCCTGATTACCCTCATCGCCAACGCGAGCCTCGTCGTCAAGTGCGTGCTCGTCATCCTGATCACGCTCTCGCTCGTGAGCTGGACGGTGATCTTCCAGAAATACTTCATGATCCGCCGCGCCCAGGAGGCGACGGACAACTTCGAAAACCGCTTCTGGAGCGGCACGGAACTCACGCATCTCCTCGACGACGTCCGCGGCAAGGGCAGCAAGGCCGGCATGCAGGAGCAGATCTTCGCCGCGGGCATGCAGGAATTCATGAAGCAGCACAAGGCCGGCCCGAACGCCGTCAACGGCGTTTCCCGCGCCATGCGCGCCGTCTTCACGCGCGAGCTCGACGGCCTTGAAGCCGGTCTGCCGCTTCTCGCCTCGATCGGTTCCACGTCGCCCTACATCGGGCTCTTCGGCACGGTCTGGGGGATCATGAACGCCTTCACGGGCCTTTCGAGCCTCGAGAACGTGAGCCTCGCCGTCGTGGCGCCGGGCATCGCCGAAGCCCTGATCGCCACGGCCATCGGCCTTTTCGCCGCCATTCCCGCGGTCGCCGCCTACAACTACTACAACAACCGCGTCAACCGCCTCGTCAACCGCATGGAAAGCTTCCACGAAGAGTTCCTCAACATTCTTGACCGTCAGATCCGAGGCTGATCATGGCACTTCGCTCCAACAACCGGCGCCGCGGCCTGATGGCGGAAATCAACGTGGTGCCCTACATCGACGTGATGCTCGTGCTCGTCGTCATCCTGATGGTGGCGGCCCCCTTCGTGAATCCGAGCCTCATCAATCTGCCGTCGGTCAACAAGGCGAGCAAGGCGCCCGAACAGGTGATCGAAGTGATCGTCTATCCCGACGCGCGCCTCTCGCTTCGCAGCGGCAAGACGCTCACGCCCGTCGACATGCCCGGGCTCGTGGACGGCGTCAAAGCGCTGCAGGCCGATCATCCGGAAATTCCCGTCGTCATCGCCGCCGACAAGACGGTGCGCTACGAAGAGGTCGTCAACGTCATGAAGACCCTGCAGTCGGCCGACGTGCAACGCGTGGGACTGTCGCTTCGCATCGAGCGCTCCGCCGACGCACGCTAAGAGAGGAACGGCATGCAAGAGCACCCGCACCTCCCCAAACGGGAACGGCAAAAGGGCTGGCTTCCGGCGATTCTGCTCTCGGGAGCCGTCCACGGCGTGCTGTTCCTGGGACTCTTCACGGTCTTTCAGTGGCAGACCCGGGCGGAATTCGTCTACGCGGAACTCTGGGCCCCCGAAGACGTTTCGGGCGGCAACGACCCGACGGGCGTGGCCGAGCGCGTAGAGGCGCCCGAACCGACTCCCGAACCGATCCCGGAAGAACCGCAGCCCGAACCGCAACCCGAGGAGCCGCAACCCGAGGAGACGCCTCCCGAAGAGCCCGCGCGCCTTGAGGAAACGCTTGCGCGCCTCGAAGAGGAGCGCAAGGCCGAAGCCGAACGCCTCGCCGAGGAAGCCCGAAAGGCCGAAGAAGCCAAGCGTCTCGAAGAGGAACGGCTTGCCGAAGAGGCTCGAAAGGCGGAGGAAGCCCGCGCCCAGGAAGAAGCCCGTCTTGCCGAAGAGGCCCGCAAGGCCGAGGAAGCGGCCCGTGCCGAAGAGGAGCGTCTCGCCCGTGAACGCGCCGAAGCCGAACGCATCGCGCGCGAAGCCGAGGCCGAGCGCATCGAAATGGAGCGCCGCCGCTTGGAAGCCGAAGAAGCCCGCCTGCGTGAGGAACGTCTCGCTCAGGAACGCCTCGCCGAAGAAAAGCGCAAGGCCGAAGAAGCGCGTCTTGCCGAAGAGGCTCGGAAAGCCGAAGAGGCCCGCCTTGCCGAAGAGGCGAGAAAGGCCGAGGAAGCCAGACAGGCTGAAGAAGCCCGCAAGGCTGAAGAAGCCCGCAAGGCCGAAGAAGCCCGAAAGGCCGAGGAGGCCCGAAAGGCCGAAGAAGCTCGAAAGGCGGAAGAGGCCCGAAAAGCCGAGGAAGCCCGCAAGAAGGCCGAGGCGGCGGAACGGCGCCGCATCGCACGCGAAATCCGCAATCAGGAATTGGCTCGGCTTTCCGCCAAGGTCGATCCCAACAGCAACCGCTCGGGTACGACGCGCGGGGATCCGCGCAACATCCGACAGTCGCTCACGGGCGCGGCCGCCGCGCAGTGGCAGTCCCGGGTCATCGCCTGCATCC
Organism: uncultured Sutterella sp.; assembly: GCA_949287305.1. Taxonomy (GTDB): domain Bacteria; phylum Pseudomonadota; class Gammaproteobacteria; order Burkholderiales; family Burkholderiaceae_F; genus Sutterella. The sequence continues at coordinate 75,151 of CASEFX010000011.1, read as the reverse complement.
GACCGCACATTTCGATCGAAGTGTCCCCGAACATGAAGCGGGGGCAATACGTCGCCCAGTACCGCGTGAAACTTCTTCCGACGGGCGAACAAATGGGCGCGCCCGTCCTTGAACGCGCCTCGGGATGGAAGGCCTACGATCAGGCCGTGGAACGCGCGATCCGACGCTGCAACCCCTTCCCGAAGCCCGACGGTCGGCACGAGATGCCGCGGGAAGTGGAACTCTCCTTCGACCCGGTCGACGACCGTCAGAAGTGAGAACGTCGCACCGGTCAAGAAAAAAGCTCGGTTTTCAGCCGAGCTTTTTTCATTTCAGATTGCGCCGGACAATCAGCGGCCGAGCTTTCCGAGGAGGAAGTCGACGGCTTCGTCCGTCTTCACCATGACCTTTTCCGCGAGGTTGCGGCGATCGGCGTATTCGACGGCGCCTTCCTTGAGGCCGCGGTCGCCGATGACGACGCGGTGCGGCACGCCGATGAGTTCCCAGTCGGCGAACATGACGCCCGGACGCATGTCACGGTCGTCGAGAATCACGTCGACGCCGCGGGCCTTCAGATCTTCGTAGAGCTTGTCGGCCGCTTCGCGGACGGCTTCGCTCTTGGCGTAGTTCATCGGGCAGATGACGACTTCGAAGGGAGCGATCGAAGCGGGCCAGATGATGCCCTTTTCGTCGTGGTTCTGTTCGATCGCGGCGCCCGCGAGGCGGGTGACGCCGATGCCGTAGCAGCCCATCTGCAGAACCTGCGGCTTGCCGTTTTCGTCGAGGTAGGTGGCGTTGAGCGCTTCGGAGTACTTGGTGCCGAGATAGAAGACGTGACCGACTTCAATGCCGCGCTGCAGCTTGAGCGTGCCCTTGCCGTCGGGCGAGCGGTCGCCTTCGACGACGTTGCGAAGGTCGGCGACCTGGGGTTCGGGGAGATCGCGCCCGAAGTTGACGCCCGTGAGGTGGAAGCCCTCTTCGTTGGCGCCGCAGCAGAAGTCGCTCATGTCGGCGACCGTGCGGTCGGCGTACACCGCCACGTCTTCGGAGACGCCGACGGGACCGAGGTAGCCCGGCTTCGAGCCGAAGGTCGCGACGATTTCTTCGTCGGTGGCAAAGCGGAAGCCTTCCTTGAGTTCGGGAAGGTGACCGGCCTTCACTTCGTTCAATTCATGATCGGCGCGCAGGAGGACGAGCACGATCTTCGCGGGCAGCGGATCGCCCTTTTCGTCCGTGCGGTCGGCGGCGAGCACGACGCTCTTGACGCAGCGAAGAAGATCGATGCCCAGGTATTCGGCGACGAGTTCGCACTTTTCCTTCCCCGGCGTCGCGCGCTTTTCCATCGTTTCCTTGGCCTCTTCGCGGCCCGAGAGGACGGAGAAGGCTTCGGCGAGTTCGATGTTGGCGGCGTAGTCGCTTTCGGGCGCGTAGGCGATGAGGTCTTCGCCCGTGTCGGCGATCACCTGGAATTCATGCGAGCGCGAACCGCCGATCGCGCCCGTGTCGGCGCGCACGGCGCGGAACATCAGGCCGAGGCGGCGGAAGATCTTCTGATACGCATCGAACATGATGTCGTAGGAGCGCGAGGCGCCGGCTTCGTCGCGGTCGAAGGAATAGGCGTCCTTCATCGTGAATTCGCGGCCGCGCATGACGCCGAAGCGGGGACGGCGTTCGTCGCGGAACTTCGTCTGGATGTGATAGAAGTTCACGGGGAGCTGACGCCAGCTCTTGATTTCCTGACGTGCGATGTCGGTGACGACTTCTTCGGAGGTCGGCTGAATCACGAAGTCGCGGCCGTGACGGTCCTTGATGCGCAGAAGTTCGGGACCGTACTTTTCCCAGCGACCCGATTCCTGCCAGAGCTCGGCCGGCTGCACGATCGGCATGAGGAGCTCCACGGCGCCCGCGCGGTCCATTTCTTCGCGAATGATTTTCTCGATCTTGCGGATCGTACGAAGACCGAGCGGCATGTAGGTGTAGACGCCGGCGGCAAGTTTTTTGATCATGCCGGCCCGGATCATGAACTGCTGGCTCACGATGTCGGCGTCGGCGGGGGCTTCTTTCAACGTGGAAAGGAAAAAGGAACGCGCACGCATGATGAATGTGTTGCTGAGAAAAAGGAAGGGCCCGCCGAAGCGGGCTTTCTAAGAAAAAGAGACTCCGTATTGTATCAACCGGCCGGTTTGCGCGTTTGCACGAGCACCATGTTGTTGGCGTGGATGAGTTCGGGACGGTCGATGAGTCCGAGACGGGCGGGGATTTCCTCCGTGTGGCAGCCGATGATGCGGCGCGCGTCGTCGGAAGAGTAATTGACGAGGCCGCGGGCGATCTCTTCACCCGACTCCGTCACGCAGGCGACGACTTCGCCCCGGACGAAATCGCCCTCGATCGCCTTGACGCCCACGGGCAGAAGCGAGCGGTGCTCGCGAAGGGCCCGGGCGGCGCCCTTGTCGACGACGGCCTTGCCGGAGACGCGCAGGTGGTCGGCGAGCCACTGCTGCCGCGCATGCAGAACGCTCGACGCGGCGACGAGCTGCGTGCCGATCGATTCGCCCTGGGCGAGGCGCACGAGCACGTTATCCTCCCGGCCCGACGCGATGATCGTACCCGCCCCCGATCGGGCCGCGCGCTTGGCGGCGAGGATCTTCGTGATCATGCCGCCCTTCGAGAGGGTCGACGCGGCGCCGCCCGCCATGCGCTCGAGCGCGGGGTCGCCCGCCGTCGCCTCGGAGACGAATTCGGCGTCGGGATTCTTTCGGGGATCCTCCGTGTAGAGACCGCGCTGATCGGTGAGGATCACGAGCACGTCCGCTTCGACGAGGTTCGTCACGAGGGCGCCGAGCGTGTCGTTGTCCCCCACCTTGATTTCGCTCGTCGCGATCGTGTCGTTTTCATTGATGACCGGAACGACGCCGAGGCGAAGGAGCTCGATGAGGGTCATGCGGGCGTTGAGATACTGCTCGCGGTCCGTGAGGTTGGCGTGGGTGAGGAGCACCTGCGCGGTGCCGATGCCGTGCTCGCGGAAGTGCCGCTCGTAGGCCTGCACGAGCCCCATCTGGCCCACGGCCGCGGCCGCCTGCAGTTCGTAGAGACGCCCCGGTCGCTTTTCCCAGCCGAGCCGCAGCACCCCTTCGGCGACGGCCCCCGAACTCACCAGGATGACTTCCTTGCCCATCTTCTGGAGCGCGGCGATTTGGCCCGCCCAACGGGCGAGCGCCGAGTCGTCGAGGCCGCGGCCGTCGTTCGTGACGAGCGCGCTGCCGACCTTCACCACGACGCGGCGTGCGGATGCTAAGAGTGCGGTCATGTTCTCTCCCTTGAGGTTCAGTGTGCGGATTCGTTCACTCTAGCATTTTCGAGCTCGGTCGAGATAGCAAAACGGCCCGCCTCCCCGAAGGAAAGCGAGCCGTTGCGGCGAATGCCTTTGCGTTTTTAGTCCGCCGTCGGATCGAAGCGTTCGTCGTCGAGGAAGGCGACTTCCTCGCGGCGGGCCTCGTCGATCGCCTGCGCGAGCGCCTTGACGAGTTCGTCGCAGCCTTCGCGGGTGGCGGCCGAAATGACGTAGACAGGCGTGTCTTCGTCCGCGAGCGCCTCGCGGTACTTCGCTACGAGCGCGTCGCGGTCGGCCTCGTCGACGAGATCGATCTTGTTGATGACGAGCCAGCGGGGCTTGGCGGCGAGCGCCGGATCGTACTTTTCGAGTTCGAGCGCAAGCGCCTTGGCCTGGGCGATCGGATCGGCGCCTTCGTCGAGCGGAGCCGCGTCGATCACGTGCAGAAGGACCTTCGTGCGCGAAAGATGACGCAGGAAGAGGTGACCGAGACCGGCCCCTTCCGCGGCGCCTTCGATCAGGCCCGGGACGTCGGCGAGCACGAAGCTCTGTTCCGGACCCACGCGCACGACGCCGAGATGCGGATGCAGCGTCGTGAAGGGATAGTCCGCAATCTTCGGACGGGCGTTCGAGACGGCCGTGATGAAGGTGGACTTCCCGGCGTTCGGAAGACCGAGGAGACCCACGTCGGCGAGGACCTTCAGTTCGAGTTCAAGCGAACGGTACTGCCCGGGTTCGCCCGGCGTGCACTGCTTGGGCGCGCGGTTGACGGAACTCTTGAAGTGAAGGTTCCCGAGGCCGCCCTTGCCGCCCGCGGCGAGGAGCTGACGCGCGCCGTGATGGTTGAGGTCGGCGACGGTTTCGCCCGTATCGGTGTCGCGCACGATCGTGCCCACGGGCATGCGCAGTTCAATGTCCTTGCCGCCCGCGCCGTAGCAGTCGGCGCCGCGTCCGTTTTCGCCGTTCGGGGCGAAGAACTTGCGCGTATAGCGGTAGTCGACCAGGGTGTTGATGTTTCGGTCGGCCACGGCCCAGACCGAGCCGCCCCTTCCGCCGTCACCGCCGTCGGGACCGCCCTTGGGGATGAATTTTTCACGGCGGAAACTCGCGGCGCCGTTCCCGCCTTTGCCGCCCTGCACTTCAATGCGGGCTTCGTCCACAAACTTCACGACGGATACCTCGCGAAAAAGGAGATGAACATACCAAAAGAGCCCAGTCGGTCACCCGCCTGAGCTCTTTCTCGTCGGATTCGATTACAAGCCGAATCAGGCTTCAACCTTCACATAGTGACGGTTGAGACGGCCCTTGACTTCGAACTTGACGACGCCGTCAACGAGGGCGTAGAGCGTGTGATCCTTGCCCATGCCGACGTTGTCGCCGGCGTGGAACTTCGTGCCGCGCTGACGAACGATGATGCCGCCGGCGTTGACAGCCGCGTCACCGAAAACCTTGACGCCAAGACGCTTGGCCTGAGAGTCACGACCGTTGCGGGTGGAACCGCCACCTTTCTTATGTGCCATTTTAAATTCTCTCTATGAAAAGTAACGAATTAAGCCGCGATCGCTTCGATCTTGAGCTCGGTGTAGTTCTGACGGTGGCCGCCGCTCTTCATGGAGTGCTTGCGGCGACGGAACTTGAAGATGCGGACCTTTTCGCCGCGGCCGTGCGAGAGCACCGTGGCCGTAACGGAGGCGCCTTCGAGCACGGGAGCGCCGACCTTGAGGCCGTCTTCGCCGGCAACGGCGAGCACTTCCGTAAGGGTGATCTGGGAGCCGACTTCAGCTTCCAAGGATTCGACCTTGAGCTTGTCGCCGACGCAAACGCGGTACTGCTTACCGCCAGTCTTGATAATAGCGTACATGTTGAATAACCTCGCCCGTCCCGCCGTATGCGGAACCTTTTTGTAATCACCGTACGGACGCTCGCCCGAAAAGACGAATGCCGGCCGCACGGAGGAGTGCGTGGAAAGGGCTGTATTTTTTCATACTGCAGGGACGGAGTCAAGCGAAAAGTCCGTTTTTCCGAAGTCCGCGACGCAACGAACCGTCCGTCCCGCGCCCGAAAAGGCCCGTCGGCCTCTATACTTGAACCCGCACCCATTCAACCCTACGGAAAAGCTCATGCAGGACATCCGTTCTTCCGACCCCAAGGCGCTCGTCCGCGCGCTCTTCGCCCCGATCGCCGAGGACATGGCGGCGGTCGACGCCATCATTCGAGAGGAGCTCGACTCCGACGTACCCCGCATGCGCGAGATCGGCGAGCACATCGTCAACGCGGGCGGCAAGCGCATGCGCCCCGCCCTCCTGATGCTCATCTGCCGCGCGCTCGGCTATGAAGGGGAACTTCACCGCTATCTCGGCGCCACGATCGAACTGCTCCACACGGCGACCCTCATGCACGACGACGTCGTCGACGAAAGCGCCGTGCGCCGCGGCAAACCCACGGCCAACGCCCTCTGGGGCAACGGCGTCGCGGTCCTCGTGGGCGACTTTCTCTATACGCGCTCCTTCCAGATGATGATCCGCGCGGGGAACCTGCGCGTCATGCAGGCGCTCGCCGACGCGGCCAACACCCTCGCCGAAGGCGAAGTGAAGCAGATGGTGAACGCCCATGACCCGACGGTCGACGAAAAGCGCTACTTCGAAGTGATCGAACGCAAGACCGCCTGCCTCTTCGAAGCGGGCGCCAAGATGGCCGCCGCGATCGCGGACTGTTCCGAAAAGGACGAAGCGGCCGTGCGCGAATACGCGCTCGCGCTTGGCAACGCCTTCCAGATCGTCGACGACATGCTCGACTACACGGGCGTCTCGAGCGACATCGGCAAGAACCTCGGCGCCGACCTTCGCGAAGGCAAGGTGACGCTTCCGCTTCTCTACGCCCGACTGCACACGAGCGAGGAAAACCGCGCCCTCATCGACGCGGCCATCCGCAGCGGAAACGGAGACTTTGACAAAATCAGTTCGATTGTGATAGAATCCCAAGCTATCGCGCGATGCAAACAACGTGCGGAGCAAGAGTTCGAACGAGGAAAAGCGGCTTTGTTACAATTAAGTCCTAGCATTTTCCGAGATTCTCTGCTACAATTGCTTTTCTACACAGTTTGCAGAGATCGGTAACGGTTTCGCGCAACACAATCGGATCGGGGTGTAGCTCAGCCTGGTAGAGTACTACGTTCGGGACGTAGGAGTCGGAGGTTCGAATCCTCTCACCCCGACCAGCGAATTCAAAGAAGGTTCTCGTGTACAGTACACGGGAACCTTTTTTCTTTTTGGGAATTTGCCATGACGACGACCGCACACGACGCCCTTTCTCTCGTTCCGGTGATCGGCCTCACGGGCGGGATCGGCTCGGGCAAGTCTACGGCGGCGGCCGTCTTTCGCTCGCTCGGCGTCCCGGTCGTGGACGCGGACGCCATTTCGCGCGCCCTGACGGGCCCCGGGGCCGAGGGTTCGCTCGCCGTGGCCCGGCGCTTCGGCGACGACTTTCTCGACGAAAACCGCGCCATGAACCGCGCCCGCATGCGGGAACTTGTCTTCTCGAACCCCGCGGCCAGGCGCGAACTCGAAGCCCTCCTCCATCCCCTCATCGGACGCGACGTGCTGCGCGCCTTCGCTTCGCTCTCCCCCGACACGCCCTACGCGGTCTTCGACTGTCCTCTTCTTCTGGAAAACAAGACCTGGCGCGGATTCGTCTCGCGCATTCTCGTCATCGACCTCGCAAAAGAGGCCTCCATCGAGCGCGTCGTTCGCCGCAGCGGCCTCGCTCCCGAAACGGTCCGCTCGATTCTTCGCAGTCAGCTTCCCCGCCGCGCGCGGCTCGACGCCGCGGACGACGTCGTCTACAACGGCTCCACCCCCGAGGCGCTGGCGGACCGCATCAAACTGTTACATAAAATCTACGGCGGGAAATGAGAAGCTCTTTCGATCGCCTGCGTCTCTTGTTATCGTATTCTTCTATTCCCTAGACCTCATTGCCAGCGCCGGGCGCAGAAGGAGCGTTTCATGTCGGATTCCGACGTCATCAGCTACGAATTCCCCTGCAACGAAAAGATTCGGACCTATCTGCGTCTGGAGGCGCTCTTTCACCGCTTCGACTGGCTCGCCGCCCAGGATTCACCCGTGGCGCACCACTGCGCGATCGGCGCGCTCTTTGACCTGACGGACGCCACCGCCCGTTCGGACCTACGCAACGAGCTCGTTCAGGGGCTCGAACGACGTCGTCAGCAGACGGAAGCCGGCACTCCCCGTCATCAGCACCTCACGGACCTCATTCACGACATCACGCGCATCGTCGGCAAGTCCGGCCAGAGCATCCGCGAAAACGAATGGCTGCAACTCATCCGCACGCGCCAGTCGCTTGCGGGCGGCACCTGCGAATTCGACCTTCCCGTCCTGCATCACTGGCTCTCCATGCCCTTTGCGGCGCGCCACGAGGAACTGCAGGGCTGGGTCGCCTCGTTCGAGCCGATCCGCAACGCCATTCAGATGGTGATCGACGAGATCCGCGCCAACTGCGTCGTGCAGACGCTCGAAGCGAAGTCGGGTTCCATGCAGTATCCGGTCAACGGTCGGCGCTACCTTCTTGCGCGCATCGAACTTCCGCGCGACGCAGAGGTGATCCCCGAAGTGAGCGCCAACAAATACATGCTGTGGATCCGCTTCTCGAGTCCCGACGAAAACCACAAGCTTCACCCCTTCAAGGGGAACGTTCCCTTCACGCTCGGACTCTGCACGCGCTGAGGACGTTGAACCCCCAAAACAACAGACGGACCGCGCCCGAAGGTGCGGTCCGTCTTTTTGAGATCTGCCATGAAAGTGAAATGCCCCGTCTGCGGGAAGGAAACCGAATATTCGCCCGCCAATCCCTACCGTCCGTTTTGCTCGGAAGTCTGCCGCACCGCGGACCTCGGCTCCTGGGCGAGCGACGAATACGTGATCCGCGGAGAACCAGGCTCCGCCATGAATCTCTCGCCCGAGGAATACGAAGCCGCGGCCGAGCACACGCGCGAGGTCGCCGCCAAGAAGGAGCGGTCCCGCAAGTGATCAGCGCAGCGGCGAAAAGGTTCTCTCTTCCGGGAAGTGCATCGAGAAGACGGAGCCGACGCCGGGCGTCGATTCGATCTTGAGCGTCCCGCCGTTGCGGCGCAGAACGTGCTTCACGATCGCGAGGCCCAGCCCCGTGCCGCCCGTCTGGCGCGAGCGCCCCTTGTCGGCGCGGTAGAAGCGTTCCGTAAGTCTCGGAATGTGCTTGGCCTCGATCCCGATCCCCGTGTCGGCGACGGAAAAAACGGCGCCCATGCCGCTTCGTCCCCAGCGCACCGTGATCGTGCCGCCGTCGGGCGTGTAGCGCACGGCGTTGGAGACGAGGTTCATCGCGGCGCTTCGCAGTTCGTCGGGGTGACCGAGAAGCGAAACGTCCTCGATTTCTTTGATGAAGGTGTGCCGTCCGAGCGAGAGCGCCTCGCCCTCTCTCACGACGTCCTCGGCGATGCGGTGCATCGCGACGACTTCGGATTCGTCCGTCTGCGTTTCGTCGCGGTTTTCGAGCCCCGAGAGCATCAGCAGGTCGTCGACGATGTGGCGCATGCGCTGCACCTGATCCCGAATGAGCGCGACGTGGTGCGGCTCGAGCGCCGCATCCAGATCGAAGAACCCCCCGATGACGGTGAGCGGCGTTCTCAGTTCATGCGAGACGTTCGCGACGAAGTCGCGCCGCATGTCTTCGATGCGGCGTTTGGCCGTCACGTCGTGCGAGACGATGAGGGTGTGCTGCAGGTCGGGCGCAACCACGGAGATTTCGTAAATTTCGTCGCGCCCGGGGAACTGACAGAGCATGGGCTCGTCAAAGCGGCGCGCATTGAGGAAGTTGCGCAGCCGTTCGTCGGGCACCGCTTCCTGGAAGGGCTTCCCGAGCACCGTCGAATCCATGCCGAAGTGACGCTCCGCCGCCACGTTCATCCATTCGATCACGGCGTTGTTGCCGAGAATCACGACGCCTTCGGGCAGAAGTCCGAGCGTCTGGCGGTAGCGCATGTCGCGCGCGACGATGCGCGATTCCGAGCGAAAGCCCTCTTCGAGCATGCGCTCGCAGAAAAAGAGCGTGTAGAGGAAAAGAAGAGCCGTCGTGACGGCGAAAAAACCGAGCGCCTGACGCCCGCCGAGAATCCCCCAGAGAAGGAGCGACACGGCAAGGTCAAGCGCCACTATGACGAGCAGAATGCGGAACTGATGCTCGAAGCGTCCGTTTTCACTGGCAGCCATCAAAGCCCTCGGCAACGGTAACCCACGCCGCGCACGGTCTCAATGAGGTCTTCGGCCGCCGTTCCGGCAAGCGCCTTTCTCAGACGAAGCATGTGCACGTCGACCGTGCGCTCGTCCACGTAGACGCTCTCCCAAACGGCCTCGAGAAGCTGGGCGCGCGAAAAGACGCGTCCGGGGTGCGAGGCGAAGAGATGGAGCAGTCGGAATTCCTTTCCCGAGAGCTTTACGGGCACCCCGTCGACGCTCGCTTCAAAGCGCGCTTCGTTCATGACGAGGGGGCCGCAGCGAACGACGTTTTCGTCGCATCGCTCCACGCGGGCCTTCTCCTGGCCCTGGCGACGCAGCACCGCCCGGATGCGGGCGACGAGTTCGCGCGGGAAAAAGGGCTTCACGATGTAGTCGTCCGCGCCCGCGTCGAGCGCCTCGACGCGGTCGCGTTCCTCACCGCGGGCGGTCAGCATGATGACCGGAAGATCGGCCGTTTCGGGATCCTTCTTCAGATCTTCGAGCCAGGACTGCCCCGAGCGGTCGGGGAGCATCCGGTCGAGAAGGATCAGGTCGGGCCGGCGCGCCTTGAGCGCGGCGCAGGCTTCGCCCACGTCCGCGGCGCCGACCACCTCGAACCCCTCGCGTTCGCACACGAAGGAAACGAGTTCCCGAATCGGCAGTTCGTCTTCAACGATGAGGAGAAAAGTCATGGGAATCAGGCAATCAAATCATGGCGCACATCGGCACCTTCGCGGATGAAGATGACCGTTTCCGCCACGTTCTTCGTGTGGTCGCCCACGCGTTCGAGGGCCTTGGCGATCCAGATGAGCTCCATTGCGCTCGTCGTGGCGCCCGGGTCTTCGACCATGTGCGTCACCAGACTGCGAAGCGTCGTGCGGAAGACGTCGTCGACCATCCTATCACGGAGCATCACTTCGCGAGCCGTATCGGTGTCGTCCGCGAGAAAAGCCTGCATGACGTCGTCGATCATGTGGCGAAGCGTCGCCACCGCCATCACGAGGGCCGAACGGTTGGCAAGAACGCTCTCGGCGGGCTGCTCCGCAAGGCGCAGGATCGAGCGCGCGATGTTGCGCGTTTCGTCGCCCATGCGTTCGAGGTCGATGCTGATGCGCGAGCAACCGAGAAGACGGCGAAGGTCGACGGCCTGGGGCTGACGGATGGCGATCTGATTCTCGACCTGGGCGTCGACTTCCACGTGCTGTCCGTTGACGACGGCGTCGCCGTCGCGCACCTCTTCAGCGAGGGCGACGTCAAGCTTGATGAGGGCCTTGCCGGCCTTCTCGAGCTGCGAGGAAACCGTCGTCCCCATCGTGTAGACGAGCTTCGTCACCTCATCGAGGTCACGGTCAAAACTCTTGAGAATGTGTCCGCTCATTTCTCTTCAACTCCTTAACCGAAGCGGCCCGTAATGTAGTCTTCCGTCGCCTTTTTCTTCGGGCGCGTAAAGATTTCCTTGGTCGGTCCGAACTCGATGAGTTCGCCGAGGTACATGAAGGCGGTGTAGTCCGACACGCGGGCCGCCTGCTGCATGCTGTGCGTGACGATCACGACCGTGTAGTCCTTCTTGAGCTCTTCAATGAGCTCTTCAATGCGGGCGGTCGAGATCGGGTCGAGCGCCGAGCAGGGTTCGTCAAGAAGCAGCACTTCGGGCTTCACGGCGATGCCGCGCGCGATGCACAGACGCTGCTGCTGACCGCCCGAGAGACTCGTGCCGGGCTGATCGAGCTTGTCCTTGACGTCGTCCCAAAGGGCGGCCTTCTGCAGGGCCCAGACGACGCGTTCTTCGAGTTCCGACTTCGAGAGGTTTTCGCGAAGGCGCACGCCGTAGGCGATGTTGTCGAAGATCGACATCGGGAAGGGAGTCGGACGCTGGAAAACCATCCCGATGCGCGAGCGCAGTTCGGTGACGTCCGTGTCCTTGCTCAGAATGTCCGTGTCGCCCATGCGGCAGAATCCTTCCGCACGCTGTCCCTCGTAGAGATCATACATGCGGTTGAGACTGCGCAGAAGCGTCGACTTGCCGCAGCCCGAGGGTCCGATGAAGGCCGTCACGCACCCTTCCGGGATGTTGAGCGTGATGTCCTTGACGGCCCGGAAGTCACCGTAATAGATGTTGAGATTGCGGATTTCGATTTTCGCGGGCGGCATGCCCGCGATCGTGGATTCGGTCATAACTGTTACTCGTCAGAATTGCGAACGACGGCGTTCGCGCAACAAAATGGCGGCGAGACTCATCACGAGCACGAGCGCCACGAGCACGAGCGCGGTGCCGTACTGCAGCGGGCGCGTCGCCTCGATGTTGGTCCCCGAAGTGGCCATCACGTAGACGTGATAGGGAAGCGCCATGACGGGTTCGAAAAGGTTCACGCCGGTCTTGGGCGTGAAGTAGACGCTGCCCGTGTACATGATGGCGGCCGTTTCCCCGGCGACGCGGGAGAGCGCGAGAATGGCGCCCGTCAAAATCCCGGGAAGCGCATTGGGAAGCACCACCTTCATGATCGTCTCGCGGCGCGAGGCGCCGAGCGCGAGACTCGCTTCGCGCCAGTCCTGCGGGACCTGCGAGAGCGCGGCTTCGGTCGTGTTGATGATGACCGGAAGCGAGAGCACCGAAAGCGTCAGAATCCCGGAGAGAAGGCTCACGTCGAGACCGCAGAAGACGACGAAGAACGTGAGGCCGAACAGACCGAAGACGATCGAGGGAACGCCCGCGAGGTTCGCGATCGAAAGACGCGTAAGCGTCACCCAGGCCGACGATCCGCCGTATTCGTGCAGATACACGGCGCTTGCGACGCCGAGCGGCAGCGCGATCACGAGGGCGCCCGCCGAAAGGAAGAAGGTGCCGACGAGGCAGGGCCAGATCCCGCCTTCGCTCATCATGTTGCGCGGGGGTTCCGTCAGGAATTCCCAGCTCAGAGCCGGCAGAGACTCGACGAAAATGAGCCCCAGGATCGCGAGGAGCGCGCCGATGTTGATGATCGCGGCCAGGCGCATGAAGCTGAAACCGCACTTTTGCGTGAAGAAGCGCGCGCCGTTGTTTTTGTGACTCATTTCTTCAGGCCTCCCACACGAGCCGCGTACCAGGCGGCCAGATTGAAGACAAGCGTCACGACGAAGAGAACCAGACCCGTCGCGTAGAGAGCGTGATAGTGTTCGCTGCCGACCGCGGCCTCCGCCATTTCGGCGGCGATGCTCGAGGTCATCGGACGAACCGGGTCGAAGATGCTCTCAGGAATGATCCCGGCGCCGCCCGCCACCATGAGGACCACCATCGTTTCGCCGATCACGCGCGAAATGCCGAGCATGATGGCCGTGCCGATGCCGCCCATGGCGTAGCGGAGTTCCACCTTCACGAGCGTTTCCCAGCGCGTGGCGCCGAGCGCAAGGCTCGCTTCGCGCAGGGCGTTGGGGACGTTCTTCAGAGCGTCTTCGGAAATCGACGCGATCGTCGGGACGCACATGAAGGCGAGCATCAGAGCCGCGTTCGTGAGGTTGAGGCCCGAGGCGATGTTGAAGGTCTGCTGCAGCCAGGGCGCGAGAACCACCATGCCGATGAAGCCGATCACGACCGAGGGAAGCGCCGCCATCAGTTCGATGAGGGGCTTGACGATGCGGCGGACTTTTTCATGCATGCCGCAGTGCATGCGCGCCGCCGTCAGCACGCCCAAAGGCACGGCAATGAGGGTCGTGTAGAGAGCGCACGCGAGGGAACCCACGATCAGAGCGCCGATGCCGAAGCTCGGCTCGTCGTCCGTCGGATACCACTCCGTGGAAAAGAAAAAGTCCGTAAGGGACATTTCCGAGAACGCAGGAAACGCCTGTACGCAGAGGAAGACGACGATCGCCGTGAGCGATACGACGCTTACCCCTGCGACAAGTTTGAGACTGCGCTCGAAGAAAAGGTCCGCCCGGAGCTTAGCGGGCATCGCCATCTTCAGCCTCTCAGTTCACAGGCACGAAACCGGACTTTTCAACGAACTTCTGACCTTCGGCCGAAAGGGCGTAGTCAAGAAGCTTCTTGGCGTCGGCCGATTCCGTCACGGTGAAGAGGTAGAGGTCGCGGGCGATCGGCCAGGTGCGGTCCTTGGCGGACTGCATGCTGGCGACCTTGCCGTCGACTTCGAGGGCCTTGGTCTGCTTGTCCATGTAGCCGATGCCGATGTAGCCGATGGCGTTTTCATTCGAAGCGACCGCCTGAACGACGCCGCCCGAGGAGGACTGGAGCTGGGCACGGGGCGAAACGCGGGTCTTGCCCATCACGAGTTCCTGCCAGCTTTCAAACGTACCCGAGGAGGAGTCACGGCCGACCACGACGATCGGACGGTCGGCACCGCCGACTTCCTTCCAGTTCTTGATCTTGCCGGCGAACACGTCGCGCAGCTGAGCCATCGTGAGGCCCTTGACGGCGTTGTTGTTGTGCACCACCGGAATGATGGCGTCATGAGCCACCGTGTAGCGGGTGGTCTTCATGCCGTGGCTTTCGAAGTCCTTGACTTCCTTGCTCTTGAGGTCACGGCTCGACATGGCGATGTCCGTCATCTTGTCGCGAAGCGCCTTGATGCCGTTGCCGGAACCCGAACCCGAAATCGTGACCGTCACGTCGGGATGAGCGGCCATAAAGCTTTCCGTAACCTGCTGCATGGCGGGAAGAACCGTCGTGGAGCCGTTCACGGTCACCGTACCGGCATAAGCGGTCGCCGTCATCGTGCCGAGAGCCGCAAGGGTCATGAGAAGGGTCTTTTTCATTTTGCTTTCCTATCAATTCAACTCAACTCGCCAACGGCGGAACCTTCCGCCGTTCGCATGCCGAAGTATGGGGACCCTACATGACACGGCCGTTACAACAAAATGACAATTTCATGACAAATGCAAAACGGGACGCCCTCCGACAAGGAGAACGTCCCGCTTTTCATTCGGCCGCAATCAGAATCAGGGCTTCACACCGTGCGCTCCGCGCGCCTGCCAGGCGTCGAGGTCCGCCGCGCGGGCCCCTTCGGCGTAGAGAGGCAAAAGGGCTTCGCCGTTGACGAGGAATTCGTCGAAGCGGTCCGCCGCCACGATCCCGAAGTCGTAATCGAGCGCCACGGCCTTGTAGAGGTCGTCCATCGTCTCGAGACGGGCCCCCACGAAGCGGTGACGGCGATCGCGCTCGACCGTCGCGCGGAAGGCCTGGGTCGAGTAGGTGAGCGTGTCGACGCGGTCTTCCCACACGTCGGGAAGCGCCACGCGGTTCATGATGGCGCCGTCCTTCGGGAGCATGAGTCCCGGGGGACGTTCACCGGGGTGCATCCACACGGTCTTCTGACCCTCGCGGCACACGGGCGTGCCGCGGAAGTCGCGCGAGCGGTAGAAATGGAGCCGCACGTGGCCGTGCTCGTAGCGGTGTTCCGTCACGAACCACGGGAAGGAAGAGTTGACGGTCATGTCGAGTTCTTCGCGGAACTCGCGCTTGAGCGCGTCCGCCACCGTTTCCCCTTCTTCGAGCTTTCCGCCCGGAAATTCCCAGTATCCGGCATAGGGTTTTCCTTCGGGGCGCGAACCGATGAGCACGGCGCCGTCTTCCCGGATCAGCACGCCGCAGGCGACTTCAATGATTTTTTCTTCCGACATAGTTATTCCCGAGTATTTTGAGTGATCGTCCCGCGCCAGCCGCAGTGACCGCGGCAGAGATGAATGGTGAGGGAGGCGGCGGGACGAACGAGCGCGTCGTCGTGCCACACACCGTTTTTCAGTATAACCCCGTCATCCGACGCAATGGCGATGCGGTTCCATTCGAACCCGGGGAGTTCCGCCGTGACGAGCGCCCGCCAGAAGTCGTCCGGCCGAAGGCGCGCGCCGTGGGTCGCCAAAAAGGCGGCGATGCGCTCTGCCTCCGCGACCGTTTCGGCCCCGCGGATCGTGAGGGATACGCCTTCCTCCCGAACCTCGCTCTTTGCCAACAGTTCCGCCGCCACTTCCGCGAGGGCTTCGCGGCGCCCTTCGAGCGCGCGTCGCTTGAGGGTCGGCCGAGGCGCCGCAATCCAGAGAAAGTCCCCCGTGACGCCCCCTTCCGTCGCGCGGCGCCGTGCGAGCGTCGCGCCCTCGAATTCCGTGCAGAGTCGCTCGAGCGTCTCCCGATCGAAGGGCTCCGAAAAAACCGCGCCCCAAACGGCCGAGCGCTCCGGCGTTTCGCCGCCGATCCGCTCCACCGCGACGCGGAAGGTTCCTTCGGCGTCGTGGAGCGTGCGCTCCTCGCTCCAGCGGATGGGACGCTCGACCAAAGTTTCCGAGAGATCTTCCAGAAGCGGCCCCGCCGGCCGCGTGCAGCGCGCCCGGCCGAAGGGCGCGTAGAGCACCGCTTCGACGGGGAGGCCCAGGCGTTGGGCGGCGACCCCGTGGAGTGTGCGCCAGGCGCCCGCAAACCCGGCCGTTCCGGGAAGGGGCGCTCCCTCCCCCGTCACGACGGCGGCGACGGGCGGACGATCCGTCCCCGTCAGGGCGCCGACGCCCTCGGTGAGGCGCATGCGCGCCGCAACGAAGAAGTTCGCGTCGAAGCGCCGCACGAGATGGCGCTTCGTGGAGAGAAAAAGCGGTTGGAACATCGCGGAATCCTTCGGCGTCGAAGATAAGAAAAAAGGCGAGACGCCGAAATGTACGACGGTCTCGCCCCGCGGTTCACTTCAGATCACTGAAGTTTGCCGTGACAGTCCTTGAAGCGCTTCCCCGAGCCGCAGGGGCAGGGGTCGTTGCGTCCGACGTGCGCGAAGCGCGCGCGGTCTTCGGCTTCTTCGCGCGCCATCTCGTCGAGCGCGCTCGCACCCGCGGGCACCTGCGAGGCCTGCGCGTCGTCGACGCGCTGCTGGGCGCTCTGCATGCCGGCTTCGGTGGCTTCCTGCGCTTCCTCGGGGAGGCGGATTTCCACGTGATAGACGACGTTGATGAGCGTTTCGCGGATGCGGTCGAGGAGTTCCTCGAACATCGAGAAGGCTTCGCGCTTGTATTCCTGCTTGGGCTGCTTCTGAGCGTAACCGCGCAGATAGATGCCCTGACGCAGGGCGTCGAGCGCGGCGATGTGCTGACGCCAGAGCTGGTCGATCACCTGCAGGAGGACGGAACGGGCAAAGGACGTGAAGCCATCCTTGCCGACGAGGCCTTCCTTGGCGGCGTAAAGTTCTTCGGCCTTCTTGAGGAGGGCTTCGAGGAGCTCTTCGTCGCCCGCCGTGTCGGAAGCTTCGAGCATCTGCTTGAAGTCGACCTTGGCGCCGAGGACGTTTTCGACCTTCGAGGTGAGCGTGTCGAGGTCCCACTGTTCTTCGACCGTTTCGGGCGGAACGTAGGCGCGGAAGAGGTCCGTGAAGTAGCCTTCGCGCAGGTTCTTGACGAGTTCGGAGCAGTCCGTGCTCTCGAGAATGTCGTTGCGCAGGCCGTAGATTTCACGGCGCTGATCGTTCTGCACGTCGTCGAATTCAAGAAGCTGCTTGCGGATGTCGTAGTTGCGGCCTTCGACCTTGCGCTGGGCCGATTCGATCATGCGCGTGAGCATCTTCGACTCGATGGCGACGCCGTCCTCGAGCTTGAGGCGGTCGGCGATGGCGCGCATGCGGTCGCCCCCGAAGATGCGAAGCAGCTGGTCTTCCATCGAGAGGTAGAAGCAGGACGAACCCGGGTCGCCCTGACGGCCGGCACGGCCGCGCAGCTGATTGTCGATGCGGCGGGATTCGTGACGTTCCGAACCGATGATGCGAAGACCGCCCGCCGCGATGACGGCGTCGTGTTCGACCTGCCAGGCGGCTCGGAGTTCTTCTTCCTTCTTCGCGCGTTCTTCGGGCGTGAGCGACTCGTCGAAGCGGATGTCGTCCAAATGCTTGTTGATGCCGCCGCCGAGCACGATGTCGGTGCCTCGGCCGGCCATGTTCGTGGCGATCGTGACCATGCCCGGGCGACCGGCTTCGAGCACGATCTGGGCTTCGCGTTCGTGCTGCTTGGCGTTGAGCACGTTGTGCGGAATCCCTTCCTTCTCGAGCATCTTCGAGAGGAGTTCGGAGTTTTCAATCGAGGTCGTGCCGAGCAGAACCGGCTGGTTCTTCGCGTGGCAGGCCTTCACGTCCTCGATGATGGCGCGGTACTTTTCGGCCGTCGTGCGGTAGACCTTGTCCTGCTCGTCGATGCGGATCATCTTGCGGTGCGTCGGAATCACGACGGTTTCCAGACCGTAGATGTCCTGGAATTCGTAGGCTTCCGTGTCGGCCGTGCCCGTCATGCCCGAGAGCTTCTCGTACATGCGGAAGTAGTTCTGGAAGGTGATCGACGCCATCGTCTGATTTTCCTGCTGGATGCGCACGCCTTCCTTGGCCTCGACGGCCTGGTGAAGACCTTCGCTCCAGCGGCGGCCCGGCATGAGGCGGCCCGTGAATTCGTCGACGATCACGACTTCGCCGTTCTGCACCACGTAGTGCTGATCGCGGTTGAAGAGCGAGTGCGCGCGCAGGGCGGCGTTCAGGTGATGCATCAGAATGATGTTCTTGGGCGAATAGAGCGATTCGCCCTCGCCGATGAGGCCGCGTTCGGCGAGAATCTTCTCGAGCTTTTCGTGGCCGGCTTCGGAGATGTAGACCTGATGGGCCTTTTCATCGACCCAGTAGTCGCCTTCGCCCTTCTCTTCGGTCTGACGCGTGAGAAGCGGCGGAATTTCGTTCATCTGAATATAGATTTCGGTACGGTCTTCGGCCGGACCCGAGATGATGAGCGGCGTACGGGCTTCGTCGATGAGAATCGAGTCGACTTCGTCGACGATCGCGTAGTAGAGACCGCGCTGACGACGGTTCGCGACGTCGTACTCCATGTTGTCGCGAAGGTAGTCGAAGCCGAATTCGTTGTTCGTACCGTAGGTGATGTCGGCGGCGTAGGCGGCGCGCTTGTCTTCGGTGTTCTGCTGCGAGAGGATCTTGCCGACCGAGAGGCCCAGCCAGTTGTAGAGGCGGCCCATCCAGTCCGCGTCGCGGCTCGCCAGGTAGTCGTTCACCGTCACGACGTGACAGCCCTTGCCCGGCAGGGCGTTGAGGTAGACGGCGAGCGTGGCCGTCAGGGTCTTACCTTCGCCCGTGCGCATTTCGGCGATCTTACCGTCGTTGAGCACCATGCCGCCGATGAGCTGCACGTCGAAGTGACGCATGCCGAGGACGCGCTGCGCGGCCTCGCGAACGACGGCGAAGGCTTCCACCAACAGATCGTCCGTCGTGGCGCCCTTGGCGATGCGGTCGCGGAATTCCTGCGTCTTGGCGCGGAGTTCGTCGTCCGAAAGCGCCTTCATCGCGGGTTCGAGCTTGTTGATCTCTTCCACCTTGCGACGGTACTGTTTGATGAGGCGATCGTTGCGACTGCCGAAAATTTTGGTAAGAATTTCGTCAAACATTGTTCTTCAACCTGGTCATGGTTCGGGCCGTGCAAAACGAAACGGCCCCAAAACTTTCCCGACGGTTCCAAAACAAAAAGAAGGGAAGACGCTCTGCAGATTCCGTCCTCCCCTTCGCGAATTGAGCCGCCAGGTCGTGCGTTTTGGGATTATCGCACGTTGCCGCTCTCATAGGGTTGCGGCTTTTTGCAAAAAACCGTGTTCATTTTTCAACGCTTCGGCGAGCACCGGTCCGTGTAGACCCAGGTGCCCGAACGTCCGAAGAGCGTTTTGAATTCCGAGCAACGCTCGCTCGAGGCGACGAGAAGGCTTCCGCCCGCCTTGAGGAAGGCGTCGCGCTCCTCGGCCTTGGCGTAGGTTTCGGGCGTGACGACGAGAATCTTGGCGCCCTCCTTCTGCGCTTCGGCGATGCGGTGGGTGTTGAGGGCCGGATAGCGGATGCCCGCGTCGAGCGCCGCAAAGTACTGATTGAGGCTCGAGACTTCGACGATCATCCGATCGGGCATGGGACAGGCCTTGAGAAGCGCCCCGAAGTCGCGCGCCTTGTCGGTGACGAGCCAGGCGTCCTTCTCGCGCAGAATCCGGCAGGCGTCCTCGAGAAAGAGCGGATGAAGCGACCCGTGCAGGAGACTCTCTTCGACGCGCTTTCTCGTGGGCGGAAGGAAAGTGAAAAGCGCTCCGCCCGTCATTTCATAGAACTCCCGATAGCGGTGCGCCGCGAAATAGTCGCCCCCGATCGTCTTGCGAAGGTCGAGCTCCACGAAGCGGTAGCCGTCGCGAAGCGCCCGCTCGAGGGCCTCGCGGCTGTTCGTGTAGACGTGCCCCTCCACGACCCCCGCGGCGTGCGCGATGGGCTCGGGCGCTCCCGCGTGCGCGAGCGCCTCGGCTTCGGGGACGCGGTCGAGCGCGCGCCAGAGCGAATAGGTCCAGCGCTCGCTTTGCTCGACGAGGGCGAGGACGCCCAAGAGCACCAGTGCGATGATGAGAAGAAGACGTTTCATGAGAGGTTGCGCCCTTGCGGCGCCTTTCTAGTGATGCGGTCCGAACGGTTAGAATAGCCTTTTCTTACCTCGTCGAGCGACTTTCATGGCCAAACCGCAATACCGATACAAGGAACCGATGTCGCTCTCGCGGCTTTTGTCGGGAGAAAGCAACGACCACCGCCGTTTTTCCTTTTTTCAGGAATATGCGCGCTCGCGCGAAGCGGCGGCCGTGATCGGTCCGCTTCTGAAGGCCTGGCGCATCGCCATTGACTTCAGCGACCCGAAGCACTGCCGTCTGCAGGGAAGAAAACTCATTCTGACGGTGCGCGACGCCGGACAGGAAAACCGTCTGCGCCAACTCACCACGCGCATGAAAAAGGCGCTCGACCAAAAGGGAATCGAAGTCGACGTGATCGACATTCACCTCGTTCCCGTTCCCTTCGCCCTGCCCAAACTCCCGCCCGCTCCGCTTGTGGAGCGCCGCGAAACGCTCGAAGGCGCCTTCAGCGTCGCGCGCTGCGCCGACCGCGTGGACGACCCCGCGCTCAAGGCGACGCTCAGAAAGCTCGAAGAGATCCTCACCCCCAAGACGGGCTACGACGAAGCCCTTCGCGCGCAGATCGAGCGCGAGACGGACCGGAGAAGCAAACAGATCGAAAACGTGCGCCGACTCCGAAGCGAGCACAGCAACCTCGAGCACCTGACTTTTCTCTGTCCCTCGGCCGAGGACGCGGCGAAGAATCCGGACTTTGCGCCCATTCGCGCGCGCATGCTCGCGAAGATTCACATTCTGCGGGCGCGCGAGGCGGAATTGGACAGTCTCCTTGCCAAGCTTCAGGAGCGCTTCGGTGCGCTTCTCAAGGCGCAGGTGCGGCTCGCCCAGGGCGAAGCGCCCGCCGAGGTCGCGCGGGCGCTCTACGCCACGCAGGCGGTGACGGAAACGGACCGGCTCTACGAAGCGGTTCTTGCGGATCAGACGCCCGAGGGACGCTGAAGCCAAAAGTCGACCGGGCAGTCTTCGGCGCGCTCGAAGGTCACGTACTCCCAGGCCTCCTCGTCGGCGAGAAGCGCGCGAAGGAGCTGATTGTTGAGACCGTGCCCGGACTTGTGGGCGCGGTAGTGCGCAAGAAGCGGGGAGCCGAGCACGTAGAGGTCTCCCATCGCGTCGAGAATCTTGTGCTTGACGAATTCGTCCTGCGCGCGCAGTCCCTCGGGATTGAGCACGCGGAATTCGTCCATCACGATGGCGTTCATGAAGCTTCCGCCCTGGGCGAGCCCCATGCGGCGCAGCATTTCCACGTCCTGCACGAAGCCGAAGGTGCGCGCGCGGGCGACGGCCTTCTCGTAGGTGTCGTGCGCGAAGTCCACTTCGGCGCGCTGCGCCGTCGCGTCGATCGCGGGGTGACCGAAATCGATTTCGAACGTGAGCTTGAAGCCGTTGTGCGGGGAGAGCGAAGCCCATTTGTCGCCCTCTTCGACCCGGACGGTCTTCTTGAGGCGCACGAAGCGCTTCGGAGCGTCCTGCTCTACGATCCCCGCCTGCTTCATCAGGAAGGAAAAGCTCGCACCCGAGCCGTCCATGATCGGGATTTCCGGGGCATCGACGTCCACGTAGGCGTTGTCGATGCCATAGCCGTTCAACGCACTCATCAGGTGCTCGACCGTCGCCACCTGAACGCGGCCGACGTTGAGAGTCGTTGCCATGCGCGTGTCGTTCACGCTCAGGGGATTCGAGGGGATTTCCACGACGGGCTTCTGGTCCACGCGTCGAAAGACGATGCCCGTTCCGGGCTCGGCCGGGCGAAGCGTCAGCCGGACCTTGCGGCCGCTGTGCAGACCGATCCCGACCGTTTCGGCGGGTTCGCGAAAAGTGCGCTGCTTGAAGTACATGACGGAAACTCGTTTCTGCGGAGTCGGAAGAGAGCAAAAACAAACGGCCGGAACGGGCCGGCCGCTTGAGGGATCACTTGGAGCGCAGATAACTCGGCACCGTGAACTTGCCCACCGACAGGTCGGGCGCGGCGGGTTCGGCCGCGGGCTGCGGCGCCGGCGCTTCCGTCGCGGGCGCTTCGGCCTGGGGTTCCGCCGCGGGCGTCATCGTCGGCACCGCAACGGGAGGAACCGTCATGGAGACGGGCGTGGCCACGGGCTGCGCAAAGTCGACGCCGACGTTGGGGACGTTCCAGACCTTGCCGCTCGTCTGCGGCGCTTCCGCGACGCGGTCGAGACCGGTCGCCACGACCGTGACGCGCACTTCGTCTCCCATTTCCTCGCTCAGGGCCGAACCGAAGATGACGGTCGCCTGCGAGGTGGAGAAGGTGTTGAGAATGTCCATGGCCTCGCGGATTTCCGCCAGGGTGAGGGATTCGTCGCCCGTGAAGTAGACGAGAAGACCGCGCGCGCCCTGCAGGTTGGCGCCTTCGAGAAGCGGACAGGCGATCGCCTTTTCGGCGGCCACGCGGGCGCGGTTTTCGCCCGAAGCCGTCGCCAGGCCGATGATGGCCGTGCCGCGTTCGCTCATGACGGTCTTGATGTCTTCGAAGTCGACGTTGATCGTGCCCGGGGTGTGAATGATTTCGGCGATGCCCACGCAGGCCTTGTAGAGCACTTCGTTGCTCGTCTCAAAGCATTCCTTCATCGTGGCGTTGGGCGGACATTCGCTCTCGAGCTTTTCGTTGAGGATCACGATCATCGAGTCGACCTTGTCCTTGAGCTTCTCGATGCCGGCCTCGGCCGCGCGCATGCGGCGGGAGCCTTCGAAGCTGAAGGGCTTGGTGACGACGGCCACCGTCAGGATGCCGAGTTCCTTGGCGATTTCGGCGATGACGGGCGCGGCGCCGGTCCCCGTGCCGCCGCCCATGCCGGCCGTGATGAAGAGGAGATGCGCGCCGCGGATGGCGGCTTCGATTTGCTCGCGCTTTTCCTCCGCCGCGGCGGCCCCGATTTCCGGACGGGCGCCCGCACCGAGCCCGGTGCTGCCGAGCTGAATGTTGACGTGCGCCTTCGAGCGCTGCAGCGCCTGATGGTCCGTGTTGGCCGCGATGAATTCGATCCCCTTGGCGCCGTGGTCGATCATGTGTTCGACGGCGTTTCCGCCGCCACCGCCCACACCGATGACCTTGATCACCGTATTGAGCGGATCGTATTCCTGCAGAATTTCAAAAGGCATGGCAAACCTCAAAATGTCGAATCTTGTAATTATCACCGAGAACGGTGTTTCTTGCACGTCGTTTTCTTGGGGAACGACGCCGATGCATGGTCAATAGTCCCCGATCAGAACGTTCTTCAGGTTCTGTAGGAAGCCCGGCGCGGAAAGATTGAGGAGCTGTCGGTCGCCCTTTCCCGCCACCTTGTCGGCCGCCTCGCCGATGAGTCCCATCACGACGCTCGCGTCGGGCTGATTGATGAGCTGCGGAGCGCCGTCGATGTTGTTGGGAAGCCCCACGCGCACGGTCTTGCCCGGAAAAATGTCGCGCGCCCGCTCGGGGAGTCCCGCGAGGTTGGCGCCGCCCCCGGTGAGAACGATCGTCCGCACGCGTTCGAGGTCGCCTCGCTCTTCGAGGAGTTTTCGATAGTGCCGCAGAAATTCGTCGGCGCGCGCCTTGAGTACCGTCGCCATGAGGCGGCGCGAATAGGCCCGCTGCCGCCGGCCGTTTTCGGGCGTCGGAATGACGCTCTCCCAGTCGTTCACCCGCTCGGGAAGGCAGGTCCCGCGCAGAAGCTTGATTTCCTCGGCCTGCTCGATCGTGATGTCGAGCACGCTCGCGAGGTCCTTCGTGAAGAACTGCGCCCCCCAGGGAATCACGTCCGTGTAGCGCACGGCCCCTTCCGTGTAGACCGCAAAGCTCGTCGTGTCGGCGCCCATGTCGATCACGGCCGCGCCGCACGCGGCGTCGTCGGGCCGGATGACGGCCCGCGCGCTCGCCCAGGGCTGCGGCGAATAGTCGCCGACCTCGACGCCCGCGCGCTGAATGGTGGCGCGAAGCGTCTGCGAACTCATGGCGTCGGAGAAGACCGCGTGCATGTGCGCTTCGATGCTCTCGCCCATGAGTCCGACGGGATTCCGGCTGTCCTCCACTTCGCCCACGCGGTAGCCCTGCAGTCTCGTCTTGAGGAGGTTTCGCTCGCCCGCGAGCTTGCGGCAGTGCTCATAGGCGTTTCGCACGGCCTCGTCGACGTCTTCCTGGCGAACCTCGCGGCCGCGAAGCACCGCCACGCCGCGGGCGTTGGCGCTCGTGACGACGGAGCCGCCGATGGCGGGCCAGACGGTTCTCACCGAGACGCCCGCCGTGTTCTGAGCCTCCTGCAGGGCCGTGCGGATGGAAAAGACGGCCTTTTCCACGTCGTAGATGATGCCGTTTTTGATGCCCTGCGACGGAACGCGCCCGAAGCCGAGCACCTTGAAGCATCCCTCCAAGGTGTCGGAAGGCCGGGCGATGACGCAGAGCACCTTGCTGGAGCCCGCGTCAATGGCAGCCAGAATGTCCGTACTCGTATTGGCCATGGGAACGTTCGAAAATCGCGTGGGGAAAAAAGAATTATTGTACCGTCAGGTTCCGGGCGCAATCGGCGCGGGGATCTGCGTTTGACCGTCCCGCCCTTTTTCGCGCCAGGCCCGAATGAGGTTTTCGTCGGGATTCGACGCCGCAAACGCCTTCGCGTAGCGCAGATCCACCGAGGCGGGCGGGCCGCCCAGCTTCATGCGCACCTGATCGTAGACCTTCACGAAATCTCCGAGGCGCTTTGCGACCGAATCGAGCCCTTCGTCGTCGCGGCCGAGTTCGACCTGCGTGGGCGGAATTTCGTCGCCCGAGAAGACGAGGGACCAGCTGGCGCGGTCGGAAATCTGAAAGTCGGTGATCCGCACCGAAAGGGGCGCGAGCACGTCGGAGAGCCGCACGAAGGCCTCCGTCATGAGGGAGACCTGCTGCTCGGGCCCGTAGAAGACGGGAAGACGGCTCTCCCCGGCCTCTTCAGGATTGGCCGCAAAGAGTACGCCCCGGTCGCTTACGATCCGACCGTCCTCGTAGAGCGCAAGCGCCTTGTGCCGCTCCACCTCCACGATGAGACGGTCGGGAAAGACGCGGCGCACCGTGGCGGAAGCCACCCAGGGAAGCGTTTCCACGGCCTCCTTCACGCGCTCGAGATCGGCCGTGAAGAAGTTTCCGGACACCGCCTTCTCGACGACCGCCCCCACCTGGCGCGTCGTCACCTGAATCCCGTCGGCGTTCTTTACGCTCAGAGAGCGAAAGGAAAGCGTGGGATTCGATCGGACGTGCCAGAGGTAGGCGGCGCCCAAGAGCGCCGCGACGAGACAGGCCGCCGCAACGGGCTTGCCGAAGCGCCGCACGACGGAGCGGTCCTCCTCACTCCACATCATTCGTCAATGCGCGCCCCTTCGAGGAGCTTCACGCACAGCGTTCCGTAGTCCATCCCCTCGGCCCGCGCCGCCATCGGCACGAGCGAGTGCGGGGTCATCCCCGGCGCCGTGTTGATTTCGAGAAGCGCAAAGCGCCCGTCGGCGCGGCGAAGCGCGTCGATGCGGCTCCAGCCGCGGGCGCCGACCGCACGGAAGGCCTTTTCGCAGTATCCGCGAAGCGTGGCGCTCTCCTCTTCGGAGAGATTTGCCGGACAGTCGTAGGACACGACGTCCGTGTAGTACTTGTTCTGGAAGTCGTAGCTCCCTTCGGGCGCGCGGATTTCAATGACGGGAAGCGCGCGGCCGTCGAGGACCGCCACCGTGAATTCGCGCCCGCGGATGTACTCTTCGACGAGAATTTCGTCGCAGAGCGACTTCGCAAGCTTGAGGGCTTCGCGAAGCGAGGCCGTCGTCGGACGATCAAGCTTCGAGACGCCGATGGAACTGCCGTCGCGCCCGGGCTTCACGACGAGCCCCGTCGCGCCGAGTTCGCGGATGACCGCTTCGAGCTCCGCATCGTCTTCGTCGCCCGTCATCACGCGCCCTTCGGGCACGGGAAGACCCGCGGCGCGCCACAGGGTCTTCGTCACCTCCTTGTCAAACGAGGCGGCCGAAGCGGCGACGCCCGGTCCCGTGTAGGGAAGGCGCAGGAAGTTGAGAAGGCCCTGAATCGTGCCGTTTTCCCCCGCCCCGCCGTGAAGCGCGATGAAGGCGCGGTCATACCCGCCCGCAAGGAGCGCTTCGACGGGCTCGCGGGCCGGATCGAAAGCGTGCGCGTCGACGCCCTTTTCGCGAAGCGCCTTGAGAACCCCCTGGCCCGACATGAGCGAGACCTCACGTTCCGAAGAGTGGCCGCCGAGAAGCACGACCACCTTTCCCAAATTCTGCATAGGAAACCCCTTATTCGTTTCGTTATTCGTTGCGGCCCGTCAGTTTGGCGGGAATCCGGCCGATCGAGCCCGCCCCCATCGTGACGACGACGTCGCCCGCGCGCGCCGTGCGGGCGATCGCGGCGGGAAGATCTTCGAGCGTCGAGACCGTCGGACGGCGTCCGGTGCGCTTGGCCACCGCATCGGCGAGATGCGCGCTGTCGGCCCCTTCGATCGGGGCTTCGCCCGCGGGATACACCTCGGCGAGGACGACGTCGTCCACGCCCGAGAGGACGTCCGCGAAGAGCTCGAGACAGTCGCGCGTGCGCGTGTAGCGGTGCGGCTGGAAGGCGACCACCACGCGGCGCTCCGGCCACGCGCCGCGCACCGCGGCGAGCGTCGCCGCCATTTCGTGCGGATGGTGACCGTAGTCGTCGATGAGGGAGTAGCTTCCGACGATCGAGCCGTCTTCGGCGTACACGGGCACTTCACCCCACTGCGCAAAGCGGCGGCCCACGCCCTTGAATTCGGCGAGCCCCTTGACGATCGCCTCGTCGCGCACGCCCGCGATCGTGGCGACCGCCACCGCCGCGAGGGCGTTGCGCACGTTGTGCATGCCCGGGAGATTGAGTTCCACGGGCAGAGGCGGATGATCCGGACGAAGGATCGTAAAGTGCATGCGCGTGCCGACGGCGCGCACGTCGATCGCGCGGACCTGGGCATCGGCCGCGAGGCCGTAGCCGATCACGGGCTTCGTGACGCGGTCGCGGATGCTCCGTACGTTTTCGTCGTCAAGGCACAGCACCGCAACGCCGTAGAACGGGAGCCGCTCAAGGAAGTCGACGAAGGCGGACTTCAGATTTTCAAAATCGTGTCCGTAGGTGTCCATGTGGTCTTCGTCGATGTTCGTCACGACCGAGATCACGGGCGTGAGATTGAGGAAGGACGCGTCCGACTCGTCGGCTTCGGCGACGAGAAACTCGCCCGTCCCGAGCCGCGCGTTGGCGCCCGCGCTGTTGAGGCGACCGCCGATCACGAAGGTGGGATCGAGCCCGCCCGCCGCCAGGAGCGACGCGACGAGCGACGTGGTCGTCGTCTTTCCGTGGGCGCCCGCGATCGCGATGCCGCGGCGAAGACGCATCAGTTCGGCGAGCATCACGGCGCGCGGCACGACGGGAATGCCGAATTCGCGCGCGGCGGCCACTTCGGGATTGTCGGCCTTCACGGCCGACGAGATGACGACGGCGTCCGCCCCCTTGATGTTGCGTTTGTCGTGTCCGTAGGCAATGCGGGCGCCGAGCTTCTGCAGGCGCTCCGTCACGGGGCTCTGCGCAAGGTCGGAGCCGCTCACGACGTAGCCGAGGTTGAGGAGCACCTCGGCGATGCCGCTCATGCCGCTGCCGCCGATGCCGACGAAATGCAGGTGTTTGACCAAAAACTTCACTCGAATCTCCTTATCGTCACCCCGCAAGGGCCTCTTCAATCAAATCCGCCACGCCTTCGGCCGCCATCGGACGGGCGAGCGCGCGGGCGTTCTTGGCCATGGCGAGGATATCCTCGCGCGTGAGGCCCTCGAGAAGCGCAGCGAGCGCTTCGGGCGTGCATTCTTCATTCTTGAGCATGCGCGCGGCGCCGCGTTCGGCCATGAAGCGCGCGTTGCCGAGCTGATGCGCCGTCGTCTTGGCGACGAAGGGCACGAGGACGCTCGCGGCCCCGGCCGCGCAGAGTTCGCTCACGCTCGTCGCGCCCGCGCGGCAGAGAACCAGGTCGCTTTCGCGATAGCGCGTGGCCATGTCGTCGATGAAGGGAAGCACGGTCGCCTTCACGCCGAGCGCCTCGTAGCGCGCCCGCACGGCTTCGTCGCGGTCGCGTCCCGTCTGGTGCACGACTTCGGGGCGCACGTCCTCGGGAATCTTTGCGAGCGCTTCGGGAACGGTGTCGTTGAGAATCTTCGCGCCGAGACTGCCGCCGAAGACGAAGAGCCGCAGACGCCCCTCGCGGCCCGCGAGACGTTCGTCGGGCGGATCGATCGCGAGGATGTCCGCGCGCACGGGATTCCCCGTCGTGCGTCCCTTCTCCTTGGCCCAGCTTCTCGCACCGCCCGCAAACCCGCAGGCGAGGAAGCGGCACACGGGCATCAGGGTCTGCGTGGAAAGCAGCAGGTCCGCGTCGCAGTTCATGAGGACGAGGGGAATGCCGAGCGTCTTGGCGGCGTAGCCCACGGGAACGGCCACGTAGCCGCCCGTCGAGAAGACCGCGTCGGGCTTGAGTTCTCCGAGAACACGTCTCGCTTCGAATCCGCTAGAGAGCAGCTTCACGCCGCCCTTGACGGCCCCGACGAGGCCGCGCCCGCGCACGCCCTGAAAGTTCAGGGCGTAAAAATCAATGCCGTGCTTTTCGACGAGGGACGCTTCCATCCCCGTCGTCGTGCCGATCCAGGAGACGCGCCAGCCGCGCGATCTCATGACGGCCGCCACGGCGAGCCCCGGCATCACGTGTCCGCCCGTCCCCGCCGCAGCGATGACGAGATGTCGTTCCGTACTCACACCTGACCTCCACGCATGTGAATTCTGTTTTCAAAATCGACGCGCATCAAAAGCCCCATCGCAAGGAGACTCGTCACGACGGCCGAGCCGCCGTAGCTCACGAAGGGCAAAGTGAGCCCCTTCGTCGGAAGCGCCCCCGAGGCGACGCCGATGTTGATGAAGACCTGCACGCCGAACCAAATGCCGATTCCCTGTGCGAGCAGGCCCGCGAAATACCGTTCCAGCTTGATGGCCTGCCGCCCGATTTCAAAGGCGTGGCGAATCAGCCAGTAAAAAAGAAAAAGGACGACGAGGACGCCGGCAAAACCGGTTTCCTCGGCCCATACCGCCATAATAAAGTCGGTGTGGGGTTCGGGGAGGTAAGCAAGTTTTTCCACGGACCCGCCGAGTCCCACCCCGAAAAGCTCTCCGCGCCCGAAGGCGATGAGCGAGTGCGAGAGCTGATACGCCGTGTTGAGGACGTGCTCCTCGGACCACGGCTCCATGAAGGCGAGCACGCGGCTCATGCGCCAGGGCGTGTCCCACACGATCCATCCCACCACCAGGATCACGACGGTGAGCACCGCCGCGAAGATGTAGAGCGAGAGGCCTCCGATGAAGAGCGTCCCCAAAAAGATCGCCACGATGACGACGAGCGACCCCAGGTCGGGCTGCTGCATCACGAGCACCGCCACGACCGCCATGTAGAGCGCCATCGGCAGGAATCCCTTCGTCGTCGAATGCATGAAGTCCTGCCGCCTGACCGTAAAGGAGGCCGTCCCGAGGAGCACGGCGAGCTTTACGATTTCACACACTTGAATCTGCACGGGCCCCAGGGGAATCCACCGCGTCGCCCCGTTGATGCGCCGCCCGACACCCGGCACGAGAACGGCCGCGAGCAGGACGACCGCGAGGATGAGAAGCCAGGGCGCCACGCGCTCCCAGAATCCGAGCGGAATGCGGTAGACCACCCAGGCGGCGAACCCGCCCGCAAGCACGAAGATCACGTGGCGCACGATGAAGTGGTAGGCGGAGAAGTCCGAACGCGGATTGTCCCCCTGGGCGATCGTGGCCGAATAAATGGCCACGCACCCGATTGCCAGGAGCACCAGAATGACCGTGAGGAGCCCGGTGTTGATGCCGACGGGCTCGTGAAGGAGCGTCAGTCGGGCGCGCTCCATCTTTTCACGCGAAGCGGAGGGATTCGTACGCGCCATCAAACGCCTCCGGCCGCGCGGCGCGCGGCGGCGATGAAGCGGGCGCTGCGCTCGGCGTAGTCACGGAACATGTCCCAGGAAGCGCAGGCGGGCGAGAGCAGCAAAACGCCGCCCGTCTTCACGGCGCGCGCCCAGAGCGCGTCGACCGCTTCCTCGAGCGTTTCGAAATTTTCCGAGGGCACCGCGTCCGCGAGCGCCGCACGAATCTTTTCGCGGTCCTTTCCGATGAGCGCGACGAACGCGGCGTGCGAACGAAGCGGTTCGCACAGCGGCGAGAAATCCTGTCCCTTGCCGTCTCCCCCCATCAGGAGGTAGAGGCGCTTTCCCTGCTTGCCGAGGCCTTCGACCGCCGCGACGACGGCGCCCACGTTCGTTCCCTTGGAGTCGTCGACGACGTCGACGCCCTCTGAAGAGAAGACGAATTCCACGCGGTGCGCTTCGCCCCGGTAGCTCCGCACCCAGCGCAGAGCCGCCTCTTCGTCGCCCCCGGCCGCGCGCACGAGGGCGAGCGCCGCGAGGACGTTGAGCGAATTGTGCCGGCCGCGAAGAAGAAGGTCCGATTCCGAGAGAAGCGGCGCGAGACGGCCCGCTTCCCGGCGCACGAGTTCGTTTCCGGCGAGGCCGTAGTCGCCCTCGCGCTCGGGAGAGTCTTCACCGAACGTCATGTCGCCTTCTCGCAGAAGGCGCGGCACGGCGTCGTCGCCGCGCGCGAGCACGCGCACGCGCGCCGAGCGGAAAATGCGCTCCTTGGCCGCGCGGTAGCGCGCCATCGAGCCGTGCCAGTCGATGTGGTCTTCCGTGACGTTGAGCAGCGCCGCACCGTCAAGCGAGAGCGAGGCCGTCGTCTCGAGCTGAAAGCTCGAGAGCTCGAGCACCCAGGCGTCCGGAAGCGTTCCTTCGTCAGCCGCGCGCTCCAGGGCCGACAGGGCGTTGAGTCCGATGTTCCCCGCCGCGACGGCGGAGAAGCCCGACGCCTTGAGCATTTCGGTCGTGAGGACCGTCGTGGTCGTCTTGCCGTTCGTCCCGGTAATGCCGACCACCTTGGGACGGTAGCCCCGGCTCTCGCCGAGCGCCGCGAGAAGCCTCGCGAAGAGTTCTATCTCCCCGATCACGGGAATGCCGCGCGCGCGGGCGCGCGCCACGACGGGCGCGGCCGCGCCGAAGTCGGGCGAGAGTCCCGGCGAGAGGACGAGCACGTCGCAGTCGTCAGCGAGTTCGGGCGCAAAGCCCCCCGTCACGAAGCGGACCCCGGGGAGCTCCGTGCGAAGCGTCGCAAGCGCGGCGGGCGTCTCGCGCGTGTCGGCCACGGTGAGATGCGCCCCCTCGCGCGCGAGATGACGTGCGGCGGCGACGCCCGAAGCGCCCATTCCCAAAACCACGGCCCTCTGGCCCGTCCATAAATCGGTGAGTTGCGGCACGATGCTCTCCTTAGCGGATCTTCAGAGTGGAAAGTCCGATGAGAACCAAAATGAAGGTGATGATCCAAAAGCGCGTCACGACCTGCGTTTCCTTCCATCCCTTCAGTTCGAAGTGATGATGGATGGGCGCCATCAGGAAAACGCGCTTGCCGTGCGAGAGACGGAAGTACACCGTCTGGATCATGACCGAGAGCGTTTCCACGACGAAGATCCCGCCCATGATGGCGAGGACGATTTCC
Organism: uncultured Sutterella sp.; assembly: GCA_949287305.1. Lineage (GTDB taxonomy): Bacteria > Pseudomonadota > Gammaproteobacteria > Burkholderiales > Burkholderiaceae_F > Sutterella. The sequence goes on along the minus strand of CASEFX010000011.1, from coordinate 43,514 downwards.
TGACGCGTGATGACGGCGACCGTTCCGAGGCAGCCGCCGAGAGCGAGGGCGCCGACGTCGCCCATGAAGACCTGCGCCGGATGCGCGTTGAACCAGAGGAAGGCGAGGCCCGCCCCGGCAAGCGCCCCGCAGATGACGACGAGTTCGCCCGCGCCCGGGATGTAGGGAAAGAGCAGATAGGAAGAGAAGTCGGGACGTCCCACGACGTAGGCGAAGATCCCGAGCGCCGAGCCGACGAGAACCGAGGGAAGAATCGCCAGGCCGTCGAGACCGTCCGTCAGGTTCACGGCGTTGCTCGAACCCACGATCACGATGAAGGTGAAGATCAGAAAGCCGATGAGCCCGAAGGGAAGCGCGATGTCCTTGAAGAAGGGAATGAGAAGATGGAGGTTCTCCGAGACTTCGAGCGGCATTCCCGCGGCGCGCCAGGTCTGCCAGGCTTCGGCCATCGTCGAGCCCGGCGTCACGGCGAGCGCGAAGACGAGGTACACGCCCGCCACGACGGCGATGAGCGACTGCCAGCCGAACTTCTCGCGCGCGCTCATCCCCTTGGGATTGTGGTGCACAACCTTGCGGTAGTCGTCAATCCAGCCGACGAGCCCGTAGCCCATCGTCACGAAGAGCGTGACCCAGACGAAGCGGTTCGTAAGATCCGCCCAGAGAAGCGTCGAGACGCCGATCCCCACGAGCATGAGGGCGCCCCCCATCGTGGGTGTGCCGTCCTTGACGAGGTGCGACTTTGGTCCGTCCGTGCGAACGGCCTGTCCGAAGTGCATGGCGCGAAGCTTGCGGATCACGGCCGGCCCCGCGGCGAAGCCGATGAAGAGCGCCGTGAGCGCGGCGAGCAACGCGCGAAGCGTCAGGTAGTTGAAAACGGAGAATCCCGAAACGGATTCCGACCAGTGACGAAAAAGTTCCAAAAGCATGATGGAGCCGTGTTGTTCTTATTGACCCGAAGTTTCCCGCTTGCAGGCCTCGATCGCGCGCACGACGCGCTCGAGGCCCGCCGAATGGCTGGCCTTGACGGTCAGCGTCCCGGCGGCGGGGAGAATTTCCTGAAGTTTTGCGATGAGTTCCCCGCAGTCCGAGAAGGTCCGCGCGCCCTCGCCGAAGGCTTCGGCCGCAAGACGGGGCTCTTCGCCCACGGTCCAGAGTTCGTCGAGACCGCAGCTGCGGGCCCATTCGCCCATTTCCCGGTGAAAGCGGGCGCTCTGCGCACCGATTTCCCCCATCGCGCCGAGGACAAAGATCCTCGGCCCCGGCGCCTCGGCCGTCATGCGCATCGACGCGCGCACACTGTCGGGATTCGCATTGTACGCGTCGTCGACGAGCGTGAAGGCGCCGAACGTCGTTCGGGCGCCCCGTCCCGGGAGCGCCTCGAAGGCTTCGAGCCCCCGGCGCACCGCCTCGAGCGGCAGACCTGCCGCGACCGCGGCGCATGCCGCGCCCGTTGCGTTGTGCACGTTGTGCTCGCCCTGAATGCGAAGCTTCACTTCGCAGGTGCCCGCGGGGGTTTCGAGCGTGAGAACGCCCGACTCAAAACTTCCCCGCACGACGCCGCGCCCGTCGGGACGGATCGTATAGAGCCAGGCCTCCTTTCCGGAAGCGACGCACATCGCCTCCCAAATCCCCGCGCAGACGTCGTCGGCGGGGACGGCGACCCGGGCGCCCTTGGCGGCGCCCGCGATCATGAAGCCGTTTTCATAGGCCGTCGCCTCGACGGTCGCGAGAAATTCCTGATGTTCGCGCTGCGCGTTGGTGACGAGCACCACGTCGGGGCGCACCATGTCGGCGAGCTGCGCCATTTCGCCCGGATGATTCATCCCGGCTTCGACGAGCCCCATGCGGTCGCCCGCCTTCATCGAAAGAATCGTGTGCGAAACGCCGAGTTCGTTGTTGAAGTTTCCCTTCGTCGCCCAGAAGGCCTCGCCCAGGGCTTCCTTCAGAATGGCGGCGAGCATCTGCGTGGTCGTGGTCTTGCCGTTGCTTCCGACCACCGCGAGCACGGGACCTTCGAACCTGCGGCGGCGCTCGGCCGCGAGCAGCATGTACGCCCAACGCGTGTCGGGAACGACGAGCTGCGGCATGTCGACGGGCGCTTCGCGCTCGACGACGGCTGCGACGGCGCCCGCCTCGCGCACGGCGGCCAAAAAGTCGTGCGCGTCAAAGCGTTCGCCCTGCAGGGCGACGAAGACGGCCCCCGGCGTGACCCGACGGGAGTCCGTCACCAGCGACGCGGACGCGAGGAGTTTCTGCCAGTCCCCGCCCGCCGCCTTGAGCGCGGCTTCGGTTTTTCTGCGGCACTCCCAATTCATGACCGATCTCCCCGGAGTTGACGCGTGCGGCGCTCCACAAACACTTCCCGAACGACTTCCGCGTCGGAGAAGGGATGGCGCACGCCGTTGATTTCCTGATAGTCCTCGTGGCCCTTCCCCGCGACGAGCACGACGTCTTCGGGCGCGGCCGCGAGGATCGTCTCGTGAATCGCCTTGCGGCGGTCCTCCTCCACGAGGGCGGGCGCACTGTGAAAGCCCGCGGTGATGTCGCGGAGAATCGCTTCGGGCGACTCGGTGCGGGGATTGTCGCTTGTGACGACGACGCGGTCGGCCTCGGCTTCTGCGGCCGCCGCCATCAGGGGGCGCTTACCCGCGTCGCGGTCACCCCCGCAGCCGAACACGACCCAGAGACGGCCGCCGCGCACCTTGGCGATGGGGCGCAGATTCGCGAGCGCCTTCACGAGGGCGTCGGGCGTATGGGCGTAGTCGACGACGGCAAGCGGAGCGCCTTCGGCGCGAAGCATCTGCATGCGCCCTTCCGGCGCGCGAAGCGACGAAAGATGCGGCAGAAAGTCGTCCGCGGCGTATCCCGCCGCGCGCAGCACGGCGACGACGCCCAGAAGATTCGCCACGTTGAAGTCCCCCGCGAGAGGAATTTCCACGTCGAAGCGCCCTTCGTCGGTCACGAGCGTAAAGCGCATGCCGTGCGGCACCGCGCGGACGTCTTCGGCGCCGACGTAGCGTTCGTGCGCCCAGGCGGGCTCGCCCCGAAGGCTCGTCGCCCACACCCGCACGCCGTGCGCGCGGGCGGTTTCGGCCATGGCCTCGGCCGCGGGATCGTCCGCGTTGAGGACGGCGTCCTCGAGTTCGGGACGGGTAAAGAGCAGGCGCTTGGCCTCCTCGTAGGCCTGCATGGAGCCGTGATAGTCGAGATGGTCTCGCGTGAGGTTCGTGAAGACGCCGATGCGGACCGCGGCGCCCGAGAGACGCCCCTGAACGAGTCCGATCGAACTCGCTTCGACGGCGAAGGCCTGCGCCCCGTGCGCCTTCAGATCAAAAAGGAGTCCTTCGAGACTCACCGCGTCGGGCGTGGTGAGGCCGGGCGAAGGAAAACGCTCGCCCGCAAGGAAGGTGCCGATCGTCCCGACGGCGGCGCAGGGGCGCCCGAGCGCGCTCAGAAGCTGCGCGCACCAGTGGCTCGTCGTGGTTTTTCCGTTCGTGCCCGTCACGGCGACGCCGAGCATCGACTCGGCGGGTTTGCCGTAGAAGAGCGCGGCGATTTCCCCGGCCCGCTCCGAGAGCTTCGGAACCGGCAGGGTCGGCATCGGGTGGTGTTCCGGAGCCGCTTCGTTTTCGCGGGCCTCGTAGATCGCCCCGGCGGCGCCCCGCGCCTCGGCGACGCGGATGAAATGGCGCCCGTCGCTCGTTCGTCCCGGAAGCGCCACAAAGACGTCGCCGGGTTCGACGAGACGGCTGTCCACCCGCAGGTGGGATCCCTCGTGCACAAGGCGGCGCAACCACGCCACCACTTCTTCGTTCGTCATAACTGCCGGTGCGCCCCCTTCGGCCGTTCGGCCGGGGAAGGCGCACGCTCTCCTTTCCTGTTTCATCCAGTGGGCGCGTCCCGAGGGACGCACCCGTTCAACCGTTTCAGCCCCGTGCGCCGCGCTTTTGCTCCTTGAGGGCCTCCTGCGCGGCCACGTCAAAGTCGGGACTCACCATCATCGTGCGCAGCGCCCCCGCGGCCACCTCGTTGAAGACGGGGCCCGCAGCCTTGCCGCCGTAATGCATTCCGCGCTTGGGCTCGTCAATCATGACGGCGATCACGAAGCGCGGACGCGTCGCGGGAATGATCCCGACGAAACTCGCCACGGTGTCGTCGACGTAGCGGCCGTTCTTCACCTTGTTCGCGGTGCCGGTCTTCCCGGCCACCGTATAGCCCGCGACCTTCACGATCGAGGCCGTGCCGCCGCGGCGCACCGTATTCATCATCATGGCCCGGATGCTTCGCGCCGTTTCGGGCTTGAAGACGGGCTCGCCCTTGACGACCTCCCCTTCGGGACGCTTGTAGAGCGTGAGGTCGATCACGTCGCCGTCGCGCGCGATCGCCGTGTAGGCGCGCACGAGCTGCACGAGCGAAACCGTCACGCCGTGGCCGTAGGAAATCGTCGCCTGCTCGATCGGGCGCCAGGTCTTGGCGGGACGAAGCCGTCCGGCCGTGGCGCCGGGAAAGCCGATCGACACGGGTCGGCCGAAGCCGAGTTTGGAATAGAGGTCCCCCAAGACCTGCGGCGCGATTTCGAGGGCGATCTTGACGGTGCCGATGTTGGAGCTTCGCGCCACGATCTCCGCCACGGTGAGCAGTCCGTAGTCGTGAATGTCCCCGATCGTGCGGTCGCCGATCGTGAGTTTTCCCGGGGCCGTCTGAATCGTCGTCATCGGCGTGACGATCCCCATGTCGAGCGCCTTGGCGATCGCAAAGGGCTTCATGGTCGAGCCCGGCTCGAACTGGTCGGTGATCGAGCGGTTGCGAACGAGGTCGAACTTGATCCCCGCCTTGTCGTTCGGATCGTAGGCGGGGGAATTCACGAGCGCGAGAATCTCGCCCGTACGAACGTCCGCGACGATCACCGCCCCCGCCTTCGCTTCGGCGTTCCGGACGGCCGCGTTGAGGGCGTCGTAGGCGATGAACTGAATGCGCGAGTCGATGGAAAGCTGGACGTTTTGTCCCGGACGGGCTTCGACCGCCCAGACGTCGTCGACCACGCGTCCGAAGCGGTCGCGGATCACGCGGCGCACGCCCTCTTCCCCGCGCAGCGTGCGGTCCATGGCGAGTTCCACGCCTTCCTGACCGTGGTTTTCGGCGTCGGTGAAGCCCACGATGTGCGCGAGCACGGGACCGTCGGGATAAAAGCGCCGCACTTCGGGCGTGATGCCGATGCCGGGAATGCCGAGCTTGCGCACGGTTTCCGCGGTCGAGACGCTTTCGCGGCGCGCGAGATACACGAAATGCGGAGAGGACGGATGCTCGAGTTTGCGGCGAAGCGACGAGTACGACATGCCGAGCGTCTTGGCGAGCGTCTGCAGATCCTTCTTGTCGGCCTTGAGCGTGAAGGCGGGGTCGGCCCAGATGTTGCGCACCGGCAGGCTCGAAGCGAGGACGACGCCGTTGCGGTCGAGGATTTCGCCGCGCGTGCTCGCGAGCGACACCGTGCGGGCGTATCGGTATTCCCCCTGGCGCTGCAGAAAGTCCGTGTTGAGGACCTGCAGATAAAAGGCGCGCACGGCCAGGCCCAAAAAGCCCGCCACGATGAGGAAGAACGCCACGTAGGTGCGGGCGGGCGGAATGCGGACGACGATGAGCGGACTGCTCTCATCGCGCGGGCGCGCTTCTCTTCTCTCGCGGTCACGCGAGAGAAGCGTGAGGAAAAAGCGGCGGATGCACGAAAAGATCTTCATCGCTTCGCCTCTTCGCGCGATGCCTCAGCGGGCGCGTCGGCCTTCTTTCCTTCGGCGCCCTCGAGAATTACGGTGTGCGCGCCGTCCACGGGCACGAGCCCGAAGGCGGCGGCCGAGTCGGAGATGCGGCTCGGAAGCGACGCGCGGCGCACGCGCATGAGAAGCTCCGCCTGATCGTCCTTCAGACGGCGCTCCACGTCGATAGCGCGTTCGTGTTCGACAAAGAGCTGGCGCATCCGATAGCGTTCGTTGACGAGCATCACGCTCCCCGCAAGGAGCGCAATCCCCGTCACGATCGAGAGGATGAACAGCACTTTTTCGCGCTCCTTTCCGTTCACGGCGTCGTCTCCGACCAGGGTTGGGCCGTACGCGTGCCGACGCGCAGGATCGCGGAGCGCGCGCGGGGATTCGCGCTGCACTCCTCTTCGCTCGGGCGAATGCGGCGGATGTCGACGAAGGTGGGCTGCGGGAGATCTTCGGCGCGGATCGGCAGTCTCGGATCGAGTTTCTTCTCGGGGTGCGACGCTTCGTCGAAGAAATGCTTCACGATGCGGTCTTCGAGCGAATGAAACGTGATGACGGCGAGACGCCCCTCGGGCTTGAGGAGGGCGCCCGCGGCGCAAAGCGCCGCGCGCAGTTCGTCCAATTCCCCGTTTACGGCGATCCGCACGGCCTGAAAGGTCCGCGTGGCGGGATGCTGATTGGCGTCCTTGCGGTTTCGCGGCACGACGGACGCGACGAGATCGGCAAGCTCCTTGGTGGTGCGCACGGGGGCCGTGGCGCGGCGCTCGACGATGCGGCGCGCGATGGCGCGGGCGAAGCGCTCTTCGCCGTAGACCTTGAGAACCCGGGCGATGTCTTCTTCCGAGCGGGTTTCGAGCCACTCCGCGGCCGTGGGGCCCGTCGTCGTGTCCATGCGCATGTCGAGAGGCCCGTCGAAGCGGAAGCTGAAGCCCCGTTCGGCGTCGTCGATCTGCGGCGAAGAGACGCCGATGTCGAGGAAAATCCCGTCGACCGCCGTGACGCCGCGCTCGGCGAGGGCTTCGCGCATCGTCGAGAAGGGCGCGTGCACGATCGTGAAACGGGGATCCGTAATGTCCGCCGCGGCCCGGACGGCTTCGGGGTCGCGGTCAAACGCGATCAGCCGTCCGTCGTCGGAGAGCTTCGAGAGGATGCGGCGCGCATGTCCGCCGCGGCCGAAAGTGCCGTCGACGTAAAGCCCAGAAGGATTACCTACGAGGGCTTCCGGGGATTCTTCTCCCAATACGGACAAATGAACGAAGGTCACGGGGTTCTCCGAAAAGGCGGCGGATCAAAAAACGAAATCGGCCGCGCAAGCGCCCGCGGCCGCGGCGTCTTCTTCGGCTTTCTGCCAACGCGCGCGGTCCCAGAGTTCGAAGTGTTCACCGAGTCCCAAAAGAACGACGTCGCGATCGAGTCCCGCCAATTCGCGCAGAGATGTCGGAACGAGCAGTCGTCCCGCCTTGTCGAAGGTTACGCTTTCGGCGCTGCCGAGCACGAGACGCTGCAGAGCGCGCGCGGAAAAAGGCAGGCGTGCGAGTTCATCGCGTTTGCGCGACCAGACGGATTCGGGATAGAGAAGAAGACACCCGTCGGGGTGACGGGTGAAGACGAGCCCCGCCTCTTCGTTTTCGGCCAAGGTCTCGCGATGCCGCGAGGGCATGCTGAGCCGTCCCTTGACGTCAAGCTTCAGAAGCGAAGTCCCTTGAAACACTTTCGATGGTCCCCGTAACGTTCGGCGGGAGAATCGGAACGTCTTCCGACTCGATGAGAGGCCGCTCATCCCACTTTTTCCCACCAGATCCTGAGCACTTTACTCAGAGCGCTCTTCGGGGTCAAGAAAAAGCCGGGATTTTTTGCAGCTCGTTACGGGGTCCGAAAGGATAAAAAGGGAGCCGCGGATCCCTCCGGCGACTCCCTTCTGCGGCGTTCCCTTGCCTCAGCGGTCGAGGCGGATGCGGCCGTCCACGGCCACGGGCTCGCCCGTGCGGTCCGAGACGATCAGGGGATTGATGTCGAGTTCGACCACTTCGGGGTAGTCGGCCACGAGCTGCGAGAGGCGCAGAAGCGTCTCTTCGATGCGGTCGATCTGCGCGGGCGTCGTCCCGCGGGCGCCTTCGAGAAGCGCGTACGAGCGGATCGAACGGACCATTTCGGAGGCGTCCTGATCCGTGAGAGGCGCGACGCGGAAGATCACGTCCTTGAGCACTTCGACGAAGACGCCGCCGAGGCCGAACATGAGAAGCGGACCGTACTGCGGATCGGTGGCGACGCCGCAGACCATCTCGCGCGACCCCTTGACCATTTCCTGAATCAGCACGCCTTCGAGACCCTCGAGGAGTCCCTTTTCCTCGAGTCGGGCGACGAGGTCGCGGTATTCGCGGCGCAGCATTTCGGCGTCGGTGATGTTGACGCGCACGCCGCCCACGTCGGTCTTGTGCGAAGTGGTCTTCGAAGTCATCTTCATGACGACGGGGTAGCCGATGCGGTCGGCCGCCGCCACGGCTTCGTCCTCCGTCTTCGCGAAGGCCGCGCCGCACACGCGGACGCCGTAGGCTTCGAGCACGTCGATGCTCTCGCGGGTCGTGAGCTCAAGGCGTCCTTCCGAGCGCGCCGCGGCGAAGATCGCGTCGACGCGCGCGCGGTCGACGGAGAAACTCGGCACGACCCCTTCGGGACGGCTCTCCCAGAGGCGCTGCTGATTGAGGCGCATGAGACCGTCGGCCGCCTCTTCGGCGTACATGAAGAAGGGCATGTTGACCTTCTTTTCCGAGAGGTTCGAGAAGAAGTCGTTCTTCGTCATGAAGACGCCCACGACGGGCTTTTCGGGGTGACGCGCCTTGATTTCCATGAGCGCGTCGGCAACGTCCGTGTCCTTGAGGCCGAGGAAGGGAAGGTAGATCACCATCACCATGTCGACGCCTTCGTCGGCGATCACGGTTTCGAGCGTCTGCTTGTAGTGCTCGATCGGAGCCGAGGCGATCATGTCGACGGGGTTCTTCACGGAGGCGGCGGCGGGCAGGAAGGAACGCAGCTTCGCCTTCGTCTCGTCGGAGAGCAGCGCCATCTTCATGCCGTACTCGCACACGGCGTCGGTCGCCATGATGCCGGGGCCGCCGGAATTCGTGATGATCGCCACGCGGTCGCCCTTCGGAATCGGGCTCGTGGCGAAGACCTTGGCCGTGGCGAAGAGCTTCTGAAGCGAGAATTCGCGGATGACGCCCGACTGGCGAAGGAGCGCGTCGGCCGCCTTGTCGGCGCCGGCGAGCGACCCCGTGTGGGAGGAAGCGGCGCTCGCACCCGCGGCGGAACGCCCGGCCTTCAGGGCGAGGACGGGCTTTTTCTTCGAGATGCGGCTCGCAAGGCGACGGAAGTTCGCCGGATTCTGAATCGACTCCATGTAGAGGAGGATCTGCTTGACGTCCTCTTCATCCTCCCAGTATTCGAGCGCCGTTTCGGCGTTGACGTCCGCCTGATTGCCGATCGAGATGAACTGCGAAAAGCCGAGGTTGAGGTCCTTGAGGATGTTGAGGATGCCGCCGCCGAGCGCCCCCGACTGGGAAACGAAGCCGATGCCGCCGCGCTCGGGGAGGCTTTCGGCGAAGCACCCGTCCAGACGAACGTCGGGATGCGTGTTGACGACGCCGAGGCAGTTGGGGCCCACCGCGCGCATGCCGTAGCGGCGGATGCGCTCGAGGAGTTCCTTTTCGAGGGCCGCCCCTTCGGCGCCGGTTTCCTTGAAGCCCGCCGTGATGATGCACAGGCCCCGGATGCCCTTGGCGTGGCATTCGTCGACGGTGGAGAGAACGAAGTTGCGGTTGACGACGACGATCGCGAGATCCACGTCGCCCGGAATTTCGCCGACCGAACGGTACACCGTGCGCCCTTCAATGACGCCGCCCTTGGGATTGACCGGATAGATTTCTCCCCGGAAGCCGTACTCGGTCAGACGCTTCATCAGGTCCGATCCGATGGTGTGCGCGCGCGTGGAGGCGCCGATCACGGCGACGGCGCGGGGCTTCATGATGTTGTCCAAAATGCCCATGGAGTCCTCTCAGTTCGTAATGGGTGAGCGCGCCTTCGCGGCGCGTAACGACGAAGAGAGAGTGTAGCGATTTTCCCGGCGCCGACAAAGCAAAACGCACCGTCCTTTCGGATGAGCGGTGCGTTTCGTAAGAAAACCAAGCGCAAAAGCCGAGCTGTAAGCCGGATTATGTTCCCGGGAAAGCCCGGGTGACGATCATTCATCTAGGACGTTGCTCGCGCAACGCCTCAAGCCATCTACCCGCGGCCGGATCGGGCCGATCCGTTGGCCGCCTATTTGATGTTGCTCCCCGTAGAGATTGCCCGTTTCACCCGACCCGAAGTCGGCTCGTCTCTGTTGCTCTAATCCGCGCCTCGCGGCGGACAGGTGTTACCTGCTACGGCGCCCTGCGGAGTCCGGACTTTCCTCCCGCGGTTGCCCGCCGACGATCGTCCGCTCGCCTTTCACGCAAGGAGGGAACTCTACAGGATTTTTGAGCGGGTCGGGGGAAATTTGCAATTTTTCTGCGATCTTGTCACGAACGACGGCGCACGGTTGTGGGAAAATGTCCCGTTTCCCGTACACAACACAGAATTTCTCTTTCGGAGACCATCATGCAACACGCCACCGTGCGTTCCGCACTGGCAGCTCTGGGCTGCGCCGCCCTTCTCGGCTCGGCTTCGGCCGGCACTCTTTCGGACGTTTTCTCGGCCGTCGTCGACACGACGCCCGCCGGCCTCGCCCGTTCCTCCGCCGAACGCGACGGGTCTTGGGACGGCTTCTGGGAAGACACGAAGCGCGGCTCCGAGTACATCATGGAAGAGGGCCGGACGCTTCTCGTGCTGCCCACCTACACCAATCATCCCCGTTGGGAGTGGGACAACAAGGACCAGGAAAACGGCTACCCCTTCGGCATGGGGCTCGCCCGTCAGGTGATTGACGAGCGCGGAAACGAACGCATGTTCTTCCTCGTGAACTTCGTCGACTCCAACTACCGCATCGAACCGATGGTCGGCTACTCCTGGGTGGCCCGCTATCCGATTCTCAACACGGGTTGGCACTACGGCGCGGGCTACCTCGCCGGGATCACGGTCCGCGGCGACTACTACTACCTGCCGGCGCCGCTGCCGCTGCCCGTCGCCAAGATCGGCAACGACTGGTTCAGCTTCTACGGCACCTTCATTCCGTTCACGAACGTCTTCTTCTTTTACAGCTCGTTCACGTTCGACGACGTCCAGAGCCGCAAGATGCCGCTCCCCGCGACGAACCCCTGGGCGAAGAACACCGACTTCGTATACGGCGGCTACGGCTTCACCCGCACCGACAACGGCGAGGAGCACTCGCCCTCGCGCGTCGACAGCGACACGTCCTGGCACGTGGGCTGGCGCCACTACTCGGGCCGCAGCTGGGCGACGGACCTCTCCTACCGCAAGTCGACCCACGCGGTCACGCGCGCGGCGGGTCCGGGCGAATACGATCTCGACATCGAGATGCTTGCTTTGCAGATCCAGTACAACATCGACGCCTTTGACAGCTTCCGCTTCTATGCGGGCGGCGGCATCGGCTATTCGCGCGCCGAGAATTCCCGGGGCGACGATGACGACAGCATCCACCCGGTTCTCTCGATGGGCGCCACCTACGCCGTGACGGACAACCTCTTCATCGACGCCTCGATGACGACGTCCTTCGCGCGCTTCACCGGCGTCGCGGAAGACCGCCACGACGACTACGCCATCCGCGCGATGCCCGTCGACTTCGCCCTCTCCGTCGGTCTTGCCTTCTGAGGACGATTCGAAAACCCTTCGAAAGGCGCCCCGCCCTCCCGGCCGGGCGCCTTTCTTGTATCGTCCGCGGCGCCTTTTAATGGGATCTTCAGCGTCGGACGGCTACAATCTCGTTCATTCTTATGTTTTTGTCCCAGGAAGTCCCCCATCCGCGACTTCCGACCTTCCGAATTTGGAGACTCTACGATGGATCGCAATGAAGCACTTTTTGACCGTGCCCGCGAAGTCATTCCCGGCGGCGTGAATTCCCCCGTCCGCGCATTCCGTTCCGTGGGCGGCGCCCCCCGCTTCATCCGCCGCGCCAAGGGCCCCTACATGTGGGACATCGACGACAAGCAGTACATCGACTACGTCCTCTCCTGGGGTCCGATGATCCTCGGCCACAACGACGACCGCGTCACGGCGGCCCTCCATGAAGCCGTCGACCGCGGCATTTCGTTCGGCGCCGCCACCGAAGGCGAAGTCGTCATCGCCGAAGAAATCCGCAAGCTCGTTCCCTCGATGGAAGAGGTCCGCCTCGTGAGCTCGGGCACGGAAGCGGGCATGTCCGCCATCCGTCTCGCCCGCGGCTATACGGGCCGCAACAAGATCGTGAAGTTTGAAGGGTGCTACCACGGCCACTCCGACTCCCTCCTCGTCAAGGCGGGTTCGGGCCTTCTCACCTTCGGCAATCCCTCGTCCGCGGGCGTGCCCGCCGGGATTACGGAACACACGATCGTTCTCGAATACAACAACCCCGAACAGCTGCGCGAAGCCTTCGCTAAGTGGGGCGACGACATCGCCTGCGTCATCGTCGAAGCCTTCGCGGGGAACATGAACCTCGTGCGCGGCACGCAGGAATTCATCTCGACCATGCGCGAACTCTGCACGAAGCACGGCGCGCTTCTCATCGTCGACGAAGTGATGACGGGCTTCCGCGTCGCGCTTCACGGCGCGCAGTCGCTCTTCGGCGTCACCCCCGACATCACCATGCTCGGCAAGGTGATCGGCGGCGGCATGCCCGTGGCAGCCTTCGGCGGACGCCGCGACATCATGGAAAAGATCGCCCCCTGCGGCCCCGTCTACCAAGCCGGCACCCTCTCGGGGAACCCCGTCGCGGTCGCCTGCGGTCTTGCGACCCTCAAGCTCATTCAGGAACCGGGCTTCTATGAAAAGCTCGGCGGCCAGGCGCAGAAGCTCATCGCCGGCCTCACCGAAGCCGCGCGCGAAGCGGGCGTTCCCTTCTGCGGCGACAGCGTGGGCGGCATGTTCGGGATCTACTTCCTTGAAAACATCCCGAAGGGCTTCGCCGACGTGATGAAGGCCGATCAGAACCACTTCAACCAGTTCTTCCACGGCATGCTCGAGCGCGGCGTCTACTTCGCGCCCTCGACCTTCGAAGCCGGCTTCGTGTCGATCCAGCACACCGACGAGGTGATCGAGCGCACGATCGAAGCCGCCCGCGCCACGTTCCGCGAAATCAAGTGATCGCATGGCTTCCTGGAAAATCCTTCTGACGGCGGCGGGAGCGCTTCTCGCCGCCGGCGCCTCGGCGGCGGACTCGGGATGGTTGAACGCCATCGACCGGGCGGCCGCCCCCAAGGAGGCCCCCAACGTCCGCGTCGAGCTGATCGCCCAGAACAAGGCGATCACCCCGCAGGCGAAAAACACGCTCGCCGTCGTTCTTCATCATGAACCGGGCTGGCACACCTACTGGCGCATGCCGGGCGAAGCGGGCCTGCCCACCTCGTTCAGCTTCACGACGCCCAAGGGACTCCAGGCGCATACGCCCTCCTTTCCGCTTCCCGAGCGCTTTCTGACCTCGGGACTCGTCACCTACGGCTACGGCGGAGAGACGATCTTCCCCTTCCAGCTCGACGTGCCGCGCGCCACCGCCTTCGGTTCGCGGCAGACCGTCACCGTGAACGTTTCCTTCCTTGCCTGCAAGGACGTCTGCGTTCCGGGCGAAGCGAGCGCCTCGATCCGCCTGCCCGTCGCCGTACGCCCCGATCCCGGTCCCAACGCGACCCGCATCGAAGCGGCCGAGCGGCTCATTCCCGAAGTCGTCACGAACGAACACGTGACGGCGACGATCGAAGAGAACCGCCTGCGCATCGACGTGCCCCCGCAGACCGGCAAGATCGCCGAACCCCTCACCTTCTTCCCGCTCGCCGCGGATGCGATGGACATCAAGGTCGAGCCCGTTTTGCGCCGCCACGAGGACGGCTCGAGCGAACTCCACCTGCGCGCCACCGACATCTTTGCGGGCGCGCCCCGGGAGACGCTCGACGGCCTTCTCATCGCCGACGGCGGTCCCGCCAAGGGCGGCTGGGCCGTGGAGGTGTCGATTCCCGTCACCCGCGGCGCCGTGGCGCCGCTCCCCGCAACCGCCCACGCTCAGAAGGCGGTGTCGGAAGCGGGCGCCGATTCGCCGCAGGGTCCCTCGCTCACCGCCTGGACGGCCGTCGCCTTTGCGCTCCTCGGCGGGCTGATTTTGAACCTCATGCCCTGCGTCTTCCCGGTGCTGAGCCTCAAGCTCCTGCAGCTCGTGGAGGGTGCCAAAAAGGGAGAACCCCTCCTCGCGCACGGCCTCGTCTTCACGGGAGGCGTCCTCACGACGATGCTTCTTCTCTCGGGAACGCTTCTTGCCCTGCGGTCCGCAGGCATGGCGCTCGGCTGGGGCTTTCAGCTGCAGTCCCCCTGGGTCATCGCGCTCTTGATGCTCCTTTTCGCCGCCATCACGCTCAATCTCGCCGGACTCTTTGAGTTCACCGCGGGGTCGTCGCTTGGCGGCGTCGCGATGGCGAAAAATCCGAAGAAGGGACTGCAGAGCTCGTTTTTCACCGGCATGCTCGCCGTCATCGTGGCGAGTCCCTGCACGGCGCCCTTCATGGGCGCGGCGCTCGGCTTCGCCGTGACGCAGCCCGCGCTCGAGGCGCTCGCCGTCTTTCTCGCGCTCGGCTTGGGCATGGCGCTTCCCTGGCTCCTGCTCTGTCTCATTCCGGGATGGGCCGCCTGGCTTCCCAAGCCCGGTCCCTGGATGGACACCTTCCGCAAGATCATGGCCGTTCCCATGGCGCTCGCCCTTCTGTGGCTCGCCTGGGTGCTGAGCCGTCAGGTTTCGACCGCGGGCCTCCTCCTCGCCGTCGCGGGCGTGGCGGCGCTCGGCGTCTCCCTCTGGCTCTTCGGCCGTCGTCAGTGGGGCAAGCCCGCTAGTCCCGTCCTGATGCTCGGAACGGCGCTCATCGCCCTCGCCTCCGTCTTCGTGATCGGATCGGGCGTCGTGAGCGAAACCGCCCGGCACGAAACCTCGGGCCGCTGGGCGCCCTGGAGCGACGAAGCGGTCGAGACGGCGCTCGCTTCGGGCCGTCCGGTCTTCGTCGACTTCACGGCCGCCTGGTGCGTCACCTGTCAGGCCAACAAGGTGGCGGTCCTCAACACCGACGCCGTGACGAAGGCGCTCGACGAAGGAAACTTCGTTACGCTCGAAGGCGACTGGACGAACCGCGACGAACGCATCTCGGAAGTTCTCGCCCGATACGGCCGCACGGGCGTGCCGCTCTACCTCGTCTACTCTCCCTCGGGAGAGGTGACGGTCCTTCCCGAACTTCTCACGGGAGACACCGTCGTCGAGGCGCTCCGCAAGGCGGCGCAATAAACCTGTTCCAAAGCGCAGACGGGCGGCCCCCTCAGGGACCGCCCGTTTCGCTTGTGCGCAAGGCAAATCTCAGTGTTCGTACGTCCAGAGAATCACGTTGTCGAGAAACGCTTGGGCGCCCGGAAGACTCTCCTTCCCGTTCACGCCCGCATAGAGGGCGTAGCGCTTGCCGCTCTTTGCGTGCACATAGCCCGCGATGCTTCGCACGTCGCGCAGAAGACCCGTTTTCATGCGCCCCCAGGAAACGGCCACCTTGCGCCTCGCCATCGTGCCGTCCTCGCCCGTGATGGGGAGCGACGCCATGAATTCGGGAGCGTAGGGGCCCTGCGCCCCCGCAGCGAGCACTTCGGCCATGAGGCGCGCCGTCACGCGCGTCTCGCGCGAGAGGCCCGAGCCATTTTCCATGTAAAAGCCCCGGGCGTCGATTCCCCGGTCCCGAAGCCACGCCAAAACGACCCCGCGGGCGTCGTCAAGCCGAACGCCGCGGTGATGCTTTCCGTCCTCGACTTCGATCTTTTGGTCCTGCGCCTCCTTTTCCACCGCGGCGTAGCCGAGCGTGAGAAAGAGGTGCCGCGCCATCGGATTGTTCGACCACTTGTTGACGAGCCGCACGACTTCGCCCGCGTCGGGCGAAACGTGCGTGAGAAGGCGCCGTGCGTTTTCGGGAACCGCGCCCTCCCTCACGCGGCCCGTCCAGGCGCCGCCCTTTTGCGTCCAAAGACCTCGGAACAGCCGCTCGAGATACTCGTTCGCCTCAAAGCCGATCACGTTGAAGTTCTTCGCGCCGCAGGCGGCGGGAAGCGCCCCCGTGAAGCGCACGCGCACGGTCCCGTCCTTGCGCCGCTCGAGCTTGTAGCCGAGCGCCGACTTCCAGTCCCCGCAGCCGCCCTTTTTGCGAAGCGCGATCGTCTTGGGCGCCGTCACGCCCGCGAGGCGCGGGAGCATCACGATCTGCGCCACGCCCTTTTCCGGATCGGGCGTCATCTCAAAGCTCAGGTTCCGATAGTTGACGAGCGCCGCGTCGGGCGGCAGGTTGTAGGGACGCGACCCCCGCCCGTCGAAGGCGTTGCGGTTCGTTTCGGGAATGTCGAAGAAGGATCGGTCGACCACGATGTCCCCTTCGATGCGGCGGATGCCCTTTTCGCGAAGCCGCGTGAGTTCGAGGTCGAACGCCTCGAGGACGAAGTTCGGGTCGCCGCCGCCCTTGATGTAGAGGGGCGAGCGCAACACGCCCTTGGCGTCGGGGCCGGCCTTCTCGTCGGCGTAAAAGCCCGTGTACCAACGGTAGTGGCTGCCGAGGGTTTCGAGCGCCACGAGGGTCGTGACGACCTTGGCGCTCGAGGCGGGGGCGACGGACACGTCGGCGCGGTGAAGAAGGGCCGGGCGGATGCGCGCCACGTTGGAGTCTTTTTCCGTGCGGCGCACGTCGTCGACGGGCAGGACCGCGATCGTCACGTCCTTCAGGTCGACTTTCCAGCGCTTCGCGGCGCGGAGCAGTTCGGCCGGCAGCGCGTTCGCCTTCGCGCCCGCCTCTGGTGCGGGCGCTTGGCTCCACGACGGCGCCGGACCCGCGAGGAGTGCGGCGACGAGTCCCGTCAGGGCGAAGCGCAGAATCGCACGGTTCTTTGACATGTGCGTCTCCCAAAAAATCGGGCCGCGGAAGAACCCGATATTTTTTTTGAAGGGCCCCCTTGAAATTTTCCGCCTCAGCCCCATATAGGCTGTACATAGTAAGGCAACCCCCGCTCTCGGGATTCGCCGCGAACACTTTGTCACAAGTCGCAGACGCTTTGCGCACGCGGCTTGTCCCTCTTGATTGGAGAAATTCAAATGCAGATTCGTCCGTTGCACGACCGCGTCATCATCAAGCGTCTCGAAGCCGAAACGACCACGTCGTTCGGCATCGTGATCCCCGACTCCGCCGGTGAAAAGCCCGATCAGGGCGAAGTCATCGCCGTCGGTCCCGGCAAGCGTGATGAAGCCGGCCGCATCGTGGCCATGGACGTCAAGGTCGGCGACCGCGTGCTCTTCGGCAAGTACTCCGGCCAGACCGTCAAGGTCGACGGCCAGGAATTCCTCGTCATGCGCGAGGAAGACATCATGGGCGTTCTCGAATAATCCGCCCCGGTTGCCACGTTACGTTTTTATTGAAAGCAAAGGATTGAAAAAAAATGGCTGGTAAGCAGGTTCTTTTCGGTGATGACGCCCGCTCGAAGATGGTGCGCGGCATCAATGTTCTCGCCAACGCCGTCAAGGTGACCCTCGGTCCGAAGGGCCGCAACGTCGTTCTGGAACGCGCCTTCGGCGGCCCCACGGTCACGAAGGACGGCGTCTCCGTCGCCAAGGAAATCGAACTCAAGGACAAGTTCGAAAACATGGGCGCCTCGATGGTCCGCGAAGTCGCCTCGAAGACGTCCGACAACGCCGGTGACGGCACCACCACCGCCACGGTTCTCGCCCAGGCGATCGTCGACGAAGGCATGAAGTTCGTCGCCGCCGGCATGAACCCGATGGATCTCAAGCGCGGCATCGACAAGGCCGTCGCCGCCGCTATCGCCGAACTCAAGACGATCTCGAAGCCGACGACGACCAACAAGGAAATCGCCCAGGTCGGCGCCATTTCCGCCAACTCCGACCACGAAATCGGCGACATCATCGCCGAAGCCATGGACAAGGTCGGCAAGGAAGGCGTGATCACGGTGGAAGACGGCAAGAGCCTCAAGAACGAACTCGAAGTCGTCGAAGGCATGCAGTTCGACCGCGGCTACCTCTCGCCCTACTTCATCAATCAGCCCGAAAAGCAGGCCGCCGTCTTTGACAACCCCTACGTTCTCCTGCACGACAAGAAGATCAGCAACATCCGCGAACTTCTCCCGGTGCTCGAACAGGTTGCCAAGTCCTCGCGTCCGCTCGTCATCATCGCCGAAGACATCGACGGTGAAGCGCTCGCCACGCTCGTCGTGAACTCGATCCGCGGCATCCTCAAGGTCGCCGCCGTCAAGGCTCCGGGCTTCGGCGACCGCCGCACGGCCATGCTCGAAGACATCGCCATCCTCACGGGCGGCACGGTGATCTCGCAGACCGTCGGCCTTTCGCTCGACAAGGCCACGCTCGAACAGCTCGGCTCGGCCAAGAAGATCGAAATCTCCAAGGAAAACACGACGATCATCGACGGCGCCGGCAACCCCGAAGCCATCGAAAACCGCGTCCGCAACATCCGCACGCAGATCGAAGCCGCCACGTCCGACTACGACCGTGAAAAGCTTCAGGAACGCGTTGCCAAGCTCGCGGGCGGCGTCGCCCTCATCAAGGTGGGCGCCGCGACGGAAGTCGAAATGAAGGAAAAGAAGGCCCGCGTTGAAGACGCCCTTCACGCTACCCGCGCCGCGGTGGAAGAAGGCATCGTCCCGGGCGGCGGCGTCGCTCTGATCCGCGCCAAGCAGGCCATCAAGGGCATCACGGGCGACAACGACGAACAGAACGCCGGCATCCGCATCGTTCTGCGCGCCATGGAAGAACCGCTGCGCCAGATCGTCGCCAACGCCGGCGACGAACCGAGCGTCGTGGTCAACAACGTCGCCAACGGCGAAGGCAACTACGGCTACAACGCTCAGACGGGCGTGTACGGCGACATGGTCGAAATGGGCGTGCTCGATCCGACCAAGGTCACCCGCACGGCTCTGCAGAACGCCGCCTCCGTCGCCTCGCTCATCCTGACGACGGACTGCATGGTGGCCGACCTTCCCGTGGAAGAAAAGCCCATGCCCGCCGGCATGGACGGGATGGGCGGCATGCCCGGCATGATGTAATCATCGGCCGACAGCGCTGATGCATCCATCGGGGCGAAGTCCTTTCGGGGGCTTCGCCCTTTTCTTGTGCCTCCCTAGCCCAGCGAAGAGGCATTTGCTAAGATGGGCGGACTCGACTCGTCTCCCCGAAATCGAACGGGGAGCCCCCTCTTTTTCACTTTTGCTTCCGACGTCGTTTTCCCTCCCCTGCGGGGTGAAGCGGCGTCTTCTCACATCCATGAAATTTACGGAAAAGCTCTCCCGCCGCTGGCATGACGACAACACGCTCCTCTGCGTGGGGTTGGATCCGAATCCCTCGCGCTTCCCGAAGGAACTGCAGGGCGACCCCGAAGCCGTGCTGAAGTTCTGCACGGGCATCGTCGACGCCACGCACGATCTCGTGTGCGCCTTCAAGCCGCAGATCGCCTACTTCGCCTCGAGCCACGGCGGCGAAGAAGTGCTCGAAGCGGTCATCCGCCACATTCACGAGCACCACCCCGACATCCCCGTGATTCTCGACGCCAAGCGCGGCGACATCGGCTCCACGGCCGAGCATTACGCCCGCGAAGCCTTCGAGCGCTACGAAGCCGACTGCGTGACGCTCTCCCCCTTCATGGGCTTCGACACGATCCAGCCCTATCTCGCCTACGCCGACCGCGGCGCCTTCGTTCTGTGCCGCACCTCCAACAAGGGGGGCGACGACTTCCAGATGCTGGAAGTGAACGGCGAAAAGATCTACGAGCGCATCGCCCGTCTGGCGTCGACCGAATGGAACGTCTCGGGCGAGCTCGGCCTCGTCGTGGGCGCCACCTACCCGAACGAACTCGCCAACGTGCGCCGCATCGCGCCCGATCTGCCGCTTCTCGTGCCGGGCATCGGCGCCCAGGGCGGCGACATCGACGCCGCCGTACGCGCAGGCGTGACCGCCCGCAAGGACGGCATGGTCATCAATTCGGGCCGCGCCATCCTCTACGCGAGCGCCGAAGACGACTGGCGCGAAGCCGCCCGCAAGGCGGCGATCGCCACGCGCGACGCGATCAACGCGGCCCGCTGATTCTGCGCGGCACCTCCTTGTGAGAACGGCCCGCGACCTTTCGGTCGGCGGGCCGTTTGCGCATCCGGGAATCGACAGGCCTGAACCTGTGGTCCGGGTCCTTTGTCAGAAGACTCTCTTGCCGTTTACCGACACCTTTTCTTCGTCGATGACGATCTGCGCGGAGAGCTTTCCGTCCCCGGACTTCTTCAGATAGCCGTCGCGCACGAGGGCTTCGCCCTGGGCGCCCGAGACGGTCTTAAGGAGCGTTTCGTCGCACAGAAGCGAGAAGGCGCCGAGCTGCATCGGAGCGTTTTCGTCCGTCTTCATCGCGGCGAGCCGTCCGGCAAAGGAGGCCTCGCCCACGTTCGTCTCCCAGCGGCTTTCGTCCACGTCCACCGTGAAGCCGCCCCGCACGAAGGCGTCCTGCAGCACGGCCACGGCCTCGAGAGGATCGGCGCCGCCGAAGTCGCCCTGTACGGCGAGCGCCATGAGGTAGTCAAAGACGCGCGCGGGCATCTTGTCGGCGTGCGAGCGGATCACGAAGCGCTTCGTTTCGATGGGAAGGTAGACCGAAGAAACGTTTTCCATCTCCCACTCAAACGCCTGCCCGTAAGTGACGTTCACCGTATCAAGAACGCCGCCCGTCTTGCCGTCCTTTCCTTCGGGCGCCGCAGTCTTGGTGGTGCTCGAGAGGGTGCGCACCCGACCGACGCGCCATTCGTCGCCGTAGCGAAGCGACTCGATTTCGGTCGCAAGGCGCCCCACGTAGGGGTCGTCCGTCCAACCGTCGTAGGTGAGCGTCACGGGACCCGCCTCGAAGACGAGGTTCGCCGCAGGCATCGTGCAGCGAAGCGGCGTCCCCTCAAGACGCGCGACCGAACGGTCGAGGTCGACCGTGAGGTTGTAGTCCGCGGTCTCGCAGAGAAGGTCCGCTTCGGTCGCCCTGAGGTTTTGCAGCCGCAACTGCAGGTCCTTCTCGCGCCCGAAGGGCGAGAAGCCCACCGTCAGTTCGTCGTCCACCGCGAGGCCCGCCGCGCGCTTGTCCTCTTCCGAGAGAACGAGGCGAAGACGGGGCGAGAGCCCGAGGGAAGCTTCGCCCGACCAGGTCGCCACCGCGGGAATGTCCGTCCCCGCGCCCTTGGCGCGGACCTCCACGAGGACGCCGCGGTGCAGAAAGTCGAGTTTTTCCGTCGAAACCTTCGCTTCGAAAACGTCTCCGGGGAGCGGAATCGTCTTTCCGTGAAAGGCGTCGACTTCGGAGCCCTGCCAGGCGGCCAGGCCGCCGAAGCCCGCCGCGGCGAGCACGACGAGGCCGATCGCCCCCGCCATTCCCTTATGCATGCTTTTCCTCCGTCTGCGGTTTCTTCACGGGCGTGACGATCACCTTGTCGATGCGTCGACCGTCCATGTCAACGATTTCAAAGCGCCAGTTGTCCCACTCGACGACGTCGCCCTCGCGCGGCAGACGTCCGAGGAGCAGCATGAGCATCCCCGCGAGCGTGCTGTAGCGGTTTTCCTCTTCCTGCGGAACGTGCTTCAAAAGGAGCGCGTCCTTCATTTCCGGAATCGGGATGATCCCGTCGAGGAGGAAGGAGCCGTCTTCGCGGGCCTTGGCCCACTCGTCTCCGGGCTGTTCGGGCTTGAATTCCCCGGCGATCGCTTCGAGCAGGTCGCGCGGCGTCACGAGCCCCTGAATGTCGCCGTATTCGTCGACGACGAGCGCCATCTGGGTGTCGTTCTTGCGGAAGTTTTCCAGAAGTTCCATCCCCGTGAGGGATTCGGGCACGTAGACGACGGGGGCGAGATTGCCGCGAAAGTCCGGGTGCCCCTTATCCATCATCTGCTGCAAAAGCGTGCGGGTCGAACAGATGCCCTTCACCTGATCGAGGCTTCCTTCGCACACGGGCAGGCGCGAGCGCTTGCTCGTGCGGATCTTTTCCATGTTGAGCGCCTCGTCCTCCTCGAGGTCAATCCATTCGATCTCGGAGCGGGGAATCATGAGGGAGGTCACCTGACGGTCGTCCAGACGGAAGACGTTGCGGACCATTTCGCGCTCGACCTTTTCGATCACGCCCGAGGCTTCGCCTTCGTTGATGAGGGCGTGGATTTCCTCTTCCGTCACGGCGGCGTCGCCCGCATTGTTGCCGCCGATGCGCTTCAGGATGGCCTCGGTCGAGACGCTGAGCAAACGCACGAAGGGCGCCGCCACGCGCGAGAGCGTGTGAATGGGTTCGGCGACGCGGCAGGCGAGGCGTTCGGGCGCGAGCTGTCCGAGGCGCTTGGGAACGAGTTCGCCCAGGACGATCGAGAAATACGTCACGAGCACGACGACGAGGACGATCCCCGCGACCCCCGCCGTTTCCTTGGCGACGCCGAGATCCATGAGCCAGCCCGCCACGGGCTTGGCAAGCGCCGATTCGCCGACGATGCCCGAGAGAATGCCGATCGAAGTGATGCCGACCTGAATCGTCGAGAGCGCGCGCGTGGGTTCCTCATTGAGTTCGCGCGCCCGGGAGGCCCCCGAAACGCCGTCCTCCTCCATGGCGCTCAGACGCGCCTTGCGGCTCGTCACAAGCGCGATTTCCGAGAGCGCGAAGACGCCGTTGAGCAGGATGAGGGCGAGAAGAAGGAGAAGATCTAGAGAACTGGACATACGAAAGAGTAAGAATCAACGCGAACGGAATTCGCAGAACATGGACGCGGGATTTTCCCCGTCGAGCAACGCGGAGAGTCCCTGCAGGGCCACCTGCACGGCGCCCTCGGTCACGTCCTCCCGGGAGCCCGGCACGCGGATGCGGCGCGACACCGTCACGATGTGGCCCGCACGACGGTCGGCCCAGGCGATGCAGACCGTGCCGACGGGCGTGTCGTCGGTTCCGCCCGAAGGTCCCGCCACGCCCGTCGTCGCGACGGCGTGGCTCGCCGTGGGCGTGCGCGCGAGCGCGCCGCGCGCCATCGCTTCGGCGACGGCTTCGCTCACCACGCCTTCGGAAGCGATCAGCTCTTCGGGCACGCCGAGCCAATCGATTTTCTGCGAGGTCTGATAGGTGACCCAGCCGCCCTTCAACCAGGCGCTCGCGCCCGGCGTCGCCGCAATGGCGTTGGCGATGCCGCCCGCCGTGCAGCTTTCCGCCGTCACCACGGCGGCGTTTTTCTTGAGCGCCCGCAGTCCGAGTTCGGCGGAAAGAACCGAGAGGGCCTTGGACCACAGCATGACGTAGTCTCCGGAAAATTCGTGAGGAAAAACCGCAAAAGTCGTCCGGTCTCACGCTTTGCCGGAATCGACTTCGAATCCGCCCATTGTATCGGCTCGGCCGCCTGCGGCCTTTTTCTCCGGGCGGGAAAATTTGTTCGGATTCGCAAGACCTCAGAAGAGGAGCGCCCCGCCGAGAACGAGGACGAGCACCGTGAAGAAGGCCGCCGCCACGTCGTCCATCATCACGCCCAAGCCTCCCTTCAGATTGCGGTCAAGCCAGCAGATCGGCCAGAACTTGAAGACGTCGAAAATCCGAAAGACCACGATCGCCGCCGCCCACCAGAGGGGTTCGGGCGGCACGAAGGGCAAGACGAGCCACATCGCCACCACTTCGTCGATCACGATCGAGCCGTGGTCGGCCACCCCCGCGTCGCGCGCCGTGCGCCCGCAGGCCCAGAGCGCGAGAACGAGCGCCGCGATCGCAAGCGCGGTCTCCCCAGCAAAGGAGAGCCACGGCGCGTAAAGCGCATAGACGAGCGCGCCCGCCACCGTGCCCCAGGTGCCCGGACCGGGACGCAGAAGTCCCACGCCGAAGAAGGTCGCCCAGATGTGGGCCGGGTGCGAGAACGCGAAGGAGAGCGTCAGAGGGTACGTCTTGGAAGGCGAATTCTTTCCGTATTTTTCTTTCAGCATGACCTAGGAAGCAAAGTGATCGAACCCGAAGGAGCCGACCGGAATGTCCGCTCCCCCGCGGTCCGCGACGCGAAGACCGCGCTCGACGATCCGTCCGATTCGCGTGAGCGGCACCTTCGTTTCGCGTGCGAGCGCCTCGACGCGCGCACGGTCTTCGGGCGCGGCGCAAAAGAGGAGTTCATAGTCGTCGCCCCCGCCGAGGACGGCGCGGCGGCATTCCTCTTCCGAAAAGGCGCAGAGCGCCTCGGACTTCGGGCAGGCGTCCCAGTCCACGACGGCGCCCACGCCGCTTCGCTCGAGAATGTGTCCGAGATCCTGCAGAAGACCGTCCGAAACGTCGACGGCCGCGTGCGCAAAGCTCCGCAGGTCGCGCCCCACGGCGACGCGGGGCGTCGGATCGTCCATGCGGGGGGCGAGTCGGGCGAGAACGCCCTTTTCGTCGCGCCAGACTTTCGTGCGGATCATGAGGGCCGCGTAGGCGTCCCCCGTCGTACCGGAGAGCCACACGTCGTCGCCGACGCGCGCGCCCGCGCGGGTAAGTCCCTCTCCTGCGGGCATTTCCCCCATGGCCGTGATCGAGAGCGACACGGGGGCGCCTTCGGGCGCCTTGACGGTGTCGCCGCCGAGAAGCGCGCAGCCGTAACGCCCGGCCATTTCGAGGAGCCCCGTTCGAAAGTCCGCGAGCCACGCGTCGTCGCGTCGGGGAAGCGAAATGGAAAGGAAGAAGGCGCGGGGCTCGGCACCGGCCGCCGCAAGGTCGGAGAGGTTGACGGCGAGGGCCTTTCTCCCCATCGTGCGGGGCGAAACGTCGGGCAGGAAATGCGTGCCCACCGCCATCATGTCGGTCGTCACGGCGAGCGTGCGCTCGGGCAGGCGGATGAGGGCGCAGTCGTCGCCCACCCCCTCCGAAGGCCAACGGCCGATCGAAGCGGGAAAGGTGAAGTGTCGAGCGATCAGATCGAATTCGCCTTGGGACATGATCCTGAATGGGAAAAAGGCCGTCGCGGCACGTGTGCCGGGCGGCCTTGTTGAAGGAGTGCGGGCGGCGGACCTTATTCGGCCGTTTCCGCGGGGCGAACTTCGTGCGCGATTTTCTCGAGCACGGCGTTCGTGAAGCGGTAACCGCTGCCGAATTCCTTGGCGAGCTCCACGCTTTCGTTCAGGATGACGCGCCAGGGCGTTTCCGGACAGGCGAGGAGTTCGAAGGCGCCGATGAAGAGCACGGCGCGCTCGACGAGCGAGACGCGCGAGAGATCGCGGTCGACCGTCTTCGCGACGAGCGGCTCGATTTCCGTCATGCGGTCGAGCACGCCCGAGAGAAGCGTACGGAAGAAGGAGCGGTCGCACGAGGCGAAATCGCTCGGACGAATGTCGCAGCCTTCGATCTGTTCGCCTTCGTCTTCGATGAGCCCGGCGAGGTGCGCCTCAATGGCGGCGTAGTCCTGCTCGGGGTCGGCGAGCCACTGATAAAGACCGAGCAGAGCGAACACGCGCGCGAGATGGCGGCTCGAATGCGCGGCGCTCATGCGGGGAGAACGTTCCGTCATCGCTCAACGTTCCTCGTCGTCATCATCGTCATCGTCGTCATCGCCTTCCTGCTCTTCGCGCAGAGCCTGAAACGCGAGGCTGTAGTTGGCCATTTCGACGGCGCAGCGGGCGCAGTCGCGGCCCTTGATTTCCAAGCGTTCGACGGCCTGTTCGTCCGTTTCGCAGGTGAGAATGCCGTTGGCGATGGGAATCCCCGTCTTGAGCTGGAGATCCATGATGCCGCGGGCCGACTCGTTCGAAACGATTTCGAAGTGATAGGTTTCGCCGCGGATGACGGCGCCGAGCGCGATCATCGCGTCGACATAGGGAGACGAGCGGGCGATCATCGAAAGAGCCATCGGAATTTCCAAGGCGCCGGGCACCCGCATGACCGTGATGTTGTCCTCGGGCACACCGAGCTTCTTCAATTCGTCGAGGCAGGCTTCGAGTTCACCGCGACCGGCATATTCATTGAAACGGCCGACCACGATGGCAATGTACAGATCGTCGCCTTCGGGCGGGATTTCAATTTCGTTCATATACAGCTCCGTGGACCGCGCAAATCGGCGCGGATGAGAAAAACCGGACCACCCGGAAGACGTCTTTCGCAAAAAACGCGTCCGAGGGCTTCAGCGAGAGAACCCGCCCGATGTCGGGCGGGTTCGTCGCACTACTCCGAATTGTAGCTTAGTCGGGAAAAAACTGCTTTCAGAAGAGGGAGTCTTCGTCGTTCTGCAGGCTCACCATGCGTTCGACATAGCGGGCGATCGTGTCGATCTCGAGATTGACTTCGCTCTGCGCGCGAAGATTCTTGAGCGTCGTCACCTGAACCGTGTGCGGAATCAGATTGATCGTCACGAGCGTGTCCATGGCCGTGTCCTCGACCTTGTTGATCGTGAGCGAGACGCCGTTGACCGTGATCGAGCCCTTGTAGGCGAGGTACGGAGAGAGCATGCGCGGGGCGCGGATGACGAGGCGCCAGGATTCGGCGACGGGTTCCATCGATTCGACGAGGCCCACGCCGTCGACGTGGCCGCTCACGAGATGGCCGTCGACGCGGTCGCCGAGACGCATGGCCTTTTCAAGGTTCACTTCGCCGAAGGTGTTGAGGCCCGTCGTCTTCGAGAGGCTTTCGGCCGAGACGTCCACCTTGAAGTCGGTGTCGGTCTTTTCGATCACGGTCATGCAGGCGCCGTTGACGGCGATCGAGTCGCCCACCTTGACGTCCTCGAGTCCGAGATCGGGCGCGTGGATCGTCAGGCGCACGCCGTTGCCGAGCTTTTCTGGTTCGCGAACTTTGCCGACGGCTTGAATGATTCCGGTAAACATCACTGTCCTCTTTTCAAAACAATACGCAGGTCGTTGCCGACCTGATCGGTGGAAACGATGGTCCATCGCGGCGCCTCGCCCGGCGCGGCCGGAAGCGGCAGGGTCGCAATGGGAAGGCCCTCGCCGAAAAGGCAGGGAGCCTGATAAAGGAGAATTTCGTCGACGAGGCCCGCTTCGAGGAAGGCGCCCGAGAGCCTGGCGCCCGCTTCGACGTGCACTTCGTTCACGTCCCGACGGGCGAGTTCCTCAAGAAGCGCCCGCAGGTCGACCGCGCCCCCGCTTCCGGGGAGTTCGAGCACTTCGGCGCCCGCGGCTTCGAGCGCGGCGCGGCGCTCGGCGTCCTTCGAGAGCGTGACGATCAAAACGTCGCCGGGCGCCTGAAAGAGCTTCGCTTCGGGCGGCGTGCGAAGATTCGAATCGAGCACGACGCGAAGCGGCATGCGGACCTGATCGGGAAGGCGCGGCGTCATTTGCGGATCGTCCGCAAGCACGGTGCCCACGCCCGTCACCACGGCGCCCGCGCGGCCGCGGGCGTGGAAATTGTCTTCTCTCGCGGCGGGACCCGTAATCCACTGCGAACGGCCGTCGGGAAAGGCCGTGCGGCCGTCGAGCGTCGCCGCCGTCTTGAGGCGCACCCAGGGGAGGCCCGTGCGCATTCTCGTCATGAAGCCGCGGTTCTTCCAGAAGGCCTCCTCTTCGAGAACCGGACCGTCCACGCGGATCCCCGCCTCTTCGAGAATGCGGATGCCCCGCCCCGAGACGAGGGGATTCGGATCGCGAGACCCGATGACGACGCGCGCGAAGCGCGCCTCGCGCACCGCGAGCGCGCAGGGAGGCGTACGCCCGTAGTGCGAGCAGGGCTCGAGCGTCACGTAGAGCGTGGCGCCTTCGGTGTCGACGCCCTTTTCAAAGGCGTCGCGAAGCGCCATCACCTCGGCGTGCGGACCGCCCGCGCGCTGTGTGAATCCCTGCGCAAGAAGACGGTCGTCCCGAACGATCAGGGCGCCGACCGCCGGATTGGGTGGCGAGAGGCGTTCGGCCCCCGAAGCGACTTCGAGCGCCCGACGCATCCACTTCACATCGGTTTCGTTCGTCATGCCTTCTCCGAGCCGTCGCGGCGGATCCGCATCTGACGGCGCTTTTCCTTTTCTTCGAGCGCGTCCTTGTGCGCGAGCGCCTTGAAGGCCTCCACGTCGAAGGTGCGCTTGGCGGGCTCCACGGCGCGCTCGATCATCTCGATGAAGCCTTCGGGTTCGTTGACGTTGAAGTACACCGAGGCGAATCGGATGTAGGCGATGGTGTCGAGTCCGCGCAGGGCTTCAAGCACGAGTTCGCCCAAGCGGCTCGAACGGATTTCGCTCTCACCCGACAAAATGAGCGTGCGCTCGATGCCGTCGACAGCCTCCTGCACGCGCTGCGGCGAAACGGGACGCTTGCGCAGCGCCAGCGACATCGAGGCGTAGAGCTTGTCGCGGTTGTATTCGACGCGCGCGCCTCCCTTCTTGACGATGTAGGGCATCTCAAGGGCCGCCCGCTCGAAGGTCGTGAAGCGCTTGCCGCACCGGACACACTGCCGACGACGTCGAATGACGGTGCCCTCCTCGGGAGAGCGGGAGTCAATGACCTGGGTGTCCTTGTGCTGGCAGAAGGGGCAACGCATGGTGCGCGGAATCTCCAAGAATGCGGGTGGAAAGGAGTTTGATTGTAACGTAGGAGCCGAGCGCGTGAGAACGTCCCGGCCCCGAAGCGGTCAGCGGTAGACCGGGAAGCGTTCGGTGAGCGTCTTCACGCCGAGCCGAACGCGCTCGAGAACGGCCTCGTCCCCGGGCGCCTCGAGAAGGTCGACGATCAGATTCGCCGTCTCGCGCACTTCTTCGACGCCGAAGCCGCGCGTCGTCATGGCGGGCGTGCCGAGGCGGATGCCCGAGGTGACGAAGGGCTTTTCCGGGTCGTTCGGAATGGCATTCTTGTTGACCGTGATGTTCGCGCGGTCGAGGAGCGCCTCGGCGTCCTTCCCGGTGATCTTCAGGGGACGCAGGTCGGCGAGCATCACGTGGCTCTGGGTGCCGCCCGAAACGATGCGCAGTCCCCGCGCCGTGAGGGTCTCGGCCAAGACCCGCGCGTTTTCGACGACGCGCTCCTGATAGGCCTTGAATTCGGGGCGCAACGCTTCGCCGAGCGCCACGGCCTTCGCCGCGATCACGTGCATGAGGGGACCGCCCTGCGTACCGGGGAAGACGGCCGAATTGATTTTCTTCTCGAGCTCGGGGCGCATGAAGATGAGGCCGCCCCGGGGTCCGCGAAGCGTCTTGTGCGTCGTCGTGGTGACGACGTCGGCGTGTCCGAAGGGCGTCGGATAGACGCCCGCCGCCACGAGCCCCGCATAGTGCGCCATGTCGACCATGAAGAGGGCTCCCGCGTCGTGCGCGATGCGGGCCATGCGCTCGAAGTCGATGGCGAGCGAATAGGCCGAGGCCCCCGCGATGAGGAGCTTCGGGCGGTGTTCGAGCGCGAGCCGCTCGAGCGCGTCGTAGTCGATCGCTTCGTTTTCGTCGAGTCCGTAGGGAACGGCCTTGAAGTACTTTCCGGAAATGTTGAGGCTCATCCCGTGCGTGAGGTGGCCGCCTTCGGCAAGCGACAGCCCCATGATCGTGTCGCCGGGCTCGAGAAGCGCAAAGAAGACGGCGGTGTTCGCCTGCGCGCCCGAATGCGGCTGCACGTTCACGGCCATCTCGACGCCCGCGGGTTCGCAAAAGAGCCGCTTGGCGCGCTCGATCGCAAGGCGCTCCACTTCGTCGACATATTCGCAACCGCCGTAATAGCGCTTGCCGGGATAGCCTTCGGCGTATTTGTTCGTGAGTTCGCTTCCCTGGGCCTCCATGACGGCGGGCGAAGCGTAGTTTTCGCTCGCGATCATTTCGATGTGTTCTTCCTGACGGCGGCGTTCCCGCTCGATGGAAGCGAACACCGCCGGGTCGCAGCGCTCAAGCGTGTCGTTTCGGTCAAACATGGCTCTCCTCCTTATGAAAAGGCCCGTTTTCCGAGTCCTTCGGAAAGCGGGCCAACGGGTTAAGTCTCAGTTCGCAAGCGCGGGATTGAGCGTGTAGCGGCACACGGTTTCGGCCGTCGCCAAAACGTGGCCGGCAATGCGTTCCTCCACGTCGGCGAGACGGAACACCTCGGGAAGATCCGCGAGTTCGCAGTCAAGCGCCAACACCGAGAAGCGGTAGTAGTGCCAACGCGCATCGAAGAAGGGCGGGCAGGGACCGTCGTAGCCGAGGCCCGTGCCGTCGGGACCGGGCATAGCGTTGCCGACGTAGTCGTTGACGCCCGGACGTCCGAAGGCGCCGTTGCGCTTTTGCTCACCCGTCAGGAAGCCTTCGGGAATCGACTCGACCTCGGCCGGAATGTTCGCCTGCACCCAGTGCACGAAACGGCGGCGGGGCTGCGTGACGCTCAGAAGGCCGTCGCCCATCTTCGTCTGACGGTCGGTCGGGACGTCGTCGTCGAGACACAGCACGACGAAGCTCTTCGTGCCTTCGGGCACGTCCGTCCAGTGGAGTTCGGGATTGCGGTTTTCGGAGCGTTCCGTCGCACCGTTTTCCCCGATGCGGCCGTATGCGAATTCCGGAGCGATGAAGGCGCCCTCGGCAAACGACGCGGATGCGATTTTCATAAAAAATCCCCCTCAGTCAGATCTGAATCCAAAACGTGGCCGGCCCGTCGTTGACGAGCGACACCATCATGTGCGCCCCGAAGACGCCCGTTTCCACGGAGAGTCCCTGCGCGCGGAGCGTCTCGACGTAGCGCCCGACGAGACGTTCGCCCTCCTCGGGAGGCGCGGCGCGCGAAAAGCCCGGGCGGTTGCCCGAGCGCGTGTCCGCGGCGAGCGTGAACTGCGAAACGGCGAGCACGCTTCCGCCCGCATCGAGGACGGAGCGGTTCATGCGCCCCGCCTCATCCTCGAAGACGCGCAGCTTGGCGGTCTTTTCCGCCGCGCGCACGGCCTTTTCATCCGTGTCGCCCGCTTCGGCGCAAACGAGCGCGAGGTACCCCGGCCCCGTTTGTCCGACCACCTTGCCCTCGACGGAGACGCTCGCTTCGCGGACGCGCTGCAAAAGCACGATCATGCCGATTCTCCCGTCAGGCGAGATGAATCTTGGCCCACTTGCGCTTGCCCACCTGAACGATGAGCTCTTCGCCCGCCTTGAAGCGAAGCATCTTGTCGGAAACGCTTTCACCCTGAATGCGCACGCCGCCCTGTTCGATCATGCGGTTGCCGTCGGACGTGGAGGAAACGAGCCCGGCTTCCTTGAGCATGCGGGCGATCTGAATCCCCTCTTCGCCCGCAGGAACGGTGACTTCGGGAATTTCGGAGGGCATCGCGCCCTGGCGGAAGCGGTTGACGAATTCGGCTTCGGCGCCGTCGGCGGCCGCGGCGCTGTGGAAGCGCGTGACGATTTCCTTGGCGAGCATCACCTTGGCGTCGCGCGGATTGCGGCCTTCGGCGCATTCCTTCTTGAGCGCGGCGATTTCGTCGTTGGGACGAAGCGACAAGAGGTCGTACCAGTCCCACATGAGCGTGTCGGAGATCGACATGACCTTGCCGAACATGTCGTTGGGCTCGTCGGTGATGCCGATGTAGTTGTGCTTGCTCTTGCTCATCTTCACCTGGCCGTCGAGACCGACGAGAAGCGGCATCGTCAGGATGCACTGCGGTTCCTGACCGTACTGGCGCTGCAGTTCGCGGCCGACGAGGAGGTTGAAGCGCTGATCGGACCCGCCCAATTCGAGGTCGGCTTCGAGTGCGACCGAGTCGTAGCCCTGCATGAGCGGATAGAGAAGCTCGTGCATGGCGATGGGGAGCTCTTCGGCGTAGCGCTTGGCGAAGTCTTCGCGTTCGAGAAGACGCGCGAGCGTGTAGCGCGAGGCGAGCTGAATGAGACCCACGGAGCCGAGGGCGTTGGACCATTCGGAGTTGTAGCGGACTTCGGTCTTCTCGAGGTCGAGCACGTGGCCGGCCTGCGCGAGGTAGGTTTCGGCGTTCGCCGTGATCTGTTCGCGCGAGAGGGGCGGACGCGTGACGTTGCGTCCCGACGGATCGCCGATGGCGGCCGTGAAGTCGCCCACGAGGAAGATCACCTGATGTCCGAGGTCCTGGAGCTGACGGAGCTTGTTGAGCACCACCGTGTGCCCGATGTGGATGTCGGGCGCCGTGGGGTCGAGCCCGAGCTTGCAGCGCAGGGGCTTGCCCGTCGCCTTCGAGCGGGCGAGCTTCTGTTCGAACTCTTCCTCGATCAGGAAGCTGTCGGTGCCGCGGCGGATGGTGGCCATGGCTTCGCGGATGTCGTCGGTCACGGGAAGCTTCTTCGCGACCTCAATACCTTCACTCATCTTTGTCCTTTTTACTCGTTGAGGGCGCCCCGAGTCTTCGGGCCCGCCCGATTCAATCCGTTAACTTTAACACGATCCCCGCCGACTTCCTCGCAAACGAACGAGTTGCGCGTCGGAGCGCACTGAAGTAATGCAAATTTCTTAAAATATAGCCCTCTTTACCCCAACCCCCGTCCGTCATGAGCGCAGCTTCCTTTTTCGCCCGTCAGATCCGTTCTCTCGGGCGCTCCTACCTGACCTGGCAGCGAGGCGAGGCCGCTCGCCGCGGCATCTCGTTTGCGCGCCGCAGCAACCGCGGCGCCGCCCTCACGGTCTTCGCGGGCGCCCTCTGCGCCGTCACCCTCTCGGCCGTCGCCATGATGCCGAGCTTTCGGGAGACGACCTTTGAGACGCGCACGGTCGAGGAAATCCTGCCCGCGCCCGACCTCTCGGCCCGGATCGACAGCCTGCGCTCGGACCCGAACGTCTCCACGACGGGACTCTTCATCCGCAACGGCGACACGCTCACGTCGCTTTTCGCGCGCCTCGGCATCGAGGACGACGAGGCGTTCGCCTGGATTCGGCGAACGCCCCAGGCGCGTCCCGTCGTCAATCCCCAGCCCGGGCAGTTCGTCTCCGCGGGGCGTCTCCCCGACGGCCGTCTGAGCCATCTGCGCCTCTACATGGAGGGGCCCCACGAAGCCGACGAGCGCACGATCGAAATTTCGCGCTACGGCGAATCGCTCTCGGTCACCGTGCATCCCTTCACCTTCCACACCGAAGAAACCTACGCTTCGGCCCGGGCGGGACGCAATTTCCTGCAGACGACGCGCGCGCTCGGCCTCTCCTCGGGCCTGCGCGAACAGCTCGAAGCCGTCTGGGAGGGCGAAGTCAATCCCGTGCGCGACATGAAGGCGGGCGACCGCATCCGCGTGCTTTTTGAAAAGAAGTTCGCCGACGGCACCTTCGTGCGGGACGGCCGACTTCTCGCCGTGCAGATCGTGCACGACGGCAACGTTTACGAGGCCGTGCGCTTCCGCGGCGACGAGTCGGAGAGCTTCTACACGCTCGACGGCCAGTCCTCGCGCCAGACCTTCCTGCGCGTTCCGCTCGAAGTGCAGGACGTGAGTTCCGAATATGCGCCGCTTCGCCGCCACCCCGTCACGGGGGTCGTCCGCTCGCACAACGGGACGGACTTTCGCGCGCCGCGCGGCACGCGCATCTTCGCCGCCTCCAACGGCGTCGTGACGCTGCGCCGCTACGAAGCCCGCGGCTACGGACACTACATCAAGATCGACCACGGGCTCGGACGCACGACGCTCTACGCCCACATGTCGAAGTTGGCGCCCGGGATCCGCGTGGGCACCCGCGTCAAGAAGGGCGACGTCATCGGCTACGTCGGCGCGACGGGGCTCGTCACCGGACCGCATCTGCACTACGAACTCATGTTCAACGACGTGCAGGTGAATCCCAAGACGGCGGATCTTCCCGACACGGAAAACCTTTCGAACTACCAGCTCGCCCAGATGCACGCCCAGGCCGACGTCTGGCTCAAGGCCTTCGACAAGTTCGCCGAAGAGGAAGGCGAATCGCTTCCGTCCGTCCTCAAGGCCGAAGCCAAGGCCCGGGAAGAGGCCAAGCAGAAGGCCGCGCAGACCGACGAGACCGAGGAAACCGCGGAGCAGGCCTCATGAGCCGCCTCATCATCGGACTCATGTCGGGAACGAGTCTCGACGGCACCGACGCGCTTGCCGTGCGCTTTTCTCCCGAAGGCCGCATGACGCGTCTCGGACGCGCCCACCGTCCCTTCCCGGCCGATCTTCGCGAGACGCTCTTCGGACTCGCCACCGCACGTCTCACGGACGAAATCGAACGCGCGGGCGAAGCTTCCGTCGCACTCGCCGACGAATACGCCGAAACGGTTCTCGAACTCCTTCGAAAGCTCGGACTCTCCGCCCGGGACGTCACGGCCCTCGCCGTGCACGGTCAGACCGTTCGGCACCGCCCGGAAAAGGGCTTTTCCCTGCAGCTCAATCACCCGGCGCGCCTCGCGGAGCGCACGGGCATCGACGTTTTATGCGACTTTCGCGCCCGCGACATCGCGGCGGGCGGCCAGGGCGCTCCGCTCGTTCCCGCCTTTCACCGGGCGGTCTTCGCGGGCGAGGAAGACCGCGCCGTCCTCAACGTGGGCGGCATCGCCAACGTCACGATCCTCACGAAGGAAAAGACGGAGGGCTTCGACACGGGCCCGGGGAACATGCTGCTCGACGCCTGGTGCCAACGGGAAACGGGCGAGGCCTTCGACCGGGACGGCGCCTTCGCGCGAAAGGGCCGCCTTTTGCCCGAGCTGCTTGACGAACTGCTCTCGGACCCCTACTTCACCCTGCCCCCGCCGAAGTCGACCGGACGCGAGACCTTTCACCTCGGCTGGCTCACCGAACGGCTCGGCGCGCGCCGCTTTGCGCCCGAGGACGTCGCAAGAACGCTGACGGTCCTCACGGCCCGCACGGCCACGGACGCGCTTCGCCGCTGGGCTCCGGGCGTCGCGACGCTTTTCGTCTGCGGAGGCGGCGCCCTCAATCCCCTTCTCATGGAAGAACTCCGCAACGCCTTTTCCGGCAGCGTCCACTCCACCGAAGCGCTCGGCATTCATCCGATGGACGTCGAATGCCAGGCCTTCGCCTGGCTCGGCCATCGCTTTCTCGAGGGTCTTCCGGGAAATCTTCCCGCCGTCACGGGCGCGCGGGGCGAGCGCATTCTCGGCGCGCTCTACCCGCGCTGAAACGGGAGCGCAGAAACGACTTCGGGGTGCCGCAAGGCACCCCGAAACGTTTTCGAACGATACGGTTTTCGTTAGACGCTGAAGGACGAACCGCAGCCGCAGGTCGTCACCGCGTTGGGATTGTCGATCACGAACTGTTCGCCCGAGAGACCTTCCTTGAAGTCGATCTTCGCGCCGACGAGGTACTGATAGCTCATCGCGTCGATCAGAAGCGTGACGCCGCCCTTTTCCATCACGGCGTCGTCGGCGTTCTGTTCCTCATCGAAGGTGAAGCCGTACTGGAAGCCCGCGCAACCGCCGCCCTGCACGAAAACGCGCAGCTTGAGGTTGGGATTGCCTTCCTCTTCCATGAGGGCGCGCACCTTGTTGACCGCCGCGTCCGTGAAGTTGATGGGATCGGGCACGAGTTCGGGCACCGCTTCTTCCTGCGTTTCAACTTTTTTCGTTTCTTCCGTCATAACCTTTCCATCGGTTTTTCGTTGGCGTTCGCCCGTTGCCGGACGGAGCGCTTCCGGCAGGAGCGAAGTTCCCTGTCGGACCAATTGAGAGAGCGATGCCTCGGGCATCGCGGGCACTCTATCCTACACCAAAACGAATCCGATCTCGACCGGTTTTCGAGTATTTCGGTCAGGAATTATTTCTCCTCCTCCCGCACTTTGCTATGCTTGGGGCCGTTCCTGTTTAACGGAGGTTTTTGCGCCATGCGTGCAACCAATCTGGGGTTCGTCCCCGACTCTCCCTTCACCCGTCCCCTGCCCGAGGCCTGGACCGAATTCTTCTCGCGCTTCCCCAAGGCCGAACTGCACTGCCACCTGCTCGGCACGATCACGAAGTCGACCTTTGAGGACCTCGTGCGTCTGTCGGGCGCCCCGGTCACGCAGGAAGAGATCGACGGCTTCTTCACCCGCGGCGACAAGCCCGTGGGCGTCCTGCGCATTTTCCGCGCGCTCGAAGCGCACATTCTCTCGCGTCCGGAATATCTCGAGCGCATCGCCTACGAGCACACCGTGGCCGTCTCGCGCCTGGGCGTGCGCTACATCGAATACTTCTGGAATTCGACGGGCCTCAAGCACTTCTATTCCTTCGACGAAGGGCAAAAGGCCATCATCCGCGGCCTGAAGCGCGCCGAAGCCGAATGCGGCACCGTCGGCCGCCTCATTCCCTCCATCGACCGCGAAGACACCCCCGAGGAAGCGGTCTTCATGGTCGAGGAAATGATTCGCCATCCCATGCCCGAAACCCTCGGGATCGGGATCGACTACCGCGAAACCGGGCACGAACCGGAAAACTTCTGGAAGGCCTACCGCCTCGCCAAGAAAGCGGGTCTGCACATCACGGCGCACGCGGGCGAATTCGGCGAACACTGGCGCAACGTCGAGACCGCGATGGACCTTCTCGAAGTCGAACGCGTCGACCACGGCTACACGATCACGGACAATCCCGCCCTGATGGAGGAAGCCCGCCGCCGCAACCTCATCTTCACGGTCGTCCCGACCAACTCCTACTACCTTCGCACCTTCACGGACGAAGAATGGGCGATCCGCCAGCCGATCCGCAAGATGGTCGAGGCGGGGCTGCGCGTCTTCCCCAACAGCGACGACCCGACGATGCACCACGTCAACGCCGCGGAAAGCTGGCTCTTGATGTTCAACTGGCTCGGCTTTGACCTCCCCGCCCTTCGCGGCATGGTCGAAAACAGCATCGACGCCGCCTGGGTGAGCGACGAACAGAAGGCCCTCTGGAAGAAGGAGTGGCTCGCCGAATTCGATCGACTCGCCGAAGCGCTTCCGCCGCTTCCGGAACGCTGATCGAGTCCTCCTCCCGAAACGCCGCGCCCCACGCGGCGTTTTCCTTTGCGCCGAACGAAAAAAAGCCCGGGGACCGAAATCCACGGGCTTTTTCGTGCCGAAGGGAAACGTTCCGAGACGTTTCCCAAGCCAAGAAGCGATTAGCGCTTGCTGAACTGCTTGGCGCGGCGGGCCTTGCGAAGACCAACCTTCTTACGTTCGACTTCGCGGGCGTCACGCGTCACGAGGCCGGCGTTCGAGAGGACGGACTTGAGGCCTTCATCGTAGTCGATGAGGGCGCGGGTGATGCCGTGACGGACGGCGCCGGCCTGGCCGGATTCACCGCCACCGCTGACGTTGACGGTGATGTCGAACGTTTCGGTGTTTTCCGTGAGTTCGAGCGGCTGCATGACGACCATGCGGCCCGTTTCACGGTTGAAGTACTGTTCCAAGGGACGACCGTTGATAACGATCTTGCCCGTGCCGCGCTTCATGAAGACGCGGGCAACCGAGCTCTTGCGACGGCCCGTGCCGTAGTTGTAAATGCCGATCATCTTTCAAGCCTTTTCTTAGAGGTCGAGGACCTGGGGTTGCTGAGCGGAATGCGGGTGTTCGGCACCGGCGTAGATCTTGAGCTTCTTGATCATGGCGTAGCCGAGCGGTCCCTTCGGGAGCATGCCCTTGACGGCGATTTCGAGCGCGCGGCCCGGATGCTTCGCCTGCATTTCCTTGAAGGTCGTTTCGTAGATACCGCCGGGGTAGCCCGTGTGACGGTAGTACGTCTTCTTGCCCGCCTTTTCAGCGGAGAGCTTCAACTTGTCGGCGTTGATGACGACGATAAAGTCGCCCGTGTCGACGTGGGGCGTGAATTCGGGCTTGTGCTTGCCACGGAGGCGCAGAGCGATTTCGCTGGCAAGACGGCCGAGCACCTTATCACTGGCATCGACCACGAACCAGTCGCGCTTAACCTCAAGCGGCTTGGCCGAGAAGGTCTTCATTGCGTTCACCTACAAAAAGTGTGTTTCGAACATCGCGGCAGCGGATGGCGCCGCCTTGACAACGCCCCGATGGTCGAAAGGAATTCAAAAAGAAAGCAGATCCGTCCGCCCTCCGCACTCGGGGGAGGCGGCGATCCGCCGTATACGTTGCATCCAGCTTCATCGCCGTGGCGGTGCCAGTGGAAAATCGATGGGGTAAGCAATCCGCCCGACAAAGCTAGGGGAGCGATTTTATTCGATTCTTCTGGGGACTGTCAAAGAAATCCCGAATCTTTTTTACGCTTCGCGCGCATCCGTCAGCCGATGAGTCCCTCGACGTACTTGGCGGTGCCCGAGAGGAACATCTGCGTGGCCATCATCGCGAGGAGAAGCCCCGTGAGGCGTTCGACGGCCATGGTCACCTTTTCGCCGAGCTTTTGCTGCAGCCAGTCGGCCGAGGCGAGCACCACGAAGGAGACGAAGGCCGTGATGACGACGATCGCGCCCCATTCGAGCGTGCGGCTCGGATCGGTGGCGGCGATCATCATGATGGTCGCGATGGTGGAGGGACCCGCGATGGCCGGGATCGCAAGCGGCACGATGAAGGGTTCGCCGTCGGGCGTTTCCCCGAAGACCCCTTCCTTGGAAGGAAAGACCATGCGGATGGCCATGAGCATGACGATCACGGAACCGCCGATCGTGAGCGCCGCGTCCGAGAGGCCGAGCGCCGTCATGAAGGCGTGGCCGAAGAACATGGCGAGCAGAAGCGTCACCATGGCGATCACGCACTCCCGAAAGATCACCCGCACGCGGCGGTGATTGGGAACGTTCTTCATGCAGGCGATCGTGATGGGAATGTTGCCGAGCGGGTCCGCCATCAGCACCATCAGCATCAGTGCGCCCCAGAAACCGTATTCCATAGCTTTTCCGTCCTATTGAAACAAAACCGCCCGAAACTCCGACGTCTGGGGTTCCGGGCGGGAACGATTATACGAAAAGGGAGGCGGTTCAGGCCTGCGTTTCTTCCGTATTTTCGACGGTCTCAACCGGCGCGGCTTCCACCGGCGCGGATTCCGTCTTTTCTTCGACCGCCTCGGCGGGCTCGGACGCTTCTTCAAAGACCGCGCGGACCTTCGGCAGGAGCGCTTCGGTGCGTTCGGCGTTCATCTGGCCGAGACGCAGACGGCGGAAGAGAACGTCCTCGGCCGTGCGGGCGCCTTCGTATTCGCGGCTGTAGCGGGCGTATTCGACCACCTTGGCGTCGGCTTCCTCGCTCTTTTCCGCGGCCACTTCGAGCGCGGCCTGATCCCAGACCTGGTCGGCGAAGATCGGCAGATCCTTCGTGACGCACAGACGAGCCGGGATGAGGTGGCGCTGCGTGGCTTCGAGCATGGCGTGCTCGGCCATCTTGCGGTAGGCCGTCCACTTGCCGCCCGTCACGGTGATCATGTTGCCGTATTCCGGAATGACGGCGTGTTCGCGCGAAACCTTGGCGGTGGAGCCGGCGGAGCCCGTCGCCTGCGGATTGAAGAGCGGACGCAGACCGGCGAAGGTCGCCTTCACGTCGGCGCGCGTGATGGGCTTTTCGAGGTAGCCCGACGCGGTTTCGATCATGAAGTTCACTTCCTCTTCGCTCACCTTCGGATCGAATTCCGCTTCACGCTGTTCGACGTCGGTCGTGCCGACGAGGAGCATTTCGTGCCAGGGAATCGCAAAGAGAACGCGCCCGTCGCGGGTCTTCGGGATGAGCATGCCCGTGTCGCCGGGCATGAAGCTCTTGTCGAGCAGGATGTGCGAACCGCGCGAGACGCGAACGAGCGTCGAGGCGTCGGGATCGACCATGCGGCGGATCGGATCGACCCAGGCGCCCGCGGCGTTGAAGACCATCTTCGTGCGGATGCGGAATTCCTCGCCCGTTTCCTTGTCCTGCGCCGTGACGGACTGAATCCAGCCGCCCTTGCGTTCGATGCCGATGACGGGCATGTAGTTGAGGGGCGTGGCGCCGAGGTTGTAGGCCGTGCGCATGAGCGCGACCGTCAGGCGGGCGTCGTCGAACTGCCCGTCATAGAACTGCACGCCGCCCATGAGGCCTTCGGCCTTGACGCCCGGCAGGCGCGAGAGCGTTTCTTCGCGCGAGAGGCTGCTCGTGCGGCCGATGCCGTAGCCGCCGTAGGTCATCGCCGAGTAGATGCCCAGGCCCACGGTGAAGTATTCGCGTTCCCACTTCTTGTAGGTCGGCAGAATGAAGGGCTTCGCGTGAACAAGGTGTGGAGCGTTCTTGATGAGGATGCGGCGTTCCTTGAGCGCTTCGCGGACCAAGCCCCAGTCGCGGGGGTTCTTCATGTAGCGCACGCCCCCGTGGATGAGCTTCGTCGAGCGCGACGAGGTGCCCGCGGCAAAGTCCTGCGCCTCGAGCAAAACGGTCTTCAGCCCGCGCGAGGCCGCGTCCACGGCGATGCCGACGCCCGTGGCGCCGCCGCCGATGACCACAACATCCCACAGAGGATCCTGGCGCAGCTCTTCGAGCAACGCTTCCCGAACGAGGGGTTTCACTTCAGACATGTTCACTGGTTCCAATTACGGGCCCGGCCGACGGCACGTGACCACTGGTTCATCAAAGAGGTTTTCTGGTCCGCGCTCATGGAGGGTTCGAACACGCGGTCGACCCGCCAGAGCGAAGAAAGTTCGTCCAAATCCCGCCACACGCCGCAGGCGAGCCCCGCGAGGAAGGCCGCGCCGAGCGCGGTGGTTTCGGTATTGGCCGGCCGAATGACGGGCACGCCCGAGATGTCGGCCTGAAATTGCATGAGCAAATCGTTGCGGGAGGCGCCGCCGTCGACGCGCAGTTCGGTGAGCGGCACATGCGCGTCGCGCTGCATCGCCTCGAGCACTTCGGCACACTGGAAGGCGATGCCTTCGAGCGCCGCGCGCGCCACGTGCGCGCGGTTCGTCGCGCGGGTGAGCCCGATCAGCAGCCCCCGGGCGTCGCTGTCCCAATAGGGAGCGCCGAGTCCCACGAAGGCGGGCACGAGATAGACCCCGCCGTTGTCGGGGACGGAGCGCGCGAGCTCCTCGACTTCGGAAGCGCTCGAGAAAAACTTCAGTCCGTCGCGCAACCATTGTACGACGGCCCCGGCGATGAACACACTCCCTTCGAGGGCGTATTCCGCCGGAAGCGAACCGCGCTGCCAGAGAGCCGTGCCCAAGAGGCGCTGCGTGCTGATTCTCGGGGTCGTGCCCACGTTCATGAGGAGAAAGCCCCCCGTCCCGTAGGTGTTCTTCGCCGTCCCCGGCGCAAAGCAGGCCTGCCCGAAGGAGGCCGCCTGCTGGTCGCCCGCTACGCCCGCGATCGGAATGGCCCGGCCCCAGAGCGCGGGATCGGTCTCGGCGATCACGGCCGAGCTCGGAACGATTTCGGGGAGGATCGCCTTCGGGACGTCAAAGAGCTGCAGGAGTTCGTCGTCCCACTGTCCCGTGCGCAGATCGCACAAAAGCGTGCGCGAGGCGTTCGTCAGGTCCGTCGCGTGACGGCGTCCGCCCGTGAGCTGCCAAATGAGCCACGAGTCGACCGTGCCGAAGGCGATTTCGCCCCGTTCGGCCCGGGCGCGCGCCCCCGGAATCCGGTCGAGAAGCCAGCGGATCTTCGTCGCCGAGAAGTACGGATCGAGACGCAGGCCGGTTTTGCCCGCCACCATCTCTTCTTCTCCGCGACGGCGCAGCTCTTCGCAGAAGTCCGCCGTGCGGCGGTCCTGCCACACGATGGCGGGCGCGAGAGGCTCTCCGGTCTTGCGGTCCCAGAGAATCGTCGTTTCGCGCTGATTGGTGAGCCCGACCGCGGCGATTTCCTCCGCCCGGACGCCCGAGCGGCGAAGCGCACGGTCGACGCAGCGGCGCGTCGTCTCCCAAATCTCGAGGGCGTCGTGCTCGACCCAGCCCGAAGCCGGATAGTGCTGCGCGAACTCTTCCTGTTCGAGCCAGACGACCTGCGCCCGTTCGTTGAAGAGGAGCGCGCGGGAGCTCGTTGTGCCCTGATCAAGTGCGAGGATGTACTTCACGGCGGTTCACCTGTGTTGGCCCTGTGTTGGCGTGCGTCGGGCGCGCGACGAGCGCGCGCCCTTCGTAAACGCAGAACATTCTATCGGAGCGACCCTCCGAGAAATCTTAAGCGGCCGGTTCTTCTTCCTTGCCTTCGGCTTCACCGTAGGAAGCCGTTTCGACGTCGTCCTCGCGGTCGGCGTCGGCGAAGAGGACTTCGGCCTCCTCCTGCGTGACGGCGGGAGCGGTTTCGGCCTTCTTTTCCTCCTTCTTGAGGAGGCCCGCGACGGCGATCAAGTGGCGAAGCGCATCGTTGACGGCGTCGGCGTTTTCAAAGTAGGGCGCCACGTCCGCGGCGAGACGCACGACGGCGTTCTTTTCGAAGTCGCTCTTTTCGGCGTAGCGGCGGTTTTCGAGCGCGCGGGCGCGCGGACCCGAGCGCACGCCGAAGGCGTCGCGGCGGTCGTTGAAGCGGCGTCCTCCCTGGACGCGGCGGTCCCCGAAGCGGCCGCCCTCGCGGCGATCGGCAAAACGACCGCCTTCGCGACGGTCGGAGAAGCGGTCTTCACGACGGTCCGAGAAACGGTCCTCGCGGCGGTCCGAGAAGCGGTCTTCGCGGCGATCCGAAAAACGGTCGTCACGGCGATCGGAGAAGCGCCCTTCACGGCGGTCCGATTCAAATCCGCCGCGGTGCGGCCCGTTCATTTTCCAGGGTTTGCGATCCATTGAAGTGAATTCCTATTGACGTCAAAAAAGTTCTGAAGAGACGCGCCCCGGGCGCGTCGAGACTTCCCGAAGGGAAGCGGGTTCCGGAATCTTAATATTGTATCGAAAGCGCATCCCGACCGCCTCTTTCCGGTGTTTCCGCGTCTTTGCGTCGGCCAAGATTTTCCTACCGAGCGTTTCCAAAAGAGGGTCGGGGTTTCTTCTTGCAACAAGCTTCGTGCAAAAAAACGAACGAGGGCATATATTTGTCTTACGGGGGGCGAAAAATCGCTTTTTCCCCTCCCAACATTGAAGCGGTGTTCGACCGCCTCATCCAGCGACGAGCCGATCGTCGTCCAACAAGAAAAAAGAGAGGTGTTTATGCCCCAATCCCTTCAGATCGTATTTCATGGCGTAGACCGTTCCGAAGCCGTTGAACAGGCCGTTACGAAGAACGTGGAAGCCCTGCGCCGCTTCGATCAGCGCCTCGGTCCCTGCAAGGTCACGGTGTCTCAGGAGGGCCATCAGACCATCGGCGAATACAGCGTCCGCGTGGACGTCCTCGCCTCGGGTCACGACGTGATCGTCAACCGCTCGAACATGGACGTGATGCTTGCGATCAACGACGCCTTTGACAGCGTCCGCCGCGCCGTGAAGGACGAGGCCGACAAGCGCCGCAATCACTGATCCCGAAGGCCGTCGAAACCCGGCGGCACGCAATAAAAAACCCGCAACGACCGAAATCGCTGCGGGTTCTTCTTTTCTGCGCCTTTCTCGTTTGTTGTTCGCGGCGTCTTATGAATGGCGTCCCTACGGGGATTCGAACCCCGGTACCAACCGTGAAAGGGTTGTGTCCTAGGCCTCTAGACGATAGGGACCTTGTTTTTTGGTGGAGGTAAGCGGGATCGAACCGCTGACCTCTTGCATGCCATGCAAGCGCTCTCCCAGCTGAGCTATACCCCCGAATTGTCTTGTCTCCG
Source organism: uncultured Sutterella sp. (assembly GCA_949287305.1). Taxonomy (GTDB): domain Bacteria; phylum Pseudomonadota; class Gammaproteobacteria; order Burkholderiales; family Burkholderiaceae_F; genus Sutterella. The sequence goes on along the minus strand of CASEFX010000011.1, from coordinate 105 downwards.
AAAAGAATGGCGTCCCTACGGGGATTCGAACCCCGGTACCAACCGTGAAAGGGTTGTGTCCTAGGCCTCTAGACGATAGGGACCTTATTCCTTGGTGGAGGTAAG
>CASEFX010000010.1 GCA_949287305.1 uncultured Sutterella sp. | reverse complement strand
CGACTTCACCCATGTGCGGGCTTCTTCTCCAATCGTGATTGGACGTCCGCTCCGTTTTAGATCGTCAAGCGCCATCATCGGGCCGATTTGAAGCGCCTTGCGCAGCATGCGCGCGACTGCGCTGACAGAGAGTCCGATTTCGGCAGCAATTTCCTTCTGTGATTTGCCTGCGGCCGCTCCAAGGAAGGCCTTTGCTCTTTGTACTCGTCTAAGCTCTTCAGACCGAGAATTGGCAATTGCTTTCAATGACGCAGTCTGCTCTGCGTTCAGTTCGAGACGGTTAACAACGGGGCGACCACGAGGCATGAGAGGGCTCCTAATGAAACCCTTTCATTATAGCACATTTGCTTTATTTAATGGCGTTATATCGCGAACGTTATACTAGGGCTCGCCGTCTCTACCGTGAGCGAGCATCTGAAGCTTCTTCGCGAAGCCTACGGAGATCCGCTCTTTCTTCCGTCCGACAAGGGCCTGGCGCCGAGCATTCTCGCCGAAGAACTCTTTCCGACGGTGTCCGACGCGCTCGGCGCCTGCTCGCGGGCGCTCCCCGGAGAAATGCAGCGGGGGAGCGCGGTCGTGATCTCCATGTCGGACGACTTCGAGATCGTGCTCGGAAGAAAACTCACGGACGCCTTTCGGGAGCAACTCCCCGAAGCCACGCCCATTCTCCGGCAGACGAACGCGCTTTTGGCAGAACGGGCACTCCTTTCGCGCGCCACGCACTTCGCGATCACAGGCGGCGGCACGCACTCGAACGCCGTTGCTCGGGAATCCTTCGGGCTTCATTGGGACTGTTGCATTTTCGACGAGCCCGATCTAGCAAAACGAGGGAGAGCGTTGACGCTCGACGAGTATGCGGCAAGGCCTCACGTAGTGGTGCACTACGGCGGCGCCTTCGGCGTGGCGGAAGGGTATCTGAGAAGACTGGGGCATCGGCGGCGCGTAGACGTGATGACCTCGCACTATGCGGAAGTCCCGCAGTATCTGCTCGGCACCGACCGCATCGCGCTCGTGCCCGTACACACGGCGAAGGTTTTTCTCGAGCGCTTTCCGACGCTCGCCGTCTGCGAGATTCCGTTTCACACCTCGCAGGACTCGGTGGAGCTCTCCTACCGAAACGATCTTTTTGAAGAGAAACTCTTTCGCCAGGCGGCGAAGGTGTTGAGGGGCGTGCTCTCGAGCGTCGACTGGACGATACGGACGACGGCGCTTCACTGAGAGGGAAGACGGGGAAGTTGGCGGGAACGACGCCGGGTCACGCGAGAAGAGAGCCCGATACGATGAGAGCCCCGTCCGACGAATCGAACGAGGCTCTCTTCAGCTTACGTCAGGTGTGGGAGACACCCGGGCAAAGACTGATTAGAAATAGTGGATCAGGCCGACACCGGCTTCGATGTCCTTTTCCTTGATCTTGCCAGATTCGCCAACGTTGGTCGTAGCATCCGCGTACGAGGTGTACTTGAATTCACCTTCGTTGTAGGCAGCGAAGCCGTAGAGCTTCGTGCGCTTGCTGAGCGGATAGTCGTAGCCGACCGTCACGCCCCAACGCTGCACGTCACCCGTATAACGTTCATAGGTAACACCAGCATCCTCCCAATTGGGCGTACCGTTATCGTTAAATGCCCCAGTGTATTGCATCACGGCGTCACCGTCGAGTTCACCGTCGGCGTACTGAACCGTCGTGTAGAGGTTGCCGCCAAAGAGGGGCGTGACGGCGCCGAGACCGATGGCAAAGCCTTTCAGACCATCGTTGTCAAAGGCACGGGCAGCTCCATCCTTAGTCGTTTCGTTGTAGTCAGAATTGCTGAATCCAGCCATCTGGTTTTCGTTCTTGCCGTACTGAACGAGGATCATGGGCTTGGTGACGCCGAGGTCATACGAAGCGCCCCACGAAATGCCGAGGGAGTCTTCCTTGTTGGCGGAAGCATCGTCACGGCCGTTCATGATCGTGTCCACCACGAGAGCCGTGCTGAAAGCGCCGACGTTGTAGGTGGCACCCAAAGCGGCATAACGCTTGTTGACACCGCTGTGTTCATCTTCCTGGCCGTCCGCATCAAGCGAGTACTGAGCAAAGACCTGAACACCGGCGAACGAGGGCGAACGATAGGTGAGCGTGTTGTTGAAGCGATCACGGTCACCGATCATGAACTGACCCTTGTTACCCGCGTAGTCGCCCCAACCCGTACCGTACGGCAGATAACCGTAAACGAGGTTGTAGGAACCGACACCCGACGTGAGAGCGCCTTCACGGCCCATGGAGAAGTGACCGAAGTCGCCTTCCAAGTAGACAATGGCTTCACGACCAAAGAGGCGGCTCTGACCCCACGTGCCATCGTCACCGTTGAAACCGTTTTCAAGGATGAAACCGGCCTTCATGCCGTTGCCGAGTTCTTCCGAACCCTTGATCGTGATACGGGAACCAGAGTACTGACCGGCCTTCATGCCGAAGGTGTCTTCCTTAACGGTATCAACAGTCGGATCCGTATCCGTGACCTTGTTCCAGTGATAGTTGAGACCCGTGTCGATACGACCGGAGATCGTGATGTCCGCAGCCATGGCGGAGCCAGCAAAGGCGCCGAGAGCAGCGATAGCAATGAGAGACTTCTTAAACATTTCCATTCCTTAATGTCTTAGAAGATAAGTTGTAATAAGCGAAGGACTGTGAGTGCCTTCACCCAGACTTTCTATGAAAAGTCCGTCATTCCGACCGACAGATCATCAGAACCTGTCGGTCAGAAGTCTGTCGTAACCTTTTGCAGCGACCATCCGGGAAAATTGGCAAGCACCCAGTGAACAAAAAGTTCCAATCGCCTGCTTAGGCAGGATCATGCTCTCATACGGGCCGCCCTTCTCCATCTAGGTAGTAACCCTTGAACTCTTCGAGAGAGACAGCTCCTTTCTTAGTGTCACAGCTTAAAGACAGTATCTCAAATTTTGTTGCAGAAAGTTCACTCTACCCCTTTCACCTTAAAGCAAGAGCCCCCGCCGATCGCTCGGAGAGGGCTCTCTTTACGTCAAGTCAGGTGCTTGAACACCCAATCACACGTTATTAGAACATGTGGACGAGACCGACGGCAGCCTGGTAGGCGTCAGGCGCGCTCTTTTCGATATTTTCGGAACCGGACTTGTATTCATCCTTGAAGTAACCGGCGTCAGCATAGACGGTGGTACGCTTGCTGAGCGAGTATTCGTAGCCGAAACCGACGAGCCAGCGCTTGAAGTCGTCCTTGGGCCAGTAACCGTTGCCTTCGGTATCTTCACCCTCAGCGTCCAGGTAACCAACCATGGCGTGGGCCTTGCCGCCAAGAACCGGAGCAGTAGCACCGAGGGTCACGCCGTAGCCTTCCCAATCCTTGTTGGTCAGACCCGAAGCGTACGCGGCACCCGTGACGTCAACATGAGCCTTGAACGGATTGTTGATCTGACCGTCCTTGAAATAAGCAGCGGCCAGGTAGGGCTTGACGACACCAAAGTCATAGGAGCCGCCGACCGTCACGCGGAAGGTGTCTTCCTTTTCGTACTCGCCAGCTTTCTGAGCTTCGTTCACGGAGTCCACGATACCGATCAGGTTGAGGCCGCCGTTCGTGTAGGTGACACCCAAGCCGTAGTAACGATTCGTCGTGGTCTTACCTTCTTCGCCGACAACCTTACCGTCCTTGAAGTTACCGCCGAAGGAATACTGAGCGTGAACCTTGAAACCGGCAAAGTCAGGCGAACGGTAGGAGATCATGTTGTTGTAGCGGGTTTCGAAACCAGCACCCCAAATCTGGTTCTGGCTACCGACTTCGCCCCAACCCGTACCAAACGGATTGAAGTTACCGATGGCAAACGAACCAGCCGTGCTGTTCATAATACCCATCTTACCAGCGGCGATCTTACCGAAGTCGCCTTCGAGGTAAACGATCGCTTCACGACCAAAGAGACCGTCGTACTTCTGAGCGCCCGTATCGGAGTCAAAGCCGTTTTCGAGAACGAAACCAACCGTCAGGCCATTGCCGAGGTCTTCCGAACCCTTGATGCCAAGGCGGCTACCCGTGTAGTTGCCGGAGGCCATTTCAAAATTGGTTTCGTCGTCCATATTGGCAACCGAGTCGTAATTCACGCCAGTGAGGCGGAGACCCGTGTCGATACGACCGTAAATCTGGACGTCAGCAGCCATGGCGGAGCCGGCGAGGGCGCTGAGGGCGGCGACAGCAATCAGAGACTTCTTGAACATGTCAATACCTTTTATGTAAGTCTGATCTGTGAAAGGGATCCGACGGGAATGGAATGGTGCGTCGGACCCCGCATCCTTCACGGCCGCCCTTCACCCGCTTGCCTTCAGGTAAGGGACTTCTTTGCCGTTCGGACGAGGGCATATTTTCATAACTTTTACCCCCCCCATAGAGGTTTACCCTTACTTCTTTCCATAATGGCTTGCGACAGTAGCTAATCATACAGCACAACATGCACTCGCACTTTTGTTGCATAGTTGTCACTTTGCCCTGCGAACGTTCTCGCCACTCCCTTCTTCCCGTCCTCCCGATCCCTCGCGTTCCAAGGCCTTTGCCCCTTCAGCAGACCTGCTACACTCTCCGTTGTTCGAGACCCTTGACACCGCTTGACAAACCGGCGTCCTCCCGCACTTTCGTCCCCTCTTTTTCTTCCTCTTCAAGGTCTTCCGATGCTCCCGCGTCCCATGATCGGCATTCTTCTCGCGTCCGCCGCCGGTGTCTTCTGGGGTTCCATGAGCATTGCGGCGCAATACCTCATGGAAGCGGTGTCGTTCGACGCAATCGACCTTGCGTCTCTTCGTCTCGCGGGCGCGGGCGTGCTTCTTCTGGCGCTTGAAGCCCTCGTCCTGCGGGAAGACGTCCTCGCCCCCTTTCGTGACAGGAAGGACCGACGCGACATCGTCTTCTACGCCCTCGGGATGCTCGGGATTCAGCTCACCTTCTTTCTCTCGATTCGGGACGCCAACGCCGCGACGGCGGCGCTTACCGTCACGACGGGACCGCTTTTCGTGACGGGGTGGACCGCGTATTCGGAGCGCCGCGCCATTACGCTCGACGAGTGGATTTCGATTGCCTTGGCGATCGGCGGCGTCTCGCTTCTCGTCACGAAGGGCGACTTCTCGACCCTTGACTTTTCGCCCGCCGGAGTGCTCTGGGGGATTGCCTCCGCCGCCTGCGGAGCCTTCTGTACGGTGGAACCCAAACGCATGCTCACACGGATCCCCGTCGGGGTCGTCGTGGGCTGGGGCATGACCTTGGGCGGGGCAATTCTCTGTCTCGTCAATCCCCCGGACGTCGCCGCGGTGGAGTGGAACCTTGTCACGACGGGGCTTTACTTCTACATCGCCGCCGTCGGCACCGTCGCGGCTTTCTGGTGTTATTTGAGGAGCCTCGCCTACATCTCGGCTCCGACCACTGCGCTTCTCGCCAACTTCGAGCCGCTCACTGCCGTGGTATTGGGCGTCCTCCTTTTGGGTCTCACCCTCAACGTGGCGGAGCTCGTCGGGATTGCGCTTCTGGCCGTGATGGTGTCCCGCCTCACGCGCGCGAAGAAGAAGTGAGCGTTGCCCTCACCTCGCCGTCTGAAAACCGCCCTCGCCCCCGTCGACGAAGCTCTCGAGCCAAGACCGCTTTCCGACGACTTTGGGAACGAACTTTCAGAACAACCTTTCGGGCCGACCGCTCCCCAACGTCGGTGAAAAACAAGCGTTTTCCCTCTCAGTCGTCATTAAGCCTCCTCCCTTAGAATGGGTTCGCAAATGCACTCGGACGGGGGTCCGTCCGAGTCCCCCATCCATCCCGATCTTAAGGAAACGCCATGTTCACCTTCTTCTCCATCGTTTTCGGCCTCATCTGGGCCGTCGCGAGCTTCCTTCTCCTCTTCAAGGTGTGGGACGGCCTCGGACCGATCGTCCTGGGCATCTCGAAGAGCCACTTCGTGCAGGCCGCCGCGATGATCATCACCTACCTCGTGATCTTCGGCGTTCCCGCCTGGCTCTGGTGCAAGATCTTCGGCTAAGCCTTCTCTACGCCTGAAGCCAGCGAATCTTCCCTGCCGCCGCTTCCTAAGTGACGGTCCTTCGTTCCCGATTTTTCGTGAGGTTTTTCCATGCTCGGTCAACTTCAGAATCAGGTCGCCATTGTTACGGGCGGCTCGCGCGGCATCGGCCGCGGCATTGCGCGGGTGCTCGCCAAGGCGGGCGCCAACGTCCTCGTCGCGGGCCTTGAAGAAAACGAATGCCGCGAAGCGGCGGAGGAACTCCGCGCCCTCGGGGTCGACGCCGAAGGCATCGCGGGAGACGTTACGAAGCGCGACTTCTGCGAAAAGATGGTGCGCCTCGCCGTGGAACGCTGGGGCCGTCTCGACATTCTCTGCGCCAACGCCGGGATCTTCCCGCAGGCAAGGCTCGAAGAGATGACGGAAGCCGACTTCGAGCGCGTGATGAACGTGAACGTCAAGGGAACCTTCCTCTCGGTTCAGGCGGCGGTCCCCGTCATGAAGAAGCAGAGTTACGGTCGCATCGTGCTCACGAGCTCCATCACGGGCCCGATCACGGGGTATCCGGGCTGGGCGCACTACGGGGCTTCAAAGGCCGCGCAGCTCGGCTTCATGCGCACGGCCGCGATCGAACTTGCTCCCTACGGGATCACGGTGAACGCCGTGCAGCCCGGCAACATCGCGACGGAAGGCCTCGACGGTCTCGGTGAAGAGTACCTCGCCCAGATGGCCAGGTGCATTCCGATGAAGCGCCTCGGCACCCCCGAAGACATCGGTACGTGCGTCCTCTTCTTTGCGTCGAAGGAAGCGCACTACATTACCGGACAAAGTATCGTGGTGGACGGCGGCCAGATTCTCCCCGAGTCGCCTGAAGCGCTCGCCTGAGTCCCGCTTCCCTTTCTTCGTCTCTTACGACAAAACCGGCGACCTTTGCACGGATCGCCGGTTTTCGTTTGATTGGGTAAATGCAGGGGCGTCCGAAAGGCCCTCCACCTCAACCCTCGGTCGTCTTCCCGACGTTCTCCGTCGTCTTCGGGGCCTCCGTCAAGGCGTTTTCCTCCGTCGGTGCAGGACGGTCCGAGGCGTCTTTCGAAGCCGCCTCCTGCTTCTTCGCCGTTTCCTCCTCGCCCGCACTCGCCTCGGGGGCCTGAGTCGTCCCTCCGGCAAACCTCGCCATCCACGCCTCCATCATGCGGCCCGCGTCTTCGACGAGCTTCACCATGGCGCGCACCCAGGCGTCCACCGTATCACGGGAACCCCGCACGAAGGCCTTCGTCTCTTCGGGCGCCGCGATGAAGGCAAGCAGAGCAAAGAAGATGCAGAGCACCACCGCAAGCAGCAGAAGCGCAAAAGAGAGAAAGGCGAGCGCAAGCGCCACGAGAAAGAGGATCGCAAGCGTCACCGCACGGATGGTTTTGGCGGGCATAAAGGTTCAGGTGAAAAAGGAAGATTATCGTCCGATACACACGGTGACGGACGACAAGGAAAAGGCGGACGTCCGCGCAAAGTCATGAAGAACTTCTCGCGAACCGTCCGCCCTACTCTACCTGAAAGAACGGCGCTCCGCAGGGCCCTGTCCCGACGGGGACAAAGTTTCTCAGAGCACGCGGCGGTGCTGCCAGAGGTGCACCGCGAGGAACCCTAAGAAGACGGAACCGAGCACCCAGTGGGCGCCCCAGGCACGAAGGAAAATCGCCGCAGTGGAGCCCGCGAGCGCTCCGCCCATCAGACGGTTCTGCGCGACGCGGCGCGTACGCGCGCCCGCCTTCGCCTTCTTCTCGGGCACCACGATCGGCGCCACAAGGTCGAGCACCTTCCCGCCGCAACGTTTCAACGTCTCGCCCACGGGCTCGAGCGCTCCGGCGAGCGTCTCGACCGACGCCTTCACGGAGGCGCAGGCAGGACAAGGACCGTCGTCTTCCGCCGAGACCTTGGTTTCAGCTTCCGAAGGCGAGGCTTCCTGCGAAACCTCACAGGTCGCGCAGGTCGATTCGACACATTCGCCGTCGCCCTCGCAGACGGATTCGTCCGCGGGCGCAAAGAGCGCGAAAAGTCCCGCGGCTTCTTCGGCCAACTCTTCAAAGGTCCAGTCGGCCTGCGATTCGTCCCAGAGAAGAAGAAGGCTTCCCACGCGGCGATTGAGCGTCACCTCCTTCATGCCGGGCTTCGTCTTGAGCCAGGCAACAAGCCCTTCGGCCAAGTCGTCCGAAAGTTCGGCGAGGGCCGGATGCCGCAGGCGAAGCCGCCCCGGAACGAAGGAGCGCACCGAAGCGAGGAGGCTTTCGGTCGTGATTGCGTTCATGATGGATCTCCTTTGATTGTTGTCTGCAGGTCGTCGACGTCAGGCAAGCGCCGGAAGACGTCCGCGCCCATGACCGGCACCACGGCCACCCTGTCCGCCCGTCCCCGTCTGCGTCGAGGCTTCGCCTTCGGCACGCTCGAGCGTGTCGGTGACGTGCGAGAGCGCATGACGGAGGTTCTCTCCGATGTCGGAGAGAAGTTCCTTCCCGTCAATCCCCTTGGCGTCGGGATTGCGCATGGCGTTCAGGCACACGCCGATCGTCGTGCCGTTGTGCAGGAGCGCCCCGGCCGCGGGCATGAGGGTCCCGGTGAGACCGCCCGCGAGGAACAAGCCGTTCAGACCGACGGAAGCCACGAAATTCTGACGGATGCGCGCCATCGCGGCCTTGCCGAGGTCCATCGCGACGGGCAGGCCTTCAAGCGTGTTTTCGGTGAGCACCACGTCGGCCACTTCCTGCGCGATGTCCGCGCCGTCGCGAAGCGTAACACCCACGTGTGAGGCGGAGAGCGCCGGACTGTCGTTGACGCCGTCCCCGACCATCAGGACCTTGGCGCCCTTTTCTTTGAGGGCCGTCACGACCGCCGCCTTGTCGGCGGGAAGTATGCCGGCGCGGTAGTGGTCGATCCCGAGCTTTTCCGCGACCACCCGAGCGGTGCGCTCGTCGTCGCCCGTGAGCATCCAGACTTCCTTGACGCCGCGCTCGTGAAGCGCCGCGATGACGGATTTCGCCTCTTCGCGGATCGGATCCTCGATCCCGAGAAGACCGGCGAGACCCTTGGCTTCCGCGGCGTGCACGACGGCACGGCCGACGGGGTGCGGGAAGTGTTCTTCGAGACAGGCGGCGAGACGAAGAAGATCGTCCGCGTCGTGCGCCTCGTCCAAGGTGACGACGTCCGCCAACTTCGGCGCGCTCGCCGTGAGCGTTCCCGTCTTGTCGAAGACCACCGTGTCGACTTCGGCGAGGGCTTCGAGGTACTTTCCGCCCTTCACGACGACGCCCCGCTGGGTGCCCGTGCGCATGGCGGTGAGAATCGCCAGGGGCGTCGCGAGACGCAGCGCACAGCTGAAGTCGACCATGAGGACGGAGGCCATGCGCGCAAAGTCCCGCGTCACGAGCCAGACGAGTCCCGCCAAAAGGAAGTGGTAGGGAACGATGCGGTCCGCCCACTTGAGGGCCTTTCCTTCGATTCCCGCCTTCGCGGCCTCGGAATTCTCGATGAAGCGGACGATCTGCTGCAGACGCGTGCCGTCACCCACGCCCGTGGGTCGGATCATGAGTTCGCCGTCTTCAAGGACCGTGCCCGCAAAGACGGTGCCGCCCTTCATGCGGTGGACGGGCAGGGGTTCGCCCGTCATCGAGGCCTGATTGACGCTGCCGTCGCCGTCCACAACTATCCCGTCCACGGGAATGGCGTTTCCGGCATGCACCACGACGACGTCTTCCTTCGTGACGTCGCGAAGCGCGATCTTGACGTTCCCGTCTCCGCGGCGCACCCAGACGCTGTCGACCCGCAGGGCGAGTTCATCGGCAAGGCTCGCCATCGACTTCTTGCGCGTATAGGATTCGAGCATTTCGCCCAAACCGAGAAGAACGATCAGAAGACCCGCCGTGCGGAAATCCCGACGCAAAAACGAGACGAGAAGCGCCGCGCCGTCGAGAACCGCCACGTCGAAGCGTCCGCGAAGGAGCGACTTCACGCCCGAAAGGACGAAAGGCACGCTCGCCAAAAGCGCGTTCGCGGCGTTGAGTCCCACGGGAAGAAGCGGGCGCAGGAAGAGAAAGCGCGTAAGCGGCGCAAAGTCAAGCGCTCCTTCTTCGCGCTCGGGCTTCTCGGCGGTGAGCGCCAGAGCGCCCGATCCGGCTCGACCCGCAGCCGAGCGGCCGCGACCCGAAACGCCTCCGAGAAAGTATTTCGACAGACGCTGCCAGACGTGCAGGACCGGCATGTCGGAGAGCGCGCGGTTGACGGTCGCGATCGTGCCCAACAAAGCGGACGCGGCCGCGGAATCGCAAGAAGCCGCCGATTCCGTCTTCGCGGCCGCCGCTTGAGCGAGCGCCCTGCGGGCCGCCTGCGTGTCGACGCGGGTGATGAGGGGCGCCTTTTCGAGCGACGCAAAGTAACGGGCGACGCGCTCGCGTGCGTCCCAGTCCGCCACCGTCACGACGACCGATCCCGTACGGGGATTGACGCGAAGGCCGGTGACGCCCGACGTTTGTTCGAGTTCGTCGGCGAGAAGCTTCGCCGAAGCGAGGCTCATCGTCCCGTCGGTGCGCCAACGAGTGCGGTTGCCGACTTCGTGAACCAGTTTGAAGACCATGAAGGGCCTCTGAGAAGTGACTTTCCGGGCGGATTCCGAGAAAAGGAGGACATGCGCCCCCCACTTTTTCCCTTCGGAATCGGCCGGAGAAAAACGCGTTTGGGGCGCGGCTTTCGCCGCACCCCGACGAATATGGAGAATGCCCAGCAGGCGACTTAGGCCGCGGCGGGCTTCGCTTCCGGAGCGGGAGCGACCGGCGTTTCGGTCGCAGCGGCGGCTTCCTGAGCTTCCTTCTGAAGCTTCTTTTCCTGAGCCTTCACTTCGGCTTCGGCGACGACGTCGGCCAGGTCTTCCTTGACGCCTTCGACGCCCGCCATGATCTTGTCGCGCAGATCCATGCCGGAACTCAGAAGGTTCGTCGCGAGGGGCTTGACGTCAAGCTTGCCGCGCGTAAGGGCCACGGCGCCGAGCGCGCCCACGATCACGCCGCCCACAAAGAAGAGTCCGTACTTGGTGGTTTCATTCATTTTGCTTTGTCCTTAGTCTTGGGAGGTCTGCGCCGGGGAGGATTTCCTCAGCCATTGAAAACAATACTCATTTTAACCATCCCGGCGAAAAAACCTCGCCGTTCCCCGAGAAGGATCTTGATGCTCATCAAAAGATTGAAAAAAGACGACGGGGCGGACCGATCGGTAACACGGCATGACTTGAATGCGGCGACCGTACGCTTTCCCCTCCTACGCTACGGGACGGGACGTTCGTACGAAAAAGCGAAACGGATCATCGCCGATCGGAAGCTCCGCTTTTGTAGACTGAACGAAAGGAGGCACCGTCGGGCGCTTCGCCGGTTGCCTCATGTTCTCTCAAATGCAAGGAAGAATCATGTCCACGGAATACGAAAAGTGCCTCGCAGGCGAACCCTTCGTCGGAGGGAAGGACCCCGACCTTCTCCGAATGATCCGTCGCTCGAGAAAGCTTCTTCGGCAATTGAACGACGTCGAGTACGACGACGGCGAAGAAAAAGAGCGCCTGATGCGCGAACTCTTCGGACACGTGGGAAAGGGCGTTCATCTCGACATTGATTTTCATTGCGAACTCGGCCGCCACATCTTTATCGGCGACAACGTGGTCATCAACATGAACTGCACCTTCATCGACAACCACCGCATCGACATCGGGAACAACGTCCTCATCGCTCCCAACGTGCAGATCTATACGGGGACGCACTCGACGCGCCTATCCGAACGGCTCGTCACCGAAGACATTCCGGGCGAAGGCCTCTGCCGAACCGTTGCGCGCCCCGTCAAAATCGAAGACGGCGTCTGGATCGGCGGCGGCGCCATTCTGCTTCCGGGCGTCACGATCGGGCGCAACAGCGTGATCGGGGCGGGCAGCGTCGTCACCCGCTCCATTCCGGAGAACGTCGTCGCCGTCGGCAATCCCTGCCGCGTGATCAAAGCGATCGAGCCGTGAACGAAAACGCCCGGAGACTGCAGGCGACAAGTCGCCTTCCGGCCGCTTCCGGGCGTTCTTTCGAAAATGACTCGGGGCGAAAACCCCGCAAGGAGTCTTCGCCCCGACCACAACCGCGAGCCTTACTTCGCGGGCGTCTTGTTCCAGGTGGCCGGGCGGCCGAACCACTTCTGGTGGATCTTGTCGTAGGTGCCGTCGGCCATGATTTCCTTGAGGGCCTTGTTGAGGGCGTCGCGCGTTTCGGGACGGTTCTTCGGCACGACCATGGCCATGTAGCTGCCCTGCTCGACGTCGAGACGCTTCACCTGCTTGGCGAGAGCCGGACGCGTCGCGATCATGTAGTCGGTCGAGGCGAGCGAATTGATCGCCGCGTCGCTTCCGCCCTGGATCATGTTGAGGATCGCGTCGGGACTCTGGTCGAAGGTCGTGATCTGGGCGTCGGGAATGGTCTTGGCCTTGTCGTGGCTGATGGAGCCCATCTGGACCGAAATGCTCTTACCCTTCAGGTCTTCGAACTTCTCGATCTTGAGATCGCTCTTGGCGGGCAGAATCACGGTGATCCCGGACTTGTAGAAGGGATCGGTGAAGAGCACCTTCTTCTTGCGTTCTTCCGTGATCGCGAAGCCCGCGGCGGCGAAGTCGACGGTGTTCGAGAGAACCGCCGGGAGAATCCCGTCGAACTTGTACATCGTGATTTCGGGTTCCTTGCCCATCTTGGCGCAAAGCGCCTTGACGAGGTCGATTTCGAAACCTTCGAGCTGGCCCGTCTTTGAGTTCATGAACTCAAACGGGGCGAAGGTCCCTTCGCTCGCGACGCGGATCTTGTCGGCCGCGGAGACGCCGCCCGCCATGAGGGCGGCGGCAACGAGGGCGAAGCATTTCGATTTGAGTCCGAATTTCAGCATGGCGTTTTCCTTCCTGGGTTTGCGTGTCGAGTGTTTCGTTCTTTGCGCATCCGAGGCCGCGTTCTTTTCCGCCGCCCCCGTTTTGCGCTGTCGTGAGAGTCACTCTACTCTCCTTTTTGTGAGCGCGTCGGCTTCCCGCACAACGATTTGAAGGTTCTTTGCGCGACCTTCGGGGGACTTCGGCAAAACTACCCAACAGTCGGTTTTGGCGAACCTTTTTCAACCGTTTGCCTTCTTTTGGTCGTCATTGGTCGACCATTTCCCGACCGTCTACGGCATCCGCCCGAGGGCGTTTGTCCTGCGGGAAGAAATCCTCATTTTTGCGCGCCGCCCTGCGACGAAGAGAAGGCCTTCTCGGCTAGGCTTTTCCGTCGTAGAGACACCCCAAACGAAACAAGGAGGAAAACCGTGTCCCAACTCAACGCGCTCATCGACCCGCTTCTCACCGAAGAACTCCGTCAAGACGTCCTCGCCTGGAGAAGCCACATTCATCAGCACCCCGAACTGAGCTTCGAAGAGCACGAAACCGCCGCCTACATCGAAGCGGAACTGCGCGCCATGGGCTACGACGACGTCGTGAGTCCCACGCCCACGAGCCGCATCGCGACGCTTCACGGAGGGAAAGACCCGGGCCGCACGATCGCGCTTCGCGCCGACATCGACGCTCTGCCCGTGGAAGAGGCCGAGGGGCTTGCCTGCCGCTCCGTCGTCCCGGGCGTTTCGCACGTCTGCGGGCACGACGCCCACGCGGCGATGCTCCTCGGTACGGCGAAGCTCCTTTTGGCGCTCAAGGACGAAATCCCGGGAACGGTCAAGTTCTTCTTTCAGCACGCCGAAGAGCAGGCCCCGGGCGGCGCCGCGGAAATGGTGAAGGCGGGCGTGCTCGAAGGGGTCGACGCCTGCGTGGGTCTGCACGTCATGAACGATCCGATCGGACTCGTACGCGTCACGACGACGCCCGCCGTCACGACCACCTGCGACGAAATCACCGTCACGATCAAGGGCCGCGGCACGCACGGCTCGATGCCCCACGCCGGGGTCGACCCGATTCTGGTCGGCGCCGAAATGGTTCTCGCCATGCATACGATCGTTTCCCGAAACCTTCCGCCCGGTCGCTTTGCGGTCGTCTCACCCACGATCTTTCAGGCGGGAAACGCCGTGAACGTCATTCCCGACACCGCGAAAATCGGCGTCAACTTCCGTACGAAGAGCGAAGAGGACCGCGACTTCCTTTTTGAGCGCATCGAAACCGTCGCCCGAAGCGTCGCGGCCGTGCATGGAGCGGAAGTCGACATTCATGCCGTCCGGGGCTGCGCCGCCACCATTCAGGATCCGGCCATGATCGAGCGCGCGCTTCGGGTTGCGAAGGAAGTGATGCCCGCGGACAAGGTCGGAACGGGCAACGGGATGACCGGCTCCGAAGACTTCTCGGCCTTTGCGCAAAAGGTTCCCTCCGTCTACCTCATTCTCGGAGGCGGCACCGCGGAAGAAGGCTACCCTTATGCGAACCATCATCCGGCCTTCCGCCCCGACGAGGGCTGCTTCATGGAAGGCGTGCGGATTGAAGCCGCGATGGCGATCGACTTTCTGATGCGGCCTTGAGCGGGCGCAATCCAACACAACTCTTCTTGCGGCGGGAAGCTTTGCAAAGCACCCCGCCGCGTTGTCTTTTGCGCAACAGACGGTGCCGCACCGCGTTCGAGAGGCGTTGCTCGACGCCAGCGTCCGAAGTCGGCTTCTTCGGCGCTCTTCGGAGGACATCGGTCTTGAAAGGACGTGCCGAGAGCGCCGGCTTGGCGTGAAATGACAGTCCGACGTCCTCCTCAGGCCCCCCCTCGAATTCGTTGCGACGCGCTACACTCATGGCTTTCCAATTTTTACCGTAAGAGGATTCCTCGCCATGTCGATCGAACGACCCCGCATCGCCCTTCTCGCCACGGGCGGCACCATCGTGAGTTCCGGGAAGAGCCCCGACCAGATGACGGGCTACGGCATTGAAAACTTCCGCGTGACCGACCTCGTCGCGGCCGTGCCGGGAATTGAAAAGATTGCCGAACTCGAAGTCGAACAGGTCGCCAACATCGACTCGAGCTCCATGACCTACGGCGTCTGGCGCGCTCTGGCCGAGCGCATCGAAGCCTACGCCGCGCGCGAAGACATCGACGGGATCGTCGTGACGCACGGCACCGACACGCTCGAAGAAACCGCCTACTTCCTCACGCTCGTCCTCAACACCGCGAAGCCCGTCGTACTCACGGGCGCGATGCGTCCCGCGACGGCCCTCTCCGCCGACGGTCCGCTCAACCTCTACAACGCCGTCCGCGTCGCCTGCTCTCCGGCCGCCCACAAGAAGGGCGTCCTCATCGTTTTGAACGACCTCATCCTCGACGCCCGCGAAGGGACGAAGACGAACCCCACGAACGTCGCGACCTTTTTCTCGCGCGACTTGGGAGCGATCGGCATGATCGCGGGTCCGCGCATCGAATTCTTCCGTTGTCCCTCGCGCGCCCATACGATCCGCACGCCGTTCAACGTCGAGAATCTGCCCGACGAGCTCCCGCGCGTCGACATCGTGGTCTCCCATGCGGACGACGACGGCGTGCTCGTGCGCGCCGCCGTGGCGGCGGGGGCCCGCGGGATCATTCACGCGGGGACCGGGAACGGCTCCGTGCACGGGAATACCGAAGAAGCGCTCATGGAGGCCTCGAAGGCCGGCGTCATCGTCGTGCGCGCTTCGCGCGTCGGCGGCGGCATGACGGTCGAAGGCCTCGCGCACTGGCAGGAAGCGGGCTGGATCCCCTCGGGATCGCTTCTTCCCTGGAAGGCGCGCGTTCTTCTGCAGCTCGCCCTCACCCGCACGGATTCGCCCGCCGCGGTGAAGGAGATGTTCTCGCTCTATTGATGCTTTGCCAGGCGGCTCCCCGAAAATCGGAGCCGCCTGCGATCCGGTTCGGGGCGGCGGCAACTTTGTCCACCTGCCCCCTGCCTCACCCCGACCGACCCGTAACCGTGGGAGAGACGTCATGGGAAAGTCTTTGTTGGTGTTTCGAACTTTTGAGGACGGCTACCGCGTGCCGATCGGACGCGTCGAAGAAACGGACGGAAACGTCGTCTTCCGCTACGACGAGGACTACCTCTCAACCTTCGCAGAAGCCACCGGATCCCTTTCCCCGCTTACGCTTCCCTACGCCCAGGATCCGTATTCCACGCCGCGAAATTGTCCTGCGGGGCTTCCTGGGTTTCTCGCGGAAAGCCTTCCCGACGGCTACGGCCTTTGGCTCATGGATCGGGCTTTCCAAAAGGCCGGCGTCCCGCGCGAAGCCGTTACACCGCTCGATCGTCTTGCCTTCGTCGGGAACCGCACAACGGGCGCTTTGTCTTACGAACCCGAAGGCTCGACGCCGCCCGCAAAAGAGTGCGTCCCCCTCACGGCGCTCGGCACCGCCGCCCAAACCTTTCTTGAAACCGAAGAAACCGATCTCTTTCCCGAACTCGTCGCCTGCGGGAGCGCCGGAGGGTCGCGCCCCAAGGCGCAGCTCCGGTTCGGGAGCGATTTTGCCCGGGCTTCGCTCGTCCCGAAGGAAGGCATGACGGCCTGGCTCGTCAAGTTCACCGCGCCCGACTTTCCGCTCGGCCACGAAGAAGGTCTCTTCGAGGCCGCTGCCCTGGCCGTGTCCGAGAAGGCCGGCATTCGCACGCCCGCGTGGAAGCTTTTTGAGGCGCCTCAAGGAAGAGTCCGCCCCAAGGCTCCCTACTGGCTCGGAATGGAACGCTTCGACCGAACTCCCGCGGGCCGCGTGCACTATGTCTCGGCCGCGGGACTTTTGAACGCAAATTTCCGAGCCCCCGTCTTCGACTATTTCGACCTCATGCGCCTCACATACCGACTCACGCAATCGCAGACGGAAATGGAGGAGCTATTCCGACGGGCGGTTCTTTCCTATTTCCTCAGAAATGAAGACGATCACGGGAAGAACTTTGGGTTCCTTCTCCACGACGACGGACGTTGGACCTTGTCGCCCTCCTTCGACATCACCTATGCACCGGGTCCCTACGGAGAGCACGCCACGTCCTTCGGAGGAAACGGACGGCGCATCACGCGCGACGCGCTCGAACGCATGAGCGGCCTCATGGCGACGCCCGTCGAAAGAATTGAGGAAATCGTCCGTCAGACAGCAGACGCGGCTCTCGGTTTTTCGGAGACGGCTCTCTCGTTCGGTGCCAAACGCAACACCGTCAAGGAAGTGAAGACGCAGGTGGAGTCGGCGGTTGCGGAGAATCTGAAGGCCATGGGAATCGACTGAGCTCTTTGACGGGCGCCGCCGTGATCCCGCAATCGTGCCAGACACTGAAGTCGGCTCCTTTCGGCAGTCCCAGGTCGTCAGCGCTAGTATAACGTTCGCGATATAACGCCATTAAACAAAGCAAATGTGCTATAATGAGGGGGTTTCATTAGGAGCTCTCTCATGCCTCGTGGTCGCCCCGTTGTTAACCGTCTCGAACTGAACGCAGAGCAGACTGCGACATTGAAAGCAATTGCCAATTCTCGGTCTGAAGAGCTTAGACGAGTACAAAGAGCAAAGGCCTTCCT
>CASEFX010000009.1 GCA_949287305.1 uncultured Sutterella sp. | reverse complement strand
TACAGGCCTTTTCTTGGTGATTTACCTGTTCTCTAAAATATTTTCAGGCCTGTAAAAAAATAAGCCGCTCGAGGTTATCCGAGCGGCCCATGTTGGCTCTGCACCCCCTTGCTGTAACCAGGGGATGAAAAATCTAGGCTAGGTGGACACAGGAAGATTTCCCGTGTCCGGCTTAGGCTCCGCCGGCTTCGCAGCTCCGACTTCGTCGGAACGCATCATGGTTCGGGGCGTCCCACCCCTACCTTGTCCTTCGATCGATTCGCCTTTTTTTGCGCATGCGCAAGAGGCGCTTTTGCTCTTTGGACTTCTGTTGGTCATCAAAAATCTGCTTCACTGCCCGCGACGCGATGTTCATCGCTGCGACTTGATCAGCAGTATATTGATGATCCTCATTGAATCGGCAGTCGGGGTTCGTGCAAGCAAAGAGCGCCTGTTCAGGGCGGTTGCTGCTGTGTGTGTGCCCGCATTTCGGGCATTGCTGACTGCTGTAGGCGGCCGGCACGGTAACGACGAGTTTTCCGTGTCTCAGCGCCTTGTATTGGGCATAAGTCAAAGTGCGACCCCACATGCCCTCGTATTGGATCGCTTTATGAAGGCCCGCCGCCGCGGCTCGTCCGTTGGGCAGAGGTTTGCCCGCCTCGTCGTACTTCGGCTTGGGAGCGGCCATCATGTTCTTGATTTTCAGATCTTCAAAGGCGATCACATCCGCATCGGAATTGGAAACGAGAGCATGCGAAGTCTGGTGCGCAAAGTTTTCCCGAACATTGCGCCCGTACGTATGAGCATCGTTGATTTTGCGGCTCGTTTTGCGACTTCCCTTGCTGTCCCGTTCTTGCCGCGAAAGTTTCTTTTGGAGCCTCTTGATGCGCTTGTCCTTGGCGCACATACGCTTCTTTTCAATGCGCTTGAGACCAAAGCCCTCCGTTTGCGTCTGCAGGGGCGTCACAATGCCTCTGTCGCAACCGATCGTACGCGCCAAAAGTTCTTCGGGCGTCTGCATTCTCAGGCGGGCACGAATCTCGTCCTCCGTCTCGGGAAAACGGTTTTCATCAGATGCTTCAGGCGAACTGAAGGAAACAAAGAGCCTGCTCCCTTTCGTCTTGACATGGACGGAGTTCGGCATTTCAAAAGAACGGTGCGCCTTGAAACGGATACGCGCCACCTGACGCCGGTACTTACCCACAACAAGAATGAGTTCATACCATCTGCCGCCAAGATCTTTGATCGTGAAGAGTTCCGATGTAAGCCAGAGACTTCTGTCGGCGGCTTTGATGCGTTTGGTTTTCGGTTTCTTCGTCAATCCGGATTTCGCACCACTGACCGCCTTGATATAGAGCACCGCTCCGTTTCGCAGTACCTCTCCGGGAACATCCTCCAGCCACTCGATATAGCGCTTCTTCGTATAGGGATCTGTAAGCAGGTGCGAATACTTCTGATCCGCCTTCGGAATATCCCCTCCGAAGACTTGGTAAAACCTATAGTGGTAATGAGCTTCCTGAACCTTGACGTTATAGACGAGCGCCTGCGCCGCCGACCACGTAAAGTAGACTTCGGAAGACGTCTTGTTGACGAATTCGGCGGGAAAGCGGTAACCGTAGCTGATGCCTCGGAATCAATTGGAACAGTTGCGATTACGGAGTATCGCACATTTCTGTGAGATTTGGAACTAGGTGTCTCACAAGATTTTCGCGCTTACGCGCGGCCTGCTTGACCCCACCCTTTCGCTTCGCGAAAGAATGGGGAATGCGCAGGCCTTTCGTTCATCGACCTCCACATGGGGTGGACGGCCTGGATCGGCGACGATCCCTATGCGGTCCGCTTTCTCTGGGGTCTTCTCGGAAACCTCTTCCTTGCGCTGGGGATCTATTGGCAGGTCGCCTCCAAAACGATCGTGCAACCGGGCGAAGGCATGGTTCTCGCCTTCTCGGTCGTGCTCCGAAAGAGTTTTGGAACGGTCAAGGTCTGGAACGACGTGACGCTCGTCCTTCTTGCCGTGATTCTGGGCTACCTCTGTCTCGGACACGTCGCGGGCGTGCGCGAGGGGACGGTCGTTTCCGCCTTCCTGGTGGGTTTCCTCATCAAGGGGATCACGGCGCTTCGTGCCAAATTCGGCCGCAAGACCGAAGCGGAGAACGCAAAAGAGGGAGCTTCGAAAGCCTAAGCGCCCATGGGCGTTCCGGCGTTTTTACGGGAAGGTTCTCCGAGCCATCCCTCTTTCGAAATTGATGCGATCGGGCAAGTTTCGGCAAGAATCCGTCTTGTCCGTCCTCCCTTTCGGGTGCATACTGAAAAACTGAAGACGTCTCCTCTTTGCGGAGGAGACGCAGCACTGAGAAAGGAGAAAGAAACATGTCCTGTTGCTGCCACGAAGACAAATGCGCCGCCAAGCCCGCCGACGGTGAATTCCCGCAGGCCCCCGTCGTGGGCTGCCGCCGCGTCGGTCCCGACTTCTGCGGCGAAAAGGCGAAGGTCTACTTCACGCGCAAGATCGACGTCGAACATTTGAAGAAGCTCTACGCGCTCGTCAACGAAGAAATCATCGGGAAGGTCGCCATCAAGCTCCACACGGGCGAGCGCCACGGTCCGAACATTCTGCCGCGCGACATGGTCGAAGCCTTCCAGAAGGACATCCCCGACAGCACGATCGTCGAAACGAACACGCTCTACGTGGGTGACCGCGACACGACGGAAAAGCATCTTGAAACGCTCAAGGTGAACGGCTGGACATTCTGCCCGGTCGACATCATGGACGCCGAAGGCACGACGATGCTCCCCGTGAAGGGCGGCAAGCACTTCAAGGCCGTTTCGATGGGGAAGAACATCCGCAACTACGACTCCATGGTCGTTCTCACCCACTTCAAGGGCCACGCCATGGGCGGCTTCGGCGGCTCCATGAAGAACATCGCCATCGGCTGCGCCGACGGCAAGATCGGCAAGCAGCAGGTCCACGCGATCGACGACGTCAACAAGTCCTGGGATCAGTGGCCCGGCAAGGAACTCCTCATGGAAACCATGTCGGAATCCGCCAAGGCGACGTGCGACCACTTCGGGAAGCGCATCTGCTTCATCAACGTGATGCGCCGCATGTCGGTCGACTGCGACTGCGCGGGCCTCGCCGCCGCGGAACCGACGATTCCGGACATCGGCATCGTCGCCTCGACCGACATCCTCGCCATTGACCAGGCTTCGGTCGACCTCGTCTATTCGCAGACGCACAACCATGACTTGGTCGAGCGCATCGAATCGCGCCACGGGCTCCATCAGCTCACCTACATGCGCGAGCTCGGCATGGGCGCCGCGAACTACGAACTGATCGAAATCGACTGATTCCGAATCCGTTTCCAAGGGCCGCGAACACCGCGGCCCGAAACGAAGGGGCGGCCGCAAGGCCGCCCTTCGTCGTATCCGGCGTTCGTCAGCGCTTGCGCTGCACCGCCCGCGCCTCCTCTTCGGAGAGCGAAAGCAAGTCAAGGAGTTCGCGTACGACCCGCAGACGGTCTTCGGGTCGCTCCGCCGCCTGATCGACTCTGAGTCTCGTGGGGCCGATCATGCGGGCGCCCTTTCTCGTCTGCAAAAGCGTGATGAGCGCCATCGGTTCGATTTTGGCCTTTTCGTCGAAGACGATGATCGTCGCCGAATCGGCGGCGTCGATCTTGCGAACGCCCAGGGCTTCGCAGCGAAGGCGAAGCTTGTGCACGTCCGCAAGACGCTTGGCGGCGTCGGGGAGTTTTCCGTAGCGGTCGGCCAGGGCTTCCGTCGTCTTTTCGATGTCGTAAACCTCGGAGGCGCTCGCAAGTTCCTTGTAGAACCCGAGACGCGAGGAGACGTCGGGGACGTAGTCGGAGGGCAACAGGGCCGGGGCGTGGAGATTGATGTCGGTCGTGCTCGCGAGAGGCGACTCGAAGTCGGGCGTTTCGCCCCGCTTCAAAGCCTTCACGGCCTTCTGCAGCATGCGGTTGTAAAGATCAAAGCCCACCTCCGCGATTTCGCCCGACTGATGTTCGCCGAGCACTTCGCCGGCACCTCGGATTTCCAGGTCGTGCATCGCGAGGTGGAAGCCGCTTCCGAGGTCTTCCAGGGCCTGAATCGCTTCGAGGCGCTTGGCGGCCTGCTTCGTGATCGCGCCCGACGGGGGCGTCAGAAGGTAGGCGTAGGCCTGGTGGTAGCTTCGGCCCACGCGCCCGCGGAGCTGATGGAGTTGCGCGAGCCCAAATTTGTCGGCACGCTCGATCAGAATCGTATTGGCGCTCGGAACGTCGATCCCCGTCTCGATGATGGTGGAGCAAAGAAGCACGTTGTAGCGCTGCTGATAGAACTCGCGCATGATGCGTTCGAGCTCGCGCTCGTTCAGCTGCCCGTGCGCGACCGCGATGCGGGCCTCAGGGATGAGTTTGGCGAGGTGTTCGCGGCGGTTTTCAATCGTCTCCACTTCGTTGTGCAGGAAGTACACCTGACCGCCGCGCTTCAATTCACGAATGATGGCTTCGCGGATGAGACCGTCTTCTTCGGGCTGCACGAAGGTCTTCACCGACAAACGGCGCTCCGGCGCCGTCGCGATGACGGAGAGATCGCGAATCCCTTCGAGACTCATCGAGAGCGTACGAGGAATCGGGGTGGCCGTAAGCGTGAGGATGTCGACTTCGGCACGGAGTTTCTTCAACTGTTCCTTTTGCCGCACGCCGAAACGGTGTTCTTCGTCGATCACGACGAGACCGAGGCGCGCAAAGGACACCTTGTCGCCCAAGAGCTTGTGCGTGCCGATCACGATGTCGACCGTACCTTCTGCAATCCCTTCGAGGGCGCGCGTCGTTTCCTTTCCGGTGCGAAAGCGCGAGAGTTCCGCCACACGCACGGGCCAGGGCGCGAAGCGGTCCTTGAAGGTCTGGGCGTGCTGTTCGGCAAGAAGCGTGGTGGGACAGAGCACCGTCACCTGCTTTCCGCCCATCACGGCCATGAAGGCCGCGCGAAGGGCCACCTCGGTCTTCCCAAAGCCCACGTCGCCGCAGACGAGACGGTCCATGGGGCGGCCCGAGGTCATGTCTTCGAGGACGGCCTTGATCGCCGCCGCCTGGTCGGGCGTTTCGTCAAACGCAAAGCCTTCGGCAAACGCTTCGTAGTCCGCGGCCGAGACCTTGAAGGCAAAGCCCGGGCGGCTCTGGCGAAGTGCGTAGAGGTGAAGAAGTTCCGCCGCCGTGTCGCGGACCTGTTCCGCGGCCTTCTTCTTTGCCTTTTCCCAGTCGCCGCGCCCGAGGGTGTGCAGGGGCGCGTGTTCCGGATCGGCCCCGCCGTAGCGCGAGATCAGGTGCAGGTTCGCAATGGGGACGAAGAGCTTCGCGTCGTTCTTGTATTCGAGCCGCAGGAATTCGGCTTCGCCCTCGTCCGTCGTCATCTTCTCGAGGCCGAGGTAGCGCCCGATCCCGTGCTCGAGGTGCACGACCGGGTCACCCACCTTGAGTTCGGTGATGTCTCGAACGAGCATCTCGACGTTCGTCGACTGCGCGCGGCGGCGAAGCCGCGTGCGGCGGGGACTCGCCGCATAGAGTTCCGTTTCGGTGAGAAGCGCGATCTTCGGGTGCTCAACGCGCGTGCCCTGATAAAGCGGCCCCGTCGCGAGCCCGACGGGGGCGTCGGACGCGAGAAAGTCGTCGAAAGACTCGAATTCGGAGAAGTTGAGGCCCGAGGCTCGGAAGAGGTCCGACATCGTCCCCTGGCGGCCGACGGAGGAGGCGAGAAGCAGCACCCGTTCGCCCCGCACCCGGCTCGTTTCCGTGAAGTCGAGCAGCGCTTTCACGGGATTCTGGCTCTTGCGGTCGATCGCGACGCACTGCAGATCCTTGGCCGAACCCTGTTCGACGCGGCGGATCGTAAAGCGCGCGAAGGGCGCGAGCGACGTGAAGAAGTCTTCGGGCGTGAGCCAGAGTTCCTTGGGATCGAGTGCGGGGCGCAGGGGATCGGACGCAAGAATGCGGGCGCGCTGCGTCGTCTCCCGCAGAAAGCCTTCCAACGCCTTCTGAATGTCGCCTACGAAGACGACGCGCGTTTCGGGCGTGAGGTAGTCGGCAAAGGTCGCCGTTTCGTCAAAAAAGAGCGGCTGATAGTATTCGATGCCCGGAGAGAGGATGCCGTTTCCCGCGTCCTTATAGGGAAGGAACTTGCTCGGGTCTCCGGGGAAGCGCACGCGCCAACGCTGACGGAAGGCCGTGAGGGCCTCTTCGTTCACCGGGAATTCGTGGCCCGGCAGTAGACGGATTTCGTCCACCTTTTCCATCGAGCGCTGCGTCTCGACGTCGAACCAGCGAATCGATTCGATTTCGTCGTCGAAGAAGTCGAGTCGGAAGGGACGGTCCGTCCCCATGGGAAAAACGTCGACGATTTCACCCCGCACGGCGAATTCGCCCGCCGCCAACACTTCCTTCACGTTGGCGTAGCCCGCCTTCACGAGGTTCGACTTCAGGGACGTGAGGCTCACCGTGTCGCCCGTTCGGAAAAAGAAGGTGTTCCCGCCCACGAACGACACCGGCGCGAAGCGTTGCGACGCGGTGACGGCGGAAACGAGCACGACGTCTCCTTCGGAGCGTTCGGTCGAAAGGCGATAGAGCGTAGCGAGGCGCTCCGACACGAGGTCCTCCTGCGGACTCAGTACGTCGTAGGGCAACGTTTCCCAGTCGGGAAGACTCGAGACGGAGAGGTTCGGCGCGAACCAGCAGATTTCCTGCGAGAGACGGTAAACGTCCGCCGCATCGGCGCAGATCACGACGAGGCGCTTTTTCTGTGCCTTGGCTTCGAGCCCTGTCTGGGCAAGGGCCAGGGCGTCGCTTGCGAGCGTCGGCAAAGAGAGCGCGTAGCGGTCGCCCGGTTGAAAGGCAAAGGGACTTTTGGAAAAGAGCGGCGAAATCGAGTCGAGAGCCATGGCGTCCGTCAAAGGCGAGTCGAGGAGAAAACCTAAGAAGGATGACTATAGCGCAAAGGGAAAGGAGAAAAAGAAAAGGACCCGTGCCGAAACACGAGTCCTTTCGAGGTCAAATCGTTCGAATCAAAGGATTAGAACTTGTAGACCATCTGAGCGCCGAGAAGGTAGGCGTCCAACTTGCGGAAGCGACCATCCTTCGAGCCGTCGGCACCGTAGAGGTTACGTTCGTGAACACCGTGGAGGTGGGCAAACGACACGTCGGTCTGGAAGTTGTCGCTCCACTTGAAGGAGGAACCGATGGCGAACCACCAGCGGTCGGCGTCAGGAATGATGGCCGTACGCGTATGGGGATTGGCGATCGGCGAGGATTCGTAGGCGATACCGCCGCGCAGCGTCCACCAGTCGGTAAGGCGGAGGTCCATGCCGAGGGAGCCCAGGTAGGTGTCGCGCCACTTATTAGTGATGGTTTCTCCAATCGGGTGTTTCCCCATGCTACCCAAGTTAACTTCACCGTTGCTGGTGATCTCCAACTTGTCAAAGGAGGACCAATCCGTCCAACGGAAGGTACCGTAGAGGCTCACGAGGTCGTTGACGTCCCATGCAACCGAAGCCATGGCCCAGGCGGGAGCTGTGACGGTGGCAAAACCGTCAAAGGTACCGAGCTGAGAGGCGATCAGCGTTGTAAATTGTTTGTAATCGTCACTGAGTTCAAGGTCTTCAACGGTCAGATCGCCTTCAGCGTCATGCTTGATTTGGGAGCGATAGGAGACGCCGACACGGAAGTTTTCCGTGGGGGACCACATGAAGCCAACGTTCCAACCCCAAGCAATGCTGTCAGCGTCAATTTCACTTTGCATGCTACCAACGGGGGCGCCAGCCAAGCTGAAGGAGGAACGCTTCTTCAAATCCGCCTGAGCATACTGAATCGAAGCGCCGAAACCCATGCTGAACTTTTCGCTGAGCTTGAAGGCAAAGTTCGGGTTCAGGTCGAAAGTAAGGATCGTGGCGGAAATACCATGACCACTGTTCGCCCAGCCTTCATCGTAATCAGTACCCATACCGAACGGAACCGTCATGGCGAGACCGAACCAAGCCTTGTCGTTGATCTGGTGGACGATGTAGCCGTGCGGGATGGCCTGAGACTTTTCACGGCCGTTGGCGGTCACTTCGTTGCCGTTGGCGTCTTCACCGACGTAGTCGAGGTTCAGACCGATGCCGACGAAGCCCATCTGGATGGCCGTGCCCTTGTGAAGGACCATCGTGGCCGGGTTGTAGTAGACGCCCGAGAGGTCGGTACCGTCGACGCCGGCGCCGGCATAGGCGCGGCCGAGGGAACCGGCGGACTGTTCGGTAAGCATGAAGCCCGCGGCATGAGCCGTCGAGGCGAAAGCGGCAGCTACGGCAATCGCGGAGAGCGCGACTTTGAAAGCAGCACGTTGCACGGAAGTACTCCTTGAATTTCGTGTCGATTGAATTTTGAGGGTCGGGCGCCGTCGGGGCGCCCCGCGAGAAAAGCTTTGCGAATTTTGCCTATGTGTGGGGGTAAGAAAACACACAAAATTTAGGCGTAAACCCTAATATTAAAGTAAGGCTAAACCTTTGGATTACCTATCGGTATGTTTCCTTTCGACAACTCGAAGTGCCTGCGTCTCCGCCACAAAATCCGGCTGATGCACTTCGTCGGTTTTCGAAGTCTCCGAATGAGTTACTTACTGGAAACTCGGAATCACCATTCGGGAAAAGTACCACCTTGTTTCGCCGAAAGACCGCGTCTAATCTCAGCTTGAATGATTTCGGAACCAAGCAATCCGAGCATTTCTTGCGGGGTTGTTCCAAGGCGCAAACCTTTTGCGGGACAGCCACGAAGCGAACGTTCAAACTGCAAGGAGACCCAGTATGAGTTTGAAGCGCAGAGACTTTTTGAAGACCGGTTTCGCGGCGGGCGCCGCGATGGCCGCCGCGGTCGGTACGGTGGAAGCAAAGCCCAAGAAGACGGACCCGAAGAAAAAGGATGAGGTCTACGACGTCGTCGTGGTGGGCGCGGGCTTTGCCGGCATGTGCGCGGCGCTTGAAGCCGCGGAACAGGGCGCGAAGACCGTCCTTCTCGAAAAGATGGGCCGTCCCGACGGCACGACCGTCTATTCCTCGGGCTGGATCGCCGCGGTCGGAAGCCGCTTCCAGAAGAATCATCCGGAAGACAACGAAGAAGCGTTCTTCAACGACATGATGAAGCTCTCGGGCTACCGCTCCGACCCCGAACTCGTGCGCGTCTACGCGAAGGAAGCAGGCAAAGGCATCGACTGGTTGGCCGACCACGGCACGCCGTTCTTCCTCTGGGAAAACCTCCCCGCCCCGGAACTCTCGCGTTGCGTCATCAGCCCGGGTGAAGGCATTACGGGCGGTTCGATGCTGCTTCGCTGCCTCATGGCCGCGTTGAAGAAAAAGGGCGTTCCCATCCACTACAACACCAAGGCCGTCAAGCTTCTCGCCAACGACGTGATGGAAGTCGAAGGCGTCGCCTGCATCACGCCCGAAGGGCGCAAGCACTACCGCGCCAAGGGCGGCGTGATTCTCACGACGGGCGGCTTCGGCGCGAACGAAGCCATGGTCTGCCAGTACATCGGTCCGTGGGCCTCGCGCCTCATCGTGCGCGGTTCGCCCTGGATCACGGGCGAAAACATCCTGATGACCCAGGAAGTCCACGCGAAGCTCGTCAACATGGACCAGTTCTACGCGGGCCCGATCACCCCGACCGGCCACGCCAATCCGTCGCCGCTCATGCACGCGGGCTACGGCATTCAGGTGGGCACGAACGGGAAGCGCTTCGTTCCGGAAACCTGGCTCCAGGTCCCGAAGGCCAAGGCCATCGCTCAGCGCACGCCCGACAACCGCAGCTTCATGCTCATCGGTCAGGACGCGGACGCGAACGACAACATCCTCTCGAACACGATCAAGCGCTTCTCGCGTCTCGGCTATGAAGTCTTCAAGGGCGAGACGATCGAAGAGGTCGCCAAGGCTGCGGGCGTTCCGCCCGAAGCCCTGGTTGAAACGGTGAAGACCTTCAACGAAGCCGTGAAGGCCGGCAAGGCCAAGGAACTTGATCCTCCCTATGAATACGAAACGCCGCATGCGCTCGAGACGGGACCCTACTACATGATCCCGGCCGCGGGCGGCATGGCGAGCACCATGGGCGGCCCGAAGATCAATCCGGACGCGCAGGTGATCAACTTCGAAAACCGTCCGATTCCCGGTCTCTACGCGGCCGGCGCCGCGGCGGGCGGCCTCTGGTATCAGGACGACATCGGCGGCAACCAGCTGGGCGGCGGCATGGTCTTCGGACGCGTTGCGGCCCGTCACGCGGCGGCCCGCGCGAAGGCCGCTCCGGTCAATAAGGCTCCGGCGAAGAAGTAAGGAGGGCGGATCATGAGAAAAAATGTTTTGATGGGTTTGCTGCTTGCCGCCGGTCTCGTCATGTCGGCGCAGGCCTCGGACTTTTTGGCTGACCGTCACGCGACGCGCGGCGTTGCGTGCGCCGCCTGCCACGACGGCAAGACGACGCCTCCTCCGGGTTCGACCGTGAAGAGCGAAACGTGCCTCAGCTGCCACGGCCCGGCCGAAAAGCTCGCGGAACGCACGAAGAAGGTGGACCCGAATCCGCACTACAACCACCTGATCGACGTCGGGTGCCTGGAATGCCATCAGGGTCACAAGCAGAGCGTCAACATGTGCTCGTCGTGCCACAACATTCATTACAAGGTGCCGTAATCCCCGGCAAATCCTGAGTGAATGAACACCGGCGGGGCGCTTTCTCCCAAAGAAGGCGCCCCGCCTTTTTGTCGCCTCCCCTAGAATGTCTTCGTTAGAACGCTTGAAGAGAGCTCTTATGGAACCCAAAATTGCCGCGCTCGTCTGTGCGGCGGGCGTCGGTAGCCGTATGCGCGCCGACCGCCCGAAGCAGTACCTCCCGATTGCGGGCCGTCCCATGCTGACGTCGACCGTCCGCGCGCTCGCCGCCGTGGAGCGGATCGACGAAATCGTCGTGGTGGTGAGCCCCGGGGACCCCTACATCGACGAAGTGAAGAAGGATTTTCCCCCGCACGTGCGCGTTTTGCGCGCGGGCGGTTCTGAGCGGGCCGAGTCCGTTCGCAACGGTCTCGTGGCCTCGGGCTGGCACGACGACGTCTGGGTGCTCGTCCACGACGCGGCGCGCCCCTGCGTGCGTCCGGGCGAAGTGGGGGCGCTCCTTGACAAGGTGCTCTCCGACGAAACGCTCGACGGTGGCATTCTCGCGCAGCCCGCGGCCGACACGATGAAGCGCGCCGACGAAGAAGGCTGCATTCTCGAAACGGTTCCCCGCACGGGCCTCTGGCGTGCGGCGACGCCGCAGCTCTTTCGTCTGCGCCCCTTGCGCGAAGCGCTCTCGGGGGATCTCACGGGGATCACCGACGAAGCGAGTGCCATGGAGCGCCAAGGGGCGAAAATCGCGCTCGTTCCGTCGCGCGCCACGAACTTCAAAGTCACCGAACCCGCCGACCGCGCTTTGGCGGGCCTCATTCTGGGAGAAAAGAACATGCTGCCGATCCGCGTGGGACAGGGCTACGACTCGCATCGTCTGGTGGAGGGGCGCCCCCTCATTCTGGGCGGCGTGCACATTCCCTTTGAGAAGGGGTTGGACGGCCACAGCGACGCGGACGTGCTCCTGCACGCCGTGACCGACGCCCTCCTGGGGGCCGCTTCCCTGGGCGACATCGGAACGCACTTCCCGCCGAGCGACCCCCAGTGGAAGGGGGCGGACTCGGGGAAGCTTCTTTCGGCCGTTCTGGGACTCGCCAAGGAAAAAGGTTGGCGCGTCGTGAACCTCGACGCGACGGTCGTGTGCGAGCGCCCGAAGCTCGGCGCCTACAAGGCGACGATTCGTGAAAACGTCGCGAAGCTTCTGGAAGTCTCCGTCGACGCCGTGAGCATCAAGGCGAAGACGAACGAAAAGATGGACGCCGTCGGGCGTGAAGAGGGGATGGTCGCGCAGGCGGTCATTCTCCTCGCCCGGGACGACGGTTTCTGACGAACCCCTCCAAATGCAACGCCCTCGGTGAAAACCGAGGGCGTCTTAGTCAGAACGGTCGGGAAGAGGGCGTCAGGCCGACTTTTCGGCCTTTTCCGGAGCTTCCTTCTCCTTATCCTTCGCCTTCTTCTTTTTGGGCGTGACGGCGGGGAAGGTGATCCGCACGCGAAGACCGTGAGGTTCGGCCGACTCGAGCTTCACTCTTCCTCCCGAACGGCGGACGATGCGGTCGACGATGGCAAGCCCGAGGCCCGTCCCTGTAACGCCGCTTCGCGCGCTTTCGCCGCGCTCGAAAGGCCGCATCACGCGTTCGCGCTGATCTTCGGGGAGGCCCGCGCCGCGGTCTTCCACGACGAGTTCGGCGTTCTTTCCGACCTTGTGCACGACGACCGTGAGGCGGAGGTTGCCGTCTTCGCTTCGGCCGTAGCGCGAAGCGTTCGTAAAGAGGTTCTGGATCGCGCGCGAGAGTTCAATCGGGTGTGCCATGACGAGGTGACCGGTTTCAAGCGACACCTCGGTTTCGATCGACGAGTCGCTCTTGAGACGCGCATTGTCCATCGCGGCCTTCACGGCTTCGCCGAGGTCCACTTCGACCTGTTCGGACTTGCTGCGGCGCGCATAGGCGAGGAACTGCGTGACGATGTTTTCCATCTGTTCGAGGTCGCTCACCATGGCGTTGCGCGATTCTTCCGAGAGGTTCGCGAGTTCCACTTCGAGACGCAGACGAGTAATCGGCGTGCGAAGGTCGTGCGAAACGCCCGCGAGGAGAAGTTCGCGGTCCGCGTCCATGCGGCGCAGGTCCTGCACCATGCGGTTGAAGCTGATGTTTACCGCCTGAATTTCGGCCGTGCCGGAATTTTCCGGCAGGGGATCGGGGACCTGCCCCTGACCGAGCTGTTTGGCGCAGTTCGAAAGGGCTTCCAAGGGTTTGATCACGTGCCGCGCGAGGAGCGTTGCGCCAAAGAGCGACGCAAGGCAGGCCGCCACGGCCCACCAGACCCAACTCGTGCCGTAGGGGGGATCCAGGAGTTCGTCGGAAGTCTGCAGCCAATAGGCGTCGCCGTCGATGTCGACCGAGACCCAAAGGCCCTTGACGCCGTTCACTTCCGCCGCGAGCACGGTGGACTGGCCGAGGTTCGCCTTGACGAGCTGTTCGATGAGCGAATTGAACCCGTCGTTCGGAAGGGGCTTCACGCGGTCCGTGTGTTCGCGCGGACTGATGAGAAGCTCTTCGCGGGCGGCGAGCACCGTCAGGAGATCCTTGCGGTAGAGGGGATCGGCCGTCACAAGGGCGTAGCGCGTGAGGTTCGCGGTCGAGACGATGTGCTGCGCCACCCCTTGGGAATAGGGGAGTTCGCTCAGTACGCGAAAACTCTGCAGCCACCCCACCACGCTGAAGAAGATGAGGCTGCACAAAAGCAGAAAGGTGCGCCAGAAAAGACTCGGGCGGTGATTCGGAGGAATGGCAATCATCGGAAGAAAAGGGGCCCGCACGGACGGGCCCCGAAAGAGGAGGTTTCAATCCGGTCGGCGGCAACGGGGCGGCCGACCGGCGAGAACGGCATTACTTCGTCTCGTCCTTCTTTTCGCCTTCTTCGGGCGCGGGATCGTCCGGAATGAAGACGTAGCCGAGGCCCCAGACGGTCTGGAGGTAGCGCGGCTTCGAGGGATCGGGTTCGATCAGCTTGCGAAGGCGCGAGACCTGGACGTCAAGCGAGCGGTCGAAGGCTTCGTATTCGCGGCCGCGGGCCATTTCCATGAGCTTGTCGCGCGAAAGCGGCGTGCGGGGATGACGCGCAAAGGCCTTGAGCACCGCGAATTCGCCCGTCGTCAGAGGCACGGGTTCTCCGTTCTTCTTCAGAACGCGGGTGCCGAGGTCGAGCGTGAAGGCGCCGAAGGAAACCACTTCGTTTTCGCGCGAGGGAGCGCCCGGGGCATCCGCGGCCGGACGGCGGCGCAGGACCGCGTGGATGCGGGCGAGCAGTTCGCGCGGATTGAAGGGCTTGGCGATGTAGTCGTCGGCGCCGAGTTCGAGACCCACGATGCGGTCGACGTCTTCGCCGCGGGCCGTGAGCATGATGATCGGCGTCATGTCCTTGGCGGCGCGCAGGCGGCGCAGGATCTGCAGACCGTCTTCACCGGGCATCATGAGGTCGAGAATCAGGGCGTCGAAATGTTCGCGCATCCAGATGCGGTTCATGGCGGCGCCGTTTTCGCTCACGAACACCTGAAAACCGTTTTCACCGAGATAGCGGCGCAGCAAATCGCGAAGTCTCGGATCGTCGTCCACGACGAGAATCTTGGGAGTGCGTTCCACGGAAGTTCTCCTTCGGTAGGGTGAATGGGCCGTTCTCAGAATACGGCCGCGTAATTTGTAACATTGTCGCCTTTTCGGGCGTTTCGTGTCGGAGGTTGTCAACACCGTGTTACAAACTTACGCCAAATTTGAAGATCTTTGGAAGTTCCTTACGCCTCGATTGGGAAATCCCCCGCTAATATCGCATCGTACCGTCGGGCGGCTTGTAGGCCGCCGTGACGAACGCGTGACCGCTTGTTACGGATTCGAACTTTTTGGTGCGCTTCGCACTGCTATAGTCAAAGTGTCCCCAGGGAGGGGACGCTGGGAAGTTTCAAGTTTGCCTATGCGAAAGAATGTATGTCTCGTCGTTTTGCTCTGCGGCTGCGGAGCCGTCTACGCCGCCTGGGAAGGCCCCGTGGCGGAAGGCGTGGAAGGCAGTCGCATGGCCGAGTGCGTGACCGAAAAGGTCCCCTGTGTTCGGCTGTGGGAGCAAATGAGCGCCGCGGAGCGTGCGCGCCTGTGGCCCTTCCTCGACGAAGTCGCCAAGACCTCTTATTGGCGCCAGATGTCGGGCGATGACCGGCGCGAGTTGCGCAAGCACCTCTCGAGCGCCGAGCGCGAGCAGTTGCGAAACCGCTACAGCGTGAAGCACGAAGGGGAGCGCCGCGCGGGCCGTCGTCTGGGCGGCATGTGCGATGAAAAGCGCTCGGAACTTCGCCGCCAGGTGATGGAAGTGCACATGCAGTTTCGCCGCTCCCATCGGGCGGATCGGCCCGCGGCGGAAGCTTCGGCACCCTAACGCGACATACTTTCTTTCCTTGAGGGACGCTTCGGCGTCCCTTTCCTTTTTCGGGGTGTTGCGCACCGGGGCCGCTATAATGAGACGCTTCCCATTACTAAGAACCCAAAATGAACCGCAACGCACCCCTTTTGCTTGCTCTCGATACGGCGGGCGAACGCTCTTCCGCCGCGCTCCGTTTGCCCGACGGCCGCGTTTTTGAAACCGTCGAACGGGTCGGAAACCGTCACGCCGAGCGTCTGCTCGACCAGGTGGCGGCGCTTCTCCAGGAGGCCGGGTGTTCTCGCCGCGAAATCGGTCTCGTCGCCTTCGGGGCGGGTCCGGGGTCGTTCACGGGTCTGCGCGTCGCCTGCGGTACGGCGCAGGGCGTCGCCTGGGCGCTTCAGATCGACACGGTGCCCGCGAGCAACCTCGAAGCGCTCGCTTACCGTGCGCAAAAGGCGCTGGCGCTTCCCAAGGGCGCCCGCATCGCGGTTCTGAACGATGCGCGGATGAACGAATGCTATGCGGCGCTCTATGAAGCCGATCCCGAGGGACTCCCCGTGACGATCGAAGAGGCGAAGCTCGTGAAGCCCGCCGACGCGCCCGCCTGGGTGCGCGAGACAGGGGCGGCGGTCGCGGCGGGGAGCGCCGCTACGGCCTATCCCGAAGAATTGAAGCTCCCCGATGACGTGCGCGTCTATTCCGAGACGGCCGACGCGGTCGACATGCTCGAGATCGCCTTGGCCGCGTACCAAAACGGCAAGACCGTACCGCCCGCCTTGGCCGCGCCCCTTTACGTGCGCGACCGCGTGGCGCTCACGTCCGAAGAACGCCGCCGCGGAGAGAAGTTGTGACGACGATTCGCCCGATGACCCGGGAAGACGTGCCGCTCGTGTCGGCGCTCGAAGCCGAGGTCGAAGTGACGCCCTGGAGCGAGCGCGCGCTCGAAGACGCGCTCGGTCCCGACTACGTCGCGCGCGTGCTCACCGACGATGAGGGACAAATCCTCTCGTGGATCGTCTGGCGCGCGGTTCTCGACGAATCCGAACTCCTTTTGATCGGCACGGCGAAAAACGCCCAGCGCAAAGGCCATGCACGCGCCCTTCTCCAAGATGCCCTCACCGAGGCCGAAGGCCGCGGGATCGTCGCGATGCACTTGGAAGTGCGCGCCGGAAACGATCCGGCCGCGAAGCTCTACGAAACGTCGGGCTTTGCCATCGTGGGCCTGCGAAAAGGCTACTATTTCTACGACGGGCGCCGTGAGGACGCGCTCCTCATGACCAATCGCTGGAAGGAAAACTGATGCTCGACACCGCGCGAAGCCGGATTTGGGAGGCGATGCAAATCGGTCCGCAGTGGTTGCTGCGCGACACCGAAGATCCGCTTCTGGACGAGATGACGAAAAAGCGTCTCGCCCCCGCTCCCGTGCGCGAAACGTCTGCGCAGGCGCCCGCCTCCGCGCGGACGGGGGCATCTGCGCCCGCCTCGCTCGCTTCGCCCCGGGCTCCCGTCACGCACCGCGCTCCGCGCGCGGGGGCCTCTTCGCATCCTGTGGCGGCTACCGGCGCCGCCCGTGCCGGGGAGAACGTCATCCAGATCGTCACGCTGCCCGAAGAGACGGTCACGGCCGCCAAAACGGCCGACTGGGAGACGCTCCGAAGCCTCGCCGACGCCTGCCGCGCCTGTCCCATGGGGTCGACCCGTCAGCACATGGTCTTTGCCGAAGAAGGGCGCGAAGCGCGCTTCGTGATCGTGGGCGAAGCGCCGGGCGGCGAAGAAGACTTTCAGGGGATTCCTTTCGTGGGAAAGAGCGGACAGCTCCTCACCGCCATGCTCAACGTTCTCGGAATCGAACGCCGCAAGGACGTGACGATTCTGAACGTCTTGAAGTGCCGTCCGCCCGGAAACCGCAATCCCAAGCCCGACGAAGTCGCGGCCTGCTCGGTGTTCCTTCGCCGTCAGCTCGAAATTCTGCAGCCCGACGTCCTCTTTCTCATGGGACGCTTCGCCGTGACGTCGCTCTTGAACCTTCCGCCCGACTCGAGCATCGGCCGCACGCGCGGCACGGTCTATGAAGTGCGCGTGGGCGCGAAGATGGTGCCCGCCGTCACGACCTATCACCCGTCCTATCTCCTTCGCCGTCCCGAAGAAAAGGCGAAGGCCTGGGAGGACCTGGTGCTTCTCAAACAAACGCTCGCTCGGGCGGGGATCACGTTCGGAAAGAAGGACGCCTGAGAAAAGGCAAAGACGAAGAAGGCCGGATCGCTTCGAGAAAGCGCCGGCCTTTTCCTTCTTCGTCAGCAGCCGAAGGCTTCGGTGCGGAAGTGTTCATCGTCAATCCCGAGTGTTTGGCGCCAGGCGTCGAGATGCTTCATGAAGCCCGGCGACGCGCAGGCGTAGAGACGCCGCTCGGCATAGTCGGGAACGAGTTCGGCCAAGCGTTCCGCTGTGAGGCGCCCCGTGAGATAGGGCTCGCACGCGTTTTCCTTCGTGAAGATGTGGGTCTTGAGTTCGGGACGGCACTCCGTCATGACTTTCCACCAATCGCGCTGAACAATGTGTTCGGGCGACTTCGTCGTGTAGATGACTTCGATGTCGACGCGGGGCTTGTGGACGAGGAGCCACCGCGTCATCGAGAGAATCGGCGTGATCCCGGAGCCGCTCGCCATCAAGAGGAACTTCTCCATCGGATCGTCGTCGCAGGTGAAGTCTCCCATCGGGTCGGCGAGATAGACCGTACTGCCCACGGGCACCGTCGTGATCCAGTTCGAGGCGCAACCGCTCGGCACGCGGCAGACGGTCGTCGTCACGAATTCGGAAATGCCGTGGGTGCTCGAGACCGTGTAGGGACGACAGACGCCGGTGTCGCCCACCTTCACGATCGTGAACTGGCCCGGACGGTTCACGAAGGGCTTTCCGTCGAGCGGCACGAAGTTTTGCGTAAAGGTGTCGGGCGTCTCTTCGATGCGCGAATGAAGGCGCATCGGACGAAAATGCAGATCCATGTGATTCTCCTTGAGGCAAAGGCAAAACGACCCGGCGGACGAAGCTCTGCCTTGTTCGAAGAAGTATAGGGGGCGGGAAGACGGGAGGGAGGAAAAAGCGGAGGGCGGATACGAAAAAAGTTCCGCGAGGGAACTTCCGGAGGAGTGGAGCGGGTGAAGGGAGTCGAACCCTCGTCTCTAGCTTGGAAGGCTAGGGTAATAGCCGTTATACGACACCCGCATCCGAGGAGTTGTGAATTCTATCGGAAAAGTGCGAAAAAAGCAAGGTTCCTACAAGAAAATCTCCCCGAAGGATCGCCTCCACGGTCCCTACGTGCAAGGCCGGAGGGCGATCCCGCGGGGCGAACGCATCCGTTACGCTTCCGTCCTGCGGTCCTTCGTCGTTTTGTTGCGGATGCGGACGAGGGCGATGCGGTTCTTTTCGAGCTTCACGACTTCGTAGATTCGCTCTTCGATTTCGACTGCGTCGCCTTCCTGCGGCAAGCGCCCGAAGCGCTGCAACAGGAGTCCCGCCAGAGTGACGAAATCGCTCGATTTGCCGAAGGCTCCCTGTCCGCCCAAGGTGTGGCTCAGCGACACGAGGTCGACGGAGCCGTCCGCCAACCAAGAGCCGTCGGCTTCGTCTTTCCGCAGCAGAGGCGCTTCGCCTTCGTCGGGGAATTCGCCGGCAATCGCTTCGAGAATGTCGTGCATCGTCACGAGCCCCTGCAGGACGCCGAATTCGTCGGTGACGAGCACGAGCGTCGCGCGGTTCTTGCGCAGGTCCCGCACCAGGCGGATGAGGCTGATGGTTTCGGGGACGAGGAAGGGCCGGCGCTTTTGTGCGAGCGCCCGCAAGGACGCCGTATCGCGGCAGTCGATCAAATCCTTCGCCTTGACGAAGCCCACGAGGTTGTCGAGCGACCCTTCTCCCACCGGGAAAAGACTGTGGTGCAGGTCCTTGACGTCCGCACAAAGCGTCTCGAAGTCCTTTTCCAGGTCGAGCCAGCCGATTTCGGAGCGCGGCGTCATAATCATGCGTACCGAACGATCGGCAAGGCTCAAAACGCCTTCCACCATCTCTCGCTCGTCCGCGGCAAAGGGCTTGGCGGTCGCGGGGAGCATGGCTTCGGTTGCGCTGACGGGTTCTTCTGTTTTCTTTTCCAAAAGCCGCAGAACGGCCCGGGTGGTTCGCTCACGGAAGGGAAGCCGCATTTCGTGCTTCACGCGGTTGCGCGTGGCGATCTGGTTGAAGGCTTCGATGAGGATCGAGAACGCGATCGCCGCATAAAGGTATCCCTTCGGAATGTGAAAGCCGAGGCCTTCGGCCAAAAGCGAGAGGCCGATCATCAGAAGGAAGGAGAGACAGAGCACCACCACGGTCGGGTGATTGTTGACGAAAGCCGTGAGGGGACGGCTCGCCGCCACCATGACGATCATCGCGATCACGACGGCGGTGCACATGACGCCGAGGTTGTCGACCATGCCCACCGCGGTGATGATGGAGTCGACGGAGAAGACGGCGTCGAGGAGGAGAATCTGGGCGATGACCATCCAGAAGCTCGCCGTTCCCCGGCTTTTGGATTCGGTGTGGGGGAGCGCTTCGAGGCGTTCGTGGAGTTCCGACGTGGCCTTGAAGAGGAGAAAGACGCCGCCCGTGAGCAAAATGAGGTCCCGCCAGGAAAACGGATGTCCCCAGACCGTGAAGATCGGGGCCGTGAGCGAGACAAGCCAGGACATGATGGAAAGGAGGCCCAAACGCATCACGAGCGCGAGGCCGAGTCCGGTGTACAGCGCACGGTCTTGTTGTGCGACGGGGAGTTTCTTGGCGAGGATGGCGACGAAAACGAGATTGTCGATGCCGAGGACGATTTCCAGGACGACGAGTGTGAGGAGTCCAACCCAGAGGGAGGGATCGAAGAGAAATTCCATGGAGGTCAAGGGAAAGAACATCCGGCCGGGATGTGCGGCAGGAAGAAAGGTAGCAGACTTTCTTTCTGTCGCGCGGAAGAATCTCCCGTCTTTTCGCGCAATTGCTCGCAAATACCGAGAGGCAAAGGAACGCCCGAGGGGATGATGCGTTCTTCGGCGGTTGCGCCGTCTTCTGCGAAAAGGCCGCCGAGAACGGTTGTGTGCCAAGCGAGTCGTTCGTCGCTGCGTCGCAACGGAATTCTCTTTGAGGCGGCCGGTCAGTGTGCGACGGTCGCGACGAAGTCTTCCTTCTCGGCGTCCCAGACGCAGAGGTTTCCCGCCGCCATGTCGTAGTAGAGAGCGTGGAGCGACAGAGACCCTTCGTCGACCCGTTCGCGGATCCAGGCGTAGGAGAGAAGGTTTTCGATCGAAAGGAGCACGGCCCCCTCTTCGCAGCGCCGGCAACGCAGTGCCAGAGGTTCGTAAGGATTTTCCGCTTCGAGTTCGTCGAGGACGGGCTGCGCGAGCGCCACCCAGCCCGACGTGTGGCGTTCGTTCGCGATCTTTTCCTTGTGAAGGAGCCCCTGGATGCCGCCGCAGTTGGAGTGACCCATCACGATGACGTGATGAATGTCGAGGTGCTTCACGGCGTATTCCACGGCGGCAAGCACGGCGTCGGGGCTTCCCGCCTCCTCTTCCGAAGGAACGAGCGCGGCGACGTTTCGCACGACGAAGAGGTCGCCCGGCTTGCAGCCCATCAGGATCGCCGGATCGGCGCGCGAGTCGCAGCAGGCGATGACGAGGGTTTTGGGATTCTGGCCGTGGGCGAGACGGTCGAAGAATTCGGCTTCCTGAAGAAGCGTGTTCGCCTTGAAGTTGTGAAAGCCCTGAATGAGGTCGTGAAAGTTGGTGGACATGATCTGGGTCCGAAAATGCTCTGCCTTGAAGCGCTCGAGAATTGTTCGACGTGCCTTTGGTTCGGCGCGTTCGAGGATTGTATGCCAAGAAGCGCGGAGACGTGGATCGTCCCGGAGGACTGAGGAAGAGATCTCGGATGAGAAGAGAAAGGAAACGAGAAGGGGCTTGCGGATAGAGAAAGACAATCGCCGCAAACGAAATGAGAATTAATAACGATTGAGAGAGGTCGGAACACTCGGGAGAAAAAAGAGGTTCCGGATCGTTGTAACTCTTGTTATCTGCTGAAAACAATGGTGTTTTACTGTTGTGTCCCGGTGAATTCTTTCGGTTTGCGGAAGGTTTTCGTTTGTCTGGTGATAAGAATTTTCTCATCTACCCCTTGCGTTTTCGGGAGGTAAAGGATAGAGTTGAACATCACCCTTAATGATAATCGTTCTCAAAGAAGAGGCGCCGGGAGGCTCCTCTTCCCCTGAAACGGAGAGACTCGTGAAAGAAATGTCGCAGGCGCCCGAACGTCAGCATGAGGGCACGTTTGAAGAAAACTCCCGCCGCATGGCAGAGGCCCTCAAGGCCAACACGCTCGACGCTTGCCGAGCCAACGCCGAGGATCCCCTTCACGCCGCCTTTACGGCGAAGGCGGTCGTTCATTCGGGACCGGGTGGAATGCCCCTGATGGGACCCGACGCGGAACGCACGCTCGACGGACTCCTTGATGCTCCCCGCAAGAGCAAGACCCTTGCCTATCTGCACGTTCCCTTCTGCGAAACGCGCTGCCTCTACTGTCTCTTCTATCAAAATCCCTATAAGGAGGAGGCCGTCTCGCGCTACGCCGAGGCGCTCGTGAAGGAAATTCAACTTTGGAGCGATCGCGCCGCCGTGACCTCGCACCCGGTGCACGCCGTCTACTTCGGGGGCGGCACGCCCACGGCCTTCTCGCCCGACGATCTGCGCCTCGTGATCGGGGCGGTGAAGAAGTATCTGCCGCTTGCGAACGACTGCGAAATCACGGTCGAAGGCCGCATTCACGGCTTTACCGACGAGAAGATCGAAGCGGCGCTCGAAGCGGGCGCGAACCGCTTCTCGCTCGGCGTGCAGACCTTCAACACGGACATTCGCCGCTCGATGATGCGCGTCGACGATCGGGACACGATCCTTGCGCGTCTCGACAAGCTCTGCTCCTACGACAACGCGTCCGTCGTGATGGACCTCATCTACGGCTTCCCCGGCCAGACGATGGACGTCTGGGAGGACGACGTGAAGACGGCCGCTTCGCTTCCCCTGGACGGGATTGACTGCTATCAGTTGAATGTCTTCGAGCGCTCTCCCCTCGCGAAGTACGTCGCGAACGGCAAGCTTCCGCCCGCCGCGGACACGGCGCAGAAGGCCGACATGTTCGCGATGAGCGTGGAAATGCTCACGAATGCCCACTGGCGCCGTCTCTCGAACAACCACTGGGGGAACGGCACGCGCGAACGAAACATCTACAACGCCCTCGGGAAGGGCGCGTCCGACTGTCTCGCCTTCGGGTGCGGTGCGGGTGGGCGTCTGCACGGCCACAGCTTCATGATGGAGCGAAAGCTCGACGCCTGGTACGCGCAACTCGAGGCCGGCAAAAAGCCCGTCGGCATGCTCATGCGGCCCACGCCCCACTGGCACCTCCTTCGCACGATTTCTTCCGAAATGGAGTCGGGCTCGATCGACCTCACGGCGATCGCGCGCAAGTTCAACGTGCCCGTCGACAAGCTCGCCGAACCCGTCGTCAACCAGTGGGTGGAAGCGGGACTGCTCGTCCCGGTCGGCAACGGCTTCGTGCAGACGGTCGCGGGGCAGTACTGGCACGTCACGCTCGCGCAGCTCCTCGTCAACTGGCTTACGCAGCAGCTCATGCCCTCCGAAGTCCGTACGGTGCATCCCGTGCATCCGCACTCGGCGATGCCCGTGCGCGGGGCGGGACACCCGAAGGCCGCGCATCCGTCGATGGAAGGCGCGGATCCGGCGGAAATCGCGCAAAAGATGCGTGAAATGCATTCCAAAGTCGCGTAAGACGACGATCTACAAAAGAAGACCCTTGGACCCAATGATCTTCAACCTTTGACAAAACAAAAGCAGACGATGAAATTTCGATCCTATGATTGCGCTAGGGCTGTTTCTTTTGCCCTCCTTGCCATGTCGCTTTCGGCGCAGGCCCAAGAAACTCTCCGTACCGAAGAAGTTCGCGTAACGGCTTCCCGCGTCGAGCAGGAACTTCTGGACGTGCCGATGTCGGTCTCCGTCATGACGAAGGAGCAAATCGAGCGTTCAAGCGCCAAGACCGTTGGGGACCTTCTTAAGAACGTTCCGGGTGTGCGCGTCATGAATGACGGCAGCCAGGGAATGAAACGCATTCAAATTCGCGGCGAAGATGCTTTCCGTACTGTCGTGATGATCGACGGTCAGCGCATTACCGAACACAAGTCCATGTCGGGTGCTCCGATCCTGATTGATCCCTCCATGATCGAGCGAATTGAAGTCATCAAGGGTCCGGCTTCCGTTCTCTACGGGTCCGATGCGATCGGCGGGGCCATCAACATCATTACGAAGAAGGGGGGCGAACGTCCCGTTCAGGGTGAGGTCTCTGCCGGCATGACGTCGGGTAATTCCGGCACGTCGGTTTCGGGGTCCATTTTCGGCGCCTTCAACGGTTGGGAATACCGTGTTTCGGCTTCGCACGAAAAGGCGGACAACCTCCATACGCCGCTCGGTGAAGTCGAAAACACGGACTTTTCGGCGAAGAACGCCAGCCTTTACCTCGCCTACAACTTCAACGAAGACGTCAAGGCGGGCCTGACGCTCGACCATTACGACCTTGACTTCAATACTGGGCTCCAGAACATGACCGCGGCCGGTTATGACGACTTCCTGGTTGCCGTTCCGGAATGGAAGCGAACCAAGGTGGGGGCCTTTGTGGAAGCCAAGAACCTCTCTGACAATCTGGTCCGTGTTCGTGCCGACGCCTTCTATCAGAAGAGCGACAAGTGGATGCACAACCGGGTTTGGGTTTCGCCGATGCCGGTCTACAGTATGAAAATGGATAACTACGCCGACAATCAGTTGGATCAGTACGGTGTGGCCATCCAGACCGATTGGCAATTGGGGGATCTCCACTATTTGATCGCAGGGTATGAGTTCAATTACGACGATCTCGAGGCCATGACGAACACTCACACCCGGAGTGACTGGGCGTTGCCTAATAGAAATGACAGCTACACTCGCAAGCTTTCTCGAAATACGGGCTATCAGCAGATGCATGCGGTATATGCCGCTATGGAGAGCATTCTTCCTGCCGATTTCACGCTCAATTACGGTGCTCGCTACACCTGGGTGGAGTCTGAGGTAAAGACTTGGGAAGGGCAAACTTCTCAGACAACCGATTCGACAACGGATCCTGGCAAGCCCGGGCTCTCCTACAAGGACAAAAAATCGAGCAATGACGGGCGTGCCGTCTTCAATCTCGGAACTGTTTGGCGTGGAATCGAGCATACGGCTTTGCGCGCTACCTGGGCGCAGGGGTTCCGTGCGCCGAATCTGATGGAACGGTACATCCCGACCTCCATGGGAGGTGGAAATGTTGTGGCAAACCCCGACCTTGAACCGGAACGTTCGAACAACTATGAACTCGGTGCGCGTTTTACGCCGGGGCGTGCTGTGCTCGACGTGGCGGTTTTCTACAGCGACGCGAAAAACTACATCGAAACCTTTGAAGTTCGGCCCGACGAATACATGAACAAGAACGTTGCCGGAGCTAAAACGCACGGAATCGAAGTGGAGGCGAGCTATCGCTTTGAAAACGGATTTGAACCGTACGTGAACGGCACCTGGATGCGGCGCAAGTTCGAACAGGACGGAACGTCTACGTACGACTCGGGTACGCCGGAACTCTACGGGCGTTACGGCGTCCGTTGGTACGGCGACGTGCAAGGAGCGTCGTTGCGTACGGACTTCTATGCCGTGAGTCAGTCCGAGACGGCTCTCTACGATTTCGACGACAAGGTAACGACGCGTTACGCCGGTTCGACGTACTTCAACTTGGAGGCGGGCGTCGCCTTCGGACCGCAGAACGCCTACAGCTTTGATGTGGGTCTCTACAACATCACGGACAAGGCCTACAAGCTTTCGGACTCGATCTACGAACCGGGTCGTTATTTCGCGGCGAAGTTCAACGCCAAGTTCTGACGCTTATCTAAACGGTCCTAGGAAGGCCGCCTGCGGGCGGTCTTCCCAGATCGTAATGGAACTCTAACAATCCCTCATGAAAGAACGTCTTCCCCGACATTGGGCCGCTAGAGAACTGGTATTGGTCGGCGTCTTCGCGGCCGCAGCCAAGCTCTCGAGCCTTCTCATCGCGCTCGCGGGCGGCGGCATGAACCCCGTTTCGCTCGTCGCCAAGAATCTCGTCTTTACGACGCTTTTGATCGTGCTTCTCACGAAGATCCCGAAGCGCTGGACGCTCCTTCTCTTTACGGCCGTGAGCATGATGATCAGCGTCCTCCTTTTGGGCGGAAGCCTCACGCTTCTTCCCGCCGCGCTCGTCGGAGCGCTCGCGGGGGAGGCCGCCGTCTTTCTGACGGGCGGCGCGGGAAAGAAGTGGGCGCCCTGGGTTGCCGCGGGCGTCTACGACTTCGCTTCGAAAGCCCTCTCTTTGGGCGTGTCCTTTTTGTTCATGCGTGAGAGCCCGGCGCTCATGACGATGGTGGTGCCGATTGTGCTTCTCGGCTACGCGGGCTCCTTGGCGGGTCTTTGGTTCGGTTGGAAAACGGTGGGAGAACTCAAACATGCGGGCTTTGTTCGCTAAAACGGACGACACGAACATGATGAGGCGCCTCGACGCCCGCACGAAGCTCGTCGTCACGCTTGCGACGGCGATTCTGGCGGTGGCGTGTTCGGGCGTGGTGGCGCAGGGCGTGCTCTTTCTCGCAACGCTCGTTTACGTCCTCCTTCTGAAGCGCCCGGGGCTGCTCGCCGTTCTCTACGGCGCGATGGCCGTCATGATGGCCATCGCCGCGGGGTGCTCGGCCGTGATCGAAGCCCTGGCGCCGGGCCTCGGCGGTCTCTCGGTGAAGTCGCTCGTCATTCCCTTCCTTCGCGGTCTCTCGATGATGAACGTCGTGATGGTGCTCGCGATGACAACCCGCGTCGAAGACCTTTTGACGACGCTCGAGCGCATGCGTCTTCCCTTCTGCCTCTTTTTGCCCGCGGCTGTGATGCTGCGCTTCATCCCGACCTTCACGCACGACATCCGTCAGGTCTGGGAGACGCTCAAGATCCGCGGCTGGCCCATGGGCGTCGGGATGCTCACGCGCCATCCGATTCTCTCGTCGCGCCTTTTGCTCGCCCCCATTCTCTTTCGGGCGCTCAAGTCCGCCGAAACCCTCGGCACGGCTTCGGAACTGAAGGGCCTCGGCACGGCCGAGCGCACGCTCATGCCCGACCTTCGGACGATGACGACGCTCGACGCACGCATCCTTTCCGCGCTCGTTCTCACGACCGCGGCGGCCGTGACGGGCGAAGTCCTCTTTGCCGACCTCTTCATGACGAACACCTACATGCCCTGACGATGATTGCATTTGAAGAAGTTTCCTACCGATATCCGAACACCGAAGAGACGGCGGTCCGCAACCTGAACTTCCGCGTGGAACCGGGTGAACTCAAGGTCGTGACGGGCGCTTCGGGCTGCGGCAAAACGACCCTCATGCGGCTCGCCAACGGCATCGCACCCCAGATTCTCGGAGGCGACGTGACGGGCACCGTGCGGATCGACGACTGCGACGTCTCGGAAACGCCCGTGGCGGATCTCGCCGAAAAGGTGGGGACGCTCTTTCAGGACCCCGAAGAACAGTTCTTCGCCCTGAACGTCGGGGACGAAATCACCTTTGCCCTGAAGAGCCGCGGGATGACGCCCGACGACGTGAACGCACGCCTCGAGCGCGCGGCCGAAACGCTCGGGATCACGCATTTGCTTGACGCCGACATTCATTCGCTCTCTGAAGGCCAGAAGCAGAAGGTGGGGCTCGCCGGCATTCTCGCGCTCGGTCCCAAGGTGCTCGTGCTCGACGAACCGAGCGCAAACCTCGACCCGGAGGCGACCGAACAGCTCGCACAAATTCTCGACGAATTGAAGCGCGCGGGCTCGGCGATCCTCGTCGTCGATCACCGCCTCTATTGGCTTCGCGACACCGCCGACGAAGTCTTCGTCATGCAGGCGGGCGAAATCCGCGAACGCGGTCCCTTCTCGATTCTCGAGGACGACGCTCTTCGCGCCCGCTGGGGCCTGCGCCGCGACGCCGTGACCGACCCCAGAGCGACGCTTC
Organism: uncultured Sutterella sp.; assembly: GCA_949287305.1. Lineage (GTDB taxonomy): Bacteria > Pseudomonadota > Gammaproteobacteria > Burkholderiales > Burkholderiaceae_F > Sutterella. The sequence goes on along the minus strand of CASEFX010000009.1, from coordinate 57,882 downwards.
CCCGCGTGAAGGTGGAGGAGGGGCTCTGCGAAACCGAGAAGGCGGACACCGTCTTTACGGCCGAGAAGCTCCGCTTCGGTTATCCCGGGCGCGGAACGATCTTTGCGGACGCCGCCTTTGCGGTGCCCGCGGGGATCACGGCGCTGATCGGCGACAACGGCACGGGGAAAACGACCCTCGCGCGGATTCTCACGGGGCTTTTGAAGGCCGAAGGCGCGTTCGCGCTCGACGGCAGCGCCGTCGGAAAGGAAGGCCTCATGCCGTCGGCCGGGCTCGTGCTTCAGAACGCCGACCATCAGCTCACGATGCGCACGGTCGAAGAGGAAATCACGGCCGCGATGCTCGCGGGCCGCTGGGCGAAGGAAAGCCGCTCGGGCTGGTCGGGCGACCTCGGCCGCTTTGCGCCGACGGAAGCGGAAAAGGCGCGTCTCGAATCCCTTCTCGTTTCGCTTCGACTCGCCCCCTTGCGCGGGCGTCATCCGCAATCTCTTTCGGGCGGCGAAAAGCAGCGTGTCGTCATCGCCTGCGCGCTCGCGAAGGACCCGCGCATTCTGATTCTCGACGAGCCCACGAGCGGGCTCGACGGGGCGAACCTCGCCTCGATCGCCAGCATTCTTCGCGAAGAAGCCGACAAGGGGCGCGCCGTCTTTTTGATCACGCACGATCTCGAACTTCTCGACGCCTGCGATCGGGCGCTCGACATGACCGATTTTCAATCACTTCTCAAGGACAAAGCATCATGACGAACATTCAGCCGACCGAAGCCCAGAAGGCCAAGATCGAAGAGCTCCTCACGGCGCCTTATCCCGTGACGCTCGCCACCGCCGCGAAGGCGCTGGAAACGACGGAAGAAGAAGCGGCGAAGCTTCTCCCCGAAGGCATGGCCCGCTTCGTGACGGGCGACGCTTCGGAGCGCTTCGACGAAGTCTGGGAACGCCTCGCCCTCTGGGAAAAGGTGACGCTCTTCATCGTTCACGACGGTCACGTCTTTGAAATCGAAGGCAAGCTCTCCAAGGGGAAGCGCGCCCAGGGCTACTACAACATCCTCGGCAAGGACGCGACGATCGGCGGGCATCTTCGCTACGACGGCATCGGCGCGATCGCCTTCGTGACGCTTCCCTTCATGAAGCGCGAGTCGCTCTCGGTGCAGTTCTTCAACAAGACGGGCGCCGTCGCCTTCTCGGTCTACGTGGGCCGCGAAAACCATCAGCTGATCGAAAGCGTCAAGGCGCAGTTTTTTGCCGACCGCGACGCGCTTACGGCCTGATCGACGAAGAGGAAGGACACATGACGAAAGCTTTGGTGGTCGTGAGTTCCCGCACCGGGAACACCCGCATCGTGGGCCACGCCGTGGCGGACGCCCTCGGGGTCGAATACGTCGGCGCGCTGACCTATCTCGAAAACCCCGCGGCCTATGCCGAGTGCAATCCCGTCGTGCTCGGCTTCTGGAACGACCGCGGCATGGCGCCCGAAGACATGCAGGCGGTGGCGAAGACGCTCGTGGAAAAGCGGATCGGCTTTTTCGCGACGATGGGGGGCGACCCCAAATCGGAGCGCGCCGTCGCGTGGATGGAGAAGGTGACGGAGGGGCTTCTTGCGCTCGGGCGCGGAAACGTCGCCGTCACGTCGCTTCTCGTGCAGGGGCGCATCGATCCGGCGCTTTTTGACCGCATGACGCAGATGATGGGAGGCGTCGTCACGCCCGAGCGCGAAGCGCGCCGCAAGGCGGCCGAGACGCACCCCGATCGCATGGACCTTTTGAAGGCGGAAGAACATTTCAAGGCGGCTTTCCCGGAATGCCGCGCTGAGAACGAATGAGGGAAACGATGAGCTGGGAGAAATTCGAAGCCGTATACGCCATGATCGGACCCGCGGGGGTTGCGCTTGTTTTCGTCGCGCTCTTTGCGGTCTATCTCATCGTCTGGCAGCTCTGCTACATGACGGTCGTCTGGCGCAACTTCCGGCGTGACTTTCTCGACATCGAACAGGGGAAGGACCGTTGCCTTCGGCACATCGATCCGAAGAAGGCGAATCCCCTGATCCGCATCATCTACGACATCGTGACGACGCACGGCGACCACTCGGACGACATCCGCGCGGAAGTGAGCTATCTCTTCTACCGCAACTTCAAGCGCGTTTCGAACGGTCTTTGCTGGCTCAAGCTCATCGCCGTCGTGGCGCCCCTCATGGGCCTTCTCGGCACGGTCTGGGGGATGGTCTGGGTCTTCCAGGCGATGGCCGACGTCACGCACGCGAACGCGGGCGTTCTGGCGTCGGGCATCTGGTCGGCCCTCATCACGACGATCATGGGGCTCTGCGTCGCCATTCCGACCCTCATGGCCTACTACTACCTGATGCTCAAGTTCCGGAGCTTTCACATCGAGGCGGTCGAGCACAGCTACCGCGCGCTCGAAGTGTGCCGCCGCATGAAGAAGACCGGGAAGGAATCCCGCTTTGAAGACGCCGACGCGGGTACGCCCGGTCTTTGAGGAGCCGCGCGATGAACAGCGACTTTTTCGGCAATTTCGACGAAGAGCCCCAGATCGATCTGACGCCTCTGATCGACTGCCTCTTCATGCTCATCATCTTCTTCGTTCTGACGATGAGCTTTTCGAAGCCCGTCCTCGAGGTGATGCTGCCTCAGGCGGCGCACGGAGAGGTTTCGCGCGAGCGCAACGATCTGCTTCTTTCCGTCAAGAAGGACGGGACGCTCTGGCTCGGCTCCGAAGCGACGACGCTCGATGGCCTCTCGGCTGCGCTGGACGCTGCGCCCGAGCGTACGCTCAACATCTACATGGACCGCGAGGCGCCCTTTGCGAAGTTCGTCGAAGTGATGGACCTCGCCAAGGTGAAGCGTGAAGGCCGCTTCGTGATCAGCACGGATCCGGAACCCGCCGCTTCGGCGAACACCGCAGCGGCTTCCGAAACCACCCGGGGAACGGTTCATGAATGAAGTGCGGGAGAGTCAATTCGCCGACCGTGCCGCGCGCACGGTCGTGACGATCGCGGGCGTCGCGCTCGTTCTGGCGGGCGGCTGGGAGGTGACGCAGAAGGTCATTCAGGTCCCGAACGTCGCGGCCGCGCTCTTTCGCGAGGAAACGGCGGTTCGTCTGGTCGACGTTCCGCAGGAAACGCTTCGCGAAGTCCCCGAGACGCCGATCGAAAAGCCCCTCGTAGAACATCTGACCGAGGAGAGCGACTTCGAGGTCCCCGCGCGCCCCGAGCCGGAACCCGAACCCGTTCCCGAGCCGGAACCCGAACCGGAGCCCGAACCCATTCCCGAGCCCGAACCGATTCCGGAACCCGAACCCGTTCCGGAGCCGGAACCCGAACCGGAGCCCGAACCCATTCCCGAGCCCGAACCGATTCCGGAACCCGAACCCGTTCCGGAGCCGGAACCTGAACCTGAGCCGGAACCGATTCCCGAACCCGAGCCGATTCCGGAACCGGAACCCAAACCGGAACCGAAACCAGAGCCCAAACCCGAACCTGTCAAGCCGCAGCCGAAACCCACTCCGAAGCGCGTGGAAAAGCCGAAACCCGTGCAGAAACCCGCGCCCGCCGCGACGCCGACCCCGGCGCCTTCGCCCGAAGCGATCGAAGGCCCTGTCGCCCAATCCGGACAGGCGGGATTGGCCGAAGGCCGCGAGGGCGGCGTGGGAACGGGCGTGATCGGCACCGGCTCCGGTGCGTCCGACGGTACCGACCGGGTGCTCGCGGAACTCCTCGCCGTGGTCGAAGCGAACAAAACCTATCCGCGCCGCGCCCGACAGACGGGGCAGCAGGGCGAGGTGTTGTTGGCGGTCGAAATCGGTCCCGACGGGCGCGTCGTTGGCGTCTCGATTCGCAAGAAGCACGCCTCGGCCCTTCTCAACCGCGCGGCCCTCAAAGCCGCCGAACCGCTCGAAGGGCGTCCCACAAAGCTCACAAAGGCGGTTACCATCGTGGTGCCCGTTCGCTTTGAACTGCATTGACTTTCGCGCGGGGACGGGTCGTCGTCCCCGCGTCCTTTCCTTTATCCGATCTTTGAATTTTCTTCATGACGCAACCCGCACTGCGCTTTGAGTCGCTCGAGAAAACCTATCCCAACGGCGTGCGCGCCCTCAAAGGCGTGTCGTTTACCGTGGAGGAGGGCGAATTCTTCGGCCTCTTGGGCCCCAACGGCGCCGGAAAGACCACCCTCATCACGTCGCTTGCCGGTCTCACGAAACCGACGGGCGGCCGCATCGTCGTGCGCGGCATCGACCGCGCCAAGGACCCTCGGGGCGCCGCGCGCAATCTCGGGATCGTGCCGCAGGAAATCACCTTCGACCCCTTCCTTACGGTGCGCGAAACCCTTCGCTATCAGTCGGGCTACTGGGGCATCGCCAAAAACGACGACTGGATCGACGAGATTCTCGAAAATCTGGGCCTTCTCGACAAGGCCGAGGCGAACGTCCGGGCGCTCTCGGGCGGCATGAAGCGCCGCGTGCTCGTTGCGCAGGCGCTCGTCCACAAGCCTCCCGTCATCGTCCTTGACGAACCGACGGCCGGGGTCGACGTGGAATTTCGCGAAAACCTCTGGACCTTCATCGGCGGGCTTCACAAGAAGGGTCACACGATCGTTCTGACGACCCACTATCTCGCCGAAGCGCAGGCCTTGTGCCGGCGCGTCGCGATCCTGAAGGAAGGCCGCATCGCGGCGCTCGACTCGACGGAAAAGCTTCTCTCCCGCTTTGAAGGGCGCGTGCTCCGTTGCCGTCTCGAGGGCGGGGAACTGCCCTCGATCCTCTCCGACCGAGTACTTCGTCGGCACGGCGACGACGTCGTGCTGCGCGCGGGCGACGCCGAGGACGTCCGCCAACTTCTCGGAGCCCTTCACGACGCGGGCCTTCGGGCGGAAAACCTCACGCTCGGACAGCCCGACCTCGAAGACGTATTTTTGGCCGTGACCGCGGGAGCGAAGTGATGTGGATTCCCTTTCGAACGCTTTTTTGGAAAGAAGTGCACCGATTCTGGAAGGTGGGACTTCATACGATCCTCGCGCCCGTTCTGACGGGGTTTCTTTATCTCGTCGTCTTCGGCGAGGCGCTCTCCAAACATTTGCCCGTCTATGAGGGCGTAAGCTACACGGCCTTCATCGTGCCGGGCCTCATCATGATGTCGGTCCTGCAGAACGCCTTCGCGAACACGGCCTCGTCCCTCATTCAGGCGAAGATCGCGGGACATTTGGTGTTCGTTCTGATGCCCGCGATCCCGGGCCCGCAGATGGCGGCCGCCTACATCGGGGCGAGCTTCGTGCGAAGTTTCCTCGTGGGGACGGGCCTCTACATTGTCTGTGCCTGGTGGGCGATGCCGCCCGTGCGGGAGCCCTTTCTTCTCATAGCGTTCGCCTTCTTCGGCGCCGCGATCATGGCGTCGCTCGGCCTCATCACGGCCCTTTGGGCGGAAAAGTACGACCAGATGGGGGCGGTGCAGAATTTCGTCGTGATGCCGCTCACCTTCCTCTCGGGCGTCTTCTATTCGGTCGACTCGCTGCCGCCCGTCTGGCGCGAAATCAGCCGCTTCAACCCCTTCTTCTATCTCGTCGACGGCTTCCGTCAGGGCTTTTTCGGGCACGGCGACACGGATCCCTGGGCGAGCCTTGCGGTGACGGGCCTGACGGCCTTGGTCATCACGGCGGTCGCAGTGACGCTTTTGACGCGCGGGTGGAAGACTCGTCACTGAGACGAAAAATTGAGAAAAGAGTGTGAACGGCCGCTTCGGAGAAAGGAGAAGCGGCCGTTCTTCTTGTTACCAGCCCCGAACGTGCGGGAGTTCTTCAATGATCTTTCCGTCGCGCACGAGCAAAAGTTTCTCGTAGGGCGCCGCCGTGGGACAGGCGTGGTTCGGGAGAATGCGAAGGCGCATGCCGACGGGGAAGTCTTCGGGGCGAAGCGCGGGACCTTCGGTAGCCTCGATGATGCCGTGCTCCTGATTCGCACCCTTCATGAGGACGGTGCCGCCGCGAAGGGGCGTTCCGTCGACGCCGCAGACGAGTCCGTAGCCGTAGTCGCGCTTCTGGCGCGCCGTGCCGCGGTCGCGCGACATCGCCATCCAGCCGGCGTCGACGATCACCTGGCCTTTGGCGGGCTGATGCCCGATCACGGTCGCTAGAACTGAGCCCGCGATGTCGTCGACCGTCGCAACGCCCACGTTCGTCATGAAGAGGTCAAAGAGCGAATAGACGCCGCAGCGCACTTCGGTGACGCCCGTTTCGTCCTCGGCCATGAGAACCGTCGGCGTGGAGCCCACCGACACGATCTCGATCTGGTGACCCGCTTCGCGCAGTCTTTGGGCGGCGAGGACGATCCCGTCGCGCTCGCGTTCGGCCGCTTTGCGGACGTGTTCGAGGTCGGGTTCGTCGTAGCTCGCGCCCGCATGCGTGAGTACGCCGACGAGGCGGGCGCCGGTCTGCAGGTGTTCGGCCACGGTGAGCAATTCGGAAGAGTCGGGGGCAAGTCCCGAGCGGTGGCCGTCGACGTCGACTTCGAGAAGGACCGGAATCGACACGCCGTGTTCCCGACAGAAGTTCGAAACGGCGTCAGCCGCGGCGGCGTTGTCGAGAATGATCTTGAGGTTGCACCCGCGTTCGCGAAGCGCAACTACTTGGGGAAGCTTCTGCGGCGCGATCCCGACGGCGTAGAGAAGATCCGTGACGCCGTGCGAGAAGAAGTATTCGGCTTCGAGAAGCGTCGAGACGCTGGCGGGCCCTTTGGGCGTCTCCATCTGGCGCAGCGCAATCCCGATCGACTTGTGGGTCTTGAGGTGCGGGCGAAGCGTCACGCCGAGCCGACGGGCTTGGTCGAGCGCGCGGCGAAGGTTCTTTTCAAGGCGCGCCTCCTCGATTACGAAGGAAGGTGTCGGAATGTTCGGGTCGGTGAGCGCGAGGCCGAGAAGCGAGGTCATGAAAGGTCTCCCTGGAAGACAATGCGTTGCCGTCCATTCTCGCACGGGGAGCCTCCCGTCTCAACGCCTGAGGGGAAGCCCCTCGTTTTCGAACGACCGAAACGAAAGAACCGCGCCCTTCCGAAGAGGGAACGCGGTTCTCAGAAGTGACCGATGGTCAGTCGGTTACTTGATCGACTTCACGGCGCTTTCCGCAGAGACGACGCCCGAGACGATGGCCCAGGAGTTCATCATTGCGGTCAAGCTGTCGGCACCGTTGGCGCCGCCCACGACGCAACCCGCACCGTAGAGACCCGGGATGGGTTTGCCGGCCTTGTCGAGAATGCGCAGGTCGGCATCGGCCTTGAGGCCGCCCAGGGTCGTCTGATAACGGACCTTCTGTTCGACGATGTAGTAGGGGCCTTCACCCAAACCGCCCGTGATCTTGCGGTTGAAGTCCGTGTCTTTGCCCGCCTTCACCATGTCGTTCCAGTGGGCGACGGTCTTGGCAAGACCTTCGGGATCCACGCCCATCGTCTTCGCGGCGTCGGCGAGATTGTCGGAGACGGCCATCACGGGACGGCCGTTGTTGACGATCTTCGTCCACGTCATGAGCGTTTCTTCGTTCGGAACGAGCTTGTCTTCAAGCGACTTCCGGACGTATTCCTTCCAAGCCTTCGCGTCCATCACGATGTAGGCGATGTGGTCGGGCTGAGCGACCGTCATGTCCGTCAAGACGCCGAGCGCAGCGTTTTCGTCGACGTAGCGTTGGCCGAGCTTGTTGACATAGATGGCGCCCGACTTCTTCATCGTGTCGGTCGAAGAGGCCGTAGCGGCGAGGCCGTGGCCCGGAACCGTTTCCACGCCCTGCGGATACATCTTGACGAGGTCGAGGTTGATCGTGCCCGCGCCGATGTCGGTGGCCATCTTGTAGCCGTCGCCCGTTTCGCTGTCGAGACCGTAGAAGACGTAGTTGCTCATTTCCTTCGGGAGCATCGACTTCACGGCGCCGTAGCCGCCCGAGGCGAGAATGACGGCCTTCGAGGAGAGTTCGACGGTGTTGCCGTCCTTGTCCGTCGCGCGAACGCCGACGACCTTGCCGGCGTCGTCACGGATGAGTTCCTGCGCGCGGGTCTGCAGCATGAGCTTCCCGCCCATGCCGAGGAACTTCTCGCGCATGAGGTTGAGGTAGTTGACGGAACGGCCCGTCACGCCGAGCTGACGGTTGGCGGAGTGGTCCGGATACTGCGTGGCGGCCGGGCCGTACGGGACCTTCATGTCGTAGATGAGCCAGTCGACGACGCCGCCCACGCGTTCCGTCACCATCTTGACGAGCGTCGGATCGTTGCGGTTCTTGCCGACCGTGAAGATGTCCTTGTAGGCGAGTTCGGGCGAGTCCTTCGTTTCCTTCATGACTTCGCGCTGATACTTCGAGCCCGTGGCGATGAGCGTGCCCGCGTTCAGGGCCGTGGCGCCGCCGATCACCGGCATCTTTTCGATCAGGATGACGTTGGCGCCGAGGGTTTCGGCCTTGACGGCGGCGGAAATGCCCGAGCCGCCCGCGCCCACCACGACGATGTCGGCGTTTTCCTTGACGAGTTTCTTGGCGGCCTTCTTCTTCACGACCGCGGTGGCGAACTGGGCGGGATCACCGCCCGCCTTCTGGATCGCCTGGGCGACGGCGGCGCGGATGCCTTCGGACGTCATCGTGGCGCCCGCCACGGCATCAACCGCGGTGCTCTGCGCCGCGACGATCGCCTTCGGGAAGTCGGCGACGGCGGCATCCGAGATGCCGACCGTTTCGGTGTGCTTCACCACCTTGACGGCGTCAAGCTTGCCGGCCTTGACGGTGACTTCGACCGTGATCGTGCCGTTGCGGCCCTTGCCTTCACCCGTGTAGGTGCCGTCGGTCATGGCGGCGAAGGCGCTGCCGCAGAGGGCGGCGGATACCGCCAGGGCGGCGAGTCGTTTGGTTCCCATGCGCATGTTCTTTCTCCTTTGATTGGATGGTGCAGGGTGTCCTTGTGCAGGAGAAATTCTAGAAAACGCCTTTTTCAAGCGCTTCGGAACTTTTCCCTAAAAGAAAACGCATAGGGTGTGGGGAGTAGGAGAGGGGAAGGATCCGCAAGGGAAAGCGCGGAATGTAAAAGAATTCCTGCACCGTTTTTACGGCAAATCGGGACAAACCCGCGAGTGTAGTCACGACTACAGACAGGAAGGTCGACGGGTTTGATACTCACAATCGAACCCAAACCGCTCTTCTCAATTTCGAAAGGAGTCAACCATGAGCAAAATGCATCTCACGCTGACCGCCGCGGCCGTGGCGCTCGCCATGTCGCCCGTCTGGGCCGCCGACCAGGAATACAAGACCGACATCGTCGTGATCGGTGCCGGCGCTTCGGGTACGGCCGCCGCCTGGGCCGCCGCCGAAAAGGACTTCAACGTCATTACGCTCGAAAAGGCCGCCATGCCGGGCGGCACGGGCAAGTTCTCCGAAGGCATCTTCGCCGTCGAAAGCAAGATGCAGCGCGACTGGAACTACGGCCTCACGAAGGACGAAGCCTTCCAGAAGATCATGAATTACGGTCACTGGCGCGGCAACGCCAAGATGGTGCGCGCCTTCGTGAACAAGTCGGCCGATACCATCGACTGGATGATGAAGAACGGCGTGAAGTTCGAAAAGCTCTTCTCGAACTATCCGAACGGTCTCTACACCTGGCACATTTATGAAGGCCGCGGTGCGGGTTGGATCAACCTCTTCCAGCAGAAGTACAAGGAAAAGGGCCAGAAGCTTCTTCTCAACACCTGGGGTGAAAAGCTTCTGACGGAAAACGGCCGCGTCGTGGGCGTGGAAGCCACGAACAAGGCGGGCGACAAGATTACGATTCACGCCAAGGCCACGATCATCGCCACTGGCGGGTTCTTTGACAACAAGGAAATGGCCAAGGAATACCTCCGCTTCCCGAACGCCGACGGTCTCGCGCAGACGGGCAAGACGGGCGACGGCATCCGCATGGCCTGGGCCGTGGGCGCCGGCAAGGAAGGCACGGAAGTGCAGGCTTCCTATCGTCCGGGTCCGCGCGGCGTGGGCACGACGAACCACGTGAGCGCCACCGCCAAGCAGCCGCACCTCTGGCTCACCCCGAAGGGCGAACGCTTCTGCGACGAAAAGATCATGCTCGAATGGCCGTTTGCGGGCAACGCCCTCGAACGCATCGGCGGCACGATGTTCGTCGTCTATGACCAGGCCACGCTCGACCACATGGTGAAGGACGCGGGCATTGACCTCGGCGTCGGCGTCATGGTTCCGGTCGGCACGAAGCTTACGAACTTCGACAAGGAATGGGACGCCGCCGTCAAGGCCGGCTGGGCCTTCAAGGCCGACACGCTCGACGGTCTCGCCAAGGCGACCGGCATGAACGCCGACAAGCTCAAGAAGACGGTCGAAGCCTACAACGGCTTCTGCGCCATCCGTCACGACGAAGAATTCGCGAAGGATCCGCAGTATCTGCGCGAAGTCAAGACGGGACCCTTCTACGCGATCAAGTCCGTCGCTAGCACGCTCGGCACGCTCGGCGGCATCAAGGCGAACGAACGCTTTGAAGTCGTGACGCCCGACGAAGAACCGATTCCGGGTCTCTTCGCTGCCGGTAACGACGTGGGCGGCATGTACGGCGACAGCTACGACCTCCTGATGGCTGGTTCGACCGTGGGCTTCGCGGTGAACTCGGGCCGCATCGCGGTTGATTCGGCTGAAGAGTACATCAAGACGCTGAAGTAATAGACGCTCGGTCGACCGGATTTTCCGTCCGGTCGACATTGTCGAGAGGGTCGGTTTCACTGCTTGTGAGCCGGCCCTCTTTCGTGCCGTCAGTCGTCGTTTCTCGGAGGCTGCGGCCAGACGGGCTTGGCGGCGCGGTCGTTTCTCGCGAGCCAGTCGTAGACGTCGTCAAAGAGGGCGGGGCGCATGAAGAGGTCCGCTCCTTCGCGCTTGGCGAGTCCCTCGTGGAACCAGGCGCTCAGAATCTTCGCGACGCTCACGCGGTTGAGATTGACGACCTCGCCCACGAGTTCCGCGGAGAGCCGATAAGGAAACCGCCACCACTCCTCTCCCGCGATGCATCCGCCCTCGTGGGTGAGCGCCGACTGAAAGAAGACTTTGAGACGCTGTTCGGGCGGGAGCGTGAAGTTTGCGACCATGCCTTCGATGTGGCACTCCTCTTTGGCGATCACGCTTCGAACGAGCACTTCCGCAAAGCCCCCTTCGCTTCGCATGGCTTCCGTCAGAATCGAGGCGGGAAGAGCGAGCACCTTCCCGTCGGTGATCATCTTCGTGTGCACGTTGCAGCGGTTCTCGATCGCGGCCGTGAGGTCACCAGCCGCTCGTCCGGGTGGAAGAAGCCCGAGCACTTTGGGGCGTCCCGTCAGTTCTTCGGCGATGAAGTAGGCGGCAAGACCTTCGGTAAGAAAGAAAAGCTTCGCATCCTCTCCACCTCGCTTCAGGGTTTCGCCCTTTTTCACGACTCGCTCACTACCTTTCGCACGATAGAGCGCGGCGATTTCGGGCGGATCGGCGGGGAGTACATAGGGAAGCGACGTAAAGATCTGACGCATGGCGGCGGAAGAGGTCAGGGAAAAAGATGATCGTTCGAAAGTATAGAAACGGTCCGTTCCGATGCCCATTCGAAAGTCTCCTAATGTCGGAGACGAGGTTTTGCCGTGCGTGAAAACAAAGGGCCCCGACGAATCGGAGCCCTCCGCGGATTATCTGACCGGGTTTCCCGTTAGAGATTTTCGGGCTTCTTCCAACCCTTCACGAAGGCGGGCGGTTCGCGCGTACCTGCGCTCACCGTGAGGACGTCGTAACCCGTTTCGGTGACGACGACCATGTGCTCCCACTGGGCGGAAAGCGACCGGTCCTTCGTCACGACGGTCCAGCCGTCGCCCAACATCGTGACGCCGTAGCGGCCGGCGTTCACCATGGGTTCGACCGTGAAGACCATGCCCGGGAGCAGTTCGGGACCGGGCTTGTGCGTGTCGTAGTGATAGACGAAGGGTTCTTCGTGGAATTTCTTCCCGATCCCGTGTCCGCCGTAGTCGTGCACGACCGAGACGCCGTTCTTGCGCACGAACTCTTCGCAGGCGACGCCGATGTCGTTGAAGTGTCCGCCCGGACGGATGGCGTCGATCCCGGCCCACATCGTTTCAAAGGCGAGTTCGACGAGGCGGTGACCGGCGATCGTGGGCTTGCCGACCACGAACATGCGGGAGGTGTCGCCGTGGTAGCCGTTCTTGATGCTCGTGACGTCGATGTTGACGATGTCGCCCTGCTTCAGTTTCTTCGTCTTCGAAGGAATGCCGTGGCAGACGACGTGGTTGATCGAGATGCAGCTCGTCGCCGGGTAGGGCGTCATGCCGGGCGGCTGATAGCCGAGGCACGCCGGAATGCACTGCTGCACGTTCACGGTGTAGTCGTGAAGGAGTTCGTCGAGTTCGCCCGTCGTGACGCCGGGCTTCACAAAGGGCGTGATGTAGTCGAGAAGTTCCGAAGCGAGGCGTCCGGCAACGCGCAGACCCTCGATGTCTTCGGGCGTTTTGATCGTGATTTTGGCCATTGGAAAGTGCCCATATAAGAAAGTGTCTCAATGATAGCCCATCGGGGCGATGCGGCAGGCTGTCGACACCCGAAAGCGAAACGGGACGGCGCCCGAAGACGCCGTCCCGTCGGAGAGTGGTTTCGCCTATGGTCAGACGGGGAGGATGCCGTTTCCGAGGAAGTAGGAGCAGCCCACGCCGATGAAGATGGCGAAGATGTTGAGGATGAAGCCCGCCTTGATCATGTCCGCGATCTTGAGGCGGCCCGTCCCGAAGACGATCGCGTTCGGGGGCGTGCCGACCGGCATCATGAAGGCGGCCGAGGCGCCGATCACGGTCGCAAAGAGCGGACCTTCCGCGCTGATCTTGAGCGTGTCGCACACCGCCGCGATGAGCGGCATGATGGTCGCGGCAAGCGCCGTGTTCGACGTGACTTCGGAGGCGAAGGTCGTCAGGGCCGAGACGCCGAGCATCATCGAGAAGCGGCTCGCACCCGCGAAGACCGAAGCCTGCGCGCCGATGAGGTCGGCCAGGCCCGTCGCCTGAATCGCCGCAGCCATCGTGAGGCCGCCTCCGAAAAGAAGGAGCACGTCCCAGGCGACGACGTCCTTCGTCGAATCCCAGTCGAGGGCGTGGACGCCGCGCTTGATGTCGATCGGGATCATGAAGAGAAGGAGACCCGCGCCCATGGCAATCGCTTCGTCGGAGAGGGCCTTGAAGGGACGCACGCCGTCGATTTCAAAGCCGCGCACGAGCGGACCGCACATCCAGAGAAGGGCCGCGAGGGCAAAGACCGTGAGGACGACCTTTTCACCCGCCGACATGGGGCCGAGCTTGGCGATTTCGCCCTTCACCCATTCCTTGCCGCCCGGAATGCCCGTGAGCTTCGTGCGGAAAAGGAGCTTCGTGAGAACGAAGTAGGTGGCCGGGAGCAGGAGGAGCGTCACCGGAAGCGACACGCGCATCCACGCGAGGAACGACACCGGTTGGCCGTAGCGGTCTTCGACGAAGCGCGCGAAGATGCCGTTCGGGGGCGAACCCACGAGGGTCGCAAGACCGCCGATCGAGGCCGCGTAGGCGATCGCGAGGAGCACCGCGATCGCGAAGTTGTTTTCGTCCTTCGAGGGCGTTTCGGAATTCTGCGTCGAGCGCACGACGCCGATCACGGCGATCGCGATCGGAACCATCATGGCGGCCGTGGCGGTGTTCGACACCCAGGCCGAGATGAAGGCGGTCGAGAGCATCAGACCGAGAACCATCTGATTGGGCTTCGTGCCGAAGAGCGAGATCGTGTAGAGCGCGATCCGTCGGTCGAGGCGCCAGCGGTGAATGGCCGCGGCAAGGAGGAAGCCCCCGAGGAAGAGGAAGATCGTTCCCGAGGCGTAGTGCTTCATCGTTGCGCCCGCCGTTGCGATTTCCAAAATCGGATAGAGCACGAGCGGCAGCATGGCCGTCACGGCGATCGGGAGGGCTTCGGTAAACCACCAGACGGCCATGAGGACCGTCACGGCGGCGCAGGCCTTGCCGGCGTGCGCGAAGGCGACCGTCTCGCCCGAGGCGTTGACGAACTGGTCGGGCATGAGCCAATACGTAAGAAAGGCCAACACGGGACCCGCGATCAAGGCCCATGCTTTCTTGCTGTTCGGCATGACTTCGATGTCGAGTTGCGAACGTGGCATGAGTCGTTCTCCTAGTCAGTAAGTTTTTCCAACCGTATGCGTGCGGTTCCTCTTTGTAAAGACGCATGCAAACCGTAACCTATGTCAAACATAATGCCAAAAAATTGGAAAAACCCGTGGGCAAACCCGCGACTTTTTTGCGTTTTTTCGGCCGTCTAGGTCGTTTGGTGGAGGAGAGCGGAAGGGGCCTGGGGGACTGCGGCAGAAGCCCGCGCGAAAGTTCGAAAAAATCAAGGGGTTCGACTTGCGTGCGGCCTTCGCCCCTGATATGATTGCGCCGTCCCGCGGAGTCCTTTCTTTCGCGAGACTTTTTTTCTTTTCAATCATCACTGCGGTACGCCGGACACAGCGTTCGTCGGCCGCGAATCGCACGCGTCCCGCACCCGAGGTGGCGCCTCTTCTAAGAAGAACGGCGTTAGCCAGCGGACGCGTAAGACACAACCTTGGAGAAATTTCAAATGATCAGCATGCGCGATATGCTCGAAGCCGGTTGCCACTTCGGCCACCAGACCCGTTTCTGGAACCCCAAGATGGCCCAGTACATCTTCGGCGCCCGCAACAAGATTCACATCATCAACCTCGAAAAGACGGTCGTCAAGTTTGAAGAAGCCTGCAAGTTCGCCCGCGAACTTTCGGCCCGCGGCGGCAAGATCCTTTTCGTGGACGCCAAGCGCGGTGGTCGTGAAATCATCGCCGAAGAAGCGCAGCGCGCCGGTTGCGCCTGGGTTGACCAGCGCTGGCTCGGCGGCACGCTCACGAACTTCAAGACGGTCAAGGGCACGATCAAGCGTCTGAAGGACATGGAACAGCAGTTGGCTGACGGCACGGCCGCCACGCTCACGAAGAAGGAAGCTCTGGACTTCTCCCGCAACGTCGAAAAGCTCAACAAGTCGATCGGCGGCATCAAGGAAATGACGGGTCTTCCCGACGCTCTCTTCGTCGTGGACGTCGGCTACCACAAGATCGCCATTCAGGAAGCCAACAAGCTCGGCATCCCCGTCATCGGCGTGGTCGACACGAACCACTCGCCCGACGGCATCGACTACGTGATCCCGGGCAATGACGACGCCAGCAAGGCCGTCGCCATCTACGCCAAGGGCATCGCCGACGCCGTCATCGCCGGCCGCAACGACAGCCTCGAAGAAGTCGTTGAAGCCGCCAAGGACGAAGAATTCGTCGAAGTGGCCGCCGAAGAAACGCCCGCCGCCTAATGTCCCCTGTCCCTGCGCCCCTCGCGGGTCGCAGGGCTTCGAACTGTATTCGACGCCCGTTGACTTTTACTGACGGGCGCGTTTTTCACCTACTCTAGGAGTAAAGAATGGCTGCTATTTCCGCCGCGATGGTCAAGGAATTGCGTCTGAAGACCGACGCGCCGATGATGGAATGCAAGAAGGCCCTTACGGAAGCCGACGGCGACATGGCCAAGGCTGAAGAAATCCTTCGCGTCAAGCTCGGCAACAAGGCCACGAAGGCCGCTTCGCGCATCACCGCCGAAGGCGTCGTCGCCGTCTACATCTCGGAAGACCGCAAGGTCGGTGCCATCCTCGAAGTGAACTCCGAAACGGACTTCGTCGCGAAGAACCCCGAATTCATTCAGATGGCCAAGGACGCCGTCCGCCTCGTCGCCGAACAGAACCCGGCCGACGTCGCCGCCCTCGGCGAACTCGCCCTCGGCGACAAGACGCTCGAAGCCGTCCGTACGGCTCTCGTCGGCAAGATCGGCGAAAACATGACCTTCCGCCGCTTCACGCGCGTTGAAGCCAAGGGTCTGCTCTCCTCCTACGTCCACGGCAGCAAGATCGGCGTCATCGTCGACGTCACGGGCGGTGCCGACGAAGTCGCTCACGACATCGCCATGCACATCGCCGCTTCCAAGCCGAAGGCTCTGAACGAAGAAGGCATCGCCGCCGAAGCCATCGAAACGGAACGCCGCGTCGCCATCGAAAAGGCCCGCGAAGCCGGCAAGCCCGAAGCCATGCTCGAACGCATCGCCGAAGGTTCGGTCAAGAAGTTCCTGAAGGAAGTCACCCTCTTGAACCAGCCCTTCGTCAAGGACGACAAGAAGACGATCGCCGAACTCTTGAAGCAGAACGATGCCGTCGTCAACGCCTACACGCTCTACGTCGTGGGCGAAGGCCTTGAAAAGCGCAACGACGACTTCGCCGCCGAAGTGGCCGCGCAGGTCGCCGCCGCCAAGCAGGCGTAATTCGGATTCGTCCGACGGGCGTTCTTCGGGACGCCCGGCACCCACAAAAAACTCCGTCGGGTTTCGGCCCTTCGGAGTTTTTTGTTGCCTGCGAAAAACGCTTGTCTTCAGAAGCTCACCGTGTCGGGGTGCAGACCCGAAAAGCCCGTGACGGGAAGGTTCGAGAGCGTGCGGATTTCCGCTTCGTCAAGCGTGAAGTGAAAGACGTTGAGGTTTTCTTTGAAGTGCAACGTCTGGTGCGAGCGCGGAATCGTGGGGATTCCCTGATCGAGGCACCAGCGGATCAGGACCTGCGCCGGCGTCGCGCCGTGGCGTTCGGCGATTTCGCGCACGACCGGATTGCCGAGGAGCTGTCCGCGCCCGAAGGGGCCCCAGGACTGCACGACGATCCCCGCGCGGCGGCAGAAGTTGACGGCGTGCGCCTGCGGATAGCCCGCGTGAATCTCGAGCTGGTTGATCATCGGCGCCACGCGGGCGCGTGAGAGGAGCGGCACGAGGTGGTGCGGGAGAAAGTTCGAGACGCCGATCGCGTGCACGACGCCCGCTTCGTAGAGGTCTTCGAAGGCGCGCCAGGTCCCGGCGTTCCGGCTCTGCCAGAGCAGGGCGTCGCCGTGGGCCGAGGGCCAGTGAATGAGGAGCGCGTCGAGGTAGCTCGTGCGGAATTCCGCAAGAAGCGTCTTCACCGCCTCGATCGTGTCTTCGTACGAGTGGTGCGTCACCCAGATTTTGGAGGTGAGAAAAAAGGCGTCGCGGGGAAGGCCGCAGTGAGCGATCGCTTCGCCGAGAAACGAGGCGTTGTTGTAGATCTGTGCCGAGTCAAAAGACCGGTACCCCGCTTCGATCGCGGTCGTGAGAATGCGGTTCGCTTCTTCGGGATTCGTGAGGTGCCAGGTGCCGAAACTCAGTCCCGGCAGCCCCGTCCCGTTCTTGAGCGCAATGCCGCTGTGGGGATGATTGAGCACGATGAAGTTCCGTTTGTTTTTCTATTTGCGCAATGTTAGCAAAGCGCAAAACTTTGCGTTTGCGCAAAGGCGGAAAAGTTTTTCCAAACGTTATGTCAGCGTAAGGCTACGCGTATAATGTCGTCTTCCCCGAAATCTTTCGCTTTCCTTTCGGGGCGGCTCGCCGCCGATCGGCCCGAAGGGGCGCGGTCTTCACGAAAAACGCTTTTTCCCCGAAGGCGGGCTTCGTCCGTGAAAAGGAAAGCGAAGGACAAACCCTGCGCGGCGCAAGCGCGTTCAACGAAGAGGCCGTAAGGCCCGATGCGGAGTATTTGTGATGGAGAATGACATTCTCACGTGGGCCCTCCTCGGAGTGGGGGTGCTCGGTTTCGGCGCGGGCGCCGTCTGGCAGACGATTCGCAGAAAGCCCGCGAAGGCGCCGCGCCGCGTGGAGCGCGTGGCGGCCCGTGCGTCGGGTCCTGAAAAGCGTCCCGCTACTCCCGAACCCGTGCGCAAACCCGAAGCGGGCGTTCTTCGTCCGACGACGCTCGCGGTCACGCCCGTGGCGGGCGACGTCACGGCGGCGGAACTCTTCCTGCAGCGCGCCCACGAGGGCGACCTTCCCTACTACCGCGAGCTCGAGACCGATCCCCACGATCTCAAGGGCGTTTCGGCGCTCTTTGCCCGCTGTCCGACCCTCGAATGGACGCCTGAGGACGACTGGGCGCACGACGTCTACACCGTGAGCTTCTCTCCCGTCGTCACGACCGCCTGGGCGGCGGGTCACATGCCGCGCGTCAACGCCACGGCCATGGACCTGCAGATCATCGCGCTCGGCGACGCTGGCGTGCAGCTCGGCACGCCCATGGGTGTGGCCGATCACGAGTGGGGCGACGCCGGCCGCATTCAGACGCTCTGGGAACTCATGAATCCCGCCGAGAGCGAACACGTGCTCGCGGGTGAGCTCAAGGCCGAAATCGAAGAGATCGACCGCCGTCTTCCGAAAGTGAAGCTCATGACGACGGCTCTCGGCGGCCACGAATGGACGGAACGCCGCGACGAACTCTTCGACTGCGCGCGCGACGCGAACCGCCTCGGCGCCGAAGAGGGCCGCGCCGTCGACCGCGTGGCGCGCATTGAGACGCTCGCGAAATTCATGCGCGCGAAAAACGCCGAGATCGACAAGACGCTCGACGAACTCGCCGGAAACATGAAGACCGCCAGGGACGCCGACGATGCGCTCACGAAGGCGATTCCGCTCGCCTACGAGCGAGAGCTCTCGGTCCTCTTCCTTCGCGCCATCGCGCTTCTTCGCGTGATCGTGGGCGACGACTACTGCCACGGCATGCGCTGCTCGAACCACATCGCGCTCAACGTCAAGAACTTCCCCGACATGCACCGGCTCCTTGACCGCGCGCGCCACCTCGCGCTCGACGCCCTCACGAACGAGAGCCGCGGCCTCAACGACGCGGAATTGAAGGCGCTCGGCGACGTCAAGAAGGACGCCGACCTTCTCGCCGCCGCGCACGACGAAGTCGTCGCGCGTCTCGAGAAGGACGTCGAGCGCTTGCAGACGGCGATCGACCGTCACCTCATCCTCCAGGGGCAGCCCCGCCGCTTCGCGGTGCGCCTTGACGCACGGGGCAATCTCGAGGCCCTCCTCGTTTTGGAACATTGAGGCTTGGGCGCCAGCCTGCTACACTTTGCCACGAACCTTGACGTCACGGCGCCCGAGGGGATTTGTCGCGCGCGGGAAAACGCTGAGTTTTGCCTGCCCGAAAGTTTCCCGTAAGCGAAGCGCCGTACGCTTTTACCGATAAAACGCCGCGGACGGTTTTCTTCAAGAAGGCTCTCCGCGTTCCCAACCGAAAGACACTCATGGTCAACATTCATCCGACTGCCCGCATTCATCCCACCGCGCTTGTCGACGAACGCGCGACGATCGGCCAAGACGTCGTCGTCGGGCCCTTCTGCTACGTCGGCCCCGACGTGAAGATCGGAGACCGCACGGTTCTGCGCAGTCACGTGACGGTCGAAGGCCGCACGACGCTCGGCGCCGACAACGTCGTCTATCCGGGCGCCGCCATCGGCTGCGAACCGCAGGACAAGAAGTACGCCGGCGAAGACACCGTGCTCATCGTGGGCGACCGAAACGTCATCCGCGAAAACTGCACGCTCTCGATCGGGACGGTGCAGGACGAAGGCATCACCCGCGTGGGAAGCGACAACCTCTTCATGGCGAACGCCCACGTCGCCCACGACTGCCGCGTCGGCAACGGCACGATTCTCGCGAACAACGTGGCCCTGGCCGGCCACGTGACGCTCGAAGACTACGCCATCGTGGGCGGTCAGACGGGCGTGCATCAGTTCTGCCGCGTGGGCGCCCACGCGATGGTCGGGGGCGTCGCCGCGGTGACGCGGGACGTTCCGCCCTACGTCATCTGCGCGGGGAACCCCTGCGTGCCGCACGGGCTCAACCTCGTGGGTCTGCGCCGCTCGGGCTTCAACGACGATCAGATGCGCGCGCTTCGCCGCGCCTACGGGGCGCTCTACCGTGAAAACCTCACGGTGAAGGAGGCGCTCGAGAAAATCGAGGCCCTCAAGACCGAATTCCCCGACGCGGCCGAAGTCCTGACGCACTTCGGCGACTTCGTCGCCGCGAGCACGCGCGGACTGATCCGCTAAGAACATTTCTACAACCCCTTTTCCAAGGACCGATTTATGGGAACCCATCATCCGACCCCGACACCCGAGCGAGACGGCGCCGTATGGCTTGCTGGCGAGGCAAGCGGCGACTTCATCGCGAGTCTGGTTCTTCCCGAAACGATTCGCCGCATGGACGGCGCCCCGCAGTACGGCGTGGGCGGCGACAAGATGCGCGCCGCGGGCTTTCACGCCTGGCACGACATTCGGGAGCTCTCGGTGCGCGGCTACGTCGAGGTTCTTGCGCACCTGCCGCGCCTTCTGCGCCTGCGCACGGAACTCGTCGAACGCTTCGTCGCGTCGGACGCGCGCGTCTTCGTCGGGGTGGACGCGCCCGACTTCAACCTTGGAATCGAGGCGCGTCTGCGCCGCAAGGGCATTCCCACGGTCCACTTCGTGAGCCCCTCCATCTGGGCCTGGCGTCCGGAACGCATCCAGAAGATCCGCGAGGCGGTCGACCGCATGCTGCTCGTCTTCCCGTTTGAAGAGACGGTCTACAAGAATTCGGGCGTGCGCACGACCTACGTGGGTCATCCGCTCGCGGGCATCATT
Source organism: uncultured Sutterella sp. (assembly GCA_949287305.1). Classification (GTDB taxonomy): domain Bacteria; phylum Pseudomonadota; class Gammaproteobacteria; order Burkholderiales; family Burkholderiaceae_F; genus Sutterella. The sequence continues at coordinate 37,300 of CASEFX010000009.1, read as the reverse complement.
CCGATGAAGCCCGACACCGCGGGCGCCCGCAAGGCCCTCGGGATCGACGACGGTCTCCCCGTCGTCACGGTGATGCCGGGCTCGCGCCCCGACGAAATCGACGGGTGCTCGGACGCCTTTTTCGGTGCGGTCGAAAAGATCATGCACCGCGTGGGCGACATGCACGTGCTCGTTCCCGCCGCGAACGATCAGGCCCGCGCGAAGATCATCTTCAATTCGGGTCTCTTCCCGCGCGTGGCGTCCCGCATCAAGATCGTCGTGGGCGAAAGCCACCGCATGATCGAGGCGGCCGACGCGGTCCTCTGCGCTTCGGGTACGGCGGCCCTTGAGTGCGCGCTCTTCAAGAAGCCCTTGGTCGTGGGCTACAAGATGCCGGCTCTGACGGGCATGATCATGCAGAAGAAGGCCCTCATCCGCCACGTGTCGCTTCCGAACATCCTCTTGGGCGACAACGTCGTGCCGGAATTCCTGCAGTACTTCTGCGAGGCCGACTGGATTTCCTACGCCCTCGAAGACGCGCTCACGAACGACGTCAAGCGTCGTGAACTCGAGGAGCGCTTCACGAAGATGCACGAAAGCCTCCTGGCCGACACGCCGTCGCTTGTGGCCGAAGCGATCAGCGACGCCGCGAAGCGCCGTCGCTGAGCCTCCTTTCCCCGCAAGAATCTTCGCTCGCTCCCGAAGGACCTCTTTCGGAGAGCGGGCGTTTTCATTTTTTCCTCATGAAAAAATCCTCCATCCCTTCCGAACCCTCGCTTTTCGACGAAGACTACGAAGCGCTCCGCTTTGAGGGGCTCCTCGCGGGCGTCGACGAGGCCGGGCGCGGGCCGTTGGCGGGTCCCGTCTGCGCGGCCGCGGTGATTCTGGATCCGAAGCGTCCGATCGAGGGGCTTGCCGACTCGAAGAAGCTCTCCGCGAAAAAGCGCGAGGCGCTCGCTCCGCTCATCCGCGAGCGCGCGCTTGCCTGGGCGATTGCCTGGGCCGAGCCCGAAGAAATCGACCGCGTCAACATTCTGCGCGCCACGATGAACGCGATGAGAAGGGCGGTGGAGGGACTCCAAGTCGCCCCTGACTGTGTCTGGGTGGACGGCAACCGTTTGCCTGATCTCCCGTACCCCGCGGAAGCGATCGTGAAGGGGGACGCCAAGGTCCCCGCGATATCGGCCGCGTCGATTTTGGCCAAGACCGCCCGAGACGCGAAGATGCGCGAATATGCGGAACAGTATCCCGAATACGGCTTTGAACGTCACGCGGGCTACGGCACGAAGGAGCACGTGGCGGCGCTCGAAAAATTCGGCCCCACGCCCATTCACCGCAAAACCTTCGAGCCCGTGAAGTCGCTTCTGCGCGCCCGGGAGGAAGGAAAGGCCCGCGAGTCGGGCGACGAGTGACCCCTGGAAACACCATGACGAACCAACGAAACGACCGAATCGAAGTCCTCGAGAGCGACGCCAATCCCAACGTGAAGCGCTGGCGCCGACTTGCCACGGATCCGCGCTTCGTGAAGAAGGCCGGAACGACTCTCCTCGAGGGCGCACACCTCGCCGAGTGCTACTTCCACACGGGCCTTCCCGTCACGAATCTTCTCGTCGCGCAAAGCGCCAACGCCGAGGCGCGGCACTGGGTGGAAACCTATGTGCGCGAGCGGGGCCTTCGCCCGCGCGTCGTCGCGGACCGTCTCTGGCAGACCCTTTCGCCCGTCGAGCACGGCGTCGGGATCATGCTCGAAGTCCCCGTCCCGAAGACCGAAGACGTCGACTTCTCGCACGAGGACGTGCTCTACCTTGACGGCGTGCAGGACGCCGGGAACGTCGGCACGCTCATCCGCACGGCCGTGGCGGCGGGCTTCCGCACGATCGCGGGCTCGCCCAAGACCGCGGGCTTTTATGCGCCCAAGGTGATGCGCGCGGGGATGGGGGCGCACTTCGGCGCGAAGCTCATCGAAAACTGTCCGATCGACGTCTTTGCCGAGCGCTACGAAGGGACGATTCTCGCCGCGGACGCCCGCGGCGGCGAAGACCTTTTCGCGGCGGACGACTACGCGTCGGGGCCCGTCTGCTGGATTCTCGGCGCGGAAGGCCCGGGCGTGTCGTCGGAAGCCCTCGCCAAAACGCACCGTCGCTTTTATATTCCGATCGAAGAAGCCTGCGAAAGCCTCAACGTCGGGGCGGCCGCGGCCGTGTGTCTTTTTGACGTACGCCGCAGACGCCTTGCCCGCCGTTGACCGCGCGCAGAGGCCAAAACACTGTCATTTCCAAGGAGAGAACCATGCTGGGATTTCAATACGCGAACGCCACGCGCCTCTTTTTCGGCCGTGAAGCGGAAAAGGGACTCGTCGGGCGTCTCGCCGACGATCTTGGGCACGAGGGCGACGTCCTCGTCGTCTACGGCGGAGGCTCGGTCATCCGCTCGGGACTGCTTCCCCGCGTGACGGCGGCCCTCAAGGAAGCGGGCCTCACGGTGCACGAAGAGGGCGGCGTCGTTCCGAACCCGCAGATCGGGCTCGTGCGCACCTGGATCAAAAAGTACGCCGAAAAGAAGCCCCGCGCGATCCTCGCCGTGGGCGGCGGCTCGGTGATCGACAGCGCCAAGGCCGCGGCCGTCGGGTTCGAGGCCGACTGCGACGTCTGGGACTTCTTTGCCGGGAAGGCGACCGTTCAGTCGGCGCTTCCCGTCTACACGATTCTGACCCTCCCCGCCGCGGGGTCGGAGCAGTCGATCCGCGCGGTCCTTTCGAACGAAGAGGGGATCAAGACGGGGATCGGCGTCGAAGCGATCCGCCCGAAGGCCTCGGCCGTGAATCCCGAGCTCTTCTTCACGCTCCCCCGCTGGCAGATCGGCGCGGGCGTCACCGACATGATCTCCCACATCATGGAGCGCTACTTCACGAACACCGAACACTGCGAATACGTCGACGCGCAGGCCGAAGCCGCCATGCGCACGGCGGTCGACTTCGGACCGAAGGTCGTCGCAAACCCCTCCGACTGGGACGCCTGGTGCCAGATCGCGATGGTGGGAACCTACGCCCACAACGGCTACTTCGGGCTCGGCCGTGAAGAGGACTGGGCCTGCCACGGAATCGAGCATGAGCTCTCGGGCTGGAACGCCGAAGTGACCCACGGCGCGGGGCTCACCGTCATCATTCCGGCTTGGATGGCGTTCGTCGCGAAGACCCGTCCCGCCCGCGTCGAAGACTTTGCGCTTCGCGTGATGCGCGTTGAAAAGGGTGCGACGCAGGAAGAAACCGTCGCGCGCGGGATCGAAGCGCTCAAGACCTTCTACCGGTCGCTTGGCATGCCCGTGACGCTCACGGAACTCAAGGTGCCCGACGCTCCGATCGAAAAGCTCGCGAAGGGCGCCGTGCGAAAGGGCCTTCTAGGCAAGTACGTGCCGCTCGATGAAGCGGCCGTGAAGACGATTCTCGAAAACGCCCGCTAAGAACGCGATCCTCCGCCTCTCGCGGAGGCGCTGAAAGGAAAAGAGGACCGGTTCCGTAACGGAGTCGGTCCTCTTGTCTATGGAGCTCTCCGCCCCGAAGGTTCGGGGCGGAGGAGAGGGCGCTCAGTGGAAATACACCGTGCCCGAGTCGTCGCCGACCGGACGGGCGTTCTTCGGCGCGTGAATCGCCAGAGCCGGCTTCGTCTTGTCGACGGGCGGCAGAGGCGCCACGGCCTGCGAGCCGTACTTCTTGCGAAGGGCGTCGATCGGTCCGAATTCGATCGCGCGCTGCGTGCAGGATTCGACGCAGACGGGCTGCAGTCCCTTTTCGAGACGGTCGAGACAGCCGTCGCACTTCAGCATCTTTTTCGCTTTGACGTCCAACTGCGGAGCGTCGTAAGGGCAGGCCGCCGCGCAGGCGCCGCAGCCGATGCACTTTTCGTGGTCGATCACGACGAGACCGTCTTCCTTGCGCTTGAAGTGCGCCTTCGTGGGGCAGACCTTCACGCAGGCGGGATCCTCGCAGTGGTTGCACGCAATCGACAGGTAGTAGGCGAAGACGTCCTGATGCCAGGCGCCCGTCATGCGGTCCTGACGCCAGCCGCCGCCCGCGTATTCGATGACCTTGCGCAGATTCATCCCGACGGGAAGATCGTGCGCGTCCTTGCAGGCGACGACGCAGGTCTTGCAGCCCGTGCACTTCGCGGCGTCGATGTAAAAACCGAGTTGCTTCATGGTGTTCCTTCCTTACGCTTTTTCGATCTGAACGAGCACGGTGTGCTGCGCGTTCCCCTTGGCCAGGGGGCTCGGGCGGTGGTGCGTGAGCGTATTGATGTTGCCGCCCACGTCGACGCGTTTGCCGTCCTTCATGACGGGCGTGTACCAGGCGCCCTGCGGGATGGACGTGACGCCCGGCATGATGCGCGGGGTCACCTTCGCGCGGATTTCCACCGTGCCGCGGTCGTTGAAGACCCGGACGAGATCGTCCGTTTCAATGCCGCGGGCCTTGGCGTCGATCGGGTTCATGAGGACATGGTCCGGGAACTGTTCGCGAAGCCACGGAAGGTTGTGGAAGGTCGAGTGAATGCGTCCGTGTCCGTGGTAGCCGTAGCACTGGAGCGGATACTTTTCCTGAAGCTTGTCGCCCGGCATTTCCCAGGTCGCAAAGAAGCGCGGAATCGGACTGATGAGTTCGCCTTCGGGAAGCTTCCATTCGGACGCGATCTTGGCGAGGCGTTCCGAATAGATTTCGATCTTGCCAGACGGGGTCTTCAGAGGCGCCTTTTCGGGGTCCTTGCGGAAGTCGGCGAGCGCCACGGGCGAGCGCGGGAATTCGAGCGCCTGCTTCGGGCCCGTCTTCCAGAATTCGGCGAAGGGCGGAAGTTCCGGCGCCTTCTTGCGCGTTTCCTCGTAGCACCATTCGACCCATTCGAGCTGGGTGCGGCCTTCGGTGAAGGCCTCTTCCTTGCCGAGGAACTTCGCGATGCCGCGGCAGATTTCCCAGGAGGGACGCTGTTCCCACTCGGGCTCAACCGACTTGTGCATCGGAAGGATCGAGGCGGTGTCGCCGTTCGAGCCGCCCGAGCTCGCGATGTCGTCCGTTTCGGGACCGAGCGTGTCGGGAAGCAGAATGTCGGCGTAGCGGGCCGACGGCGTCATCATGTTGTCGCAGACGACGATGAATTCGCACTTCGATTCGTCGCGCAAAATGGCGTCCGTCCAGTTGCTGTCGCCGTGCTGGTTGATGAGGGTGTTGCCGCCCGAATTGACGATCATCTTAATATCGTGGCCGAGCTTCTTGACGCCCTTGAGACCGTCGTGGATGTCGTCCATTTCCTTGCCGCGCACGATCGCGTCCGTCCAGAGGAAGCACGGAATCGTGGCCTTGACGGGATTCTTGCCCACCGGGAGGTAGACGGCCGGGAAGGAGACGTTCCCTTCGTGCTGGCCGGTGTTCGTGCCGGGAAGCCCGACGTTCCCCGTGAGGATCGGGAGCATCGCGATGGCGCGGGCGGTTTCTTCGCCGTTCGCCTGACGCTGCGGGCCCCAGCCCTGCGCGATGAAGCAGGGCTTCGTCGTGCCGATTTCACGCGCAAGATGAACGATGGTTTCGACGGGAATGCCGGTGATCTTCGACGCCCATTCCGGGGTCTTCGGCGTCTTGTCGTCGCCTTCGCCGAGAATAAAGCTCTTGTAGTCGCTCTTCTTCGGGGCCGACGCGGGCAACGTCTTTTCGTCGTAGCCCACGCAGTACTTGTCGAGGAAGGCCTGATCCACCCAGTTGTTGCGGATGAGCTCGTAGGCGATCGCCTGCACGAGGGCGGCGTCGGTGCCCGGACGGATCGGGATCCATTCGTCGGCCTTGCCGACCGCCGTGTCGGTGTAGATCGGGTCGATGATGATCATCTTCGGGCGGTTGCGGCCCGAGAGCGCGCAGGTGAGCTGATAGGACTTTCCGGCGCCCGAGCCGCGCGTTACCGACGGGTTGTTGCCGAAGCCCACGTAGAGCTTGGCGTTGGCGACTTCGCTTTCATACGAAGCGGGACTGCCGCCGTAAGTCATCGGGAAGGAGGCGGAAATCTGGGCGGTCGAGTAGGAGCCGTAGTACTTGAGGTAGCCGCCCATAAGGTTCAAAAGACGCCACCAGGCGCGGCGCGAGTTGACGAGCGACTGCTGTGCGGAGCAGTACTGCCAGTAAAGCGACTCGTTGCCGTAGGTCTTCACCGTGTATTCGAGTTTTTCGGCGACGGTCTTGAGGGCTTCGTCCCAGGAAATGCGCTCGAACTTTCCTTCGCCGCGGGGGCCGACGCGCTTCATCGGATACTTGAGACGATCGGGCGAATAGATGCGCTGGCGCATGCTGCGGCCCTTGAGGCAGGCGCGCAGCTGACGCGGCGTGCAACCGTCCGGAATCGTGTTGTCGGTTTCGATGCGGATGACGCGGCCGTTCTTCGAGAAGCAGCGAAGCGGGCAGCGGTGCCCGCAGTTGATGACGCAGGCGGTCCAGGACATCGTTTCGAGGTCGTCCACGGCCGCCGCTACGGCGCGGCCGACCGGCGTGAGCGCGTAACCGGCGAGAAAGCCGATTGCCGACGCATGGAGGAAACTGCGCCGCGTGACGGGCGTCTCCAAAAGGTTCTGCTTGGACATGGATGGAAACCTTTTAGTGGTTGTAGGGGTTTTCGGGATGTCCAAATTGTGCGGAAAGGCTTTTGGGATAGGTATTGGTATTACCGTTTAGCTGATTTTGGAATAACGCTTCACTCTTTCGGCGCGATTTCCTTCGATCGCATCAGGGGGCGAGGCATCCGATCGGCACGACGAGGACGCCGTCGTCTCTCCGGAAAGCGTATTCGCCCGAGGCCGTCAATACCATGAGGAAGGACGGTGCAGGCATCTTATCAACATCGATCTTGTCGACGAGTTTTTTGAGCGTCTTGACGCCGTCCTCGATCCCCTTGTCGCTGCCAAGTTTGATTTCGATGAGACCGTAACGGCCGTTTCGAAGATGAATCACCGCGTCGCATTCCAAGCCGTTGCGGTCTCGGTAGTGAAAAACGTCTCCGTGGAGACTTTGGGCGTAGACGCGAAGATCCCGAATGCAGAGTGTTTCGAAAACGAAGCCGAAGGTTTCAGGATCCAAGAGAAGATCGCGCGGTCCAGCACCCAACGAGGCCGTTGCGAGGGAGGGATCGACGAAGTAGCGGGTGTCGGACGTTCGAATCGCGGTTTTCGAACGAAGGTTGGGATTCCATGCAGGCATGTCCTCAATGACGAAGATTTCCCGAAGGATCTTGAGATATCCCTGCACCGTTTTTTCATGGACGTTGTCCCCCATGTCTTTGGTGATCTCCGGTGTGGAAATCTGCGAACCTTGTGCGCGGGCGTAAGAGCGCATGAGATCTCGCAGGAGCTTTTCATTTCGCTTAACGCCGTCAACTCTTGAAACGTCTTCTCGCACAACTGCACTCAAGTAATAAAAGGCATGGTCGAGTGCCAAATCACCCTCCTGTTGAAGCGTCATGGGCCACCCTCCACGGCAGGCGGCAAAAGCAACGTCATCCAACGAAAGAGGGCTGATGCTTCCGATATTTAGGTCTCCTGAGAAAAGCTTTGCTAGACTAACGCTTCCGTTTGATTCTCTTGTTTCGAAAAGCGTCATCGGCCTCATTTTGAGCCAAGCAAACCGACCGGTACCGGAATGCTTGATGTTGCTACGGTCGGCAGGGACAGCAGATCCGGTCAGAATAAATTGACCAGGAGCGCCGCCGCGACGATCCACTTCCCGCCGGATCAAGTCCCACAGCTGAGGTGCAAGTTGCCATTCGTCCAGCAAACGAGGATTGTCTCCCTCAAGAAGGACCTTCGGATTAACGGCGGCGAGTTTTAGTGCTCGATCAGGCTCGAGCAGTACTGTGCTTCGGGCTTGTTTGGCAGCTGTGGTGGATTTCCCGCAGAGTTTCGGTCCTTCAATGAGCACTGCGCCTATGGTTTTGAGCGCTCTGGAGAGTTGGGCGTCAAGCAATCGAGGGAGATAAGAAGAAGTCATAACTGCTACTATGCAACGGGAAATTGTGATCAATAGAGTCATATTCTACCACTCAGAAGATTTTTAAACTCCTATTTGGCAGTTTTTTGAACTCCTGTTTAGCAATATTTTGGACTCCTGTTTGGCAGTTTTTTTGGACTCCTGTTTGGCAGTTTTTTTGGACTCCTGTTTGGTAGTTTTTTGGACTCCTGTTTAGCAGTTTTTTAAGAGCTCCTGTTTGGGAGGTTTCCCAGAGCTCCCTCCTCGCCACGATGACGGCTGTCGAGAAGATCGAGAGGTGCCGTGCCTTTCTCTGCAAACCGCTAAAATTTTGGGAACAAGGAGGATTCTTCATCATGCGACCTTTTCACGCGGCTCTGGGAGCGTTCTGTACGGCGACGCTCCTGACGGCGTTGGCCCCGGCGAACGCCGCGCCCCTCAACTACTCGGACGAGGAGCGCCTCATTGTGGACCTGCTCGTGCAAAACGACGTGCGCGACTTCGTGGCGGGCCAGCCCACGTTTCACTTTGAGCAGGCGGTGAAGGACCGCTTCGGCGAGACCAAACTCACCGACCTCGATGACCTCGTTCGCGACACGGTCGACAATCCCTTCCGAGCCGATCGGCTCTACGAAGGAAAGACCATGATCTTCCCGAACCTTCGGATTCGGGAGATTCAAAAGCACGAAACGGGCGCGCCCGTCGTGCGGGCGGACCGCAATTTCCCGGTGGAACTCCATTTCGACGTTTCGACCGAAGTGATCGACGAAGTGGCGGCCTTTCATCGCGGCGGCACGGCGACCTTCGTCTGCAAGGGACTGCCTTCTTCGACGGATGTGGTGAAGCTCGGCTCCTGCCGGGATTTCGGTGCCTACGTAAAGACGGAATCGGACGTCATGCGCGGGCGCTTTCTCGAGCCCAAAACGAACGCCGACTGGCTTCTCGCCTATACCGTGCTGAAGTTCCGCGCGAATCTGCGCGACGGCGAATTCGAGCTCTGCCGTGAGAGCGTTGAGAAGGGCGCGGCCTTCACGCAGGAGGACGTCGATCTGATTCTCTCGCGCAACGGCGGCCTCTTTGACGCCGCGAACGTGGAGGAACGCTTTGCCCCGGTCGGCTTCGACGTCTCGCGCATCGAGGCGCTCGTGAAGCGAAGTCGCGCGCTCGCGGATCCCAACAAGGAAGAGACGCGCATCTGACGCGCTGCTTCGAGAGGCATGAAAAACGGGAGGCGCCCCGAAAGGCCCTCCCGTTGCGTTATCGGCGTCGCTCGTTTTCGTCAGCGACGAACGGGCAGAATCGGCTTGGTCGCTTCACCGCCATCCTGCGCGGCAAGGCCTGCGAGCGATACGGCCGTGAGCATGAGAAGCTGCGGACCGAGGTGGATGTCAAAACACTCGTAATACTCGTCCACGGTGTGCGTGCGCATCTGCTTGCCGCCCGAAGAGAGGCAGGTCGCGGGAATCCCGAGACTCACGGGGGCGTTTGCGTCGGTGGAAGACGACATGTAGTCCGTGAGCTCAAGACCGAGTTCGGCCTGCGCCGCGCGCGAGGCCTGCAGAACCGGACAGTCGTCGGGACGGGTGCCTGCGGGGCGGTTGCCGATCATTTCCGCTTCGAGGTGCAGCGACTTCTTCGGATCCGTCACGCCCCAGATTTCGTTTTCTTCGCGGACGGCCTCTTCAAAGGCGGCGCGGATCTTGGCTTCGGCGTCGAGGAGTTCCCGGTCGCCCAAGCTTCGGATGTCAACGTCGCAGGAGGCCGTGGCCGCAATCGTGTTGACGCTCGTGCCGCCCTTGATCGTGCCGATCGTGAAGGTCGTGCGGGGCGTTTCGGGCACTTTGAGGTGCGCGACCTTGGCGCCCGCAAGGCAGATCGCGTGGATGGCGCTCGGCGTTTCGCCGAAGGCGCCGTAACTGTGTCCGCCCGGTCCCTTCACCGTGAAGCGCCAGCGGTGCGAACCGATCGCGCCGAACAAAATGCGGCCGATGTTGGAATTGTCGACGGCGAGGAAGCCGTCGATTTTGTTGACGGCGTTCTTTTCACGGAAGAGGTGTTTGCTTCCGCGGATGTCGCCGAGACCCTCTTCGCCCACGGTCGTGCAGAACCAGATGTCGCCTTCGGTTTCGACGCCCGCTTCGTTCAAAGCCCGCACGGCTTCGAGCACCGTGCGCACGCCCGAGGCGTTGTCGCCGATCCCGGGGCCGTAGTAGGTGTTTCCTTCGCGGCGAACCTTCACGTCGGTGCCCGCGGGGAAGACCGTGTCCATGTGCGCGCCGATCGCAAGAAGCGGTCCCTCGGGATTGCGTCCGGGGCGGCGGCCGATGACGTTGCCGATTTCGTCGATCGAGACGTCTTCAAGCCCCGCTTCCTTCATGAGACGCACGATCTCTTCGGCGCGGGTACGCTCTTCAAAAGTGGGCGCGGGAATTTCGGAAATGTGCACCTGAAGGGCCATCGCTTCTTCGGCGCGGTCACGGGCGATCGAGAGCGCCTTTTGCATGCGCGCATCCTTGGCGACGGTGCGCACCGTCGCCAGTACGGCCTCGTCAATCGGGCCGGGAATCTTTTCCATCGACATCAATTTCTCCTTTCGTACGGGGCTCGGGAACAAGACGGACGGTCTTTCCAAGGCCTCGGGTCGGTCCATTCGGTCGTTGCCGACAAAAGGTGCGGCAACGCTACCGAAAGTATCGCGCCAAAAATGAAAAAAAGGGACGATCGAACGAGCCGACTGTCCCCGTAAAAACTCTCTGCCGGAGCTTGGAATCCTTGCGTCCGAGCCGCTCCGGAGCGACTCGGACGGGCAAAAGAGTTAGAAGTTCCAGTTGATGCCGGTCATGACTTCCGTCGCGGCCTGACGGGAACCTTCGTCGTCAAACTTCGCGTTGGAGATCTTGCCGCCGTCGATCGAGTGGGTCGCGGCGACGTAGAACCAGACGGTCTTGGCGAGCTTGTATTCCCAAGCCGTACCGAAGACGAGGAAGTTGTAGTCGTATTCGCTCGCGTTGGCGAGTTCGCCGTCGAAGTACTGGACCGAAGCGAGGAGCTTGTTCTGGCCGAATTCGTAGGTGCCGCCCAGGAGGAGCGAGTAGCCGTCGTAACCGCCCGCGAGCGCTTCCGTGGGCTTGTCGGCTACTTCTTTACCTTCGTCGTTCTTCTTATAAGTCCAGAGCGTATGATTCTGCATGTCCGACAGACCGAGACCTGCGGCAGAATCCCAGTGTTTCTGGTACTGAGCGCCGAAGTAGACCTTCGACTGCGGCATGAAGCGCCACCAACCGCCGAAACCGAAGAGGTTGCCGTCGTTCGTCATTTCGCCGTTTTCGACGTTGCCGTATGCGACGTGGGCGTAGGTGAGCGAGAGGTAGAGATTTTCGTTCTGATAGTCCGTGGCGAGCGCGAGCGTATGGTCGTGGTCGGCATAGGCTTCGTATTCATCGCCGATCTCGTCGGACGAGTCGCCCATGGAGTAGGTCGCGCCGAGGCGCCAGCCGGCCATGGAGGGGGACTGCCAGGTGATGGCGTTGTTCACGCGGCTCGTGTTGGCGAAGGTCGAACCGATCGAAGCCTGGCTGTAGGACGTCGCAAACGGGTCCCACTTGATCAGGCCCATGGAGTAGGGCGCGACCGTCGACTGCACGGTGCCCATGCGGCCCATGCCCACTTCACCGAAGCCGCCCTTGAGAGCGAGGATGGAACGGCGGTTGAAGAGCTGACCGCTCGTGTCCATGTCGCCGTCGTCGATCGTGAAGCCGTTTTCGAGGTAGACCTTGGCCTGAAGGCCGTTGCCGAGGTCTTCGCGGATGTTGAGGCCGATACGGTTGTGGGCGCGGTTGCCGGCCTGCAGACCGAAGGAGTCATCCTTCGAGCTGTCGTGATAATTCGTGTAACGCAGGCCCGCGTCCACGCGGCCGTACATCTGAATGTCGGCGGCCTGGACGGAAATGGCCGCAAGCGACAGGGCGACCGCAGCCGCCAGGGTGTGGATCTTAGTCATGGTAAAGAGTCTCCATGTGGGTGAGCCGGTCTCAATGAACCGGGTGAGGGTAAAGGTTGCGGAATTCGCGCACGAAGCCTAGGGGCGCCGCGACGCAGCGTTCCCAGAATTCCTTCTTCGTGGCGTCGAATCCGTAGTGTTTGGCGACGATTTCGTCGAGCGTCATCCGACCCGTATCGCGCAGCATCGCCTTGTAGAAGGGGAAGAAGGCGTTGCCCCTTTCCTGCCACTCGGCCATGAGCCCCTGCGAGAGGAGGTAGCCCACGGTGTACGGGTAGTTGTAGATGAGCTGGTCGGTCTTGTAGTAGTGGAGCTTGTAGGCCCACAGCCACTTGTCCGTTTCCACCGTCGTGTCGCCGTACCAGAGGCGCCAGGCTTCGCTCATGAGCTCGCAGGCGCGCTGTACGGAAACGATCCCGCGGCGGCGTTCCTCGAGGTAGGCGAGCTCGAAGTCCATGCGGACCATCGTGTTCATGAGGAAGTTGGCGGCGCTGCGCAGTTCCTGCCAGAGCATCCCGAAGTGCGCTTCGCGGTCGTTCTTCGCGAGCGCTTCGGCCTGCAGGTGGTGGCGCAGAACGGCTTCGTTGAAGGTGCTCGCCGTTTCGGTGAGCGTCATCGGGAATTCCGTCTGCACGACCGGCAGATCGCGCATCATCCAGTAATGGAAGGCGTGACCCAATTCGTGGGCCTGCTGCAGAACCGTCGTGATCGTTCCCGTGTAGGAAGCGAAGACACGCGGAATGCGGAATTCGTTGAAGCGCGAATAGAAGGCCCCGCCGATCTTCTTTTCCGAGGGCTTCGCGTCGACCCAGCGGTTTTCGAGCATCGTGTCGATGAAGCCCGAGAGTTCGGGGGAGACCGTTCCGAGAGCCTTCTTGACGATTGCGATCCCTTCCGGATAGGGAATGGCGGAAGCCGCCTTCGTCGCGACCGGGGCCGGAGCCATCAGGTCGTAGACGTGGAGCTTCTCTTCTCCGAAATAGGGGGCGCGAAGCGTCACGGCTTCCCGCACTTCGTCGATGTGCGAGAGGATCGTCTCGCGCATGGAGTGAAGAGCCTCTTCGCTCATGCGGTTTTGGGCGAGCGAGACGGAGAGCGGCGCCACGCCCGCGCGGTCGAAGGCGCAAAGGCGCATGCCGTGAAGCTGGTTGAGGAGCGCGGCGTGAAGCGCTCCCTGCTTCGAATAGGTCTTGTCGATCCCTTCGAAGACGGAACGACGAAGCGTGCGGTCGGGCGCGCCCTTGATCACCGAAATGAGCTTGGCGGCGCGGATGCGTTCCTTCTCGCCTGCGGAATTTTCCGCTTCGAAGTCGACGCCCTGCTGCAGGGTCTTGAAGAGGTCCCCGAGCGGCGTGAAGCAACGAGTCTTCCACGAAGCGAGCCAGTCGCGCTCAGCCTCGGAAAGGGCCTTGTGCCAGTCGTGACGGCGCTCCGACACGACGAAGGCCCAGTCGCTGAGGGGAGACGTCTTCCAGAGGGAATCCTCGGCGGGAAGCGTTTCGAGGAAGGCGAAGAGCGTGTTCGCCGCACGATCGCGGCGCGCCGCAATTTCGGCGAGCCGAGCGTTTTCGGCGGGGACGCGCTCGTCCGTGCCGTCCTTGGCGCCCGTGCACTTCACAAAGGAAGCGAGCGACGAGAGGAGCGTGACGGCGCGGTCGTAGAGAGCGAGGCGTTCCGCAACGTTTTCGCGCGTGACGACAGTATCAGTTTCCAGGCTCTTCACCGCTTCGAGGGCGTCGGCGACGCTCGCTTCGTAGCGGGGCGAGCGAATGTCGCCGTATGCGTCCTCCATCTGCCACTCGGGCGCCATGAGGTCAATCTTTGCGTTCGTCATGATTTACCTCAGATCGAAAGCCAGAAGACGAAGATGTGGTGCGAAATGAGGCCGAGGATCGAGGGCACGGAAGCGCGTTTCACGAGTTCCAGCGGGCTCATCTTGCACATGGCGGAGATCGCCACGACCACGCCGGCCACCGGAGAGAGAGGACGGGCGATGGTCGAAGCCTGATGCATCGGAAGAACGAGCATCACGGGGTTGACGCCCATGCTCTTGGCGATGTGCGGAACCATTTCGACGAGCGGATAGAAGGAGGCGCCGTTCGAACCCGCGATGATCGTGACGAGCGTCGTGATGACGACGAAGAGGATCGACATCCCGAGACCGCCCGCACCCACGCTCGTGGCGAGGCTCACGATGGCGTCGATCATGCCGAGGGCCTTGAAGCCCGTCGCAAAGACTCCCGCGGCGATAACGAGCGCCACGACGCCCGAGCAGGACTTGCCCATCGCCATGAGGAAGGCCTTGAGGCCGGCACCGAGCTTGTCGATGTTGCCGCGCCAGCGGATCGCTTCGCAGATCATGGCGATCGTCACGCAGAAGAGCATGAGGGTCGTGATGTTGAGCTTGATGGACTCAATGCAGTACTGCGAGAAGACCACGACGAAGACCATCGGAAGGAAGGGAAGGACCGCGTAGATCTTCGGAGCGGCCGTCGAGGGACGCTTCACGTCGTCGCCTTCAAAGACGAGCTTTTCGCCCAGGTGTTCGGACGGAATCCAGCCTTCCTTGCGGTCGAGGTAGCGCTGCCAGAAGACGTGCGCGATGCCCATGACGAGAACGGTCGGGAGGGCGGCCGGGATCTTGTAGATGAAGACGTAGTCAAGGATCGAAAGTTCGCAGGCCTTGGCCGAAGCGGCGGTGGAGCCGCCCAAAAGCACCATCGAAGCCGCGCCCGAAGTGACGAAGACGGCGGCGATGGTCTTCTTGTTCATGCCGAGCGCCGCGAGGGCCGGCCCCATCAGGGCGAGACACAGAACGCCCAGGCCCACGGCCGAGGTGATCACCATCGACACGGCCTTGCCGAGAAGGAAGGCGAGGAAGACGAGGGCGTAGGGGCTCTTGATGAGCGAGAGCGGTTTGATCGCGATGTTCACGAACGCGTCGTTCGCGCCGATGTGCGTCATGTAGGACGCAAAGCCCACCATCGTCATGATGAGAAGGCCGAGGTTCGAGAGATTGTTCGAGAACGAGTAACGAATGAACTCGATGATGTTGAGGTAGTCGTTCCCCGTCGGCAGGGCCTTCTTCGGCATGAAGGACCCGGTGTCGAAGATGACGGAAAAGAGCAGCATCGCGACGCCGCTCGCAAAGAGGATGAAGGGAGCGTATTTGCCCTTCAGGATGGCCCATCCCACGAGGATGAGCATGATGCATCCGAAAATGATGCCGGCCATGAAAGTCTCCTTGTGTTTACACGCACGGGATGCGTGTTTGTTCTGTCGCCATTCTGAGCGGCAACTCCTTCGGCACGTAAGAGCGGCAAGGGAACGTAATCTGAGTGCTTGGGGTAAACCCTTGTTCTTTAGGCTCTTGAATGGGCCTGAAGAAGGGTTTGTTTGGAAGGGTTTGTCGAAGAAAACAGAGGGATCTAGGGTTAACCTGTATAAATATAGGTGTTAACCCTGTTACCTACTGGGTATGTCTGTGAATTCGAAGCAGAATCGAGGCATTGGAATGGATGAAAGGTATGGAACGCTTCGACTTGCCCAAATGGCTGCCTGACGGCGCCTCCGACGTGCAGAGCCCTCTTTTCGAGGATCTTGCCAAAACGCTCGACATGACGATTTCCGCCCTGGCCGCCGCTAATCGTCTCGCACCCGACGCGCCGGGACCGTCGGCCACGGAAGAGATGTTGCGGCTCTATGGAAGGGGACGGGACCTCATTCGCACGCTTCTTACGATCTGTCGGGCGCATCTCGGACTCAATCCTACGGACGGTGCGAGCGTTGCGGCCCGGTCCCGGCTTTTGGCGAGAAGAGAGGAACTCGACCGAGCGGCCGCGAAGGTCTTCGCCGCGGTGCGCGCACTGCCCGAACCCGGAAGCGATGCCGAGGCGGATCGAAACTACGACGTCTATCCGGAAATCCGTCGCTGGAAACTCTATGTGCTGACTCTGCCGCCCACTCTTTCGAAAGAGCGCGTGGGGGCGGCGCTCGTACGCGAAGCCATGACGCCTCTTTATGCGCTTCACACGCACATGACAAGCACCATGTCGCTTTCCGTAGAGGATTCGGGGCGCCACGTCCGTCGGCAAAGTTTCGGAATGAGCCTTTCGATTCTCAGGAACTCAGACGATCCCGTTCTTCGCCGAACGACGTTTGAGGCGATGAACGCCTGGTTTGCGTCCCATGCGAACGCCTTTGCCGATTTGCTCAACGCCATCTCAGGCCTGCGAGTGGCGATCTGGCGCTCGTCGGGTGAAAGCTTTCCGGAAGTGCATCTGCATCGTGAAAGAACGTCGGTCGAATCCTATCGGGCGATGTTGGCAGCCCTGGACGACGCTCTTCCGGAAATTCGCCGTTCCGTCACTCTCCGCGCTCGCATGGCGATGAAAACGCCGGACGGAGAACCTGATCCGAAGACGGCGCCCTGTCACCTGACGGCACCCTTGCCGGGGGCTCTATGGACGCGCGGTTCCTCTTACATTGACCACATGCGTGATCTGCTCGCCGCTTCGAAGAACGTTGATCCGAGCTTCGGCGCCTTTCTGCGCGAAGCTCACGAAAAGCATTGGGTGGACGGTCGAAATTTTGCGTCGAAGACGGGAAGCTCCTGGTGCGACGACCTGCCTGCGCTCGGCGCCGTGCGGATTCTGACGCACTTCTACCCCAATCTCGAAAGCGAGGTGCGCGTGGCGCATCTCTTCGGTGTTGCTCACCATCTGAGACTTCTGCACGGGGCGTCGCCTGCGGCGAGACTCTTTCCTCTGTCCGTTACGGAAATCGCGGGAAAGTTTTATGAAGCCCTTCTTTTGCGGCAGTTGAGAAGGGAGGCCGAGGGAACAGGCAACCAATCGCTGCGGCTCGCCGTCTATTGGCTCGATCTCTCGCGCATGACGAATTTCCTTCTCACGATTCCGGCACGCCATCGGCTCCTGAGCGACATTTACCGCGAGCGCTATGCCGGCGCACTTTCGGTGCGGACCCTGAACGAACTCTCCGACGCGTCGTGGCGTCACTACTTCGGCGATACGACGACCGGGGCGGACCGTTACGTCTGGGCGTACAAGCCGCATTTCTACCGACAGGAAACGATCGCCTACGACTGGCAGTATGTTTTCGGATATCTATTGGGCGACATGCTCGCCGACCGGTTCGAGAAGGACCCTCAGGCCGAGGGCGGCGTCAGAAAGTTTTGGGCGGAGAGCGGTCTTCTCTCTACCGACGAGCTCATCCGCAGGTGGTTGGGTGAAGATCCGAAGTCGCCGACTTTCTGGCGCAAGTGCATTGAGAAGGCCCTGAAGCCTATGAAGGAGCGGGAGGCGTCCTAATTTTTCTGAGGCGCTTGGTCTGAACACGAAGACTCGGCATGTCTGCCGATCAAACGAACCCTACAGTTTTTGTAGCTACAAAAACTGTAACTTCGAATCGTAACGTCGGAGAGAAAGTTGTTCGAGTCAGCGCCCCACACGTACCGCATCGCTTCGATCGCGCGCACCATCTTTCGCACCGCAGCCTCGATCGAGGACTCCGCGAAAAGCACGGAGGAAGAATCCGTTGGACTCTCCCTCTCGATTGCCATTTGTCAAGCCGTTCTTCGGCGCTTCGGCGTCACTTCGCCGTCTCGAGCGGAATGCTCATCGGGAGTTCCAACGGCGCGGGGCCCGCATGCGGACGTTCGTAGCCGTCGAGCTTCTTCTCGGCAAACCACTTCGTCATGAGGTTGAGGATCTCGACGTTGTTCTTGTCCGCGAAGGCCGCGTGCGTGTTGCCGTGAATCTCGAGCTTCGGCAATTCGATGAGCGTCGCGTCGCCGCCGTGGGCGTTGATCTGCTTGACGAACTGACGGGCGCGTTCACGGGCGATGCGCCAGACGTCGACGTTGAAGATTTCGCTCGGTTCGTCGCTGATGTGGTCGCCGAAGACAATCAGGATCGGAATTTTCGTCAAGGCCTGCCAGCGCGCCATCGGTACCATGCGCGGGAACATGCGGGCGGCGACCGCCTCGGTCTTCGCGGGTACGTCGGCGGGCGGTTCTTCGTTCGGGAAGGCGCAGGCGCCGGGTTCGTAGGCGACGATGGCCCGGACCTTTTTCGTCGCCATCGCGATTTCCCAGCCGTACTGACCGCTGTTCGAGTGGGTGATGAGAATGCCGTCGCCGATGCGGTCAAAAAGTGCCGCGCCGGTCTTCCCCATGAAGAGGCGAAATTCGGCGGTGGAGGGTTCATCCCCGGTCCCCGGAGTCTGCTGACGGAAGAACTGATCGACTGCCGCTCCCGAGACCGGGAACTGCGAGTCGGCATAGATCGTCGGTTTGCCGGGCGCCACCCAAAGGCCGTTTCGGAAGGCGTTCCAGACGCCCGCTTCGCTCGCGGTCGTCGGGATTTCGGGACCGGAATTCTTCGCGTTCGTGTAGCCGGCCCGTCCGCGGCGGGGCTGGTCGACGATGTAGACGGACCAGTCGCGGCGGGGAAGGAGCGCCTGATATCCTTCGCGCCCGTCGGGCGTCGACTCGTAGGTCTTGCCCGACTGACCGATCCCGTGCCACATCACGATCGGAAGGGTACGCGAATGCGCCGCCACGTAGTACTGGGCGTAACCGTGGTCGCCGTGGAAGGTCGTGCCGTCGGGAAGACGGTCGATCGTGCCGCCGAAGGCGAAGCTTCCCATCGTGCGAAGCGCGATGACGTTTTCTTCCTTCGAGGGGACCGCATGGGCCGCGGTAGCGGTGGCGGTCGCGAGAGCGCCGGCAAGGCCCGCGCCCAAAAACTTGCGTCGCTGAAGATTCATGATGTTCTCCAAAAAGGGGGGCAAAGCATAAGAATCGCTTTGGATTTGCCATCATGCTATCCGCGGCTTCGGCGAAAAGATAATCTCAATTCTTGATAGAAATATAAATCTCGCTTATGCTTTTTTTTCGACTACCTTTACGAAGAAGCCGATCATGGAAACGCGACAACTGCAACACTTCCTCGTCGTCGCCCGTGCGAGAACCCTCACGGAGGCGGCCGAAACCCTTCACATCACCCAGCCGGCCCTCTCCATGTCGATCCGACGGCTCGAAGAGATCCTGGGCGTCGCGCTCTTTCGGCGGGAACGCAGGCAGATGATCCTGACGGAGGCGGGGAAGGCGCTTCTTTCCCGAGCCGAAGCGGTACTGAACGCCGAAGAAGCGTTGCGGTTTGCCGCCCGGGAACTCGCGCGCGAAGAGGTTCGTCTTCGAATTGCCTTTTGCGATCCAGGTCCCTATTGGTACTTCGTGCCGAGACTCGCGGCGACGCTCGCGGGTGTGACGATCGAGCCCGTGCTCGTCCCCGACGACTGCACGCCCGAGGCCCTGCGCTCGGGGCGCTACGACTGCGTCGTTTCGGCGGAGGAGTGGAACGAAGAGGACATTGCTTCGCAACTCTGGGCGATCGACCGAACCTATCTGAGCCTTTCGACCGACCGTTTGGACGCCCTGACGATCGAGGGCGTCTCCGTCGAAGAGCTCGCGGATCCGGACTTTCACGGAAGCGCCCGCATGGCGGATCTGCGGGCGGGCGAGATTTGCTTTCTCGATCTCGACGGCGCCTTCTCACGGCAAAAGAGAAGTCTTCACTCGGCCCTGCATCCCTCGGTCAAGATGACCGTCTATCGGGACTTCTTCCTCTTCCGTCACGACCTGATGATGTCCCAAGCGCCGACCTTTACGACTGAGATGGTTCGGACCTACCGCGACGACGGTACGCGGCGCTTCATTCTCATGACGGACGAGAAGGGCGACATCGGCTACTGGCTCAACTGGCGCCGCGGCGAAGAGAGCCGCGATGTTCTGCGTAGATTCCTCGAGCAGGCGTTCGAGCATGCGAAAAGTTACGAGGCCGCGCAAAAGTGAAGGAGAGAGGTCGACAGAAGAGCCTCTCCTCAACGTCCGTCATCCTCTGTACGGACGTTGGAAGAGTGCCGTCGTCTCCGTTCGCGCACCCAAAAGATCGGTGTATTCTGAGGACATCATGCGGGCGCCGTTTTCTCGGCGCCGTAGCGAATGCAGAGTAAGGAGGGTTTTCCCATGAAGAACATTCTCGTCGTCAGCGGCCACACGAATCTCGAAGCCTCGGTCGCCAACAAGAAGATTTTGGAAGTGCTCGCCGAGCGTCTCCCCGACGCCAAAATCGTGAAGCTCGACCGTCTCTATCCGGACTTTCGAATCGACGTCGCGGCCGAGCAGGCAAGACTCCTCAAGGCGGACGTCATCGTCCTGCAGTTCCCGGTCTTCTGGTATTCCGCGCCCTCGCTTCTCGAGCGCTGGATGGAGGAAACCTTCGTGCACGGCTTCTCGCACGGAAGCAAGGGCGACAAGCTTGCAGGCAAGAAGCTCGTTCTCTCGTTCACGACGGGCGCCCCGGAGGCGGTCTTCGCCAAGGACGGTCCCGTAGGCTTCGATCTCGACGACTTTCTCGCCTGCTTCAAGGCGACCGCCCGCCTCTGCCGCATGGAGTACGCGGGCGAAATCCACACCTGCGGCGTGAGCTACGCCATGCGTACGTCGCCGGAAAAGATCGAAGCGCAAAACGCCGCTTCCGTCGCGCACGCCGAGCGCCTCATCGAATTCCTGCAGTTGCTTTGAGCAAACCCCGCGGCTTTTCCCAGGCGCAAAAAGAGGCCGTCCGTTCTCGCGGGCGGCCAACTGTTCAAGAAGAAGTCAAAAAGGAATGGACGTCAGAGTTTTTCTGCGATCCAGATGAAGCCGTCGACGACGCAGAGCTCTTCCTTCGTTTCGGGATCCGTCACGACGGTGACGGTCGTTTCGACGAGGCGGAAGCGGGCGCCCAGCTTTTCAACGGTCTTTTGATCCCATTCGGGACGATGCACCGCCGAGAGCGGAAGGGTCTTCGCGATTTCCATCATCGGCGTCGTGTCGACGTCGCCCACGTACTTGGGATCGTGCCCTTCGGGCGGCGTCTTCAAGGCTTCGACGCGGCGATAGGTTTCGTCAAAGAGATGGAGATAGTGGTTGCCGTCGGAGACGAGGAGCTTTCCGCCCGGCTTGAGAAGGCGCAGCCACGCGGCGAGCGCTTCTTCGGGATGCGGAAGGTTCCAGAGAAGATAGCGGTTGACGATGGCGTCGAAGCTTTCGGGCGCAAAGTCGGGCGCTTCGGCGTTTCCGATCTGGAAGATTGCGGGACGGCCCGCTTCCTGAGCGTTCGAGCGGGCTTCGTCGAGCATGCGCTGCGAGAGGTCGATCCCCGTCACGCTCCAGCCGAGTTTCGCGGCGGCGATGGAAAAGAGTCCGGGACCGCAGCCCACGTCAAGGAGTCGGCCGCCTCCTTCGGGGAGAGGAAGGGTTTCCGCAAAAAGCGCGGCAAGGCGCCGGCCGGCGTCGCCCTCGAGTTCGTCCCGCGTATGGAGCGAATACCCCTCGGCACGCAGGTTCCAATAGTCCGAAATGGCGGAAAGCGCGGCATTAGTGGTCGCCATGATGACCTCCGTGTTCGTGCGCGATCGGGTGGGGGCGCAACGGCACCACCTGCAGAAAGCCCGATCGGCTTTGTTCCACACTTACATCCACATGATAGACGGGTTCGAGCTTCTCCGCCCTCAGCACTTCTTCGGGGGAGGCAAGCGCACTGATGCGGCCTTCTTCGAGAAGTAAAAGCGAGCGCGAAAAGCGCGAGGCCGTGAGTAGGTCGTGCACGACGGCGAGACACACGGCCCCCGTTTCGGCGGCGTAGCGGCGAGCCGCCTCCATCACGACCAACTGATGGCGCAGGTCGAGCGCGCTCGTGGGTTCGTCGAGAAGCAGGACCTTCGGTTTGGCCACGAAGGCCTGCGCCATGAAGACGAGCTGCTTTTGCCCACCCGAGAGGCGGCAGACGGGTTCCTGCGCGAGGTGCGCGATTTCCATGCGGTGCAGCGTCCGGTCGACCTCTTCAAAGCGTTCGGGCGTGACACGCCAGGAGAGGTCGTTCACGAGACCCAAAAGCACCATCTCGAAGACCGTGAGACGACTCGTCACGGTGGAGAGCTGCGGGACGTAGCTCACGCACTTTCGCGTGAGTTCGCGTCCGTCCTCCGTGATGCGGACGGACCCTTCGTGCCGGACGAGTCCGGCGACGGCCTTGAGAAGCGTCGTCTTCCCGCCGCCGTTCTGGCCGATCACGCTCGTAATCGCCCCGCCCGGAATCACGGCGTCGAGGTCCGTGAGAATGCGGTTCGGGCCGAAGGAAACGGAGAGGTTTTTGAGTGCCAGTTCGATCATCGCACGCCTCCCGTCTCACGAAGGAGCAGCACGAAAAGGAAGGGAACGCCCACGAGCGACGTGACGATCCCGACGGGGAGCACCGCGCCCGTCGAGAGGAGTTTTGCCGCAACGGAGCTCGCCGTCATGAGAAGTCCTCCGGCAAGAATCGTTCCGGGAATCAAAAAGCGCTGATCGTCGCCCAAGGTGAGCTTGGCGAAGTGGGGCGCGACGAGTCCCACGAACCCGATCGTCCCGATGAAGCTCACGGCTCCGGCGATGAGAAGGGCCGAAAGGAGGAAGGCTTCGACGCGAAGGCGCGTCACGGGAACGCCGAGACTTCTCGCGCGCTCTTCTCCGATCGTGAGCGCCGTCATGGCCCAGGCCCGCGGCAAAAGCCAGAGGGCGGCGACGAGCGTGAAGCCCGCGGCGGCCGCGGCCGAAAGGCCGCTCGAGCGCTCCAGATTCCCGAAGGTCCAGCCGTTGATGAGCTGCGCCGTTTCGGGACTCGCGCCGTAAAGGAGCAGCTGCTGCAGCGCAAGGAAGAAGAAGTTCATCACGATCCCCGCGAGAATCACGGTCTGCGGCGTCATGCCGCGCCGCTCCGAGAGCGCATAGATGAGCCCCGAGACGAGGAGCGCAAAGAGGAAGGCGGCGGCCGTCGTGCCGATCCAGAGCTGACCGAAGAAGGTCACGCCCGTCGTGATGGCCAATGCCGCCCCGAAACTCGCGGCGGAGGTGACGCCGAGCGTCGAGGGACTCGCAAGGGCGTTTCCCGTGATGTTCTGAATTTCGAGCCCCGCGAGCGCAAGCGACGTCCCCACGAAGAGCGCCGTGAGCGTCATCGGCAGGCGAAGCTCCCACAGAATCACGGCGTCGACGCCTTCGGCCGAGGGGCCGGCGAGAAGCGCCGACGCGACGCGCCCCACCGTCATGTCGGAGGTGCCCGTCGCGAGGTCGAGCAAAACGAAGAGGACGAGCAACGCCGCCCCTGCGGCGAGCAAGGCGACCCGACGCAGGGTTTGGTTCCGGTAGTGGAGGTGGCAGCTCATCGGGACCTCAGCGTTTCGCCCCCGCCTCGGCGCGCAGACAGTAGACGCCCGCGGGATTCACTTCGGGGAGGTAGTTGCGGTAGAAGGTCCGGATTTCCTCGTCCGGATCGAGGTCCGCGAAGACGTCGGGGTAGAGGATCTTCGCGATGAACTGCGGAAAGACGTAGTCGGCGATCGTTCGGAGACTTCCGTGGTCCACGGCCCAGATCTCGCCCGTGCGGTAGGCGTCCGTCTTCGCAAAGAGCGGACGAGCGGCAAAGCCCGCGAGACGCTTTTGCGCTTCGTCCTCGGTGACGGTGAGGCCCATGCGCATGGAGTCGGCTTCGGCGGCGTTTCGCCAGATGCTCCCCCCGATCAGAATCGTCTGCGGGTTCGAGGCGATGACGAATTCGCGCGCGAGCGGCGCATAGGGGGCCTTAATGTCGGCCGCGATGTTGGCGGCGGAGAGTTCCTCCAGAATCGCGCCCCAGAGAACGGTACGGTTGTAGGAGTTTCCGAGAAGGGCCACGCCCTCGTTGCCGAGCTCGACGTAAACGCGACGGTGCTTTTTCTCGTCGGGCAAAGCCGCGATGCGGGTCTGCAGATCTTTGAGCGCCTCTTCGTAGCGGCGGCACTGCGCCTCGGCCGCCTCTTCGCGTCCGAGCAGTTTCCCGAGAATCCGGGTGCTCGCCGCATGGTTTTCGGGCTTCATCGCGTGGTAGTCGAGCACCACGGTCTTCACGCCCGCGCGCTCGAGCACGGCGAGACGCCGGGCGTTGTCGCGGTACTGCGGAATGTTGACGAGGATGACGTCGGGCTTGAGCGACAAAATGCGCTCGGTATTGAGGACGTTGTCGTGATAGCCCCCGATCGAGGGGAGCTTGAGAATCGAGGGGAAGGCCTCGGTCAAGAGCTTGTATTCGCCCGTGCGGGTCGCCTCCCACCCGTCCTGCGGAAGCGCCACGACCTTGCCGAGCGACGCGGCGCCGCCCGTCATGAGGAAGTTGAGGATGTAGTTCGCAACGACGATGCGCTCGGGCGCCTTCTCAAAGCGCACTTCCCGTCTGAGCAGATCGGTGACGGCAAAGGAGGTCCCGGCAGTTTCCGCGGCGCTCACTGCGGCGGGAAACGATAGGCTCAGGGCGGCTCCGAAGAGTCCCGGAATCGCGGTGATGAGTTGTCGTCTTTGCATGGCTTCCTCCTTGATTTCTAGAAGTGTAGTGGGGTTTTCCGTCGGATAAGCGCGGAATCTTGGCGATCTATTGTCTGATCGTCCCAAAAGACCGTCTCACAGGCGAAATTCCCGCAAAAATCTCCGCCCGCATCGATTCGCTTTTGACGGCGCGGGAAAAGTGGGCGGCGGGCGAAGGACGCGTCACGGTTCGCGTCCCGGCCCGCAGTGCCTCAGCAAATGCGGGGAAGCTGCTCGCCGTGGAGCCAGTCCACAAGGCGCTTGCCTCCGGGAAGCGTCGTCATTTCGACGACCCCCGCGTGCTCTTCGGTGATGCGCCCGATCACGGCCGCGTCCGTCCCGTGCGGGTCGGAGCGAAGCGCTTTGAGCGCCATGTCCGCGTACTCCTCGGGAAGGATGACGAGAAGCTTGCCTTCGTTGGCGACATAGAGGGGATCGAGCCCGAGGAATTCGCAGGCAGCGGCGACCGCGGGCCGCACCGGCAGTGAGCTTTCGTCAAGCTCCACGCCCACGCCGCTCTGATGCGCGATTTCGTTCAAGGTCGCGGCGACGCCTCCTCGGGTCGGGTCGCGCAGCACGTGCACGACCGGGACTGCGGCGAGGAGCGCCTCGATCATGCGGTTCAGGGGCGCCGCGTCGCTCACCACTTCCGTTTCAAAGCCGAGGCTTTCGCGTTCGGACAAAATGGCCGTGCCGTGGTCGCCGATCGTTCCCGTAACGATCACGGCGTCGCCCGGGCGGGCGCTTCGCCCGTCGATCACGTAGTCGACGAGCTTCTCGCCGATCCCGCTCGTCGCGACGTAGAGTCCGTCTCCGTGTCCCTTTTCGACGACCTTCGTGTCCCCCGTCACGATGGCGACCCCCGCCTCGCGGGCGGTGTCGGCCATGCTCGCGACGATCCGGTCGAGCTCGGCGAGAGGCAGGCCCTCTTCGAGAATGAAGGAGGCGGAAAGATACAGGGGCTTTGCGCCGCAGACGGCGACGTCGTTCACGGTCCCCGCGACGGCGAGGCGTCCGATGTCGCCTCCGGGAAAGAAGAGGGGCTTTACGACGTGGCCGTCCGACGAGAAGACGGGGTTCCCCTTGAGGGGAGGAAGGAGCGCGCCGTCGTGGCCCTGTTCGAGCCAGTCGTTTCGGAAGTGCTTCGCGAAGACTTCGCGGATGAGCTGTTCGGTCGCGAGACCGCCCGCGCCGTGAGTCATGTCGACGCTGCCTCGTTCGAGGTCGAGCGAGCTTGCGTAAGAAGGGGCAATTTTCATTTGGTGTTCTCCTGACGGCGGGGCGCGTAGCGCAGTTCCGCGGCGCACGCGCCTTCGCTCGAAACCATGCAGGCGCCGATCGGATGGGCGGGCGTGCAGACGGTGCCGAAAAGGGGGCATTGACCGGGACTCTTTTCGCCCCGCAGAATCGCGCCGCAGGCGCAGTCCTTGTGGTCCGCAATGCGGCGCTCGCGAAGCGTGAAGCGCTTTTCGGCGTCGAAGTCCGCCCATTCGTCGCGAAGCTTGAGCGCCGAATGCGGGACCGAGCCCAAGCCCCGCCACTCAAACGTGTCGCGAAGCGTGAAGACCTTTTGCGTGAGCGCCTGCGCCGTGCGGTTGCCTTCTTCGGTGACGGCGCGGGTGAATTCGTTTTCGACTTCGGCTCTGCCCTTGTTCACCTGGGCGACCAGCATGCGGATCGCGAGCATCATGTCGGCGGGCTCGAACCCCGCCACGACGACGGGCATGTGAAATTCCTCGGCAAAGGGCCGGTAGACGCCCCAGCCCGTCACGACGGAGACGTGCGCGGGACCGACCAAGCCGTCCAATTTCGGTGCGTCGGGGCGCTCGGGCGCCGTCGTGAGGATGTGCCGCATGGCGGGAGGCGTCAGAACGTGCGAGGAAAGGACCGTGAAGTTTTTGAGGCCCTCTTCTTTGGCACGGAGCAGTGCCACGGCCGTAGGCGGGGTCGTCGTCTCAAAGCCGATCGCAAAGAAGACGACTTCGCGGTCGGGGTTGTCGCGCGCCACTTTGAGCGCGTCGACGGGCGAGTAGACGGGCCGCACGTCGCCGCCCTCCGCCTTGACGGCGAGGAGCGACCGACCCTTCTTCGCGGGGACGCGCAGGGTGTCGGCGTAGGTGCAGACGATCGCCTTTTTCTCGAGCGCCAATTCCGCCGCCATTTCGATGCGTCCGACGGGCAGCACGCACACCGGACAGCCCGGTCCGTGAATCATCCGCACGTTGTCGGGCAAAAGGCCCGTCAGACCCCAACGCGAGAGAACGTGCGTGTGGCCGCCGCAAAACTCCATGAAGCGGTACTCGCGCGCGGGATCCGCTTCGGCGCGGACCGCGTCCGCGAGGGCGCGCACCTCTTCGGGCACGCGAAAGTCGTCGACCCACTTCATGGCGCAGCCTCCCCTTTGGGTTCTTCGGTGAGGTTCGCGGCTTCGGCAAGAAGCGCGAGGGTCTCCTTCGCCTTTTCCTCGTCGATTTTCTCTAGTGCGAATCCGACGTGCACGATCACCCAGTCCCCGACCTTGGGGCCGGCGATGAGCGTCACGTCCACGGCTTTCTTGACGCCGCCGAAGTCGCAGAGCGCCTCGACGGGAGAGTCCATCCGCACGATCTGTGCGGGCACGGCCAAACACATGTTGTTCTTCCTTCCTTTTCTGGGGAGCCGCCTTGAAGGAGGACTCCCTTTCGTTTCCTTTACTTCGCGAGGGGGCGGGGTTCGGTTTCCGCTTCAAGCGCGAGGGCCGCGAGCCATGCTTCGCCCGCCGCGACGCCGCCGTCTCCCGGAGGCGCCTTCAAAGGCAGCACCCCAACGAGTCCGAAGGCCGCGAGGTCCGCAAGGAGCGCCTCCGTAAAGGGCCGGTCGATGATGCAGCCGCCCGTGAGCGCCACCTCGCCCGTCACGCCCGAAGCGCGCACGAGTTCGGCAAAACCGCGCGCGAGCGTTCGGATGAAGCCCGCCGCGGCCCGGGCCCGATCGGGTTCGGTCAAAAGCTTTGCAAAAATCGGCAGGGGATCGAGCACGCCGTCTTCGATCCGAACGGCGTCCTCCCACAAGGGAATTTCGTCGGCTTTCTCGGCTTCCGCTTCAAGGAGCATCGCGGCGCGCGCTTCGTCGTGCTGCACGGCGACAAGCCCCAGAAGAGCCGAGGCCGCATCAAAGAGCCGGCCCGTGGACGAGGCCTTCGGGCAGAGCGAGGAGCGCACGAAGCGTCCGAACTTGTCCGCACCGGGAAGGTCCGGCCAGCGCGTCGCGATTTCGTCTTCGCGACCGAGCAGCGTGAGGACCGCCGCCGCCACGCGGCGCGGTTCGCGGGCCGCCGCGTCGCCGCCCGGAAGGGGCAGGGGCAACAGGTGACCGAGGCGCGTCCAGCCTTCGGGCGTCACGCGAAGAAGTTCGCCGCCCCAGATCGTTTGGTCGTCGCCAAGCCCCGTGCCGTCGAGCGCGAGTCCCACGCCTTCTTTTGCGCCCGACTCCGCCATCACGGCCGCGACGTGCGCGGCGTGGTGCTGAATGAGGTAGTGGGGGACGCCGAGGCGTTCGGCCCGAGCCTCGGCGAGCGTCGTCGAGTAGAAGTCGGGATGCGTGTCGGAGGCGTAGAGAACCGGCGCAATTTCGTAGAGGCCCGCGAGGTGGTCGATCGAATCTTCGAGCGCACGGCGCGTGCCCGTCCCTTCGAGGTCTCCGTTGTGCTGCGTGAGATAGAGTTCTTTTTCGCGGATGAGGGCCGCGGTGTTCTTGAGATACGGTCCCGTTGCCGCGACCGAGGGCATCGCGCGCGGGAGCGCGATCGGGTCGGGCACGTAGCCGCGGGCGCGGCGCACGAAGAGGGTCTTTCCCGCCACGCGACGCACGACGGAGTCGTCGCAGCGGATGAGAATGTCGCGGTTGTGAAGCAAAAAGAGGTCCGCGAGGCCGCCGAGTCGCTCGTAGGCTTCGTCGTTCTCAATCACGAGGGGCTCGCCGCTCGGATTCGCGCTCGTCATGACGAGCAACGCGTCGGAGGCTTTCGAGCACCATGCGGTGCCGTCGGGTTCGCCCGCGAGCGTGTGAAAGAGAAGCCAGTGAAGCGGCGTGTAGGGGAGCATCACGCCCACGTCCGTGAGGCCCGGAGCGATGCCCTCGAGCTCCACGTCCGGTCGCTTTCTGAGGAGCACGATCGGACGTGCGACGCTTTCGAGCAGTTCCTTTTCTTCGGGCGTCACGAGCGCAATGCGCTCGGCCGAGGCGACGGACTGCGCCATGAGGGCGAAGGCTTTTTCGTCGCGGTGCTTTCGCGCGCGCAGCGTCGCGACGGCCTTCGGGTTTCTCGCGTCGCAGGCGAGATGAAAGCCGCCGAGACCCTTGACGGCGACGATTTTTCCTTCGCGGATCGCCCGCACGGCTTCGCGCACGGGGTCGCCCGGGACGGGCGTGCGGTCGGGAAGCGTGAGTTCGAGCTTCGGTCCGCAGACGGGGCAGGCGTTGGGCTGCGCGTGAAAGCGCCGGTCGAGCGGATCCTCGTACTCCGTGAGGCAGTCGGGACACATCGCAAAGGGCGCCATCGTCGTCTGGGGACGGTCGTACGGAAGGCGCTTCGTGATCGTGAAGCGCGGCCCGCAGTGGGTGCAGTTCGTGAAGGCGTAACGATACCGGCGGTTGGCGGGATCAAAGAGGTCTTCGAGGCAGGATGGGCAGGTCGCGGCGTCCGCGGTAATCCCCGTGCGCACGTGGCCGCCCTTCGTCTTCGTGATCGTGAATTCGGTGCGGCCCGTCGCGGGGACCTCGGTCATGACGACGTCGTCGATGCGGGCGAGCGGCGGCTTTTGCGCGCGAAGCACCTCGGGAAAGCGCAGAACCGCTTCTTCGGGGCCTTCAAGAATCACGCCCACGCCCTCGGCGTCGTTGAAAACTTCGCCCGCGAGCGCGAGTTCGTGCGCGATTCGGTGGATGGTCGGGCGAAAGCCCACGCCCTGAACGAGTCCCGTCACGCGAAAGAGCCGTGCCGTCGTCATAATGATTCCTCCAGGTTTTCGGGGGCGGCGGCCTCAGTCGAGCGCCGCCATTTCGGCAAGCCGCACGAGCCAGGCGTCGAGTCCCTCGCCCGTGAGCGCCGAAACGCGCAGGATTTGAATGTCCGGATTCACGCGCCGCGCGTACTCCTCGCACTTGTCCGCGTTGAAGGGGACGTAGGGGAGAAGGTCGATCTTGTTGAGGATCATGATGTCGGACGCGCGGAACATGTCGGGGTACTTGAGGGGCTTGTCTTCGCCTTCGGTTACCGAGAGGATCACGACCTTGTGCGCTTCGCCGAGATCGAAGGCCGCGGGACAGACGAGGTTTCCGACGTTTTCGATGAAGAGAAGCGATCCGTCCTCGGGCTTCAGTTCGCCCAAGGCGCGTTCGATCATCGAGGCGTCGAGGTGGCAGCCTTCGCCCGTCTGGATCTGAAGCGCCTTCGCGCCCGTCGCGCGGATGCGTTCGGCGTCGTTTTCGGTCTGCTGGTCGCCCTCGATCACGGCGAGCTTCGCGCGTTCGCCGAGCTTGCGGATCGTCGCCGCGAGAAATTCGGTCTTGCCCGAGCCCGGGCTCGAGACAAAGTTGAGTGCGAAGATCCCGTGCACCCGGAAGTAGGCTCGGTTGCGGCGGGCGACTTCGTCGTTTCTCGCCAGAATGTCCTCTTCCACCGCGATCGCGCGCTCCGCGCCGAAGTCGGCGTCGTGGGCGCGGCGGGGCTGAGCTCCGTCGTGAGAATGATCGTGCGGATGGTCGTGCCCGTGGTCATGAGGATGATCGTGGGCGTGATCGTGATGATGATCGTGCGTGTGGCCGCAGCCGCAGGTCGTGCACATGATGTTTCCTCCTCAAAAGTCAGTTCGTTTCGGGCTCGGATTCTTCGGCCTCGTCATCGGCCGGAACAAAGTCGAGCACCTTGAGTTCGGTTCCGCCGTTGGGGATGAGCCGAAAGCCGCCGCACTTGGGACAGGCGTCCCCGAATTTCGCGAGCGGCACGGTTTCGCCGCAGTCCGTGCAGAAGGCCGTGCCTTCGGGGCGCTCGATCACGAGCTTCGCTCCCGTGAGCGGGCCCGTCATGGTGACGGAGCGCCAGGCGAATTCGAGACTCGGAATGTCGACCCCCGCAAGACGTCCCACGGCGACGCGAACCGATTTGATTTTCGCGACGCCGTAGCGCTCGGCAGTGCGCTCGACGGCGGAAACGATCCCTTCACAAAGCGAGAGTTCATGCATGGCCTTCCTCCCAAACGAGGTCGGTGCAGGGATCGAACGCCGCAAAGAGCGTTTCGAGCCGTTCCTTGAGTCTAGGATCGTCCCCGCGGGCCGCAAGAAAATGCTTCGCCCAGACGAGCGGCAGGCCGTCTTCGCGCATCGACCATTCGGTGGGCGCGAGAAAGCCCGCCCGCACGATGCGGCTTCCGTCCGTCTCGACCGCGGCAAAGAGGGCACCGCGGGCGGTTTCGAGGGCCGAGAGGGCGGCTCCGTGTCCGGCCTCGGGCGAGGGGAGCGCGAGCGTGCGAAGGGCGCCCAGGCGTGTTTCCTCGCCCGCGAGCCAACGATTCACTTCCGAAAGACGCGCCGCAAAGAGGTCCTTGGGTCGGAAGACGGGGGCAAGCCCCTGCCTAGCGCATTCCCGCGCAAAGGCGCCCGGAACGGCCGCGCGGGGCGCTTCGAGTCTTCCGTCAAGGAGTTCCCGCCCGAGCAGGGCAAATTCGTCGTCCGTGAGCATTTCGACCGTGAAAAGCGTCTTCGCATCCGCCGTCGGGAGCCTTACAAAGTCGTTGAAAAGCGCCGTCACCTCACAAAGAAGATCTTCCTCCAAAGCGCTTCGTACCGCTTCCCGAAAGGCCGCTTCCGACGCGCCGGAAAGGTTGTCGGCAAGCGCCCGCGCATGGGCTGCGCGAAGACTTCGCACGGCGTCCGCCGCGGGGCGAAACGCCCCGTGGCGCCGCGGAATGTCGTAGACCGCCGTGCGCACGGTTTCGCTCACGGCCTCGACGACTGCGCGTCGGACAAGCGCTTCCGGATCGGGCGCGTCCCTGAGGCCCGCGGCGCGGGCCGCGGCGGTGAGCGCCGCCGCATGCGCTTCGGGGCAGAGCGTGAGGAGCATACGCAGAATGTCGAGCGAAAGCGAGAGCGTCTTTCCGCGCAAGAGGAGCGCCGCGGAGAGAGGCTTTTGCACGCGTTCGTTCGTGAGCGTCAGTTCGTCCTTCGCAAGGGAGAGCCGGATAACGGGCAGAGTGGGAGTGGCGGGAGTCATCGGAAATATCGGGTCAAAAAGGCGCGGCGCGACTGCGGTTGGGCGGCCTTGGCCGCCGCTTCGCGGGCGTCCTCGATGGGGATCACGCGTTTGAGCGGCGTACCGGTTTCTTCGGGAATTTCGGGAAGGCCTTCCCGCAGGAGCCGCAGGGCTTCGAGCGCGATGCCCTGGGCCGCATCCTGGCGCGGGATTTCAAAGACGGGACTTACAAGAGAGAGCGTGAGGTAGCGGCCGATTCCGGGTTCCTCCGCGCCGAGAAAGGAGAAGTCGCCCGCGGGAAGAGTCACCGTGACGTTTTCGCCGGGCGCCGCGCGCAGGTCTTCGAGCGCCGACTCGTCCGCCGCTGCGAGGATCGCGAAGATCGACCAGGGTGTCACGAGGGCGCCGAGCCAAAGACCGCCCGAGCGCTCGAAACCGAGCGCCTTTACTGTAAGGTTGGGGTTCAAAAGGGGCAGTCCCGCCATGCGGGTCCGCGCGATGCGCTCGAACCCGCTCTGGAAAATCGCTTCGGGATTCTGCGGAAAAACGGTTCCTTCGGTCATCCTCGTCTCTCTCCGGGTTGCATAAGAAAAGACTAGCGCGATTTCTTTCGCTTTGCCCATCCGTCCGTGGAGGGGATTTGCCGCGAAAAACTAGTCTCGGCTATCTCGAAAGGAGAAGAGAGATTCCCCGAAAGGCGCTTTCATTTGCGTAACCTGCAGGGTCGTCGCGATTCGGCACGGTAACGTAAAGGAAATTCACCAAAGGGAGTATCGGGAGGTAGCCGTGGTTACGGCGGAAAACGGTCGTTTCGCAAGGCTTTCTAAGTCCATCGGAGACTTTCGAATTTTCATTTCCGCTCCTACACTCGACAATGAAAGTCGTCGAACCCGCCTTTTGCGGGAGAGGCGGCGAGAAACCCCGAGAGGAGAACCTCCATGTTTGAAACGCAATATCAGGCACTGCGGCGTCAGGGCGTCAGCCGACGCAGCTTCCTGCAGTTTTGTTCGCTCACGGCCGCGAGTCTCGGACTCGGCAGTGCCGGTGCCGAAGAAATTGCCGAAGCCATGCAGACGAAACCCCGTACGCCCGTGATTTGGCTCCACGGTCTCGAATGCACGTGCTGCACCGAGTCCTTCATCCGCTCCTACCATCCGGTGGCGAAGGACCTCGTGCTCTCCATGATCTCGCTCGACTACGACGACACGATCATGGCCGCGGC
Organism: uncultured Sutterella sp.; assembly: GCA_949287305.1. Lineage (GTDB taxonomy): Bacteria > Pseudomonadota > Gammaproteobacteria > Burkholderiales > Burkholderiaceae_F > Sutterella. The sequence goes on along the minus strand of CASEFX010000009.1, from coordinate 4,442 downwards.
CGGTCATCAGGCGGAAGCCGCTCTCGAAGACACCATCCAGAAGTTCAACGGCAACTACATCCTCGCCGTTGAAGGGAACGTTCCCCTGAACGACGACGGCGTCAACTGCATTCCGGGCGGCGAAACCTTCCTGCAGAAGATTCAGCACGTCGCCAAGGGCGCCAAGGCCGTCATCGGCTGGGGCTCCTGCGCCGCCTGGGGGTGCGTGCAGGCCGCCAAGCCCAATCCCACGAAGGCCGTTCCGATCACGGACATCATCAAGGACAAGCCCATCGTGCTCGTACCGGGCTGCCCGCCGATTCCGGAAGTGATGACGGGCGTCATCACCTACATCCTCACCTACGACCGCATCCCGCCGCTCGACCGTCTCGGCCGTCCGAAGATGTTCTACGGCCAGCGCATTCACGACAAGTGCTATCGCCGCGCCCACTTCGACGCCGGCCAGTTCGTCGAAACCTTCGACGACATCGGCGCGAAGCTCGGCTACTGCCTCTACAAGGTCGGCTGCAAGGGCCCGACGACCTACAACGCCTGCTCGACCATCCGTTGGAACGAAGGGCTCTCCTGGCCCGTTCAGTCTGGTCACGGCTGCATCGGCTGCTCGGAACCGAACTTCTTCGACAAAGGCTCCTTCTACGAACACGAAACGACGATTCTGCCTCCGGGTTGGGGCGGCATCGAAGCGACGGCCGACAAGGTCGGTCTCGCCACGGCGGGCGTCGTCGGCGCCGCCGTCATTGCGCACGCTGCGCTCTCCGCCGTCGCGCAGGCCCGCGTCGGCAAGAGCAATAAGGAAATCGGGAGGAAAGAATGAGTGAAAACCGCCGTATCGTCGTGGACCCCGTGACCCGCATCGAAGGTCACCTTCGCGTGCAGGCCGTGCTCGGGGAAGACAACGTGATTCGGGACGCGCAGAGCACGGGCACCATGTGGCGCGGTCTCGAAGTGATTCTGAAGGGCCGCGATCCGCGCGACGCCTGGGCGTTCGTCGAACGCATCTGCGGCGTCTGCACGGGCATTCACGCCCTCGCCGCCGTGCGAAGCGTCGAAGACGCGATCGGGATCAAAATCCCGAAGAACGCGAACATCATCCGCAACCTGATGAACGCGACGCTCTACACGCACGACCACATCGTGCACTTCTATCAGCTCTCGGCCCTCGACTGGGTCGACGTCGTGAGCGCCCTCTCGGCCGATCCGCGCGCCGTCTCGGAACTCCAGCAGAAGATCAGTCCGCATCACCCGCTCTCGTCGCCGGGGTACTTCCGCGACGTGCAGAACCGTCTGAAGAAGTTCGTCGCTTCGGGCCAGCTCGGCATTTTCGCGAACGGCTACTGGGGCCACCCCGCGATGAAGCTTCCCGCGGAAGTGAACCTTCTCGCCGTGACGCACTACCTCGAAGCCCTCGACTTCCAGCGTGAAATCATCAAGATTCACACGATTTTGGGCGGCAAGAACCCGCACCCGAACTATCTCGTGGGCGGCGTCGCCTGCCCGATCAACATGCACGACACGGGCGCCGCGGGCACGATGGTGAACGAAGTCACGCTCAACTACATGCGAGACATCGCCCGCGACTCGGTCGCCTTCGTCGAAAACGTGTACCTCCCGGACATCAAGGCGATCGCCTCCTTCTATCCGGAATGGTTCAAGTACGGCGGCGGCATCGTCTCGAAGAACGTGCTCTGCTACGGCGACTTCCCGGAAATCGCCAACGACTGGTCCGACAAGTCGCTTCAGATGCCCTCGGGCGCCATCATCGACGGCAAGCTCGACGAAGTGCATCCCGTCAATCTGCGCGATCCCGAAGAAATTCAGGAATTCGTGGACCACTCCTGGTACACCTATCCCGAAGGCAAGAAGGGTCTGCACCCCTGGGACGGCGTCACGGAACAGGCCTTCTCGCTTCCGCCGGGGTCCGACGGCTCGAAGACGAAGTTCGCCTGGCTCGGCGACGGCGGCAAGTACTCCTGGATCAAGTCCCCGCGCTGGAAGGGCCACATGATGGAAGTGGGTCCGCTCGCGCGCCTCATCGTCTCGGTCGCGAAGGACGTCAAGCACTTCAAGGAACCGGCGCTCGACCTTCTCAAGGAACTCAACCTTCCGCTCGAAGCGGTCTTCTCGACGCTCGGCCGTCATGCGGCGCGCGCGCTCGAATGCCGGTGGACGGCGCACAAGATGGTGCAGTACGTCGACGACCTCACCGCCAACATCAAGGCGGGCGACGAGGCCGCGGCGAACATGGAACTCTGGGATCCGAAGACCTGGCCCAAGGAATGCAAGGGCGTGGGCTTCTGCGAAGCCCCGCGCGGCGCGCTCGGTCACTGGTGCGTCATCAAGGACACGCGTCTTGCGAACTGGCAGGCCATCGTCCCGACCACGTGGAACGCGAGTCCCCGCGCCGAAGACGGTCAGCAGGGCGCCTTCGAAACGTCGCTCATGAATACGCCGATCGCGGATCCGGAGCGCCCGCTCGAAATCCTGCGCACGATCCACAGCTTCGACCCGTGCCTTGCCTGCGCCACGCATCTCTACAATCCTGACGGCGAAGAACTCTGCAGCGTTCGCGTCCGTTAAAGGAGGGTGATTTATGAAAATCGATCCCGTCACCTTCGAGGTCGACCCCTCGGGCGGTACCGAGCCCCTCTACGTGTGGGAGGCGCCGGTGCGCATCTGGCACTGGGTGATGGCCTTTCTCATGGCCGTCATGATCGTCACGGGCTACCTCATCGGGGAGCCTCTGACGTCGAACCTCGGCGACACCTGGATCACCTACGACTTCGGCTACGTGCGCCTCGCGCACTTCGCCGCGGGTCTCGCGTTCACGGCGCTCTTCATCTACCGCCTCTACTGGGCGGTGGTGGGGAACCGCTATGCGCGCATGATCTTCCTGCCGCCTCTGTGGTCTTTCAAGTGGTGGAAGGGCGTCTTCACGCAGGCCGCCTACTACCTCTTCATGAAGCGCTCGAGCCCCGAGTACGCCGGGCACAACCCCTTGGCGCAGCTCGCGATGTTCGGGTTCTTCTTCCTCGGCAGCATCGTCATCATCATCACGGGCCTCGCGCTCTACGCGCAAGCCTGGGGTTGGGATACGGGCTGGATGGCCTGGTTTGGCTGGGTCTTCACGCTCTTTGGCGACGCGCAGGCCGTTCGCACGACGCATCACGTGACGATGTACTTCTTCATCATCTTCACGTTCGCGCACCTCTACATGTCCTTCCGCGAGGACGTGATGGGCGGCGCCACGACGATTTCGTCGATGACCACGGGTTTGCGCATGTTCAAGGAAACCCACCACTGAGGATAGTTCTCTAACCCATCTCCTCGGAAAGGTCCGTCGGACCGCTCGGTTCGGCGGGCCTTTGCCGTGGGGCCGTGACCAAAAGCGTTCCTCCTCGTCAGGGAAGCGCCAGGGCGTACTTCGTGGCTCTCCCCCGGCCGAGAGGAATCAAACGACTTTCCCGCACCAAATGCTTGAAGTGGTCGCGAAGCGTGAACTTGTTCACGTTGAGCGACGCTGCGGCTTCGGCGATGCTGACCGGCCCCTCCCTGCGGATCAAGCCGAGGATCCGCATCGAGGTTTCCGGCATGGTCTGAAGCAGGCGTTCGTTTTCCATCGTTCGCTTCAGGTTGCGGACCTGCCTGACCAAAGAACGCAGAAAGTACGCGAGCCAGACGTTCCAGTTCGGCGCTTCGGTCCCCAGGGATTTCTGCGTGGCATGAAGCGCGAGGTAGTAGTTCGCCTTCGATGCCTCCATGACGCTTTCGAGAGAGCTGTAGGGCACGTAGCCGTAGCCCGCGCGCAACATCAGCAGCGTCGTGAGCGATCGGGAGAGTCGCCCGTTTCCGTCTTGGAAGGGATGGATCGCCAGAAAGGCGGCCGTGAACATCCCGATGACGATGACGGGCGGGAGGTTCTTTTCGAGAAACTGCCGGTTCGTCCATTCGACGAGCTCTTCCATGAGGGCGGGCGTTTCGGATGCCGATGCCGTTTCGAATACCACGCCGACCGCGAGGCCCTTTTTGTCAAAGGCGACAAGACGGTTGTCGACGGTTTTGTAGTCGCCTCGATGCCATTCGTCCTCGCCGCTGAACCGCAGCAGCGTGCCGTGCATCCGCTTGATGAGGTTTTCGGTGAGCGGCGCCTCCTCCCGGGAATCGAGAATTTTATTCATCAGAAAGGCGTAACCCGCCGCTTCCTGCTCGTCGCGCGTCGTAAAAGACTGCGTCGAGAGCCTCGCCAGGATGCGGGCGACTTCTTTGTTCGAGAGCTTCCCGGCCTCGATTCGGACGGACGCACCGACGCTCTCGATCGTCGCGGTGCGCCGCAGTTCCGTCAGACGATCCGGCGGGAGGTTGCCGTATGCCTTCCAAGCGCCTTTGCACTCTTCGATTTCCAACAGTTGCCGTACCGTTTCTCTGTCGAAAACCACGGCCTTGTC
>CASEFX010000008.1 GCA_949287305.1 uncultured Sutterella sp. | reverse complement strand
GGACGAAAGCAGGGGTGACAGTGACAAGACACTCCATCAATTTAGAAACCGCCGGATGCCGAACGGCACGTCCGGAAGCCCGTGTCACTGGCGGGTTGCGGTGTGGGAGGGGGAACTCGTGAGGGAACCCCCTACCCGATCGGGGAAAACACGAGCCATTCGTTTTTGGTCGGCCGTAGGCTACAATGTTCAGTCTTTACTTTTTCTCAGGAAATCCTTCCATGGTCTCCAATCAGTACGAGACCCTGATGCGCTACGTATACGAGCACGGGGTCGACAAGGCCGACCGCACGGGTACGGGTACCCGTTCCGTGTTCGGCTACCAAATGCGCTTCAATCTTGCGGAAGGTTTTCCGCTCGTCACGACGAAGAAGCTTCATCTTCGTTCGATCATTCACGAACTTCTCTGGTTCCTGAAGGGCGACTCCAACATCGCCTATCTCAAGGAAAACGGCGTTCGCATCTGGGACGAGTGGGCCGATGAAAACGGCAACCTCGGTCCCGTCTACGGCGTGCAGTGGCGCAGCTGGCGCGGCGCCGACGGCGAGACCGTCGATCAGATCGCAAACCTCATCGACGAAATCAAGCGCAATCCCGACTCGCGCCGCCTGATCGTCTCGGCCTGGAACGTGGCCGAAGTGCCGAAGATGGCGCTTCCTCCCTGCCACCTTCTCATGCAGTTCTACGTGGCGGGCGGGCGTCTCTCGTGCCAGCTCTATCAGCGTAGCTGCGACATCTTCCTCGGCGTTCCCTTCAACATCGCCTCCTATTCGTTGCTTACGCACATGGTCGCGCAGCAGTGCGACCTCGAGGTGGGCGACTTCGTCTGGACGGGCGGGGACTGCCACATCTACAAGAACCACTTCGAGCAGGTGGAACTCCAGCTCTCGCGCGAGCCGCGCCCCTATCCGAAGCTCGTCATTCACCGCCGTCCCGAATCGATCTTCGACTATCGCTACGAGGACTTCGAAATCGTCGGCTACGATCCGCACCCCCACATCAAGGGAGTCGTTTCGGTATGACGCAGTCCGTGGAACTCATCGTGGCCGTCGCGCGAAACGGCGTGATCGGCGACGAGAACAAAATGCTCTGGCACGTGCCGGAAGACTTCCGTCACTTCAAAACCGTGACGATGGGCTTGCCCGTCGTCATGGGCCGCAAAACCTTCGAGTCGATCGGTCGGCCCCTGCCGGGGCGCCGCAACGTGGTGCTCACCCGAAGCGTCGACTGGCGGCACGAGGGCGTCGAAGTCGTTCACGACTGGGCGGCCGCGAAGGCGCTTCTCGCCGACGCGCCCCGCCTCATGGTGATCGGCGGGGGCGAACTCTACCGTCAGACCCTTCCCGAAGCCGACGTTCTCTGGATCACGGAAATGGACAAGGGCTTTGAAGGGGACACGAGCTTTCCGACCTTCGATCGGTCGGAGTGGTCGGACGAACTCCTCTCGGAACTTTCGCCCGACGAAAAGCGGGACTTCGCCGTTCGCTTTCACAAGCTCGTCCGAAAGTGACCGCTGTGGACAAACACACGGGCCGCGCCCTCGGTGGATAACCGAAGCGCGGCTTTTTGCTGTCGGCAACCCGCCCTCCGAGAAGGGGTTTGAAGCGGAGGGGCAAAGTTGCCCACAGGCGGGGAGGGCAGGTTGTCCGCCGATTTATCCACAGAATTTGTGGGTAAGATAAACATCTTAGCCTCGGCGTTCGTCAAAAGCCCTCTCGCACCAAGGAAAACCCGAATTGATGCAAAAATGTGCAAATTGAAAATTTCGGGAAAAATCCTCAGCGAAATCTGTGGATAACTTCGCAAGAAGAAGGGGGAGAAGAGAAAGGAAAGAATTTCACAGGCAACAAAAAAAGCCCGATCTCTTTCGAGACGAGCTTCCTTCCTGTGGAAAAGTGGCGCGGCTGGCAGGATTCGAACCCACGACCCTCTGGTTCGTAGCCAGATACTCTATCCAACTGAGCTACAGCCGCGCATTTTCACAAATTGTTCTGCAGATCAAATGGCGCGGCTGGCAGGATTCGAACCCACGACCCTCTGGTTCGTAGCCAGATACTCTATCCAACTGAGCTACAGCCGCGTTCTGAAGTGCAGGACGTGAACTATACCGAAGTTCGCAAAGTTTGTCAAGGGCTCGTGAAAAGAAATTTTTGTTTTTCTTTCGATTCGGTGCCCCGGCGGCGGGGTGAACGCCCCGAGATCCTCCCGATGGGCTAACATGTTGGGAATTTCGGGGGAGCCGTCCGGGCGCCCCATTCGGTTTGTGTTTTCCACGGGGAGTCGTTTCGAGTGATCGATACGCTTTTCTTTTTTGCGGCGGTGCTCGTTTTGCTCCTTCGTCTGCTCTATGAACTGTGGCGTGCCTGAGGCCTCTACGGTGACGCTCTATGCTCGACACGCTCGAACTCTTCCTCCTCTTTCTCCTGACGCTCGCTCTTCTGGCGAGGCTCCTGGGACTTTGGCTGCTGCCCCTCGCGCAGGGGCGCGCCCCTGCCTGCGTCGCGACCGCCGATCGGTGGCTCCTCAAGGCCTTCGGGCTTAAGCCCGACGCGCAGGAGGGCTGGCGCGACTATGCGCTCTCGGTTCTCCTTTTTCACGTTCTCGCCTTCGTCTTTCTCACGGCGGTCCTGCTCGCGCAGGGGCATCTCCCCGGGAATCCCGCGGGACTTGCGGGCGTTCCCCTCGTGACGGCGCTGCATACGGCGGCCTCCTTCGTGTCCGGTACGGCCTGGCAGGCCTATGCGCCCGAGACCACGCTTTCGCTTCTTTCGCAGGCGATCGGGATCGGCGTCGCGGAGTTCGTCTCCACGGCGAGCGGCATTGCGGTCGCCTTCGTCGTCATGCGCGGCTTCGCGCTCTCGGCGACGAACGTACTCGGAAACTTCTGGGTGGACATTCTTCGCATTCTCATCTGGGTGCTCTTTCCGCTCTGCACCCTCTACGCGGTCTTCCTCCTCGTCATGGGCGTTCCGCAGGCCTGGCTCGGTCCCGTGGAAGTCGTGAGCGCCGCGGGAAGGGAAGTGACGCAGTTGATCGGTCCCGTCGCTTCGAGCGAAGCCGTCAAGACGATCGGCACGATCGGCGCGGGGCTTTTCGGGGCGAATTCCGCGCATCCCGTCGCCAATCCGTCCGCGGGCGTCAACTTCGCCGCCTCGGTCGGCATGCTCCTCATTCCCGTTGCGCTCACGCACACGTTCGGCAAGCTCACGGGGGACCCCAAGGAAGGCCGAAGCCTGCGCTGGGCGATGTGGCTCCTTTTTGCGCTTGCGCTGTTTTCCTTCGTGCACGATGAAATTTCGGCCGGGGACTTCCTCGCCCAGTACGGGATCGACGCGCGCGGCTTCATGACGGAGGGCAAGGACTCGCGCTTTGGTCTCGCGCATACGGCGCTCTTTACGGTGACGTCGATCGCAAGCGGCACGGGGGCCGTCAACAATCTTCTCGACACGCTCGCGCCGGGCGCGGGGATGGTGCTCATTCTTCTCATGCTCACGGGCGGCGTCTTCGAGTCGTCGGGCGCGGGCTTTTGTTCGGTTTCCGTCTACATCGTCCTCGCCGTCTTCGTGGCGGGCCTCATGATCGGGCGCGCGCCGGAATATCTCGGAAAACGCATCGGCGTCTCCACCATCAAACTCGCCGCTTCGGCGATGCTCGTCATTCCGGTCGTCGCGTTGACGGGCCTCATCGTGACGCTTTTGTCGCCGATCGCGCAGGAGGCGGTGGCGAACCCCGGCGCGCACGGCTACACGGAAATCCTCTACGCCTGGGCGTCGGTCGCAAGCAACAACGGCTCGGCCATGGGAGGGCTCGACACGAGCTCGCCCTTCTTTGAAATCGGGTTGGGACTCGCCATGATCGCGGGGCGCGTCGGGCTGCTCGGTTTCCTGTTGGCGCTCGCGGGCGACGTGGGGTTGGAGCGGCGCTCCCCGCACACGAAGGGGGCGCTCGTGACGAACGGACCGCTCTTTGCGGTCTTCCTGGCCTTTGTGATCCTGCTTTTCGGGGCGCTCACCTATCTTCCTCTCATGGCGCTCGGATCCGCGGCCGAGCAGCTCGAGTACTTCGTTCTCTAAAGGAGCCGGCGATGAAGTTTCCCCGTTTCACCGCAAGGCTCTATGAACAGCTCGTCAAGGACGCCTTGCGGCAAAGTTTCGTGAAGCTCGACCCCAAGGTGCAGTGGGCCAATCCGGTGATGTTCCTCGTTTGGCTCGGCGCTCTTTTTACCTTTTGCGTGGGCGTCGCGAGTCTTCTGGGGCTTTCTTCCGAACCCGCGGGGCTCGCTTTTGCGGTATCCGGGTGGCTCTGGTTTACGCTGCTCTTTGCCAACTTCGCCGAGGCTTTGGCCGAAGGTCGGGCGCACTCGCAGGCGGCTTCCCTGAGGAATCTGCGAAAGAGCACGCCCGCGCGCATCGTCAACGCCTCCGACAAGTTCGGTCCCGACATGCCGCATCAGGTCGTCGACTCGATGACGCTTCTCGGAAACGACCTCGTTCTCGTCCTTCCGGGCGACGTCGTTCCCTGCGACGGCGAAGTGGTCGCGGGGGTCGCGTCCGTCGACGAATCGGCCGTTACGGGCGAGTCCGCGCCGGTCATCCGTGAATCCGGGGGAGACTTCGCCAACGTCACGAGCGGCACGACGGTTCTCTCCGATTGGCTCGTCGTGCGTCCGAGCATCGCGAGCGGCGGAGGCTTTGTCGAGCGCATGATCCGCATGGTGGAGGGTGCCGAGCGCAAACCGACGCCCAACGAAACCTCGCTTTCGGTTCTTCTCATCGCGCTCACCGTCGTATATCTCCTGCTCACGGCTTCGCTTCTGCCCGTGTCGCTCTTTACGGTGTCTCGCTCGGGCGTGGGAGCGCCCCTGAGCTTTACCTTCCTCACGGCGCTTTTCATCAACTTCATTCCCTCGACGATCGGCGGTCTTCTGAGCCCGATCGGGATCGCCGGGATGACGCGTCTTCTCGCCGCGAACGTTCTGGCGCGCTCGGGGCGCGCCGTCGAGGCGGCGGGCGACGTCGACATTCTTCTTCTCGACAAGACGGGAACGATCACCTTCGGGAACCGGCGCGCGACGCGGCTCTACACCGTCTCGGGCGTGAGCCGACGAACGCTCCTCGAAGCCTGTCTTCTCACGTCCTATGCCGACGACACGCCCGAAGGACGATCGGTTCTCGAACTTGCCGCGCGTGAACTCGGACTCGACCCCGACGCGCTCGAGCCGCCCGAAGAGGGGGTCTTCGTGCCCTTCAGTGCGCAGACCCGCATGTCGGGGATCAATCTCGAGGACGGGCGGCAACTCCGAAAGGGTTCTCCCGAAGCGATCAAGGCGCGCGTCGCGCGCCTTTCGGGGTACTTTCCGTATTCGCTTCAGGGGCAGGTCGACGCCATCGCTTCGCGCGGCTCGACGCCGCTCGTCATCGCGGTCGATGAAAAGGTCCTGGGGATCATCGAACTCAAGGACGTCGTGAAACCCGACATCGCGGGGCGCTTCGCGAAACTGCGCCGCATGGGCGTGCAGACCGTGATGATCACGGGCGACAACCGTCTGACCGCCGCCGCGATCGCTTCCGAAGCCGGGGTCGACGACTTCATCGCAGAGTCGACGCCCGAGTCGAAGCTCGCCGCCATCCGGGCCTTCCAGAAGGCTGGACACTTGGTCGCCATGACCGGGGACGGCGCCAACGACGCTCCCGCCCTCGCGCAGGCCGACGTGGCGCTCGCCATGCACGGCGGCACGCAGGCGGCGAAAGAAGCCGCGAACATGGTCGATCTCGATTCGAATCCGACAAAACTCATGGAGGTGATCCGCACGGGCAAGGAAATGATGATCACCCGCGGGGCGCTGACGACCTTCTCGCTCATGAACGACCTCGCGAAGTACGTGGTGGTCGTGCCCGCGGTTCTGAGCACGACCGACCCGGTTCTGGCGAGCTGGAACATTCTGGGGCTCGCCTCGCCCGAGTCGGCGCTCCTTTCGGCCGTGATCTTCAACGCGCTCGTGATTCCGCTTCTCATGCCGTTCGCCCTGAAGGGCGTCGAACCCCGCGCCGTGGGCGCGTCGGAACTCCTGACGCGAAACCTTCTCGTCTGGGGACTGAGCGGCATCGCCGCGCCCATCGTCGGGATCGCGCTCATCGATCAACTTCTCCGCCTGACGGGCTTTTTCTGAGGGAGGCGCCGTGGATTTTCTCATTCGTCTTCTTCGGGCTCTGGGCGCGCTTCTCTTTGCCGTTCTCGTCTGCGGCGTACTCTATCCGGCCCTCGTAACGGGTTTGGCGACGGTGCTGCCGGGCGCCAGAAGCGCCGACGACTTCGCAACGCCCGAACTCGCCGCGGAAAATACGAACGTCGGCTACGACTGGCGCGATACGGGGCTCTTTGAAGGACGTCCCGCGCCCGAAGCGCGAAAAGGCGCTTCGACGGGGTCGAACCTCGCGCTCACGAACCCCGCCTTTGCAGAGGACGTGCAAAAGCGCGCGGCGCTCTGGCGCGAACGGGTGGGCGGAAACGAGCCCGTCCCCGTCGCGCTCGTCACGGCGTCGGCCTCGGGGCAGGACCCCGATCTTCCCATGCGCGCGGCCATCTATCAGATTCCCTACGTCGCCCGCCAGACGGGGCTCTCCCCCAAGCGGCTCGACGCCATAGTCCACGGCGTGATGCGGCGCGAGATGATCCGCTTCGGCTTCGAGCGGCTCGTCAACGTCGCCGATCTCAACGCCGCGGTCCTCGCCGAAATGAAGAAGGAGGGGAAGACCCTCAGCAAACCCGAAACGCATAACCGACAGGAGACGCCGTCATGACCCAGGAAGACCTGCGCCCCGATCCGGAGGCGATGCTCGCGCAGACGCGGGAAAAAACGCTCGGCAAACTGCGCATCTTCCTCGGCATGGCGCCGGGGGTGGGGAAGACCTACGCGATGCTCGCCGAAGCCCATCAGCGGAAAAACGCGGGGCTCGACGTCCTCATCGGCTGGGTCGACACCCATAAGCGCAAGGACACCGAGGCGCTCACGCGGGGACTTGAGATTCTCCCGAGAAAGCGCATCGAATACAACGGGATTTCCGTCGACACGCTCGACATCGACGAAATCCTGCGCCGCCGTCCGTCGGTCGTCGTGATCGACGAAATGCCCCACAGCAATCCCCCGGGGTCGCGCCACGCGAAGCGCTGGCAGGACATCGAAGAAATTCTCGACATGGGCATCGACGTCTGGACGGCCCTCAACATTCAGCACTTGGAGAGCCTCAACGGCGTCGTCGCCCGCGTCACGGGCGTGAGCGTCACGGAAACGGTGCCCGACCGCATGTTCGACCGCGCCTCCGAAGTGCGCTTGATCGACTTGCCTCCGGACGACCTCCTCGCGCGCCTCGCGGCGGGGAAGATTTACCTCCCGAAGGTGGTTGAGCGCGCCAAGGACGCCTACTTCAAAAAGAGCAACCTCATTGCGCTTCGCGAACTCGCGCTTCGCGCCATGGCAAGCCGCATGGAAACGCAGATCCGCTCCGAGCGCCTGCGCTCGACGCGAAGCAGCGTCGAAGACACCCACTACGGACTGCTCCTCGTTCTCGAGTCCGTCTCGGAAGAGTCGGTGCGCGAGGTCGCCCGCATGGCCCGGGCGCTCTCCTCCCCCTGGCACGTCGTCTGGATGGACGGCATGGGAAACGAGCGCTCCGACAGCGAGGCGGTGACGAAGTTCTTCGACTACGTCGAGGAATTGGGCGGACGAAGCGACGTCCTCGCCGGCCGCTACGGCGAGACGGTCGCGCGCTATGCGCGCGAACACAATCTGTCGCTCGTCGCGATCGTGGGGACGAGCGAGCGCTCGGTGAGTCACCGCCGCCGGGATCTGCAGCGCGCGGCGCCCGAACTCAACGTTCTCGTTCTCGCCGACGCGGAGGAAGTGAAGAAGTCCCGCTCGGGCTGGAAGCGCTGGTTCGCCGAATTCGACTTCGGGCGCCCCGGCGTCTGGCAGGCGGTGCTCACCGTCCTTGCGGGCGCGCTCGTTCTCACGCCCTTCTGGGACGTGATGGAGCCCACGAACCAGGCGATGGTCTACCTTCTCTGCGTGCTCTTTTGCGGGGTGCGCTTCGGAAGCGTCTCCGCGGCGATCGCCGCGGTCTTCTCGGTCATCATCTTCAACCTGACGGCGATCGAACCCCGCTGGTCCTTCGCCGTCACCGACGCGCAGTACGTCGTCACCTTTGCGGTGATGCTCGTCGTGGGGCTTGTCGCGGGGCAGCTCGTCGCCCACCGCGAAGACATGGCCAAGGCCGCCAACGAGCGCGAACACCAGACGCGCATGCTCTTTGACGCTTCGCGAGAACTCTCGCAGGTTCTCGTGGAAGAGGACGCCTACAAGGTGGTGTCGGGCACGCTTCGTCATCACCTCGAGGTCGAAGCCGAATTCTGGGTCCCCGAAACCGAGGACGACGATGAAACCCTGCGGCTCGAGCGCCTCGAGATGGTCTTGAAAAACGTCGACCCCGGCATTATTCGCTGGTGCTTCGACCATCGTCAGCCCGCGGGTTCCGGCACGCACACGCTCGCGTCCTCTCCCTATTGGTACCTCCCGATGATGGCGGGGGGCAAAGTCCTCGCCGTCCTCGTTTTGGCGCCGCGCGAAGGGGAGTCGCTCGACCTTACGCAGCGGCGTCTGATCGGCACCCTTGCCGGTCTGGGCGCTCAGGCGCTCCTTCGCATCGGTTTTGCGTCGGAAGCGCGCCAGACGCTCGTCTCGATGGAATCCGAACGTCTGCGCCACGGCCTCATTCAGTCGCTCTCGAACGACCTTCGCACGCCGATCACGCTTCTCAAGAAGGCGAGCGAAGGCTTTTTGGAAAAGGTCGAGCGCTCGGGCGCGCCCGCGGACCTTGTGGCCGACGCCGAAAAGCTCTTTGACGGCGCAAGCCGCATGGAGCACCTCGCCATCAACCTGCAGGACATGGCGAAGCTTCAGTCTTCCGACTTCGAGCTCCACCGCGCGCCCGTGGGCGTTCGCGCGCTATTTGAGTCGGCGATCGCAGAGATGGGAGCCGAACTCGAAGGCTACAAGATCGAGTGGAACCTCGAGGAAAACCTCCCGCCGCTCGACGGCGACGAAGAGCTTCTTCGCCGCGTGATCGTGAATCTGCTCGACAACGCCGTGAAGTACTGTCCCGAGGGTTCCCGCATCATCTTGGGCGCAAAGCTTCGCGGCGACCGCGTGGCCGTGACGGTCTCGGACAACGGGCCGGGCCTTCCCGAAGGAAATCCTCAGCGCCTCTTCGACCCCTTCCGTCGCGGTCAGGCCGCCTCGGGCGCGGGGATCGGCCTCGGACTCTCGGTCTGCCGCACGATCGCGCGCGCCCACGACGCGGAAATCTTCGCGATGCCCTCGCGCTTCGGCGGCGCCGCCTTCACGCTCACTTTGCCGTACTGGGAAGAGCCCGAAGAAGAGAAGGGCGAAGAGAAGGCGTTGCCGGACAGGCCCGAGAAGCCGGAGAAGGCTGAAAAGTCCTCGGATGCGGTTGTCGACAAGGCTTCGGAAGAGGCCGAAAAGCCCGCTTCCGGCAAGACCGCCTGACGGCCGTTTCCGTCCGTGCGAAGGAGAGAAACTTCGCACGGGCAAAAGAAGGCCCCGAAGGCCGCGGGGCCGTCGGGGCTTCCAAAATCAAGGAGGAAACCTTGCGTCGGGGAGCGAAGGCTCCCCGATTCTTTCAGACGATCAGAACTGATCGAAGTACTTCTGAATTTCCTTCCAGTCGGTCGTCTTCGTGAGGGCGAGCTGCAGGAGCACGCGGGCCTTCTGCGGGTTGAGGTCACCCGACGAAACCCAGCCGTACTTCTTGTCGTCGATTTCGGCGTCCTTCGTCGTGGCGCCCGTCGGGACGCGGCTCGAACGAACCACGGCGATGCCGTCCTTGGCGGCCTTTTCAAGGATCGGGAAGATGGACTTGTGGATGTTGCCGTTGCCCACGCCGGCGCTCACGATGCCCTTGTAGCCGGCCTTGACGAGCGCTTCGGCCTGAACGCCTTCGACGCCCGCGTGGTTGTAGACGATGCCGACCTTCGGCAGGCTCGTGAGGTTCGTCACGTCAAACGGCGTCTTGTGGTCGACGCGCAGGGGCTTCACTTCATAGCGGACCTTGCCGTTGAAGATCGTGCCGAGACGGCCGTAGTTGCCGCCCTGGAAGGTTTCGGGCTGGACGGTGTTGGTCTTGATGACGTCGCGGGCGCCGACGATGGTGTTGTTCATCGCGACGACGACGCCGTATTCAGCCGATTCCTTCGTGGCGGCCGTCAGAACGGCGTTGTAGAGGTTGCGCGGACCGTCGGCGGAGAGACCCGTCGAGGGAAGCATGGCGCCCACCATGACGACCGGCTTCGAGCACTTCTTCGTGAGTTGCAGGAAGTAGGCCGTTTCTTCCATCGTGTCGGTGCCGTGCGTGATGACGAAGCCGTCATACTTGCCGCAGTCCTGGTTGATCGTCTTGGCGAGCTTGAGCCAGACTTCGTCGGACATGTCCTGCGAACCGATCTGGGCGACCTGAACCGGGGTCACGTTGGCGATTTCGGCGAGCTGCGGAACGGCGGCGACGAGGTGATTCACCGAGACCTTGCCGGCCGTGTAGGCCGAACCCGTGGCGGAAGCGCCGGCGCCGGCGATCGTACCGCCCGTGGCGAGCACGGCGACGTTCGGAAGCGAAGCGGCGCAGGCCACGCCCGAGATGGCGGTGACGGCGGCGGCGACGAGCGTCTTGGAAATCTTCATGGTCATTTCTCCTCAAAAAGGGCCCGAAGGCCCGAAAAAGTGACAGGATCGCGGTGGTTGCGACCGCGAGCAGAGACACTATAGCGAGGGGGCTAAGCAATTTCTCTAGGGATTTTTACGGTAGATCAAGGCGCTTTTTCACTCCCGGGCTGCGGGAGAGGAAAAACACCCTTTCGAATGGGCGCCGAGGAACAGTCCAAATGTCGACAATTGCGGGGATTGGTTGGCAAGTGCGGGAAGCTCTCTAGGGGATTCATAGGAGGGGGGTTGCGTTTGTCGGGGGAAGGGCGAAAAAGCGCCGGCGGCCCCGAAAGCGGGTCGGCGCCTTGGGGATAATCCTCTCTAACGACTCCCTCATTCGGGTCCCTCACTTTTACGGAAGAAGTCACCTATGTCTCAGACGATTTTGCAGAGTGTTCCGGTTGGCGAAAAGGTCGGCATCGCTTTCTCCGGCGGTTTGGATACGAGCGCCGCGCTTCGCTGGATGAAGAACAAGGGCGCGCTCCCCTATGCCTACACGGCCAACCTCGGTCAGCCCGACGAAACGGACTACGAAGCCATTCCGCGCCGCGCGATGGAATACGGCGCCATCAAGGCCCGCCTCGTCGACTGCCGCTCGCAGCTCGTCCACGAAGGCTTCGCCGCCATTCAGGCGGGCGCCTTCCACATTTCGACCGCGGGTTCGCTCTACTTCAACACGACGCCGCTCGGCCGCGCCGTGACGGGCACGATGCTCGTCGCCGCCATGCGCGAAGACGGCGTCAACATCTGGGGCGACGGCTCGACCTACAAGGGCAACGACATCGAACGCTTCTACCGCTACGGTCTCCTCGCGAACCCGAACCTTCGCATCTACAAGCCCTGGCTCGACGTGCAGTTCATCACCGAACTCGGCGGCCGCGCCGAAATGTCGGCCTTCCTGCAGGCCGAAGGCTTCGAGTACCGCATGAAGGCGGAAAAGGCCTATTCGACCGACTCCAACATGTTGGGCGCCACGCACGAAGCGAAGGACCTCGAAGAACTCGCCACGAGCATGAAGATCGTCGAACCGATCATGGGCGTCGCCCACTGGCTCGACACGGTCGAAATCAAGCCCGAAGTCGTCAAGGTCGAATTCAAGGAAGGCGTGCCCGTCGCCCTGAACGGTAAGACCTTCTCGGACCCCGTCGCCCTCATGGAAGAAGCCAACCGCATCGGCGGCCGTCACGGCCTCGGCATGAGCGACCAGATTGAAAACCGCATCATCGAAGCCAAGAGCCGCGGCGTCTACGAAGCCCCGGGCATGGCGCTTCTCTTCCTCGCCTACGAACGTCTCGTCACGGGCATCCACAACGAAGACACGATCGAGCAGTACCGCATCAACGGCATCAAGCTCGGCCGCCTCCTCTATCAGGGCCGCTGGTTCGACAGCCAGGCGATCATGCTGCGCGAAAGCGCCCAGCGCTGGGTCGCGCGCGCCATCACGGGCGAAGTGACGATCGAACTGCGCCGCGGCAACGACTACACGATCCTCAACACCGTGTCGCCGAACCTCACCTACGAACCGTCGCGCCTCACGATGGAAAAGGGCGATTCGATGTTCACGGCCGTCGACCGCATCGGTCAGCTCACGATGCGCAACCTCGACATCACCGACACGCGCCAGAAGCTCGGCATCTACTCGAAGGCGGGCCTCATCGGCACGTCCGACGGCGTGGCGCCGATGCTCTCGAAGTAAGAAGCGTTCTTTTTCACGCTTAGAAATGAGAGGGATTCGCAAGTGTTGCGGTCCCTCTTTTTCTTTGTTTTTTCGCGGCCGGATCCGTAAAATGTAGGGTTCGAATTTTTTTTCCCTTCGAGAGACCGTCATGGCAGAAACCTCCACTCCCGCTCCTCATGAGCACGACCGCTTCGCAAGCCACGGAAGGGGCGACAGCGCCTACGTTCACGTCGCCGACAAGGTGAAGACGAGCGTTCTCGGGTTTGCCGTGGCGCTCACGCTCGGGTTCTCCTTTCTGGAACTCGTGGGCGGTCTCTGGGCCAATTCGCTCGCTCTGATCGGCGACGCCGGGCACATGGTGACTGACTCGGCGAGTCTGCTCTTTGCGCTTCTCGCGAACATGGTGGCGCGTCACGGGGCGGACGACAACCACTCCTTCGGACATGGCCGCGTCGAGGTGCTCGCCGCCTTCATCAACGGTCTCGTGATGCTCGTCGTCGTGGGCTGGCTCTTTTACGAGGCCGCGGGCCGCATCGCCGAACCCGAGGCCGTGGGCGGCTGGTCCGTGATGGGGATCGCCTTCGCGGGCCTTCTCGTCAATCTCGGCGTCGCCTGGTCGCTTTCGCGCGACAAGAAAAACGTCAACACCCGCGCGGCGCTCCTGCACGTCATGGGCGACCTGCTCGGATCGGTCGCCGCTATCGCGGCGGGCCTCATCATCGCGCTCGGGGGGCCCTCGATTGTCGACCCGATTCTCTCGATGATCGTCGGCTGTCTCCTTTTGCACGCCACCTACGAAATCCTGCGCGATTCGGTGCGGGTTCTGTTGGACGGCGTCCCCGAGGGCGTCGACTACGAAGCCGTGGGACGCTTCGTCGAAACGATTCCGGGCGTCGTGCACGTGCACGACCTCCACGTCTGGACGATGAGTCCCGGGCACGGGGCCATCCAGTGTCACGTCGGAATCGAATCGCACGAGTGCTGGCCCAAGATCCTCGATGCGCTTCGCACGGGGCTCTCGCGCGAATTCGGGATCGACCACGTGACGGTGCAGCCCGAATGGGCCTTCAGCGGAAACGACGCGGACTGCGCCGTCTGCGCGCAGGGGCTCTGCGAAGAGGACTTCTCGGGCGACCCCCGCGAAGTGCCCGCGCCCGAACTCGATCTCACGGGGAAGATCTGAAAAAATTCTTCGGTTTCCCGCTTTTCTTCGGCGCAAACCCTGATAGAATGACATCCCGACCAAACGGCCCGGTCCGCATTTTTGCGTTCCGGGCTTTTTCGTTTTGTACTTTTCCCCGGGACGAAGGCGCGGCGTTCTCAAGACGCTCCGGCGCTTCGGCCCGACGAACGGATTTCCGAGCGCCCCGAAGGTCTTTGCTCCGAAGGGCTTTGCTCGTATAATCCCCCCTGTTTTCAAGCTGTTCCTGCATTACGAGGCTTCTCATGACCAAGTATGTATTTGTCACCGGCGGCGTTGTCTCCTCTCTCGGTAAAGGCATCGCCGCCGCTTCTTTGGCGGCCATTCTCGAGTCCCGCGGCCTGTCGGTCACGATGATCAAGCTCGACCCGTACATCAACGTGGACCCGGGCACGATGTCGCCCTTCCAGCACGGCGAAGTGTTCGTGACGGAAGACGGCGCGGAGACCGACCTGGACCTTGGTCACTACGAACGCTTCATCTCCTCGAAGATGCACAAGACGAACAACTTCACTTCGGGGCAGATCTACGAAAGCGTCCTGCGCAAGGAACGCCGCGGCGAATACCTCGGCAAGACCGTGCAGGTGATTCCGCACATCACCAATGAAATCCAGGAATACATCGTCCGCGGCGCCAAGGCGGCGGGCGATCCCGACGTTGCGGTCGTGGAAATCGGCGGCACGGTGGGCGACATCGAATCGCTCCCCTTCGTCGAAGCCGTCCGTCAGATGTCCTTCCGCGTGGGCCGCAACAACGCGTGCTTCATTCACTTGACGCTCTGCCCGTGGATTCCGTCCGCCGGCGAACTCAAGACGAAGCCGACGCAGCACTCCGTGCAGAAGCTCCGTGAAGAAGGCGTCTATCCCGATCTCCTTCTCTGCCGTGCCGAACGCATGATCCCCGAAGGCGAACGCGCGAAGATCTCGCTCTTCTCGAACGTTCCGATGGACTGCGTCATCAGCGTCGCCGACGCTTCGACGATCTATGAAGTGCCCCTGATGCTCCACGCCCAGGGTCTCGACGACATCGTCTGCCGCAAGCTCGGTCTTGAAACGAAGCCCGCCGACCTCTCGGCCTGGGAAAACATCGTCTATCGCCTCAAGCACCCGAAGCGCCAGGTC
Source organism: uncultured Sutterella sp. (assembly GCA_949287305.1). Lineage (GTDB taxonomy): Bacteria > Pseudomonadota > Gammaproteobacteria > Burkholderiales > Burkholderiaceae_F > Sutterella. Next base: position 108,984 of record CASEFX010000008.1, on the reverse strand, counting down.
ACGATCGGCATGGTCGGCAAGTACGTCGACTACGCCGACAGCTACAAGTCGCTCAACGAAGCGCTCACGCACGCCGGCATCCACACCGAAACGAAGGTCGTCACGAAGTTCATCGACGCGAGCGAAATCGAGGAAAAGGGCACCGACGTCCTCGAAGGCCTCGACGCCATCCTGGTTCCGGGCGGCTTCGGCAAGCGCGGCACCGAAGGCATGATCAAGGCGATCGAATACGCCCGCACGAAGAAGATTCCCTTCCTCGGGATTTGCCTCGGCATGCAGATGGCCGTGATCGAATTCGCCCGCCACGTCTGCGGTCTCGGCGGCGCCAACTCGACCGAACTCGAACCCGACACCGCGCACCCCGTGGTCGCCCTCATCACCGAGTGGAAGGACCGCACGGGCTCCGTGCAGAAGCGCGACGAATCGTCCGACCTCGGCGGCACGATGCGTCTGGGCCGTCAGGAAGTTCCGGTCAAGCCCGGCACGCTCGCCCACAAGATCTACGGCGACGTCGTGGCCGAACGCCATCGTCACCGCTACGAAGTGAACAACGCCTACGTGCAGCAGTTCGAAGACAAGGGTCTCGTCTTCTCGGCCCGCACCCCGTCGGAAAACCTGCCCGAAATGATGGAACTCCCGGGTCATCCCTTCTTCTTCGCCGTGCAGTTCCATCCGGAATTCACGTCGAACCCGCGTTTCGGCCATCCGCTCTTCAAGGCCTACATCGAGGCCGCGATCGCGCACGCCGAAGCCAATAAGAAGGCGTAATTTTTCGTTGCGAACCCAAGGCCGCCTGCAGAAGCTTTCTGCGGGCGGTTTTCCTACAATTCGGTATCGAAATTTTTTTTTGGAAGGATGACCCATCGTGCAACTCTGCGGATTTGAAGTCGGTCTCGACCGCCCCTTCTTTTTGATTGCCGGTCCCTGCGTGCTCGAAGGCGAGCAGATGGCCCTCGACATCGCGGGCACCCTCAAGGAAGTGACCGACGAACTCGGCATTCCCTACATCTTCAAGGCGAGCTACGACAAGGCCAACCGCACGTCGGGCGCGTCCTTCCGCGGCCTCGGCATGGAAGAGGGCCTGCGCATCCTCGAGAGCGTCCGTGAAAAGATCGGCGTGCCCGTCCTCACGGACGTGCACACGGCCGAAGAAGTTCCCGTCGTCGCAAAGTCGGTCGACGTCCTGCAGACGCCCGCCTTCCTTTGCCGTCAGACGGACTTCATCCGCGCCTGCGCCGTCTCGGGCCGTCCCGTCAACATCAAGAAGGGGCAGTTCCTCGCTCCGGGCGACATGAAGAACGTCATCGAAAAGGCCCGCGCCGCCGCGCGCGAAGCCGGCCTTTCGGAAGACCGCTTCATGGCCTGCGAACGCGGTGCGAGCTTCGGCTACGGCAATCTCGTCGCCGACATGCGAAGCCTCGCCATCATGCGCGAAGCGAACGTTCCCGTCGTGATGGACGCGACCCACGCCGTGCAGCTTCCCGGCGGCAACGGCGTCAGTTCGGGCGGCCAGCGCCAGTTCGTTCCGGTCCTCGCCCGTGCGGCGGCGGCCGTGGGCGTGGCGGGTTTCTTCATGGAAACGCATCCGACACCCTCCACCGCGAAGTCGGACGGCCCCAACCTCGTGCCGCTCTCCGAAATGAAGACGCTCCTTTCGACGCTCGTCGAAATCGACCGCGTCGTCAAGGCCCGTCCCTTCCTTGAAAACACCATTTGCAACGCCGCGCGCTGACGTGCGGCTTGAACCTTTTTCCTCTCAGTCTCAACAGGAAACATCATGAGTGCGATTATTGACATCATCGGCCGTGAAGTGCTCGACAGCCGCGGCAACCCCACCGTTGAAGCCGAAGTCTGGCTCGAATCGGGCGCCGTCGGCCGCGCCGCCGTTCCCTCGGGCGCCTCGACGGGCGTGCGCGAAGCGATCGAATTGCGCGACAAGGATCCGAAGCGTTACTGCGGCAAGGGCGTTCTGAACGCCGTCGCCAACGTCTCGGGCGAAATCGCCGACGCGCTCCTCGGTCTCGAATCGACCGATCAGGCCTACATCGACCGCACGATGATCAACCTCGACGGGACGGACAACAAGGGCCGTCTCGGCGCCAACGCCATTCTCGCCGTCTCCATGGCCGTGGCCCGCGCCTCCGCCGAAGAGGCGGGGATGCCGCTCTACCGCTACTTCGGCGGCATGGGCGCCCTGCAGATGCCCGTCCCGATGATGAACGTCATCAACGGCGGCGCGCACGCGAACAACAACCTCGACCTGCAGGAATTCATGATCATTCCCGTGGGCGCTCCGACCTTCCGCGAAGCGCTTCGCTACGGTGCCGAAACCTTCCACGCCCTGAAGAAGATCATCAACGGCCGCGGCATGTCGACGGCCGTGGGCGACGAAGGCGGTTTCGCTCCGAAGTGCGAAAGCCACGAAGAAGCGATCGAACTCATTCTCGAAGCCATCCGCGCCGCGGGCTACGAACCGGGCAAGGACATCGCGATCGGTCTTGACTGCGCCTCCTCCGAATTCTTCGAAGAAGGCCGCTACGTCATGAAGAAGTCCTCGGGCGCTTCGCTCACCGCCGAAGAATGGATCGACGTCCTCAAGGGCTGGTGCGACAAGTACCCGATCATCTCGATCGAAGACGGCATGGCCGAAGGCGACTGGGAAGGCTGGGCCAAGCTTACGAAGGCTCTCGGCGAACGCGTCCAGCTCGTCGGCGACGATCTCTTCGTCACGAACCCCGCCATCCTCAAGGAAGGCATTGAAAAGGGCGTTGCGAACTCGATTCTCATCAAGGTCAACCAGATCGGCACCCTCACGGAAACCTTCGAAGCCATCGAAATGGCCAAGCGCGCGGGCTACACCGCCGTCATTTCGCACCGCTCGGGCGAAACCGAAGACAGCACGATCGCCGACATCGCCGTCGGCCTCAACGCCGGTCAGATCAAGACGGGTTCGATGAGCCGCTCCGACCGCATGGCCAAGTACAACCAGCTCCTTCGCATCGAGGAACACCTCGCCGAAGTGGCCGTTTATCCCGGCCTCGACGCCTTCTACTCGATCCGTCGCTGATAGCGCATGCGCTCCTGGTTCTTCCTCGCGTTTTTCGCCTCGGGCCTCGCGATCGTCACCTGGCAGCTCTTCGGTGAGGAGGGCAGCCACGCGCGGCTTGCGATGCTCGAGACGGCGCTCGCCGAGCAAAACCGGGTGAATGAGTCCCTTCGTCTTCGCAACGAAGAGCTCGCCGCCGAAGTGTTTTCGCTCGAAAACCGCGAGGAGGCGATTGAGGAGCAGGCGAGGCGCCACCTCTACATGATCCGCCCCAACGAGGTCCTCTTTCGCTACGAAGGGGGACCCAACGCCAAGGGCGATCTCTCGATCGTGGACCTCTATCCGTCGCCCAAACTCGAGAGCGGCGCCAAGCCCACGTTCGAGCCCAAGCGCTCGGACCTCTACCGGGTTCCCGAGCGCCTGCGCGCCCCCAAGGCGAGAAATCGCCGCGACTGATGCGATCTCAAGCCCCGACCGAAGCGATTCGGCCGGGGTTTTTCTCGTACATGTGGGGAAAAAGGTACGAAAAATTTCGTCTGGAAAATTCTGATGATCGACTGCGCCGCAAGAGAATGCGGTCTGAAGACGGTGAGAGACTCGGAAAAATTTTGCCCGAGGGGTGAATTTTTGTCTGTTTCGGCTTGCCCTCGAAAAATTTTCACCCTATGATTCGCGTGTCGAAGGGCGGACGCGTCCCTCGACCACCGTACGAGCGGAGACAACCGCTACGACAAAAAAAACGCAAGGCGGACCGTTTGGACGACGGCCGTCTTCCACAAACAAGTTGCGATTGTCGGACTAGCTTCGAAGCGAGATCACTCGTCGAAGACAAGATCCTGAGTCCTTGGGTAAACAGCCTGTACCCTCGGCGCTAGAACGCAAACGCAGCACTTTTGGGAAAGGCGAAGTCAATGAATTCCCAAAATGTTACGGCGAACAACGAGTCCCAATTTCAGCGCTCGATGCGGTTGCGCCACTTGATCATGTTGAGTCTCGGCGGCGTAATCGGCAGCGGACTCTTTTTTGGAACGGGTCACGTCATCGCGAACGTGGGTGCCTTCGGCACGATCGTCGCGTATCTGATCGGCGCCTTCATGGTGTATCTGATCATGCTGAGCCTCGGAGAGCTCTCCGTGGCGCATCCCGAACCCGGTTCCTTCCATCTCTACGCGAGCAAGTACATCTCGCCCGCCTCGGGCTTTGCCGTGGCGTGGCTCTATTGGCTCAACTGGACGGTCACCCTCGGTACGGCCTTCACGGCCGTGGGCTTTGCCATGCAGTACTGGTTCCCGCAGGTGCCGGTATGGGTGTGGTGCGTCGTCTTCGGCACGATCATCTACCTCCTGAACGTCATCGACACGAAGTTCTTCGCGGAGAGCGAATTCGCGCTCTCGATCGTGAAGGTCGTGACGATTCAGATCTTCATCGTGCTCGGCGCCTGCGCCTTCTTCGACGTGATTCCGTTCGGCGAATCGGGCTCTCCCGGCCTCACGCACCTCATGGGGGACGGCGACCTTCTCCCCAACGGCTTTGCGCCGCTCCTCTTCACGATGGTGACTGTCTGCTTTGCCTATTCGGGGACCGAGCTCATCGGCGTCGCCGCAGGCGAAACGGACGCGCCCGAACGCGTGATTCCGATCGCCGTGCGCGCTTCGCTTCTGCGCCTCGTCGTCTTCTTCGTGGGGACGGTTCTCATCGTCGCGACCCTTGTCGCGCCCGAAGAAGTGACGGTTTCGAAGAGCCCCTTCATCACGGTCTTTGAAAACCTCGGCATTCCGTACGCGGCGGACGTCTTCAATTTCGTCATCATCACGGCGATCCTCTCCTCGGCCAACACGGGTCTCTACGCCTCGGGCCGCATGGTCTGGGCGCTCGGGAAGGACGGCATGATGCCCAAGAGCCTCGCGAAGCTCAACAAGCGCGGCGTGCCGGTGAACGCCCTCGCCTTCAGCATGATCGGCGGGCTCCTCGCGCTCGGTTCGAGCGTCATGGCGGCCGACACGGTCTTCGTGATCCTCACCTCGATCGTGGGCTTCTCGACGGTCGCCGTGTGGCTGAGCATTTCGATTGCGCACTACCGCTTCCGCAAGCAGTTCCTTGCCGAAGGTCGTGATCTTTCGGAACTCAAGTACAAGAGCCCCTGGTTCCCCTTCGTGCCCGTCATGGGGGCGATCCTCTGCGTCGCCGTCATGGTCGGCATGGGCTTCGATCCGGATCAGCGCATCGCTCTTTACTGCGGCATTCCGTTCACGGTGCTCTGCTTCGTCGTCTATCACCTGACGCAGCGCGTTCGCAAGAACCGCGCCGACCGTGCCGAACGCACGGCCCCGCGCGAAGCCGCAGCGCCCCTCGAAGCGCTCGCGGGAAGCTGATCCCCCGCACATCCCGTCCCCGCGACGGGAGCCGTAACGATTTCCCCGGCCGGATACGCCTCCGACCGGGGATTTTTCACGCCCGAGTTTTCGGCTGATGAGAGCGGTTTTCTCTCGTTATCGCCAGAGCGTCAATGGATAACGAGCGTTGACAAACTATCCGCTTTTGTCGGTAACGCTTCCCCCGGCGGCATAATCTGCGGTTGGGGGCGGATCCTGGAGGCCGTTACGCCTCCGACCTATGGGTGTGCGTCAAGAGTTTTCCGCTAAACGGAGGATCTTTCTCTCGATATCGCAAGAGCCTCAATGGATAACGAGCGTTGATCAACTATCGGTTTTTGTCGGTAACGCTCTCCCGGCAACTTCATCCGCGATTGAGCCCGACTCGGAGGGCGTTACGCCTCCGACCTATGGGTGTGCGTCAAGAGTTTCCCGCTAAATGAAGGATCTTTCTCTTGTTATCGCAAGAGCCTCAATGGATAACGAGCGTTGCCAAACTATCCGCTTTTGTCGGTAACGCTTCCCTCGGCGGCATAATCCGCAGTTGGGGGCGGATCCTGGAGACCGTTACGCCTCCGACCGGCGGGTGTGCGTCCGGAGTTTTCCGCCAAACGGAGCATCTTTCTCTCGATATCGCAAGAGCCTCAATGGATAACAAGCGTTGACAAACTATCCGCTTTTGTCGGTAACACTTTCCTCGGCAGCATAATCCGCGGTTGGGGGCGGATCCTGGAGGCCGTTACGCCTCCGACCGGCGGGTGTGCGTCCAGAGTTTTCGGCCGAATGGAAGATCTTTCTCTCGATATCGCAAGAGCCTCAATGGATAACAAGCGTTGACCAACTATCCGATTTTGTCGGTAACGCTTTCCTTGGCAGCATAATCCGCGGCTGGGGGCGGATCCTGGAGGCCGTTACGCCTCCGACCTATGGGTGTGCGTCAAGAGTTTCCCGCTAAACGAAGGATCTTTCTCTCGATATCGCAAGAGCCTCAATGGATAACAAGCGTTGATCAACTATACGGTTTTGTCGGTAACACTTTCGTCGGCGGCTTCCTCGGCAATTGGATCTGGGAGGACGTTTCCACTGCGTTGAGCGGCTCCGTGTGCCACGCACGAAGGATTGTGTCGAGATCGTTTGGCGTAGAGACGGCGCAAAAAAGTCCCTCCGCCGTGGAAGAGGCGAAGGGACTCGTTGGGGGAAGCGGAAGGGTTCAGGGAATTACGGCTCGCCCGGTTCGCCGTAGAGGTCCTTGTCGACCATCTTGGCCACACAGCTGTCCGACCAGACGTTCTCGGCCGTTTCCAGCATGTCGAGCACCGCGTAGAAGGGGAGGATGACGCCCATGAGAAGAATCGGGACGTTCATGCTCGCCAAAAGGCTCGCCGCAAGGAAGAAGCAGCCCATCGGAACGCCCGCGTTCCCGACGGCGGCGACGGTCGCGATGAGAATCCAGCTCGCAAGCGTGCCGATCGTGATCTCGGCCCCGGCGTTCTGCATGAGATAGACGCAGGTGATGAGGATGAAGGCCGCGCAGGCGTTCATGTTGATCGTCGTGCAGATCGGAAGCACAAAACCCGAGACGCTCTTGCGAACGCGCAGGTTCTCTTCGGCGCAGCGCATCGTGACGGGAAGCGTTCCGGCGGAGGACTTCGAGAAGAAGGCGACGGTCAGGGCAGGGAGCATCGCGCGGAAGGTCTTCACGGGGGAGATCCCCTTCACGAGAAGAATCGCCGGCAGGATCACGAAGATCTGCAGGAGGTTCGCCGTGATGATCGCGGCGAAGTAGGTCCCGAGACCGCCCAGGGAAACGCCCGCCTGCAGGTCGCGGCAGAGCACCGTGACGAAGCCGAAGATCCCGAGGGGAAGGATCTTGATGAGCCAGGAAACGAGGATGAAGAGGATCTGCTGGGCACCCGCGAAGAAAGCCGTGAGGACTTCCTTCGGGCGCGAATCCTTCTCGAGCTGCGAGAGGGCGAGACCCACGGCGCTCGCGACGAGCAGGACCGAAATGACGTTCGCCGACAGGAAGGGCGAGAGGAAGTTGTCGGGGATCACCGACTGCACGTACTCAAAGTAGGAGTGCTCGACCACCTTGGGGACTTCGCCCGCGGCGGCGGGAAGCGACACGTTTGCGGGGGCGTAGAGCAGAAAGAGCGCGGCCGCCACGGTCGCGGCGATGATCGTCGTAAAGAGCGTGTAGAAGATCGTGCGGCGGAAGATCTGGCCCGACTCGCGGCTTTCACCCAATTGCGCGAGGGTCGAGATGAGCGACACCGCGATGATCGGGATGCTGATGAACTTGAAGAGTCGGATGAAGACGGACGAGAGGAAGTCGCCCGCCCGGATGGTGAGGTCCGTTCCGTAGAAGCCGTTCAGTACGCCGAGCGCGATCGCCGCGGCGTAGAAGATCAGAATGCGCAGCGTCGCGTTGGAGCCGGCGGTGGTGGATGCGGAGGCCATGAGGGTCACCTTCGAATTTGTTCTCGGAAAAAAGAAAAGTCCCTATTCCCGATTGATTTGCTCAGGAATATGGACTCCATTCTAGGGAACTTTTCTTTTCTTCGGCAAGCGACGGGCGGGAAAAGTTGCCTTTGTCCGCCCGATTTTTGCTTTTTGCGAGAGTCCGAGGTCTCAGCGCGGCGTTTCGTTTCGCACGAGTCGTTCGGGATAGGTGTAGACGGTCCCGCGTCCGGGCCGGCAAAAGGCCGAGAGCGTGAGGCCCGAGCGCTTGGCAAGATCCACGGCGAGCGCCGTCGGGGCCGACACGGCGAAAAGAATTTCGACGCCGCACATCGCGGCCTTCTGCACCATTTCGTAGGAAGCGCGGGAACTCACGAAAAGAGCGCCTTCCTTCCAGCCGTTGAGCGCCCGAAGCCCCAGGAGTTTGTCGAGCGCCACGTGACGGCCCACGTCTTCGACGCCGCCCGCGAGCGTTCCGTCGGGATTCACCCAGACGGCCGCGTGCGTGCAGCCCGTCAATTCTCCGAGCGCCTCGACGTCTTCGAGGTAGCCGAGGCCCTGTTCGTAGTGGCGCAGATCAAAGGTCTGTGTCGTGGGAAGGGTCGGCGCCGGGCGGATCGCCGATTCGAGGTTCTCCGTTCCGCAGAGGCCGCAGCCCGTTCGACCCGTCATCGCACGGCGGCGGTCCTTGAGCTTCCAGAAAGCTTCGGAGGAAATCGTGATCGCCGCCTCCTTGCCTCGGCAGGCGTCGCGGATCTCGACGTCGAAGATTTCGTCGACCGACCGGCAGATCCCTTCGGCGAGCGTGAAGCCCACCGCAAAGGCTTCGAGGTCGAAGGGGGTCGTCATCATGACGGCATGGGAAATTCCGTTGTAGACGAGTGCCACGGGCACCTCTTCGGCCACGCAGTCCCGATCGGTGCGGTCGAGGCGCGAAAGCGACCGTGTCTCCACCGTACGGAAGCCTTCCGACAGGGGCGAAAGCCCCGTGCCGAGTGAAAGGGCGGAGGCGGGAAAGAGGTTCTGAACGGTCGTCTTCATGATGACTCCTAAGACGTTCGGTGACGTGCGGTTTTACTGAGCGCGGCTTTCTTCGTAGGCGGCTTCCAGTCCCGTGAGGCGAAGGCGCTCGACCTCGGGCGAGAAGGATTCGGCGTCTCCCGAAGCGAAGAACGTGGGCGTCGCCGCGCCGCAGGCCTTGCAGACGTGCAGGCGTCGGGCGGGATCGGTCTCGTCGTGCACGTAGGAGAGGTCCGACACGGCGCTCGTGCCGCAGGCGGCGCAGCGGATGCGCTCGAACTTCCAGTGCGCGCCGCAGGTGCCGCAGTGAAGGTGCTTGACGTTGCCGTTCTTGGGCGTCGCGTGAACCGACGCGAAGTCGGGAAGCCCGCCGCAGACGGGGCAGGCGAGCGGTCGGTCGTGGTCCGTCACGTCGTCGGTCCGGTCGATCGCGGCCGAAGCCTGGGCGGCGAATCGATCGAGATGGGCGCGAAGCGCAAAGCCGAGAACGGGGAGGATGTAGTAGGAGAGAAGATCGTCTCCTTCCGCTGCCTCTTCGACGCGGTCGAAGTAGTCGGACGGGCGCGTGCGGGCGACCTCGACGAGGTCGGGCGTCGTAAAGCGCGTCCAGTCAACCGCCTTCATCGCGTCCGAAAGACTGCCTTCGGCGTGGGCGGCGTCGTGGAGCACGACGGCGAATTCCCGGACGACCTCTTCAAAGAGCGCGGGATCGATCGCGACGGGACCGTCGGCGAGGAGCGTGCGGTCGGGACGGACGAGCGCCTCTTCGATGCGCGCCTGATCGGGGAGGTCCGTCGTCGGAAGTCGGCGGGCGACTTCGCAGACCTTGAGGAGCGCTGGACCGAAGTAGGCGAGGCGGTCGGCCACGACCGGGTCGTCGACGGAGTCGTTCTGAAGAGCCGCTTCAAGCGTACGTTTCTGCATGGTGTTTCCTTTCGCGGTGGGTTACCGAAGGAAAGCGTCGCGCACGGCGCTTTCCTTCGGGCGGTCCGCCCGTGGGGACGGACCGCTTCGGTTGGAGCCCGTTTACTTCACGGGATCCTTTTCAACGGTGACGTTCTTGCCGAGCGCCAATTCTTCATTGGCCCAATACCCCCAGTGATAGGCGGCATCGGATTCGCTCACCTTCCCGTCGCCGAACATGATGCGGGCGGTGCCGCGGTACGGCTGGAAGATCCCCGCACCGAGATAGATGTGGGCGATCCCGACGAAGACCGTGAGGAAGAAGAAGACGTCGTGCACGAGACGCGCGACGAGGAGCGTCTCGGGGCTGAAGGTCACCTTCCAGCTACCGTCGGGGAGAAGCCCCGTGTTGAGCCACAGGATCATCCCGGAGACGGTGAGGAAGACGCAGAAGAAGATCAGCGCGCCGTCGGCGAGACGCTGCGCCGACTTCACGTGGTGCTGCGGCGGCATGTGAACCTTCCCCGGTGCGAAGAGGTAGAGCGGGAACTTCATCGCCCAGGCGAAGTCGTCCTTGTCCCACTTCCCGAAGACGTCGTCACGCATGAGGTGAACGAAGCCCTTGGGGCTCTTCAGGATCGCAAAGAGCGGCACGAGGACGAACGGAATCGCGAGGACGCGGTGCAGCATGCGCATGGCATGCGTGAAGTCGCCTCCCATGATGCCGCCCCCGAGGCTCGGCACGAAGACGAAGAGTCCCGTGACGGCCAGGAGAATGCACGCGATGGCGGCCACGCCGTGGGTGACGCGCGTGAGCAGCGAATGACGTTGAATGTAGCGGGTCATGTCGTAATTCCTCCTCGGTTATTCGGCCGACTCGCGGCGAAGGGCTTCGGCGACCTCGCGGTCGGCCTTGGCGCGCTGTTCGGGGGTCCAGCCGGCCTTGGCCTCTTCGATCGAGACCTTCTTGCGGCGGTAACCCGCGGCGGCGAGGAAGCTTACGGCGAGGCCCGCGACCACGGCGGCCGTGCCGACGGCCGTGACGGGCTTCATGGCCTGGATCGCGGCGAGCGTCGTATCGGGCTTCGGGTCGGTCGGAAGACCGTAGGCTTCGTGCCCGTACTTGCAAACCTGCAGAATGTGCAAGCCGCCCATTTCGTGTTCGCCGTAGAGTTCGGCCTTCTCAAAGCCCTTGGCCTTGAGAAATTCCACGCGCTGCTTGCCGATCGCGATCATTTCCTCGCGCGGCCCGAACTTGAGCGCTTCGGGTTGGCAGGTCTTGACGCAGGCCGGGATTTCGCCTTCTTCGAGACGGTCGAGACACATCGTGCACTTGTCGATGCGGCCGTCCGTCGGACGGAAGCGAGGCACGTCGAAGGGGCAGGCGGACTGGCAGAAGGTGCAGCCGTTGCACTTTTCGGTGTCGAAGGCGACGACGCCCTGTTCCGTCTTGTAGAGAGCGCCCGACGAGCACGCCTGAACGCAGCCCGCGTCCGTGCAGTGGTAGCAGGAGCGGCGGCCGATCGCCCAGGCGACCGGATGATATTTATTGCCCGAGGGCTTTTCGTCGAAAGTCATCACGAGGCGCGTATCGCCGTTCAGGTTCGGCGGATTCTGGTACGACCCGTGAAAGACGTTTTCGTTGAGTCCCATGGGCGAGGGCAGCATGTTCCACTGCTTGCACGCCACTTGACATCCCTTGCAGCCCGTGCAGCGGGACGAGTCAAAGAGCATGGCGATTTCTTTTTGAGCCATTTAGATATCTCCTGTGCCTCAGGCGGCTTTTTCAAGGTTGACAAGGAAGGCCTTGTATTCCGGAATGAACGACATCGGATCGCCCACGTTCGGGGTGAGGTCGTTGACGTTGTCGCCCGTGGCGAGCTTCGTGGCCCAGGAGAAGTGGTGCGGCATGCCGACGACGTGCGTAAGCTTGCCGTTCACCTTCATGGGCTGCATGCGGATCGTCACGACGGCCTGCACCTTGACGCTGCCGCGCTTGTTCCAGACGCGGACCCAGTCGCCGCTCTTGATGCCTTTTTCACGCGCGAGCTCCTCGGAAATTTCGATGAAGTTCGCCGGCATGATTTCGTTCAACCACGGGATGTTGCGCGTCTGCGTGCCCGACTGCCAGTGTTCGACCACGGAGTAGGTCGTCACGGCGTACGGGAACTCTTCGGCGCTCGCGCGCTGTACGGAGGGATCCTCCGTGTAGAGCGTCATCGGGGCGTTGTTGCGGCCGTTCAAGACGTTCTTCGTGGGCGATTCCCAGGGCTCGAAGTGTTCGGGCAGGGGACCGTCCCCCATCGAATACGCGAAGAGTCGCGCATGCTGCTCCCACGTCATAAAGAAGGCGTTCGTGTCGGGCGGAAGCGCGGTCACGAAGTCGCCCACGTCGTTCTGCTTCCACTTCTGGCCGTCCCATTCGACGAGGACGCGCTTGGGATTCCAGGGCTTCCCTTGAGCGTCGGCCGAGGCGCGGTTGTAGAGAATGCGGCGGTTCGCGGGCCATGCGAACGACCAACCCGGATAGAGGCCGAGCCCCGTCGGGTCTTCCTTCGAACGACGCGTCATCGGCTGCTTCATCGGATCGAGCTTGGCTTCCTCGTTGTTGTAGTAGCCCGAGAAGATCCAGATGCCGCAGGCGGTCGAGCCGTCGGCCTTGAGGTCGCCGTAGCCCTTGAGGAGCTTGCCGGTCTTGACGTCGAAGCCGTTCAGAGCCCAGCAGAGCGCACGGATGTCGTACTTGCCGTCGATCTTGTAGCTCATCTGAGCCTTGAGGATCGGATCGGGGTTGGCGCCGCCTTCCTTTTCATAGAGGGCGCGGATGCGCTCGAAAAGGAGCTCCATGATCTCAAAGTCCGACTTGCACTCTCCCGGAGGCTCAATTGCCTTTTCTCTCCACTGGACCCAGCGGCCGCTATTGTTGATCGAGCCCGTCTTTTCATAGATGAGCGCAGCCGGCAGGAAATAGACCTCGGTCTGGATTTCCTCCGGATTCATGTCGGGCGCTTCCCAGAAGGTGGCCGTTTCGGTGAGGAACCAGTCCGCCACGACGAGCCAGTCGAGCTTCGCCATCGCCTTGCGGGCGTGTTTGGCGTTGGGCGTCGAGTGCGCGGGATTCATGCCCCAGCAGAAGTAGCCCTTCGTCTGGTTGTCGCGCATGGCGTTGAAGGTCGTGATCGTCGCATAGTCGCCGTAGGACTTCTTCGGGCTGATCTTAGGCAGCAGGTCGTAGCAGTAGTCGTTTTCGACGGTCGCGTTGTCGCCGAACCATTCCTTCAAGCTAGAGACCCAAAATTTCGGCTTGTTGGCATAGTAACCGGCAGCGTACGTTTCCTTCTCGAGGTAGTCGCGAAGGGTCGGGTGCTTCTTGCCCGTGGGCCAGGAGAGATAGCCCGGCGCCTGATGGCAGGAGGCGCCGACGTCGGTCGAACCCTGCACGTTCGGTTCGCCGCGAAGGGCGTTGATGCCGCCGCCCGCGATGCCGATGTTGCCTAGAAGAAGCTGCACGATGCACATGGCGCGGCAGTTCTGACTGCCGTAGGAGTGCTGTGTCTGACCGAGCGCGTAGAGGATCGAGCCCGACTTGTCGGGGCGGCCCGTGGAGGCGTAGACGTCCCAGATCTTGAGCATGACGTCCTTGTCCATGCCGGTCACCTCCGCCACGACGTCGGGCGTGTAGCGTGCATAGTGGCGGGCCATGACGTTCAAGACGCACATCGGATCCGTGAGCGTTTCATCGCGCTTCAGGACCTTGAGGTCGGGCGTCGTGAATTCGGGCACGCCCGGTTCACGAACCCACGCGAAGGACGAGCCGTCGGACGTATCCCACTTTTCCTTGTGGTCGACGTCATAGCCCCAGGTTTCATCGGAATAGGTTTTCGTTTCCGGATCCCAGCCCGAGAAGAGCCCGGTGTTCGGATCGAATTCGTAGTCCTTGCGAAGAAGACAGGCGGCGTTCGTGAAGGCCACGATGTAGTCGCGGTGATAGAGTTTCTTCGAGAGGATGTAGTTGATGAGACCGCCGTAGAAGGCCAGGTCGCTCCCCGGACGAATGCGCCCGTAAATGTCGGCCTGCGCGGCCGAACGCGTGAAGCGCGGGTCGACCACGATCCAGGTGGCGCCGCGGTCCTGGGCGCGTTCGACCCATCTGGAGCTCAAAGGGTGATTTTCCACATTATTGGAGCCGATGGACATGATCACGTCCGCATTCTGGAAGTCGCACCAGTGCGAGGTCATCGAGCCGCGTCCGAAGCTCGGAGCGAGACCGGCGACGGTCGAGCTGTGGCAGACGCGCGTCTGGTTGTCGATCGCGACGATGCCGAGAGTCCGGTTGAACTTTTGCGTCAGCCAGGCTTCCTCGTTGTTGAGCTGAGCGGCGCCGAGCGAGGCGATGCCGTCGCAACGGTTGACGGTCACGCTGTCTTCCTTCTCGACGAAGGTGGCGTCGCGCGTCGTCTTGACGCGGCGCGCGATGCCGTCAAGAGCTTCTTCCCACGAGATACGCTCCCACTCCTTCTTGCCGGGGCGGCGAACGAGCGGATAAAGCACGCGGTCGGGGTGCAGTTGGGCCTTGCGGTCCTTCGTCACCACATTGCGCAGACCCCACATGGCGGCGCCCTTCGGGCAGAGACCGCCGACGTTTACCGGATGGTCGGGGTCGCCTTCCAAATTGATCAGTTGGCCGTCGCGGGTCGAGCAGATCGTGCCGCAACCGCCGGAGCAGTAACAGCAAATCGAAGTGCTTTCCGAGATATTTGCAAGTTTGTAGACCTTTTTCTCCTTCGGAGCGGCGAACGCGCCGCCGGAGAGGGAAGAGGCGAGACCGCCGCCGCCCAAGAGAAAGCCTCGCTTTAGGAATCCTCTGCGGGAGAGCTCCATGAAAAATCCTCCTTGGGGAAAGTTGCCGTCGGTGGAAGACTCCGACGAAAGAGGGGTCCGGCATAGAGCCGGTTGTAAGGTGACGAGAACAGCCGTTCTTTAGGAAAAAGAGAGGTTTCCTCGTCGTAGGCCCAAAGTTTCTTCGTTTTTTTCTTAGTTGCCCAGTCTTCAAAAGGAGGAGAAAAAGATCACGAGGCTGAACCGTAGGGGAGGGGGATTCAAAGGAGGTAGTGTCTTATCGGGGAAAGGACTAAGATCTCAAAAATTCTCATGAAAGCCTCTCCGGATGCGAAACATCCGCTATTCGTTAACGGAATAACGATGAGGTAGTCAGTCTTTGTTTGAGAATAATTCTCAAAAGAAAAGAATGGCCTTGATGCGATGGTAGTTGATGGAGACGGAATGAATCATCCGAGAGGTGTAGCTTGATAAAAAGAAGTAGGACGAAAGATTTTTATGTCTTACAAAGGAGTTTGAGTGAGGGAAGTTGCTGTGGCTTGTGTTAGAGAGGGCCTCCTATGTGAGGGCGATCCTGCAGGTCTCGAGCGAGGCGTTCTGGTTGGCGACGGTGCTCGTTGACAGTCATGCGACAAAATTTTTTGCAAGAAGCTCTTTCATGTGGATAGGAGGCAACAATTTTGATTCTCTTAAAAATATTGTGTTGCAAGGGATTTTTTGAAGAAATTGTGATTTGAATTCAATTGTCGTTTCAGCGATCCAGTGTCTAGTAAATTGTGGTGTTGAAATCACGGTATGCTTTCTCGATGTACAGCAAGCGCTTCACCTACTATGAGTGGCCAGAAGCTTTGTTTCAGATTCGACGCCTGAAGAGAGAAATGATGATTGAAGAGACCGCATGGGGAACATTTCCCGCTAAAACCGTCGCCGTTGACGGAAAGACCGAGCTCGGCGTCAGTGTGCTCCAGCATGGCCTCCTCGCGGGCGAGGTGTTCCGTCAATTTCGCACCTTGCGACGTTGGAATGCTTTAGACGAGTTACTTCCTGAGACTTTAGTTGGCTTGATTGGTGCGCACGATGTCGGGAAAGCCAATCCCCTTTTCCTTAATAAGCTTTTGAAGCATGTGTCGGAAGAAGACAAGCGGCTGTGGTTTGACGCGTTTGACGTAGATCCTTCGTGGTTCCGTTTGTTGGAATCGGGGCTGTCTGAACGCATGAAGGAAAAATTGGAAATCCGCCACGAAGCCGTGAGTGTTGCTGTATTGCTTGAGCTTCATGCGAATCATTTGTTGGCGCATGAAACGGTCGGTTGTCATCACGAAAAGGAGTTGACACAGGTCTTAGGCGTAGAGGCTTACCTCGGCGGTCCGCTTTGGCAGAACGGGCGCATTGCTCTCACCAGGGAAATCTTGAAGGAGTTGGGAGGAAATGAGCAATGGCTCCAGTTCTCGGATTCCATCTGTGAGAATAAAGTGATCCGCAAGCTGTGGGCCGGTGCATTGGTTCTCTCCGACTGGATCGCCTCTCGGAAGGAGAATTCGTATCCGCAGGGTGAGCAACGGGAGATCGCCTCGAAGTTGTTGCAGGATGCTGGTTTTGAGCACGTCACTCCAGTCAAGAAGACGGATTTTTCGGATCTTTTCGGATACGCTCCTAGACGTCTGCAGGCTGAAGTAAGTAGCCTCTACAAAGGTCCTGGGATATACGTGTTGGAGGCGCCGACGGGTTACGGCAAGACGGAAGCGGCACTGGCCTTGGCGACGCAGGCCCTCGCGAGAGGCGACGCGGACGGGCTCTACTTTGCCCTTCCCACGCAGCTAACGAGCAACCGCATGGTCGACCGCGTACGCGAGTATGTTGCCGCTTTGTACGGAGAGGAAAAGACTGTGCGGCTTTTGCACAGTGGTGCGAGAACCAGCGCCTTGCGCATGGGAATGGATGCGGCCCCGGGAGAAGACTGGTTCCGTCCGAACCGCCAGGCACTGTTGGCTCCCTTCTCCGTCGGAACCGTAGACCAGGCGCTACTTGCTTCTCTTCCCGCTCGGTTCTCATCGTTGCGTTTGGCGGGCCTGGCCGGCAAGGTGGTGATTTTCGATGAAATTCACTCCTACGATACCTATACCTCGGAACTCATCAGAAAACTGTTGCAGGATTTGAGGACCTTGAAGGCGGTCGTCGTCATCCTCAGTGCGACGCTCACCGACGGAACGTTGGCCGGTCTTTTGGAAGAAGATCCTTCCGTCTGGAAGCAATACCGCTCCGCACTGCGTTGCACGGTGAAGACCGATGAAATTTCGGTCCGCGAGTGGACGGTCGCTCCTCAAGAAAACCACCCCGTTTGGTTGCGCCTGAGCGAACAAGAAGAACCGATTTTCGAAGAGGTGGTCCGCAGAGTGCAAAGCGGAGAACGGGTCCTCTGGATCGAGAACACCGTGAGAAAGGCGCAGGACGTCGCCCGGCGTTTTCAGTCGATGGGACTTCCCTTCGGTCTTCTGCATTCCAAATTCCGTCCCGTCGAGCGTCGGGAAAACGAAACGTATTGGACGAGCACGTACGGTAAAGCCGGTAAAGGTTCCCGCAACCAAGGAACGGGTTCGGTTCTGGTCGGAACCCAGGTGCTCGAACAGTCATTGGATCTGGACGCGGATTTTCTGGTGAGTCGCCTTGCTCCGTTCGACCTGTTGGTCCAGCGAATCGGTCGTCTTTGGCGACACGCCGATACACCCCGCCCTGCTGCCTGTACGCGTGCCGAGACTGTGATCCTGAAAGATCCGTCCGACGATCCCGATTGTCCGTTCCCGAGTTTCGTCTATTACCCCTATGTGCTCGCCAGAACATACGAGGTGTTGCGCTCTTTGCCGACGGACAGAGCGCAGCCTTTCCCAGGATCGGTGAGAGAACTTCTCGAGCGTGTCTACGAAAAGCGGGATGAGTCCGAAAATCCCGTCATGTATCGTCTGCAGACGGAAATGGAAGAGGACAGCGAAAGGAAAATTGCAGCGGCCGAGAGTGCGGAAACCAATCGGCAGTCCGAACGAGAGGAACCTTTGACGCGATATATCGAGTTGCCGACACACGAAGTGTTGGTGATCCGAAAATTGGAACTCGACCCAATTCCCGAGAATCCTGGAGAACTGGCCGTCTGGGCGGAAGAGCGGATTCTTCGTTCCGAGCGGATCTTCTCAGGCTGCACCTGCAAGTCTTGGGACGGGTGGCCTGAAAAGGTGCGTCATTTCTTCCAAAGCGCAGGACGGTTTTCGTCGATGCCGTTGCGTTTGCTGGAGGAAGAACGCATGATCGATCCTCTCACGGGCAACTCGGACGGCCGGTATTCGAAAAAATTCGGACTTTGGTTTGAATGCGACGTGAAGTGACGCATGAATGATGAACAATGGTCTGAACCGATCAACGAAACGTTGGAGTGGAGATGAAAAGTTTTAATTTGGTGGATGAACCGTGGATTCGTACGAACCGAGGTGTCCTGAGCTTACGGTCTATTTTTCAGGAAAGCGGAACGGTTGCGTTACAGGAAAATTCGATTGATCGTTTTTGTCTGTTTCGTTTTCTTATTGCGGTTTGTCAGGCAGCTTGTCGATTAAAAACGGAAAAGGAATGGGAGAAATTGGATGACGATGGGCTTTGTTCGGCTGTCCTCCGTTATCTAGAAGAAAAACGGGAACTCTTCGATCTCTATGATCCTGAACGTCCCTTTCTACAATATCCTGATATCCGAGCTTCGAAAGATAAACAACTTCCTATCTCTGCGTATGTTCCAGGTGCAAGCTCTGGTAATACAACTGTAGTTTTTCAGTCGAATGTGATGGAGGAGGATTTGGACGATGCTAGAAAAACAAAAATTGTTTTGATGCATTGTATAATGTCCTATTTTCGCACAAAAATAGATTCTAAGATAGTGCTTAGGAAAGGATTTAATAAAAATGCGGTGGCGCCGCTTTGCCCAGCTCTTGGCAAGGAGGGGGTCTTACATACATTTGTGTTGGGAGATACTTTTTTTGAGACATTGCGTCTTTCTTTGATGTCGGAAGAATTGCTCGAAGAAGTTGCTTATGTGGATGAGATAGGTATCCCTCCCTGGGAAGCTTTACCGATGGAAGATGATGAGGTGGCAAGGAGATTGAGCCGCTCTTATTTTGGTCATCTTATCCCAATGATTCGGTTTTGTTTTTTAGATGGAGAGATTCTTCATTCCACGAGTGGCGTTGTTATGCCAGATGTGTCTACAGGGCATGTCGATTTTTCAGTAACCGTGAGAAAGGAGAGTGGTGTAAAGCAACATCTCTACGGTGCTCTAGCGGCAAACACTATGAATCAGCCGTGGAGACAACTGGATTCAATTTTGAATTTTTGTGCTCCAACTCCTGATTATCAATGTTTAAATGTAAAATTTGCTAATGCGAGAAAATCTAACTTGACTGGTTTGTGGTGTTTTGGATTGCAGGTTTCATCTCAAGGCAAGGAACAATTTTTGAGTATGAAAGATGATGTGGTTGATTCTGAAATTAGGTTTTCTAGAGATTTTCGTTTGTCGCTGTTTTATGTGCGCTATCAAGTTGAGATGGATTGTTTAAAACAGGTTGCTGAACGTTTGGTAAATGCATCAGAGAGGTATTTTCAATCTTGTGGTAGCGCTTCAAGAGATAAAAACTCATCTAATCAAGATATCGAGAAACTTAAATCTAAGAAGATAAAGTTGAGTAAGCAAACTCAACGTGTTCGAGAAAGATTTTGGTCCCGGTGCGGAGAATTGGCTTCTGAGTTGATTCGAGTGTGTGAAGGATTGGATGCTAGAAATCTTCATGAAGAAATTTGTAGAATTGCATTGGATGTGTTTAGAAGGAGTTGCCCTAGTAATACGCCGAGACAGTTATTGGCAAACTGCAAGAATGAACCGAAGTTTTATGGGATTTATGAGAGGGGTTGAGTGAATGACTGAAGGAGCTAAGGCATTTGTTGAGTATGTTTTTCGTAGAAAAAAGGATGACGCCAGTTTTCGTTCTCGTATGAGAAATGCTGGGAGTGGTGTCCGGGAAACTGCTATATGGGGGGATCTTGTTTCTTTTTGTGATATAGGATATGAAGATATTCGTTCCGTGTATGTCTTAATAGGGAATTCTATAGCCCTTGAGGAAAAGGAAATAAACGGTACGTATTCCTTTGGAAAATTGCTCCCCCTTGCGTGGGGTGATGAAAAGAACGAAAAGTTGTTGGATGAACAAAAATTGGAGCAACACCCTGCAACGGTACGTTTGCGACGACTCCTAGTATGTCGCGACGTTTCCGAACTGTGTCGTGTATTGCGTCCGTACCTTCGTCTTATTCGGACCCGCAGGCCAGGTGAATTGGACTACATAAAGCTTTTAGATGATTTGATTCAGTTTCAATTCGGTGACGATTGTAGAGATGCGGTAAAGGCTCGATGGGTGAAGGATTTCTATCGTTCTATCCAGGACAGGGCGCGGAAGCCGGATTTCGAAAAAGAAGAGGGAGAGGGAGATGAGTGAACTGTATGCCGGGAAAATCATCCTAAAACCTACTGCCATGGCGAGACTTCGGATTAGGGATCGCTACTCGCTTCACCGCATGGTGCTCGACCTGTATCCGTGTCGTGAAACTGACGGGAAAGGCCCGTTTGCGCGCGGCGTGCAGTGGGCGGACCGTGGAGAACATCTTGCGGGGCGGGAAGTGTTGCTTCTCGGCAATCGTCCTCCTTTGACGGAGGACTTACCCGACGACGTCTGTGTGATGGTTAAAAAGCTTCCCGACTCCTTTTTGGAGCATGAAATCTATCGTATTCGGATGGACGTCAATCCCTGTCGATGTGTTGACGGTCGTCGTCAGGCGGTGCCGCGCGGCGAGTTGGAAAACTGGCTTCACGACAAGGCCAAGCGTTCGGGGTTTGCCTTCACTCACTTGCAGATCGGCCGCTACGGCGCGACCCGCTTTGTGAAGGAGGGACATCGCGTGACCTTTGCCGAACTTCGTGTGGACGGCATCGTCCGGGTGCTCGATGCGAACCGATTCAAACAATCCGTAGCCAACGGTTTCGGCCGGGGCAAAGCCTTCGGCTACGGTCTCATGCAGATCATTCCCATTTCTTTGCAATAACTTTCAGAGAGGCTCAACGCCATGATCATTGAATTTCACATTTTGCAGTCCTTCCCCGTCTCTTGTCTGAATCGCGATGACACGGGCAGTCCAAAATCCTGCGTGATCGGAGGCGTGACGCGTGCCCGCGTGAGCTCGCAGGCCTGGAAGCGCGCCGTGCGCCTTCAGATGCACGACCTTGGTGTAAAGCTTGGTTTGCGTACGAAGAAAATCGTTGAGACGCTGGCGGAGAAACTTGTTTCGCGAGGCTGCGAGGAATCGAAAGCGATTGCCTGCGCTCAAGTGGTTGGCGGTCAACTCTCGGATGATTCTTTGATTTTCTTGTCTGATTCTGAGTACACGGAGCTCGCTCAGCTGATTGAGAAGAAAAATTGCGATGCAGAAGTCTTGCAAAAGGAAGCCGAGAAACTCAAGAAGCAGAAGAAAGAACCGAAGATGTTTAAGAAGGTGTCTTTGGCAACCGTACAAGACGGTCTAGATATCGGTTTGTTCGGCCGGATGGTGGCTAAAGCACCGTCTATGAATATCGAAGCCGCAGCAAGTTTTAGTCACGCCTTTTCAACGCACGAAGTAATTCAGGATCTGGATTTTTTCACAGCATTGGATGACTGTGAAATTGGATCTAAGTCCAGTCATATGGGTACGACGGAATTTACTTCGGCGACGTACTACCGTTACATTTCGCTCAATGTTGAGCAACTAAAGGAAACGCTCGGCATTGAATCGGATGAAGATCTGAGCTATGCCGTCTCCTCCTTCATCAAGGCGCTCTACTTGGCAGTCCCCGGAGCTCGTCAGGCTACGATGTCGGCCTCCTGCCTCTGGGATTACGCTCAGGTCCTGGTGCGAAACGGACAGAGAATGCAGTGCTCCTTTGACAAGCCCGTCGTGAGCGGTCGGGTGAGCGGTTACCTGACGCCGAGTATTAAGGCGTTGGAAGAACAACTTACCGTTCAGGAAAAACAGGCCGGGTCACTCTACGGTCTGAAAAAACGCGTGGTCTTTTCCGATGAGACAAGTATTGACGAAGTGATCGATCAGGTCATGGAGGCGATTGAGAAATGACAACGGACAGAGCTTTTTTACTGCTCCGTCTTGAGGGTCCCCTTCAAAGCTGGGGGGACCGTTCGAGATTCTGGCAAAGAGGGACGTTACCCTTCCCAACCAAATCGGGTGTTTTGGGCATGATCTTCTGCGCCTGCGGTCTTGGCGGTCCTCAAAGGGAGCGGCTTGCCCTTTGCAACGCCTTGCCGATGACGGTCTTTGAACTCTCCGGCAAGGCGGAGAAGAGTTACCTCAACGACATGCAGATGATCGGTTCGGCATACGATAAAAACGATCCTTGGGAAAAGTTACTGATTCCTAAAACATACGAAGGAAAATCGGCTCAAAATGTAAGTGGCTCTAAGATGACTTATCGGTTGTTTTTGCAAGATGCTGATTTTGCGGTAATCTTGGAGATCCCCGTAAGGTTCCGTGAAGAATTCGTCTCTGGTCTGAAGTGTCCGAAATGGGATATCTATTTGGGACGTAAGTCTTGTGTGCCAAGTTGCCTGGTCTACCAGGGAATTTTCGGAACTTACGAAGAGGCCTTTCAGGCTTTGACGGAAAGTTTAGAAATAGATGATTCGGAGAAGCGATCCGTAGTGACAAAAGTATCGGAAACCTCTTCCGAAGATCTGGAGGGCATGTTGCTATACGATGTTCCCGTAGAGTTTGGCGAGCATAAAAAGTATGTGGGGCGTTACGTCAAGGTCATGAATCTTAGTGGAAAACGCTAAGATTGGTATTTAACGGCACATTATGTGTTTTAACGAATGTTTTTACACAAAATGTTGCTGTCTTCCCCGCGTAAGCGGGGGTGTTTCCAGAAGATTTTAATCATTTTGTCGACCTTCAATGTCTTCCCCGCGTAAGCGGGGGTGTTTCCAGATCGCATTCCAGGCGTGGATTTTGTCGGGCGGTCTTCCCCGCGTAAGCGGGGGTGTTTCCGAGCGTGTTCGTATATGACGTTCGCCGATCCAGTCTTCCCCGCGTAAGCGGGGGTGTTTCCAAAACGGACGGCTACTTGCACACGATCCGCACGTCTTCCCCGCGTAAGCGGGGGTGTTTCTCTGACGGGGGACGCTCGCGAAGCCTGGAAGATGTCTTCCCCGCGTAAGCGGGGGTGTTTCTGAGAAAAGGGGCCCCGCCACACTGAGTGACGAGGTCTTCCCCGCGTAAGCGGGGGTGTTTCCGTCAAGTCGGCCTTCTCCGAGGGGATCTTCTCGTCTTCCCCGCGTAAGCGGGGGTGTTTCCCTTCGAGAGTGGCGGAAGCCCGCGCAAGGAATGTCTTCCCCGCGTAAGCGGGGGTGTTTCCAACGGGCACGACACTGTCAAGTCGCCGATGGGGTCTTCCCCGCGTAAGCGGGGGTGTTTCCGTGACGAAGAACCTTTACACGATTCGTTGCGAGTCTTCCCCGCGTAAGCGGGGGTGTTTCCTCGCCCGCGGCGTACGCGCAGATCGTGATCGAGTCTTCCCCGCGTAAGCGGGGGTGTTTCCCTCCTTCACGAGGGCGTCAAAGATGCGCTCGGGTCTTCCCCGCGTAAGCGGGGGTGTTTCCAATCTCCGCGGCCAAGGCGCAAGCTGAGGCAGGTCTTCCCCGCGTAAGCGGGGGTGTTTCCTCGACGCTCAGCACGCGCAACTCGCCGCATGTGTCTTCCCCGCGTAAGCGGGGGTGTTTCCGATTCTCTTCCGCCCTTGGGTTGGACCCGACGAGTCTTCCCCGCGTAAGCGGGGGTGTTTCCACTTTGCCCGCCCGCCTGACGGGCTTTCAGAGGTCTTCCCCGCGTAAGCGGGGGTGTTTCTGGATATAAGAATCCACAGAGTAGTTCTGCCTGGTCTTCCCCGCGTAAGCGGGGGTGTTTCCACCCGCGCCCCACGAGGCTTAAATGACACACAGTCTTCCCCGCGTAAGCGGGGGTGTTTCCCAAGGGGTACTTCTGCTGGGGCATGAATCCCAGTCTTCCCCGCCTAAGCGGGGGTGTTTCTAACTCTGGCAGCTGGATTCAGTGGAGCGAGAAGCCTTCCCTGCGTAAGCGGGGGTGTTTCAATCTGTTGCTATTGCACGGGCGGGTGCGGAACTTTTCCTCGCGCAAGCGGGGGTGTACGTTGATTTTGTTTGAAGATGGCGTAATGAAAGGAGATTGTTTTTGAGAAAGGTGATCTTCAAATTGTCGAGGGACTTTTTCCCGCAAAATAAAGATCGATATCCGTTATTGTATTTTGAACATGGAAGAATCGAGGTTGATGACAGTAGTGTGAAATGGGTGGGAGCAAACCGTGATATCTATGCAATTCCAGTTGCAACGATCGCTACAATTCTTCTTGGTCCAGGAACCACTGTGACACATGAAGCGGTTAAGGCGATCAGTTCGAGCAATACAACAATTTGCTGGGTTGGTGATGACAGTTTGCGCTTCTATGCATCAGGACTGACGCCAACGGCAGATACTCGAAATCTTCTGCAACAGATTCGATGTGCAACAGATCCAGAAACTCGATTGACGGTGGCTAAACGCTTATTCTCCGAGCGTTTTCCGAATGAGTTGTTTGAAGGGAAGTCTTTGCAGACACTGATGGGGATGGAAGGAGTTCGAGTGAGGGCCTTATACGCTGGTAAATCTGAAGAGTATGGGGTTCCGTGGAACGGTAGACGGTACATTCCCGGAAAGATGGAGGCAAGCGATAAGGTGAATCGTTTTCTGACTCACGCTAACTCCCTGTTGTATGCGGTCATTACATCTTCGGTGATTGCACATGGTTACGATCCTAGAATTGGTTTTATTCATTCTGGATCGCCTCTTCCCTTTGTTTATGATCTTTCTGATTTGTATAAAGAGTTTCTTACTATTGATCTGGCTTTTATGTTGGCAAGTAAAATGGAAAAGATAACAAGCGTATGTTTGGTGGAGGAGTTTACTAAAAGGGCTGTAGATTTTGATCTACTGTCGAAATTGTCTCAAGATCTGGAAGCGATTTTTAAGGATTTGGGATGTTAGTTGTAATCGCTGAGAATTTGCCGGATGCGGTTCGAGGGAAAATGAAACTGTGGTTCATTGAGCCAAAACCAAATGTTTTCGTCTCAAGCGTCGCGGATGCTTTGGCTCGTAAGGTGGTTTTACAACTGTTGGAATCTTGTACGCCGGAATCAGGAATGCTGATCGTGGAGAGCCGAGTGAAAAGTCCGGGCTATGTCCTGTGGGAAAAGACCTTGACCCCGGCCATCGAGACGGTGACGGGATTTCAGATGATACGCAAAAAGAAAGCTCCCTCAGATTGACTCTGAGAGAGCTTGATGCGGTGGCGGAGAAGGGGGGATTCGAACCCCCGAGGCCCTTTATGTGGACCTGCACCCTTAGCAGGGGTGTGCATTCGACCTCTCTGCCACTTCTCCGCTCTATGTAAATTGTGGCGCGGCTGGCAGGATTCGAACCCACGACCCTCTGGTTCGTAGCCAGATACTCTATCCAACTGAGCTACAGCCGCGCAAAAGAGAAGTGAATTTTATCTTGAGGCAAGGGGTTTTGTCAAGAGTCATCGTGCAAAAAGTTTAAAGAGGGTATTTGTCTTCACGTGAAGCAAAAAGCGTGACGAAATCATGACAAAACCGCCCCGAGGCGGGGGCTGAATCCCCTAGAATGCGGTGCAACCGAGAAAATCAGGTCCGACTTCTGGACCTCGATGATTTCGCTCCGTGGCGCAGCTTGAGTCGAAAAGGCTTGCTGTGCCTCTTTGTCGTTCCCAAATTCTTCGGTTGTGATGACACCACGCCTCCAGCTACGCAACATTACCAAGCGGTATCCGGGCATCGTCGCCAATGATCACGTGTCCATGGAAATCGCTCCGGGTGAAGTTTTGGCCGTCCTCGGCGAAAACGGCGCCGGCAAATCCACGCTCATGAAAATCATCTACGGCGCGACGACGCCGGACGAAGGGGAAATCGTCTTCGACGGCGTTCCCCTGGCCGTGTCGAGCCCTGCGGAGGCGCGCGATCTGGGGATCGCGATGGTGCATCAGCACTTTGCGCTCTTCGAGACGCTCACCGTGACGGAAAACGTTGCGCTGGGCCTTGCCAAGGGGATGACGCTCGAGGAAATCGCCTCGGAAGTGCGTCGCCTCGGCGAAAACTACGGTCTCGAAGTGGATCCCGAGTCGGTGGTGCACGACCTCTCCATGGGCGAGCGTCAGCGCGTCGAAATCATTCGCGCTTTGATGACGCGCCCGAAGCTCCTGATCCTGGACGAACCGACCTCGGTTCTGACGCCGCAGGCCGTGCGAAAGCTCTTTGTGACGCTGCACAAACTCGCATCGGAAGGCGTTTCGATTCTCTTCATTTCGCACAAACTCGACGAAATCCGCGAACTCGCCGACCGTTGCGTCGTGCTTCGCTCCGGCAAGATCGTCGCGTCCGTCAATCCGAAGGAAGAAACGGAAGATTCGCTCGCGCGCCTCATGATCGGCAAGGAACCTCCGGTCGTTCGCGCGGCAGAAGGTACGCCGGGCGACGTGGTGTTCCGCCTGATCGACCTTTCGGCGCCGGGCACACAGCGCGTGTGCGGCATTCAGAACATTCTCTTGAGCGTGCACGCCGGGGAAATCGTCGGGATCGCCGGCATTTCCGGGAACGGCCAGGCGCGCTTCATGTCTGCGGCGAGCGGTGAGTACCGTGCCGATTCCAAGTCGGTCGAACTCTTCGGAAAGCCCGTCGGTCACCTCGACACGAAGGAGCGTCGTGCCCTGGGCTTGCGCTATGTTCCCGAACAGCGTCTCGGTCACGCCGCGGTTCCCGATCTTCCCCTTCGCGTCAACACCTATCTCACGGGCGACGACTTCGTGGAAAAGGGCTTCATCCTTCGCAAGAAGGCGCGCGACTTCGCCGAAAAGGTCGTGGAGCGCTTCCACGTGAAGACCCCCTCGGTTGAAAAGCACGCGGGCGGTCTCTCGGGCGGCAACCTGCAGAAATTCATCATGGGCCGTGAAATCCTTCAGCGTCCCAAGGTGCTCCTCGTCAATCAGCCGACCTGGGGCGTCGACGTGGGCGCCGCCGCCGTCATCCGCAATTCGCTCATGCGTCTTCGCAGCGAGGGCGCCGCGATCATCGTCGTTTCGGAAGAAATCGACGAGCTCTTTGAAATTTCCGACCGCATCGCGGTCATGTATCGGGGACATCTCTCGCCCGCCGTGCCCAAGGAAAGTCTCAACATCGAAGAGGTTGGCCGGTGGATGTCCGGTCTCTGGCCGGGCGGCCCGGGTCATAAGAATTCCAGCAACGAGGAGGCGGCATGAACTTTCCCATTCAAATGACGGCGCGGCCCGAGCCCGCCCGCTCTCTGCGCTGGGTGAGTCCCGCCACGGCTCTTCTTCTGACGGTCCTTACGGGCGCCGTGCTTTTTGCGCTTCTCGGACAGGATCCGATCGTGGCGCTTCGCACCTTCTTTGTCGAACCGCTTGCGACCGTGCGCGGGTGGACGGAAATCGCCGTCAAGATGACGCCGCTTCTCCTCTGCTCTGTGGGGCTCGTGGTGTGCTTCCGCGCAAACGTCTGGAACATCGGCGCCGAAGGGCAGCTGATCGCGGGCGCGATCGCGGGCGGCGCCGTGGCGCTGTGCGCGGACTCGACGACCGGTCCCGCCTTCGTGATCCTCGTCATGCTCGCGTCCGCTCTCGGCGGCGCCGTGTGGGGCGGCTTTACGGCGCTTTTGCGTCACCGCTTCCACGCCAACGAAATTCTCGTGAGCCTCATGCTCGTCTACGTGGCGCAGTTGTTGCTTGCCTGGGCCGTACAGGGTCCGATGCGCGATCCGCAGGGCTTCGGCTTCCCGCAGACGCGGCTTTTTGATTCCGGGGCTCTCCTTCCCGTTCTCATCGAAGGCACGCGCCTTCATGCGGGCGCGCTTCTCGCGCTCATCTCCGCCTTCGGGATCTGGATCCTGATGGACAAGATGGCGCTCGGCTTCCAATTCAAGATTTCCGGCATGGCGCCCCTTGCTGCTCGTTATGCGGGCTACCGTCCGGGTCACCTCATCTGGGCCTCGATGCTGATTTCGGGTGCGCTCGCCGGTCTTGCGGGCGGCATCGAAGCGACGGGTCCCCTGGGGCAGCTCACGCCCACGATCAGCCCGGGCTACGGCTTTGCCGCCATCATCGTGGCCTTCGTCGGACGCCTTGCGCCGCTCGGCTGCATTCCCGCGGCCTTCATCATGGCGCTCTTTTACCTCGGGGGTGAACTCGCGCAGAGCCGTCTGGGCCTGCCCGCCTCGATCACGGGCGTCTATCAGGGCCTCTTGCTCTTCTTCATCCTCGCCTGCGACACGATGATTCTCTACCGCCTCCGTTGGGTGGGCTTCAAGGAGGCAAAGTAAATGGAACTCTTGGCTTCGATCATTTCCTCCACGCTCAACGCGGGAACGCCCCTTCTGATCGCCGCCGTCGGCATTCTCATCCATGAGAAGTCGGGTGTCCTGAACCTCGGCATCGAGGGGATCATGCTCATGGGCGCGGTGACGGGCTTCGGCGTGACGCTCTCGACGGGAAGCTTCGCGCTCGGTTTTGCCGCGGGCTTCGCGGTCGGCATGCTCCTCGGGCTCCTTTTCGCCTTCTTCACGATCGGCATTCACGCGAATCAGTACGCGGCGGGTCTGGCGCTCGCGCTCTTCGGCACGGGGCTTTCGGCCTTCATCGGACAGCCCATGCAGGGGGCGGCGTTGCCGTCCCGCGCGCCCCTGGGGATTCCCTTCCTCGAAGACATTCCCTTCTTCGGGCCCGCGTTCTTCTCGCTTCATGCCTTCGTCTACATTGCGCTGATTCTTCTCGCGCTCGTCTGGTACTTCCTCTTCAAGACGCGCGGCGGTCTGATTCTGCGCGCCGTGGGCGAGTCGCCCGAATCGGCTTATGCGCTCGGTTACCCGGTGCGCCGCATCCGCCTCTACGCGGTCGTCTTCGGCGCCTCCATGGCGGGCCTGGCGGGCGCCTACCTGTCGCTCGTCTACACGCCGCTTTGGGTGGAAGGCATGACGGCGGGCCGCGGCTGGATTGCGCTCGCGCTCGTCACGTTCGCCACCTGGCGCCCGGCGCGCGTCATCTTCGGCGCCTATCTTTTCGGCGGCGTCACGATGCTGCAGTTCGCCTTTCAGGGGATGGGCATCGACGTGCCGCCGCAGTTCATGTCGATGACGCCCTATCTCGCGACGATTCTCGTTTTGGTGCTCATCTCGCGCAATCCCGAGTGGATTCGCCTCAACGTCCCGGCCTCGCTCGGAAAACCCTTCCAACCGAACCACTGAGATCCGGACGAACCGCAAAGGGGAGCCTTCGGGCTCCCTTTTGTGTCGAAACTATCTTCCCGTAAAGGTAAAAGAGACTTCTTTCCCTTCTACGAGTAAGGGATCTTCCTTACAATACGGGGCAAAATTTTTCACCTTTCTCCTTGGAGATCTTTGATGCAAAAGCGTACTTTGATCAAGGTCGCCGTGGCTTCGGCCACCGCGCTTCTGTTGACGGCTTGCGGCAAGGAAGAGCCGAAGACGGCTCAGCCCGCCCCGGCGGCTTCGTCCGCCCCCGCCGCCAAGGTGGACGCTTCGGGCCCCCTCAAGGTGGCCTTCGTTTACGTGAGCCCGGCCAACGAAGAAGGCTGGTCCTCCCAACACGACAAGGCCCGTCAGGCCGTCGAAAAGCACTTCGGGGACAAGATCAAGGTCACCTGGCTGGAAAACATTCCCGAAAACGCCGACGCGGAACGCGTGATCCGCGACCTCGCCACGCAGGGCAACAAGCTCATCTTCGCGACGTCGTTCGGCTACATGAATTCGCTCATGAAGGTCGCCAAGGAATTCCCGGACGTGATCTTTGAGCACGCCACGGGCTACAAGACCGACAAGAACGTCACGAACTACACGGCGCGCTTCTATGAAAGCCGCTACCTCGCCGGCAAGCTCGCGGGCGCCACGACGAAGACGAACATCCTCGGCTACGTCGCCGCCTTCCCGATTCCGGAAGTGCTGCGCGGCATCAACGCCTACACGCTCGGCGCCCGTTCGGTGAATCCGAACGTTGAAGTCCGCGTGGTGTGGACCTCCTCCTGGTACGATCCGGGCAAGGAAACCGACGCGACGAAGTCTCTCATCGGTCAGAAGGCCGACGTGATCACGCATCACACGAATTCGACCGCCGTCGCCGCCACCTGCGAAGAAGCGAAGGTTCCGGTCATCTCCTACAATTCCGCCATGAAGAAGGCCGCGCCCACGATGCTCCTGGCGGGCGTCGTGCACCTCTGGGACGAGTACTACACGAAGCGCATCCAGATGGTCCTCGACGGCACCTGGAACAACACGCCGACCTGGGGCGGCGCGCCTGAGCACATGATCGCGCTCGAAGCCGTCACGCCGAACGCTCCGAAGGCCGTGGTGGACGACATCAACGCCACGATGGCGAAGATGGAAAAGCGTGAATTCCATCCGTTCACGGGCCCGATCGTCACGAACGAAGGGAAGACCGTCGTTCCGGAAGGCAAGGTCGCAACCGATCAGGAACTCCTCAACATGAACTATTTCGTTCAGGGCGTTGCGGGCAAGGTTCCGACGAACTGATTCCGCTTGTTCGGACGTACACTCGAAGCCTCGACGGGTTTTCCGCCCGCCGGGGCTTTTCTCTTTTCCGACGTCTTGCGCGTAACCAACGGAAACACTCTGTCGGTTGTCGGTAACGCAGGGCAGAGGTCTTGCGCGGGAAGTCTTTCAGGACGGGCGACAACGCCAAGGAGGAGGAAGGGGGGCCAACTTTCCCTGCGGCGGCGCCATTGCTGGCCAAGCCGTCGAAAATTTCTGCTGTAATATAGTCCTCCTTTTTTCGACGCCTCTCTCCATCGAGTTCGCATGCAGAATCTCCCGCTCGTCACCAGCCTTGTCGGCGCCTTCGGTTTGGCGCTCGTCTTCGGGTATTTGGCCGAACGCTACTTCAGGATGCCGGCCCTGGTCGGCTATCTGCTTTCGGGCGTTTTCGTGCAGTTTTTCCCGTGGCTCCCGCCGGTGGACCGGTCAGTGACGGAGCAGCTCGCCGAAGTGGGCGTGATGCTCCTGATGGTGGGCGTGGGCCTGCACTTCTCGGTGCGCGATCTTCTGGCCGTAAAGGGCGTGGCTCTCCCGGGAGCGCTTTTGCAGATGCTCCTCATCATCCTGCTGGGCGCGCTTTTTGCCTGGGGCTTTTGGGACTGGGGCGCGGGAAGCGCGACGCTTTTCGGTCTGACCCTCTCCTGCGCGTCGACCGTGGTGGTGACGAAGGCCCTCGAGATGGCCAAGCTCACGAACGCGCCCGAAGGCCGCGTCGCGATGGGCTGGCTCATTGTGCAGGACCTCGTGACGGTCATCATCCTCGTGCTTTTGCCGCCTTTTGCGTCCGTCATGCTCTCGAGCGGTCCCGTCGACGGACGGGCGATCGTGGGGAACGTTCTCTCGACGCTGGCGGGCGTGGCGCTCTTCGCCTTTCTGATGCTGGGCGGCGGCCGCCGCATCATCCCCTTCATTTTGAAGCGCGTCGCCATGACGGGCTCGCGGGAACTCTTCACGCTGGCGGTCCTCGCGCTCGCGCTCGGCATCGCGTACGCCGCGGGCGTCTTCTTCAACGTGAGCTATGCTCTGGGAGCCTTTCTGGCCGGCATGGTGATGCGCGAGAGCCGTTATGCCAAGCGCGCCGCGACGAACGCGTTGCCGCTGCAGGACGCCTTTTCGGTCCTCTTTTTCGTTTCGGTGGGGATGATGCTCGACTGGCACATCTTCATGGAGGACCCCTACGAAATCCTTCTCATTGTCGCGATCATTCTGTGCGGCACGACGAGCGTGAGCTTCGGCCTCGTGCTTCTTCTGCGCTGGCCGCTCAAGACCGCCTTCACCGTGGCCGCCTCCCTCGCGCAGATCGGTGAATTCTCCTAC
Source organism: uncultured Sutterella sp. (assembly GCA_949287305.1). Classification (GTDB taxonomy): domain Bacteria; phylum Pseudomonadota; class Gammaproteobacteria; order Burkholderiales; family Burkholderiaceae_F; genus Sutterella. Next base: position 77,253 of record CASEFX010000008.1, on the reverse strand, counting down.
ATTGTCGCGGGACAAGGGATTGCGCTGGGTCTTGCCGACAGCAAGGTGATGAGCCTCATCGTAGGGGCGTCGATCCTCACGATCGCGCTCAACCCCTTTGTCTTCCGCCTGATTCCGCTCCTGACGAACCGCTTCGTGGTCCGCTGGTCCTGGGCGCGGCACGCCGCTTCGCGCGCGATTCCCACGATCGGTCACGACGAAGAACCCGCGACCGCGAAGCCCCTTCGCCGCGGCGGCGAAGCGATCGTAATCGGAATGGACGAACGCGTCCCGGGCGTGGTCGAAAGCCTCATCGAGCGCAAGTTCCCGGTGGTACTCATTTCGCCCGAGCGCGAGTCCGACTACGACGTCGATCTTTCGCGCGAGACGATCGCGTTCCTCACGGGCGATCCGACCGACCCGATGCTCCTCGTGCAGGCGCGCATCACGTCGGCCGCGGTCCTCGTCGTGACGGGCGAGTCCGTCGCGAAGAGCCGCCACATCGCAAAGCTTGCGTCGGACCTCAATCCGGGCCTTCCCGTCGTCATCCGCACCGAACACTTCGACAGCGAAGAGGCCTTTGCGGACCTTTCGAACGTCACGGTCGTCAGCGACACGATTGCGACGAGCTTCTGCCTGGCGGCCGCCGCCGCGGACGCGGCGGAAAAGCCGAAGAAACCCAAGACGGAAGGCCTCGAAGAGGACGAAGATCCCAAAGAAGGCATCGCCGATACCTTCCGCAACGCCTATCCGCGCATCGTCCGGGGCCTGCGCCGACGCGGCCGCGCCGAATAACTTTCCCGAACCTTGATCGTGACGACCGAAACGCTTCTCTGGGTCCTGACGGGCCTCGCCGCCCTTGCCGTCCTGTTGCTCGCCATTCTCCTTGTGCGGAGCTTTTCCGTGAGGCGCTACGCCGAAATCGCGGCCGACCAGGTCTCGGACGCCGTGCTCGCGCGCGAAGAGCGGCTGCGGGAAACCGTTCGCGCCCTGGAGCAGCGTCAGGTGGCGACCCTCACGCAGTATTTTCACCACATGGGAGAAGCCCAGAAGTCCGGGCTCGTCGCGGTGAACGGCATGACCGACGCCGTGCGAGCGACGCTCGCGCAGCTCGAGGCCCGTTTTCGGGAGTTGAGCGACCTGCAGGGCGCGCAGAGCCGGCAGATGGAGGGACGTCTTTCGGAAGCGCTCGAAAAAATCACGCTCGGCAACGAGGCAAAGCTCGAGAAGATCCGCGAGACGGTAGCGGAAAAACTCGACCGAACGCTCTCGGAACGTTTGACGGAGAGTTTTCGCACGGTCGACGACAAACTCGGCCTCGTACAGAAGGGACTGGGCGAAATGCGGCAGATGGCGCAGAGCGTCCGGGACCTTCAGGGGGTGCTCACGAACGTGAAGACCCGAGGAAATTTCGGGGAAGTGCAGCTCGCGCGTCTTCTCTCGGACCTCCTCGCGCCCGAGCAGTTTGCCTCCCAAGTGCGGCTTGATCCCGCCTCGCGCGAGGCGGTGGACTTCGCCGTGAAGCTCCCCGGCCTCGTCGAGGGCGAACCCTGCTGGCTTCCGATCGACGCGAAATTCCCGATGGAGGACTTCGAGCGGCTCCTCGCCGCCCGCGAAGCGTCCGACCGCGCGGCCGAAGACGCCGCCCAGAGAGCCCTTGCCAAGGCCGTACTCGCGCAGGCGAAGTCGATTCGCGAGAAGTACGTGCGCCCGCCCGTGACGACGGAATTCGCCGTCCTCTTTTTGCCGTCCGAGTCGCTCTACGCGGAAGTGCTCCGCACCGACGGGATGTTCGAGCGCCTGCAGAAGGACTACCGCATCACGCCCGCGGGACCGACGGTGCTCGCGGCGCTTCTCAACAGTCTGCAGATGGGGTTCGTCACGCTCGCGATCGAGGCGCGTTCCGCCGAAATCTGGCGGCTCCTTGGGGACGTCAAGGCGGAATTCGGACTCTTTTGCGAACAGTTCGAGCACGTTTCGAAGAAATTCGACGAGGCGCAGGCAAGCCTCAGAAAGATGCGGACCCGTCAGAACGTGATGGCCCGTAAAATGACGGAAATCGATCGTCCCGAGGACGATGCCTCGGGATGGATCGGAGTTCCACAGGAAAAGACGGGAGAAGAAAAATCATGAAGTTTCTGATTCTCGACGCCGGCTGTGCTTTTCACGGCCAAGGGGGCGCGCTCAATCATCTCTTCACGAAGGTCGCCAGGGAAACGCTCGAGGCCTTCGGACACGAAGTGGCCGTGACGGAAGTGGGCGGCGACTGGAAGGTTGAAGAGGAGCACGAAAAGATCCGCGCCGCGGACGTGCTCGTCATTCAGACGCCGGGTTGGTGGATGAGCCCGCCCTGGCAGTTGAAGCGCTACGAGGACGAGGTCTTTACGACCGGCGGCTTTACGCGCGGGGACGGGCGTACGCGCACGGAACCGACGAAGAACTACGGTACAGGCGGTCTTCTTACGGAGAAGCGCTATCTGCTCTCTTCGACCTGGAATGCACCGAAGGAAGCCTTTGACGAACCGGGCGACTTTTTCGAAGGGCGCGGCATCGACGGCGTCTTCCTGCCCCTGCACAAAACCCTGCAGTTCCTCGGGATGCGGCCGCTTGCGAGCTTCATGGCAAACGACGTCCTGAAGAACCCGCGGATCGAAGCCGATCTCGAACGCTGGAAGGCGCACCTCACGGCGCTTTTCGGCTGATCCCATTTCATTCACACCAACCAATAGGAAAACCGGACATGCGCAAATTGATCATCGTGGCGGCCGCGGCCGCCGGCATTCTTCTCGCAGGCTGCCAGACCATGGAAGGCCTCGGTCAGGACTTGAAGAAGGGCGCCGACCACGTGAGCACGGCGATCGGCAAGGCGGGCGACAAGCTCTCCGAAACCGCCCGGGAAGCGCAGGAGTAAGCGATGCGCCGATTCATGCAGATCGGGATCGCTCTCGTCTTCGCGGCCTTCCTCCTCTGGGTGGGCGTCACGGTCTGGGGGCTTCTCCACCGTTCGGGCGTTCTCTGAGAAGGAGAGCGAAGTCCGCCGGGCGAATCGGTTCGACGCCGAAGCGCCGAAGCTTCTTTCCCGCCTTGAAGAGAAGCTTGTCCTTCGTCGCGAGCCACGAGGCGCCCGCCGCCGCAGCGAGCACGAGCAACTTCTGATCCAGGGGATCGCGGCAACGCACCGTAAGGGTCTTCGCAGAGGCGGCCACCGCCTCTTCGGAGACCCTCTGCGCATTCCGGCTCCAGGCTTCGAGCAACGCAAAAACGGCCTCGTCGTCGCCCGCGAGGAATTTGGGACGGCCCAACACTTCCGCCGCCTCCTTGAGCGCTTCGTCGTCAAAGACCGCGGCAAGACGTTCCTCTTCGAGCGCACGGCGAAGCGGTTCGGCCGAAGCGTCGTGCCAGAAGAGAAGATCGAGGAGCACGTTCGTGTCGATGACGATGCGCGGACGATCGGAGGGCAGAGAGGCGCCGGAGAGCTGGACGAGGCGCTCGGCGAGCGTTTCGGAAATAGGCATCGGAATGCAACAGGGAGTGGGAAAAACGCGAGTGTAGCGCACGGCGCCGTTAAAATGAAACGCATCCGTTTTTCTTGAGGAGAAGCATCATCATGAACCGTGAAGACGTCCTTCAGCTCCTTCGCACGCGCTACACGACGAAACACTACGACGCGAGCCGTCCGGTCTCTGACGAGGACCTCGCGGTGCTTCTCGAAGCGCTGCGCCTCTCGCCCACCTCGGTGAACGGTCAGTACACGAAGTTCTTCGTCGCGAAGACTCCGGAAGCCCGCGCGCGCCTCATGCCCGCCGTCATGGACTTCAATCAGGAGCGCGTGAAGAACGCTTCGCACCTCATTGTCTTCGCCGTCCCGAAGACCCCGACCGAAGAGCATCTCCGTGCGGTTCTCGAGCAGGAAACGGCCGACGGGCGCTTCCCCGCCGACATGCCCGAAGCGGTCCGCGACGCGGGTCGCCGCCGCTTCACCGACCGCAACAACGGCACGCCCGAGGCGTTTCGCGCGTGGACGACGGCGCAGGCCTACATCGCGCTCGGCTTTCTCCTCTACACGGCCGCGCTGATCGGCGTCGACACGACGGCGATCGAAGGGGCGGAATTCGACGAGGCCGACCGCATTCTCGGCTTTGACGAAAAGAATCTGCGCACCGTGATGATGGTCGCCCTGGGGCACCGCGATCCGAACGACTCGAACGCGCGCCGTCCGAAGAGCCGTCTGCCGATGTCGGTGGTCGTCGAAGAAATCCAAGGTTGAGACTTTCCCGCCGACTCTTCTTTTGTCGCGTGCGGGAGCGGTTTGCTAGACTCTCCCGCACGCTGAATTTTCTACTTTTCCCACCCATGATCCGTCCGATTCTCCCGCTTCTTGCGATTTGTCTTCTCGCGCCCGCGCTTTCGCAGGCGTCCGACAAGGATCCTCTCGAAATTGCCTACGAGAAGGCGCAGACCGTTCTGGAAGACCGAAGCTTCTATGAAAAGTGGAAGGACGCGAAAACCTTCCGCGACGCCAAGGAAGCCGACGACGTCTCGGAAGCCGCCCGAGCGGAACTTCGCGGGCTCGAGAGCGCCATGAAGGACGTGGAGGCCTACTGCAGCGAACGCTTCTTCGTGAACAGCTGCATCAAGGAAGGCCGCGACAAGGCGAACGACCGCCGCCGCGAAATCAATCAGATCGTGATCAAGGTGAACGACTACCGTCATGCGCTCAACGTCGAGCGCCTCAAGGAGCGCCGCGTTGCGCGTCCGGCCTCGAAGCCCATGGACATCGCGCCCGCGACCGTGAAGGAGCCGTCGAAACCCATGAAGGTCGCGCCCAAGACGCCGCGCGCGCCCTCCGAGCCCGTGCAGTTCAATCGAAGCGAGCGCTCGCCCTCCGAACCGATGAGTCTCGGCGACCGCCGCCGCGATGCGTCCGAACCCGTGACGCTTTCGAACGACCGCGCCGCCGAAGTCGAGGCGCGCCGCGCCGAGGCGGCCGCGCGCGAAGCGCAGGAAGAGGCGAATCTCGCCGCTTACGAAGAAAAGCAGGCCCGTGCCAAGGCCCGTCAGGAAAAGGCCGAGGCGATGGCCGAGAAGCGCCGTGAAAAGCGTCTCGAGCGAAGCCGCGAACTCAATAAGACGATCGAAGAGCGCCGCGCCGCCCAGGAACGCCTCGAAGAGCGCCGCCGCAACAAGGATTCGGGTCTTGAGGGATATTTCTGATGGCTTCGAATCCGATCTTCGACATCAATCGCCCCCTGCGGGAGCGCACCCGCATCGCGCTCTCGGCCGAAGGCCCCTTTGCGAAGGGACGCCGGGAATTTCATGAACGCCCCTCGCAGATCGCCTACGCCGAAGAAGCGGCCGACGCGATCGAAAAGGAGGGGACCCTCATCGCCGAAGCCGGGACGGGCACGGGGAAGACCTTCGCGTATCTGACGCCCGCGCTCCTGGCGGGAAAGCGCGTCATCATTTCGACGGCGGGCAAACCCCTTCAGGACCAGCTCTTTCGCAAGGACCTGCCGATTCTTCGCAAGACCCTCGGCATCACCTTCGACGCGGCGCTCCTGAAGGGCCGCGCCAACTACATCTGCCACCATCACTTGGAGCGTACGAAGGGGGAGGAATACCTCCCCGAGCGGGATTCCTTTGAGAAGCTCCGCAAGATCGAGCGCTTCGCGAAGATTTCCCAGACGGGCGACCGCGCGGAACTTCCCGACGTCCCCGACAACGATCCGCTCTGGCCCATGGTGACGAGCACGGTCGAGAGCTGTCTCGGGATCAAGGACTGTCCCTTCGCGGACGAATGCTTCCTGCGCCGCGCACGCGACCGCGCGAAGTGCGCGCAGATCGTGGTGGTGAACCACCATCTCTATCTCTCGGCCATGACGATGGAGGAGGGCGCCGAAGGGATGCTCCCGTCGGTCGACCTCACGGTCATGGACGAAGCGCATCAGCTCCCCTCGATTGCGACGGACTTCTTTGCGACGAGTTTTTCGACGCGAGAAATCGAACTCGCGATGGAGCGGATTCAGGACCGCGGGATCGCCGAGGCGGCGGACTGCGCGGACTGGCGCAAGCTTCGCACCCGAATGAATTCGGCGATTTCGGCGCTTCGCGTGAGTCTCGAGTCGGCGGGACTTGAAACCCGCGACAAGAAGTCGATCGCGTCGATGCCGCTTTTCCCGCGCATCGTTCCCGCCTTCCTGGGGCTCCTCAAGGAAATGGGCGTGGTCTCCAAAGCCCTCGGGAACGCCAAGGAGCGAGACGAAGAGCTCGCGGCCGCGGCGAAGACTTGGGACAGGATTCTGCTCGAAGCCGAGTCCTGGCGCCCCTTCATGACGGTTCCCGAAGACTTTCCCTTCCCTCCGACGGAAGACGAGGAGGTGCTGAAGCTTCGCGAAGAGGCGATGACGCCCAAGGAAGCTCCGGCTTCGGTCGACCTCTCGCCCGTGCCGGGCGTTCCGTCGGTTCGGTGGCTCGAATCCTACGCTACGGGGACGCGATTCACGAATACGCCCTTGAGCGTCGCGGGGGCTTTCTCGGAAATGAAAAACCGCGTGGGCGGCGCCTGGATCTTCACGTCGGCGACGCTCTCCTCGGGAGGCGATTTCAAGCACTTCCGCGGACAGCTCGGTTTGCCCGAAGAAACGCCCGCCTTCTCGTGGCCGAGTCCCTTCAACTATTGGGAGCAGGGCTGCTTCTATCTCCCGGAACTTCCCGCGCCCGCGAACAACACGAGAGAGCATACAGAGCGCGTCGTCGAGTGCGTGTGGCCCCTTATCGAAGCGGCGGGCGGACGAACCTTTCTTCTCTGCACGTCGCTTGCGGCGGTCGACTACGCGGCGGAACTTCTTTGCGCGCGGCTCGACGCCAACGGAAACCGCTATCCGCTCTTCGTGCAGGGCGACAAACCCAAGGGGGCGTTGATCGAAGCCTTCCGCGAGGCGGGAAACGGCATTCTCGTGGGCTCGATGAGCTTCTGGGAAGGCGTGGACGTGCAGGGCGAGTCGCTCTCGCTCGTCGTGATCGACAAGCTTCCCTTTGCTTCGCCCGACGATCCCATTTCGGCCGCCAAGAGCGAGTGGCTTCGCCAGAAGGGCGTGCATCCCTTCGCGGCGATGACGCTGCCTTCGGCCGTGATCGCTCTGAAGCAGGGTGCGGGGCGCTTGATCCGAAGCGAAACGGACCGCGGCATGTTCGTTCTCTGCGACGTGCGCGTGACGCAGAAGGGCTACGGGAGGATCGTGCTCGCGAGCCTTCCCGACTTCTTCCGCACGAGAAGAAAGGAAAAGGCCCTGAGCTTTTTCCTGCAGCCCGACCGCTACCGCGAAGGGCTTTACAGCGGCTGAGCCGCAGAAAGACAAGGGGCGCGAACGCGCCCCTTGAACTTTTCGGCCGTTGTGTCAGACCCGCTCGAAGGTCCCGACCGTCTCGACGTGCAGTGCGCCGGGAAAAAGGTCGACCGTCTCGAGGGTCGTGAGGCGCAGTCCCGCGCGCTCAAAGAGGAGCGCGTCGCGCACGAAGGTCTTCGGATTGCAGGAGACGTAGACAAGTCGTCGTGCACCGAGCGCCGCCAGGCGTTCGGGAACGCCTTCCTCCATCCCCTTGAAGGCGGGGTCCGCCACGATCACGTCGGGCGTGAAAGGCAGGCTGTCGAGCGCCTTGCCGACGGGCGAAGCGAGAAAACCGACGTTATCCATGCCGTTGGCCGCCGCGTTTTCCTTGGCCGCCTCGACTGAGGCTTCGAAAATCTCGACGCCGAACACCTCCGCGGCCGACTGCGCGAGAAGGAGCGTGATCGTGCCGACGCCCGAGTAGAGGTCGAGCACCTTGTCTTCGGGGCCGACGGCGGCGCGCTCGAGAACCTTTTTGTAGAGCCTTTCGGTTTCCGAGGGATTCACCTGCAGGAAGGTGTCGGGCCCGACGAAGAAGCGCTTGCCGAGGAGTTCCGTTTCGATGCGGTCGGCTCCGTTGATTACGGTGAAGCTCTCGCCCGTCGTGCGGTTGCCGCGGGCTTCGTAGCGGCTCCAGAGAAGGCTCGTGAGGTGCAGTCCGCGCAGTTCCTCGGCCAAGAGTTTTCCGAGCGCCGCCTCGCGTTCGGGAGAGAGGTCTTTCACGACGAAGACCGCCATGCGGCCCTTCGTTCCTTCGCGAAGGAGAAGACCGCGAAGAAGGCCCGTGTGCGTCGTCTCGTCGTAGACCGCGTCGGGCGCGTCGCCGAGCGCTTCGGAGAGCACTCGCGCGGCGGCGCGCTGGCATTCGTTCATCCAGGCGGGGAGCTGCGGACAGGCGTCCACCGCGACCTTCTCGTGCGTTCCCGCCGCGAACATCCCGAAGCGGATGCCGTCTTCCGTGCGAAGGGGCGTGAAGAAGGCCTTGTTGCGAAAGGCGCGCTGCTTCACGAAGAGTTCCGGGGGCGTCACGAGTCGGGCCCAGTCTTCGCGCTCGGCGGCCCGGCAGGCGTCTTGAAGGAGCTTTGCCTTGAGGCGGCACTGCTCGCGGTAGAGAAGCGTCCCGAGGGGGCAGCCTCCGCAGGCGGGCGTGCCGCACAGGTGCGGACAGGGTTCGGGCGCGCGTTTGGCGGCGCGTTCGACGAATTCGAAGTGATCGATCACTTGCGATTGACGCCCTTTTTCCGGCGGCGTCCAGTCGCAGGCGACGACGTCGCCCGGAAGCGCTCCGGGCACGAAGGTGCGGATGCCGTCGGGGTAGCCGATGCCCGCGCCCGTCGGGGCGACGTCAAGGATGGGAAAGGTTCGTTCCATGTTTTGAAGAAAAGAGAAAGCCGAGCGCCGGTCATCGGTTCTCGGCTTCGAAGAAGGGAAAAGGTCCGCCGGAATCAGAAGAACCACTCGGGGCTCTTGGGTGCGGCGTTCGCCTCTTCAATGCGCGCGAGAAGCGGGGCCATCTTTTCGACGACTTCGGGCGGGAAGTTTCTCGCCCCGTCGGGACAGCTCTTGATGCAGGCGCGGCAGGCGATGCAGAGTTCGGGGTCCGTCACGACGAAGTCGAGCGGATCGATGATCCCCATCGGGCAGTTGTCGGCGCAGTTGCCGCAGAGGTGGCAGCGGCCCGGGTCGACGATGCGCGGAGCGGGCGTCAACGCGCCGTAGGGACGGTAGGGACCGTCGCCTCCGGGGAGCGTCGGACGGGTGTCGTCGTCGTCGGCGAGTTTCGCGAGGAAGGCCTTCATGCATTCGGCCGCGCTCCCGCGGTCGCGTTCGTCGGGACGGCCCGCGGCGAGGGTCGGAATGTTCGAATGCTGCGCGATGAAGGCGGCCCCGCCCACGACCTTGAAGCCGTGGCGCTCGAGCACGTCGCGCCATTCGCGAAGGGCGTCCTCGTAGGCGCGGTTCCCGTAGGAGACGACGGCGAGCGCCCGCGCGCCGTTTCCTTCGAAGGGAAGCTTCGTCTGAAGCGGCGTCGGAATGCGGCCGTAGTAAACGGGCGAGCAGAGAACCACGGCGTCCTCTTCCGTGAAGCGGCGCATGCGGCGCTCTTCGGGGAGCGTGAATTCAAAGTCGCGGATGGCGAAGCCTTCGCGGGGCGTTCCCGTGATGAGGGCGCGCATGACGCGGCGCGTGCCGCCTGTGGGCGAAAAGGCGCCGAAATGCAGGGTCTTGGGGGTCATCGGTTTTCCTCGGTTTTGGAATTCCCTCATTTTACGCGAGGGCGAAGAGGAGCATGGCGAGCGCCGAAAATAGAAGCAGAAGGGGAAGGAGCGCCGTCACGGCCGCGCGGCCTTCGCCCTTCGGGAAGGCTTTGGCAAGCGACCAGCCGAGAAAGGCGAGAAGAAGGGCGTAGAGGAGCGCGGCGGCGCCCAAGCCCAGTGAGAGCCCCCTGAGAGGCTCGCCCGCAAGGGCGCCGTAGAGGACGCCCAGAAGCGTCACGGCGAGGGCGAGGCTGATCCAGACGGATCGGTGGGCCCGCCATTCGTAGCGTAGCGCCGCGAGGGCGCGGTCCTTTGGGGTGTTGGTTGCCATGTCAGAACAAACAAAAGCCGCCCGAAGGCGAACCTTCGGACGGCGTGAGGGAAAGCGTTGCGTCGATCAGAAGAGACCGAGACCGCCCGCCGCGACGACGAGCACGAAAAGCGGGCTCACGACGCCGATCAGAATGCGGACCGTCGTAAGGGTCGCGGGCGAGAGCGTGCGGGCCGACTGGAGTTCCTTGGCGGTCGTCTTCCAGGCCACCCAGGCCGCGGCGATCGCGATGCCGAAGGTCGAAAGCGGCATGCCGACGTTCGAGGTGACGTAGTCGAGGAGGTCGAAGATGTTCTTTCCGAAGAAGAGAACGTCGCTCCAGGCCCCGAAGGAGAGCGTCGCGGCAAGACCCACGAGCGCGGCGAGCACGGTCGTCACGAGGATGGCGGTGTTGCGCTTCACCATGAAGGTCTGCGTGAGAAGGGCCGTGCAGGCTTCGAGCATCGAGACCGAGCTCGTGAGCGCCGCGACCATCAGGCAGATGTAGAAGAAGACGGCGAAGAGCTGACCGAAGGGCATCTGCGCGAAGACGGCGGGCATCGTCACGAAGGTGAGGCCCGGACCCGCGGACGGGTCAAGATTGAAGGCGAAGACCGAGGGCATCACCATGAGGCCGCCCAAAATAGAGCTCATGATCCCGAGGAAGGCGACCCAGCCCACGGACGACGGAAGGTCGGCCTTCGGGTTGAGGTAGGTCCCGTAGGTGATCATGGTGCCCGCGCCCAGCGAGAGCGAGAAGAAGCAGAAGCCCATGGCATTGAAGAGCGCCGTGCCGTTGAAGTCTTCCCAACGGGGGAGGAACAGGTACTCGACGCCTTCCCAACCGCCCGGGAGCGTCACGCCGCGGATGATCAGAATGATCATCAGAATGAAGAGCGACGGCATGAGGACCTTCGAGAGCTTTTCGATCCCCGCTTCGATGCCGCGCAGCACGACGACGGTCGTGAGAAGCAGGAAGGCGAGGAGGTAGCCGTAGGCGACGGCGCCGTCCGAGACGAAGCCGCCGAAGTGGTCGCCCAGGAGCGCCGGATCCTTGATGATCCCGACGCCGGTGATCGCGTCGATCATGTACTTGAGGCACCAGCCGCCGACGCAGGAATAGAAGGACAAAATCAGAAAGACCGTCAGTACGCCAATCCCGCCGAAGATCCCCCAGGGTTTGCCGCAGACGTCATTGAGACTTCCGACCGGGCCGCGACGACCGGCACGACCCATCGCAAATTCCGCAATCAGGAGGGCAACGCCCACCGTAAAGGTGAAGAGGATGTAGGGGAGCATAAAGACCGACCCGCCGTTGGTGCCGGCCATGTAAGGGAACTTCCAGATCGCGCCCAACCCGACGGCCGAGCCCGCGCTGGCAAGAATGAAGCCGAGGCGGGAGCCCCAGCCGGATGCGCCTACTGATTGCGACATAAAAAATCCTATCTTTTTTTGAAAAATGTTCGGTGATGAAAAAGCGCCGCGGCTTTGTAGGCCAAGCGGCGCTTCGCGCCTGATGCCGGTCCTGACAACCGGGGGACGTGGCGTGCGGAATCGCGCCGAAACGGAGTCGGCGCGAAGGCTTCAAGACCGACGTCTGTTACCCGAAAAAGCGTTTCAAAGTGGTCGTTGATGGGGAAACGCCTCTCCGAGTGGCCTTTTTAGTGTATCGGCAAAAGCCGCGGTCTTCGTAAGGCGTTTCTCTTAGAACCTTTATAAAAGTCCAAGTCCCTGCAACATAACGACGACGATCACGACGGGGGCGACGATCGTCATGACGAAGCGAAGACCCTGAAGCAACCACGAGGGCCAGTTTTGATTGCCCGTCAACTGCGAGCGGGTCATCGGCCAGGAGATCCAGCCGCAGACGATGGCGAGGCCGAGCACCCCGATCGGCATCCCGATGTTGGAGGTCGAGTAGTCGAAGAGGTCGAAGATCGTCTTTCCGAAGATCTTTACGTCCGAGAGGACGCCGAACGAGAGGGCGCTCAAGGTGCCCAGAACGGCGAGGATGCCCGTCGTGAGACCGATGGCGTTCTTTTTCTGGAAGCCCTGTTCGTCGACGAGGTACTGCGCGCTCATTTCCAGGATCGAGATCGACGAGGTGATCGCCGCGACGAAGAGGCACACGTAGAAGACGACGGCGAAGAGCTGTCCCGCGGGGAGGTTCGCAAAGACGGCGGGCATCGTCGCGAAGGTGAGGCCCGGACCCGCGTCGGGGGAAAGGCCGAAGGCGAAGACCGCGGGCATGATCATGAGACCGCCCAGAATCGCGGCGGCCATCGCGAGAAAGACGATCCAGGCGGTGGACGAGCCGATCTTCGTTTCGTCGCTCAGGTAGGACCCGTAGTTCATCATCGAGCCCGAACCGACCGAAAGCGAGAAGAAGGAAAAGCCCAGAGCGTTCAGAAGCGCTTCGCCCGTGAAGGCTTCGAAATTGGGTTGAAAGAGGAACTTCACCCCTTCCATGGCGCCCGGAAGGGTGAGGCCGCGCACGATGAGGACGAGCATCATCAGGAAGAGAAGCGGCATCAGGATCTTGCTCACGCGCTCGATCCCCTTTTCGACGCCGAAGAGAATGATGCCCGCCGTGGCGCCCAAAAAGAGCAGGTGCGAGACGACCGCGTCGACCGGGTCGGAGGCGAACTGCCCGAAGGTTTCGCGCATGAGGGCGGGGTCGTCCGTGACGCCGCGCCCGAGGAAGGCCTCGATCATGTAGTGCACGCACCAGCCGCCCACGACCGAATAGAAGGCGAGAACGCAAAAGCCCGTGAGGACCGAGACGAGGCCGATCCAGCCGCAGGAGCGACCGCCCCAGCGGCGAAAGGCCGTCGCGGCGCCCGCGCGCGTGGCGCGCCCGAGGCACATTTCCCCGATGAGAAGCGCAAGCCCCAGCGTGAGCGAGAAGATGATGTAGGGGATCAGAAAGACGGAGCCGCCGTTGGTGCCCGCCATGTAGGGGAACTTCCAGATGGCGCCGAGGCCGACGGCGGAGCCGGCGCTCGCAAGAATGAAGCCCAGACGGGAATTCCATACGGAACGATCGGACATGAGGGTGTTTCCTTTTTTGTAGTGAAGCGTCGCGAATGAGAAAGGCCGTCGGGCGCGAGCCCGACGGTCCTGAGCGTTCCGTCAGAGAAGACCCGTCACGAGGACGGTGAGAACGAGAAGCGGCGAGAGAACGAGAAGGAGGAAGCGAAGCGTCGCAAACCAGGCGGCGCTGCGCTCCCGGTTGCCGGCCATCGCAAAGCGCGTCTTCGGCCAGGCGTACCAGCCCGCGAGGAAGAGAATCACGAGGCCGCCCACGGGAAGGGAAATGTTGCTCGTGAAGAAGTCAAAGAGGTCGAAGAAGGTCTTGCCGAAGAACTTCACGTCGGCGAGTTCCCCGAAGGAGAGCGCCGGAAGCGCCCCCACGACGGCGAGGAGCACCGTCGAGAGCACCGCCGCGGCGGGACGCGTGAAGCGGTGTTCGTCGACGAGGAAGGCGACCATGATCTCCATCATCGAGACCGACGAGGTGATGGCGGCGACCACGATGCAGAGATAAAAGAGGATCGCGAAGAACTGCCCGAAGGGAATCTGCGAGAAGACCGCGGGCATCGTGATGAAGGTGAGGCCCGGGCCCGCCGTGGGATCAAGCCCGAAGGCGAAGACCGCGGGCATGATCATGAGGCCGCCCAAAAGCGACGCGAGAACGCCCAAAAAGGCGATCCACGAGCAGCCCGTGAGCAGATTCGAGTTTTCGTCGAGGTAGGAGCCGTAGGTGAGCATGCAGCCGCAGCCCACGCACAGCGAGAAGAACGTGAAGCCCATCGCCTGCAGCATCGCGTCCCAGGAGAAGGCTTCGGGACGGAAGGCAAAGAGGTATTCGACCCCTTCCCAGGCGCCCGGGAGCGTGAGGCCCCGTCCGATGAGAACGAGCATCAGCACGAAGAGAAGCGGCATGAGGAATTTGCTCACGCGCTCGATCCCCTTCGTGACGTCGAGCGCCAGAATGAGACCGTTCAGGAGCAGGAAGAGCCACTGAAAGCCCATGGCCGTCACCGGGTCCGCCGTGAGGCGCCCGAAGTGTTCGCCCAAGGCCGCCTGGTCGGGCATGACGGTCGTGCCGGTGAGCGCGTCGCAGAAGTAGGAGAGGGTCCAGCCGCCGATCGCGCTGTAAAAGCACAAGACGAGAAAGCCCGTGAGGACGCCTAGATACCCCGCGGGCACCCAGGCCTTGCCGCCGAGATTGCGGTAGGCCGTGACGATGCCGCCGCGGCCCACGCGCCCGAGGGCGACCTCTGCGATGAGCAGAACGAGCCCGACCGTGAAGGTCATGATGATGTAGGGAAAGACGAAGGCGCTGCCGCCGTTCGTGCCCACCATGTAGGGGAATTTCCAGATCGCGCCGAGTCCGACCGCGGCGCCCGCGCTCGCGAGCACGAAGCCGATGCGGCTCGACCAGGTTTTTCGAGTGTCTGCCATCTGAGGGCTCTCCGTTTTCTTGTGTTTTCGGTACGGATAAAAGGGTAAGAGGTCATTCTAGCCCCGTACGCACGTGGAATTGGCCGGGGACTAGGGAAAACTCGCCGCTTCGGCTCGGCGAACGAAAAGGGCGGCGCTCCCTTTCGGAAGGACGCCGCCCGACGAGGCTTTCCTTGTCCGAGGGAATCAGCCGAAGATCCCCTGATAGAAGGCTACGAGCACCAGGATGGGCGAGAGGTAGGAAAGCATGAAGTGAATGAGCTTGACGGTGCCTTCGCTGTATTGACGCACGGCGACGATTTCTTCACGGATGACGGGCCAGGCGCGCCAACCGGCGAGGAGCGCGACGGCGAGGCCGCCCGCGGGCATGAAGAAGTTCGTGCAGATGAAGTCGAGGAAATCGAAGAAGTTGCGTCCCGCAATCGTGAAGCCGCTCCAGGGGCCGAACGAGAAGGCCGAGACGGCGCCGAGGAAGAAGAGCGAGATCCAGCAGCCGATCACGGACGTGCGGCGCGAGAGGTGCCATTCGTTCTGCAGGAAGGCGGTCACGACTTCCAGAAGAGAAACCGAGCTCGTCAGGGCCGCGACGAGAAGGCAGATGTAAAAGAGCGCCGCGAAGACGTCGCCGAACGGGATCGAGCCGAAGATCATCGGGACCGTGATGAAGACGAGGCCCGGGCCGGCGTTCGGTTCGAGACCGAAGGCGAAGACGGCCGGCATGATCATGAGGCCCGCGAGGAGCGCCGCCTGAATGGCGAGCACGGCCACCCACATGGAGGAGGACGGAATGCAGGTTTTGTCCGAGAGGTAGGACCCGTAGGTCACCAGAATCCCCGCGCCGAGCGAGAGCGAGAAGAAGGTGAAGCCCATGGCGTTCAGAATCGAGGCGGCCGTGAGCTTTTCAAACGAGAAGTCAAAGAGGAAGACGACGCCTTCCCAGGCGCCCGGGAGCGTGAGGCCGCGCACGATGATGCAGAGCATCAGGATGAAGAGCGTCGGCATGAGGTACTTCGAGAGGCGTTCGATCCCCTGTTCCACGCCCGCGATCACGACGCCGCAGGTGAGCGACAGGAAGACGAAGTGCCAGGCGGTGTTGCGCGTGCCGTCGGAGACGAGCGAATTGAAGTGGTTCTTGAGCATCTCCGGATCGGTCGACGTGGCGTTCCCCGTGAAGGCGTCGACGAGATACGAGACGCACCAGCCGCCCACCACCGAGTAGTAAGAGACGATGAGGAAGGACGAGAAGACCGCGAAGGCGCCGAGGTAGCCGAACCAGGGGCCCCCGAGGCGCTTCATGGCCGTGAGGGCCGACCCGCGGCCGCGGCGTCCGATGGCGACTTCCGCTATCACGAGCGCTACCCCGATCGTGAACGTGAAGAGGATGTAGGGAATGATGAAGGCGCCGCCGCCGTTGACGCCGGCCCAGAAGGGAAATTTCCAGATTGCGCCGAGACCGATGGCGGAACCGGCGCTAGCCAAGATGAATCCCAAGCGGGAACTCCATTCGGAGGAAGTCGAAGCCATAAAAATTATTCTCTTTCGTTGTTTGCAGAAGACTCCGGGGAGGGGTAGACCTCGCGGGAGGAAGGGCGCATTTGTTGCCGAGGGTTTCAGTGTGAAAGCAATCCGTACGCCGCCGATTCCGTCGCGACTCGCCGCGGAGACGAAAAAAGGGTTTCGCGTTCGCACTGCGAAACCCGCGGGTCGGTTCTGAGAAGACCAATCCCTTCATTTCATTCTATCCGTCGGGTTTTCGGCCATGGCTTCGGGGAGGAGGAAGAGCGGGAATATCTGGCAAAGTTATGCGCCATCGCTATTGAGCTAAGGTGTTCCTCCTAGCTCAATGCCTTAGTGACTGTAGCGGCGGGGATGCATTTGGCAACATTCCTTGATCCGCCAAAAACATTGTTTTGGCAAAAACGGGCTAGGATGGAAAAAACGGAAGCGCTCGTTTGTGAGCGTTCCCACTCGTTCAACCGTCAGAAGGAATGTCAAGATGCGACGCACCGCCCTGCCGATTCTCCTTTTCTCTCTCGCCGTGCCGCTTACGCTTCACGCCGCTCCGCAGCTGCAGCCGCAGGGCGTGGTCGTGACGCTTTCGGGCGAGGCCACGAAAACGGTGGCGAACGACGAAGCCCTCATCACCTTTACGGTCGAGCGCCGCGCGGCGACGCCCGAGGCCGTGACCGAGGAAGTGGTGACGGCCGGCAACAAGGGCCTCGAAGCGCTCGCGAAGTGGGACAAGAACACGGTCGTCGTCGAGACGTCGGACTTTTCGACCTGGCCCGTCTACACGCGGGCCCGCGAGGGCGAAACCTCCATGATCGGCGGCTGGAGCGCCCGGCAGACGATCCGCGTCACCGTGCGCGACGTCACGAAGGTGAGCGACGTCATGAAGGGCGCGGCCGAGACGATGCAGTACGACGGCATTACCTTCCGCGTGTCGGAAGCCTCCAAGAAGGCGGCCGAAACGGAACTGCTCGATGCGGCCCTGAACGACGCCAAGCGCCGCGCGGGCGTGATCGCGAAGAACTTTGAATTGACCGACGACGCGTGCCAGGTGATTTCGCTTACGATCGGCGACACGCCGAGCGCTCCGATCCGCTACTACGCGGCGCCCCGCGTCGCCAACGACGCCGTCATGATGAAGAGCGCCGTTCCCGCCCCGGCCGTTTCGGCGGGCGAGAGCACGCTTACGATGCGCGTCGGCATGGAAGTGCGCATTCTGCCGAAGAAGTAAGGCGGCAGGGCAAAATCCGATCTTTCCCTTCGAAGCCTTCGGTCACTCGCCGAAGGCTTCGTCGCGCTTACGCCGCACGTTGGGGCCGAGAAGCGCGGCGAGCAGCAAAACGGTCGCCGCAAGCGCCGCGGCGCTCACGGGCGACGTGAGAAAGACCGTGAAGTCGCCGTGCGAGAGAAGAAGCGCGCGCCGCAGGTGCTCTTCAAAGAGGGGCCCGAGCAGGAACCCGAGCAAAAAGGGCGCCCCTTCGCAACCCGTTTTCGCAAAGAAAAGGCCGACGAGCCCGAAGAGCGCGAGCGTGAGAACGTCGGAGGCTTCGAGCGAGAGGCTCAGCACCCCCGCCGCGCAAAAGAGCAGAATCGCCGGGAAGAGAAGCCGATAGGGAATCTTGAGAAGCGACGCCCAGAGACCGGCGAGCGGGAGATTCAAAAAGAGAAGAAGGACGTTTCCGATCCACATCGACGCGACGAGGCCCCAGAAAAGGTCCGGGTGGTCGGTGAGAAAGGCCGGGCCCGGCGCCATGTCGTGGAGCATCAAGGCGCCCGCCATCATCGCCATGACGGCGTTCGGGGGAATGCCGAGCGTGAGAAGCGGAATGAAGCTCGTCTGCGCGCCCGCGTTGTTGGCGGCTTCGGGGCCGGCGACGCCGCGGAGGTTTCCTTCGCCCACGGGGACCTCAAGCGTGCCGCGGGGGAGTTTCTTCTCGAGCGTGTAGCTCGCGAAGGCGGAAAGAAGCGCTCCGCCGCCGGGCAGAGCCCCGAGCACGGTCCCGAGGACCGTGCCGCGAAGGGCCGCCCCCGTGACGGGCCGCACCTCTTCGCGGCGGGGCCACAGCGATCCGGCTCTCGGCGCGACTTCGCCGCGCCCTTCGGGGTGGGTGACGTTCACGATGATGTCGGCGACGCCGTAGATCCCCATGGAGAGGACCGCGAAGTCGAGGCCCTCTTGAAGCGACAGGCTTCCGAAGGTGTAGCGAAGCGCCCCCGTCTGCAGGTCCGTGCCGACGAGACCCGCAAGAAGTCCCGCGAGCGTCATCGCGAAGGCCCGAAGGAGACTCCCCTGGGCGAGCACCATCGCGCCCGTGAGGCCGAGGATCATGAGGGCGCAGTAGTCGGCGGGACCGAGCAGGAAGGCGGCTTCGGCCAGAAGCGGCGCAAAGAAGGCGAGCGCGGCGGTGGCGAGGGTGCCCCCGAGAAAGCTTGCGATCGCGGCGGAGGACAAGGCCGTCGCGGCGCGGCCCGCCCGCGCGAGACGGTGGCCGTCAAGACAGGTGACGACGGCGCTCGCTTCGCCGGGAAGATTCAGAAGGATCGCCGTGGTGCTCCCGCCGTACTGGGCGCCGTAGTAAATCCCCGCGAGCATGATGACGGCGCTCGCGGGCTCGAGCGCATAGGTGAAGGGTAGGAGCATGGCGATCGTCGCCACGGGGCCGAGTCCGGGCAACACCCCCACGAGCGTCCCGAAGAGAACGCCCGCGGCGGCGTAGCCGAGGTTCGCGACCGTGAGGGCCGTCGAAAAACCGAGCGCGAGCGACTCAAGCACCTTCGCCTCCCGAAAGGAAGTCCGTGAGAACGTCGCCAAAGAGCGGCACGGGCATTTCGAGCCACCAGAGGAAAAGCACCCCCGAGAGCGCCGTGAGGATCAGCGCGAGAAAGAGGGCTTCGATCCAGCGTCCGTCGCCCGCCGCGAGCCGTCCGACGAAGACGAGCGTGAAGGCGGCGGGAAGAAAGCCGAGGGGCTCAAGGAGGAGCGCAAAGAGGATGAGGGCCGTGAGGAGCAAAAGAGGCGCCCCCGGCGAGAACGATTCGCCCTTCGCGCGTAGGCCGCCTTGCAGGAGTCCGCGAAGAACAAGGAGCAGTCCCGTGAGCGTCAGAAGCCCTGAGACGACGGCGGGAAAGAAGCCCGGCCCCATGGCGCCGAGGCTCCCGAACTCGAGGTCCGCCGCGCCCGCAAGACCCAGAAGCCCGAGCGCGGTGAAAAAGAGTCCCGCGAAGAAGTCCTTGCGGGCTTCGATCCTCGACGTCATTCGACCTTGGCTCCGGAGAAGCGGACGATTTCGGCGTACTTCGCGGATTCCTGTTCGATGAAGCGCGCGAAGTCTTCGCCCTCGAGGTCGGCGACTTCCGCCCCGGTCTTTTCGATGCGGGCGCGAAGTTCGGCGTCGGAGAGCACAGTGCGAAGGCGCTCCGTCCAAAGCGCCGCATCTTCGTTCGAGAGGGCGGCGTTCCCGAGAATCCCGTACCAGGTCCCGATGTCAAAGGCTTCCCCCGTGACTTCCGCGACCGTGGGAACGTCGGGGAGATGCGGGGAGCGCTTCGTCGACGCGACGGCGAGCGCCGTCAGCTGTCCCGCCTGAATCGGCGCGAGAGCGTTTTGCAGATTGTCGAAGAGAAAGGTCGTGCGGCCCGAAAGAAGCGAATGCTGCGCGGGGCCCGCCCCCTGGAAGGGAACGTGCAGAAGATCGAGCCCGAAGGTCTTGGCGAGAAGAACGGAGGCCATGTGGGCGCCCGAACCCACGCCGCCCGTCGCGTAGGGGACCGCCTTTTGGGTCCTGAGCCAGTCGAGAAAACCGCGGAAGTCTTGAACGCCCGTTTCCTTCAAGAAGGCCGGGCGCACGACGAGGACGTTCGGCATCGAGGCGACGAGGCGAAGCGGTCGAAAGTCGCGCTTCACGTCGTAGCCCGTGTCGGCAAAGAGGTGCGGATTCACGGCGAGCGTCGCGACGCTTCCGACGACGAACTGCGTGTCGCGTCCCTTGGCGCGCGCCACGCGGCGCATCCCGATCGTGCCGCCCGCGCCGGGACGGTTTTCCACGAGCGCCTTTTCAAACTTTGCGCCCACGGCGTCGGCGATGAGCCGAGTCGTCAGGTCGAGCGGTCCGCCCGCGGGATGCGGTACGACGAAGCGCACGCGCGGACGCGCGGCGAGCGCGGAAAGAGGAAGAAGAGAGAGCGCACCGAGCGCCAGAATGCCGCGACGGGAAAGCATGGCCGAGTCTCGAAAAGAGGGAAACGTTCATTATAAGGGCGGATGCAAAAGAGCTCTTGCGTACGCGTCCGACCCGAAGTAGGATGAGCGAATTCGATTGCAAGGAGGTCGAAAATGACTGAAATGAAACAAGCCTGGCCCTTCGCGCGCGTGACGGCGCACCGCGGCGCGGGCACGATGGCCCCCGAAAACACGCTCGAAGGTTTCCGCACGGGCCTTCGCTGGGGATTCCGCGCCTTTGAAACGGACGCGATGCTCGCCAAGGACGGCGTCCCCGTTCTGATGCACGACGAAAAGTTCGGACGCACGATTTTGAACGACGACCGAAGCGTCCCGGAACTCACGTCGCTCGAAGTCCGCGCCCTCGATGCGGGGAGCTGGTACGGTCCGCAGTACTGCGGCATCCCGCCCGCCGGGTTCGAGCAGGCCGTGCGCTGGTGCCGCGCCAACGGCGTGTGGCTCAACATCGAAATCAAGCCCGCCAAGGGGCATGAACTCGAAACGGGCCGCGTGGTGGGGGCTCTGACGAAGGAACTCTACGCCGACGTCGTGCGCCCCGAAGGCGACCGCATGGGGAACGTCTCGGCCGCGGCGCCGCTCTTTTCGTCCTTCAAGCGCGACGCCCTTCGCGGGGCGCTCGAGACCGCGCCCGACATTCCGCGCGGGTTCCTCTGCGACGAAATTCCCGACGACTGGCGCGAAGTGTTGAAGGACCTTCGCTGCGTGGCGCTTCACTGCAACCACCGCCGCATCACGAAGGAATTCGTCGAGGAAGTGAAGGGCCTCGGCTACTGGATGTTCTGCTACACGGTGAACGATCCGGCGCGGGCGCAGGAAATTCTGCGTTGGGGCGTCGATGGCTTCTGCACCGACCGGCTCGACCTCGTGCGTCCTTATCTCTGACGCTCTCAAAGTCGTCCGAACACGACGAAAGGGGATGTTGTCCGGGCCTCTGATGACTCCGGGGACATCCCTTTTTCTTTCGGCGACGGAGAGTCGATGAGGTAGCTAACCGGCCAAGTGCGCAGTAGGTGGCTAGTTACCAGCCATTTTGGTCCCAAAATACGCAGTTACTTGCCACTTGCCTGCCATCTACCCGGTAGGTGACGGGTACCTGAAAACGCAAAGCCCTCGTTTCGACGTCGGACGAACGAGGGCCCTGCGACGGGAGCCGACCGTCGGGTGCGGTCAGCTCCCTGGAGTGCGGATATTCGATCAGTGGTGCGTGTCGTGGGGATTGTCGACGCGGTGCGCGGCAAGCCACGCGCCTTCGTCCGTGATCGGACGCATTCTCTTCAAGCGCATGCGCTCTTCGAAGAGGCGACGCAGATCGTAATTGCCCGCTTCCTCGCCGTGTTGCGCGGGCTGGGCGCCTTCGCGCTTGTTGTTTTCGATGCCGAGCGACTGCAACTCCGCGAGCTGCGTGATCATGATCGTGCCGCGGTCATGGTCGGTCGTGCCCGAGACGATGGCGCGGAGCGCTTCGGGGTCGAAAATGCGCACGTGCTTCTGATTGACTTCGATGCAGCCGTCGTGATGAAAGCGCGAGAGAACGCGGCTCACCGTTTCAAGCTTGAGGCCGAGGTAGGAGCCGATTTCGGCGCGCGTCATGCGAAGCACGAATTCGCTTCGCGAGTAGCCGCGCTCTTCAAAGCGGTGTGCAAGCGTAAGGAGGAAGGCGGCGAGGCGTTCTTCGGCGTGCATGGAGCCCAACAGAAGCATGACGCCGTGCTGACGCACGATTTCGTGCGAGAGAATTTTGTGAAAGTGCAGTCCCATGGCGGGCACCTGCATGCTCATCGCCTGGATGCGCTCGTAGGGAATGACGCACACGTCCGTGTCTTCGAGACAGGTCACGTCGCAGGAATGCACGCCGTTGGCGATGCCGTCCATCCCGATCCATTCGCCCGCCATGAAGAAGTTCGTCACCTGTTCGCGTCCGTCCGAAGACATGACGGTGCCCTTGAGAAAGCCGAGCCGCACGGCGTAGAGCGCCTGAAAGCGGTCGCCCGCGTGGTAGAGCACTTCGCCGCGCTTGACGCGGCGGCGCGTGACGACGAGATCGTCGAGCGCTTCGACGTCGCGAAGGGAAAGACCGCTCGGAAGGCAGGATTCTTTCAGGTTGCAGTTCGAACAGGCAACCCGGAGGGAAGACATGTTGACGACGTTCATTTTTTTTCTGGAGGTTGGGGCTCAGAATCAAGGGGAAACAACCCGGGGGAGGCGCTTCTCCGAATAATGTCCGTGTAATCTTCCGCCGATACAATGGCCGGAACGCAAAGACGGGGCGGACGCTCGACTTTGGTCGGGTGACACGGTTTTGTTTTGATTTCATTGATCGGAATCAACGATTTCCGCCTTGCGAATTATCATATCAAGAAAACAGGCTTTCTAGTCAAGGAATCCCACTATGACGAACCCCGAAACGAGCGGCGTGGAACTGCCCGAAATGGATTTGTTGCGCAAATTTGATGTGCCTGCGCCCCGATACACCTCCTACCCGACGGCCGACCGCTTCCACGCGGGCTTCGGGGTCGAAGACTACAAGCGCGCGCTCGCGGGCCGCAAGGACGAAAAGGAACCCGCCGATCTGTCGCTCTACGTGCACGTTCCCTTCTGCAACGACGTCTGCTACTACTGCGGCTGCAACAAGATCGTGACGCGCGATCATTCGAAGAGCGCCGAGTACATCGAAACGATCGGCAAGGAAGCCGAGCTCGTGAAGGAAGTCATCACGGGCAGCATGGACTTGAAGCAGCTCCACTTCGGCGGCGGCACCCCCACCTACCTCACGAACGACGAGTTCGCGCACATGATGGAGGTGATCACGAAGGTCTTCCCGCTCGCCGACAAGGGGGAATTCTCGATTGAAGTCGACCCGCGCACCTGCCCGCCCGAAAAGGTGGCGATGCTCCGCAAGGTGGGCTTGAACCGCATGTCCTGCGGCGTGCAGGACTTCAACGCCGACGTCCAGAAGGCGATCAACCGCATCCAGCCCTTCGAAATGACGAAGGCGACGATCGACGCCGCCCGCGCCGAAGGGTTCGAGTCCGTCAACATGGACCTGATCTACGGTTTGCCCAAGCAGACGCGCGCGACCTTCGCGGAAACGATCGACAAGGTGCTCGAGCTCTCGCCCGACCGCATCGCGCTCTATCACTATGCGCACCTGCCGAACCACTTCAAGGCCCAGCGCCGCATCCTCCCCGCGGACCTTCCCGACACGGTCGAGAAGGTGAACATCATGTTCGACGCCATCAAGCGCCTCACCGCCAACGGCTACCGCTACATCGGCATGGACCACTTCGCCAAGGAAACGGACGAACTCTCCATCGCCCAGAAGAACGGCACGCTCCAGCGCAACTTCCAGGGCTACTCCACGATGGCCGACTGCGACATGGTCGCCCTCGGCGTCTCGAGCATCTCGAAGATCGGCAACGCCTACGCCTGCAATCCGCGTGAATTGGACGACTACTACGCCGCCATCCGCGAAGGCCGTCTCGCGACGAACCGCGGCTACCTCCTCAACGAAGACGACGCGATGCGCCGCTACGTGATCATGCAGATCATGTGCAACTTCGAACTCGACTTCAAGGATGTGGAAGAACACTTCGGCATCGTCTTCAAGGACGTCTTCGCCTATGAACTCGGCAAGATGAAGCCGTACGTGCGTCACGAACTCGTCGAACTCACGCCCGATCGCCTCGTCGTGAGCGCCAAGGGCAAGATCTTCGTGCGCGCCGTTGCGATGCACTTTGACCGCTATCTGCGCGAATCGACCCGCGCGGGCGGCTATTCCCGCATCGCGTAAGAAAAATCACGCAAACTGAAAGAAGGGCGTCGGCACTGAGTCGGCGCCCTTTGTTTATGGTCGGGAAAGCGCTTTCGGGGGCGGCGTTCGGACCGGCCGGAAGAAATGGGGACGCTTCAGTTCTGGGTGGGGAAATGCAACTTTTGGCGTTCGGCCGAACATTCTCGAAGAGAATCGATGAGAAGACCGACCTCGGGTTTGGTCGCAAGTGTGCCCTCACGAACGCAGAGCTTGAGTTCGCGAAGGGACCAGGGTTCGTCTAGCTCGAGCATGGCGCCCGCAAAATCCGCGGGCACGCATCCGGCCGGCTGAATCGTGAATCCCACGCCCGTCGTCACGAGGAGTCGGGCCGTGGCGTAAAAACCCACGCGCATCCGAATGCGCGGCGAAATGCCTGCTTCGGCAGCCTTTTCCTCCACGATTCGTTCGAGCGCAAAGTCCGAGGTAAGACCGATGTACTCGTACTCAAGCGCCTCCGTAAAGCGAACGGGGCGGTGCAGTTTCGTCAGAGGGTGATCGAGAGGACAAAGAACGGTCAGACGGTCCGTTTCGTAAGGAAGAAAGCGAAGTCCCGCAAAGTCGCCCGGAGAGGCCGTGACGCCGAGATCCGATTCTCCGAGGGCGACATGCGCCAAGAGTTCGGACGCCCGCGAAAAATGGGTGAGCGTCACGGAAAGATCCGGATGCGCAGTCATGAAGCGTCCGACGTCGCCGGGCAAAAAACTGGCCAGAGCATTGACGTTGGAGGCGATGCGAAGCGCCGTGTTGGAGCGGCGAAATCGCTCCGTGTCGGAGACGAGCGCTTCGGCTTCCAGAATCATTTTCCGGGCATGCCGAACGAACACCTCGCCGGCGGGCGTGGTTCGCACGCCGTGGGAGCGCCGCTCGAAAAGTCTCACGTCAAGACGCGACTCGAGTTCCCCGAGCCGGGCGCTCGCGGAACTGACGGCCAGGTGAACGGTGCGTGCCGCTTCGCTGATGTTGCCGCAGCGGTCGACCGCCAACACCAGTTTGAGGTCTTTGTCATCAAAGTGGAACATCGGTGTTATCCCGTGAGTGTTTTCGTATTTTTCGAAATCACGCTTCGGAGAATGCCGCAGATCTTTTGCGGTTTCTCTTCCGCATCTTCTTTAGGCTTAAGCGCGATTGAGAGCTCGGTGACTTCGCTCTCATCCTACGTCTTTTCGAATTTTCAGGAAAGAAAAAAAGGAGATGGCTATGAACGCATTCAAACTTTCGGGACTCGCTCTTGCGATGCTCCCTCTGTGTTTCCTCAGTGTGGAGGGAACGGCGGCCGTGCCGTCTGAAACGGCGGTGGTGCAAAAGGCCCCGTATCTTCAGACGATTCGCTGGGACGCGGAATTTGACGTCGTGGTGGCGGGCTACGGCTTTGCCGGCGGTTCGGCGGCGATTGCCGCCGCGGACGCGGGCGCCAAGGTGTTGCTGCTTGAAAAGGCGCCCAAGGGGCAGGAAGGCGGCAACAGCCGTTATGCCGCGCAACAGGCGATGTGGATTGACGACACGAAGGCGAGCGACGAGGAAATTCTTCGCTACTTCCAGCTCATGCGCGGAAAGAGTACGAACCCGAGCGACGAGGTGTACAAGGCCTTCATCGCCGAAGCGAAGAAACAGGTGGACTATCTGAAGTTCCTCGGCGCCGAAAATCCGCACAAGGGCTACTACGCCGAATATCCCGAATATCCGGGCGCCGCGGCGATCGGTTTGACGATCGTGAAGGCGCCGGGCGGTGACGGACGTCTCTACGGTCTCATTCAGGAAAACGTCGCCAAACGCGCCGACAACATTGAGGTGTGGTACGAAGCGCCCGCCGTGAAGCTTCTTCAGGACCGAGACACGGGCATCGTGCACGGCGTCGTGGCGACCGTGGACGGCAAGACCGTCAACATCCGCGCCAAGAACGGCGTCGTGCTCGCGACGGGCGGCTACGAAAACAACCCCGACATGTTCCGCAATTTCGCCAACACGCCCGTTGCGTATGCCAAGGGGGCGCGCTTCAATACGGGCGACGGCATCGTCATGGCGATGGACGTGGACGCCCGCATGGTGAACCTTGCGAACAACAACGGTCCCGATCCCAACGTGCTCAATCCTGAAACCGGGATTTCGTTCGGATACATGACGGCGGGTCCCAAGGATTCGTCCTGGGGTGGCCCGGCCTTCACGCGCTACAACGTCATCATGGTGGGTGCGGACGGCAAGCGTTTCTGGAACGAAACCGAAAAGACCAAGCACGGCCGCATTCATTATCACAACGACTATCGTCACCTCCAGATGCCGGATCCGGCCTACATGATCTTCGACGATGAGGCGCGTACGGCGTCCCGCGTGTATGGTTCCTGGAGTGAAGGTTCCGTCAAGGAAATCGAGTCGGGCCTCGTGAAGAAGGCCGATACGATTGAAGAGCTCGCCAAGATCATCGGGGTGGACGTCGCCGGTTTGAAAAAGCAGATTGAGCGCTACAACGCCTTCTGCAAGGACGGTGTGGACGAAGACTTCGGACGTCCGGCCAAGTTCCTCAAACCTCTCCTGAAGGCTCCCTTCTACGCAGTGGAGGTGGTTCCCACCTACACGAACACGCAGGGCGGTCCCGAAAAGGATGAGACGGCCGCGATTCTGCACCGCGACGGTGAACGCATTCCGCACCTCTACGGCGCGGGCGAACTCGGCTCGATCTTCTCGAACAAGTACAACGGAACGGGCAACATCGGCGAATCGCTGATCTTCGGTCGAATTGCCGGCGCCTCGGCCGCCAAGGTGAAGACCGACGTGCCGCAGGAAAGCGTTCTGAAGGGACCGGGCTTCCGTCCCGCTTCTCAGAAGGCGGATGCGCCGGACGTTCGTTCGGGTGAAAAGGTCGGTCGCGCCCGCGGCATGGGCGGCGACGTGGTGCTCGGCGTTACGACGAAGGACGGCCGCATCGCATCCGTTCGCGTGATCGAAGCGAACGAAACGCCGGGGATCGGGACGAAGGCTCTCGAAAAACTTCCCGACGAAGCGGTCCGCAACAACGGAAAGGTGGATACGGTTTCGGGTGCGACGGTGACGTCCGACGCCTTCCGCGCCGCCCTGAAGGACGCACTTCGCTGATCTGACTTATCCCTGAAAACAAGCGGGTCCGATTCTCCCAAAGAGGAAAATCGGGCCCGTTTGCGTTTCCTCTGTCGTGGCAGGGCGTTTTTTCCCGCATGCGCATCCCCATCGGGGGCGGATGCTCCTAAAATATCAAACTTTAGGTCCGCCCTTTCTTGGCGGAACGTCATCCGCCGAGGTCCCTCCCGGGCCCCGACGGATGACTCGGAGGCTCGACCCCGACCCCAACCGTGCGAAGCCCTTTCTTCGCTTTTCGCCGGTCGAGTCCAAACCAAAGGATCAATTTCATGAAAGTTGCAGACATTCGACGCACCTTCCTTGAGTTTTACAAGAGCAAGGGGCACACGATCGTCCACTCGAGCCCGGTGGTGCCGGGCAACGACCCGACGCTTCTCTTCACGAACGCCGGGATGAACCAGTTCAAGGACGTCTTCCTCGGTTTCGACAAGCGTCCCTACACCCGCGCCACGACTTCGCAGAAGTGCATCCGCGCGGGCGGCAAGCACAACGACCTCGACAACGTCGGCTACACCGCTCGTCACCACACGTTCTTCGAAATGCTCGGGAACTTCTCGTTCGGCGACTACTTCAAGCGCGAAGCCATCAGCTACGCCTGGGAACTCCTCACGCAGCACTTCCACCTGCCGCCCGAAAAGCTGTGGGTGACGGTCTACGCCGAAGACGACGAAGCCTATGACATCTGGAACAAGGAAGTGGGCGTGCCGGCCGAACGCATCGTGCGCATCGGCGACAACAAGGGCGCCCGCTACATGTCCGACAACTTCTGGATGATGGGCGACACGGGTCCCTGCGGTCCGTGCTCGGAAATCTTCTACGACCACGGCGAAGAAGTGCAGGGCGGCCCTCCGGGGAGCCCCGACGAAGACGGCGACCGCTACATCGAAATCTGGAACCTCGTCTTCATGCAGTTCTACCGCGATGAAAAGGGCGTGATGCACAAGCTTCCGAAGCCCTCGATCGACACGGGCATGGGGCTCGAACGCATCGCCGCGGTTCTGCAGGGCGTTCACACGAACTACGACATCGACCTCTTCAAGAACCTCCTCGCCGCCTCCAAGGCCGCGGTGCAGAGCGTCTCGGAAATCCCGGTCGAAGACGGCACGCCGTCCCTCAAG
This sequence comes from uncultured Sutterella sp., assembly GCA_949287305.1. Lineage (GTDB taxonomy): Bacteria > Pseudomonadota > Gammaproteobacteria > Burkholderiales > Burkholderiaceae_F > Sutterella. The sequence continues at coordinate 49,065 of CASEFX010000008.1, read as the reverse complement.
GTGATCGCCGACCACATCCGCGCCTGCGCCTTCTCGGTGGCCGACGGCATCGTTCCGGGCAATGAAGGCCGCGCCTATGTGCTTCGCCGCATCTGCCGCCGCGCCATTCGTCACGGCTACAAGCTCGGCGCCCGCGCTCCGTTCTTCTACAAGCTCGTCGACGCGCTCGTCGCGGAAATGGGCGAAGCCTATCCCGAACTCAAGAACCCGCGCATCGCGCAGGTGATCGAAGACGAAGAACGCCGCTTCTTCCAGACGATCTCGAAGGGCATGGAAATCCTCGAAGAGGCCATCGCCAAGACCGAAGACGGCGTGCTCGACGGTGAAGTGGTCTTCAAGCTCCACGACACCTACGGCTTCCCCGCCGACCTGACGGGCGACGTCTGCCGCGAACGCGGTCTCAAGATCGACCTGCAGGGCTTTGAAGACGCGATGGAACGCCAGCGCGCCGCCGCCCGCGCCTCGGCCAAGTTCAAGATGGCCGCGGGCCTCACCTACGAAGGCGCCGCCACGACCTTCACGGGCTACGACACCTTCAAGGAAGAGGGCGCCAAGGTCCTCGCCGTCTACGTGGGCGGTGAAGAAAAGGGCGAAGCCCAGGCCGGCGAAGACTGCGTCGTCGTCTTCGACAAGACCCCCTTCTACGCCGAATCGGGCGGTCAGGTGGGCGACACGGGCGAATGCCGCAACGACACGTCGCTTCTGTGCGTCCTCGACACCTTCAAGGTGAAGGCCGACGTCTTCGGTCAGCACTGCCACGTCGCGGAAGGCTCCGTCAAGACGGGCGACGTCTTCACGCTCTGCGTCAACGAAGACCGCCGCCGCGCCATCATGCGCAACCACTCGGTCACGCACCTGATGCACAAGGCCCTTCGCAAGGTCTTGGGCGACCATGTCGCGCAGAAGGGCTCGCTCGTTTCGTCCGAATCGACGCGCTTTGACTTCTCGCATCCGCATCCGCTCACGGCCGCCGAAATCCGCCGCGTCGAAAACCTCGTCAACGAGGAAATCCTCGCGAATACGGAAACGACCGCCCGCGTCATGCCGATCGACGAAGCCAAGCAGACGGGCGCCGTCATGCTCTTCGGCGAAAAGTACGGCGAAGTCGTGCGCGTCCTCAACATCGGCACGTCCTGCGAATTCTGCGGCGGCACGCACGTCGCGCGCACGGGCGACATCGGTTCCTTCAAGGTCGTGAGCGAAAGCGGCATCGCCGCGGGCGTTCGCCGCATCGAAGCCGTCACGGGCATGAACGCCGTGCGCGCGATGCAGGAAAACGCCAAGCTCCTCGCCGAATGCGCCGCCCGCTTCAAGGCCCCCGTCTATGAACTGCCCGCGAAGATCGACGATCTCACGGAAACCATGAAGACGATGGAAAAGGCCCTTGAACAGTTGAAGAGCCGCGTGGCCGCCCGCATGGGCGACACGCTCATCGAACAGGCCGTCGACGTCGCGGGCGTGAAGCTTCTCGCCGCGCGCATGGACGGCGCCGACGCCAAGGCCCTTCGCGAAACGATGGACAAGATCAAGGACAAGCTCGGCAGCGCCGTCGCGCTCCTCGCTTCGGTCAACACCGACGGTCGCGTGCAGCTCTGCGCGGGCGTCACGAAGGATCTCACCGGCATCGTCAAGGCGGGTGAACTCGTCAACTTTGCGGCGGCCCTGGTGGGCGGCAAGGGCGGCGGCAAGCCCGACCTCGCCATGGCGGGCGGCAGCGACGCCTCCAAGGTCGACGAAATGCTCGCGAGCGTCCGCGTCTGGGTGGCGGGGAAGCTCTGATGACGACCGACGTCACGGAACTTTCTCTGCCGGACCTCGTCTGTCCGATGCCGGTCCTGAAGGCCAAAAAGGCCCTGGCCGGGCTCGCGCCGGGCGCGCTCCTTCGGGTGCGCTCGACCGACCGGCACAGCCTCGCGGACCTGCGGGACTTCTGCACGCAGACGGGACACGCTTTGGTGGAACAAAGCGAATCCGACGAGGGTGATCGTCACTGGTTCGTGACGCTCATCCGGCGCAAAGACTGACGGACGCCTCCGTTCGCTTCGGGCGGACCGCTTCCTTTTCGGGGAGGCGGTCCGCTTTCTTTTTGGGGCGCCCTGCCGTGCGCGAAGAGAAGGGGAGACGGGGAAAAACGGCCTCTCTGCGGGGAGAATTTCCTTAAAAAGAGCGGTAAGGTTGGCGCAATTTTTGCGTGATATAAACCGTTTCCATGGAGGTTGAACGCGACCTCAAAAAACCATTCGTACCCCACAAAAGAAGACAGGTAACCACAAAATGATCAAGACTTCGATTGCCGCCGCCCTCGCCCTCGCTCTCGCCGCGGGCTCCGCCATGGCCGAATTCAAGGACTTCACGGTCAACGGCGAACTCGTGACCAAGGCTCAGCAGGAAGCCGTCGCCACGGAAGTGCTCGCCAACTCGGGGAACCCCCATCAGGCCATGATGGACAGCTCCATTGAAGAGCAGGTCAAGGACATGATCATCGAAACGAAGGTCATGGGCCGCTATGCCCGCCAGAAGGGTCTTGACAAGGATCCCGCCGTTCAGGAACAGATCGCCCGCGCCACCGACATGATCCTCATGCAGCAGGCCGTCAACAAGTTCCTGAAGGAAAATCCCGTCAAGGAAGAAACGATCAAGGCCGAATACGACAAGGAAGCCCAGCGCTGGGGCGACACGGAAGTCCGCGTCCGCCACATCCTCGTGAAGACGGAAGCCGAAGCCAAGGATCTGATCGACCAGATCAACAAGGGCGCTTCCTTTGCGAAGCTTGCCGCGGAAAAGACCCTTGACGAAGGTTCCAAGGACGTCGGCGGCATCCTCGACTGGCAGTCTCCCTCCGTCTACACGGGCGGCCTGAGCACGGCCATCGCCGGTCTCAAGAAGGGCGAAATGTCCAAGACCCCGGTGCAGAGCCCGGCCGGCTACCACGTCATCAAGGTGGAAGACACCCGCAAGGCCCAGCTCTTCCCGAAGTATGAAGACCGCAAGATGGAACTGCGCCACGTCCTCATGCAGCGTCACGTCAAGGCCTTCATCCACGAACAGGTCCTCGGCGCCGACATCAAGGACGCCAAGTAATCGTCCGGCTTCAGACGGGAGGGTGCCCGGCACCCTCCGAAACGACTTACGGACAGGAAGCGCCGCTCTCGAAATTCTTTCGGGCGGCGCTTTTCGAATGTTCTGATCCGCACCGAGTCGTTTTTGGGCTTCTTCCCTCGGGAGAAGCAACTGCAACCATCGGGAGGAAATCTCCGTGACTGCTGAAATCGGTCATTTCGCTCTGATCCTCGCGCTCGTCGTGAGTGCCCTCGGCGCCTTCCTGCCTCTGGCGGGCGCAGCCTGGGACATCCGCGGCTGGATGCGCACGGGTTCGGCGAGTGCCTTCATTCTCGCGCTCTGCGCCACAGTGGCGATCGGCTCGCTCGCCTACGGCTTCGTGACGAGCGACTTCACGATCCTGAACGTCGCGCGCAACAGCAATTCGGCGCTGCCCTGGTACTACAAACTCGCCGCCGTCTGGGGCTCGCACGAGGGCTCGATTCTCTTTTGGGTGACGACGCTCTGCTGGTGGATGTTCGCCGTGGCGCTCTCGGCGCGGCATCTCCCCGAAAAGGTGCTCGCGCGCATTTTGGGCACGCTCTCGCTCATCGCCTTCGGGCTCTTCCTTTTCATTCTGCTCACCTCGAACCCCTTCCTGCGTCTCTTCCCGGAAGCGGCCGAAGGGGCGGACCTCAATCCTCTCCTGCAGGACCCGGGGATGATCTTCCATCCGCCGCTCCTCTATCTCGGGTACGTGGGCTTTGCGGTTCCCTTCGCCTTCGCGGTGGCGGCCCTCATGGGCGGACGCCTCGACGTCGCCTGGGCGCGCTGGATGCGACCGTGGACGACGGTGAGCTGGGTGCTCCTCACGATCGGCATCAGTCTCGGCTCCTACTGGTCCTACTACGAACTCGGCTGGGGCGGCTGGTGGGCCTGGGACCCGGTGGAAAATTCGTCCCTCATGCCGTGGCTCACGGGGACGGCCCTGATGCACTCGCTCGCCGTTACGGAAAAGCGCGGTCTCTTCAAGATCTGGACGGTGTTCCTTGCGATTCTGACCTTCTCGCTCTCGCTTCTCGGGACCTTCCTCGTGCGCTCGGGCGTCCTCACCTCGGTGCACGCGTTCGCGAGCGATCCGCAGCGCGGGATCTTCATTCTCGTCTTCCTCGTCCTCGTGATCGGGTTCTCCTTCCTGCTCTTTGCCTGGCGAGGTTCCTCGGTTGGACAGACGGGGAGCTACTCGTGGCTCTCGCGGGAAAGCGCGCTCCTTTCGAACAACGTGATCCTTCTCGTCGCGATGGGCTCGATCCTCTTGGGGACGCTTTATCCGCTCTTCATCGACGCCTTGAACGGCTCGAAGATCTCGGTCGGGGCGCCTTACTTCGACATGGTCTTCGGCTGGATCATGATTCCGATGGCGCTCTTCCTTGCGCCGGGGGCGCTTGCGAACTGGAAGACGCAAAAGAGCGGCGCGGTCCTTCGCGAAATGGCCGTTCCCTTCGTGGTTTCGCTCGTTGCGGCCGTTGCCGTTCCCTTCCTCATGGGCGAATGGAAGTGGGCCGCGGCCGTGGGTTCCTTCCTTGCCGTCTGGATTCTGACGGGGGCCGTCGCCGCTTGGTGGCGCCGCGCCGCCGTGGCGCGCCGTCAGGGCCGCTCGCCCCTGAAGGAAGCGCTCCCCTGGTGGGGCATGCAGATTGCGCACGTGGGCGTCGCGATGACGATCTTCGGCGCCGTGATGGTGAGCTGCTATCAGGTCGAACGAAACGTCACGATGTACCCGGGCGACGTCGTCACGGTGCGCGACGTGACCTTCCGCTACAACGGCTGGTCCGAAGAGCGCGGCCCCAACTATCAGGCGGCCGTGGGCTCGATCACGATCTTTGACGGCGACGCCAAGGAGCTCGTGACGCTGGAGCCGGAAAAGCGCAACTACGACAGCGTGGAAAACATGACGATGACGGAAGCTTCGATCCTGCACCGCTTCCACGAGGACCTGTACGTATCCATGGCGACGCCGACTCCGGACGGCAACGGTTGGGTGATGCGCGCCTACGTGAAGCCCTTCGTTTTGTGGATCTGGATCGGCACCGTGCTCATGAGCGTGGGCGGCCTTTTTGCGGCGGGCGACCGCCGCTACCGCAACGCCGGACGTGAAGGAGGCAAGCATGCGTAAGACTCTCCCCCTCGTTTTGGGCCTCGTCCTTGCGGCGGGCCTCGCCGCGGGTCCCGCTTCGGCGGCCGACGCGGGCGCTTCTTCGGCGCCCGCGCCCGCGGGCACGATCGGCGGCATGACGCTCGGCGAAGCGCTCTCGGCCGATCCCGCGACGCTCGAAGGCCTTCCCACGGCGCCCCGTCAGGCGGCGCCCGCGGAATTCGATCCGCAGCAAAACCCGCGCGTCTACGAGATCAGCCGACAGCTTCGGTGTCTCGTCTGTCAGAACGAAAACATCGCCGACTCGAATGCGGAGCTTGCGATCGACCTTCGCCGTGAAGTCGCGGCGCAGGTAAAGAGCGGCAAGACCGACGACGAGATCATCGACTTCATGGTCGAGCGCTACGGCGACTACGTTCTCTACAATCCGCCCTTCAAGGCGAAGACCTTCCTCCTCTGGTGCGGTCCGGCGATCTTCTTTTTGGTCGCCTTCTGGGCCGTGTGGCGTCTGAACCGCCGTCGCAAGGCCGAGTCGCGCGCCCGCCGCGCGGCGCTCTCCGAAGAGGCGTACGCGCAGGGTCTCGCGATCCTCAAGGGCGAACTCGTTTTCCGCGAGGGTGCCTTCCACCCCGTGAAGAAGGAGGCCTAAATGCTGCATTGGATCTTTATCGGCTGTGCGCTCGCACTCGTCCTCGTGACGATCCTTCTCCTCGCGCATCGGCTCCTCAAGGGGGACGCCGGCAGCGAGCGCGAATGGGCGCGCATCGAAGAAAACGTCGAGGCGCTTCGCTACGAGTACGACCGCGCCGTGGCCGCGAAGAAGGCCGGGCGCATGACGGACGAGGAATTCCGGGAGCGCGAAAGCGAACTCGTTCTTCGCACGCTCGACGAAACCGCTTTGCCCGACGAATCCGCCAAGGCGCAGAGCCACACGCTCCTCATGGCGACCGTCGCGGCGATCGCCGTGATGGTGCCCGCCACGACGACGGGGCTCTACCTCTACTACGGGGACTACTCGTCGCTCGACCCGAAGGCGCAGGAACAGATCCGCGCCACGCGCGAAGCGATGCAGAGTCAGCGCAACATGTTCGAGACGGTGAAGCGTCTCGAGGCGGGGGTGGTTTCGCAGCCCGACAACCTCGAAGCCTGGGAAATCCTCGCCGAGCACTATGCCCAGACGGGGAATCTCGCGCAGGCCGTGGTCGCCTACGAAAACGTCGTGAGGCTCAAGCCCGACAACGCGGTCGCCTACGGGGAGCTCGCCGACATTCTCGTGGCGACCCAGGACGGAGACCTCTCCGGGAAGGTGGCCGAGTACGTCTTCAAGGCGCTCGAACTCGACCCCTATCAGATGAAGTCCCTCCTCTTGGGCGGGGCCGTCGCCTTTGATCAGGGCGACTACGCCAAGGCGGCGATTCTTTGGAACCGTTTCCGCCAGATGGTGCCGCCCGAGGACGAAATCTACGCGACCCTCACCTCGAACATCGAGATGGCGCTTCGGAACGGAAACCTCAAGGAAATTCCGAAGGATCCCGTTCCGCCGCCTCCCGCGGATCCCATGGGAATGATGGGCGCGGGCACGCCGATGGGCGGCAACCCCGAAGCGGGCGGGGCGCAGCTCATGGGCGGCTCGATGCCGAAACCCTGATCGAACGAACGGCGGAGGTCCTTTGTGGGCCTCCGTTTTTTTTTCCGAGGTACGAAGAAAACGGGCGTTCATCTCACGCGATTCTTTGCATTTTCTGTCCTCACGGGGACGGGCGGCGAATCGCCGGAATCTTTCGAATTGGCCGAATCTCGATATCGGCTGGCTGTTCTGAAGATTGTTCTCGCCGGGGCGTCAACTCATAATTTTTCTCCAGAAAGAGCCGGGACCTATCGGTTCTTTCCGAATTTCGACCCTAAGCAAAGGAGAGTTTTTATGCAAAGACGCGACATGATGAAGAAGACTCTGTTCGGCATCGGAGCCGTCGCTGCAGTCGGCGTTGCCGAAACGGCAGCGGCGGTACCTGCGAAGAAACGTACTGAGGAAAAATGGGACGTCGTGGTTGTCGGCGCCGGCTTTGCTGGAATGTGTGCGGCCTTGGAAGCCTCTGAAAAAGGCGCAAAAGTGGTGCTTCTCGAAAAAATGGGACGCCCCGACGGGACCACGGTGTATTCCTCGGGCTGGATCGCTGCCGTGGGAAGCCGTTTTCAGAAGAACCATCCGGAAGACAATAAGGAAGCGTTTTTCAACGACATGATGAAGCTTTCGGGCTACCGCTCCGATCCCGAGCTCATCCGCGTCTACGCCGAGGAGGCCGGAGACGGCATCGACTGGCTTGCTGACCACGGGACGCCGTTTTATCTTTGGGAAAATTTGGCCGCTCCGGAACTTTCGCGTTGCCTCATCAGCCCGGGCAAGGGCATTACGGGCGGTTCGATGCTCATTCGATGCCTGATGAAGGCGTTGGAGAAGAACGGCGTACCGATTCGATACAACACGAAGGCCGTTGAACTCATCAAGGACGAATGCTTCAACGTCGAAGGTGTATCCTGCATTACGAAGGAAGGCCGCGTGGACTTCCTCGCCAGGGGCGGCGTCATTCTGACGACGGGTGGGTACGGTGCCAATCAGGCTATGGTCGATCAGTACATCGGGCCTTGGGCGTCGCGCCTCATTGTCCGAGGTTCCCCCTGGATCACGGGAGAAAACATCCTGTTGGCGAACCAGGTGCACGCTCAGTTGGTGAACATGGATCAGTTCTATGCTGGGCCGATTACGCCCGAAGGACACTGCAATCCGTCGCCGCTGATGCACGCAGGTTACGGCATTCAGGTGGGCACGAACGGTAAGCGCTTCGTTCCGGAAACGTGGCTCCAGGTCCCGAAGGCCAAGGCCATCGCTCAGCGCACGCCCGACAACCGTAGCTTCATGCTGATCGGTCAGGATGCCGATGCAAACGCCAACATTCTTTCTGACACGATTGAGCGCTTCGCACGTCTCGGTTTCAAGGTCTTTAAGGGGGATACGATCGAGGCCGTCGCTAAGGCGGCAGGCGTTCCCGAAAAGAACCTCGTGGAAACGGTGAAGACCTTCAACGAAGCCGTGAAGGCCGGCAAAGCCAAGGAACTCGATCCGCCGTATGAGTACGAAGAACCGCACGCATTGGAGAAGGGACCCTTCTACATGATTCCGGCCGCGGGAGGGATGGCAAGTACCTTCGGCGGGCCGAAGATCAACGGCAAGGCCGAAGTGCAGAATTTCGAGCACCAGTCCATTCCCGGCCTGTATGCCGCGGGCGCTGCCGCCGGCGGCGTTTGGTACCAGGACGACATCGGCGGCAATCAGTTGGGCGGCGGCATGGTTTTCGGCCGCGTGGCGGCCCGTAATGCCGCGCTTCGCGCCAAGTCCCGCAAGAACGCTTAAACAGAGGAGGAATACCATGAAAATTCGTCATCTCTTCTGCGCGAGCGTTCTCGCTGTCGCGCTTTCGATCAGTGCCCAAGCCGCGGAGAACGGCACGCATTTCCTTGCCGACCGTCACGTCGAACGCGGAGTAGCCTGTGAATCCTGTCACGGCGTCAAGGCGCCTCAGCCCGGAGCCGCGGTCGACACGGCACAATGCAATTCGTGCCACAAGTCACTCGACGAGGTAGCCAAACGTACAGCGAAACTCGATCCGAATCCGCATTACAACCATTTGGTCGGTCTCAACTGCACGGAGTGCCATCGCGGCCACCAAAAGAGTGTCAATATGTGCGGTACTTGCCACAACCTTCAATTTAAGGTTCCGTAACCGGTATTCCGCGTTGCTCAAACAACAACGGAATTGTTGAGACTTTTTGCAAACTCACAGAGGCGGATCCGGGAATCTCTCTTGGATCCGCCGTCATGTTTTCTAAAACACGCTATGGCGCAACCCTTTCGTCCGACAAGATGGCCGGCAGGATTCGATCCCGACATTCCCGACATCATCATGCAGGCCGCATGCGCGGACCGTTTTGTCGAATTGCTTCGTCCGCCGAAACTCCACAGGCATTGTACGGGTCAACTTGTCGTCTCCGTTCTGGGCGTCGTTGGCCTCATGGCGGAAAATTTTCGCATAGCGCTTCCGCCCGCAAGCGCTCTCTGGGCACCGCCCGGACTTGCGCACGAAGGATTCATCGGACCGAACTCAAAGTCGCTCTACCTGCATATAACGCCAAAATGGGCCGCGGAGTTGCCCGACGAACCCTTCCGCATCATGCTTACGCCGATGATGATGGAGATGGTGCGGCACTTTACGCAAATCCGAAAGCCGTTTGCTGTCAACAGCCATACGGGGCGGTTGGCGCGTGTGCTTCTGGAAGAAATCAAGCTTGCGCCGCAACTGCCGCTCAACTTTGCGCCTCTTCCCGCCAATCCGCAGCTCTTTCTTGTGGCGGAGAAAATTGTGGAACATTCCTCGTTCGGTTGGACCGTTTCACAATGGGCCAACTTTGTCGGCATGAGTGAAAGGAATTTTTCGAGGCTTGTCGTTCGGGAAACTGGCATGAGTTTCGGACAATGGCGCCTGCGTCTTTTGATGCTCACGGCGACGCGCCTTATTCTGGAGGGGCATACTTCGGAGAGCGTTGCGCAAACGCTCGGATACGAGACGCCGTCGGCCTTCATCACGGCGTTCAAGCGGGTCTTCGGCATGACGCCGGGTCGCTATCGCTCGGAGGCTTTTGTAACGCACTCGCATCCGCTCGACTGAGTGAACCGTACCGAACCTGAGTTTTGCAACAGTTTTGACTAACAATACTCAAGGAAACTTGAAAAACCTTCGAATACAGGCGGTTCCATCTGTGATCCGCCTTTTCTTTTATCTCTAATTATAGTATAATTATGCTGTCAATGGAGTTGAAAAATGGCCCGCAAAGTTGATCCCTTCGCCCCTTATCGAATGAGTACGCACAAACTCGGAAAGTACGTTTACGCCTGCACGCAGCCGGCCACCGTCGACGAGGCGTCGGGTAAGCGGACCTACAGTCGCATTCATTGGGGACGCTTTGATCCGCAAAAGAAGACCTTCACCCCCAACCTTGCCTTCCTGTTGCTCACGCCGGAGGAACGAAGGAAGTACATCTTCCCGGAGGACTGGGACTTAACCGCCATTGAAACGATGGCCGGCATGCGTGGGCCCGGCAGACTGCCTCAGACGCGTCACGGCGATCGCTTGTACGGCGATGTCTGGCTCCTTGAGAAGATCGCCGAAAAGACGGGGTTGCGTAAGGATCTGCTCACGGTTTTCGACGGCAACGAAGAAGTCGTCGACATGGTGCTGACCCTCGCCATGTTCCCTTACATTTCCCGCTACTCCTACAATCGTTTGCCGCGTTGGCAACGAATCGTTCGAACGCCTTGCGAAGAGCCGCTCACAGCTTCCCGCATCACGCGTCTCACACAACGCATCACGACGCTTCACCGAGACGACCTCTTTCGTCTTCGCGCCAAGCGTCTCGGCACGAACGCGCTTTGCGCTGTGGACAGTACGAGCCGAAGTGCTTACGGTCGCTCTCTGGCCGACGTTCGATGGGGCAAGAACAAGGACCGCCCTGATCTTCCTCAGACCAATGAAGTTGTCGTCTATTCGCTCACGGATCACCAGCCGATCTACTACAGAACGTTCCCGGGCAACATGCCTGATTGCAGAACGTTTGAAATCATCGTGAAGGCCTTGGACGAAGCGGGATACAATTCACTTCAGCTCATTACGGACCGCGGTTACGAAACGATCAAAAATCTGGAGCGTTCCATTTTGGATGAACGCTGTCTCATCACGGCTGCGCCGACAAGCCGAAGGATGATTTCCGCACATATCCGCCGTTACGGCGACTTCGTCACGAAGCCCGCGAGTATGACCCTGGATCGCGAACGCAGGATCTATCACGAGCAGTTTCAGGAGAATTACGTCGTGCAAACGGCGAAGGGGAAGGAGAAGAAGGCCGACAAACTTCGGGTTAATCTTTATTTTGATCCTGAAGTCCGTGCAAGACAGGCTGTTCAACAAGATGAAGACATTCTCTCTCAACGAGAACTGCTGGAGATTCTGATGAAGGAGCAGGAGCTCATAGAAGCTCCCGAAACCTTGCAGCGCAACTGCGATTACTTTACGTTGAGCTTCAAGGATCAGAAGTTGACCTCCTTTTCGCTCAAGGAAAAGAAGGTCGAAAGCGAGCGTCGATCACACGGCTTTTTTAGTCTTCTTACTCTCGGCGTAGATGACGATCCGGTCGAAGCACTGAATAAGTACCGCCTGCGTGACGAGCAGGAGAAGTACTTCGAGCATATGAAGGATCAGCTCGGCTTTTCGTTGCAGGATAATTGGTCTGAAGATGGAAAGGCTGGCCGCCTATTCATACTGTTCGTTGGACTCGTCTTGGCGAGCCATGTTCGGCACGTGTGGAAGTCGACGAAACTGCACGATCTCTTTGATTCGTCGCTTGCCGTCCTCGATGAGATGCGATGCATCCGCGCCATCGAGACGCCCGGGCATTACATGACCATGACGCCGTTCGTCTCGGCTCAGTTGACGATTTGCGAAGCGTTTGGCATTCCCGTCCCGGAAAACTGCCGTCCCGGGCACGAATCCAAGCGGGTTCGACAAAGGGGCCGGCCAAGGAAGACTCCGATCACCGAAAAGAATTCCTAGTATAAAAAGCTGCAAAACTCAGGGTACCGAAGGCTCATCGGCATGGTGGCTCCTTGTAGGGTTCGATCGAGTTGGGGAACGTTCGGCGGTCGACTATACTGCAACCAATGCGAAGTGCATTCTTTCCCGTAAGGAGGAGATCATGACCACGTCTTCGAAAGAAACGGTTGCGGCTCGGCCTGCGCCCGAGAAAAAGCCCCGTGCGGCGCGAAAAGTGAAGGCGGTTCGCCCGAAAGTCGACCCGGTGGAAAGCGGGGCGACCGTCAAGGCGGAAGTGAGCGACGAAGCCTTCCTCGAGGCGTTTCGCGCCTATCTGCAGGAAGTCTTCCGTCAAAAGGGACAGAAACTTGAAACCGAGCAGCAACTCGCGAAGCGCTTCGGCGTGACGCGCTACCGCATCCGCAAGGCCCTGCAGGAATTCGACCGCTCCGGCATGCTGAAGCGCGTCAAGCGCGCGGGGTCGCTTGTCACGGACTTCGATCCGGTGAATCTCGCGGGCGATCTTCACTATCGCCTCACGGCCGGCTGCGGCGCGGACGAATTCGCGGACGCGCGTCTTTGGTTCCTGGAAGCGAGCGCCGAACAGTGGGTCGAACGCGTGACGCCCACGGTCCTCACGCAGCTGCAGGAAATCGTCGACGGCGTCGCCCGGGCGGCGAACGAACGCGAAGCCTCCGAGAAACTGCGCGACTTCTGGACGAAGCTTGTCGCCACGTCCGGAAACCGCATCGTCGAAAGCGTCGCGGGCGCGCTCTTCGTGCCGCCCGAACTTCCCGCCGGGACGGACGCGACGCTCGTTGCCGAGCGGCTCGCCAAGATCGTGAACGCCCTTCGCAAGCGCGACGACGGAAAACTCAAGAAGGCCGTTTTGCGCTTCTTCCGCGATACGGGCGGAGAAACGCCCGCCGAAGAAGCGGTGACCTAAGAATGAGGTCGTCCGGTTCGGTGACGCCCTAACGAGAAAGGCCCGAATGAGCGTGGAAAGCTCTTTCGGGCCTTGTCCGTATTGGAGGCGGCTCAGGGATTCGGGCGGTCGTAGTAGCCCGAAAGCGTCTCGAAGGTCCGCATTGTGAGGCCCTTGAGCGCGTCGGGGAAGGCTTTGAAGAGCGCGAGCGCAATGCGCCCGAGTCTTTCTTCCGTCAGGGCGTCATTTTTCTCCCAGTGCAGTTCGGGGCGTCCCGCCGGATAGCGCAGGCGATAGCGAAGGCCCGCGGCGTCCGGAAGGGTTTCGAGAAAGGCCTCGACCTCGGCCACCGTGTCGAGGGCTTCGCGCGGGGGAGTGACGCCGTAGGGAAAGCGCGTCAAAAGGCAGGGCCGCGCCGCCTGATCGGGGGCGGGAAGACCGATTGCCGCGCCGATGCGGCGGATGTCGGCCTTCGCGATGCGGGCCTCGGCCAAAGGCGAGAGAACGCCGAGCTCTTCGACGGCGCGGCGCCCCGGGCGATAGACCGTGAGGTCGGACGCGTTCGTGCCGTCGCAAAGCGGCAGATCCGGACGGTCTTCCCGAAGTTTTGCGAGAACGGCCGAAAAGAGCGCCTTCTTGCAGACGTAGCAGCGCGCGCGTCCCGCTTTGGCCAAATCGAGGACGCTCGGGTCGAAAGGAACGACCGTGACCGGGAAGCCCATTTCCCGGGCGTGCGAGAGAGCGCTCTCTGATTCGGCGGGCGCGACGTGCGGCCCCGTCACGTGGTAGAGAAGGGGCGTGAGGCCCGATTTCTTCGCCGCGAAGGCGAGAAAGCGGCTGTCGAGCCCCCCGGAATAGGCGACGGCGATCTCGCCCGAACGCGAAGCGCTTCGGAGGGCTTCGACGAGCGCGGCGGGAAGTTCCGCCGTCACGGCACGTCCTCGAAGCGGTAGGGGGTGCCGAGTGCAAAGAGGGCGCCGTTGGGGACGTTTTCGAAGTACTTGTCGGTAAAGACCGTCGCGCGCTTCGTGATCGTCATGGCGGGCCAGCCGCCGAATTCGGCGCCGAGACCCTTGAGGACCGCCAGACCCGTGGGGGTCACGGCTTCGCCTTCGCCCGCCCAGGCGCGCACCGGGACGCCGTCGAGCATCGAAAAGAGCGCGGGAGCGGGATAGGGGATCGTTCCGTGGGCGCACTGAATGGCGCCGTCGCCGAGCGGGATGGGGCTCACGACCAGACGGGCGGGGCGAAGCGTCGTCATCCATTCGGCGATGAGACCCACGGCGAGAACGTTCGACATGCGGCCCACTTCATGGAAGTGCACGTGTTCGACGGGCATGCCGTGCACGCCCGCCTCCCCTTCGCTCAACACCTTCCAGACGGCGGCCGCCTTTTTGCGGGCTTCGTCCGAGAGACGGCTTTCCGCATAGATTGCCGCGATGTCGCCCGGCGTGCGGTGGGGGTGTTCGGGTTGGGTCAGGATCTTCGCCGTCACGCCCGCGATGTCGTTGACGTAACGGTTTTCAAAGCGGATTTCCGCGGGGATCGTAGGGAAGAGCCGGCGCAGAAAGAGGGTGGCCGTGCCGCCCGACTGGTCGGTGAGCGCCATGAGCCCGGCGAGAAAGCTCGCCGCGTTGAAGCCCGCGTGAATGCGGACGGTGAGGATGTCGCGGCCGAAAAGTGCGTTTTGATCCATGACAAATTCCTTATCGGGTGAAGATGGCGCGAAGGGTGCGGGCGGCAGCGCAGGCGGCGCCGTAGCCGTTGTCGATGTTGAAGACGGCGACGCCGGGCGAGCAGGAGGCGAGCATGCTGCGAAGCGCCGTCTTTCCGCCGTCGGCGATGCCGTAGCCCACCGACGTGGGAACGGCGAAGAGAGGCTTCATGGTGAGGCCTCCGAGGACGGTGGGGAGCGCCGCGTCGAGTCCCGCCACGGCGACCACCACGTCGCAGCGGTTGATGTCGGGAAGGGCCTTTTGAATGCGCCAGAGGCCTGCGACGCCGCAGTCTTCAAAGAGCTCGACGGTCCAGCCGAGGTACGTGAGGGTGCGCGCCACTTCGTGCGTCACGAAGCCGTCCGCGGTCCCCGCCGAGACGACGGCGACCACGCCTTCGGGGTGCTTCGGGCAGGTGCGGTTCCAGGCCGTGCGCGAAAGTGCATCGTAGTCGTAGGCGGCGCGCAGACTCTCAGGGAGCGCCGCAAAGACGGATTCCTCGAGGCGCGTGAAGAGAATCGGCTTTTCCGCGGGATCGGCGAAGCGCCGAAAGAGTCCTTCGAGCGCGGCGCGGGGTTTGCCTGCGCAGAAGACGGCTTCGGGAAGGCCGATGCGGGTGTCGCGTTCGATGTCGAAACGAACGCCGGGCGTTTCTTCGGTCATGATTGATTCAGAGTGGTCCGTTTTCGTGGAGAAAATATACCTCATGCGCCACTTCGCCAAGACGGTCGCGGAGCAATTCGATACGAGCGGGCAAAGGAGCGAGACAAGCGCTCAAAAGAAACGGGAGGCCGAAGCCTCCCGTATGCCCTCAGAGGGGGTTCACGTCCCGCGATCAGGCCTTGGTGTGGACCTGTTCAAGGGGACCCTCGTCCGTGACGACGGGCGCCACGTAGGGGCGGCCAGGATAGATCACGGGTTCGTAGGCGACCGGACGAATGAATTCGTCGCGGGTGTGCACCTGCTCGAGCCCCGTTTCTTCCGTCGCTTCCGTGCGGACGACGCTGCGGCCGGGATAGACCACGGCTTCGTAGCGGACCGGCGTCACGAGTTCGGCACGCGTTTCCACCTGTTCGAGGTGGGCCGCGGCGAGGCGTTCGGCGAGGTCGGCAAGAAGCGTCGACTTCGTGCGAACGACCGTGTCGGCCGATTCGGTCGCGACGGGCGCTTCTTCGACAACATCTTCAGCGGCGGGCTCGACGGCGACCGTCTTCGTTTCGATCTGCACGGGCGGTTCGTCGACCACGACGGGCTTCGTTTCGACCTGAACGAGCGGCTCTTCGGAGACGACCGTCTTCGTTTCAATCTGAACGAGCGGTTCTTCGGCCGCAGCCGTCTTCGTTTCCACCTGCTCGAGGGCTTCGGTTTCGACCGATTCGGTCTTCACCGCTTCCGTCGCGCGGGCTTCTTCGGCGTGAGCCTTGCGGGAGCGACGACCGCCGCGGCGGCTGCGCTTCTTGTGCTCTTCGCCGCCCTGGGCCTGCGTTCCTTCCTCGGCCTTGGGTTCCATCGCCGAGTAGTACTGCGTGAGCTGCTCGGAGATTTCGTCCTTGGCGATCTGAAGGATCGCGTCGGCCATGGCGTCCTGCAGCGCGGGTTCGCGGCGGTTGCCGTTGAGGCCGAGATGGCGGTCGGAGGCGTAGCTCTTCGGACCCGAGGAGACGAGCGTGTGCATCATCTCTTCGCGGGTGGGCCAGCCGGCTTCTTCAAGGAGCGGGAGAACGCTCGCGGCGTTCTTGGCGCTCTTGCGCTTTTCGGCGGGCTTTTCTTCGACGAGTTCGACTTCGCCCGAGATGAGGCTCTTCTGGAGACCCGCCACAAGGGCTTCGGTCGATTCGGTTTCGTCGACGACGGGCGCGGCCGCGGAGACGGCGTCCACCTTCTCTTCGGCTTGCGTCGCGCGAACTTCCGTCACGGGCGCGGCGGCTTCGACGGACTCGGTCGCGACCGCTTCGGCGGCAACCGCTTCACCCGTCTTGTCGGAGGGCTTGCGGCGGCGCGGACGGCGGGTGCGCGCGGGCGCGTCCTCGAGCTTGAACTGCACTTCCTTCGGACGGGAGGCGGGTTCTTCCGCGGCGGCTTCCGGAGCCTGCGCTTCTTCCGTCTCGGCCTTCACGGGCGCGGCTTCCGCGGCGGGGGCTTCCGCCGTTTCCGGAGCCTGAGCCTCTTCGGTCACTTCCTGCGCGACCTCGGCCGTTTCGCCTTCGGTCGTGCGGCTGCGGCGACGGCGGCGCGGACGACGACGGCGGGTTTCGCCTTCCTCGGCGGCCGCTTCCGCGGGCGCTTCGGCGCTCTGCTGCGCTTCCGTCACAACCGTTTCTTCCACGCCGACTTCCGTCACGGGCGCTTCGACGCGCTGTTCGGCCGGGGCTTCCGTCTTTTCGGCGGCGGGCGCCTTTTCAGCGGTCGCGGCGGCTTCCGCGGCGACGGCTTCGGTCGTGCGCAGTTCTTCGCGCTCCGCGTCCTTCTTCAGGGCCGGACGATGGCGCGAACGACGGCGGGACTTTTCCATTTCCACGGCCTGCGCGGCGGTTTCGGGCGCGGCGGGCTTGTCCTGACCTTCTTCGGTCGTTTCCGACTTCGGACGGCGGCTGCGGCGCGAACGGCGTTCGTCCATGCGGGCGCGGTCGCCGCGGCGTTCACCCGAGCGGCGGCCGCGTTCCTTGCGGTCGGCCTTGGGCTTTTCCTCTTCGGTCTTCTTGGGCTCGGCCTTTTCGGTCGAGTCGCCGCCGAGGCTCTTGAAGAAGTCCATGACGCGGGCGAAGAAGCCCTTTTCGCGCTTTTCGGGCACCGGCGTCATCGGGACGGCACGCGATTCGGAGCGTTCCGTCTTCTTGGGCTGTTCGACGTGCACGGGCGCGGGATCGCGCGGGAGCACGTTCTTGATGACGGGGACCTGCTTGAGACGAACGGGCTTTTCTTCGTTGCTCTTCATCGCGTACGGGTCGTCCGCCTTCTTCACTTCGAGTTCGGCGACGCGCTTGAAGCTCTGAATGTGGTCGTCGAGACGGTCGTCGTCCTGACGGATGCGTTCGATGTGATAGTGCGGCGTCTCAAGCGACGTGTTCGGGATGAGAACGATCGGCACGCGGTGACGCGCTTCGAGCATCTGGATGTCGCTGCGCTTTTCGTTCAGAAGGAAGGTCGCGACGTCGACCGGAATCTGCGCGTGCACGGCGCCCGTGCCTTCCTTCATGGCTTCTTCCTGCAGGATGCGAAGCACCTGAATGGCGCAGGATTCGGTGTCGCGGATGACGCCCACGCCGTTGCAGCGGGGGCAGGTCACGTGGCTTCCTTCGGAGAGCGACGGACGCAGACGCTGGCGCGAAAGTTCCATGAGGCCGAAGCGCGAGATCTTGGCCATCTGCACGCGGGCGCGGTCGTAGTGGAGCGCGTCCTTCAGGCGCTGTTCGACGGCGCGCTGGTTCTTCGCGTCGAGCATGTCGATGAAGTCGATCACGATGAGGCCGCCCAAGTCGCGCAGACGCATCTGGCGGGCCACTTCGTCGGCCGCTTCGCAGTTCGTGCGGAAGGCCGTTTCCTCAATGTCGGCGCCGCGCGTGGAACGGGCCGAGTTGACGTCGATCGCGACGAGCGCTTCGGTGTGGTCGATCACGATCGCGCCGCCCGAGGGCAGCGGAACCGTGCGCGAATAGGCCGATTCGATCTGGTGCTCGATCTGGAAGCGCGTAAAGAGCGGGATGTCCTCGTTGTAGCGCTTGACGCGGTTGATCATGTCGGGCATGACGTGCGCCATGAACTGGCGCGCCTGCTCGTAGATTTCGTCCGTGTCGACGAGGATTTCACCGATTTCGGGCTGGAAGTAGTCGCGGATGGCGCGAACGACGAGGTTCGACTCTTCGACGATGAGGAAGGGCGCGGGGTTGGCGCGCTTGAGCGGCTTGCCGTTCACGACGGGCGTGTCGACGAGCGTGGTCGTCTTGCGGCCGTTTTCTTCCGTGACGAGTTCGTACTGGGGCTTGGCGGCCTCGGCGATCGCCTCCCAGAGCTTGAGGAGGTAGTTCAGGTCCCACTGCAGCTCTTCGGCGCTGCGGCCGATCCCGGCCGTGCGGGCGATCATGGACATGCCCGAGGGGCACTTGAGGCTTTCCATCGTGGCGCGCAGTTCCTGACGCTCTTCGCCTTCGATTCGGCGCGAGACGCCGCCGCCGCGCGGATTGTTCGGCATGAGGACGAGATATCGGCCGGCGAGGCTGATGAAGGTCGTGAGCGCCGCGCCCTTGTTGCCGCGCTCTTCCTTTTCGACCTGAACGATGATTTCCTGGCCTTCTTCGACGGCTTCGCGGATCGTGCAGGTGCGCACGTCGACGCCTTCCTTGAAGTAGGCGCGCGAGATTTCCTTGAAGGGGAGGAAGCCGTGGCGTTCTTCGCCGTAGTTGACAAAGCACGCTTCGAGGCTCGGTTCGATGCGGGTGATGATGCCCTTGTAGATGTTGGACTTGCGGGCTTCGCGGCCTGCCGTCTCAATGTCGATGTCGACGAGTCGCTGCCCGTCGACGATGCCCACACGCGTTTCTTCCGCGTGCGTGGCGTTGAAAAGCATACGCTTCATGTTGGCTCTACTCCGGTGGTGGGGCGAGCTCTGCACACGACGGATGCCCGACTCCTGCGGGCAACGGCCTACCTTTTGAACGCCGACGTCTCCCGACGCCGCGCAAAGCGCAACGGGGAGCCGCGACGTACCATCCTCGACGGGAGGCACCGTCCGGTTCTGTGTCCGCCGACCACGGGGAGAGCCCGTGCTGGGCACGGGCGACAACCGCCCGTTCGTCGGCGCGTGGGGAGAGTCACGGCCCGGCCGCACGGGGCGCCGGGGGCTCCATCCCTCACAAAAATCCGCCTTTTCGTCCGTCTGGACGAATTCCCGTTCGAGACGCTAAGCGGCGGGGAAGGCGGGACGCGCGTTCGGGGAGGGAAAAGCGAGGGGCACGGAAAAAGGGGTTCGCCCGGGGACCATCGTCAAAGCGCAGGCCTCTTTACCATCGGACCTGGGGCTTCGGGGTCGCGCACGGGGCTCCTCATCGGGATCGCTGCGATCCATTCGTGCCGATCGGCGCAAGGGGCGTCGGGCCGCTTGCGCGGGGCTTTTCCACTCGGGGTGCGCATCGCCGTCCGTTCGACGTCGCTGACAGCCCTTCGGGGCGGAACATCCAAAAATCGTGTTGGCAACAAGCTCGGGCGAAACGGCCCGAAGTCGGGCGTTCGCCGGGATGCCGACGATCCGCGGGAGGACGAACTTCCTGCCGCACGGCGTCGGGCATCGGGTTAAAAACCGTTTCCGTTCCGACGAAACCTGCCGGGAACCGAAACGAACAAATTCACAACAAAACGTGAGAAAATCGCGGCACGACATTCAAAAGGTCGGGCGGGACTTCCCATCGCAACGCACAAGTATAAACCATCGACGTGAATTCGAAGGGTTATCGGGCGGTCGAAGCGGGACGTTTTTCGCATTTGGAAAACCTTTTTTTTCTCCCCTCCCGACCGCACACCGACTCATGACGACATCCGACATTCATCCCGAAGACTCCGCACGCCTCGCGTCGCTGCCATCCGACCGCGTGAGTTTCGTTCGCATCGGTCCCGACGCGGACGGCCAGCGCCTCGACAATTTTCTCGTGCGCGTCGCCAAGGGCGTTCCGAAGAGCCACATCTACCGCATCATCCGCTCGGGCGAAGTGCGCGTGAACAAGGCCCGCGCCAAGGCGGAGACGCGCCTCGTCGAGGGGGATCTCCTGAGGCTTCCGCCCGTGCGCGTCTCCGAGCGCGCCGTCACGAAGGCGCCCCCCGCGGCCTTGGCCGAGGGGACGGTGCCCGTTCTCTTTGAAGACCGTCATCTTCTCATCGTCAACAAGCCTGCGGGCCTCGCCGCCCACGGGGGCTCCGGGATCTCCCACGGCTTGATCGAGCGCATGCGCGCCTCGCGCCCCGACGTTCCCTTTCTCGAACTCGCCCACCGGCTCGACCGCGAAACGAGCGGCGCCATCATTCTCTGCAAGAGCCGCAAGGCGCTCGTTCGCTTTCACGACATGATGAAGACGCGCGCCGTCGAAAAGCACTACACGCTCCTCGTGAAGGGCGACTGGCCCGACGACCGCCGCCACGTGAAGGCGCCGCTTCTGCGCTACCTGCTCCCTTCGGGCGAACGCAGAGTCCGCGTCGACGAAAAGGAGGGGGTGCCCTCGCACACGATCTTCACGAAGTTGAAGCGCTACGGCGCCGTCACGCTCCTCGACGCCGAACTTCTCACGGGACGCACGCACCAGATCCGCGTGCATTCCTTGTCGGTCGGTTTCCCGCTCGTGGGCGACGACAAGTACGGCGACTTTGAATTCAACCGTCAGGTGGCGCAGGGGGCCTTGGGCGTTCCCTTGAAGCGCATGTTCCTGCACAGCCGAACGCTCGCCTTCGAGCACCCCGTCACGGGCGAGGCCGTCCGCGTCGAAGCGCCGCTCTGGCCCGACTGCGAGGCGCTTCTCGCCGCCCTGGACAAGAAAGGACAAAAATGACCATCTCCCATAAGTACGATCTCGTCGTTTTCGACTGGGACGGCACCGTCATGGATACGACGGGCCTCATTGCCGAGGGCATCCGTCAGGCGGCCGCGGCGCTCGGCTGCCGCGTGCCCGACCGAAAGACCGCCTCCTCCGTCATCGGACTCGACTGGCGAAGCGCCATGGCGATTGCGGTCCCCGACTGTCCCGCGGAGCGCCTCGACGAATTCAACGAAGCCTACAAGACCTGGTATCTCCCGCACGAGCGCGACGTGTGCCTCTTCGAAGGGATCGAAGACCTGATGCGCCGTCTGCACGCCGAAGGGGTGACGCTCGCCGTCGCGACGGGCAAGAGCCGCGCGGGCCTTCGCCGCGTCTTTGACCGCACGAACGTCGAGGAACTCTTCTCGATCACCCGCACGGCCGAAGAGACGGCTCCGAAGCCCAATCCCGACATGCTCGAAGAAATCGGCCTCTACACCGACATTCCGAAGGGAAGAACGCTCATGGTGGGCGACACCGTGCACGACATCGTCATGGCGCAGCGCTACGGCTGCGACGTCGCGGCGATGACCTACGGCGCGCAGCCGAGGCGAGACCTTGTGCTCACGAATCCGACGGTGCTCTGCGACACGGTCGCGGATCTCGCCCGATACCTCGAAGGCTGAGACGGCCTCCAAGAAGCCCGGGGAAGGAATTCCTCGGGCGTTCCTCTTAGAGAAGAGCGCGTATTCCTTCTGCGCGCGGACAAGAGAAGCGAAAAAGGGAAAAGAAATCGGGGAAAGGGCAGGACGGCTCCCTTCGTCTCCCGCCCATAATGGTCGAAGAGAAAGGCCGAAGCGCGCTCTCGGAGCGCTCTTTGCGCGCCTTCCGAAGACACTCGGAGAACGACCATGACCTTGAGCCGCCGATCCCTCTTGATGGCCTCCGCCGCCGCACCGCTTCTCGTTTCGGGCGAAGCCGCCCGCGCCGCGGACGCTCCCTCCTTCACGCCGCCCGCGAAGGGCCGGCCGATGCTCCTTTCCTTCAACGAAAATCCCCTGGGCCTGAGCCCCGCCGCGCGCAAGGCCGTGGCGGAGGCGACCGCGCAGTCTTCGCGCTATCCCTTCGTGCGCGTGGAGGTGCTTCGCAAAGCGATGGCCGATTTCATCGGCGGTACGCCCGCGAACATTCTCCCGACGCACGGTTCGGCCGAAGCGATCCGCGCCTCGGTCGAAGCCTACATTGAGCCGGGCGTCAAGCTCGTCGTGCCGGAATTGACTTACAGCGACGGCGAAGACACCGCCAAGAAGAACAACCTTCCCGTCGTCAAGGTCCCGATGGGCCCGAAGTGGTCGATCGACGTTCCGGCGATGAAGGCCGCGGCCGCCAAGGCCGCCGAGGAGGGCCCCGTCATCGTCTACTTCGTGAATCCGAACAATCCCACGTCGACCGCCTGCGACGGCGAGGCGCTTTTCGCGTGGATCCGCGAAAAGCCCGCCCGCACGATGTTCCTCGTCGACGAGGCCTACGCCGAATTTGCGGATCCGAAGGTCTTCCGCACGACGACGGGTCTCGTGAAGGAAGGCTTTGAGAACGTGGTCGTCCTCAAGACCTTCTCGAAGATCTTCGCCATGGCAGGCCTGCGTCTGGGCTTTGCCTACGCGGCGCCGAAGGTGATCGAGCGCGTGAAGAAGCACGTCGCCTACGACATCATGATGAACAATTGCACGATCGAGGCGGCGCTTGCCGAACTGAACGACAAGGACTTCCTCAAGCGTTCCAAGGCCGTGAACGACGAATCGCGCAAAATCCTTACGGACTGCCTCGACGAGCTCGGTCTCGAATACCTCCCGAGTCAGACGAACTTCGTCTTCGTCAACCTCAAGGCGCCGCTCAAGCCCTTTGCCGATCGGATGCTGAAGGAGGAAAACATCATGGTCGGCCGTCCCTTCCCGCCCGCTCTCGAGTGGTGCCGCATTTCGCTCGGTCTTCCCGAGGAAATGAAGTACTTCACCGAGAAACTGCGCGTCTTCCGCAAGAAGGGCTGGGTCTGATTCTTCCAACGGCATGAAAAACGGGGCGGCCCCTCTCTGGAGCCGTCCCGTCGGAGAACCTCGGAACGCTTCGCCCGATCAGCTCGGACGCGGATGATTGCGGTGGTTTTCTTCGAAGATCCGGTCGATGTCGGCCTGCGTGAAGACGTACTGCTTCCCGCAGAAGCGGCAGGTGACGGTGAGGTCCTTCGAGCCCTTTTCGAGGAGTTCCTTGCGGTCGAACTGCAGAAGGATGTTCTCGATGCGTTCGGGCGAGCACGTGCAGCGGAAGGCAACGGGCTTTTCGAGCGTCACGCGCGGGGATTCTTCCCAAAAGAGACGGCGGTTCATTTCCTCGGGTTCGAGCGTGAGGAGTTCCTCGTCCTTGGCGGATTTCGCAAAGAGACGGACGCGCTCCCAACCGTCGGCGTCAAAGTCTTCGGGAAGAACGCCGCCCGTCGAGGGGAGCTTCTGCACCATGACGCCGCCGGCGCGCTTGCCGTCGGAAGCGAGACGCAGCGTGGTTTCCACCTGTTCGGAGCGGGCGAAGTACTGTTCCATCGCTTCGGCGAACGAGTCGCCTTCAAGGACCACGATCCCCTGGTAGGGCGCTTCGCCGTTGGGACGGTTCGAAGCGTCGAGGATCAGGGCGCAGCGCGCCCCGCCCGCGGGGTTGAGGAGCTCGCGAAGGCCCGCCTTCTCGGAGATGCCTTCCTCCCAGTCGCGCATCGTCACGTTGATGCGGAAGGAAAGGTCCTTGGAGACGTCGACCACGATGAGGCGGACGGGGGCCTTGTCGTCGCCCTGCGCCTGCAGAACGACGGAGCCGTCGAATTCGAGCGCCGCGGCGCACAGGAGTGCCGAAGCCGCCATCTCGCCCACGAGGGTCTTGACGGCCGTCGGAAGGTTCTGATGCTCAATGGCCGCTTCGAGCGCGGGGCCGAGGATCACGGTCTCGCCGCGGACGGCGGCCTTGTCGAAATAGAGTTTTTGGAGATTGTCCATACGAATTTGCCTAAAGGCCAGATGTGTTTCCCTCTTATATGGGGGTTCCCGGCCGAAATCTCAAGTCGGGGAGAAGAAAACTTTTTTCTTCGAATGCGTCGGACCTTCGGGCTACAATGAAACCAAGACGCAAAGTTTTCGCGTTTTGCCCGGGGCGGCGGAAATTTCCGCTCCCGCAACCACTCCAAAGGAGGAAATCATGACCATGCGAATTCTCGTGCCCGTCGACGGCAGTGCGAGCAGCCGCGCCGCCGTGCGCTTTTTGGCCGGGCGCGAAACGATGCTCGGGAAGAATCCCGAGATCGAACTGCTCACCGTGCAGAACGTCGTTCCGCAGCGTATCGTGGAGATGCTCTCGCTCGAGTCGCTCGAATCCTATTACCGCACCGAAGGGGAGCGCGTCTTCGAGTCGCTTCGCGGGGAAATCCGCGCCGCGGGCTTTACGGCCAAGGAAATCGTCCGCGGGGGCGAACCCGGCAAGGTGATCGCCAAGGAAGCCGAGGATCTCGACGCCGACCTCATCGTCATGGGTTCGCGCGGCCAGTCCCTCTGGAAGAGTCTCTTCCTCGGTTCCGTCTCGAATGCGGTCCTTGCCGAATCGAAGCGTCCGCTTCTTCTGCTGCGCGATGAAGTTCCAGCGACGGGCGACCGCCTGCGCGTCGGGATCGCGGTCGACGGTTCGGCCTACGGCGAAGCCGCGACCGACTACGTGCTCGCGCACAAGGACTTCTTCGGCGCCGATCCGGACTTCCGGGTGCTCCACGTCGTGCGCGACTACGAGACCCTCGTGGCGACGACGAGCGTCGAATACGTGATGCCGACCGTCACGACGGAAGAGTTCGAAAAGAGCACGGCCGAAGAGTTCGAAAAGACCGTCGCGCCGGTTCTCGAACGCTTTGAGAAGGCGGACGTTCCCGTGCAGGCGGAAAAGCTCAGGGGCTTCCCGAGCGAAGCCATCGCCAAATACGCGAAGGACGAACTCGATCTCCTCGTGATCGGCTCGCACGGCTACGGCAACTTCAAGTCGGCCGTCCTCGGCTCGACCGCCATGCACATCGCGGCCGAATGCAAGGTGCCGCTCCTCGTCGTCCGCCGCTGATCCCTTCAGCGTGACCGACGAAAACGCCCCCGCGGGAAAAACTCCTTCGGGGGCGTGGTTTTTGGTGGGGCAGGAAAAGAATCAGCGGCCGAAGCGCTTCTTTTCCTCCGCCTTGGGGGCGATGTCCTCGGGCTTGGCAAGCCCCGCCTCGATGCAGCGCTCCGCAATCCAGTAGTGAATGAGCACGACGCGCAGCATGGCGACGGCGTTGAGCCCCGCGCCCGCGAGAATCAGAACGAGGGCGACCGAGAAGGTGTGAAAGATGATCGGGTCGATGTCGAGCGCCGAGGGATTGAGAAGCAGGTAGATGTAGAGCAGAACGAGCGCCGCGCCCCAGCCGAAGACCATGAGCATCTGCAGACGCGAGCGCGTGATGGTCGGAAGGGCCATGACGGGCGTTTCCTTGAGGACGGGAACCTTGCCCGTCTTCAAAACGGTCTTGAGCACTTCGACCGAAACGACCTCTTCGGGATCGCGGCCGCCGAAGACGCGGTTTCGCTCCTCCTCGGGGAGTTCATAGACGCCCGCGGCGTGATTCTTCAGAAGATTGGGCTTTTTGAAAAGTTTGAGCGCGCGGAAGATCTGGTAGAGACCGAGGGCGAGCGCGAGGGCGACGACGAGAAAGGTGATCGAGCTGGTCATGGAAGAATGGAAGTCGGTTGGATTTGGTTGCGCATTGTACGCGAAGGAGAGCTGTTGATGGGCGCCGCACTTTGGTACAATCCTCCATCCATCGTTCCCGCACTCGGGCGCAACCGCCCGCGGGTCTCTCATTGGAGCATCCCACAGTGAACAAACTCCCTCCGTATCCCATCATCGCCCGCGAAGGCTGGCCCATTTTGACGGGCCTCGCCGTCGTCGCTCTCCTTTTCTACTGGGTGATCGACTGGGACTTCCTCGGACACGTCTTTCTGCTTCTCTTCCTCTTCAGCTTCCAGTTCTTCCGCGATCCCGTGCGCGAACTGCCGCTTGACGAGCGCGCCGTGGTGAGCCCGGTCGACGGACGCGTCTGCAAGGTCGAGCGCGCTCAAGACCCCGTGACGGGCGAAGAAGCGCTCAAGATTTCGATCTTCATGAACGTCTTCAACGTTCACAGCCAGAAGGCGCCGGTTTCGGGCACCGTCGAAACGGTCCGCTACACGCCGGGCACCTTCGTGAACGCCGACCTCGACAAGGCTTCGACCGAAAACGAACGCAACGCCGTGACGGTCCGCATGGACGACGGCCGCCGAATCACCTTCGTGCAGGTGGCCGGCCTCGTCGCCCGCCGCATTCTCTGCTACACGCAGGAAGGCGACCGCCTCGAGCGCGGTCAGCGCTACGGCTTCATCCGCTTCGGCTCCCGCGTGGACGTGTTCCTGCCGACCGACGCCGAAGTGAAGGTCACGATCGGCGACAAGGTGACGGGCGTTCTCTCGACGATCGCGCGCATCTGACGGTCTGCGTCAGTTCCGACAAAACAAAAAGGTTCGCTTTCCTCGACGGGGAGCGAACCTTTTCTGTATGCGGGCGACCGGAAAATCAGAGCGGAACGGCCGAAGCCGCGGCCCGCTCGAGATTCGATTCGACTCCGTCGGGGAGCGGCAGGTAGGAAAGAAGAATCTTTACCGATTCGAGGCGCGAAAGCTCCACGCGCACGGATCGGTTTTCTTCGTCGACGGCGATGAGCGCAAAGCCCGCGGGACGGGCAACAAGGCCGAGCGGGCGCAGATAACGGCCGCGCCGGACGGGGGCTTTTTCAAAGAGCACCGTCGCGGCGATCAGGCGCTGTCCTCGGATGGCTTCGAGTACGCGCGAGAAGACGAGAGGGGAAATCTTGTCGGACGGTTCGTCGCTTTCTTCGAGAATTACCGGGAAGCGGTCGATGCGGCGCTCAAGCGGCACGACGTCGCGGTAGAGGGGCTGGCGCTTCGCGGCGAAGGCCCGCGAGAGGGCTTCGAGAAGACGCTCCGCCTCGTCCTCGCCCGGTACCGTCAGGGCGGGAGCGCGCTCGCGCCAGGCGTAGGTGAAGGGCGCTTCCGAGCGGTCGATCACGATCGGATAGCGCGGATACTCGGCGAGGCGCTCGAGTTTCGTCTGAATCGAGCGCAAGGGCGCGCGCACGCCCCGGTCGGAGAGTTTGCGGCGGATGGCCTCCGCCGTCTGCGGCGTACGGGAGAGCGCGAGGAGAAGTTCGAAGGAAAAGGCGTCGTGGGGCATGATCGGAAAAACGGCGCGAACCCCGAGGGGCCGCGCCGTTCCTGTTCGTGTCGGTGGGGAAGACCGCCGGCCTCAGGCGGCGTGTTCTTCCGTTTCCTGCTGATGCGCTTCGATGTCCTGCAGAACCGGATTGGGACGACCCGTCCAGTAGAGCCAGAACTGATAGGCAAAGCCCGAAACGGCGTAGATGCAGAAGAGGATGAAGATCGAAAGCGACGGATTGCTCGACGCCACGATGAAGAGAAGCGACCCCACGGCGATCACCCAGAAGGGGATCGTGCGCACGACGGCGTAGGACTTGCCGGAGAAGAAGGGGGCGTTGCAGACCATCGTGAGGCCCGCGTAGAAGGTGACGATGAGCGCAAGCCACGAGCGGTGATCGACGACGAATTCCGGGAGCTTGTTCTCGACGCCGAGCCACACGAAGCCGCAGACGAGCGCCGCGGCGGCCGGGCTCGGAAGGCCCTGGAAGTAGTTCTTGCTTACGACGCCCACGTTGCAGTTGAAGCGGGCGAGACGAAGAATCGCGCAGAGCGCGTAGATGAAGGCCGTCGCCCAACCGAGCTTGCCGAGGTCGACGAGCGCGTATTCGTAGACGATGAGGGCCGGGGCGATCCCGAAGGAGACCGCGTCGGCGAGACTGTCCATCTGGACGCCGAATTCGCTTTGCGTGTGCGTGAGGCGGGCGACGCGACCGTCCATGCCGTCGAACATCATGGAGAAGAAGACGGCGACGGCGGCCGTTCCGAAATCTCCGTTCATCGCCTGGATGATCCCGTAGAAGGCGGCGAAGAGCGCCGCGGCGGTGAAGGCGTTGGGGAGAACGTAGATCCCCTTGGATTTTACGGCCTGGATGCGGCGCTGACCGAGTTCGGAGAGCGGCACGCGGTGCGGCGCGTTCTGATTCG
Organism: uncultured Sutterella sp.; assembly: GCA_949287305.1. Classification (GTDB taxonomy): domain Bacteria; phylum Pseudomonadota; class Gammaproteobacteria; order Burkholderiales; family Burkholderiaceae_F; genus Sutterella. The sequence continues at coordinate 20,852 of CASEFX010000008.1, read as the reverse complement.
ACATGACGATCCCTTTTTGGTTGGGTCTATGAATGGCAGAGTCTCTGAATTGTAGCGGAGCGCACGGGGTTCTGGGCATATTTGCCGTGACAAGGGCGTGAAGATGCAAGCAAATGTCACCGTGCGGCGAGAAAGCGTCCCGAGACGGACGGCGTTCGACTGCGTCGCGCGCAACGGTCGGCTCGGTTAGAATGACCACCCCGAACCCATCATCCTCAAAGGACGATCCATGCCGTTTCTCTTTGCTCCGCCTCCCATGCCCGTGATTCCGGTCGAAGGCGAACGCTACGAATTCTTCCCTGTCCACCGCGTCTACTGCGTGGCGCGAAACTTCCGCGCGCACGCCGAGGAAAACGGCGCGGCCGCGCCCGAGTCGCCCTTCTTCTTCATGAAGGCGGCCGACATGGTCCGTCCCGTTGCCGAAAAGGAAACGATCAAGATCGCCGTGCCGCCCGAAACCGAGGCCTTCGAGCACGAGGTCGAACTCGTCGCCGCGCTCTCGAAGGGCGGGCGCAACCTTACGCGCGAAGAGGCCGAGGACGCCGTCTGGGGCTGGTGCGCCGGGATCGACTTCACGCGTCGCGACCTCGTGCGCGAAGCGGCCGCCAAGGGCCGTCCCTGGACCTTCGGCAAGAATTTCGAAGGGGCCGCGCCCGTCACGCACGTTCGTCCCAAGACCCGCGTGCCGTACCCCGACCCCGTCGATCTGTGGCTCTACGTCAACAATCAGAAGCGCCAGTCTGGAAACACCGACGAGATGATCTTCGATCCCTTTGATCTCATCGCGGAACTCTCGCGCTTCGTGACGCTCGCGCCGGGCGACCTCGTCTTCACGGGCACGCCCGGTGGCGCCGGGAACGTCCGCGCGGGCGACCGCATCCGCGCCGGCGTCAACGGCGTGGGATCCCTCAACGTCGAAATCGTCTGACGAAAGACGCCGATCCGACGGCAATAAGAAGCCCGTGACGCCGAGAGGCGCACGGGCTCTTTAGTAAGGAGAAATGAAATTCTCAGGCCTTCTGACCGGCGGCGCGACGGTGCGCGAGCGCCTTGGGCTTCGGGGCGGCGAGTTCCTTGGTGTTGCGGAAGACGTGCAGCGACCCCATGACGCCCGCCATGAGAATGAAGAAGCCGATCGTCATCGTAAGGGTCGGCCATTCGCCTCGGTAAATGAGGGCGTAGATGACGGACGAAACCGATTCGAAGACGATGAGCTGTCCGCCGAGCGCGGCGGGAAGACGCTGGCTCATTTCGTTCCAGGCGAGCATGGCGACCCAGCTGCAGAGGAAGCCGATCATGAGCGCGACCCAGAGGAAGCGGATCGGATCGGCACCGAAAGTGCCCTGGGAGACGTCCATGAAGCCGAGCGGCCAGGCGGCGATGACGAAGAGAAGCACCGCCACGGGAAGAACCGTCACGCCCTGAAGGGCCGTCCAGGCCTTGGAGCTGTGAAGCGGATGCGTGAGAAGCCAGTCGGCGTTCTTGATGGAGAACCACGTCCAGGCGATCACGGCGGCGATGCCGAAGGCGACGCCGATCCAGAATTCCAGACCCGTGGCCTGACCCGAGCGCTGCATGTATTCGAATTCGGTCCAGTTCGCGATGACGAGGCCCGCGAAGATGACGCACAAGGGCGGCAGAATCGCACCCCAGGAAATGCCGCGGCCTTCACGCTGATAGCGGATGTTCGAGACGATGGCGACGAGCACGGGGATCACGGCCATGAACATGCCCGCGAGCGGCGCGCCCGCGAGACGGATGCAGATCGTGAGAAGACAGTAGAAGATGACGTTTCCGAAGAAGGGAAGTCGGAACGCCTCGATGACGTCCGCTCGGGTGAACTTTCGCAGTTCCTGTCGGAAAAAGAGAAGACAGGGGAGCGAAACGACCCCGAAAGCGATGAATCGGCCCAGTGCGATGAGCACGGGGTTGTACTCCGGAAGGAGAAGCGGGGCGATGTAAATGAGCCCCCAGAGCGCTCCGGCGGCGACGCCGAGCAGGACACCTAAAATCATGTAAAAAGACAGCCCATTGGCACGCGCCTTTCACCCGCGTGCGTTTTAAGAGGGACGACTGTTTGTGAAGGTTGTGGCGCCGCCCCCGCGGTCTGCGGCGCCCGTCGTCGGGCGCCTGACCGATCGTTGTTCGACTAGGCAAAACATCCGATTTCGGTCGACTCGGATCATAGCAAAGGGATAGCTTCACGGCGAGGGGGTTTGCGGGTTAGTCCGTATGTAGAAAAGGAAGAAATTTTTCCGTTTTCGGAGACCTCAAACCGATCGGCTCGGAAGGCTTGAAAAGACTAGTCAGAAATACGCATTAAAGATAAGTGAGAACACGTATTTTTAGTCGGGAGAATTTCCCTTCTTTTCCGGATCCCGCCCGCGGCACTCGACGATCCGGGCCTCTCCCTGCGCGAGCCTGTGCATGAGCTGGAGAAGCCCGTTCTTTTCCTCGTCGCGGAGCACGTCCGTGCCGAAAAGCCGGTGAAAAAAGAGGGCGTCGAAGGCGAGCGTCAAAACTAGGACACCTGAGGCTGGCTTTGCGGTTTTGTGAACCTGGCAACGCCTTGGAGAGCGTTCAAACTTTTTGTCGGACCGATAGGTTGGCGGGGAAAAATCAGTTCCTCTCCATTTTTTTGAAGGAATACGGCGGGTTCCTTGCGTTTCCTTAAAGACGGTAGGCACAAAGTTCTAAGCCTCATCTTCTAGAGCCTTCCCCTTTTTTCACGCTTCCTTCAATAATGACTGAAAGCCCCTCTCTCAGGATGGGAAGGGGCTTGCCGAACCATTCGACCGAAAAGAGGAAAACATATGATCGGACGCCGCAGTTTGATTGCCGTCGCCGTGGCCCTCACGGGCTCCGCCATCGTGGGCGGGCTCACGGGGTGCGGCAAGGAAGAGGCCGCCTCGCAGGGCGGCAAGACACTCATACCCATCGGGATCGTGCAGCTCGTGGAACACGAGGCGCTTGACGCCGCGAACCGCGGGATCGTCGACGCGCTCGCCGAGCGCGGCTACAAGGAAGGCGTCAACGTGACGATCGACCGCCAGAACGCGCAGGCCGACCAGTCGAACCTGCAGAACATCGCGGCGCGCTTCGTCTCGAACGATTCCAAGATTCTCTTCGCGATCGCGACGCCCGCCGCGCAGACGCTCGCCGCCGCCACGAAGACGACGCCGATCGTCGCGACCGCCGTCACGAACTTCGAGGTCGCCAAACTCGTCGCCTCGAACGAAAAGCCCGGCGGTAACGTCACGGGCGTCTCCGACATCAATCCCGTCGCCGAACAATTCCAGCTTCTCATGAAGTTCGCTCCGGACGCCAAGGCGATCGGGACGATCTTCAATTCGAGTGAAATCAACTCGACCTATCAGATCGAACTTCTCAAGAAGGCCGCGTCCGCCGCGGGCGTGGAAGTCGTCGAAGCCTCCGTCTCGAGCGTCAACGACATTCAGCAGGCCGTGGCGAGCCTCAAGGGCAAGGTGGGCGGCATCTACCTTCCGACCGACAACATCATCGCGAGCGCCGTGCCGGTTCTCATGAAGTCCGTCTTTGAGGCGGGCATTCCGACGGTGGCGGGCGAAGGCGGCATGGTCCGCGCGGGCTGCCTCGCCTCGATCGCGGTGGACTACTACACGCTCGGCAAGATGACGGGCGCCATGGGCGCCGACATTCTCGACGGCAAAAAGAAGCCCGCCGACATGCCGATTCAGTCGCAGAAGGCCGAAAAGGTCCTCATCAACATGAAGACGGCCGAAACGATGGGCATTCAGATTCCCGAGGACATTTTAAAGACTGCGGAAACCGTGAAGTGACGGCATACGCGGGGCGCCTTCCCCAGGGAAGGCGCTTCTCCATAAAACCGACGGTGAGCCTCTAATGACCCGTGCTCCCCGAGGTACCGACAAGAAATAAGGAACTCATCATGCTCGATCTTTTGCTCTCCACAGTGGGACAGGGCCTTCAGTGGTCCATTCTGGCGCTAGGCGTCTTTCTCTCGTTTCGCGTGCTCGACGCGGCGGACCTTTCGGTCGAAGGCAGTTTTCCGCTCGGCGCGGCCGTGGCCGCGACGGGGATCGTCGCGGGGCTCGGCATCACAGTCTCCGTTCTTCTCGCCGTCGTGGCGGGATGCTGCGCGGGCGCCGTGACGGGGTATCTCACGACGAAGCTTCGGATTCCGGTTCTCCTCTCCGGGATTCTCACGATGATCGGCCTCTATTCGGTCAATCTGCACGTCATGGGCAAGGCCAACGTCGGTCTTCTACAGGAAACGACGCTCTTTACGCTCTTTGAGTCGCTCGGTCTCACGGTGCCGCAGGCGGGGCTCGTCGTGGGTCTTCTCTTCGCCGTCGTGGTGGGCGTGATCATCTACTGGTTCTTCGGGACCGAGATCGGCACGGCCATCCGCGCGACCGGGATCAACGCCCAGATGGCCCGCGCGCAGGGGATCAACACGGACGGCATGATGGTTTTGGGGCTCGTCATCTCGAACGGGCTCGTCGCGCTCTCGGGCGCCATCGTCGCGCAGAACAACGGCTTCGCGGACGTCGGCATGGGTGTAGGGACGATCGTGATCGGTCTCGCCTCCGTCATCATCGGCGAAGTGCTCTTCGGGGCCTCCACCTTCAAGATGCGGCTCGTCTCGGTCGTCCTCGGCTCGATCGTCTACCGCCTCGTCATCGCGGCGGTGCTCGAAATGGGCATGCCCCCGAACGACCTCAAGCTCTTCACGGCGGTGCTCGTCGCGATCGCGCTGAGTCTCCCCCTCGTCAAATCCAAAGTGGCGGCCGCCCGCAGCAAGTAAGGAGTCCCGAAGATGCTCACCATCGAAAACGTCAGCAAGACTTTCTTTCGCGGCACGCCCAACGAAAAGACGGCGCTTCGCAATGTGAACCTCAAGCTTGAGAACGGGGACTTCTGCACGGTGATCGGCAGCAACGGGGCCGGGAAGTCCACGCTCCTCAACGCCGTGGCCGGGGTCTTCCCCGTCGACGAGGGCCGCATCATCCTCGCCGGGAAGGACATCACGAAGATGCCCGAACACCGCCGCGCGGCCCTCATCGGGCGCGTCTTCCAGGACCCGATGAAGGGTACGGCCGGGAACATGATGATCGAGGAAAACCTCGCCATGGCGGCGCGCCGGGGCGATCGTCCCGGACTCTCCTGGAGCGAGAAGAAGGAAAAGACCGAAGAATTCCGGGCGCTCCTCGCCGAACTCGGTCTCGGTCTCGAAAATCGCCTAACGGCGCACGTGGGACTGCTCTCGGGCGGTCAGCGTCAGGCGGTGACCCTTCTCATGGCGACGCTTCGCCGTCCGGAACTGCTGCTTCTCGACGAACACACGGCGGCTCTGGACCCGAAGACCGCCGCCAAGGTGCTCGACATGACGGAGCGGATCGTGGCTGCCAAGCAGCTTACAACTCTCATGATCACGCACAACATGCGCGACGCGCTGCGTTTCGGCAACCGCCTCATCATGATGCACAACGGCGCCCCGGTCGTCGACGTGCGCGGCGAGGAAAAGAAAAAGCTCACCCCCGCGGACCTTCTGCGGCTCTTTGAAGAGGCGGGCGACGCCGTCTCCGACAAGATGATGCTCGGTTGATCGCCGGACCATTCCCGAAACAGGAACGCCCCGAATCCGAAAGGACGGGGCGTTCGCTTTGGTGCCGTAGGCAACGTCGTCAGGACTGCTTGGTCTCGGGCGCGTCGGCGGGCTTCTCCGCAGGCTTTCCCGCGGGTTTCTCCACCGGTTCGCGGGCCTTTTCGATCGCGTCCTCGCGCGCACGGATTTCGTTGGCGAGTATCGAGACGGCCGCCGCGTAGAAGTAGCTGCGGTTGTAGTGAAGGATCGCGCTGAAGGAAGGCGTTCCCACGAAATAGTCGACACCCTTCTTGTCGTCGGCGAGGATCCAGGGCAGGTCGACGAGGAGCGCCGCGTCGCCTTCGGGGAGCGTCCAGCCGCCCTTGGGCTTTACGCCCGCCTTGAGGAGAGCTCCCACGGTCGTGTGGGCCTTGATCCCGCCCGAGGCGGTCGCCTTGAAGATCTTGGCGTTGGCCTCGGCCGGATAGAGAGGCTTTTCCCCGCGCTTCCATCCGTGCTCGAGAAGGAAGTTCGCGACCGAGGCCGCGCCGTCCGCCTCGCACTCCACGATGTCGACGTGTCCGTCGCCGTTCCCGTCCTTTCCGTAGGCGAAAAGCGAAGTGGGCATGAACTGACCGAGGCCGATCGCGCCCGCGAACGACCCGCGCACCGCCGTGACGGGAAGGCCCTCGCGGTGGCAGTAGGCGAGGTAGGCGGCAAGTTCCTTTTTGTAGTAAGTCGCGCGCCGCGTGTAGTCAAAGGAGAGCGTCATAAGGGCGTCGATCACGCGAAAGCGCCCCATGTTCTTGCCGTAAATCGATTCGATCCCGATCACGGCCGCCACGACGTGGCGGTCGACGCCGAGTTCCTTTTCGAGCCGCTCGAGCGTCGCAAGATTGCGCGCGACGAAGTCGACGCCGTCGGCGATGCGTTCTTCCGTGAGGAGATTGCGCTTGTAGAGCGCAAAATTCCGTTCGGGCGTCGTCTTGCGGTTGGCGTTGGGTTTCGGCGTCGAATACTTCTGCGTGAGCGGCGAATAACGCGCCGAGGCGACTTCCTTCTTGAGCCAGTCAAGAGGAATCTTTTCTTCCTTCGAGACTTTCGCGAGATAGTCGAGGACGTCGGGGCGCAGGGCGTAGTTCTTCACGCGGGGCGTGCTCTTTGCCTTTTCGGCCGCCTTGGCGGGCGCGGCCTCCTTGTTCTGCGCGGCGGGCGCTTGAGCGGAAGCCTTCTCCCGGGCGGGGGCGGGCTTTTCCACCGGAGCGGGCGCGGCGGATTCGGCCGCGTGAAGGACGGGGCCCGCGAGAAGCGAAACCGAGAGCGCAAGCGGCACGAGCGTGGAGCGTAACGACATGAAGAAAACCAGAGTCTGCGTGAAAACCCTTTGATTCTAGCGGTCCCGCAGGCGAAGCCCCGTTTCGAGGACGGATAAATTGTGACATTCCGTAGGGCGGAGAGACCTGCGCGCGAATTCTTTGCAAAGAACCGCCTGAAAGTTCGGCCCCGCGTGCTAACCTTCCAACATCCAGGCTTTTGAGCGCAACCATGTCCCACCCAACCGGTTACTTCACACACGACTCGGTGCTTCGTCCCAATCCGATGGAGGAAGCCCCCGAAACCCCGGAACGAATCGATGCGATCGAAAGCCGCATGATGGTTTTGGGATTGGACGACTTGGTCGAGCGCTTCGAGTGCGGTCCGGCCAACGACGACTATCTGCGCCTCGCGCACGACGCCGACTACGTCGAATCCCTTCGCCGCATTTCGCAGTCCCGCGCGACGCCCGAGGATCTCGAGCGCTTCCGGCTTCCCGACACGCCCGTGGGGCCGGGCATTTTCGAGGCGGCCGCCAAGAGCGTGGGCGCGGTCGTCGCGGCGGTCGACGCCGTGAAGGAAAGAAAGGTTCGAAACGCCTTCTGCGCGGTTCGCCCGCCCGGACATCATGCGGGGCGTGCGCGTGCGGGCGGGTTCTGCTACTTCAACAACGTCGCGATCGGAGCGCTCTACGCGCAGCTGCGCGGTTTTCCGCGCGTCGCGGTGCTCGACTTCGACGCGCACCACGGGGACGGAACGGAAGAGATCCTGGCGGGACGCGAGAATCTGCACTTCTGGAGTCTCTTTCAGTGGCCGCTCTATCCGGACCGCAAAATGACGCCCGTGCCCGCCAACGTGACGCAGTCGCCGCTTGCGGCGGGGGCCGACGGCAACGATCTGAAGACCCTTCTGGAAGAAGTCTGGATTCCGGAACTCCGACGCTTCCGGCCCGACTTTGTCTTTCTCTCCGCCGGCTTTGATGCGCACAACGAAGAGCATATGGCGCAGCTCAAGTTCGCCGAAATGGACTTTGCCTACCTCACGCGGCGCCTCACCGAAGAGGCCGAGGACCTCTGCGACGGACGACTCGTGAGCGTTCTCGAAGGGGGCTACAGCATCCGATCGCTCGCGCGAAGCGTTCTCGCGCATCTGCAGACGCTCGTTCGTACGGCGCTCGAAAGGAATCCCGTTTGATGTTTTTTCCGAAAACCTCCCTGCGCCCGGGCGTGGCGCCCCGAGAAGTCTTCGGCTGGGCCGCCTTCGACTTCGCCAATTCGGGCTATACGACGGTGGTGCTCACCGCCGTCTACAACGCCTACTTCGTAAACGTCGTCGCGGGGAACGCCTCTTGGGCGACGCTTCTCTGGACGGTCATCATCGCGGTTTCGAGCGCGATCGGGATGGTCGTGATGCCCGTCATCGGAACGCTCGCCGACGCGCACGCCAAAAAGAAGTCGGGGCTCTTCATCGCGACCGTCGTCTGCATCGCCGCCACCTTCGGGCTTACGCTCACGGGTGAGGGCACGATCGTTTGGGCGGCGCTCATGATCGTCCTCTCGAACCTCGCCTTCAACATCGGCGAAACGCTCAATTCCGCCTTCCTCCCCGAAATCGCAAGCGACGAGGGCGTCGGCAAGGTTTCGGGCTGGGGCTGGTCCTTCGGCTACTGCGGAGGCCTCGTGACGCTGGGGCTCTCGCTTCTGCTCGTCACCTTCGGGCCGGAGCTCTGGGGGCTCGACTTCGACGGGTCGGTCGCGGGAACGCTCTGGATCACGGGCGTCGTCTTCGCCGTGGCGACGGTGCCGACCTTTGCCTGGCTCAGGGAGCGTGCGGTCCCGAAGCCCGACGCCCCGCGGGCGGCGGCCCTCTTTTCGGATTCGATGGCGAGCCTCAAGAAGACCGCCTCGGCCCTGCCGCAGCTGAAGCACTTCGGGCGCCTCACGCTCACGAGCTTTCTCAATCAGTGCGGCGTGAGCGTCGTCATCACGCTCTCCGCCGTCTACGCGACGGCCGTGATGGGCTTCACCCTCAACGATTCGATTCTCCTCGTCTTTCTCGTCAACGTCACGGCGGCGGTCGGGGCCTTCAGCTTCGGTTATGTGGAGGACAAGATCGGCCATAAAAAGAGCCTCATGCTCACGCTCTGGATCTGGGTTGCGATGATCGTCGTCGCCGCGACGAGCGAGGGCGTCGTGCAGTTCTGGATCGCAGCCAATCTTGCGGGGATCGCCATGGGTTCTTCGCAGTCGGCGGGCCGCGCCATGGTCGCGGTTCTGTCTCCTGCGGCGCGCTCGGCCGAATTCTACGGGTTCTGGAACATGGCCCTTTGGTTTGCGAACATCGTGGGGCCGCTCACCTACGGGGCGGTCACCTGGGTGTCGGGGAACAACCACCGGCTCGCGATCGCGATCACGGGACTCTTCTTCCTCGGCGCGATCGCGGTCCTGAAGACCCTCGACATGGAGGAGGGCCGGCGCGAGGCGCTCGCGTTCGAGAAAAAGGTGGGTTGAGACCGGGGACTGGAGAAACCGGTCCCTCTTTCCCAAAGAGAAAACCCTCGGCGATTTTCGTCGTCGAGGGTTTCGAAGTTCAGGCGGAAAGGAACGTCAGCGGACGGTCTTTTCGCGGCCCTTGTTGATGTCGATGAGGCGCTGCGTGTCCTTGGCGAGGTCGTCCATCTGGAGCTCCTCGTAGCAGGTGCGGATCAGCTCGAGCGCATCGTCGCGCATCGGGGTGTTCTGAAATTCGCGAACGACGCGCTGCGCACGCTCGATTGCGGCGACATAAGCGTGGCGCTCGTAGTAATATTGCGCGGTCCGCAGTTCGTGCTGAGCCTGCGCGAGCACCAGACGGTGCATGCGGCGACGGGCGTCGGGCGCAAAGCGGCTCTGCGGGAAACGAAGAACGAGTTCCTTGTAGATGTCGAAGGCTTCGCGCGCGGCGTTGGCGTCACGTTCCGACATGTCTTCCGGAAGGAGCCAGGCGATGAAGCTGTCGCTTTCGTTCATCGTGGCGAGCGCCTTCAGATAGAGAACGTAGTCGCTGTTGGCGTGATTCGGGTAGCTGCGCAGGAAGCGGTCGGCGGCCTGAATGGCCACGTCCGCGTCGCCGTCCTTCCAGTTGGCGTAGATCGATTCGATCTGAGCCTGCTGAGCATACTGACCGAAGGGATAACGCGCCTCAAGCTTCTGATAGTACTCTTTGGCCTGTGTCCAGTTGCTGTCGTCCAATGCGGCGCGGGCTTCCGTATACAATTTGTCGGCCGACCAGTCGAGCGTCGGGTCCGTTTCCAGGCTCTGAAGCCAGGAGCAGGACGCCGTGGAGAGCGCCGCGACCGTTACGACCGCCGCACGAACGAGAAATCGATTCATAGGAATTTTGGAATCCATGACAAACACTGTCGAGAAAGAGTCTCACGATTATAGCGATCCGATGCCGACGGTGGCCTCGGAAGAAGAAGAGAATTTGCTCCCGGTTTTCACGGTGGAGGGCTTTTGGGGAGAACGCCTCGACAAGGTGTTGGCCTCCCTCATGCCCGAGGTTTCCCGCGCCCGCCTGCAGAAACTCATCGAAGACGGCAGCGTGGAAGTGAACGGCTCGGTCGTCACGAAGGTCCGCCAGAAGGTGACGGACGGCGACGAAATCGCGCTCCTTGAAGAGCCCCGCATCGACGAGGCCCTCGCCTTTGCGCCGCAGGAAGGGATCGACTTCGACGTCGTCTACGAGGACGAGGCGGTGATCGTGGTCGCGAAGCCTGCGGGACTCGTCGTGCATCCCGGGGCCGGCAATCCCGACCGCACGCTCCTCAACGGTCTTCTCTGGCGCTATCCCGAACTCGCGAACGTCCCGCGCGCCGGGATCGTCCATCGTCTCGACCGCGACACCTCGGGCCTCATGGTGGTCGCCCGGACGCTCGCCGCGCAGACGAATCTCGTGCGTCAGCTCCAGGAGCGCACCGTGAAGCGCGAATACTGGGCGATTACGCTCGGCTACGCCGCGCGCGACTTTACGGTCGAGGTGCCGATCGGTCGCGATCCGCGCAGCCGCACGCGCTTCAAGGGCTTCCCCGGGTCGACGGGCGTGCGCGCGAAGTACGCCAAGACCCGCGCCCGCGCCGTGGATTGGTCGGAAGTCGAAGGCATTCCCGTCTCCTGGGTCGCCTGCCGACTCGACACGGGCCGCACGCATCAGATCCGCGTGCACCTGACGGGCGAAGACCTCCCGCTCGTGGGCGATCAGGTCTACCGCGGCCGCGCGCCCGGTCTCGGCGTGAAGCTTGAGAACCTCTTTGATTTTCACCGCCAGGCGCTCCATGCTTCGCGCCTCGGCTTTCTGCACCCCGTCACGGGCGAATACCGCGAATGGTTCGTCGAACCCGACGAAGACATGGCGAACCTGATGGAAGACATCGGATTTGGTCCGATCGACCGTCCGGTGACGGTTTTTGAAAAGGATTTGGTCGACCTCGCCGTCCGTTGACGACGAAGTCGCAAAGGAAAGCACATGCTCAACTGGGAAAAACCGGAATTGGAATTGATCCGGGCCGAGTGGCCCGAAGGGACCTCTCCCAAAGTGAAGGGGATCTTCACCTGCCGCACGGGCGGCGTCTCGAGCGGCCCCTGGGGCGGCCCCGAAGGGATCATGGGCCTGAACGTTGGTCCGCACGTGGGCGACGCCGACGCCTGCGTGCGCATGAACCGCACGATCGTGGGACAGCTCGTCCCCTCAGCCCCGAAGTGGCTCTCGCAGGTGCACGGCGCCGAAGTCCTGCACGCCGATGAGATCGAAGGAGCCCCTGAAGCCGACGCCTCCTGGACGATGACGCCGGGCGTCGTCTGCGCCGTCATGACGGCCGACTGCCTCCCCGTCTTCCTCGCGGACCGCTCGGGGCGAGCCGTCGCCGCCGTGCACGCGGGCTGGCGGTCCCTTGCCGCCGGGGTGCTTGAAAAGAGCGTCGAGACGCTCAAGAAGGCGCTCGGCGACGACGCCGACCTCGTCGCCTGGTTCGGTCCGCGCATCGGCCCCGACGAATTTGAAACGGGAGAAGACGTGCTCACCGCCATGCTTGAGCGTCTCCCCGAAGCTCGGGACGCCTTCAAGCCCGCGGGCGACGGTCACTACAAGGCCGACCTCGCGATGCTCGCGCGTCAGGCGCTCGCGAAAGCCGGCGTCACCGACGTCACGGACTGCGGCCTTTCGACCGCGGCCGATCCCGCGCGCTTCTGGAGCTACCGTCGCGACGGCGCCCGCTCGGGCCGTCACGCCGCGCTCGCGTGGATCGAGGCCTGAGCCCATTTCTGAAGAAACAACGGATACTCGTATGCAGCACACCATCCCCGTCGTCGGTTTTGTTTCGCTCGGCTGCCCCAAGGCGCTCGTCGACACGGAACGGATCGTCACCGAACTGCGTGCCCGCGGCTACCGCATCGGGCGAAGCTACCATGACGCCGATCTCGTGATCGTCAACACCTGCGGCTTTGTCAACGAAGCCGTGGAGGAGAGTCTTGAAGCGATCACCGAAGCCCTCAAGGAAAACGGCCGCGTCATCGTCTGCGGCTGTCTCGGCGGCCGCAAGGAGGCCGACGGCAGCAACTTCGTTTTGAACCGCATGCCGAAGATCCTCGGCGTCACGGGTCCCGACAGCGTGGACGAAGTGATCGCCATGGTCGAACAGCACCTTCCGTGTCCGCACGATCCCTGGGACGAGCTTGTTCCGGCCTGCGGCGTGCGTCTGACGCCCAAGCACTACGCCTACCTCAAGATCAGCGAAGGCTGCAACCATCACTGCACCTTCTGCATCATCCCGAATCTGCGCGGACGCCTCGTTTCGCGTCCGATAGGCGACATCGTGCGCGAAGCCGCGAACCTGAAGGAAGCGGGCGTGAAGGAACTGATCGTCATCAGTCAGGACACGGCCGCCTACGGCGTCGACACGCGCTATAAGCTCGACTTCGCCGACGGCCGCCCCGTGCGCACGAAGCTCTACGACCTTGCGAAGGAACTCGGCCGCCTCGGCCTCTGGACGCGTCTGCAGTACGTCTACCCGTATCCTTCGGTGGACGAGATTCTGCCCCTCATGGCCGAAGGCCTCATCCTTCCGTACCTCGACGTTCCCTTCCAGCACGCGCACCCGCGCATCCTCAAGGCGATGAAGCGCCCTGCGTCGTCGGAAGAAAACCTCGAGCGCATCCGCGCCTGGCGCGCCGTGTGTCCGGACATCACGATCCGCTCGACCTTCATCGCGGGCTTCCCCGGCGAAACCGAGGAAGAGTTCGAGTATCTCCTCGACTTCCTTCGCGAAGCCGAACTCGACCGCGTCGGGTGCTTTGCATATTCGCCCGTCGACGGCGCCGCCGCGAACGACCTTCCCGGAGCCTTGCCCGACGAAGTCCGCGAGGACCGTCGCCGCCGCTTCATGGAGGTGCAGGCGGAAATCTCTTCGAAGAAGCTCGCCCGCAAGGTGGGGAGCGTTCAGGAAGTGATCATCGACGAAACCGAAGACGAAGACGGCGTGGCGGTCGGCCGCACGAAGGCGGACGCTCCCGAAATCGACGGCGTCTGCTACGTGACGACGAAGCGTCACCTGGAGCCCGGCGACATCGTGCAGGTGCGCATCACCGACCATCAGGAGCACGATCTCATTGGTCTTGAAGTCGAAAACGACTGATTTTCGAAAATTTTTGCCGAAGACCCTTGACAAATTCGGGGATCTTCGGCATAATCCTAGTTCTCCGATCCCGAAAGGGATGCGGTGACGGTGCGAATAGCTCAGTTGGTAGAGTCCCGGATTGTGATTCCGGTTGTCGTGGGTTCGAGTCCCATTTCGCACCCCAGAATTTCGAGACCTCGTGGTGGATACATCACGGGGTCTTTTGCTATGTGCGGCAGTTGCGGGACGGTCGGCGGTGCGCCCGCCAAAAAAAGAGAATGTCCGATAGTTCGGGCTTCCTTAAGGGAAAACAAGAGCGCAGAGGGAGGGTGGACGGATCTACAATGATTCTTATCCCTTCTTCTTTTCAACCATACGACCGGCATGATTTTGACGATTCAAAATCTCTCTTTCCTCCGCCTTTTGGATTGGGGCGCGGATGTGTCCGGTGTTCTGCCGGATTCGGCAGGTTTCTTTGTCTCGCTTTCATCATGTGGCTCCACTGATTTCGATCGTTGGAGTTTTTTTGTTGCTCTCAAAAAAAATGAAACAAACCTTCGTTAAAGCCGCACTCCTGATGTCCGCCTGTCTGATGGGGGCGATGAGCCTTCCCGCGAATGCGGAGGCGCTCGACAAGTATCGCGTCGCCATTACGGACCTTGTTCTTTCGCCCTCGCTCTCGGCTTCGGCCGCGAAGACGGTGAGCCAGTCGAGCCTTCGCTCCGACATGGAGGCGGGCGTGCGCAATTCCCGCAAGTTTGACGTGGTTTCCCGCAACGCCGCCACGCTCAACGCCATCCGTGCCGAGCAACAGTTCGCTAAGTCGGGGCTTGCCGCGGGCGACGCCGCGCAGGAAGGACAGCTCTCGAACGCGCAGTCGATCGTTCAGGTGGAAGTGCAGAACTTCTCGTTCGGTCGTTCCGCCAAGAAGGTCCCGAACATCGACAACAAGTACCGCGTGAGCGACTACGCCTCGATCGAGCTCGGCGTGACGATCGTGGATACGACGACGGGCAAGGTTACGGGGGCCTTCAACGTCAAAGGCAACGCCTCTTCACCCACGGTGGTGGCCAACTCCGTCGGTTCCGCAAGCCGCGCCATTCTCAACAAGGCGCTCGACCGCGCCGTCGGATCGTTTGTCGATCAGCTCACCGACACGATCTTCCCCATCATGGTGATTCAGGCCAAGGGCAAGCGTCTCTACGTCAACCGCGGCAATGACGGCGGCATGAAGGTGGGGGACACCTTCATCGTCTTCCTTCCGGGCGAAGATCTGATCGACCCGGTGACGGGGGAAAATCTCGGTTCCGAAGAGGAAGAGATCGGCACGGCCAAGGTGACGCGCGTCAATCCGAAGTTCACGATCGTCGAAATGACGAAGGGCGACACGGCCCTGGTGCAGCCCGGCTGCATCCTCCGCCGTCCCGTCAAGTAACGTCCGTCTGAGGGGGGAGGATCATGAATATTTCCTTCGTAAAGATCGGGGTTGCGTCGTTGCTTTCCGTTTTGTCGCTTTCCGTCGCGGCGGCGGGCATCACCACCAAGACGGTCAACGCCTCGGGCTTCGGTCCCGACCGCCGCGAAGCGTTGAACGCGGCCCTTGTGGAGGCGGTCGCCAAGGTTCGCGGGCTCTCGGTTGCGAACGTTCAGGCGACGACGCGGGCGGCGAGTTCCTCAAAGGTGGCGGTGGCCGGCAAGTCGATCGGCATGGATGCGAGCCACGAGTCGGGGTTCGACGCCACGGCGACCGAAACGCACGGTTCCGTGAAGAGCTATGAAGTGCTCGACGCCAAGGAAGACGCCAACGGACGCTGGCAAGTCAAGATTTCGGCCGACATTTCGGTCTACGAGAGCGACGCTTCGAACAATCGCCGCCGCATCGCCTTCGTGCCCTTCCGCATGCCGGAGGGAAAGTCGCCCGCTCAAGAGAAGCGCTATGAGGCCGTTTCGCAGCGTCTCTCGCTCGGTGCGGTGGACTACGTGACGAGCACGCGCCACTTCTCGGTCGTGGACCGCACCTACGACGGCGAACGCCTCGTCGAGTTCCTGCGTCTTCTTCTTCCCGACGTCGGTCGCGACGAACGCGCCCGCATCGGCAACAGTTCCGGTACGGACTACCTCGTCGTGGGTGACATTCTTTCCTTTGATTCGAAGGAATCGACCGTGATCGTTCCCTACACGAAGGAAAAGATCACGAAGTCGGAAACGAATGCGACCGTTTCCTGGCGCGTCCTGGAAGCGGCGACCGGACAGGTGCTCGCCTCGGGAACGATCAAGAAGTCCTATCCCTCGATGGACGTGGACGTCGCGCGCCAGATCGGCGAAGAAATCGGCGAGAAGATCACCGACATCATCTATCCGATCGTGACGCTCGAATACAACAACGGCCGCATTTCGCTTGCGCAGGGCGGAAGCTCCATGAAGGTCGGCCGCGTCTATCAGCTCAACCGCTACGGCAAGGTGCAGACCGATCCGTATACGCACGAACCCATGGCCCGCGAGGAAATTCCCGTAGGCAAGGTCCGCATCGTGTCGGTGAGTCCCAAGATTTCCTACGCCGAGGTCCTGGACTGCCGGGTGGATCTGACCGGCATGGGGCCGAAGGAATACGTGCTGCGCGCTCTGCCCGAGGAATTGGGGACCCGCGGCGCCCGCAAGGTCCGCAAGACCATGACGCCCAACTGGTAAGTCGACAGTCTTCTCTTTTACTGGATTCAAAAAAATGAAAATGCAACGCAAAGCCCTGACCGCGGCCTGTCTTCTCGCCTTCGCCGCGTCCGTCTGGGCCGCTCCCGAAACGGTCGTGACGAACGCTCCCGCCGCCGCGCAGCCCGTGACGGTGGCTTCCGCCGCGCCGGTTGCGGTCGTCACCGTCGAAACGGTGAAGGACGTCAATCAGTTCCCCGCCGCCGACCAGCATCCGCCCGTTCTGAAGAAGCTTCCCGCCGCTTCCGCCGTCCGTCAGCAGGTGCGCGACTACCTTCAGTCGAAGGGCATCAGCATCGGCAAGGAAAACAAGGGTAAGACCTATTTCGACGGGGTGGCCGACGTCAACGTCAACCGCGCGAGCCCGGACTACGGCAAGTCTCTCGCGATGGCCTATGAAACGGCCTACATGGAAGCCCTTCGCAAGTTCGCCGAATTCCTCGACCTGCAGGTGGAAAACGAAGTGAGCCGAGAGCTCTTCACGGACAACAGCACGGATGCCCGGCGCTTCACGGCCGATCCGACGAAGACCAAGCTCGACGTTCTCCTCGACAAGGGGACGGCCCTTGCCGAAGCGCAGATCGACAACGCCCTGCGCAAGCTCGGCACGAGCGAAAGCCGCATCAAGAGCATGACGCCCGTGGAAAAGAAGACCTTCCTCAAGAAGGCGATTTCCGACGTGACCACGCAGCGTGCGTCGCTCGCCTTGGGCGGCATCAACATCGCGCAGAACTTCGTTTCGGAAACCGACAACGGCCGCGCGGCCGTGGCCGTGCTCCTTGCGTATTCGCCCAAGATGGAGGCGGTGGCCGCCTCGCTCGCCCGCGGGGAAAAGCCGATGATCCAGGCGGTCGGTCAGCCGCTCGATCAGTTGCTGCCGCTCAACGACCCGTCGAAGCTCGCCGACCTCTACGGTCCGCGCATCATGATCGACAACCAAGGTCCCGTGATCGTTTCCTTCGGTCTTTGGAGCTCCTCCTACAAGGGCGGCGACGAAGACTTCGCCGCCGACGCGGTGGAAAGCGCCTTCAGGCAGGCCGACTCGGACGCGACCGCGCAGATCGCCCGCTTCATGAACCTTTCCTTCAACACGGAGCAGACGACCGAACGGGGCGACTCCAAGGAACGCTTCATGGAACGTGACGCCGAAACCGGCGACGCGGGCGTGCAGAAGGCGGAACGCATCATCACGGACCGCGTGAGCTCCCAGAGCGTCGCGCGGGCGCAGGCGCACCTCACGGGTCTTGAAACCGTTCACGAATGGACGTACGACACGCCCGACGGCCACACGCTCGTCGGCGTCGTCAAGGCCTACCGCTTCTCGGGCATTGAGCGCGCCCGCGAGATCCTCGAAGGACCGCAGGAGGAACCGCAGGCCGAAGAAGCCGCCGCGCAGGAACCGGCCCGTGAATTCCAAAACAGCAATCGCCGCGGAAGCGTCGAGTCGAGTCTCGACGTCTTCTGATTCCCTTTTTCACTCATCCGCTTAACCAACCAAAGCTAGACCATCAAATGAAGAACATTCAAAAAGTACTGTTGGCCGTCGCCGTCTCGGCCGCTCTCGCCGGCTGCGCGACGACCCGTAGCGACTCCCTCGGCCTCGCCGAAAACGAAGCCGTCAAGACCTATGCCGAAGCCTATCAGCCCGCCCGCGACATGCTCTTTGCCGGGAAGTTCGACGAACTGAAGGCGAAGGTGCTCGAAAACGGAAAGGACAAGGAAGGCAAGGCGCTTACGAAGGAAGAGGCCTACGAAAAGCTCATCAGTTCCGCGAGCGAACTCTCCATCATGGAACGCGGCCTTCTCGCCCTCAACACCGGGGACGTCGATCGCGCGCTCTTCTTCTTCGACGCCGCGGAAGAGAAGCTCAATCTCGCCGAAGACCAGACGGGCGTGACCGATCAGGCGGCCGGCGCTTCGAAATCGCTTCTCGCTTCGGTGACGGGGGCGAGCGAACTCGCCGACTACGAAGTGCGCAGCTACGAAAAGGTGATGCTCCTCAACTACAAGGCCCTTTGCTACATGCTCAAGGGCGACCGCAAGGCCTACAACGTGACGCGCCGCGCGATCGACCTGCAGCAGGAAGAATGGGAAAAGTTCCAGCAGGAAAAGGCGAAGTTCGAAGAAGAACACCCCGAACTCTTTGACGAAAAGGCTCAGAAGGAAGCCGCCAAGAAGGCCGAAGCCAAGGCCAAGGCCGAGGCTGCGGCGAAGGCCAAGGCCGAAGCTCAGAAGAAGGCTCAGGCCCAGCAGAAGTCCGATACGCAAGAGGCCCAGGATGGTCTCGCGGGCCTTGCCGGGGCGTTTGGCGGCATGTTCGGCGGCAACGACAAGAAGAGCTCGACCGAGGCCGCGGCGGACACCGCGCAGACGGCCGTCGGAGCGCTCGACGCGCTTGCCGCGCTTCCCGAGATCATCGGCGCCATTAACGTCGACGACCGTTCCGCCGACACCAAGAAGAAGGCCGGCCTCGTGACGTCGGCCTACGTCAATCCGTTCGGCGACTACATGAACGCGCTCCTTCAGGAATTCGACAGCCTCGAAGACCGTAGCCTTCGCGATAACGCGCGCATTTCCTACGAAAAGGTCGTGGAAAACAACAAGGACTGCAAAGCCGCCGTCGTCGCCAAGAAGGACGTCATGAAGGGGCTTCGCAAGAACCAGAAGCTCGTTCAGGTGATCCTCTCGGACGGTTTCGCTCCGTATCAGAAGGAATCCTCCAAGGCCTTCCGCGTGGGCAAGTATCAGGCTACGCTCAACTATGCGAACGCCACGCCCGTTGAAACGCCCGTGGTCGGCGCCATGGTGAATGCGGGCGGCAAGACGACGCGCATGTCGAGCCTCACGAAGATGGAATCCATCATCCTTCGCGACGAACAGGACCGCATGCCCTGGCGCGTCTTTGACACGGCCATGGCGCTTCTTCGCTCCGGCATGGCCCACGACAAGCTCGGCGTCCTGGGCGGTGCGCTTGCGGGGGCCGTCCAGCACCCCGACACCCGTTCGTGGCTCTCGCTTCCGAACCAGGTGCTCGTGAGCCGTCTGGTCGTGCCCGCCAACCTCAAGACGATCGACATTTCGACGGTCGACAAGAGCGGCAAGGTGTTGGCCAAGAACACGGTGAAGATCGCCGAAAAGGGACCGACGGTCGTCTACGCCGTCAACTACGGCACGCACCTGCAGACCTTCGCCAACGAATTCTCGTGGGTGAAGTGATTTCAAAACCGTAGCGCGGGGAAGGGGAGGAACGTCGGATTCTCTCAAACTCCCCGCGACGGGAGTCCTGCCGAAGAAACGCTTCGGCAGGAGGGTTTCAAGGAAAACATTATGAACAAACTCTCTTTGATCGCCGCCGCTTCCGCGCTCATTTTGGTCGGCTGCGCGCAGCAGCCGGTGAGCCAGCCCGGCACGCCCGAGCCGGTTCCGGTTCTTTCTGCCGAAATCGCCCCGGGCGTGAGCGTGCACTACGACAATGAACTCGTTGCCCGCATGGTCGGGGTGCAGAACGCCCGAATCAATACGAGCGCACGGCTTCCGAAGCTTACTTTCCAAATTCGCAACTTCTCGAGTCAGCGTTTGCCGATCGAATATCAGGTCGAATGGCGCGATGCCGACGGCGCACCCCTGCTCGTCTCGAACGGCTGGCTTCAGACGCACCTGTCGGGCAATACGGAAAAGGCTGTTCAGAGTATCGGAAAGAGCGTCGACGCCAAGACCGTGGCCATTACGGTACGCGTTCCCAACGTGACGCAGTTCTATTCTGCGGAACCCGATCCTGTGGAAATGATGCGGATGCAACAGCAGTACAACCAGCAGCTCTTAAACGGCGCTAACCAGTAAAAGGAATTTCCGATGAAAAAACATTTTCTTCTGATGAGCGCCGTTCTTTCGGCCGCGCTTCTGAGCGGTTGCGCCACGACGGGCTCGACGGGCGGCATGGGGATGCCGGTTTTGACCGGCCACATGCGCTCGGTTTCGATCGTGGACTCGTCCGAACGCATCAAGCTCGACACCAAGGTGTCGCTCTCCGACATCATCGCGTTTGCGGAAAACCTGACGAACAAGATGCTCTCGACGCCGGTGATCTCCAAGGCCAAGAAGCCGCCGCGCATCGTCGTGGGGAACCTTCGTCAGAACACGCATGACGAAAACCTGCGCGTCCAGGACATTCAGGACCGCATTCAGGAAGTGTTGCTGAATTCGGGCGCCGTTCGCGTGCTCGACAGCTCGGCGACAAACTTCGACTACATCATGCAGTCCGAAATCACCGACATCGTGACGCGCGCGCCCGACGGTCAGAAGCTCGTCGACTACACGATGAAGATCAAGCTCTTCACCTTGGACGGCGAACTCGTCGGCCAGTGGTCCGACGACCTCTCGCTCTTCAAGTCCCGCTGAGCGCAGAAACGAAATCTCCGCGCCGTTCTTTGTTAGAACGGGGCGCGGAGGGCTTTTGCCTAAACTCCCGGGTTAGCCTTACAAGCTAGACCCGTTTCCAGCCCTGTCGCATGCATCACCAGAAGGTGCGCGGCGGGGCTTTTACTTGAAAGAAGACACGTAACCAGCTCACAACTTTTGCCGGCAAGAGATCCAGTT
>CASEFX010000007.1 GCA_949287305.1 uncultured Sutterella sp. | reverse complement strand
CATCGGCCTCTGGGAACAGCAGCGCTGGCCCTGGATCGTGATCGCGATCCTCTCGGCCTCCCTCGTTCTCATCGCGCACAACGTCTTTCAGGTGTGGCTCTACATGAAGCCCTGCGAGCAGTGCGTCTACATTCGATTCGCGTTCCTCTGCATGACCTTCGGGTGCCTTTTCCCGATCGTCTTCCCGAAGTCGCTCGCCTGCCGCATCATCTCCTACGTCTGCGGCGTCTACGGGTGCATCTACGGGATCATGTGCTCGCTCAAGCTCGATTCGATTCACCGCGCCATTCACTCGGACGACCTCGACGCGATGTTCGGGATGCAGGGCTGCTCCCTTGAACCGCACTATCCCTTCGGTCTTCCGCTTGAAAAGTGGGCGCCCGACTGGTTCCTCCCGACGGGGGACTGCGGCTACGACAATTCCGACGTCCCGATGGGCACGGTTCTGTCGCCGCTGCAGGAATCCATCATCAACATGTACAACGACGCGGGCGGTTGGTATCTCATCCCCTCGATGAAGTTCATGTCGATGGCGCAGTGCTGCCTCTTGGGCTTCACCGTTGCGCTTCTCATCTACATCGTCCTCTTCTCGGGGATGATTGTGAAGCGCCGCACGGACGCGCAGAAGTAATGCGGACATTGCGATGTCCGAATGACCGAGACTGATTCAGTCTTCCACACCGTTGAGGGCCTTGTTCGATTCGCTGGACGAGGCCCTCAATATTTTCAAAAGTCCTATCTGAAAATTAAAGCGGGAGAAACTGTTCGATCTTTTCAGCGAATCTTTTGTTGCTACGTCGAGCTTTTTCTTTGACCGTGCTAACATTCCCGCAAATAGCTCGTGTTCGAGCCCTCGGCCCCCGTTGGAGTAACACGGAGGTAGGGGGAACACGAGCTGGGAATATCCCCGCTGATCCGAGCTCTGTAACTCCATCACTCTCGGCTGCGGGGTTTTTCATATCTGGGAATCCTCGTTCTTCCGAAGAAGGGTGTTGCATTTGAAGGGGTCGAGTCTCTGGTTTGCCGAAGGACTCCGGCTCTCGGACCATCGAAACCAACCCGTTACGCGAACAAGAGAAAGGCCGATGGGTTTCACTCAATAAAGCCGTCTACGTTTTATCCGCGGATGCAATACCGAAAAGTTACTAGACATCACTCGGTATTCAACTTCTTGCACGAACTGCTGAAAATAGCTCTTAAGGAACGGGTTCGGGATGACCATCCGAACGTCCGCCTTTGATATCGAGAGTGAAACTCAAAAAGGAGTTCGTCATGCAAATTTCTCGTCGCAATCTTTTGTCGGGCGCCGTGGCCGCGTCCGTCGGTTCCGTCGCGCTTACGGCCAAGGCCGCTGATCTGTGCAGCCTTCCCCAGAAGTGGGATCAGACTTGGGAGGTGATCGTCATTGGTGCGGGCGGTGCCGGTTTGGCTGCCGGCATTACGGCCAAGGAACTCGGCGCCAAGACGATCGTTCTTGAAAAGATGGCTTTCCCCGGCGGCAACACGATGGTGTCGGGCGGCGGTCTGAACGCGGCCGTTGCGGCCGATTCGAAGGCTGCCGGCGTTGAAGACTCGCCCAAACTCCATGCTGAACAGACCCTTGCCGCCGGTGACAATCGCGCTGACCCGGCATTGGTCGAAATTCTCGCGAAGGGCGCTCCCGAAAGCGTCGAATGGTTGAAGAAGATCGGCGTGAAGTTCCGTCCGGGCATCTACCAGATTTACGGCGGTCTTTGGCCGCGTTGTCGCAATCCGGAGGGGCAGAGCGGCAGCGACTATATCAAGGCCGGTACGGCTTATGCCAAGAAGATCGGTCTTGAAATTCTCCCGGGCCACAAGGTGACGAGCATCATTCGTGAAAAGCCCAATGCCGGTCGAGTCCTCGGCGTCGAAGTCGAAGTCGGCGGCAAGAAGCAGTATTGGCGCGCCACGAAGGGCGTCATCGCCGCGTCCGGCGGCTATGCCGCGAACGCCGAAATGTGCGGCTTCTTCGATCCTCGCCTCACGAAGCTAAACACCACGAACCAGCCGTGCTCCACGGGTGAAGTGCTCCGTGCCATCCAGGACATCAACGGCTTGGCCGTCGGCATGGACTATATCCAGTGCATCCCCTGGACCGCTCCGGGTTATACCTCCACGGCCGACGTCTTCCAGGCGATTGAGTACACGATTTTCGTCAACAAGGAAGGCAAGCGCTACGTCGCCGAAGACAATCGCCGCGACATCATCCGCGACGCCACGTTGGCGCAGACCGACCAGACCGTCTTCCAGCTTTGCGACACGGACGGCTACGAAGAGCACAAGAAGTTCTATTACGAAATGAACGAAGCCGCTCTCAAGAACGGTGTGCTTTTCCGCTGCAACACGATCGAAGAAGCTGCCGCCAAGGTCAAGATCCCCGCCGCGGAACTCAAGAAGACCGTCGACGAATTCAATGCCGAAGTCGATTCGAAGAAGGATCCGTTCGGCCGTACGCCGAAGATGCTTGTTCGCAAGATCGTGAAGGCTCCGTTCTACATCGGGCCGTTCGGTATGTGCCGTCACCACACCATGGGCGGCGCCCGCATCGACACGAAGGCCCGTGTTCTTGACCGAGAAGGCAAGGTCATTCCGGGTCTCTACGCCGCCGGTGAAGTGACGGGCGGCATCCATGGTACGAACCGTGTGGGCGGCAACGCCATTGCCGACATCTTCACGTTCGGCCGCCTTGCCGGCGAAAGCGCTGCCAAGGCTTGACAGTGTTCCGTTGATCCCTCGTTGAGGGTATAAGAGAAGGGGAGCGGCCGTCGTCGCTCCCTTTCTGCGTTTACGGCGGAGGCGTGATGGTACTGCGTGTTTTTCTTGCGCTCGGTTTGGCAATTTCAACGTTTGCATCTGCAGCGGACGTATCCCGAAGCAATCTGGATACGCCGACCGTTTCCTTTGCCGTCAAGCCCGATGCTTTCGACTCGCCGACGCCGGTCAAGCTCGGGATTCCGTACATCACCTTCCCGAATTCTGAATCGTCGCTTCTGCGCGATACGGTCGATTGGCTCAAAGTGCAGTTCGGCGATCAGCTTGTCATCCTGCCCCACTCGGAGCAGTCGCTTCGAAACGCCGTCTTGGGCGGGGAAATCGACCTTTTCATCGGAAGCTCTGGCTTTTACCGCGAGTTTGCGTCCGCCGGTTCCAAAGACCTCGCCACGCTTGTTGACGACAAGAAGAAAAATCCGAACGAAAGCACGGCCGGGACCGTCATCGTTCGCCGCAGCCGTGACGACCTGCGAAGACTCGAAGATCTCCACGGACGTTCGCTAGCCGCCGGCAGCGACGACTTCTACAGCGGTCTTCAGATGCTTCTTCACGAAGTGAAGCGGCGCGATCTCCCGTACGGCGGCTTTTTCTCACGAGTGGAGATCACCGGGATGCCTCTTTCCGAAGTGGTCGACCGGGTAATCCGCGGAGAAGTCGACGCCGGCGTGGTGAGCGCCTGTTACTTTGAAAATCTCCTTGCGACGAATTATCCGCACATCACCGAGGTGCGCGTTTTGGAGCCGCGCTCCGACTCGCTTCGGTGTCTGCACACGACGGCGCCTTATCCCGGTCTCACCATCGCGACGATGCCGAGCGCCAATCCGGCCACGATGCGCGCCATCACGAGAGAACTCTTTTCCATGCCGCCCTCGGGCACCGACAAAGCTCTCTGGAGTGCCGCAACGGACTTCAAGCCCGTCGACGACATGCTCAAGGCACTCGCCTTGGGGCCGTACCGCCATCTGCGCGAATGGACGGTGAGTCGATTTCTATCTGAATACCGGTACGTGCTGCTCGGATTCGCCGTCTTGTTGGTCGGCCTCTTCCTGCATTCGTTCCGAACGGAGTACGTCGTGCGCCGACGGACGGCACAACTGCAGGAAGCCATGAACGAACAGCACCGCATGGAGGAGGCCGCGCAGGAACAAAACGCCAGAATTCAACTGTTGGAACGCCAAGGCGTGGTACAGCAGCTCTCGTCGATGCTTGCACACGAACTTTTCCAACCCATGACCGCGATCGGGTACTTCACGAAGGGACTCATCTCGCGCATCAAACGGGGGGAATTCGATCGCGAGGCGTACCTCGACATCCTGGAGAAAATTCGCAGTCTCAATCAGCAGTCGAACGCCGTGGTCGAACACGTGCGTAGTTACGCTAAGGCGAAGATCTCCCGTTCTCCGATCGACTTGTCGAGCGTCGTGACGCAAACGGTCGAATCCCTGAGAAGAGCGCGGATCGCAGACCGTCCGGTCGCGTTGCGAAGCATTGTCCCGCCAGACATTCTGCTAGTGGCCGATCCTTTGGAAATCGAACTGATCCTAACCAACCTCGTGAAAAACGCCGCGCACGCCTGCGCCGAGGTTCCGCAACCGGAAGTCTGCGTGTCGCTCGAACGCCTCACGGAAGGGGCACAGGGGGCACGAATCGTGGTTTCCGACAACGGACCCGCCCTGACGGAAGAGGAGATTGAGAATCTCGGTCGGCTTTTTGAGACCACGAAGAAGGACGGCCTCGGACTCGGGATCAGCATCGTGCGCCGAATCGCGGAGAGTTACGGCGGCAAGCTTTATTACCGGGCAAGAAAGCCCCAGGGCCTTGCTGCGGAAGTATCCTTATGGAATCCCTTGCAGGCAGGAGAATCAGCATCATGATCGACAAGACCCGCCATGTCATCCGAATCGTGGACGACGACGCCTTCATTCGCGAATCGTTCTGCTATCTCCTGGAGGGAGAAGGGTGGCGCACCAAAGCCTACGCGAGCGCGGAAGAATTCCTCGAAGAGGACGACGTGAGCGTGACCGGCTGCATCGTGCTGGACGTGCGGATGCCGGGCGGCATGACGGGCCTCGAACTTCAGCAGGAACTCCTTCGGTGTTCGTGCGGCCTTCCGCTCATCTTCGTATCCGCGCACGGAAACATCGAAATGGCCGTCCGGGCCGTTCAGAACGGCGCGTGCGACTTCATCCCGAAGCCCGTCGACGAGGAGAAACTCTTTGCCGCGATTGAAAAGGCGGTGGCCAAGTGCGAGGCGGACTACGATGCACGCGCCGACCGCAGAGAACAGGAGACGCGCTGGAATGCGCTCACGGTTCGCGAGAAAGAAGTGGCCTCCTGCCTTGCGCAGGGGATGCCCAACAAGGTGATCGCCGCGAAGCTCGGTATTGCGAATCGAACGGTACAGGTGTATCGGGCGTCCATCTACGTGAAGCTTGGCGTACGCTCTCCCGCGGAAATCGCCAATCTCATCCATCAGCTCGGGTGAGAGGAAGGGGCGAGGGTTTCACATTCTCGTGCAGGAAGAGGTCTACCGTTGTTTGGGGGACGTCATCGTCGTCCTCCTCATCTACATCGTCCTCTTCTCGGGGATGGTCGTGAAGCGCCGCATGGACGCGCAGAAGTAATCTTCGACGAGGTTCTTCTTCTCGACAAACCGCTCGCCCTCACCGGCGGGCGGTTTGCGTTTTTAGGCAGAGATCATCCCGTCGGCATCCGCCAGGCCCCGCACGGCCTTATGCCCGTGCCGAACGGACGGCGTTGATTTCCTCGTCGATCTCCGTCGGGGAGAAGAAGCCTTGCCGAGCCGCCTGTTGCCGCAAAGTTTGGAAGGACCTCACGGCCTTCGCCCGGCGAACCGCACGGAGCGTCTCCTCAAAGCGCCCGGCCTCAACACCGATCATGAGGGCGACCGGACTTCCGTTCTTCGTGACGACCACTTCTTCACCCGCGGCCAATTCGCTCAAAAGGGTTGGGGAAAGCGTTCCGAATTCTTCTGTCGTACAGAACTTCATGATTTTCTCCCTTGGGGTTCATCCAGCACGCTGATCTGCCGATCAGCGTAACAAAGATGTTGGCCCCGAGTGGAAAAACTTCGACCGTTTATTTCTTATAGTCTGCTCTTTCCCAAGCGATATCGCCGCCCGTCGCTCTTTGCGGGCGGCTTTCTCTCTTCCGGCTTCTCAGTCGCAGAAGCGGCTCGTCGGAACGAGTTTGTAGAGACGGTCGCCCGTTCGCACGCGCTCCGAAACGACGAACGTAGGTTCGTCTCCCTTCCCGGCCGAAGTGATCGGGACTTCTTCGAGAAGCATCCCCTCCACGCGTCCGGGAACGGCGCCCGACGTGGGTCCGATCACGACGAAGCGGTCACCCTCGTTGATCGTCTGGGTTTCGATTCGGAAGCACGCGACCCCGGCCTTCGGGTAGTAATTGATGCAACGCCCCACGTAGACCTTCTTGTCCGTTGCGTGCGAGCCGTCCGCCATCGTCCGCTCGATCGACTGCGCCCCCATGTACCAGCCTTCCCAGAACCCGCGGTTGAAGACGCGTCCGAGCCGCACATCCCAGTCGGCGCGGTCGGCTTCGGCCCAGCGGCCGTCAAGCACGGCCTCGAGCGCCTCGCGGTAGCACTCGACCGTCGTGCGCACGTATTCGGGACTGCGGGCCCGCCCTTCGATCTTGAAGACCTTGATCCCGGCCGCGACCATTTTGTCCATGATGCCGATCGTCTTCAGGTCCTTGGGCGATAAAAAACGAGCGCCGTCGAAGTCGATCACGTCGCCCTTCTCCACGTCTTCAAGCCGGTACTTGCGGCGGCAGACATGCTGACATTCGCCGCGGTTGCCGCTCTTTCCGCGAAGGAAATAGCTCAGATTGCAGCGGCCGCTCACCGCCATGCAGAGCGCGCCGTGGCAGAAGCACTCGATTCGGAGGGGCTTGCCGCTCGGGCCGCGCACGTCCACGCGCTTCACGGCTTCGGCAATGTCGGCGATGTCGTCGAGCGACAGTTCGCGCGCGAGCACCACGACGTCCGCAAACTGTGCGTAAAAGCGAAGCGCACGGAAGTTCGAAATGCTCAGCTGCGTCGAAAGATGCACGGGCAGTCCGAGCGAACGGGCGCGTTCGATCACGGCCGAGTCCGACGCGATGACGGCGGAAACGCCCGTCTCGGCGGCGCGCTCGAGCATGCGGTCCATGAGCTCGAGCTCCTGCTGATAGACGATGCTGTTGAGCGCGAGATAAGCCTTGGCGCCGGCGTCGCGGCAACGCGAAACGATTTCGGGGAGGTCGTCGAGCGTGATGCTCGAAGCCGAGCGGGAGCGCATGTTGAGGGCGCCTGCGCCGAAGTAGACGGAATCGGCGCCGCCCGCAAGCGCCGCGGCGACGGCGTCGAGGCCGCCCGCGGGCGCCATGATTTCATAGCCATCTTGAGCGTGAGCGTTGGGCATGGTGTCGGATGGGAGGGTAAAAGGAGATCCGACAATCTAACACAGTCCACGCCTGCCTAGAGCACGCTTTCCGTGCGCGGGATCAGTGAGCGAACGCGATGAGAAGGACGCCCGCCACCATGGCGACGAGCCCCGAGATCTTCGTCAAGCTCAGGTGCTCCTTGAGGAGAATCGCGCCCACGATCACGCCCACCATCATCCCCACTTCGCGGGTCGGCGCGACGTAGGCGAGGGGCGCCATCGTCATGGCGCAGAGAACGAGGATGTAGCCGCCCGGAGACCCGACCGTCACGACCCAGAGGGCGCGGCGGCTCACGGGGTTCTTCCAGATGGAGCGGACCTGTTCGCGCCAGTCCTTCATGGCGAGCATGAAGGGCGTCATCACGATCGCGCGCACGACGATCGAGGGGAAGTAGAAGCTCGCCGGCGTGAGCCCCGTGTCGCGCTGCACGGCCCAGGCGTCGCAGAAGGAGTAGCCCGCGATGCAGACGCCCGTGAGCAACCCCCAGAAGATCCCCGTGTGCACGCGAGAGAGATCCGCGCCCTTTTCGGTGCGAAGGGTAAGGAGGACGACGCCCGCCAGAATGGCGAAGATCCCGCACCAGCCCGTGAGACTCGGCGCGTCACCCAGGATGACGACGGCCGAGAGCACCGTGATGAGCGGCCCCGCGCCGCGGGCCGTCGGATAGACGATCGAGTAGTCGGACTTCTTGTAGCCGATCTGCAGAACAAGCGCGTAGACAACGTGGATCGGCGCGGAAATGAGGATCACGAACCACCCCGTGGGCGTGATGCGCGTGAGCGCCTGCGGGTCCCACAGAAGAAGAAGCGGAATCGTGATGACGGAGGTGAGGATGTAGACGAGCCACCAGATTGCTCTGCCGCAGTTCGCTTTTTTCAGGTGATAGTTCCACGTCGCGTGACAGCACGCGGCGGTGAGTACGAGCAGCAGAGCGAAAAAAGACATGGCGGCGCCTCCAACGTGGATTCACCCACTATACGGAGTGCCCTTGAAGCGAGCGTTAAGTTTTCGAAAACGCAGGCTCAAGCGGAAAAGCAACCCTCGGCCGCAAGGCGGCTGGCAAGAGAAGTCTGGTAGCGCTGCACCGGCGCGCGGCGAATCGGACGCGGCGCGTCGGCCGCCTTCACGACGCGGACGCTTCCGTCCTCGTCGATCGTGAATTCCACGCGCGAGGCACCCGCCTGCAGACCCAAAAACTCCCGAACGTCCTTCGGAATCGTAACCTGACCCTTGATCGTGAGGCGATTTGCCATTTTCACTTCTCCTCTTTAGCCGTCTTTCGGACCTTTTCCTCGGTGCGGCAATCCGGAACAAATCCACCGTTTGCTTTTGAATTCTCTTTTCAGCGGGCAACAAAAAAACTCCCGCCGTGCATGCACCGCGAGAGTTCGCCGCCCGTACTATTGCCCGACTGCCGTCGGGCCACATTCGATCGTCGGACCGAAACCACCTTGCCCGGGTCGGGCAGGTTGGCGTGAAGCGTACGCTTCAACTCGGAATGCATGTTTGGTTAAGATAGCACGGAGAATCCTTTCCGCGCCATAGGGAAAAGAGCTTAGCTCACTTCCCCGCGCCGCCGAGGAGCACCGCCACCGGACGCGCGCGCCGGGCCTGCGGGCGGAAGGGCGTGAGCACTTCGTCGGCCTTGCGGCCCTTTCGCGACGGGAAATAGGGGTGAGAGAAGATCGGATCGTAGAAGCGCTGGGCGGGCGGCACGTAGGAGCGAGCGAGTTCACGCGCGGCTTTTTCGTCTTCGGGCGTGTCGATGCGGTCGTCGCCGCCGCGGCGGCGTTCGAACCGGTCGCTGCGGCGCGGACGCGCGGGCGACATGTCGATCACCTTGAACTTCTGTTTCGTGAACTTTTCGATCGCCTCCACGGCCTTGACGTCGTCCTCGGTCGTGATCATCATCGCGAGGCCCTTGAGGCCGGCGCGGCCCGTACGGCCGATGCGGTGGACGTAGTCCTCGGGATTGCCCGGGACGTCAAAGTTGATGACGAAGGGCAGTTCCTTGATGTCGAGCCCGCGGGCGGCGACGTCGGTCGCGACGAGCACGTGCACCGTGCCCTCGCGGAAGGCGGAGAGAGCCGCCTGACGTTCGTCCTGCGTCTTGTCTCCGTGAATTGCGTCGGCTTCGACGCCGTAGTTCTTGAGCATGCGCGCAAGACGCCGGCAGGTTTCCTTCTTGTTCACGAAGACGATCACCTGCTGCATGGCCGAGGCGCCCGGGCCCTTCGTCTTCAAAAGCTGCACGAGGGCGTCCGCCTTCACGCGGCTTCCGACGCGGTAGACCTCCTGCGTGACGGTTTCGGCCGTCTGGTTGTCGCGGGCGACTTCGACAAGCACGGGATCGGGCTTGAGGAAGTTCGTCGCGAGCTTCTTGATCTCGGGCGAGAAGGTGGCCGAGAACATGAGGCTCTGCCGGTTGGTCGGAAGAAGCTTCAGGATGCGGGAGATGTCGGGCAGGAAGCCCATGTCGAGCATGCGGTCGGCTTCGTCGAGCACGACCACCTCGACCTGCGAGAGCTGCACGGACTTTTGTTCGATGTGATCGAGAAGACGTCCCGGCGTCGCCGTAAGGACTTCGATCCCTCGGCGAAGCATGTCGGCCTGCGGACGGATGTCGACGCCCCCGTAGACCACGCCCACGCGAAGCGGCGTGTCCTTGGCGTAGGCTTCGAGGTTTTCCGAAACCTGGACGGCGAGTTCGCGCGTTGGCGTCAGAATGAGGGCGCGCACCGGATGGCGCGCGGGCGACATCGAAGTGTTCGCCTTCGGAAGAATGCGCGCGAGAAGCGGCAGTCCGAAACCCGCGGTCTTGCCGGTCCCCGTCTGCGCCGCACCCATCACGTCGCGGCCGCAAAGGACGACGGGGATGGCCTTTTCCTGAATCGGCGTGGGCGTTTTGTAGCCCATGCGTTCAATGGCGGAAAGGAGGCGCGAATCAAGATGAAAATCGGAAAAAGACGGCATCTGCGGGAATGAATGTCCGAAGGACGAAGAGAAAGGGAGGCATGGTGGGCCCGCTGGGACTTGAACCCAGGATCGCCAGATTATGAGTCCGGTGCCTTAACCAACTTGGCTACAGGCCCGCCAAAGACGAAACATTGTACAGAACTTCACCGGCAAAAAGCGCCCGCCCCCCGCGTTTTGACCGTTTTTTTACGCTTGCGGGGCGCAAAAAAACGGGCCGACCACCTTCGATCGACCCGAAACCCTTAGCAAAAACGAAGACGGGATCCAACCTTTCGTCTTCGCGGAGAACGCTTTGCTTTCTGAAAAGGTATCACCTTTCCTCCCTTTCGATCCAGCCAGGAAAACGAGAGGCGTTTTCCAAAATCTTAAACACTACTTTGCACGACGCGACAAAGCGAAGGATTTCCCTTCGCGGAAGCCGCAAAGCGAATCCACGACCAAACGTTTTGCGGTCATGTTCAGTACGCAAAAGAAGTTCCTGCGTACAGAATCGTGACCGATGATCAGCCACTCACACCTGGCTATAAACTGGTGGATGAACACTCCCCCGCCAACGCTACGCGTTTGTCAAGGGATTCCGGTTTCACAGCCAAGGTGGACACAGGAAGATTTCCCGTGTCCGGCATAGGCTCCACCGGCTTCGCAGCTCCGACATCGCCGGAACGCATTACGGTTCGGGGCGTCCCACCCCTACCTTGTCCTTTCGATTCGCCTTTCTTGCGCATGCGCAGAAGGCGCTTTCGTTCTTTGGACTTCTGTTGGTCATCAAAAATCTGCTTTACAGCCCGCGCCGCGATGTTCATCGCCGCAACCTGATCCGCAGTGAGTTGATGATCTTCATTGAATCGGCAGTCGGGGTTCGTGCATGCAAAGTGTGCCTGGTCAGGGCGATTGCTGCGATGTGTGTGCCCGCACTTCGGGCATTGCTGACTGCTGTAAGCGGCGGGCACGGTAACGACAAGTTTGCCGTGCTTCAGCGCCTTGTATTGGGTATAGGCCAACGTGCGGCCCCACGCGGCCTCAAACTGGATGGCCCTGTTCAGACCGGCCTTCGCCGCTCGTCCATTGTGTTGCGATTTGCCCGCCTCATTGAACTTCGGCTTGGGGGCGGCCATCATGGCCTCGACTTTCAGATCTTCAAAAGCGATCACATCCACGTTGGGAAGAGAGACCAAGGCATGCGAAGTCTGATGTGCAAGGTTCTCCCGCACATTGCGCCCATACGTATTCGCATCATTGATCTTTATGCGTGTTTTGCGCCAACCCGAGCTATGCAGAACTTGCCGCGCAAGCTTCTTTTGACACTTCTTGATGTGTTTATCCTTGTGACGCATTCTTGCCTTCTGAGTGCGCGTAAGCCTGAATCCCTGCGTCTGCGTCTGCAAGGGCGTTACGACTCCTCTGTCACAACCGACCGTACGCTCCAACAGCTCTTCAGGTGTCTTCATTCTCAGGCGCGCCCGGATTTCGTCTTCCGTCTCAGGATAGCGATCCTCATCGCTGGCCTTGGGAGAACAGAAAGACACAAAGAGCCTGCTTCCCTTCGTCTTGATGTGAACGGAATTCGGCATTTCGAAGGGGCGGTGCGCCTTGAAACGGATGCGGGCGACTTGTTGTTCTTTCACCCACAAGGTGAGTTCGAACCATTTGTCGCGCAATTGTCTGATTGAGAAGAGATCCGAGGTGAGCCAGAGATGCCGGTCGGCAGCCTTGATGCGTTTCGTTTTCGGTCTTTTCGCCAAGCCCGCTTTGGCTTGTCTGACGGCCTTGTAGTAGAGCACGGCACCGATTCGCAGAACCTCCGGAGGAACTGACTCGAGCCACTCCAAATAACGCTTCCTTGTATAAGGATTCGTGATTAGATGCGAATACTTCTGATCGGCGTCCGGCATCTCTCCGCCGAAAATTTGGGCGAATCGATAATGGTAACGAGCTTCCTCAACCTTGGAGTTATACACGAGCGCCTGCCCCGCCGACCACGTAAAGTAGACCTCGGCGGAGGTCTTACTGACAAACTCTGCGGAAAAGCGGTAGCCGTAGCTCATGCGTCGAAATCTATTGAACCAGTGGTGATAACAGAGTATTACACATTTTAAATGCCCACTCTCGATAGGGTCTTCACGTAGGTGAAATTCGACTTTCATCTGCTCTGATGAAGGCACCGCCGTTGTCCCCATTGTTGTCAATCGCTTCGTTGAAATTGAATAAAAACAACGGGCTTTGAATGCGAAAAGGAAGCGTTCACCCCAAAGAGTGCAACTACGGATCTGAGACAAACCCACCGGAATTCTCTTGCGCGCCGCGAGCGGGCGCGTGCAGCGGCCCGCGGGCGTAGCCGACGGGCCGCTGCACATCTCCGAAGAAATCCGCTTCCAGTACGACCTCAAATAAAATGCCCCGTCGGACTTCTCCGACAGGGCATTTTGCCGTTCGCAAGTTCTTTTAGTTCAGATAGTCGCTCAGGCGCGCCTGGAAGTCGGGCGTGCGAAGCTTGCGGATCGCCTGCGTTTCGATCTGGCGCACGCGCTCGCGCGTAAGGCCCAAAGCGCGGCCCACTTCCTCGAGCGTGTGGTCGACGTTGCTGCCGATCCCGTAGCGAAGACGAAGCACCTGGCTTTCGCGCGGGGTGAGTTCGTCAAGCGACTTCTTCACCGACTCGATCATCGAGACGCCCTGGAAGCGGCGGCTCGGATCGTCCGTTTCGTCGCCGCGCACGAAGTCGAGCTTCGTCGCGTCTTCGTCGTCCCCGATCGGCGCGTCGATCGATTCGACCGAACGCATCGCCTGCGTGAGAAGCTGCACCTTCTGCAGGGGAATGTCGTTGTCCTCGGCGATTTCGTGCTCGGTCGGCATGCGGCCGTGTTCCTGCAGGAAGCGCTGCTTGTAGCGGCGGATCTTGTTGTAGGACTCGGTCATGTGCACCGGAATGCGGATCGTGGCGCCGAAGTCGGCCACGGCGCGCGTAACGGACTGACGAACCCACCAGGTCGCGTAGGTCGAGAACTTGTAGCCGCGGCGGTATTCGAACTTGTCGACCGCCTTCATGAGGCCGATGTTCCCTTCCTGAATGAGGTCGGTCATCGCGAGGCCGCGGTTGACGTAGCCCTTGGCGATCGAAATCACGAGACGCAGGTTCGCCTCGATCATCTTGGCCTTGGCCTGGCTCAGGTTCGTCTGCGCAAGACGCACGGCGCGCGAGAGTTCGCGCTGCTCGCAGATGTTCATCATCGCGGCGGCGGCGAGGTCGCGCAGGACCGCCTGTTCTTCGCGAACGACCGGAAGTGCGCGCTCGAGCGCTTCGCTCCAGGGGTGGCCTTCGGCGACGAGCGCCTCAAAGAAGCCCTCGACCGTGCAGTCTTTCGTGAGGCATTCGACGGCGTCCTTCTGCGGGACGCGGCACTGTTCGACCATCACGGTGCGGATGCGCTTCAGGGAAGCGTTCACCTTGGCCATGTGGGCGTCGATCGTGTCGGTGAGGTGCGTGACGCACTTCACGGAAAAGCGGATCGGGCTCAGGAGCTGAACGATCTTGGCGCGGCTTTTTTCGTACTTGGCGAAGCCTTCGGGATCGGCATAGTGCTCTTCGAGCTTGGCGAGTTCCTTGGCGCAACGCTTGAAGATCGAAATGGCGCGCTTGCGCATTTCCTCGAGCTGTTCGCTCGTCATGGCCGCGGCCCCGATGTCGGTCGTCGAGTCGTCCGCCTCGGCGTCGACTTCGCCGTCGTTGGCGTAGGTGTCGGTGAAGCCGTCCACCACGGCGTCGACGCTCGTCTCGCTGTCCTTGAGGACTTCGGCGTAGTGCAGGAGCTCGCGCACGGCCATCGGGTACTGCAGAAGCGACGTCACGAGCTTACCCGTGAACATTTCGATCGACTTGGCGACTTCGATTTCACCCTGACGCGTCAGAAGCTTGTGGCTCCCCACGCCGCGCAGGTAGGCGCGCAGGGGATCCTTCGAGAGCCCCGCCGACTCTTCGGGCGTGAGCATCATTTCGACTTCGTCTTCGTCGAGGTCGTCGCCGTCGTTGAGACCGCCGTTGGCGACGAGGTCGTCCGAATCGGGCGGCGCGTCAAAAACCTGAATACCGAAGCGCACGAGCCCTT
Organism: uncultured Sutterella sp.; assembly: GCA_949287305.1. Classification (GTDB taxonomy): domain Bacteria; phylum Pseudomonadota; class Gammaproteobacteria; order Burkholderiales; family Burkholderiaceae_F; genus Sutterella. The sequence continues at coordinate 158,208 of CASEFX010000007.1, read as the reverse complement.
CGGTCACTTCCTGCAGATGCTCTTCCGTACGGAGGGCTTCTTCGGGGAGATGGTCGTTGATTTCCTCGATCGTCACCCAGCCGCGGCTGCGGCCGAGACGAACGAGCGCGCCGTAGCCGTTGCCGGCGTCCTTCTTGCGGGCGCGGTGCACCACGGGGGCGCGGGGCTCTTCGGCTTCTTCGCCGAGGTCTTCGTCGGAGGCGTCCGCACGAACCTCGTCGTCGGCCTGATCGTCCTCCCAGTCGGACTGCGTCAACTCTTCCCCTTCGAGTCCCTCTTCCTCGAGCGTTTCCTCCTCGTCGAGGTCGATGTCGGCATCAAAAGCGTCGTCACTCGTCTTCATCAATCAATATCCTTTTGGTTCAAACGCGCCGAATGCGTTGCCGGGTTCGGGCGTTTGACGGTGTTTTTTCAGCATGGCAACGTAGCACGCGCGAAAAAAAACGCCCTCGGGTTTCCGGTCCGCATCCGTCGGCCGCCCTGCGTGTCGTGAGATGGGCCGGGTCGACGGGGGACGCCCCGAAGGTCGGGCGTGCGGTCCGCAACGCTTTTTGCAGAGTGCAAAAATCCCCCCACCCCCGCTTTGCAAAGCGGCGGCCGAGGTTGGGAGTTGCGGACGAAAAGGCGCATAGGATACTACGAATCCCGGGGCCTTTCAACTCAAAGGGCGCGGCGAATCTCTTCGCGCGCGCCCTCTGCGGCGGGATTTCGCCCCCTCTTCCGAGGGGGCTCGAATCACTCTTCCTTCTCGGTGTTTTCGACGAAGCTGCGGAGCTTGTCGGCGCGGGAAGGATGGCGCAGTTTGCGAAGCGCCTTCGTTTCGATCTGACGGATGCGCTCGCGCGTGACGTCGAACTGCTTGCCCACTTCTTCGAGCGTGTGGTCCGACGGCATTTCAATGCCGAAGCGCATGCGAAGCACCTTCGCTTCGCGCGGCGACAGACTGTCGAGCACCTGACGGACGGTGTCCGAGAGGCTCGTGTTCTGCACGGCTTCGGAGGGCGCCACCGTCATGGTGTCTTCGAGGAAGTCGCCGAGATGCGAATCGTCGTCGTCCCCGATCGGCGTTTCCATCGAGATCGGTTCCTTGGCGATCTTCATGATCTTGAGGATCTTGTCTTCGGGGAGCTGCATGATTTCGGCGAGCTGACGGCTGTCGGGTTCGACCCCGGTTTCCTGCAGCACCTGACGCGTGATGCGGTTCATGCGGTTGATCGTCTCGATCATGTGCACCGGAATGCGGATCGTGCGGGCCTGGTCCGCGATCGAACGCGTGATGGCCTGGCGGATCCACCAGGTCGCGTAGGTCGAGAACTTGTAGCCGCGGCGATATTCGAACTTGTCGACCGCCTTCATGAGGCCGACGTTCCCTTCCTGAATGAGGTCGAGGAACTGCAGACCGCGGTTCGTGTACTTCTTCGCGATCGAAATCACGAGGCGCAGGTTCGCCTCCGTCATTTCACGCTTGGCGGCGCGGGCCTTGGCTTCGCCCGTGGCCATCTGCTTGTAGGTCGTCAGAAGTTCCGGGATCGACATGAAGACGTCGCGCTCGAGATTCGCAAAGGCGCGCTGTTCCTCTTCGATCGTGGGACGGATGCGTTCGAGCGTCGCCGTCTTTTCGGGCATGCGGCGGATGACCTCGTCCATCCAGGTGAGGTCCGTCGCATGATCGACGAATTCCTTGAGGAACCACTCGCGGTTGAGGCCGAGACGGCGCACGAGCTCGTTGTAGATCGCCTTTTCGCGGTTGCGGATGCCGTCGACCGTCGTGCGAAGCGTTTCGCAGAGGCGGTCGGCCGTCTTCGCCGTGAAGCGCAGACCCATGAGTTCCTGCTGGATGGCGTCCTGGTACTCGGCGAGCTTCGGGCTCTTGGGGCCGTTGGCGTTGAATTCCGCCTTGAGGGCCTCGAAGTGCGCTTCGACGCGCGAGAAGACTTCGAGACTCTTTTCGCGAAGTTCCGCGAGCTGCTGCGACGTCATGGCGGAGGCGCCCATATCGGTTTCGTCTTCGTTGTGGCCGATGACGTTCGCTTCGTCGTCGGGCAAAACGATGCCGTCGATCACGTCGTCGATCGCGGTCGTCCCCTCGCGGATGCCCTTGGCGAGTTCGAGCACGGTGCGGATCGTCACCGGGCAGCGCGCGATGGCGAGCACCATGTGCTTCAGACCGTCCTCGATGCGCTTGGAGATTTCGATTTCGCCTTCGCGCGAAAGGAGCTCGACCGATCCCATTTCACGCATGTAGATGCGAACGGGGTCCGTCGTGCGGCCGAATTCGCTGTCGACCGTCGAAAGGGCGGCTTCGGCTTCCTCTTCGACGTCGTCCTCGCTCACGACGGCGGCGTTCCCCTGCATGAGGAGCTCGTCCTCGTCGGGCGCACGTTCGTACACCTGAATGTTGAGGGTCGCCATCATGCTCACGATCGATTCGATCGCGTCGTCGTCGATGAGGCCCGTCGGAATGTTGTCGTTGATTTCGGCGTAGGTGACGTAGCCGCGCTCCTTGCCCATGCGGATGAGCTTGAAGAGCTTCGAGCGGCGGTCTTCGGTCGATTCCTCTTCCGAACCGTAGCCCTTGGCGAGCACGTCGCGCACGTTGCGGTCCTTGCCGTTCTTCGCCTTGCGGCCGCCCTTGCGGGCTTCGGGCTCGTCTTCGGGGAGTTCCGGAATGTCGGGAATGTCTTCGGCGAACTCTTCGTCGCCGTCGCCTTCGTCGACCACGTCGATGTAGGCGTCGTCGGAAGCGGCGTCAAAGTCGTCCTCGCCTTCGTCGTCATCGGACTTGGCTTTCTTCGCGCTCTTCTTGCCGCGCTTCTTCGGAGCGGTTTCGGCCTTGGCGGCCTTCTTCGCACGCGTCTTGCGAGCGGGCTTCGCTTCCTTTTCCTCGGCTTCGGCGGGCGCTTCTTCGGACGCGGTCGCGTCGGAAGCGGCCGTTTCGGTCACGGGCGTTTCGGCTTCAGGTTCGGCCGCCTTCTTCGTCTTGCGGCGGCGAGCGGGTTTGGCGGGTTCTTCGGGCGCCGATTCGATCGACAGGGTCAACCCCGCCGTCTGTTCGATCGCCTGCGTCTCGGCCTTCGTGCGACGAGCGCGCTTTTTGGGCGCCTTCGTTTCGTTTTCGGTCGCAGCCGCCTGCACGGAGTCTTTTTCGGACTTCTTCGATGCCATGCCTTTCCTCATTTCTTTAAGGTGGACGCAGCCCCGTCTTCGCCTTCCCACTAGGAAAACCCCTAATCGGGGTCCAAATGCGCCTTCGGAGCCTATCTTAAGAATTGTGCCATACGCATCCCCATAGCGGGGCATACCGCGTGAAACAATCAGGAAAAACACGGAGATCGCCCCTGATTCGCATCAAAGGGGCTCGGCCCTTTTCCCGAGACTCAATAGTCGTCGGAAGGCGCGTCGTCGTCAAAGGTGTAGGGTACGTCCTCCTCTTCGCCGTCCGCCGTCGACAAATAGTCGGCCGGAACGTCGTCGGGAGGGGGCGCATTGTCGTCGAGCCAGTTTTCGTCCGCCGACACGCCGTTTTCGGCGGGGGCGGCCCGGCGCGAACGAAGCGCCTGAAGCGCTTCGACCACGGCGGAGGGCTTCGCGGGCGCGACCTGCGCAGGCTTCGGCGCGGCGCCCTCCGCAGAGGCGTCCTCGTCCTCGGGCTTCATTCCGAAGAGCATGGCCTGGAGCGCGCGCACCTTCGGATTCTTGTCGAGCACCATGCCGCCGCCGTGCCCTTCCTTCCGGTCGCGCTTTTGCAGGTATTCGTAGGCCTTTTCGGTATCGCGGCGAAGCCGGTACTGAAACTCCGCCTTCTGCGTCTCAGAAATCAGCCGATCGAGTTCGGTCTTTCTGTCGACCATGCGGCGCAGTTCCGCCTCGTCCTTTTCGTCGCGCACGACGAGCGTCTGCACGCGAAGCTTCACGCGTTCGAGTTCGAGCGTGAGGAAATTGCGCCGAATTTCAAGGCGCGCCCCCTCTTCCGGGGTTTCGAGGAGCATCTCGCCCGCAAGCAGTTCTTCGTAGACGGAGGCCCACTTGCTTTCCGAAAGGAGCGAGAGAAGCGTCGCCGCGTGGTTCGACCCCGGCGCCTCGTCCTCGAGCACCGCGGCCGCGCGCCAGACCTCGATGATCTGCTGCGCAACGGGCTGGTTGCTCCCGAGAAACTCCTCTTCGATCACGCCGGAAAACTCGTTGATGAGAACGGGGTGCGCGAGAAGGAGCTGCAGAATGCGCTCGCGAAAGTCCGCGACCGTGATGCGGGGTTCGGGCGCGTAGTATTCGCGCCGCTGCCAGCGGGGCGCGCCGTAGCCGAAGCGGTCGTAGCCGCCGAAGGTTCCGTAACCCGAGCCCTGCTGGGGACGGAAGCGTCCGTCGTAGCGGGGACGCGGCGCGGGCGGCATCGCCACCGCGGGAGGGGGCGTCACGAGGCCGTACTGCCGCTGAATTTCGTCGGTCGAAACGCGGGCGATCGCGGCGATCTCCTCGATGAGGGCGAGCCGCAGCATCGGCGCCTTCGTCATCTGCAGCGCGAAGGCCTTGCCTTCGGCCACGACCTTGGCGCGGTCTTCCGCATAGAGAAGATCCTTGCCGTCAAGGAGCAGGCTCTTGGCGAAGTCGACGAGCCCCAAGGCGCGGCGGATTTCCCGCTCGAAGGCCTCGGGGCCCTCGGCCTTGATGAGGCTGTCGGGATCGTGCTCGGGCGGAAGCAGAATGAAGGCCGCCTTCTGCACGTCCGTGATGACGGGAAGCGCCGCCTCGAGGGCGCGGCGCGCCGCCTTGCGGCCCGCCGCATCGCCGTCAAACGAGAAGTAGACCTGATCCGAAATCTTGAGGAGCTTTTGCACGTGCTCGGACGTGATCGAGGTGCCGAGCGCCGCGACGCTTTCTTCAAACCCCGCCTGCGAGAGCTGGATCACGTCCATGTACCCTTCGCACACGATGGCGCGGCCCTTGCGGTGGATGAATTCGCGTCCTTCAAAGAGCCCGTAGAGTTCGCGTCCCTTGTGGTAGATCGGCGTCTCGGGGCTGTTGATGTACTTGGGCTGCTCGTCCTTCTTGAAGGTGCGCGCACCGAACCCGATCACGTGACCTTTCACGTTTCGGATCGGGAACATCAGTCGGTCGCGGTAGGCGTCGTAGCGGCGGTCGCCCTTGTCGATCAGAAGCCCGCACTCGACGAGTTCGGGCGCGGCGTAGCGCTCGCCCCAAAGTTTTTGGAGCGCGTGCCAGCCTTCGGGGGCGTAGCCGAGATGAAATTTGGCGGCGGTCTCGCCGCTGATCCCGCGACCCTTCAGATAGTTGATCGCCTTTTCGCTCTTTTTGAGCTCGCCCGCATAGTAGCGGGCGGCGTCGGCCATGTATTCGGTGAGGCTCTTCTGACGGGTTTCGCGCTCGATGTCGCGGGGACTGCGCCGCTCGCGCGGCACCTCCATGTTGTAGAAGCCCGCGAGCTTTTCGACGGCCTCGGGAAATTCGAGGCCCTCGTAGCGCATGAGAAAGCCGATGGCGTTGCCGGCGACGCCGCAACCGAAGCACTTGAAGAACTGCTTGGTCGGACTGACCGAGAAGGAAGGCGTCTTTTCCTTGTGGAAGGGACAGCACGCCTGATAGTTCTTTCCGGCCTTCTTGAGCGGCACGTAACGCCCCACGACGTCGACGATGTCGGCGCGGTCAAGGAGCTGCGATATGAAACGCTCGGGGATCATGGCGGGAAGGAAGAAACTTTTTCGGATGGAAGTTTGAGCGTACCACGCCTGAGGTACGCCGGATATAAAAAACGACCGGGGCCGCTTTTGCGATCCCGGTCATTTTCGTGTTGCTGTTTTGCTTCTAGGCAAAGAAGAAAACGGCTGTGCGTTCTAGGCGCGAGGGAATCAGGAAGCGAGCTTCGCCTTGACGAGACGGGACACCGTTCCCATGTCGGCCTGACCGAGCACGCGGGGCTTCACGAGGGCCATGACTTTGCCCATCGCGGCCATGCCGCTTGCGCCCGATTCGGCGACGGCTTCGTCGATGATGCGGCCGATTTCCTCTTCGCTCATCTGAGCGGGGAGATAGGCTTCGAGCACATCGATTTCCGCCTGTTCCTTGGACGCGAGGTCTTCGCGTCCGCCGGCACGGTATTGCTGAACGGAGTCGCGGCGCTGCTTGACCATCTTTGCGATGACCTGCATCACGACCGCGTCGTCGGCTTCGATTCGTTCATCCACTTCACGCTGCTTGATCGCGGCAAGGAGCAAACGAATCGTGCTCAGACGCGCGGCTTCGTGCGAACGCATCGCCGCCTTCATATCTTCGCGGATTCTGTCCTTAATCATCACCATCCTTCGTGAGGGAAAAGTTTTGAGTGTCGAAGGGAGAAGTCCCTTCGCGAACGAATTCGGGGGTAAACCGAATTAGTAGAGCTTCTTGGGCAGCATCATGCTGCGAAGACGCTTGTAGTGGCGCTTGACGGCGGCAGCCTTCTTGCGCTTGCGTTCGGCGGTGGGCTTTTCATAGAACTCGCGGGCGCGGAGTTCCGTGAGAAGGCCGGACTTTTCAATGGTGCGCTTGAAACGGCGGAGGGCCACTTCAAACGGTTCGTTTTCTTTGACGCGAATGGTAGGCATTCAAACCTCAGTTGTGTGATGACCCGGAAATGACTATGGACAAGGGTGACGTTCTGGTTCCGGGGCAAGAACGGTCACAGGAAAGTAGAGGATTTTGCCACAAACCATGGGTTCACTGCAAACCGTTGCGCACGATTTTTTCCCATCGTCTCCTCAGAAAGTCTCTACAATGCCCACACTATGCTTATTCTCGGTATCGAATCCTCCTGCGACGAAACGGGCGTTGCCCTGATTTCGGACAAGGAAGGGCTCCTTGCGGACGCCCTCCACACTCAGATCGACATGCACCGCGCCTACGGAGGCGTGGTGCCCGAACTCGCGAGCCGCGACCACATCCGCCGCGCGGTGGCGCTCGCCGACGAAGTCCTCGCCAAAGCTGGAAAGCGCCGCGAAGACTTGGACGGCATCGCCGTGACGGAAGGCCCGGGGCTTGCCGGCGCCCTTCTCGTGGGGGCGTCCGTCGCGCACGCCATCGCCTGGGCGCTCGAAATCCCGGTGATCGGCATTCATCACCTCGAAGGCCACCTTCTTGCGGCGCGCCTTGCGGACCCGAAGCCGGAATTTCCCTTCCTCGCCCTTCTCGTCTCGGGCGGACACACGCAGATCATGCGCGTCGAATCCTTCGGACGCTACGAAATGCTCGGGCAGACGCTCGACGACGCCGCGGGCGAAGCCTTCGACAAGACGGCGCAGCTTTTGGGCCTCCCCTATCCCGGCGGACCCGCCGTGTCGGCTCTCGCAGACAAGGGTCGTTCGGGCGCCATTGAACTCGCGCGCCCCATGATTCACAGCCCGAATCTCGACATGAGCTTCTCGGGGCTCAAGACGAGCGTCCTCACGGCCGTTCGCAACGCCCCGAATCCCGAGGACGAAGTCTTCCGCGCGGATCTCGCGCGCGGGTTCGTCGACGCCGTCACCGACGTGCTCGCGGCAAAGTTGATCCGCGCCATGAAGCAGACGAAATTGAAGCGCGTCGTCGTGGCGGGCGGGGTTTCCGCGAACCGTCAATTGCGCGAGCGCCTCATTTCGGAAGTGAAGAAGCGCCGCGGCGAAATCTTCTTCCCGCCCATGCGCCTTTGCACCGACAACGGCGCCATGATCGCGGCGGCCGGGCTCGCGCGCTTCGAGCGCATGACGCCCGAAGCCCTCGAGAGCCTCCGCGGCAAGGGCGCCTTCGGGGTCAAACCCCGCTGGCAACTAACCGACACGGAACGCCTCTGACAAGACGGCCGAACTTCGCAAGGAAGTTCGGCCGTTTGTTTTTCCGCGCAGAGAGCGTCAGTCGGTCGTTCCGGCAGACGCTTCGTCCGCTTTGACCGTCTTCTTCCTGCTTCTTTTCTTTGCGGGCTTGCGTTCCGCTTCGGCTCGTTCAACCTCCGTCACTTTTTGCTGATAAAGCTTCATAAGCGCGGCGACGATTTCGCCTTCGATAGCGTCCGGTTTAAAGCCGTACGCCGCCAGAACAGCAGCGTCGTTGGCACGGTGCGCTTTGCGAAGTTCCGCGGGCATCGTTGTTTCGTCATAAAAGTCTGCCAGACTGGAGTCCGGATAGAGCGCGCGGGCGTCCAAAATCTCCTGTGCGGTCTTCACGATTCTTGCGCGTTGGGCTTCTGTGGGCTCAGGCCACACAAAGGCGTTGTAGACCAGATCCACCGAATACCGATAATCGCTCTTGAGTCTTCCTGCCACCGTTCGCATCCACCCCATGTGAACGGACGAAGTCAGAACGCCGAAGTGATAAAGCGTCGCACCGGGAAGAATAAAGAGAAGATTTCTCGCAATGACGCCAGGCAAGAGAGAAAGCCAGAAGGTTTGCGTCTGTCCTTTCTCGTAGTCCGCCTCTCCTCAGGCCTCGGCAAATCGGCGGGCCGCCCGCTGCTGTTCGGTCGCTTTCACTCGTCGTTCCTTTATGGTCTTCTTGTTGAGTTTCAATATCTTCGGTCGACTTCTTCGCACCGAAACGTACCATTGTATTGTGCCTGGTCACGCTAGAAAAGGGGCCTTTTACGCAGCACCCCAAAGACCTTCGCAGTGCTCGGCGATTCTTCTCACCCCGTAGCGAATCTCCTCTTCCGACGACGTTCCGAAACCCAGAAGCAATCCGTTCATTTTCATGCCGTCACGACAGGAGGCGCTGAGCGGCTGAAGCAAAATGCCGTCCTTGGCGAGTTCCGCGCACAGCGCTCGGTCGCTCACAGGGACAGAGAGTTCAAACGCCACTCGACAACCAAACTGAGCCGGCCAAAGTTTTCCGTAGGGGGAAAGCGTTTCCTCCGCGTTCGCGCGCAACATCTCGAACCGTTGCCGATAGCGCCGGTTCAGACGTCGGATGAAACTCTCGTAGGAGTCAGAATCCAAAAATTCGGCAAGAAGTGCTTGAGTATTTTCCGCGGAACCTCGGTCAGACAAGTATTTAACGGCCGTGCAAACTTCCGAAAACGCCTCCGGCAGAACGATATAACCGACACGAAAGCTCGGAGAAATCTGCAAAGAGAAACTGTCCACGTAAACAACGGTTTCGTCCTTTCCCGCGCGTTGCAGAAGCGAACGATACGGATGTCCGCCGAGACTGATGACGCTGTCCGTTCCGTCCTCAATGATCCAACCACCATCCCGGCGCGCCCAGTCAAGAAGAGCCGAAGCGTGATTGTCCGACATCGCAACGCTCATTGGATATTGCGACGCCGGCGAAAGACAAACGCCTTTGGCGTGCGGATTGAGTTCCAGCGCCTTTTCGACATCAAATCCCAGAACGTCAACCGACACGGGCGTTACCGTCAGATTACGAAAGCGAAAGATCGAATCGATCGTCATGTACCCCGGCTCTTCCAGCCATATCGTGTCTCCGGGGGCAAAAAGGACTTCGGCGAGCAGACTCAAATTCTGAACGAAGCCGCTCGTCACGACCACCTGTTCGGGGCGAACTTGGATCCCCTGACTTTTGAACAATCGCCGGCATATTGCGTGCCGCAACGGCAGATAGCCCTGCGGATCGCTGTACGTGTGGTGCAGCCACGGAGAACGGGCAAGTTGAGCCGCGAAGCGGAGGAAATGCTTTTCCGCAATGCAGTTCATGCCGGATGCGTACGTGGTGAGCGGCGCTTTGGTGAAGGTGCGTTGTTCAGGAACCAGCTGCTCGCGAACCCGCGCAGTCTTATCCAAAAGGTTGTGCGACGGGCGCCTGGAGGCGGTGGAGCGGGAGGCATCAGGTGCGGCAGTGTCGACCTCATTCCGCTCGGCTGCGACGTTCGGATCATCGCTGACGAAGAAGCCGGCGCCGCGCCTCGACCGCAACCAGCCTTCATCGGAAAGCAGGCGGTATACATCAAGCACAGTGTCCACGGAAATGCCAAGTTCCTTTGCCATGACGCGAAGGCTCGGAAGGCGGGTTCCGGGGAGCAAACGTTTTTCTCGGATGAAATTTCGGATGCGGCGACCGAGTTGTTCCCCCAGTGGATGCGATCGATCCAACCGGATGAATAGCGTCGCCGGAGCGCCAGCATCGTTGCGGCTTCTTTCTGAAGTCATCGGAAAACTGTTGGGGTCAGATAATTCGAAATTGTAGGGGTTCGAGCGGATCACTGGCAATTAAGATGCCTCTTGCCCACTGAACAAAAAGGAGTTCAAAATGACCTCTATCCCCCGTCGCACCTTTCTGACCGGCCTTGCCGCCGCCGCGGTCGCTCCCTCGGTCTTTGCCGCCGACCAAGGCATGCACCCGCACGCACTTCGCTTCAAAGACCGCGCGATGACCGACCTTAAGGAAATCGAATACACCCTCAAGAAGGCTCGAGTGGGCTCGTTCGCCTTCGTCGACGGCGATGAACCGTATGTCATTCCCTGGACGTACGGATATGACTTCACGGACGGCAAGCTCAAGCTCTACATGCACTGCGCCATCAAGGAAGGTCGCAAGCGTGAGATTCTCAAAAAGAACAACAAGGTCGCGTTCGACATTCACTGCGACCTCGCCAGCGCCATCAACGAAAAGGATCCGGGCTCGAGCGGTTGGTCCTACCGCAGCCTCACGGGCGTGGGCCGCATGCGCCAGCTCGAAGGGAAGGAAAAGCTTCACGCGTTGCGCCGCATCTTCGAAAACCAGGCCGGCCGCGTTCCGGACACGGTTAACGAGAAGGCCGCCGCCATGGTCGACGTACTCTGCCTCGATGTGGAGGTGTACTGCGGCAAGCGGGCTGACAAGAAGGAATGCCCGCTGCCTCCGATCGCCTGACGTTTGAGACAGTTTGACTCTCGTTCTCCCGCCGGTGACTACAGCCCCGGCGGGTTCCTTTTTCCAGAGAATTTTTGAGCCCGGGGACTCAGAACCACCAGTTCCCGTCGGGCAGCGACCCGTCGTCTTCGGACGACGCCAGAGTTGCCAACGCGCTCTCCAGGCAGAGGAGCTTCACGATGCGCCCCGCTCCGCTCTCCGCAAGAAAGGCCCCGTGAAGGGCACCGCCCTTTTCGTCCGCCGCGGTCCAAAAGAGCGCGGCCTTTTCCGGTCCCTCGGCAAAGGTTGCCGTCTCGGCCGCTCCGGCAAGCGGCCGGTCGTTGACGCTTCGGGCGTACGCCGCGCACCAGTCAGCAAGGGTCGAAAGTTCCTCGCCCGTCGCCGTCGTCACCCGCAGGTCTTCGCGGAAGAACCGCTCCCACGCGTCGCACCGCCCCTTGGCGAACTCTTCCTTAAACCAGAGGCTGAGAAGGTCACGGGCACTTTCCATCGATTTTGTTTCGCTCATCGGGTTCCTTCCCTGCGAAAGATCGCGTCAAGCACCTTTCTCTCCGCCGCGGCCAGAGCCGGATCCTCGGGCGCCCTCGGCTGCGGAAGCGTGAGCGCCATGTCGAGCGTGATCGCCCCTTCGTCGAGCACCAGAATGCGGTCGGCGAGACGCACCGCTTCGCGGGCGTCGTGGGTGATGAGAAAGACCGTCATGTCGCTCTTTTCAAAAAGCCGCAGGCACTCGTCCTGAAGCGTAAGGCGCGTGAGCGCATCAAGCGCCCCGAAGGGTTCGTCCATGAGCAGAAGGGCCGGGTCCGAGACGAGCGCCCGCGCGAGACCCGCACGCTGCGCCATGCCGCCCGAGATGACGCCGGGCAACGCTTCCTTCCAGGCAGAAAGCCCCACGGGCTCGAGAACTTCCGCAACGCGGTCGTTTCGTTCCTTTTCCGGAAGATGCCGAACGGCGAGCGCCACGTTTTCCGCGACCGTCTTCCAGGGGAGAAGTTTCGGCTCCTGAAAGACCATCCCGAGGCGGGGTGCCGGCGGATCGAATTCGACCCGCCCCGACGTGGGCGCAAGAAGCCCCGCGGTGATTCTCAAAAGCGTGGTCTTGCCGCAGCCCGATCGCCCGAGAAGCGCCGTCACGCTCCCCGCTTCGAGCGTAAGCGTGAGACCGTCGATCGGCGTCACGAAGGCGCCGTCGTCTCTCTTGAAGCGCTGCGTCAGCGAATGAAAGTGAACGATCACTCCCTTCATTTTCTTTCCTCCGTGCGGGCCCAAGGAACAAGTCGCTCAATGAGGCGCTTGTAGAGCGTGTCGAGCCCCACGCCGAGCAACGCGATCGTGAGAATCCCAACCATCACCACGTCCGTGTGCATGAGCGCGCCCGCGTCTTCAATGAGGTAGCCGAGCCCCGAGCTCGCCGCGATGAGCTCCGCCCCCACGAGCGCGCGCCAGGCGTAGCCGAAGCCCAACCGCAGGCCCGTCAGGATCTGCGGCGCCGCCCCCGGCAGGAGCACGTGGCGAAGTCGTTCGGAAGGCGTGAGCGCGAGATAGTCGGCGAGCTCCCCGTAGCGGACCTCGGCCGCCTTGAGGGCGGCGATCGTCGAGAGATAAATCGGGAAGAAACTCGCCAAAACGACGATCGCGAGTTTGGGCGCCTCGTCGATCCCGAGCCAGAGGATCAAAAGCGGAATGAGGGACAAGGGCGGCACGACGCGAAGCGACTCCAAAACGACGTGAGCGCCCGCTTCGAGTTTGGGGGATCGCGCGAGTACCGCGGCGAGCGTGAGGGCCGCAAGACTCGAGATGCCGTAGCCCGCGAATACGCGCAGAAGCGACGTTCCCGCATGACGAAAGCCTTCGCCCGAGGAAAAGAGTTCGAGGGCGGCCCGACCGACGTCGGCGGGCGGCGGCAGAAGGATCGCCGGAATGGCGCCCCCTCGGGTCACAAGCCACCAGAGCCCCAGAATCAGGAGGGGAAGAATCGAATAACGGAGAAGCCGCATAAGAAGAAGCCCGAAAATCCCGGACCGGGACTTTCGGGCGTGTCGAAGGAAGTTATCAGGCGACGAAGACCAGATCCATCACGAGGAAGACCGGACCGAGGATCCCGACCGACCAGATCATGTAGCCGAAGAAGGTCGGCATCTTGACGCCGCGCTCGTTGCAGATCGCGACCGTCATGAAGTTGGGCGCGTTCCCGATGTAGGTCATGGCACCCATGAAGACGGAACCGAGCGAAATCGCCATCAGGGTGTGCGAGTGCGTGGTCATCAGTTCGACAGGATCGCCGCCCGCCAGGCTGAAGTAGGCGAGATAGGTCGGCGCGTTGTCAAGGAAGGCCGACATCGAGCCCGTGAGCCAGAAGTAGAAGGTGTTGTTGAACGAGCCGTCGGGGTTCGAGACGAGCGCGACGAGCGGCGCGAAGGCGCCCTGATCGCTCGCGGCGAGCATCTTGAGGACCGGCACCATGCACACGAAGATGCCGAAGAAGAGCTTGCCCACTTCCAGGATCGGATCCCAGGTGAACTGGTTGGCTTCGCGCACGCTCTTGGCCGTGAGCGCGACCGAGGCGCCCGCCGTGGCGATGAAGATCACGTCGCGCGCGATGTTCTGCAGCGTGAAGTGCACGCCGAGGAAGGTGAATTCCACGCCCGGATTCCAGATGCCCGACATGAGCACGGCCGAGACGATCACGGCGAGGAAGAGAATGTTGATCTTGCCGTCGATGCCGAAGGCCTTCTTTTCTTCCGAGGGACGGAATTCGCCCGCGGCCACGTCCTTCTTGAACATGAAGGAGTCGATCGCGAAGTAGATCGCAAGAAGGATCGCCACCGTGAAGATCCACGGCGCAAAGAGGTGTTCGGCCGTCCAGAAGAATTCGACGCCGCGCAGGAAGCCGAGGAAGAGAGGCGGGTCGCCGAGCGGCGTGAGCGCGCCCCCCACGTTGGCCACGAGGAAGATGAAGAAGATGAAGGTGTGGATCTTGCGCGTGCGCCCTTCGTTCGCGGAGATGAGCGGACGGATGAGGAGCATCGCGGCGCCCGTCGTACCCATGAGATTCGCCAGAACGGCGCCGAGCCCCAGGAAGACCGTGTTCACGATCGGACGGCCCACGAAGCTGCCGCGCACGTGAATGCCGCCCGCGACCGTAAAGAGGGCGCCCACGAAGATAAGGAAGGGCAGATAGTCGGCGAGGAGAATGTGGATCACCTCGTCAAAGGCGGCGGAGGCGCCGAAGGCGAGACCGAGCGGAACGGCACAGGCCACGGCCCAGAAGAGCGAGACCTTGCCGAAATGGTGGTGCCAGAAACTCGGCAGGAAAAGAGGAAAGAGCGCGATGGAGAGAAGAATGCCGGCGAACGGAATGGCCCAGGGAAGACTGAGCTCGGCACCGTTCATGCCTTCGGAAGCGAGGGCGAGACCAGGCAGAAGAAGAAGCGAGCCCAGGGCCGCCCGACGCAGAGTCGTAAGAGACACGATGAAACTCCCGGAGAAGAACGCCGCCCGTCGATATTCGAGGGACAAACGGGTCGGCGTCAGGGGTTTGGAAAAAAGGCGGAACGCTCTCTTCGGCTCGATGGTCATTCCGCCGCGAAGCATGAACTTACACGATCTTCACGAAAAGATCAGCGAAAATCCGTCATTTTTCTCAATTTCGAATTATTTGGCGCGATTCGGAGCATCGAGCGGTTCCGGAATTCCGAAGACCTGACGAAGGTAGCGAAGATAGCTTTCGTCCTCGCACATGCCCTTCTCGGGCGCATCGGAAATTTTCGCCACGGGTTGCCCGTTCGCCCGTACCATTTTAATGACAACGTTAAGGGGAGTGGGTCCTTTGTCATTCATCAAATTGGTGCCGATGCCGAAACCGAGCCTCACGCGTCCGTGGAAGCGCCGGTAGAGGTCGATCACGCGCGGCACGGAGAGGCCGTCCGAGAAGATGAGGGTCTTGCTTCGCGGGTCGCACTTGTTCTTTCTCCAGTGCTCGATCATGCGCTCGCCCCAGAGGAAGGGATCCCCCGAATCGTGGCGCGCGCCGTCAAAGAGCTTGCAGAAGAACATGTCGAAGTCCCGGAAGAAGGGTTCCGACCCGTAGACGTCGGAAAGCGCAATGCCGAGGTCGCCGCGGTACTCCTTGGCCCACATTTCAAAGCCGTAGACCTGGCTGTCGCGAAGACGGGGGCCCAGGGCCTGACAGGCCTGCAGGTATTCGTGCGCCATCGTGCCGAGCGGAATGAGACCGTACTTCCTGGCGAGCGCCACGTTGGAAGTTCCCGCGAGGTGGTCGCCCAGGCGATTCTTCAGAACGCCCACGACCCGGTCCTGCCAGTCGCGCGAGAAGCGCCGGCGCGTGCCGTAGTCGGAAATGCGCAGGTCTTCGTTGTCGGGTTCGTTGAGGATGAGGTCGATCTTGGCGTCGAGGCGCGCGAGGCCCTCGTCGTCCGAGAGATCGGGATAGCGGTTGCGGAAATAGACCTCGTTCACGATCGCGAGGATCGGAATCTCAAAGAGGATCGTATGGAGCCACGGCCCCTCGACGCGGATGTCGATCCCGCAGGGGAAGTCGTCGCTCGCCTCGACCGTGACGTACTTGCGCTTCAGGTGAAAGAGGCTCAGGAACTCGATGAAGTCCGACTTCATGAAGCGCAGCCCCGCGAGATAGGCGAGCTCTTCCTCGCGGAAGTAGAGGCTGCAGAGCGAATCGATTTCCGCCTGGAGTTCGGCAAGGAAGGGACGCAGATCGATGCCCGGCGTTCGGCACTTGAAGCGGTAGGCCACTTCGGCCGCCGGGAACTGATGCAGCACGCACTGCTGCATCGTGAACTTGTAGAGATCCGTGTCGAGCAGGGATTGAATGATCATGGTCCCTCCTTAATCCAAATTTCTCAGGCCGCCGCGGCGGTCGGAAGGAGTCCGAGCGCATCCTCGTAACGCGTGGGCGTGACGAGATCCTCACCCGGAAGAATCTTCATGAAGCGCGTGTGGAAGGCGTCGTTGCGCTCCCAGACGAGGTGTTCGAGAAGCCGGTCCATTTCGGCGGGATGGTTGCAGGCGAGGAGCACGTCGCAGCCCGCCGCGAGCGCGCGGGCCGCGCGCTCTTCGATGGGGCTCTCGCCCGCGCCCTTCATCGTGAGGTCGTCCGAGAAGACGAGTCCCGTGAAGCCGAACTTCTGACGCAGAACGTCCTTCAGAAGTCCCGAGGAGAAGGTGGCGATTTCGCCCTGGAAGGCGTCGTAGGCGACGTGCGCCGTCATGACGGCGGGAAGCCCCGTGAGGAGCCGATAGGGTTCGGCGTCGCGCAGCACCTTGTCGGCGGGCCGCTCGTCGCGCGGCAGCGTCGTGTGGCTGTCCGCCTCCGCCCAGCCGTGGCCGGGGAAGTGCTTGCCGCAGGCGGCCATGCCGGCCTCGGCGAGACCGTCGATGAGGCTTCGCGCGTGGTTCGTCACCAGTGCCGGGGTCGTGCCGAGACTGCGGTCGCCGATCACGCCCGAGCGGCCGTAGTCGACGTCGAGCACGGGGGCGAAGGTCATGTCGACCCCCGCCATGCGCAGTTCGTGCGCGAGGACCACGCCCGCGGCGCGGTAGCGCGCGGCGACGTTCGGCCCCGCCGCAAGTTCGCGCATCGAGGGAATCTGCGTGAAGCCCTCGCGGAAGCGCTGCACGCGGCCGCCTTCATGGTCGACCGCGATGACGATCCCCGGGCGGCGCTCATGAATCGCCGCCGTCAGTTCGGCGAGCTGATCGCGCGACGTGTAGTTGCGCGTAAAGAGGATCACCATCCCGACGAGCGGATGCTTCAAGAGGTTTTCTTCCCGTTCGGTGAGCGTCGTCCCTTCGAGGTCGATGCATACGGGGCCGAGGCTTCGAACGATTTCCTGTGCCGTCATGTTCCTAAGTAAATTTGTTGGTCCGCGGAGCTGATTCCGTAGGATACACCTGCGCGGGATTGTCTTGGTGCGGCCCCGTCAAGGGCTTTTTGTTCAGTACTGTCGCAATTCTGAGAGAACGCGCCGCGTGTTCACGTCGCGTCCGTCCATGTGGTAGTCGATCACCGTGCGGATGAGGCGGCGCACTTCGCGCATGTCGACTTCGGGGCCGAAGGTCCCCGAAAGGAGCGCTTCAACGGATGTCCTCGAAAAGAGTCCCTCGCCCGCCGGAGCGTCGACTCCTTCGAGGCGTCCCTCGGAAAAGCGGTAGCGGGGCGCGTCGGCGCGGTCGCGCACGATCGCCCAGCCGAGCATGGAAAGAAGCGCCGTCTCGAAGTTGCGAAGCGCCGGCTGCCGCCGCGCGGCCGGGCCCGAGAGCGCCGCGAGCACCTTCACGTAGGCGTCGAAGAGCCCCTCGTGCGGGTCCTCGCGTTCGGTGAAGCGGAGAATGAGTTCGTTGACGTAAAAGCCCGAAAAGAGCCCTTCTCCGTCGACGGGCTCGAGGCTTCCGAGCCAGTCGACGCGGATGAGGTTCTTCGCCTCCTTCTTCCCGCTCCAGGTAAAGAGCAGCGGGCAGAAGGCCTGAAGAAGGCCACGGTACTGCGCCGAAGGGCGCTTGGCGCCCTTGGCGACGAGAAAGACGCGGCCGTAGTCGCGGGTGAGCACGTCCAGAAGAAGGCTCGACTCGCTCCAGGGGCGCGAATGGAGAATGAAGCCCGGCTCCCGGTTGACCCGGGCGGCCGCTCCCCGCTTTGCGCCCGAAGCCGCCTCCTCGAATTCCGCGAGACGCTCGGCCACCGCGCGATTGCGCCAGAGCACGTTCGCAAGCGTCGAGCTTCGCTCGAGCTGCGAACCCGTCGTCCCGCGACGCCGTGGATCAGTCATATCCGAGGGTCTTCAGGGCCTTCACGTCGTCGGACCAACCGCGGCGCACGCGCACCCACACTTCGAGGTAGACGCGCTTGCCGAGCATCGTCGCGATGTCGGCGCGCGCCAGGCGCGAGATTTCGCGAAGCTTGCCGCCCTTCTCCCCGATCACGATCGCCTTGTGGCTTTCGCGCTCGACGATGAGGCCCGCGATGATTTCGGCGCCCTCGTCCGTTTCCGACCACTTGTCGATCGTGACGGCGACGCCGTAGGGAAGTTCGTCGCCGAGCAGGCGGAAGGCCTTTTCGCGGATCGTTTCGGCCGCCATGTAACGGGGAGAGCGGTCCGTGTAGAGATCCGGATCAAAGTAGGGAACGCTCTCGGGGAGGAACTTCTTCACTTCCTCGAGGAGTTCCGGGAGCTGACGGCCCTTTTCGGCCGAGACCGGCACGATCGCCGCGAACGGGAACTTCTCCATCGACGCGGCCATCAGCGGCAAAAGCGCGTCGCGGTTTTTCGAGAGGTCCGTCTTGTTGAGGGCCAGGATCACGTTCTTCGCGTCGCGCGGCAAAAGCTTGAGGACTTCAAGGTCCGCCGGGCGCCAGCTGTTCGCTTCGATCACGAAGATCACGGCGTCGACGTCGGCGAGGGTCGAGCGGACCGTGCGGTTCATGCGGCGGATGAGTTGCGAGCCCTCCTTCGTCTGAAAGCCCGGCGTGTCGACGAAGACGTACTGCGCGTCCTCCTTCGTCACGACGCCGAGGACGCGGTCGCGCGTCGTCTGGGGCTTTCGAGACGTAATCGACACCTTTTCGCCGATGAGCGCGTTGATGAGCGTCGACTTCCCGACGTTGGGGCGTCCGATGACGGCGACGTAGCCGCAGCGGAAACCTTCGGGCACGGCGGGCGTGGAAAGGTTGAGGTTCGAGAGCATCGCCTCGAGGTTGTCGTTCTGTTCCGTCGTCATGGCATTTTCTCCGGCGGTTATTTCCGATAGCGGCGAAGATCGCGCTCGGCAAGAATTTCAAGCGCCTTGCGGGCGGCTTCCTGTTCGGCGCCGCGGCGCGACGAGGCGGTGCCCGTCGTCTCGACTTCCATCGAGGCGATGCGGCAGCTCGTCACGAAGGTCTGATCGTGCGCAAGCCCCCGCACTTCGACGATGTCGTATTCGGGGCGAGGCAGATGAAGGCCCTGCAGCATTTCCTGAAGACGCGTCTTCGGGTCCTTGCTCAGCTGTTCGGGGGTGAGGCCCGTCAGAATCGGCTCGTAGAGGCGCAGGATCACTTCCTGGGCCGCCTCAAAGCCGGCTTCGGCAAAGACCGCGCCGAAGATCGCCTCCATGGCGTCGGCGATGATCGACGGACGCTCGGCGCCGCCGTTTCGCATTTCGCCCTCGCCCATGCGCAGGAAGTCGGAAACCCCCACGCGGCGGCCGATCGTGTTGAGCATCTTCTCGCACACGAGGTTCGCGCGCACGCGCGAGAGGTCGCCCTCGGTGAAGTGGCGGTCGCGCAAAAAGAGGGCGTTCCCGATCACGCAGTTCAGAACCGAGTCACCGAGGAATTCGAGGCGTTCGTTGTGGTCGGCCGAAAACGATCGGTGCGTGCGCGCCCGATCGAGAAGTTTCTTGTTTTGGAACGCATAGCCGATGCGTTCTTCGAGTTGGTCGAGTGAAAGCATGTCGTCTCCGAATGTCGACCGTTAGAAAGCGGCTTGATTCCTCAGGCGGCTTTCTAACGCCCGCTCCGCACTGCGGGGAGCGGGGTGGTAAGGAGAACGCGGAACGATGCCGCTCCGCGTTCGGGAAAGAGAGGGATTTTAGCGGAAACCGCCCACGCGCGACATGTCGCCGAAGTTGGCCCAGATGAGGACCGCGCGCCCCACCAGGTTTTCGTCCGGAACGAAGCCCCAGTAGCGGCTGTCCTCGCTGTTGTCGCGGTTGTCCCCCATCGCGAAGTAGTGGCCTTCGGGCACCTTGCATATGAAGCCCGTCTCATTGTAAGTGCAGGAGGGCTCCTTCTTGCTGATCGCGCCTTCGGGCACCCACGAAGGACGGCGGTGGTCAAACGCGACGAGGTGGTTGACGTCGCCCAGGGTTTCGTCGTACTCGGTGAGGGTCACCATCGTGTTTTCGTCGATGAAGTCGCGGGGCGCCGCGAGCTTCTGCTCGACGCCGTTCACGTAGAGCACCTTGTTGCGGTATTCGACCGTGTCGCCCGGCACGCCCACGACGCGCTTGATGTAGTCGATCGACGTGTCGACGGGATAGCGGAAGACGATCACGTCGCCGCGCTTGGGCGCGCCGATTTCCAACACCTTCGTGTTCGCGACCGGCAGGCGCAGACCGTATTCGTACTTGTTGACGAGGATGAAGTCCCCGACGTGCAGCGTCGGGAGCATCGAGCCCGACGGAATGCGGAAGGGCTCGAAGAGGAAGCTGCGAAGGAGGAAGACGATCGCGATCACCGGAAAGAGCCCGGCCGTGTACTCGAGCCACCAGGGCTGGCGCAGAAGCTTCGCGCGCAGATCGTTGCGGGCGTCGACGACGCTCGGCTCCATGCGGTCGAGCGCCTCGTGGTTGTCCTCTTCGAAGCGGCGCACGGCCTCCTCGGCCTTGGCGCGGCGCTCGGGCAGGAACTTCATGCGCTCGGCGACGTAGAAAATCCCCGTCACCACCGTGAGGATGAAAAGAATCAGTGCGAAATTCACCTTGGGTCTCCCTTACTTTTCTTCAACCTGCAGAATCGCAAGGAAGGCTTCCTGCGGGATCTCCACCGACCCCACCTGCTTCATGCGCTTCTTGCCCGCCTTCTGCTTTTCCAAGAGTTTACGCTTGCGCGTGATGTCGCCGCCGTAACACTTTGCAAGCACGTTCTTGCGCAGGGCCTTAACGTTTTCGCGGGCGATGATGTTGGCGCCGATGGCGGCCTGAATCGAGACTTCGTACATCTGGCGCGGAATGAGGCTGCGAAGGCGCGTGACGATTTCGCGGCCGCGGGCGATCGCGTTCGAGCGGTGCAGGATGCTCGAGAGGGCGTCGACCTTGTCGCCGTTGATGAGCATGTCGACGCGCACCACGTCGGAGGCGCGGTACTCCTTGAACTCATAGTCCATCGACGCGTAGCCGCGCGTGAGCGACTTCATGCGGTCGAAGAAGTCGAGCACGATTTCGGCGAGCGGCAGGTCGTAGGTGAGGTGCACCTGACGGCCGTGATAGGCCATGTTGCGCTGAATGCCGCGCTTTTCCTGACAGAGCTTCATCACGGGCCCGACGTACTCGTCGGGAACGAAGATCGTCACCGTGTCGATCGGCTCGCGGATTTCCTCGATCTTGTCGACGGGCGGCAGCTTCGACGGGTTTTCCACCTGCACGACGTCGCCGTTCGTCATGAGGACTTCATAGACGACGGAAGGCGCCGTCGTGATGAGGTCCATGTTGTATTCGCGCTCGAGACGCTCCTGCACGATGTCCATGTGCAGAAGTCCGAGGAAGCCGGCGCGGAAGCCGAAGCCCAGGGCCTGCGAGACTTCGGGCTCGAACTTGAGCGCGGCGTCGTTCAGCTGCAGCTTCGTCAACGCGTCGCGAAGCGCTTCGTACTGATTCGATTCGACCGGATAGAGGCCCGCGAACACCTGGGGCTTCACTTCCTTGAAGCCCGGCACGGGTTCCTTCGCGGGACGCTGCGCGTGCGTGATCGTGTCGCCCACGCGGGCGTCCTTCAGTTCCTTGATGCCGGCGATCACGAAGCCCACTTCGCCGGCCGTGAGCTGCGAACGCGTGCGGGACTTCGGCGTGAAGACGCCCACCTGTTCGCAGAGGTGGTTCGCGCCCGTCGCCATGAGGGTGATCTTGTCCTTGGGTTTGAGCGTGCCGTTTACGACGCGAACGAGCATCACGACGCCCACGTAGTTGTCGAACCACGAGTCGATGATGAGGGCCTGCAGGGGCTCCGCGGGGCTTCCCTTCGGGGGCGGCACGTCGCGCACGACGCGCTCGAGAATGTCGTCGATCCCCATGCCGGTCTTGGCAGAGCACGGAATGGCGTCGGTCGCGTCGATCCCGATCACGTCCTCGATTTCTTCGGCCGCAGCTTCGGGGTTGGCGCTTCCCAGGTCCATCTTGTTGAGAACCGGGATCACCTCGACGCCGAGGTCGATCGCCGTGTAGCAGTTGGCGACCGTCTGCGCTTCGACGCCCTGCGTCGCGTCGACGACGAGAAGCGCCCCTTCGCAGGCGGAGAGCGAACGGCTCACTTCATAGGAAAAGTCCACGTGCCCCGGGGTGTCGATGAGGTTGAGTTCGTACGTCTGACCGTCCTTGGCCTTGTACTGGAGCGCCGCGGTCTGCGCCTTGATCGTGATGCCGCGTTCGCGCTCGAGGTCCATGCTGTCGAGGACCTGGGCGCTCATTTCACGGTCGGAGAGCCCGCCGCAGCGCTGAATCAGGCGGTCGGCGAGCGTCGATTTGCCGTGGTCGATGTGGGCGATGATGGAAAAATTGCGGATATTCTGCATCGTCATGAATCAGTGGAAAGGGACGGCGGGCGCGGAGAAAAAGGCTCGACGCGCCGAAGGGAAAGGAACCGCCCGAAGTCGCCCCGCGCGCGAACGGGACGTCTCGGGCATGGGGCCCGTCCCGGTTTCGCGTTATAGTGAGGCTCCCCGCGTCGCTTTTTCGACGCGCAAAGCGGTCTTGCCGTCCGACAAGAGCACGCTATTTTAGCCGATTGCGTGCGAATGCCTCCCCATTTTTCGGCATTTCGCTCGTTCGAATTTTCGTTTTCTACGCCCTCCATGACGCACACCGACGACAAAGCCTATTACGAAGCTCTGGAGAACGCCGACCGGGAGGCCCGCGCCACGTTCGCGGGCGCCCTTCTCGTGGCTCTCTTCTTCTGGGGCGCGATCGCGCTTTTCCAGGATTCCGACCGCCTCGCCGGCGGTCTCCCCCTCTGGTTCTGGGCGGCCGTGATCGGGGGTTACGTTCTTTCCGTCGCCGTCGTCTGGTGGCTCGTGCGCTTCGTCTTCCGTTCGGGAAACCTGGACTTTTCCCGGCGTGACGTCAAGGAGGACGAAGCATGAGGGAACTCCTTCTTTTCCTGCCGATCGTTCTCTTCCTTTTGATGCTCCTTCTCACGTCGATCTGGCTCGAGAACCGGAAGACGACGGAAAAGTCGCTCGAGGACTTCTATCTCTCCGACCGCAATCTCGAGGGCTTCGTCCTCGCCATGAGCATGATCGCCACCTACGGGTCGGTGAGCTCCTTCGTGTCGGGCCCGGGCGTCGCCTGGCAGCTCGGCCTCGGCTGGGTCGTCTTCGCGGCGCCCCAGATCATCGCGGGGTTCTTGGTCTTCGGCGTGATCGGAAAGAAGTTCGCGCTCGTCGGCCACCGCATCGGCGCCGTCACCGTGATCGACCTCATCCGCGCGCGCTTTGCCGATCCGTGGCTCGCGCGCCTTCTTGCGCTCACGCTCCTCGTCGCCTTCGTCACCATGATGACGGGGCAGCTGATCGGCGGCGCGCGGCTCTTCGCCGCGGCGGCGGGTCTTCCCTACGAGGCGGGGCTCGTACTCTTCGGACTCGTCACGGTCTTCTACACGACCTTGGGCGGCTACCGTGCGGTCGTCATCACGGACACGATCTGCGCCCTCCTCATGGTGGGCGGGATGTTCCTTCTGGGCTGGGAGATCGTGAACCTGGGAGGCGGCGACTTGGAAGCCCTTCTTTTGTCGCTCCCCAAGATCGATCCCTCGCTCACGACCCCGAACGCGGGCGGAGCCCTTCCCTGGGGACTGCTTCTTTCCGCCTGGATTCTGGTGGGTTTCGGAACGGTTGCGCTTCCGCACTCCTCGATGCGCTGCCTCACCTACCGCCGAAGCGACGAACTCCACCGCGCCATGCTGATCGGGACCGTCGTCTGCGGCCTTCTCATGATCGGCATGACCTTCCTCGGCGTCCTTGCGCGGGGCGTCCTGGATCTCCCTGTGGAACTCATCGGCGAGACGACCGACAGCGTCATTCCCTACCTGATCGCCAACCACATGTCGCCCTTCTGGGCGGGGCTCACGCTCGTGGGGCCGCTCGCCGCGACGCTTTCAACCGTGAGCTCCCTCATGCTCAACGCCTCGTCCGCGCTCGTGCAGGATCTGCTGCGCAAGGAGGGACTCGTCCCCGACCGTCCGAAGCTTCTTTTCCGCCTCTCCTGGGGCGCGACCTTCGTGATGGGGATGATTGCGCTTCTCTTTGCGCTCTATCCCGCCGACATCGTCGTCTGGATCAACCTCATCGCCTTCGGCGGACTCGAGACGGCCTTTCTCTTTCCGCTCGTCGCAAGCCTCTTCTGGCGCCGCGCGACGGGCCGCGGAGCGCTCGTCGCCGTCGTCGGAGGCCTGGCCGCCTATCTCTGGGCGTCCTTTGCGAACTTTCATCCCTTCGGCACGCACGTCGTGACGGTGGGGATCGCGGTTTCCTGCGTGCTCTTTGTCGTCGGGTCGCTTCTCACGCCGCCCGAGCCGGCCGAGCGCCTCGCGCTCTTTTTCCGCCCGACCGACACCGGACGAACGAAAGACTGACCGCCCGGGGAAGCGCACCTTGCACCTGTTTCAAGGTGCGTGCTATTTTCTCCTCGGCGGTTCCGCAGGCGGGACCGCAGCCCGAATTCGTCCCGAAACCGCACCATGCCCTCCCTTCGTTCGTTTTCCCGTTTTCTGACGGGACTGCTCGTCCCGCTCCTTCTTGCGACACTCTCCGGGGCGCGGGCTTCGGAAGCGCCCGCGATCGGAACGGATGAACTCCCCGAAATCCGGATCGGCTACATCGAGGCGAGCTTTTCGCCGTCCGAACGCAAGGCCTTCGCGCACACCTTTCTCTACCTGAGCGCCAAGCTTCCGCAGTACCGCTTCACGATCCGTCCCTATCTCGTCAAGGATCTCGATGAGGCGGTCCGCACGAAGTCGATCGACTTCTTCCTCGCGGCCTCGGGCTTTTACCGCCGCCTCAACTATCGGGGCCTTCGCGACCTCGCGACGCTCGTGACGCCCACGACGGCGAGCCCCGACCTGGCGGTCGGGACCGTCTTTCTCGTCAAAAAGGATTCGCCCTACCGCAGCTTCGACGACCTCAAGGGGCTTCGCGCCGCGGCCAACTGGCAGGAGGGCTTCACGGGCGTCTACGTGCCGATGGGCGAAATCGCCGCACGCGGCTACGATCCCGACGACTATTGGACCTTCGTCGAAGCGGGCTCGCCCGTGCGGCGACTTCTTCTCGCCGTCAACCGGGGCGACGCCGACGTCGCCATGGCCCGCGCCTGCACCGTCGAGGAACTCCACAAGACGGAACCGGAACTCGTCGACGGCTTTCGGCCGATCGGCCTCAAGGAAACGCCGGGCTTTCCCTGCATGCACTCGACCGCGCTCTACCCCAACTGGACCTTCGTCTCGAACGACACGGTCCGCTGGGAGACGGCGCGCGACATCACGGCGGCGCTCCTTTCGATGCCGAAAACGCCCGAAGGCGCGAGCTGGGGCGTCACCTCGAACTTCAACAGCGTCGACGACCTCTACCGTCAGATCCGGCGCGGCCCCTTCGAATACCTGCGCATCACCTCGGTGAGAAGCTTTCTCGAGCGCTACTGGCCGTTTTGCGCCCTCGTTCTGATGGCGGCCGTCGGACTCGTCTTTCACAGCCGCCGCGCCGACCACCTCGTCACAAAGCGCACCGAAGAGCTGCGGCTCGCCATGGAAAAGGAAAGCGAGATGAGCCGGCACCTTGAAACGCTCGAGCGCGTGAGCGTGATCGGCGCCATGTCGAGCCTCATCACGCATGAATTGAACGGCCCCCTCAACTCGATCGCCAACAGCACTCGCGCGCTCGAACGCTTCGCGGAAATGAACGACGACGCTCCCGCGGTCGTGCGCCGTTCGCTCGCGCTCATCTCAAGCCAGTGCGCGAGAGCCTCCGAAATCGTTAGCCGCGTGCGGCAGTACGTGAAGCGCCGCGAGCCCGAGAGCACCCTCATCGAAGTCAACCCGATTCTGAAGCGCATCGTCTCGCAGCAAAGCGCCGTGAGCGCGCACGCCCGCATCACGGGCGAGATCCCCGCCCTGCCCGTCGTCCTCGAGTGGAACCCGCTCGAGGCGGAACTCTGCGTCACGAACCTCGTCAAAAACGCCGTGGAGGCGACCAAGCATACGCCCGACGCGAAGATCGTCGTCTCGCTTTCGCTCGAAGAGGAAAAAGTCCGCATCACCGTGACCGACAACGCCCGCACGACGGCCGAGTCGCTCGCCGTGCACGGGGCGCCGCTCTCTTCGAGCAAGGAAAACGGCCTCGGCCTCGGGCTTCTCATCGTCAAGACCCTCACGGAAAAGGCGATGGGACACTTCTCGCTCGAACGAAAGGACAACGTCACGGAAGCCTGCATTACGCTGCCGCTTCCGAAACCCGCCGAACATTCCAAGAAGGAAAACGTCGAAAATGACCCGCAAAACTGAAAAACCGCTCGTGCGCATCGTCGACGACGACCCCGATCAGCTCGCGTCGCTCGAAATCATGCTCTCCGCTGAAGGCTGGGACGTCGCCTGCTATGAAAGGGCGTCGGACTTCTTCGCCGAGGACACGCCCTCGCGTCCGGGCTGCCTCATTCTCGACGTGCGCATGCCGGAAATCTCGGGTCTTGAAATGCAGGAGGAATTGAACCGGCGCGAGTATCCCCTCCCCATCCTCTTTCTCACGGGGCACGGCGACGTCGACATGGCCGTGCACACGCTCAAAAAGGGCGCCAAGGACTTCCTCCTGAAGCCCGTCGACGCGCCGCGTCTGCTGACCTCGGTCGCGACGATCGTGCAGGAGGACTGCGATCAGCGCGCCATGCCGCTCGATTCGGCCGCCTGGAAGCGTAAGTTCAGGGAACTCACCGAGCGCGAACAGGAGATCGTGCGCTACGTCGCCTCGGGACTTTTGAACCGTCAGATCGCCGAGCGCCTCGGCATCAGCGAGCGCACCGTGCACGCGCACCGGCTCTCGGCCTACCGCAAGCTCAACGTCCACAACGTCGCCGACCTCGCGCCGCTCACGGTGCTCTTCGTGCGAAAAGAGCTCTGATTTTCTTCTCCTTTCTTGACTTCGTCCCGATTGCCTAGGCAGGTCTTCGGGCCAAGATGGCCGAAAGGACGGCTCCTTCGTCCGTCCGAACCCTCAGGAAAGGAGAAAACCATGCTGCAAGCCAAGAAGCTGCTCTCGGTCGCCCTCGGCCTCGCGCTCGTCGCCGCGCAGGCCAACGCCGCGCCCAAGGACGGCGTGTACAAAGAAAAGGTGATGGGCCTCATCGCGCCCTTCACGGTCGAAGTGACGCTCGAAGGCGGCAAAATCGTCAAGGTCACCTCGAACGACGCGCTCGAAAGCCCGGGCGTCGGCGCCGAAGCCATCAAGACGCTCGGCGACCGCATCGTTCGCGAACAGACGGCGGGCGTCGACGGCGTCTCGGGCGCGAGCCTCACGAGCTTTGCGGTGCTCCAAGGCACGCGTCAGGCCCTCAAGAAGGCGGGGGCCGACGAGTCCTTCTTCAAGCGCGTCCATGAAGCGGCCGTGCTCCCCGAAACCGTGACGAGCGACGTGGTTGTCGTGGGCGGGGGCGGCGCCGGTCTCGCCGCGGCGGTCTCGGCCCTCGAAGCGGGCGCGAGCGTGACGATCGTCGAAAAGCTCGGCTATTTGGGCGGCTCCACCAACGTCTGCGGCGGCGCCTTCAACGCGTCGGGCACGAGCTACCAGAAGGCGCTCGGGATCGAAGACAATCCGCAGAAACATTTCGATCAGACGATGAAGGGCGGCCACAACACGAACGATCCCTCGCTCGTGCATTACCTCGCCGACCATGCGACCGAATCGCTCGCCTGGCTTGAAAGCCTCGGCCTCAAGGTGAACCCGAAGGTGGGTGCCGCGACGGGCGCGCTCTATCAGCGCTCA
Organism: uncultured Sutterella sp.; assembly: GCA_949287305.1. Taxonomy (GTDB): domain Bacteria; phylum Pseudomonadota; class Gammaproteobacteria; order Burkholderiales; family Burkholderiaceae_F; genus Sutterella. The sequence goes on along the minus strand of CASEFX010000007.1, from coordinate 130,627 downwards.
CACTATCCCGATCCCGCGGGCGGCCACACCTACATCGCCGTCCTCGAAGAGGCGCTTGCGAAGTATCCCGACCGCGTGAAGGTCTTCCTCGAAACGAAGGCGACGAGCCTCATTGAAGAAAACGGCCGCATCACGGGCGTTGCCGTGGAAAGCCGCGGCAAGACGGCGAAGGTCTTCGGCACGCGCGGCGTAATCCTCTCCACGGGCGGTTTCGGCGCCAACGTGGAATTCCGCCAGAAGGTGAACACCGGCATCTGGAAGGAAGCGAACCTCGACAAGGAAATCGGGTGCTCGAACATCAGCGTCGCCGCTCAGGGCGACGGCCTTCTCATGGCAGAAAAGGTGAACGCCGACCTGATCGGCCTCGCCGACATTCAGGTCCACCCGAACGGCACCCCCGGCACCGGCCTCATGCTTGACATCAAGACTTCCGGCCGCAACCGCCTTTTCATCAACACGAACGGCGACCGCTTCGTCGACGAAGGCGCTCCGCGCGACGTCTTGAGCAAGGCCGTCTTCGCGCAGCCCGGCCAGACTTTCTGGCTCGTGCAGAACCACCTGCGCTATCCGGACGAAAACAAGATCGACCTCCTGAGCGGCCGCACGATGCACGACATGCTCGAACAGGGCCGTGTGCAGAAGGCCGAGACGCTGGAAGACCTCGCCAAGATCATGAAGGTCGACGTAAACCGTCTGCGCGCCTCGATCGAGGAATATAACCGCGTCGCGCGCCACGAAGTCGAAACCGACCGCTTCGGCTTCCGCGCCAACCACACGGACGACCGTCCCATCACGGAAGGTCCCTACTACGTCGCCCGCAAGGTCCCGACCATCCACCACACCATGGGCGGGATCAAGATAAACACGAACGCCGAAGTGATCGACCGCAACGGCAAGGTGATCCCGGGCCTCTACGCCGCGGGTGAAGTGACGGGCGGCGTGCACGGTGAAAACCGCTTGGGCGGCAACGCCGTGGCCGACTGCATGGTCTTCGGCCGCACCGCGGGCCGCATGGCCGCAAACAACAAATAAGTCGTCTCCCCTTCGATTTCTCTCCCTTTTCGGCCGCCGAAATTTCTTCGGCGGCCTTTTTTTCATTTTTCCGAAAAAGCCCCCTCCGGACCGCCCTCCTTCCCCGTCCCGGACGGGCGCAAATTCGCCTCTTTTTTCATCATTTTTACTTTACGGAAAACCACTTTCCGCCAACCGTTCCGAACCCGAGGCACTACCCCCGATCCGTTTCGAATTCAAGGAAACTGAGTTCCGCAAGTTTCCCTCTCCCATACCGAATGTGCGAATGGTGAAGAACCCCCGTTCGGGGCGATCATTCTCCGCAACGGAGGCGCCGTGCGCTTCCTCTTTGCCATTTGTCTCGAAAGGAGAACTCCATGAATTTCCGCCTCAAACTTCTCGCCTGCGCCATGGCTGCGATTCCGGTCGCCGCGTTCGCCATCGGCGGTCCCTCGGGTCCGAAGATCGACTATCACGTCCAGGGTCACCTCGGCGAAGTGATGATGAACCCGTACGGCATCGCGCCGCTTACGGCCATCGTCCGCGACGGCGGCTACACGGTCAAGGACGTCACGGTGCGCGTGCTTCCGAAGCCCGACGGCCGTGAAATCAAGTACAAGGTCTCCGACCGCCAGGTTCTGACGCACGGCGGCATCCCCGTCTTCGGTCTCTATCCCGACTACGTCAACAAGGTCGAGGTCTCCTACACCCGCGAACTGCGCGGCAAGACCGAAAAGTTCACCGACACGATCCAGCTCTACGCCCCGCCCGTCTACTTTGAAGTGGCCGGCATCACGATGGAAAAGGAAATTCCGTACGGCGTTGAAGTGAAGAAGGTCGATCCCGAATTCCAGGACCGCCTCTACTTCGTCAACAACATCGCGGAAAAGTCCGGCGTCGGCACGCGCGTCGTCTGGAACAATCCCTCGGGCGGCGCCCTCGAATGGAACTTCTGGCCGCAGAACACGATTCTCGACACGGCCGGTCACGTCCGCTGGTACATGCTTGCGAACCCGATCTACGACCTCAACTCGATCTACAGCGCGGGCGTGATGATGGGCTTCAAGCAGAACGCCGACGGCATGCTCACCTGGGGCTACGGCCAGCGCTACGTCAAGTACGACATCATGGGCCGCGAAGTCTTCAACCGCCGTCTGCCGCTTCGCTTCTCCGACTACTCGCACTCGATGGACGACGCGCAGAACGGTCACTTCTTCCTTCGCGTGGCTTCCTCCAACTACAAGCGTCCCGACGGCAAGAACGTGCACACGGTCCGCGACGTGATCGCTGAAATCGACCAGGAAGGCGTGGTGGTGGACGAATGGCGTCTCGCCGACATTCTCGACCCGTACCGCGACAACGTTCTGAAGGTCCTCGACCAGGGCGCCGTCTGCCTCAACATCGACGCTTCGCAGGCCGGCAAGACCCTCTCGGAAGAAGACATCAAGGCGCTTGACCAGTCCGACCGCTTCGGCGACATCGTCGGCACGGGCGCGGGCCGCAACTGGGCCCACGTCAACTCCGTCGACTACGACCCGGAAGACGACTCCATCATCATCTCCTCGCGCCATCAGTCCGCGATGATCAAGATCGGCCGCGACAAGAAGGTGAAGTGGATCCTCGGCTCCCCCGAAGGCTGGAAGAAGGGCTGGGCTGAAAAGGTCCTGACGCCGGTCGACAAGAACGGCAAGCCCATCAAGTGCGAAGGCTCCGTCTGCGAAGGCGGCTTCGACTGGACGTGGACGCAGCACACGGCCTTCAAGATCGACGAAATGAGCAAGGGCGACATCCTCTACCTCTCGGCCTTCGACAACGGCGACGCCCGCGGCATGGAACAGCCCGCTCTGCCCGAAATGAAGTACAGCCGTGCGGTCGTCTACAAGATCGACCAGAAGAAGATGACGGTCGAACAGGTTTGGGAATACGGCAAGGAACGCGGCCACGAATGGTACAGCCCCGTGACCTCGCTCACCGAATACCAGGCCGACAAGAACTCGATCTTCGTCTACTCGGCCACCGCCGGTGCGAACTTCGACCTCGCCTCGGGCGCGTTCACCTCGTCTCCCAACCCCTACATTGAAGAATTCAAGTGGGGCGCCAAGGAGCCGTCCGTCGAAATTCAGTTGAAGAACTGCTCGGGCTACCAGGCCTGGCCGTTCTCGATTGACAAGGCGATGAACGCCCGCTAATCGGTTCTCCTTTCTTGGAGCGGTTCGAACCGCCTCTCCGGACACTCCGGAGAGGCGGTTTTCGCTTGTGCGGGCGGAATCGTCGTCCGTTCTCTCCAAAGTGCGCGAAAGCCGCTCCTTCCCGTCCGAGAAGAAGCGGCTTTCCCGCATGGAGCCTCACTTCTTCGGGGCGCCCGGCCGTGGGCCGGGACGCTCCCTTTTCAAGCTCACTTGCCGAGCACGCGCTTGGCGGCTTCGTCGCCCGCGATGCGCCCGAAGGTGATCGTTTCGGAGACGGAGTTGCCGCCGAGACGGTTCTTGCCGTGCAGACCGCCCGTGGTTTCACCCGCGGCGAAGAGACCTTCGATGGGCTTGCCTTCCTTGTTGATCACCTGGGTCTTCTCGTTGAATTTGAGGCCGCCCATGGCGTAGTGGATGGCGGGCGTGATTTCGATCGCGTAGAACTTGGGACCTTCGATCTTGAAGGGAGGCTTCGGGCGGTTGAAGTCCGGATCCTTGCCGCTTTCGACGTAGCCGTTGTAGACGCGGATCGTTTCGGCCAAGGCCTTCGGATCGATGCCGGCATTCTTGCCGAGCTCTTCGAGCGTGTTGCCTTCCTTCACGAGGCCGAGTTCGAAGCAGGCCTTGAGCTGCGCCACACGGCTCACCGTACCGTCGTCGAAGATTTCAAAGGCCGTGCCGCCCGTCTGCGCGGAGACCGCCGCGCTCGTGACGTCGCGCGTCGTCATTTCGGAAATGAAGCGCTTCCCTTCGCGGTTCACGAAGACGGCGCCCTGACCGCGGACGGTCTCGGAGATGATCACGGGCGAGCCGACGAGGAGCGTCGGATTGAGCTGAATTTCCTTCATGTCGACGAGCGCCGCGCCGATCTGTTCGCCGAGATACATACCGTCGCCCGTCGTGCCGGGCTGGTTCGAAGTCTTCGTCGCCGGATCGAGGTTCGGCAGGTACTGCTTCACGAGCGCCTTGTTCGCGCCGAGCCCGCCCGTGGCGAGCACGACGGCCTTCGCCTTGATTTCATAGACGCCGTTGTGCTTGCCTTCGACCAAAACGCCCGTCACGGCGCCCGACTTGTCGGTGAGAAGGCGAACGAGCCGGCTGTTGAGACGAAGGTCCACGCCCTCCATCTTTTCGGCCTGATCGCGGAAGAAGGCCGAGAGATAGGGACCGACCGCCTTGCCGCCCTTCGGGCCGTGCATGCGGGGCGCGGAGGCGCCGCCCCCTGCGGCGACGTTTTCCAGTTCCGCGCCGCGTTCCTTCAGCCACGCGATCGATTCGGCGGAATTCTTCGCGAAGATTTCGACAAGCTTCGGATCGCTCGTGTTCTTGCCGCCCTTCATCGTGTCGGCCGCCATCATTTCGGGCGTGTCCTTGATGCCCTTGGCCTGCTGATAGACGGAACCCGCGGCGTTCATGCCGCCCGCCGCAAACTGCGAGTTGCCGCCGGGAATCGGCATCTTTTCGAGAATGACGATGTTGCGCACGCCCTTTTCGTGCGCTTCCATGGCCGCGACGAAGCCCGCGGCGCCGGAGCCCACCACCACGAGGTCGACCTCTTCCGAGCGGACGGGCGTCACGTCCTTATAGGACGCAAGGTCCTTCCACTTCCATTCGATGGGCTTGGCGCTCCCGAACGGAATCTTCATCGCCGGGAAGTCGTGGCAGCTCAGGCAATAGGACTGCGACTCCACGTGGCCCGCGTGGCAGGCCGTGCACTGAATCGTGCCGATGTGGCTCGCGTGCGGATCGGGCTTCTTCTTCGAGTCGGCAAGCTTTTCCAAGCCTCCGTGGCAGCTCACGCACTGCTTGTTGATCTCGGTTTCCGAGTCGCTCACCTGCATGCCGTTGACGTGACAGCTCGCGCAGTCGAGGCCCCTTTTCATGTGCGAGCCCGCAAGCTGGGCGTTGTAGTCCTTGTCCGCCGCCTGGGCGCTCAGGGAGGCGAAAAGCGCCGCAAGCACCGCGGCCGTTGCGTTCTGACGAAACGTCATCTTGGATCTCCTTTCGGGGTCGTTCGTTCCGGTTTTCGGAACGGTTTGTCGCTCCTTAGGTCCGCGGGAGTGCGGCGACATCCATCGTTTTTTCTCTCACAAAAAACAAACGGCAGAGCTTGATTTCGACGAAAAGTCTACGGAATTCAGGGAAATGTGAAAATTTTTCTTTCCTCAACCGAGCGTTCGCCGTTCGCGAACGCTCGTATACTTGCCCTGAGAAGCCCTCTTTGTTCACTGAGGGTCAAACAACCTCCTGCGCCCGTTTCGGGCGCCCGATCCGACATGAAGCACATCAACTTCACCGATCTGCGCGTCTTTCTTGCGATCGCCGACACGGGGAACCTCACGCGGGCCGCGGCGCAGTGCTGCATCACGCCATCTGCCGCGAGCGTTCGGCTCAAACACCTTGAAGAGGAGGCGGGCTGCAGTCTCGTGACGCGCCTTCCCAGAGGACTCGCGCTCACGTCCGCGGGCGAACGTCTGGCGGCGGAAGCGCGCAAGGTATTTCAGCAGATCACCCGCATGACGGACGCCATGACGGCCTTTTGCGGCGACGAGCGGCTCGTCGTGCGTCTCGCCGCCAACTACAACGCCGCCGTCGCGTTTCTTCCGGACGATCTGAGCGGGTTTCTTCTGAAGAATCCTGAGATCCGCATCGATCAGCGACTTCTTACGAGCCGCGGCGTCGCGGAAGTCATCGCGCTTGGCGAAGCGGACATCGGCATCACGGCCTCCAGCGATTTTCACGGCGGTCTTTGTTTCTATCCCTATCGAGAGGATTCACTCGTTCTCTTTGCCGCGCACGATCACCCGCTCGTTAAACGGGGCGGCTGCCGCTTTGAAGAAGCGCTGGAAGAAGACTTCGTCGCCCTCTCGAACGAAGCGAGCATGCAGACCTTCATGCTCGCCAAAGCCGTGGAGCTCGGGCGCCCGATCGTGCCGAGAATCCGCGTCCCGAGCATCGGCATCATGGCGCGCTACGTTCGCGCCCGCGTCGGAATCGGCTTTGCCACCCAATCCACCTACGAAACCTTTTTCGGCGGCGACGCCACGCTCGGCTGCATTCGACTCGAAGACGACTGGGCGAAGCGGACGCTTCGCATCGTGGTGCCCGCCGACGAAAGCCGTCTCACGGGCGCGACGCAAAAACTTCTTGCGCATCTTCGCCTCGCGGCGAAGACTCCCGTCGAAAGAAGCCTTCCCGGAACCCTTCAGGCCGGCTCGTAGTGACCGTCGCCGACGCGGACGCGGCGTCTTCATCAAACGCGAACGCTCCGTACAGATCTTTCCAAGCTTTGTTCCGTACGTCGGCAAAGAGGCTCCCCTAGAATTTTTCGCAAGGGAAAGGCGTTGCGCACGTGCGTGCCGGCGCCTTTCCACAACGTTTGCAAAAAGGAAATCGAAATGAGACTGACGAGCCACTCGATTGAAGAAGGAAGCCGCATGCCCGCGGCCCAGAGTTACGCGGGCGGCAACCGTTCGCCGGAACTCTCCTGGCGGGATCCCCCCGAAGGGACCCGCAGCTTTGCCGTGACCTGCTTCGATCCGGACGCCCCGACGGGCTCGGGCTGGTGGCACTGGTGCGTCCTGAACCTTCCCGCCGCCGTGCGCTCGCTTCCCGAAGGCGTTTCCCCGGAAGACATCGAAGCGCTCGGCGCGATCACGCTTCGCAACGACTACGGCGAAGCCGAATACGGCGGAGCGGCGCCGCCCGCGGGCGACGGCATGCACCGCTACGTCTTCACGGTCTGGGCCCTCCCCGTCGAAAAGCTCGACCTCACCGAGGAAAGCAACTGTCCGACGGCGGGCTTTATGCTCCACGCACAAGCGCTCGCGAAAGCGAAACTCACCGCCACCTACGTGACGGAATAAGCGAAGAGCCGACAAACCCACCCTAGGATCTCCTCCGCACAAAGCCGCCGAATCCGTTTCGGCGGCTTTTTTCGTCTTCTATCTGCGACTTCCTTGACCTCATCCCGATTACCTAGGCAACGGTCGGGGAAAGAATGACGGTGTTCCCAATCCAAGGAGATCCCCAAAATGATCCGCAACGCCACCTGTGCGCTTCTCTGCGCGGCCGCCCTCCTCGCGGGCTCCGTTTCGGCCGCCGACAAGCCCATGCTTGCCGACCGTCACGTCGCGCGGGGCGTCACCTGCCAGAACTGCCACCCCGGCCAGAAGCCGACGAACGAAGTCGACATGAGCACCTGCCTCAAGTGCCACGGCGGCAGCTACGCCGCCCTCGCCAAGCAGACCGAGTCCGACGACATCAACCCGCACGACACGCACCTCGGCGAAGCCCAGTGCGTCACCTGCCACTCGGGCCACAAGCTCCCGAAGCTCTCGTGCGACAACTGCCACGAATTCCCCGACATCGTCGTGCCGTAACGACGACCCTCCCGACTGACTTCTAAAGGAGAACATCATGAATCTGCAACGTCGAAACATTCTTCGCGGCGGTCTTGCCGCCGCTCTGACGCTCCCCGTCGCCGGCGTCCAGGCCGTGGAATACACGAAGGACCTGAAGTGGGACAAGACGGCCGACGTCGTCGTCCTCGGTTACGGCGGTGCCGGCGCCTGTGCGGCCATTGAAGCCCACGACGCGGGCGCCAAGGTCCTCATTCTGGAAAAGCTCGCGCAGGGCGGCGGCAACACGGCCGTCTCCTCGGGCGGCTTCATGATCCCGAAGGACGCCAAGGACGCCTACACCTACCTCAACGCCACCTACGCCTTTGCCGACAGCGAAAAGGACGAAGCGCTCCTCGACGTCTTCTGCAAGGAAATCCAGGGCGCCAAGACCTTCATCGAAGGCCTCAAGCCCGACACCAAGCTCATGATCTACGGCCACGCCGGCTTTGCCTCGCTTCCCGGCGCCGACACGGTCGACAAGTGGCGCATCCGCGGCAAGAAGCGCGGCGGCGACATGCTCTTTGACCAGTACCGCTATGCGGTCGAAGAAGTCCGCAAGATCGAAGTCATGCTCGAGACGCCCGCTCTCGAACTCATCCGCCGCAACGGCGAAGTCGTGGGCGTCGTCGCCCAGCACGCCGGCAAGCGCATCAACATCCGCGCCAACCGCGCCGTCGTCGTCACGACGGGCGGCTACGAATTCGACGCGCAGAGCCTTCGCACCTATGCGCTCGGCACGGAAATCCAGGGCCTCGGCTCCCCGGGCAACACGGGCGACGGCCTTCGCATGACGCAGACGATGGGCGCCCGCCTCTGGCACATGACCGCCTACTCCTGCCCGGTCGGCATGAAGGTTCCCGGCCTCAAGACCGCGATCCAGCTCAACATTCTGGCCCCGTCCCACATCTGGGTCGACCAGGACGGCAAGCGCTTCGTGAACGAAAAGGGGCTCGACAACCACACCTGCCTCTACGCCGTCAACCAGATGGATCCGATCAAGCACCGCTATCCGCGCATCCCCTGCTGGCTGATCATGGACGAAAAGGCCCGCAAGGCCGGTCCGATCTGCGGCGGCGCCACCTCGGGCTACGCCCTCAACCGTGAAAACTACAAGTGGAGCAAGGACAATTCCGCCGAAATCAAGAGCGGCATCCTGATCCAGGCCGCCACGATCCGCGAACTCGCCGAAAAGATCAAGGTTCCGGCCGACACGCTCGAAGCGACGGTCAACCGCTGGAACACCGACATCAAGAACGGCAAGGACACGGAATTCGGCCGCATTCTGAAGCGCGACCCGAAGGGCAAGACCGCCTTTGCCGGCCGCGAAGCGCCGATCGTCTCCGAACCGCTCGGTGAAGGTCCCTACTACGCCGTGGCGCTCTACCCGACGATGCTCAACACCCAGGGCGGTCCGAAGAAGAACGTCAAGGGTCAGGTGATGGATCCGCAGGACAAGCCGATTCCGCGCCTCTACGCCGCGGGCGAACTCGGCTCCATGTGGGGCAACATCTACCAGGGCGCGACGAACAACGCCGAATGCATCGTCTTCGGCCGCATCGCCGGCCGCGAAGCCGCCAAGGAAAAGCCTTGGGCCTAAACGGTAAATCCTCTCTCCTTTGGTGATGGCGGGGCTTCCTCTCTTACGGGGGGAAGCCCCTTTTTTTTCGTTCTTTCCTTCCGTTTTCCTTCTTCCATGACGGAACGCCGCTTCCCGCAGCCGGATCGTTTTCCTTTGCGTTCAAAACACCCTTTCCCCCCGAAAGCGGGACGGCAGTAGTAACCCCGTTGTGTTCCGCAAAGCCGGACGACCATAATGGTTCTTATGGAATGGTTTTTTCTTTATCGGAGGACGTATGCATAAGTTCCTTTTGACGGCCCTGGCGGTCGGACTTGCCTCGGCCGGACTCTCCGCAAACGCAGCGGCTGCGCAGACCTTTGAAGGCACCGCCACAGGGAAGCACGGCGACATTACGGTGGCCGTGACCTTTGACAAGGACAAGATCGCGGACATCCGCATCGTCAAGGAAGAGGAAAATCCCGTCCTCACGCAGAAGGTCTACAAGGACCTGCGCGAAGCGATCATTGCCGGCAACAGCGTCGCCGTCGACTCGATTTCGGGCGCCACGCTCTCGTCCGACGCCCTCAAGGCCGCCGTCAAGGCCGCGGCCGACAAAGCGGGCGTAACGCTGGCCGCTACGCCCTTGATCGTCGCGAAGCGTGAAGTGAAGATCCCCGAAAAGGACGGCTACGACGTGATCGTGATCGGCGCGGGCGGCGCGGGCTTTGCCGCGGCCGTCTCGGCGCACGACGCGGGCGCGAAGGTCGTGATGCTCGAAAAGATGCCGACGCTCGGCGGCAACTCCCTCATCTCGGGCGCGGAATACGCGGCCGCCAACAACTGGGTGCAGCAAAAGCTCGGCATCAAGGACAGCGTCGAACAGCACTTCCAGGACACGATGAAGGGCGGCGACATGTTGGGTGACCCGGCCGTCGTGCGCGTCCTCGTCGAAAACGCCCTGCCGACCGCCTTGTGGCTTCGCGACACGATCGGCGTCGAATTCCAGGAGGACAACCTCTTCCACTTCGGCGGCCACTCCGTGAAGCGCTCCCTCATTCCGAAGGGCGCGACGGGTGCGGAATTCATCAACAAGTTCGTCAAGGCGACGACGGAGCGCAAGATTCCGATCTTCACCGAAACGCGCGTCACCGAACTCGTTCGTGACAAGGACGGCCGCGTCACGGGCGTCAAGGCCGTGATCGACGGCAAGACCCACCAGGTGAACGCCAAGAAGGGCGTCATCATCGCGACGGGCGGCTTCAGCGCGAACGTGGAACTGCGCGCGAAGCTCAATCCCTTCTACGGCGCAGGCTTCAAGACGACGAACCTGCCCTGCGCCCAGGGCGACGGCATCTTCATGGCCGAAAAGATCGGCGCCGCCTCCGTCAACATGGAGCAGATCCAGACCTATCCGATGTGCGACCCGATTTCGGGCGCGATCGAACTGATCGACGACGCGCGCTTTGAAGGCGCCATCCTCATCAATCAGGAAGGGCAGCGCTTCGTTGAAGAACTCGAACGCCGCGACGTGATGAGCAAGGCCATTCTCGAGCAGACCGGGAAGTACTGCTACGCCCTCTTCAACCAGGCGGTGGAAGACCGCGCGCACGCGATCGAACACCATCAGGACGAAGTGCGCGTCTTCTCGAAGACGGGCATCCTCAAGACCGGCAAGACCTTGGACGAAGTGGCGGCCGCGTTTGACATCCCGGCCGACGCCCTGAAGGCCACGGTTGCGCGCGTCAACGAATTCGCCAAGACCGGCAAGGACCTCGACTTCGGCTACCGCGGCAAGTTCTCCGACCTCTCCGAAGGGCCCTACTGGATCTACCGCGGCGTCCCGTCCGTGCACCACACGATGGGCGGCCTCAAGATCAATCCCAAGGCCCAGGTCCTCGACAAGAACGACAAGCCCATCCCCGGCCTCTGGGCCGCGGGTGAGGTGACGGGCTGCACGCACGGCTCGAACCGTCTCGGCTCGAACGCCTACACCGACATCATGGTGTTCGGACGCATCGCCGGTACGGAAGCCGCGAAGTAAGTTCTGAAACCTCCCTCTCATGCGGCGCCTTCGGGCGCCGCATTTCGTTTGAGGAATGCAAAAAGCCCCCGACGGGCCGGAGCTCGAAGGGGGCTTGGTATGCGCAAAGGTACGAAAGTTAATCGTGCCAACGCTTGTAGATCACGGTCGAATTCGTGCCGCCGAAGCCGAACGAATTCTTCATGGCGTATTCGATCGTCATTTCGCGGGCTTCGTTCGCGCAGCAATCGATGTCGCACTCGGGATCCTGGTTCTGCACGTTGATGGTCGGAGGCGAAATCTGGTTCTTGACGGCCATGACCGTAAAGACCGATTCGACGCCGCCCGCGCCGCCGAGGAGGTGGCCGGTCATCGACTTCGTGGAGTTGACAACGAGCTTCTTGGCGTGTTCGCCGAAGACTTCCTTGATGGCCTTGACTTCGTTGACGTCGCCCACAGACGTGGACGTGCCGTGCGCATTGAGGTAGGCGATGTCGGAAGGCTGAATGCCGGCGTGGCGGATCGCCATTTCCATGCAGCGGCGCGGACCGTCGGTCGAGGGCGTCGTGATGTGGAAGGCGTCGCCCGAGAGGCCGTAGCCCACGACTTCGGCGTAGATCTTGGCGCCGCGCGCGAGAGCGTGTTCGAGCTCTTCGAGGATGAGCACGCCCGCGCCTTCGCCCATCACGAAGCCGTCGCGGTCCTTGTCGAAGGGACGCGAAGCGGTCTTCGGATCGTCGTTGCGGCGCGAGAGCGCGTGCATGGCGTCAAAGGCGCCCATGGCGAGGGGGTGAATCGTCGATTCGCAGCCGCCCGCGACCATGACCGTCGCGTCGCCGCGCTTGATCATGTGCATCGCTTCGCCGATGGCGTGCAGACCCGTCGAGCACGCCGTGACGTGCGCGATGTTCGGGCCCTTGAGGTTCTTCATGATCGCGAGCTGGCCCGAGACCATGTTGATGATGCAGCCCGGAATCATGAAGGGCGAGATGCGGCGGGGACCGCGGTCGATCATCGCCTGATAGTTCGACGTGATGACGGGAATGCCGCCGATGCCGGCGCCGATGGCGACGCCGATTTCGGGCGAGAGTTCGTCCGTCACTTCAATGCCCGCGTCTTCGAGCGCCATGATCCCGGCGGCCACGCCGAAATGCACGAAGCGGTCGAAACGACGGACTTCCTTGACGCCGAGATACTTCGTGGCGTCAAAGTTCTTCACTTCACCGGCGATCTGAGAGCCGAGAATCGAGGCGTCGAACTGCGTCACCGTATCGATGCCGCATTCGCCGCGCAGAGCGGCCTGCCAACTCGTGGCGAGGTCATTGCCGAGGGGAGTCACCGCGCCGAGACCGGTAACGACAACACGACGATCCATGCCTAAAACCTTTATGCGTAGATGTTCAAAAGTCTCTTCCGCCGGAAAGATTAGCGGAAAGACGGTATTTTCAGAGGGCCCAAAAACGAAGATGGGACCCTTTTGGCGGGGTCCCACGTCGCACCGAAACAAAGTCCGGTGAATTCGATTCAGGCGAAAACCTTACTTGTTGACGGCCGACTTGACGTAGTCGATGGCCTGCTGAACCGTACGGAGGTTTTCCTGTTCCGTATCGGGAATTTCGATGCCGAAGGCGTCTTCGAGGGCGAGCGACATTTCAACCGTCGTGAGGCTGTCGGCGCCGAGGTCTTCGATGAAGGAGGATTCGTTCTTGATGTCTTCTTCCTTGATGCCAAGCTGTTCGGCAACGATCTTCTTAACCTTCAGTTCAATATCGTCCATTTCAGTAACTCCGCTAAGGGTATGGAATTGATTGCGACTCTCCGCCCGAAGCGAAGAGATGGGAAACAAACACCCCCGCGCGAGAAAAGCTGTTGCGGGTCGGGTGATGTTGGATTTTATCAGAACGGCTCCCCGAGGGGGAGTGGAATTACCCCATGTACATTCCGCCGTTCACATGAAGCGTGACTCCCGTGATGTAGGCGCCCGCGTCGGAAGCGAGGAAAAGGCAGCTCTGCGCGATGTCGTCGACCGAACCGAGACGGCCGAGCGGAATCTGCGCCTGCAGATGATCCTTCTGTTCGTCCGAAAGGACGCGCGTCATGTCGGTGTCGATGAAGCCCGGGGCCACGCAGTTGACCGTGATCCCGCGCGAGCCGATTTCGCGCGCGAGGGCCTTGGTCATGCCCATGAGGCCCGCCTTGGCGGCGGCGTAGTTCACCTGACCGGGGTTGCCCATGGCGCCCACGACCGAGGTGATCGAGATGATGCGGCCCGAGCGCTGCTTCATCATCGGGCGCAGGCAGGCGCGCGCAAAGCGGAAGGCGGCCGAGAGGTCCGTGTCGATCACGTCGTCCCACTGCTCGTCCTTCATGCGCATGGCGAGCGTGTCGCGCGTGATGCCGGCGTTGTTGACGAGGACGTCGATGCGGCCGTAGGCCTCGACGATGTCGGCGACGCTCTTCTGACCGGCGTCGGCGTCGTTGACGTTGAGCACGACGCCGCGGCCCTGACCGCCCAATTCGGCGATGCGCGCCGTAATCTTTTCGGCGCCCGCTTCGCTCGTGGCGGAACCCACCACGGTGGCGCCCGCCTTCACGAAGGCTTCGAGGATCCCGGCTCCGATCCCGCGGCTCGCGCCCGTCACGAGAACCACGCGGCCCGCGAGGGCGTCAGCGGCAAAAACGGCTTTTTCCATCTTGGAACTCCTTTCAGTTCGACAGCGCGGCGAGCGTCTTCTCGAGCGTTGCCTGATCGTAAATGTTGTGCGTCTTGATTTCCGGGGCGATGCGGCGGATGAGGCCGACGAGAACGCGGCCCGGACCGCATTCGACGATGTCGGTGATGCCCGCGGCCTTCATGGCTTCGATCGTCTTCACCCACTGCACGGCCGAGCACGCCTGACGGGCGAGCGCCGCGCGGATTTCCTCGGGCGTCTTGTGTACCGTCACGTCGACGTTGGCGATGACGGGAATCGAGGGTTCGGCCATCTCAACGCTTTCGAGACGTTCGGCGAGGCGCTTGGCGGCGGGCTCGAGCAGGCTCGAATGGAAGGGAGCCGACACGGGGAGCTCGATCGCGCGGCGGGCGCCGCGGGCCTTGGCGTCTTCGACGGTAGCGCGCACAGCCTCAATGTGACCGGCGATCACGACCTGGCCGGGCGAATTGAAGTTGACGGCTTCGACCGTGCCGACGGCGCGGCCGGCCACGCAGGCGGCTTCGACGTCTTCATCCGAGAGACCGATGATCGCGGCCATGCCGCCCACGCCCACGGGAACGGCCGACTGCATGGCTTCGGCGCGGAAGCGCACGAGCTTCACGGCCTCTTCGAGCGGGAAGACGCCCGCGGCGCAGAGAGCCGAGTATTCGCCGAGCGAATGACCGGCGAGAAGTTCGGGCTTCTGGCCGCCCGCGGCGAGCCAAGCTTCGTAGAACGCGACCGAGGAGGCGAGCACCGCGGGCTGCGTGTTGACCGTGAGGTTGAGTTCTTCGGCCGGGCCTTCAGCGATGAGGCGCTCGATCGAGAAGCCGAGCGCTTCGTCGGCACGCGCGAGGGCGCCGCGGACCGTTTCATTGTCGGCGAAGCCGCCGAGCATCCCGACGGACTGACTGCCCTGGCCGGGGAATACGAAAGCAATGCGCATCTTGAAAATCCTGGGAATGTGCACCTACGTTGAAGTGCGGGAAGTTTAGCAAGGTGACACCGACGAGCGGAACCGGCGATATCGTCCGTTTCGCTTAAAGTCGTACCATTTTCGCGTTAAACCGCGCGAATTACCAGCGAACAAGCGCCGAGCCCCAGGCCATGCCCGCGCCGACGGCCTGCAGAAGGACGAGTTCGCCCGCCTTCACGCGGCCTTCGCGCACCGCACGGTCGAGCGCAAGCGGGACGGAAGCGGCCGAGGTGTTGCCGTGTTCGTGCACGGTCTGTACCATCTTCGCTTCGTCGATGCCGAGCTTCTTGGCAACCATGGTCATGATGCGAAGGTTCGCCTGATGCGGCACGAAAAGCGCCACGTCTTCTGTGCGCACGCAGGCGAGATCGGCCACTTCGCGCGCCGAATTGACGAGACCGTCGACGGCGAGCTTGAAGACCTGACGCCCGTCCATGTTGATGTAGGGGTGGCCCACGATTTGACCGCGGTCGACGCGCGCGGTGAGCCCGAGGATCTTTTCATCAAAGCGCCCGTCCGCATACATGCGGGCGGCGAGCACCCCGGGATCCGAACTCGATTCGAGCACCACGGCCCCCGCCCCGTCCCCGAAGAGAACGCAGGTCGAGCGGTCCTTCATGTCGATGACGCGCGACATCGTTTCGGCGCCGATCACGACGGCGCGGCGGTAGGGACCGGCGCGCAACATGGCGTCGGCGGCGTTCAGAGCGTAGATGAAGCCCGCGCACACGGCCTGCACGTCAAAGGCGGCGCAACCCTGGGCGCCGAGGGCCGCCTGCACGCGCGCGGCGGTCGAGGGGAAAATCATGTCGGGCGTCGTCGTCGCCACGATGATGAGGTCGATCGAATCGCCCGCAACCCCCGCGGCCTCGAGGGCGTTCTTGGCGGCCTCGACGGCGAGCGACGTCGTGCATTCCCCCTTTTCGGGGTCGGCGAAGTAGCGCGTCACGATGCCCGTGCGCGTGCGGATCCATTCGTCGCTCGTTTCGATGCCGTCCTTGGCGAGGAGCCGGGCGAATTCATCGTTGCTGAGCGACTTTTCAGGCAGGGCCGAACCCGTGCCGATGATGCGGGAGTACATGCAGATTTTCCTTCTGTTTATTTTTCGATGCGTCCCATGCTAACGACTCGCCCGAGGAGAGAGGGACGGGAAGGAAGGCAATTACAAAGAATTTCTTTTTCCAATGCCTTGCGGGCAAAAGAAAAGGGACCCCGTTTAGGAGTCCCTTTCGACTTTTTGCAAGGTTGTTCTCAACACTCAAACCGGTTCGTGCTTTCTCGTCGGTCCCGGAATCCACCGGGAAAGACTGCGGGCAAAACTGCCGTGGGGTCGCGCATCAAATCACATTGGATTCCGTATTGACGCCGCCGAGAAACCCCGTGGTTTGAGGAAGCTTCTTGTCGAGAACTTCCTTCCAACCGACAGACGAATTATTCGTCCATCTTCGTCGTGATCACCTTCTTGCCGCGGTAGAAACCGGACGGGCTGATGTGATGACGACGATGCGCTTCACCGGTCGTGGCTTCGATCGCGGTGGGCGGGTTGGTCAGAAAGTCATGAGCACGGTGATTACCGCGCTTGCTGGTGGATTTTTTGTTCTGCTGAACGGCCATGGCAAACCCCACGTAACAAATCGAGTGAAATAGCAATGATGTCGGCAACCGCACACTCGTAAAACCGTTGACGACTTCCGGAAATCAGAGTTCTCACACCTCCCCCACGGAGGTCTTGAGAAAGCGACGAATTTTAGCAAATCCGTCGAAATTTTTCAGAAACGAGGTCTGAATTTTCGGACGCTTTCGTAGGCGCCTATCCGTAGAAAAAAAGGGGAGAACTTCTTCTCCCCTTCCTCTTAGGAATCTTGGAGCGGGAGACGAGTCTCGAACTCGCGACCTCAACCTTGGCAAGGTTGCGCTCTACCAACTGAGCTACTCCCGCATTCGCGGCAAACAAATTGTATTGGAGCGGGAGACGAGTCTCGAACTCGCGACCTCAACCTTGGCAAGGTTGCGCTCTACCAACTGAGCTACTCCCGCAAATTCCGCTGAGAAGAGGAATTATACAGATTTCTGAAAATTTGTCAAGAGGTTGACGAAAAATTTTCACGAACCCTCTTCGAAGCGGCCTTTGATGGTCCCCGGAACGGGGGTCGAACCCGTACGCCCGATTAAAGGCGGCGGATTTTAAGTCCGCTACGTCTACCAATTCCGTCATCCGGGGGCCATGCAAACCCACAAAAAAAGAGGGTTCCTCACGGTTACCCTCTTCCTTCGAAAATTCTGGAGCGGGAGACGAGTCTCGAACTCGCGACCTCAACCTTGGCAAGGTTGCGCTCTACCAACTGAGCTACTCCCGCGTTTGGAGGCGCGAGGCGGAATCGAACCGCCGTGAACGGATTTGCAATCCGGTGCATAGCCACTTTGCTATCGCGCCATCTCTGGAGCGGGAGACGAGTCTCGAACTCGCGACCTCAACCTTGGCAAGGTTGCGCTCTACCAACTGAGCTACTCCCGCGTTAGAGAGGACAGATTATGGCACAAAACACAGATTTTGTCAAGGGAGACCTTTCACAAACCGGCAAAAAGTTTCGCGGACGACGCACAACCTTCGTCCCGGCGAAACCTGCCGCGGAATCCCATGGGAAAGACCGAAGCCGATCCCGTCCGGAGCGCCGCCCCCTTCCCGTCCGAACCTACTAAAAAGGGCCCCCGGCCGGAGCCGAGAGCCCTTGATTCTTCGATCAATTCTCGATTGCGATTAGCCGACGAGGCTGCAAGCGAGGAAGCCGAGCGCGACCGCGAAGACGATGGCGATCAGGCCGGGGAGGAAGAAAGCGTGGTTGAACACGAACTTGCCGATGCGGGTCGTGCCCGTGTAGTCCATCTGGACGGCGCCGAGGAGGGTCGGGTAGGTCGGGAGGACGAACAGAGCCGAAACGGCAGCGAACGAAGCCACGAGCATGTAGGAGTCACCGGGGTTGGCGGCGGAGATACCGAGAGCGGCGACGATGGCCGGGGTAATCGCCTTAGCGGTGGCAGCCTGCGAGTACAGGAGCATCGAAGCGAGGAAGAACACGACGGCGAGCAGAGCCGGGGTTTCCGAAACCGTACCAGCGGCGAGTTCCTTAATTTCGTTCGAGTGACCGGACACGAACGTGTCGCCCAACCAGGCCACACCGAGCACGCAGACGATGGCGACCATACCGCTCTTGAAGACGGACGAGTCAGCGATCTTGCCGATTTCGATGTCGCAGGTCATCGTGATGAGCATACCGACGATGAGCATGAGGCTCATAATGGCAGCGTCACGGCCGACGACGACGTTTTCAATCAGGCCAACAGCCGGCGAAATGGCGGAGGCATAAAGCACCACGAAGATAACGCCGACGAGGAAGATGAGAACGGAGCGCTTGGCAAACGGCTTGAGTTCAGTGTGCGCAGCGCCGACGGAAGCCTTGATGAGGCCCTTGGCGAGGCGTTCCTGATAGACCGGGTCCTTGCTGAGGTCCATCTTGGAGATGAGCGTCATGACGAAGGCGGTCAGCATGCAGGCGATGAACGTCGTGGACAGCCAAATGCCGAGCAGAGCCGGGTAGGACCAGCCGAAGTCTTCGAGCACGCCGGCCATGTAGATCACGGCGGCGGAAACCGGCGAAGCCGTAATGGCGATCTGCGAAGCGACCACGGCGATCGACAGCGGAACGCAAGGACGAATGTTCTGTTCCTTAGCGACTTCGACGATAACCGGAATCATCGAGAAGGCCGTGTGGCCCGTACCGGCGAAGATCGTGAGGACATAGGTCACGACCGGGGCGAGGTAGTTGATGTACTTCGGATTGGAACGAAGGATGCGTTCGGCAATCTGAACGAGGTAATCAAGACCGCCGGCGAGCTGCATCGCCGAAATGGCCGAGATCACCGAGGCGATGATCAGGATAACGTCCCAGGGGATGTTACCCGGCTTCATACCAAGGCAAAGGCCGAGAATGAGCACACCGGCGCCACCGGCGTAGCCGATGCCGATGCCGCCAAGGCGGACGCCCAAGAAAATCGCGCCGAGCAGCACGATAATCTGAAGAATAAGCATGATATCCATGGATGCCTCCAGGCATTGAGTTATCCGACGAAGATACCGGCCATCCTTAGTAACGATGATCCGGCCCTCCGCCGAGGGTGGTTACGGGTCTTGTCGCCCGTCAGGAAAGCCGCCCTTCTAGCGTGGGGGCTTTCATGACGGTTGACCGAAACCCGTTGGGTCCGACAAAACCGTCCCGCGCTCGAGCAGGACGGTTTTGTTTTTGGGCTCATCCGAAACCCCGTTGCCGGGGTTCGGACGACGAAGTCAGAAAATTACTTTTCGAACTTCGGGTTGATGAGGTTTTCATACGTGAACGTATGATCCCACTGTTCCTGCGTGAGCATGCCCTTTTCTTCAACGACGAGCTGATGGAGGGACTTGCCGGTGAGGAAGCCTTCGCGGGCGATGTTGGCGCAGGGCTTGTAGCCGAAGTGCGGCTTCAGGAGCGTCACGATGCCGAGCGAGCCCATAACGAGGTCCTTGCAGTGTTCGGCATTGACGACGATGCCGTCGATGCACTTTTCACGCAGGTGGTTGCAGGCGTTCGTCAGGACCTTCATCTGCATGTAGAGAGCGAAGGTGATGACCGGTTCCATCACGTTCAGTTCGAGCTGGCCGGCGGAGGCGGCGAGCATGACCGTCGTGTCGAGACCGATGGCGAGGAAGCAGGCCTGGTTCGTCACTTCGGGGATCACGGGGTTGACCTTACCCGGCATGATCGAGGAGCCCGGCTGGAGCTGCGGGAGGATGAGTTCGGAGAGACCCGTACGCGGACCGGAAGCAAGGAGACGCAGGTCGTTGCAGACCTTCGTCAGCTTGACGGCGAGGCTCTTGACGGCGCTCGAGAGAGCAACGTAGGCACCGCAGTCGCTCGTGGCGGCGATGAGGTCATCGCTGTTCTTGAAGTCGATGCCGGTGATTTCGGCGAGGTGCTTGACGGCGAGAGCCGGGTATTCCGGGTGAGCCGTAACGGTCGTGCCGATGGCGGTGGCGCCGAGGTTAACGATCTTCAGGTGTTCCTGAGCTTCCTTGATGACGGCGATTTCGTCGGCAATCGTGGCGCCCCAGCCGTGGAATTCCTGGCCGAAGGACATCGGAACGGCGTCCTGGAGGTGCGTACGGCCCATCTTGAGCACGCCCTTGGTTTCTTCAGCCTTGCGGAAGAAGGCGTCGCGCAGATCTTCAACGGCCTTCAGGAGGACGTTCGAACGAAGGATCAGCGAGAGGTGGAGAGCGGTCGGGTACGTGTCGTTCGTGGACTGGCCGAAGTTGGCGTGGTCGTTCGGGGAGACCTTCTTGTCGCCCTTGGCAAGGCCGAGGTGTTCGCAAGCGAGGTTGCAGATCACTTCGTTGCAGTTCATGTTGGTCGACGTACCGGCACCACCCTGGAGCCAGTCGGTCACGAACTGGTCGTTGTACTTGCCAGCGATGAGCTGTTCGCTAGCCCAAATCAGAGCGTCAGCGACGTCGGCCGGGATGCAGCCGAGTTCCTTGTTGGCCATCGCGGCGGCCTTCTTCACATAGCCGTAGGCCTGAGCGAAGAACGGTTCCTGCGACATGGGCATTTCCGTGATGTGGAAGTTCTGCTTGCCGCGCATCGTCTGCACGCCATAGTAGACATCATCAGGAATCTCGAGTTCGCCAAGGAAGTCGCTTTCAATACGAGACATTTTTATAGCTCCTCATAGGATCTTGGACAGAGCGGCGGGACCGAATGGTTCTGTTCGTCCCTCTGTCCGGGGTGAACTCCGCTTCTTCCGTATCCCGTTTCCGGGGGTTGGTCGCAGAAGAAGCGGACCATGTGTGAACGCGGCGTATGATACTCCTTTCGAAGGACCATACGCCATGCGTCCTAAATATTACTGCTTAATCGGCTTGATGGGAATAGCCTTTTTTTGGGACGGAAGAACCTTATCGTAGCCCTTCATACCCTGTTCAGCCATCTTGCGACGGATGAAGGCGATCTGCGTCTTGAGGGGCAGATCCTTCGGGCAGAAGTCGTGGCAGGCGAGAAGGGACATGCATCCGAAGACGCCCGATTCGTCACCGATAACATCGTAGTAGTCGGCGTCGTTGCGGTCGTCGCGCGGGTCAAGGCGGAAGCGGGCGATCTTGTTGATGCCGACGCCGCCCACGAAGTCCGGACGCAGACGAACCGTACCGCAACCGGCGATGCAGCAACCGCATTCGACGCAGCGGTCGAGAACGTAAATGTCTTCGGCGAGCTGCGGATCCATCGGAACTTCCTTCTTGCGAAGGTCGATTTCCTCTTCCTTCATGTGAACCCACGTTTCCATGCGTTCGGACATGTTGCGCATCCACTTGCCGGTGTTGACCGAAAGGTCGCCGATGAGTTCAAAGGCGGGCAGCGGAGCGAGCGTGAATTCCGTCGGAAGGTCGCGCGTGAGGGTACGGCAGGCCAGACCCGGCTTGCCGTTGATCATCATCGCGCAGGAACCGCAGATGCCGGCACGGCAGACGAAGTCGAACTGAAGCGTCGGATCCTGATGTTCACGCAGTTCATTCAGAGCGATGAAAAGCGTCATCGAGTCGGATTCTTCGAGCTCGTACGTCTGCATGTGCGGAACGCTTTCAGGATCCTGCGGGTTGTAGCGCAGAATGCTGATCTTGAGCAGACGGTGCTGCTTCTTGTTTTCCACTTGGCTCATTTAATCATCCACTCCAAATTAATCGTTCAGGGGTTCATCAATGCGTTCGTTCTTACCCTGGAGACGCTTGGGCAGCAGGTGCTCGTACGGCATGAGGGCGTTCTGAATCGCAAAGCGGTCGGCGCCTTCGGCTTCCATCTTGGCGCGGATGGCGTCGACTTCCGCCTGACGCTTGACCGATTCCGGATTTTCGATGTAGTTCTTCACACCGTAGCCGCGGAAGCCCGGCGGAAGTTCCATCTTGCTGATGTCGAGGTTCTGGTAGGAGAGCGTCGGAAGCGTGTCGCCTTCCTTCCAAGTGGCAATCGTACGATTGAGCCAGTTGACGTCGTCACGACGCGAGTAGTCTTCGCGATAGTGAGCGCCGCGCGATTCCTTGCGGTTGAGAGCGCCGCAGGCGACCGTGAGGGCCACGCGGAGCATCTTCTGCGTGCGGTAGGCATAGACGAGCTCGGGGTTCGGGCCGACGATGTCCTTGACGGGCACGTTGAAGGAACGCTTGTAGAGGTCTTCGAGTTCCTTGACGGCTTCTTCCATGTCGGAACCGCGGCGGAAAATGCCGATCTTCGTCGTCATGATTTCCTGCATGCGGGTGCGAAGCTTCACAGCGTCTTCGGAGCCACCGTTCGTGGTGAAGTGCTTGAGCTCGGCTTCCTGCTTGCGCAGAGCGTCGTAGATGATCGAGGTCGGGATGTCGATGCCGTTTTCGGGCTGGTCGCAGAAGTCGGCGATGAATTCACCGACGATCATGCCGGCCACGACGGTTTCAGCAACGGAGTTGCCGCCGAGGCGGTTGAAGCCGTGCATGTCCCAGCAGGCGGCTTCGCCGGCGGCGAAGAGGCCCTTCAGGGTTTCGGATTCGCCCGTGGGCTTCGTGCGGATGCCGCCCATCGTGTAGTGCTGGGCCGGACGCACAGGCACCCATTCCTTCGTCGGGTCAACGCCGAGGAAGTAGTGGCAGATTTCGTAGACTTCACGCAGCTTGTGCTTGATGTGGTGTTCGCCGAGCAGCGTGATGTCGAGCCAGATGTGTTCGCCGAAGCGGCTCTTGACGCCCTTGCCCTGGGCAATGCGTTCTTCCATGCGGCGCGAAACCACGTCGCGGGAGGCGAGTTCCTTCTTTTCCGGTTCGACGTCCGGCATGAAGCGGTGGCCGTCGACGTCGCGCAGCAGACCGCCGTCACCGCGGCAGCCTTCCGTCACCAGAATGCCGGCCGGGAAGATGCCGGTCGGGTGGAACTGAATGGCTTCCATGTTCGAAAGCGTGGCGACGCCCGTGCCGAGCGCGAGGTCGTAACCGGTACCTTCGCAGATCACGGCGTTCGTCGTGACGCGGTAGATACGGCCGGCACCGCCCGTGGCGATGGCCGTGGCCTTCGAAACGTAAGCGAGGAGTTCGCCCGTGATCAGGTCGCGGACGATGGCGCCATAGCAGCGCTTGCCGTCGTGAATGAGCGAGAGGGCTTCAACACGTTCGACGACAGGAACCTGTTCGGCGATGATGCGGTCGGACACGGCGTTGAGCATGGCGTGGCCGGTACAGTCGGACACGTAGCAGGTACGCCACTTCTTCGTGCCGCCGAAGTCGCGCTGGGCGACGAGGCCGGCGGCTTCCTTGCGTTCGGTAATCGTAACCTTTTCGCCGTTGATGATCACCTGACGGTCACCCGGGGTGATACGGCTCCAGGGGCAGCCCCAAGCGGCGAGTTCACGCACGGCCTTGGGCGAGGTGTTCACGAACATGCGGACCACTTCCTGGTCGGCGCCCCAGTCGGAGCCGCGGACCGTGTCGGCGAAGTGGATGTCTTCGTTGTCGCCCATGCCCTTAATAACGTTGCCGAGCGAAGCCTGCATACCGCCCTGGGCGGCCTTCGAGTGACTGCGCTTCGGCGGAACGAGCGACAGAACGATCGAGTCGTGTCCGCGGCGCTTGGCGGCAACCGCCATACGCAAACCGGCAAGACCGCCACCGATCACGAGGACGTCGGTGTAGATAATTTTCATTCCAAGGTCTCCAAGAAGAAGGCGTCGGACACCCATCGGCGTCGACACCGGATTTCATAATTCGACTGAGTGGAGGTTCTCCAAACACCACGCAGTCAAACTAGCCGTCACGATTATCCCCCGCAACGGAGAAAACTGCATAAGAAAATCTCACGATTCCCTGACAAAACGCAGAAGTCCTCACAGTCTTTGCATTGTTGTCCTGACATAAGAAAACTCTCTTACAATCCTATGTTGGAGTTAGGATTTAAGGGAAACCTTCGTTTTCGCTCTTTCTTTATACGCATTTCTGCGTACGTAAAAAGTGCCTCAAGACAGGGTCCGGAACGTGAAATTCTCGGTCAAAATTTTGAGGAGCCCGCAGTTTACCCATGATTTACCCCCTCTTCGACTAGTGGTTTCCCTAGTATTTCCGACTGAAAATCTCCGCTTTTTTCCTGCTTTTCTCCACTCTTCTCCATAAGACAAATCGTCGCAATTCCTTGTCTCACACTTATTATAAGGAAATCAAAATTCAACCATCACGACAGGTCGCCCAAGCTAGGTTGTTTCACTCACCCTCGAACGAGAGGGTTTAGCTATTTTTAATAACACAGCGATAGCTTGCATTTAACCCATAATTCAGTCCTCCTACGCATATTTGCGTAACACAATCCCACCGTCTTGGGCTGATAAACGAAAGACCCGCCGGCCAATAGCCTCCTTCACTATCGAAAGCATTTTTCCGATAGAATTTCAACCATCTCGAGAGCCGACCCTTTTTTCTTCCTCCCTCGAGAGGTAGAGAGACCGACGGCCCGGGACACCGCAACGAACCACGTTGCCCTCTCTCTCAATGAAAAACCTTCCTCCTGCAACCGCACGGGAAAGGTTTGCAAATTTTCTTCTCGAGGCTTGCCATGAACGAAATCCTCTCCACCGACCGCGCTCCCGCCGCCATCGGCCCCTACAGCCAGGGCGTGCGCACCGGAAATCTCCTTTTCCTCTCCGGTCAGCTCGGTCTCGATCCCGCCTCGGGAACGCTTCCCGAAGGCGTCAAAGCGCAGTCCGAACAAGCCTTCCGCAACGTCGCGGCCCTTCTCGAAGCGGCCGGGATGTCTTTTGCGAACGTCGTCAAGGTGACGATCTTCATCACCGACCTCGACTTCTTCCCCACGGTGAACGAAGCCATGATCGCCGCCTTTGACGGTCTTCCCTATCCGGCCCGTTCCTGCGTGGTCGTCGCGGATCTTCCCAAGCACGGTCTCGTGGAAGTGGAAGCCGTCGCCGCCCTCTGACGTCGGGACGAATCCTCATGGCCCCATCCTCAACGCTTCGCACCCGCATGGCGGGCCCGATCGAACAGAAGAAGCTTGCGCCGCTCGCGGAACGTCTCGAGCGGCTCGGACTCCTTTCCGATTGGGACTTCGTCTTTCATCTGCCGCTTCGCTATGAAGACGAAACCGCCATCACTCCGATCGGCGAACTCGTCCCCGACACGGGCGTGCCCTCGCAGTGTCAGGGCACGGTGTTGAGGGCGGGCTTTCGGGCGACGAGCCGCGGACAGATCTACGTGGCCGAAATCGCCGACGACACGGGTACGCTCGGACTCTCGTTCTTCACGTACTACCGAAACATCACCTCCACCATCCGCCACGGCGAGATCGTGCGCGTCTTCGGACAGGTGCGGCGGGGGTATTACGACGACGCGCGCCTCGAGATGGTGCACCCGAAGGTGCGCAAACCTCTCTTTGACGCAGCCAATCTCCCGAAGACCCTCACGCCCGTCTATCCGACGGGCGAAGGCGTGCAGCAGACGTGGCTCCGAAAGCGCATTCACCGCGCGCTGCTCGACCTCAACGTGCGCGACCTCGTCCCCGCGGACCTGACCGAGTCGCTCGGTCTGCCGCGCCTCAACGCCGCCCTCGGCTACCTGCACAATCCTCCGGCCGACGCGCCCGTCGCATCGCTTCAGGACCGCACGGCCCCCGCCTGGCAGCGACTCAAGTTCGACGAACTTCTCGCGCAGCAGATCACCCTTGCCGAATCCCGCCTGCGCAGAAAGGACCTGCAGGCGCCGCGCCTCGACAAGCCGGGCGAAAACCTCGTCGAACCCTTCCTCGCCTCGCTTCCCTTCGCGCTCACGAACGCGCAAAAGCGCGTCTGGCGGGAAATCGAAGAGGACCTTGGGAAGGACGCGCCCATGCACCGCCTCGTGCAGGGGGACGTGGGAAGCGGCAAAACGGTCGTCGCCGCCCTCTCTCTACTGCGCGCCCTCGAGTGCGGCCATCAGGCCGTCCTCATGGCGCCGACGGAACTCCTCGCGGAACAGCACGCCAAGAAGCTTCGCGAATGGTTCGAGCCGCTCGGAATTTCCGTCTTCGAACTCACCGGACGCCTCAAGGCTTCTGAGAAGCGCGGCGTCCTCGAGGCGCTGCGCACCGGCGCCGCGCGCGTCGCCGTAGGCACGCACGCCCTCATTCAGGAAGGCGTCGCCTTCGATAAGCTCGGCCTTTGCGTCATCGACGAGCAGCACCGCTTCGGCGTCGAACAGCGCCTCAAACTCAAGAGCCGCGGCGCGCAGGGCACCGAGCCCCATCTTCTTCTCATGTCGGCCACCCCGATTCCGCGCACGCTCGCCATGAGCTATCTCGCGGACCTCTCGGTGTCCGTCATCGACGAGCTTCCGCCGGGACGCACGCCCGTCGACACCCGAGCGTTGTCGCTCGCGCGCGAAGACGACGTCATCGGTTTTCTTGCGCGCGCCGTCGCCGAAAAGCGCCAGGTCTACTGGGTCTGCCCCCTCGTTGAGGAAAGCGACAAACTCGACCTCACGGCTGCAGCCGACCGGTGCGAGCGTCTGCGCGACCGTCTCCCCGACGCGAGCGTCGGCCTTCTTCACGGCCAGATGACGACCGAAGAGAAGGACGCCGCCATGCGCGCCTTCATTGCCGGGGAAACCGACATCCTCGTTTCGACCACCGTCATCGAAGTGGGCGTGGACGTGCCCAACGCGAGCGTCATGGTGATCGAGCACGCCGAACGCTTCGGACTCGCGCAGCTTCATCAGCTCCGCGGACGCGTAGGCCGGGGATCCGCCAAGAGTTTCTGTCTTCTTCTTTTCGATCCGAACCTCTCCGAGGAGGGACGCCGCCGTCTGAGCGTCATCCGCGCCACGAACGACGGCTTTGAAGTCGCCCGTCACGACCTGCAGCTGCGGGGACCGGGCGAATTCCTCGGAGAACGGCAGTCGGGCGTTCCCATGCTCCGCTTCGCCGACCTCGAACGCGACGAAGCCCTTCTCGTCAACGCCGCCCGTTGGGCGCCCGTATGGCTCGAGAAGGACCGCGAGACCGCGCTCGAACACGCCCGCCGATGGTTCAAAACCAAAGCCGACTATCTCGGCATCTGATCCGATTTCCTCAAAGGACATTTCCGTATGACACTCACCGAACTCAAATACGTCATCGCCGTCGCCCGCATGCGCCACTTCGGCCGGGCGGCCGAATCGTGCTTTGTGAGTCAGCCCTCGCTCTCCGTCGCCATTCGAAAGCTCGAGGAGGAACTCGGCGTCACGATTTTCGAGCGCCGCACGTCCGACATCTCGATCACCCCGATCGGCCAGCAGATCGTCGAACAGGCGCAGCGCGTTCTCGACGAATCGCGCCGCATCATCGACATCGCCCAGAACGGGCACGATCCCCTGGCGGCTCCGCTGCGCCTCGGCGTCATCCTGACGATCGCCCCCTATCTCCTTCCGAACCTTCTGACGGAACTCTCCGACTCCTGCAGTCAGATGCCACTCTATCTCGAGGAGTCCTTCACGGACGAACTTCTTGAAAAGCTCCGTTCCGGCCAGATCGACGCCGCCATCATGGCCGACACCATTCACGGCACGGGCATGATGACCGAAACTCTCTATCAGGAAGAATTCGTGGTCGCCGTCCCGTCGCACCACCCGTGGGTGAACCGCAACTTCGTCAACGCCGACGAACTGAAGGATCAGACCATGCTCCTTTTGGGTTCGGGCCACTGTTTCCGCGACCAGATTCTCGGGATCTGCCCCGACCTCAACCGCCGCGCCAAGAGCGATCGAAGCGAAGTGCAGCACACGGTCGAAGGCTCGAGCCTGCTCACGATCTGCCACATGGTCGCGCAGGGGCTCGGCATTACGGTTCTGCCCGCCTCGGCCGTTCCCTATCTTACGGGCCCCTCGTCTCGCCTCAAGATCCTTCCCTTCAAGCAACCCGCTCCCTCGCGCCGCGTCATTCTCGTCTGGCGCAAGAGCTACACGCGCGAAGCCGCGATTCAGGCGATCGCGGCGGCCGTGCGCAAGGTCGTTCTGAACGGTTGCGTGCCGCTCAACGAAGCGCCCGTTCTCAATTGATGGTAAGTTGTGAGGGAACGCTTTCTCGGCGTTCCCTCTTTTTTCGGTCGCCCCCAATCTCAGGTTTCCTATGAAAGCCCCCTTGCTCCGAGAGATTCTCGGCTTTCGCGAACGCATCGATCTTCTGCTTCGCGTGCTGTTGACGGCCCTCGTCTGCGTAGGCTGTTATCTCATCCTGTCGCCCTTTCTGACGGCGGTCATCATCGCGGCCATCCTCGCCGTCGTCACCTGGCCCTTCTTCGTCAAGGTCCGCGCCGCCTGCCGGGAGCGCGCCACGCTGGCGGCCAGCTTCATGGTGACGGGCATCGTCGTCGTCTTTCTGATCCCGATCTCCTTTTTGCTCGTCGCCGCCGCACAACAGATCCCCAAGGCCGTGCAGCTTCTTCGCGCCTGGATCGCCTCGGGCTTTCAGTTTCCCGCCTGGATCGCCGAAATCCCGATGGTGGGCGACTGGCTTCACGAGCAGCTCGTCACCGTTCTCGATCCCCACACCCTCGGGGACACCCTGCAGAAGACCCTGGAACCCGTCGTGAGCGCCGTCCTCGGTACGGCCGTGAACGTCAGCAACGCGCTCCTGCAGCTCGCGCTCGTCACCTTCATCGTCTTTTTCTTCTACCGCGACGGCGCGCGCTTCGGCGACCACGTCAAGATCTTCCTCGGCCGCATCGGCGGCAACATGGGAAGTGAACTCAATTCGATTCTCGTCAACACGACGCGCTCGGCCGTATTCGGCGTCATCGGCACCGCCATGGCGCAGGGCATCGTCGCGGGGATCGGCTTTTGGATCGTCGGCATGCCGGGCACGATTCTGCTCGGCTTTGCCGTGACGGCGCTCTCGGTCGTGCCCGTGGGACCGCCTCTCGTCTGGATCCCCTGCGCGGCCTGGCTCTACACGCAGGGAGAAATCGGCTACGCCGTCTTCCTCGTTCTCTGGGGAACGCTCGCCGTAAGTTCCGTCGACAACTTCCTCAAGCCCATTCTGATCGCCCGGGGAACGCCTCTGCCGCTCGCCCTCGTCTTCCTCGGTGTCTTGGGCGGCCTCATGACCTTCGGCTTCCTCGGTCTCATCCTCGGCCCCGTCCTCCTCTCGATCGGGATGGCCCTCCTGCAGGCCTGGCTCAAGCGTCCGCTGCTCGCCAGAAAGACGCTCGACGCACCGCCCGCCGAAGAAACGCTTCCCGCACCGGAAGGGGAAAACACTCTATCCGACGACCGATCTTGATAGCAAAAGGCTTTCGCACTCCGAACGGGGCGAAAGCCTTTTTCCTTTTGAGACCCTTTCTCCCCTTGGGGATCTTCCCGATTTGCAGTTTCTCGGCCGACGCCGTAGGATTGGTTTCCTTTTTGAATTTCCCGCCTCAATAGGGAAATTCCTCTCACAAAAGAGCCGTCTCATCCGCATACTTGTCTGTGTCAAGGAATACGGCTCCTTGCTCATCGAACAACTAGACCAACCTCAACTCTCTGGAGACAACCATGTCTTTGCTTTCCTGGCTGGCCGTCGCCGTCGTGATCGTCGCGATCTGGGCGCTGATTAAGCGCTACGAAACGCGTCTGGTCCTGATCGCCTCCGGTCTCTTCCTCGCCGTCGTCGCGCTGCAGCCGATGGCCGCTCTTGACGCCTTCGCCAAGTCCATGACGAACGCCTCGCTCGTGATGGCCATCTGCTCGTCGATGGGTTTCGCCTTCGTTTCGAGCTACACCAAGGCTGACCGTTCGCTCGTTCACTACATGGCGAGCCCGATCCGCGGTCTCGGCATCTTCCTGATCCCGGTCTGCACGGCGATCACCTTCTTCGTGAACATCGCCATTCCGTCGGCCGCCGGCTGCGCCGCCGCCGTCGGTTCGACCCTGATCCCGGTCATGCTGCGCGCCGGCATCAAGCCCGCCGCCGCCGCTGCCGCCGTTCTGGCCGGCACGATCGGTTCCTACCTCTCGCCGGGTACGTCCCACAACCCGTACGTGGCCAAGATGGCGAACATGGAAGTCATGGACTTCATCGCCTCGCACGCTCCGTACTCCTTCATGATCGGCGCCTTCTCGGTCTTCGGCGTTCTGATCGTCTGCTTCCTCCTCGGCGACCACAAGGGCGACGCGAACGCCAAGGTTGACGAGTCCAAGCTCCAGAAGCAGGACGACGACTTCAAGCCCAGCCCGATCCTGGCTCTCGTTCCGCTCATCCCGATCACCATCCTCGTCGTCGGCAACGTTTGGGTTCCCGCCATCAAGATGGGCGTTGCCCAGGCCATGTTGATCGGTGCGATCTGCGCCCTGATCATCGCCCGCGCCAACCCGCAGACCTTCACGAAGGAATTCTTCAACGGTACCGGCAAGGGCTACGCCGACGTGATGGGCATCATCATCGCCGCGGGCGTCTTCGCCGCTGGTCTGAAGTCGGCCGGTTTGATCGACGCCTTCGTCGCCGCTCTGAAGGAATCCAACGAAATCGCCCGCTGGGGCGGCTCGTTCGGTCCCTTCCTGATGGGCATCATCACCGGTTCGGGTGACGCGGCCACGCTGGCCTTCAACGAAACGGTGACCCCGCACGCCAAGGACTTCGGCATGACGATCGAAGGTCTGGGCGGCCTCGCCTTCCTCGCCGGCGCCGCCGGCCGTACGGCCTCCCCGATCGCCGGCGTGACGATTCTCGTCTCCGGCATCGCCATGGTGAGCCCGCTTGAAGTCGTCAAGCGCACCGCTCTCCCGATGCTCCTCGCCGTCATCGCCTGCGCTCTCCTGATGGTCTAATCATCATCTAGAGTCACACGCTCTTTTGCCGCCCGCGCGCAATTTCCGCCGCGGGCGGCTTTCTTTTGGGCGCAGTAAAACGCCGCCTCCCCTCTGCGGAGAAGCGGCGTAGTTTTATCCGGACTCAGGCTCCGAACACCGGTGAAAAACGAACGGGGCCGACCGCTCGGGGCGGATCATCCTTCCAGACCTGCGCGAGCGCATATTCAGCGGGCACGTCAAAGGGGAAGGTCCACCCGAAGGTCGACGCTTCGACAAACCCGAAGCGTCCGTAATAGGCGGAATCACCCAATACGACGGCGCCGGCCCAGCCTTCACGCCTTCCTTTCTCAAGAAGCGTCTCGACGAGCTGCGCTCCCACACCCTTTCTGCGGTGCGGCAAAGCGACGCTTACGGGCGCGAGGACGAGAACGGGCAGATCCCCCTCCTTCGTCGGGACGGATCCGCGCGTCATCATGGCGTGCCCGATCCATTCACCCCGATCCTCGGCCGCGATTTCGTAGCCCGGCAGAAAGTCGGGGGAAGACCGAAGCCTTCCGACCAATTCGCCTTCCGTTCCGTCGGCGTGTTCGGCGGTGAGAAAGGCTTCCGTCACGAGACGTCGGACGGCGTCCCCTTCCGAAGACAAAACTTCCCGGATGCGCACGGCTCAGATCTTCATGATGTGTTCGCGGTAGAAGCGAAGCTCCTCGATGCTCTCCTGAATGTCGGAGAGCGCCTCGTGGCGCGTCGACTTCGGGAACTTCTTCTCCCACTCGGGCGCCCAGCGCTTGGCGAGCTCCTTCAAGGTCGAAACGTCGATCGAGCGGTAGTGGAAGTAGCGCTCCATCTCGGGCATCCAGCGCGCCATGAAGCGGCGGTCCTGGCCGATCGTGTTGCCGCACATCGGGCTCACGCCTTCGGGAACGAAGCGGCGGAAGGTTTCGACGAACATCTTCGCCGCGGCGGCCTCGTCGATTTCGCTCGAGCGCACGCGGTCGATCAGTCCCGAACGGCCGTGGGTCGTGCGGTTCCACTCGTCCATCCCGTCGAGCACGTCTTCGGTCTGATGAATCGCCACCACGGGACCTTCGTGCAGAACGTTGAGGTTCTTGTCCGTGATAATGGCGGCCACTTCGATCACGCGATTCACTTCGGGCTGAAGGCCCGTCATTTCCATGTCGATCCAGATGAGGTTGTCCGCGCTGTAGCGGGGATCGCGTTCGGTCATTCGTTTTCCTTTTCGTTGGGAGGCGGCACTGCCGCGGGGTTTCTATAATAGTTCGTTTTCGTTTCCTTCACCTTTGATTTCCCCCATGGCCCTCACCGCGCACACGCTGGAGATCCTCTTTTATTCGACCCTCGCGTTCTTCGTCCTCGCCGAGTGCTTCCTTACGGCGCTGCACTCGCACAAGGCCGACGCCAAGGCCGGAGAAATTCCCGAGGATTTCGCCGGACGCACGAGCGAAGCGGCTCAGCGCCGCGCCGCCAACTACACGGGGGAAGTCGCTCAGGCGGAGCTCCTTCTTGTCTTTGCGGGGGCCCTTTTTGCCTGGCTCATGACCTACGGTCAGGGGCTCACAGTGCTCGCCGCGGCGAGCACGGCGATCCTCGGCCCCGGTCAGGCCGCGCAGTGGCTCACGCTCGCCGTCCTGCTCCTTCTCGCGCTCATCGTCGAATTTCCGCTCGGCTGGTACATGCGGCAGCGCGTAAAAAAGAGCTACGGGGTCAAGCGCAGCGTTGCGAAGCGGGCGCTTCTTCGCGGGATCCGCGAGACCGTGGCGGGTTATCTCGCCGCTCTCCCCCTCATCGCACTCTCGCTGACCGTCTTTGACTTCGCCGGAGACTACTGGTGGCTCCTTCTCTGGGTCGCCTGGCTTCTCTATCTTTTCTGGCGCCGCCAACTCGGCATCGTCTACGGTCTTTTCCGGCACCGCCGCATCCGCCCGGTGCGCGACGAATCCTTCCGCGCCATGGTCCGCGACTTTCTCGCCTCCGAAGGCTTCACGATGACGGACCTCGTCGTCACGAACCGCCCGCGCCTCTGGAAGCACAGCCACGTCGTGCTCGCGGGCTGGGGAAAGCGCCGCCGCGTCGTCATCTTCTCACACGCCATGCAGGTCCTCACCCCGACGGAAATCCTCGCGCTCATCGCGCACGACGTCGGGCACATCCGTCATCGGCACACGCTTCTTCGCACGACGGTCCTCGCTCTCTGGGGGCTTGCGCTCGCCGCCTTTGCGGGCTGGGGAAGCACGCACGGCGTCTTCTTCGAGGGCTTCGGCGTGAGCCGTCACGTCACCTTCCACACCGGGGCGGCCAACGCCGGCTGGGTGCTCGCCGTCGCGATCGCGACCTTCCCGATCATCTTCTATCCCTTCACGCCGCTTCGGAATCTCCTTGCGCGGGCCCTGCAGTACGACGCCGACCTCTACGGCGCGCGCCTCGTGGGCGCGGGCCCCATGATCCGGGCGCTCGTGAAGCTGCACCGCGACTACTCGTCGAGCCTCTGGCCCTCGCACCTCTATTCGCTTTTCCATTACTCGCGTCCGCACGTGACGATGCGCGTCGCGCGGCTTCGCAAGTACCTGAAGGATTCCGGACAGGATCCCGAACAACCCGTCGTCTACTCAAACTTCGACCGTCGGAAGTACGCCGCCGCGTCGATCGGAGACCAACATCGTGGCGAAATTTCCCCGCAATCCCCGTCAACCCGTTGAGGCCCCCGTTTTCGGCCGCGTGACGGCCGGACACGGCCGACACCATTTCGTAACGACCGAAACGGGAGAAACCTTCGAAGCGCACCGCCGCGGCAAGAAGGGCGACGTGGTCGTGGGCGACCTCGTGCACTGCACCGAGCCCGTCTCGGGCGTCGCCGCGATCGAGGCGATCGAACCGCGCAAGTCGCTTCTCTACCGCTCGGACGAGTGGCGCATCAAGACACTCGCCGCCAACGTCGAACAGGTGGCGATCGTCTTTGCGTCGCGCCCCTCCTTCAACCCCTGGTTCATCTGGCGGGCGCTTCTCGCCGCGCATCAGGCGGACCTGCCCGCGCTCGTGATCCGCAACAAAAAGGATCTTCTCGACGAGGCCGAAACGGCGGACGACGCCGTGGCGCTTCTTCGCGAAATTGGGCACGACGTGGTCGAAGTCTCCGCCACCGCCGATCCCGAAGGAACGATCGCGACGCTCAAGCCCCGCTTCGAAGGAAAGACCACGCTCTTGGTCGGCCAGTCCGGGATGGGGAAGTCGACGATTTTGAATCTGCTCGTACCCTACGCCGAAGCGGCGACGCGGGAATTTTCCGAAGCCCTCAACCTCGGACGTCAGACGACGACCGCCGCGCGTTGGTACGACCTCGCCCGCTGCGGGGGCTCGGGCGCCGTCGTCGACACGCCGGGCTTTCAGGAGTTCGGGCTCGCCCACCTCACGCTTCTCGACATCCTGCGCGCGATGCCCGACATCGCCGAGCACGTCGAAGGCTGCCGCTTCTTCAACTGCCGCCATCTCGACGAACCCGGATGTTCGGTGAAGCGCGCCGTCGAGGAGGGGCTCATCCGCCCCGAGCGCTACGAATTCTATGCGGCGCTCGCCCGCACGGCCCAGTCGGGCCCGATGTGAGGAGCTCTTTTGCCTTGGCGCGCATTCTTCTCTAGAATGCTTCTTTTCGGCGACGATTTTTCCTTCCAAGCATGAAAAACGATTCCGGCATCATTCCCATTTCCGACGCGACGCACGTGCGCTCGCTTCCGGTTCCGCAGAGCGGAGCGATCCGCACGACGGACGGCTTCTGGACGGACGCGCTCGGCCGGCCGCTGCGCGACCTGCGCATTTCGGTGACGGACCACTGCAACTTCCGCTGCCGCTACTGCATGCCCAAGGAAATCTTCACGAGCCGCTACTCGTTTCTTCCGCAGACGGAGCTTTTGAGCTTCGAGGAAATCATGCGTCTCGCCCGCATCGCCGTGCGCCACGGCGTCAAGAAGTTCCGCCTCACCGGGGGCGAACCGCTTCTGCGCAAGGGGATCGAACGTCTCGTCGCCGACCTCCTCTCGCTCAAGACCGTCGACGGGGAGGCCCCCGACGTCGCCATCACGACGAACGCCTCCATTCTCAAGAAGAAGCTCCCCGCCCTCACGGAAGCGGGCTTGAAGCGCGTGACGGTGAGCCTCGACGCCATGGACGAGACGATCTTTCAGTCCTTCAACGACGTGGGCTTTCCCGCGGCCAAGGTGCTTGAAGCGATCGACGCGGCGCTCGAAGCGGGCCTCAAGGTGAAGGTGAACACCGTCGTCAAGCGCGGCGTCAACGAGGACGAAATCCTCAAGATCTGCGAACGGTTCCGCAACACGGGCGTCATTCCGCGCTTCATCGAATACATGGACGTGGGAAGCTCCAACGGCTGGCGCATGACCGACGTCGTTCCCTCGGCGGAAGTCGTCGAGCGCATCCGCTCGAGCTACGAGGTCGAACCGATCAACCCCAACTACATCGGCGAAACCGCCACGCGCTGGCGCTACGTCGACGGCGCCGGGGAGTTCGGCTGCATCAGTTCCGTGACGCGCGCCTTCTGCCGCGACTGCTCGCGCGCCCGCATCTCGATGGAAGGGCGTCTCTATCTCTGCCTTTTCGCGACCGAAGGCTACGACCTGCGCACGCTCCTGCGCGGCGGCGCGACGGACTTCGAAATCGAGGAGGCGCTCGGACGCATCTGGTCCGCGCGCGAAAACCGCTACTCGGAACTTCGCGCCCTCGGCCTCACGCCCGACCGTCCCAAAATCGAAATGAGCTACATCGGCGGCTGAGAATTCGCCTTCTAAGGAGTTTTTCCTTCGGCCCGCGCCCTTGGCGGGCCGAAGAATTCTCCTATACTAGAAAATCGACCGCGAAAAGCGGTCCTCCAAACCCTCAAACCCCAGAAAAACAAAACCTATGTTCTCGAATCCTACTGCGATCACCTTCGTAGGGTATTTGATCGTCATGGTGGGCGTCGGGCTTTTCGCCTACCGCTACACGCGCAACTACAGCGACTACATTCTCGGCGGCCGCAGTCTCAACGGTCTCGTCACGGCCCTCTCGGTGGGCGCGTCCGACATGAGCGGCTGGTTGCTGATGGGGTTGCCGGGCGCCGTCTTCCTCATGGGGATTCGCGAAGCCTGGATCGCCATCGGCCTCATCATCGGCTCCTACATCAACTGGTGCATCGTCGCGGCGCGACTTCGCGTCTACACGGAAAAGACCCACAACGCGCTCACGCTCCCCGACTACTTCTCGCACCGCTTCGAAGACAAACAGAATCTGCTTCGCATCTGCGCGGCGACCGTCATTCTGATCTTCTTTACGATCTACTGCGCCTCGGGCGTCGTCGCAGGCGCGCGCCTCTTTGAGAACACCTTCGACATGTCCTACGAGACGGCGCTCTACATCGGCGCCGCCGCGACGATTCTCTACGTCTTCCTCGGAGGCTTCCTCGCCGTGAGCTGGACCGACACGATTCAGGCAGCCCTCATGTGCCTCGCCCTCATCGTGACGCCGATCGCCGTCATGTGGGACCTGGGCGGCTTTGAGGTCACCGTGAACCGCGTCGCCGAAATCGATCCGAAGATGATCAACCTCATGAGCGGCCACACCTGGATCGGCATCGTCGGGCTCGTCGCCTGGGGGCTCGGGTATTTCGGCCAACCCCACATTCTCGTTCGCTTCATGGCGGCACGCAACGCGAGCATCATCCCGAACGCGCGCCGCGTGGCGACCCTCTGGATGGCCTTCTGCCTCTCGGGCGCCGTGGCCGTGGGCTTCTTCGGCGCGGCCTATTTCGCCGAACATCCCGACGTGGCGGGACTCGTCGTGGAAAATCACGAACGCGTCTTCATCGTTCTCTCGCAGCTTCTCTTCAATCCCTGGATCGCGGGCATCCTGATGTCGGCCATTCTCGCGGCCGTCATGTCGACGCTCTCGTGCCAACTGCTCGTCTGCAGCTCGACCCTCACGGAAGACTTCTACCGCACCTTCCTTCGCCCTAAGGCCACGCAGTTCGAGCTCGTCTGGGTGGGCCGCGCCATGGTGCTCCTCATCTCGGCCGTCGCCGTCTGGATGGCGATGGACCCCAACAGCCTCGTGCTCTCGCTCGTCGCTTACGCCTGGGCGGGCTTCGGCGCGGCCTTCGGTCCCGTCATCATCCTCTCGCTTCGCTGGAAGCGCATGACGCGAAACGGCGCCCTCGCGGGCATGATCACGGGCGCCCTCACGGTCCTCGTCTGGAACCACTACGCCTGGTTCGGCCTCTATGAAATGGTCCCGGGCTTCCTCTTCGCGACGATCGCCATCGTCGTGGTGAGCCTTCTCGGCAAGAAGCCGAGCGACTCCATCTGCGCCACCTTCGACGAAGTCGACGCGATCGTCCGCAAGGTCTGACGACGAATCGATTGCGCCATTAGGAAAAAAAGGGGGAGCGGCTTCAAAGCCGCTCCCCCTTTTCTTCGGTCAAAAGCGAATGCCGCGGCACCCGCCTTTGGGAGAACACCTTGCGGATTACTTCTTCGCCGCGGCCTTTTCCTTGGCTTCTTCAGCTTCGGCCGCCCAGAGAAGGTCGGGACGGGTCGAGGCGAGGATCGCTTCGTCGGGCGCGCCCGCGCTCTGGAGCGAGCAGAAGATCATGGCGCCGTCCTTATAGGGCGAGACGTGGAAGGCCTTTTCGGCGCGGCCGAATTCCGGCATATCACGATCCTGCGGACGCACGTACACCTTCCATTCGGAGCCGCCGTTTTCACGGGCCTTCATGCCGAAATGCGCGGCCTTGT
The DNA here is from genome assembly GCA_949287305.1 of uncultured Sutterella sp. GTDB lineage: Bacteria > Pseudomonadota > Gammaproteobacteria > Burkholderiales > Burkholderiaceae_F > Sutterella. The sequence continues at coordinate 93,133 of CASEFX010000007.1, read as the reverse complement.
GGTTCGTGTCGATCGCTTCCCAGTCGAGGCGCAGCTTTTCGACGACGCCCATCCAGTCTTCCTTCACCGTGAAGCCCCAGAAGTGGTTGTGCATGTCGGGAACGCCGAAGAAGCGTTCGATCGCGTCGCTCACGATGAAGCCCGTGATCGTCAGACCGTTGTCGCGGAAGGTCTTCTTGAAGGGAATTTCTTCAAGTTGTTCGCCCTTCAGCTTCAAAAAGGCGAGATTGTCCTTGCGGACCTTGAGCGCCTCGGGAATCTTCTTGTCCTTGGCGAGCGCTTCGTAAAAGGTCGTGTCGCAGGCGCTGAGCGCTTCGACGAGTGAGGGCGCGGCCGTGGCGCTCGCGGCGGCGGCCGCGAGTCCGAGGCCGAGCAACAGGGATTTCTTCACTTGAGTCTCCTCTTGGTATGGGGTCGATGCCCTGAAGTCTCGCACGGCGAAGTGACGGCAATCTTAACCGTCCGTTCTTTCCGAAGGACGCGAGTGGAATCGGCGGACTCCTCTGGCTTCCACCTGTTCGCGATGACGCAACAAAAGAGAGAGCGTTCGTCTCGCAGACGCCTCCGCTCGGTTTGACCGCGTGTGGATTGCGGTACGGATGAAGACGCGAACGCCCGAGATGCACCGAGCATCCCGGGCGTTCTTGCCCTTGAGGCGGGGCGCCCTTGCGGGCGCCGCCGTCGAGGTTATTCGGTCGGATTTTCGACCGTGAAGACGAGTTTGCCGTCCTGCACGTCGCCCACGACCTTGCCGCCGGGAAGGACCTTCCCTTCGAGGATCAGACGGGCGACCGGGTTCTCGACGTGTTCCTGCACGGCGCGCTTCAGAGGACGCGCACCGAACTGCACGTCGAAGCCCGCTTCGGCCACCTTGTCGAGCGCGGCGTCCGTGAGCTCGAGCTTGAGGTCCTGCGCGGCCATGCGGCCCTTCAAGAGGTCAAGCTGCAGGTTCGCGATGCGGCGGATCGATTCCTTGCCGAGCGAGTTGAAGACCACGATCTCGTCGATGCGGTTCACGAATTCCGGACGGAAGTGTTCCTTCACTTCCTTCATCACGGCTTCGCGGATCTCTTCGTGCGGCGCTCCGGCGAGGCGTTCGATTTCGAAGGCCCCGAGGTTCGACGTCATCACGATGACCGTGTTCTTGAAGTCGACCGTGCGGCCCTGACCGTCCGTCATGCGGCCGTCGTCCAAAACCTGCAGCAGCACGTTGAAGACGTCGGGATGCGCCTTTTCGACTTCGTCCAAGAGAATCACCGAATAGGGCTTGCGGCGGACGGCTTCCGTGAGGTAGCCGCCTTCTTCGTAGCCCACGTATCCCGGAGGCGCGCCGATCAGACGGGCGACGCTGTGCTTTTCCATGAATTCGCTCATGTCGATGCGGATGAGCGCATCGTCGGAGTCAAAGAGGAAGTTCGCCAGCGCCTTCGTGAGTTCGGTCTTGCCGACGCCCGTGGGCCCGAGAAAGAGGAAGCTTCCGTACGGACGGTTCGGGTCCGCAAGGCCCGCGCGGCTGCGCAGAATCGTTTCCGTCACGCGCTGCACGGCTTCTTCCTGACCCACCACGCGCTTCGCGAGCGTCTCGCCCATGTGAAGGAGCTTCTGGCGTTCGCCCTCCATCATCTTCGAGACCGGAATGCCGGTCGCGCGGCTCACCACCTCGGCGATTTCCTCGGCGCCCACCGCGGTGCGAAGAAGCTTCATGGGCTTATCCGCGCCCTCGGCCTTTTCGGCGCGGCGCAGGCGTTCTTCAAGCTTCGGGAGGCGTTCGTACTGCAGCTGCGCGAGCTTTTCGTACTGCGCCGTGCGGCGGTATTCCTCCATCTGGCGGCGAACCTCTTCGATTTCGTCGCGCACGCTCTTGGCGCCCAAGGCTTCGCTCTTTTCGCGCTTCCACACTTCCTCAAGGTCGGAGTATTCGCGCGAGAGACGTTCGATTTCCTCTTCGATCGCTTCGAGGCGCTTCTTCGAGGCTTCGTCCGTTTCCTTCTTCATCGCTTCGCGCTCGATCTTGAGCTGGATGAGACGGCGGTCAAGCTTGTCGAGCGCCTCGGGCTTCGAGTCGATTTCCATCTTGATGCGCGCCGCCGCTTCGTCGATCAGGTCGATCGCCTTGTCGGGGAGGAAGCGGTCCGTGATGTAGCGGTGCGAGAGTTCCGCCGCCGCGACGATCGCGGGGTCGGTGATTTCGACGCCGTGATGCGCTTCGTACTTTTCCTGCAGACCGCGCAGAATCGCGATGGTGTCCTCGACCGACGGTTCGTCGATCATCACCTTCTGGAAACGACGCTCGAGCGCCGCGTCCTTTTCGACGTACTTGCGGTATTCGTCAAGCGTCGTGGCGCCAATCACGTGGAGTTCCCCGCGCGCAAGCGCAGGCTTCAACATGTTGCCTGCGTCCATGCTGCCTTCGGTCTTGCCGGCGCCCACCACCGTGTGGAGTTCGTCGATGAAGAGGATGATGCGGCCCTCTTCCTTCGTGACTTCTTCAAGGAGCTTCTTCAGACGTTCCTCGAATTCGCCGCGGTACTTGGCGCCCGCGATGAGGCCCGCCATGTCGAGGCTCAGCACGCGCTTTCCCTTCAGGGTGTCGGGGACTTCGCCGTTGACGATGCGCTGCGCGAGCCCTTCGACGACGGCGGTCTTGCCGACACCGGGTTCGCCGATGAGGACGGGGTTGTTCTTGCTGCGGCGCTGCAGAATCTGCATGGTGCGGCGGATTTCGTCGTCGCGCCCGATCACCGGGTCGAGTTTGCCGCGGCGCGCGAGGTCCGTGAGGTCGATCGTGTACTTCTTGAGCGCTTCGCGCTGGCTTTCGGCGTCGGGGTTGTCCGCGCCGTCGCTGCCGCGCACGGCAGAAATCGCCATTTCCATGGCGCTGCGGGTGAGCCCGCATTCGCGCGCAAGCCGACCCGCCTCGCTCTTGTCTTCGCAGAGCGCAAGCAGGAACATTTCGGTGGAGATGTAGCGGTCGTTGCGCTTCATCGCCTCCTTTTCCGTGAGGTTGAGGATGTTCCCGAGTTCACGCGAAATCTGAATGTCGCCGTCCGTGCCCGAAACGCTCGGCATGGCGCGAAGACGCTCTTCGACGCGGCGCTCGAGCTGTCCGACGTTCACGCCGGCGCGCTCGAGAAGACTGCGGCTTGCGTCTTCGGAATCCTTCAGCAGAGCGGCCAGGAGGTGAATGGGTTCAAGCACCTGATGGTCGTGCGCCAGAGCGACGGACTGCGCGTCGCCGAGCGCCTGCTGGAATTTCGTGGTCAATTTGTCCTGACGCATGGGTTTCTTTCTTCCTTTCGTCGAACAGTCGACGATGTAGTGTTCTGATACTCAACATATGAGTGCGGGAAGCGCAAAAAACAAGGGGAAGAAAGAAGGCGGAAAGATTGCAAAGTGTATCCGCGTCAGCGAAGGATCCAGCGGGTCAGAAGGACGCCCGCCGTCGCGGCGGCAAGCCCCCCGACCACGTGGAAGAGAAGGTGCCTGCCCCAACGGCTCCAGGCGCCGTCCAGCAGAAAACCCACGGATTCGGTCGAAAAGGTCGAAAACGTGGTGAGACCGCCCAAGAAGCCCGTGACGAGGAGAAGTCTGAGCGCGTCGTTCACGGGAAAGACCGCGAAGCACCCCGCGAGAATGCCCGCCGCAAAGCATCCGGCGAGATTCGCGGCGAGCGTTCCCGCCGCGAGTCCGCCGAAGCTTCCGAGGCCGACCGTGAGGAGCCAGCGGCAAAGTGCGCCGAGGGCCGCGCCCGCCGCGACGGCGGCCGCGCCCTCCCAGGTGACGCCCGTCATGCCGGTCAGAGCGCCGCGATGAGCGCGTCGACGTCTTCGGACTTCGTCGCCCAGCTCGTCACGAAGCGCACGACGTGACGATGTTCGGGCAGAGCCGCCCAATAGGCGAAGGTCGTCACTTCGCGCAGGCGCGCGAGCTGTTCGTCCGTGACGACCGCAAAGACCTGATTCGTGCCCGTGACGAAGGGGAGTTCATAGCCCTTCGCAAGGAGCGCGTCGGTCAGGCGCTTGGCCAATCCCACGGCGTGGCGGCCCATTTCGACGTAGAGATCGTCCTCAAAGAGGGCCTCGAACTGAATGCCGAGGAGCCGCCCCTTGGCGAGGACCGCACCCGACTGCTTCATCGTCGTGTAGAAATGCGGCATGAGTTCGGGCGTCGTGATGACGAGGGCTTCGCCAAAGAGCGCCCCCACCTTCGTGCCGCCGATGTAGAAGACGTCGGCAAGGCGCGCGATGTCTTCGAGCGTCACGTCGTTGTTCTCGGCCGCAAGGCCGTAGCCCAACCGCGCCCCGTCGATGTAAAGCGGCAGATGATGGCGGTCGCAGACGGCGCGAAGCGCCTTGAGTTCGTCGAGCGTGTAGAGCGTCCCGTATTCCGTCGGGTGCGAGATGTAGACGAGTCCGAGATGAACCGCGAAGTGACGCGAGGGATCGTGCAGGAACTTCTGCATGGCCGCCTCGACCGTCTCGGCCGAAATCTTTCCTTCCTTTTCGGGAAGCGTGAGGACCTTGTGGCCCGAAGCCTCGATCGCGCCCGCCTCATGCCCCGTGATGTGGCCCGTGTCGGCCGAGAGGACGCCCTCGTAGTTGCGAAGGATCGAGCGGATCACCGTCGCGTTCGTCTGCGTGCCACCCACGAGAAACCACACCTGCGCCTCGGGCGCGCCGCAGGCCTTGCGGATGAGCTCGGCCGCCCGTTCGCAGTGCTTGTCCGCGCCGTAGCCCGGCGTCTGATCGAGATTCGTGGCGGAGAGTTTCTCCAAAATGCGCGGATGCGCGCCTTCCAAATAGTCGCATTCGAAGTGAAGCATCGGTCGTCCCGTTTCGTTCGTTGGTGTCTTCGGGCGCCCCGAGCGTGCGGAGCGCGGATTTGTCCATTGTAGAACGAGGACAAAAAGCTTGCCGAAGGCGCCTCTCAAAGGGTTCCTTCCTCCGAAATCCCCTGCGAAGGGCTATCATTCGGCATCTTTCTCCTCTTTTGTTTCATCCATGATCAACCAACCCGTTCGCCGTCCCGTCGACTTTTTCGCCTTCGCCGTGTGCGTGGGCCTTTGCTTCGTGTGGGGCCTGCAGCAGGTCGCCATCAAGGCGGCGGGCGACGCCGTGAGTCCCATGCTGCAGGTGGGCCTTCGCTCCGCCGTCTCCGGGCTTCTCTTGTGGCTCTTCAACCGCTATTGGTTGAAGGAAGTCTGGAACCCCGAAGTGAAGCTTCGCGACGCGCTTCTCGTGGGACTCTGCTTCACGGGGGAATTCTTCTTCGTGTCCGAGGGGCTACGCTTCACCTCGGCCGCCCACATGTCGGTGCTTCTCTACACGGCGCCGCTTTTTTCCGCCGTAGGACTTGCCGTGAAGCTTCCCGAAGAGCGCCTCAACCTCATTCAGTGGGCCGGGCTTCTTCTCGCCTTCTGCGGGATTCTCGTCGCCTTCCTCCTTCCCGCCCTCACGGAAGCGACGCCCGAAGAGAACCTGTGGATTCTCGGCGACGCACTCGGCCTGGGGGCCGGGATTTCCTGGGGCTTCGCGACGATCTTCCTTCGGACCACCTCCATGAACGGGGCCCCCGCCTCGCAGATGCTCTTCTGGCAGCTCGCCACGGGCGCGGTGGTGCTTACGGCGATCGCCCTTTTGACGGGTCAGAATCACTTCGAGAGCACGACGCTCGGCTGGACGAGCCTTCTTTTTCAGACCTTCATCGTGAGTTTTGCGAGCTACCTCGTCTGGAACTGGCTGCTTCGCCGCTACTTGGCTTCGCGCCTCGGCGTCTTTCTCTTCATGACGCCGATCTTCGGCGTGGTCCTGAGCGTTCTCCTTCTCGACGAAACCGTGGGGCTTCCCTTCGTCGCGGGATCGGTCCTCGTTTTGCTCGGCCTGCTTCTTGCGCAGCGCTCGAGCCGCCGCCGCTGACGCCGGGCGGCTTGCGCGCCTCCTATGAAAAAGCGCCCTTTTTCCGCACGGGAAATCGGGCGCTTTTGCGTTTGTCGGACCGTCCGTCCGATCAGCCCCAGCGGGCCTTCGCTTCTTCGTCGCTTTCTCTGGCGTCGACCCAGCGGGCGCCCTCGGGCGTTTCCTCCTTCTTCCAGAAGGGGGCTTCGGTCTTCAGCCAGTCCATGATGAAGGAGGCGGCTTCAAAGGCCGCGTGACGGTGGCGCGACGCGACCGCGACGAGGACGATTTCCTCGCCCACGACCATGCGGCCGACGCGGTGAATCACCGTGACGTCGCCCAGGGGCCAGCGGCCGCGGGCCGTCTCGACGATCTTCGCAAGGCTCTTTTGCGTCATCCCCGGATAGTGTTCGAGCGTCATGGCCGTGACGTTCGAGCCGTCGTTGACGTTGCGAACGACCCCCGTGAACGTGACGATCGCGCCCATGTCGGGCGAGCCCTCGCGGATGCGGGCGGTTTCGACGCCGATGTCAAAGGGCTCTGTCGTGACCAGGATCTTCGTTTCCGCCACGATCAGCCCCCCGTCACCGGCGGGAAGAAGGCGACGACGTCGCCCTCCTTCAACGCCGCGTCGTCCGAAGCGAGCTCTTCGTTCAGAGCCGCGCGGATGCGCTTCAGATTCACAAAGGCCGTCGCATAGGGCTCGCCCTTGGCAACGAGCCAGTCGCGAAGCGCCCCCACCGTGCGCACGTCGGCGGGGAGCTCCGCCTCTTCGCGGTCAAAGCCGAGCTGTTCGCGAAGATAGGCGAAGTACAGAATTTCGATCTTCATTCTCTTTCTCTCTCGTTACTCAGGCAAAGAATCGGCAGAAGGGGTAGTAGCGCACGAAGTCGCCCTTCTTCACGGGTTGGCCCGCGGGCACGTCGACGAGGCCGTCGCCCCAGGCGCAGGAGGAAAGGACCTGCGAATTCTGATTGGGATAGCGGTCAAGGCCCCCTTCGGCGTTGCGGCGAACGCGCAGGAATTCCTCGCGGTCTCCGGGCTTCAACCAATCAAAGTCGGCGCGCACGAGCTGCGGCTGCACTTCAATGTCGTTCGAGCTCATGCGGCGAAGAAGGAAGGGACGCGCCATCATGAGGAAGATCACGAAGGCGGCGACGGGGTTCCCCGGAATGCCGATGAAGGGAACGTCCTTCACCTGTCCGAAGGCGAGGGGCTTTCCGGGCTTCACGCGCACGCGCCAGACGTCGAGCTTTCCGAGCGCCTCGACGGCGGGCTTGATGTGGTCCTCTTCGCCCACGGACATGCCGCCCGTCGACAGAATCACGTCGGTCGTCTCCGCGGCGCGCTCGAGCGCCGCCCTCGTCGCCTCGGGCGAATCGGGGACGCTTCCGAGGTCGTAGGCTTCGCAGCCGAGCGTGAGAAGGAGGCTGCGCATCATGAAGCGGTTCGAATTGTAGATGCCGCCCGGCGGCAGGGGTTCTCCGGGCTGCACAAGCTCGTCCCCGGAGAAGAAGACGCCCACGCGCAGACGGCGGTACACCGTCACGTAGGCGCGGCCGACGCTCGCGATCACGCCGATCACGGCGGGCGTCAGGCGCGTGCCGCGCGAGGCGATGATCGACCCCTGTTCGACGTCGCTGCCGCGGCGGCGAATCCAGGCGCCCTCGCGGGCCGAAGCGAGAAACCGCACGCCTTCGGGCGTCACTTCGGTTTCTTCCTGCGGAACGACGGCGTCGGCGCCTTCGGGAACCGGCGCCCCCGTGAAGATGCGCGCGACCGTGCCCGGCTTCAGGGCTTCGCCTACGGACCCCGCCGGAATGCGCTGCGAAACGGGAAGGACCGCGCCCTCCGTCGCTTCGGCGAAACGCACGGCGTAGCCGTCCATCTGCGAATTGTCCCAACCCGGCACCGCCACGGGGCTCCCCACGTCTTCGGCCAGAATGCGGCCCGTGCTGTAGAGGAGCGGAACGGTTTCCGTTTCGGTAATGGGGCTCGCGCCCGCCATCAGTCTCGAAAGCGCTTCGGTGTAAGAAATCATCGTCTTTCCTTCGCCCTCCGGCAAAGGCCTTTTCCAAAATGAAAGTCGCCGCTTATTTTAGCGGCGAAGATGCCTCTCGAACAAATGGGCCGCCACGCGCTCGGGCTCGTCGATCGGGAGGACCGGAAGGTCGGTGCCGAGCGTCTCGGCCGAGACGTTCGAGACGACCCCCGCAAGAAGGGCGCCGGGGAAAAGCGGTCCCTCGGGCGTCGCGTCGGGGCGAAAGACCTCGTACTTCGGGTAGTCGCCCTCGTTTTTGAAGCCTTCGACGAGAACGAGGTCCACGTCGCCCACGTGGGCGAGAAGCTCTTCGACGCCCGCGCGGCCCGCGGGGGTTTCATGAAGCACCGCCCAGCGCGCGTCGCTTCGCACGACGACCGTCTCGGCCCCCGCTTCGCGGTAGCGCCAGCTGTCCTTTCCGGGCTTGTCCATCGAAAAGCCGTGGTGCGCGTCCTTGAGGACCGCGACCCGAAGGCCGCGGGCGCGAAAGATCGCGACGAGCCGCTCGAGAAGCGTGGTCTTTCCCGATCCCGAGCGGCCTACGAACCCGATCACGACGGGCCGCGTCACCGTCCGATCTCCGAAACGGCGCCGCGCAGCCACTCTTGCGTAAGTGCGTGCGAGGCGGGCGGCGTCACGATTTCGGGCGGCTCCTTGTAGCCGAACGGCCACTCGGGGTTGTGACCCGTGGCGGCGCGCACCATGCGCGGGAACTTCACGGGCTGCACCGTCTCGAGGCAGAGCGTCTTGACGCCCACGGGATGGAGAATGATCCCCGAATAGAGGGCGTCGGCCGTGTGCGGATCGACGAAGACGTGGTGGTTCAGGTACATCTCCTCGATGATCTCGAGGCGGTTCGGATGGTCGGACGAGCCCGACGAGAGGCCGCTTCGGCGAAGCCTCGCGAACTCTTCGGCGGAAAGCTGGAATTCGCCCGTATCGTCAAGAAGCACCATCAGTTCGCGCACGCGGCGGCTGTCGCCGTTGAGGAAGCTGTAGAGGAAGCGCTCCACGTTCGCAGCGCGCGAGATGTCCATCGAAGGCGAGGTCGTCTGAATCGTTTCGCTCGAGGGACGCGGACGGTAGACTCCCGTGCGCACGAAGCGGTCGAACGTGTCGTTTTCGTTCGTCGCAACGATGAGGCGCATGATGGGAAGCCCCATGCGCTTGGCGAGCCATCCGGCGTAGGCGTTGCCGAAGTTGCCCGCGGGGACGGCGTAGACCACTTCCTCGCCCACGCGGTCGACCGCCTGCAGGTAGGACCAGAAGTAGTAGACGAGGTGCGAAACGATGCGGATCCAGAGCGTGCTGTTGATCGCGCCGATCCCGTGTTCGCGGCAGAAGACCTCGTCCGCGAGCACGCGGTTGACGAGGTTCTGACAGTCGTCGAAGGTCCCTTCGCCCACGAGGTGATGAACGTTCGGGGCGGTCTCGTTGTAGAGAATCCGGGCCTGACACTGCGACATGCGGTCCTTCGGACTCACGAGGACGAGGTCGACCCCGGGGAGGTTCGCGAAGTGATGCGCGGCCGACGCCCCCATGTCGCCCGAGGTGGCGCCGAGCAGAATCCGCGGACGCTTTTCTTCGGGGAGCACGCGCTGCAGGTAGAGCGACGCAAAGCGAAGCGACAGGTCGTCGAAGGCGAGCGTCGGACCGTTCGAGAGTTCGAGAAGCGCCACGCCGTCGCGAAGCCACGTCACGGGCGTCACCGCCTCCGCGTCGAAGGGATTGCGGCGATAGGGATATTCCTTGGGCTGATAGACGTCCCGGCAGAGCGTCCACAGGTCGCGGCGCGGAATTTCGGGCGCGAAGAGATGGAAGATCTCAAAGGCGAGACCCGCATAATCGGTCCCGAGCCAGGTATGGAGCTTTTCCGGCGTCACTTGCGGCACTTCGTCGGGCATCCAGAGCCCGCCGTCGGGTGCAAAGGCCGTGAAGCTGATGTCGGTGAACGCCCGGGCGTTCTTGTCGCCCCGCGTGGATACGTAGTGCATCGCGCCACTCCTCGTCAGAAAATACTGTCGTAAGCCGAGCCTCTCGGACTCGGCGGCTTTTCGTTTCATCCTACCCGAAAACGGAAGGCGAAACGGAGGGATGCGCCGCTTTTCGCCGCGTCCTCTTCTTTCGGCCTAGTTCCGCCACGCGCCCGACCCGCCCCCTTAGAATGACTCGTGCACCGAAGCGTTGGCTTCACCACCGATACAAGGCCGATAGGATCGGCCGGAGAAACGAATCATGCCCCTACCTCCCGCACCGAGCGAACTCGGCGCGAAACTCGCGACGACCCGCACGAAGGCGTCCGCCCGCGAAGAAGCGCCCCGAAGCGAAACGCTCGAAGAACTGCGCGAACGCATCCGCGCGCGCAACCCCCGTCCCGTCGAACCCGCGGCCCCCGCCGAAACGGCCGCCGCCCCGACGAAAGAATCCCAACCCGCAAAGCCCGCCGAAAAGAGCGCGAAGAAAAAGCAGAAGAAAGCGCCCGTCGCCGCCGCGGCAAAGAAGGAAACCGCTCGGAAAGAGACGACGAAGGCCGCACCCGTTGCGCAGGCCGAAACGGCCGCTCCCGCGGCCCCGTCCGACCGAAAGGCGGCTCCTTCGGAAGAAAAGCCCGCGACGGTCCCGACGGAAAGCGTCTACGTGCCGCCGCCCGCCGCCGAACCCGCGCGTCCGAGCGACCTGCCCACCGCCGACCAGCTCTTCGCCGCGGCGACGCAGGGAAAGACCGCCGTGAAGCCCGCGAGCCACCGCCGCGGGCGCGCCGTCGTGCGCGAAGACCGCAAGAAGCTCTTCGTGCTCGACACGAACGTGCTTCTGCACGATCCGCGCTGCCTCTTCCGCTTTGCCGAGCACGACGTGTTCCTGCCGATGACGACGCTCGAGGAGCTCGACAACCACAAGGTCGGCACGACCGAAGTCGCCCGCAACGGCCGCAGCCTCTCGCGCACGCTCGACTCGCTTCTCGAGGCCCACGCCGGACGTCCCCTCTCGGAGGGGCTCGACCTCTCGGCGCTCGGCAACACCGAGGCCCTCGGGAAGCTCTACTTCGAAACCGCACCCGTCGCGGCGCCGCTGCCGCCGGAACTCCCCGCCAACAAGGGGGACAACCGCATTCTCGCCATCGTGAGCGGCCTCGCCTCGCACTTCCCCGAACACGTCGCCGTCCTCGTTTCGAAGGACGTGAACATGCGCATCAAGGCGACCGCCCTGGGGCTCCCCGCGGAAGACTATTTCTCCGACAAGGTCTTGGACGACACGGACCTTCTCTTCCCGGGGATCCGCGCGCTCTCGAACGACTTCTGGACGATCGTCGCGCCGACGCTTGAGAGCGGCGAGAAAAACGGGGTTGCGACCTACAGCTTCCTCACGTCGACCCCGGGCGACTTCGTCATGAACGAAATCCTCTGGATTCCCTCCGACGTGGGCACGCCCTTTGCGGCGCGGGTCACCGCGATCGAAGGCACGCGCATCACGATGACGCTCCTCAAGGACTACACGAAGACGGGCGACAAGCTTTTCGGGATCCACGCCCGAAACGTCGAACAGAACGCCGCCCTCAATCTCCTGCTCTCGCCCGACATCGACTTCGTGACGATTCTCGGTCAGGCGGGAACCGGCAAGACCCTCATGAGTCTGGCGGCGGCCTTCGCGATGACGGTGGACGAACACCGCTTCGACGAAATCCTCGTCACGCGCGCCACCGTGAGCGTGGGCGAAGACATCGGGTATCTTCCGGGCTCGGAAGAGGAAAAGATGGTCCCCTGGATGGGCGCCATCTACGACAACCTCGACGTCCTCGCGGGCACGAAGGACATGAAGGCCTGGGAGGCGAAGACGACGCGCGGCGTCCTTGAGCAGCGCCTCAACGTCAAGAGCATGTCCCTCATGCGCGGTCGCACCTTCCAGCGCAAATTCGTTCTGATCGACGAAGCGCAGAACCTTACGCCCAAGGAAATGCGAACCCTCATCACCCGCGCGGGTCCGGGCACGAAGATCGTGTGTCTGGGCAACCTCGCGCAGATCGACACGCCCTACCTCACCGAAGGAAGTTCCGGCCTCACCTACGCGGTCGAGCGCTTCCTCGGCTGGGAGCACGCGGCGACGCTCACGCTCTCGCGCGGCGAACGAAGCCGCCTTGCGGAATACGCGGCGGAAGTGCTCTAAAGCGACTTTCCGGACCGCCCAAGCGAAACGCCCTTTCGGATCGAACCGAAAGGGCGTTTTGTATGGAAAAGACGGAACGTCGCTCAGAGGAAATAGACCGCGAAGAGCGTGCCCGTCATGGTGAAGGCGAGCGCCACCTTGACGACCGTGCCGATGATCATGCCGATCCAGGTGGCAAGCCCCACGCGGCCCGCGTGCAGGAGGTCGCGCTTGGCCCAGAATTCGCCGATCGCGGCCCCGACCAAGGGCATGATGAGAATCCCGACGATGCCGCCCAGGAAGACGCCGACCACGGTGCCGATGAGGGACCCGAGAATCCCCTCCTTCGAAGCGCCCGCGCGCTGCGCGCCCGCCGTCTGGGCGACCGTGTCGACCACGACCCCGATCACGGCGAGAACGCCGAGAAAGGCGATCGTCTTCCAGCCCACCTCCTGAAAGTCGCCCGCCCAGCCGATGAGCCAGGCGCCCACGGCGATGAGGGGCAGCCCCGGAATCGCGGGGATGATCGTCCCCGCAAAGCCCGCGGCGATGAGGATGAGCGCCCCCGCCCAACACCAGAGGGCGAACCAGTCGATGCTCGTCAACCATTCCATGATGATTCTCCTTATTCCGCGCCGTCCCAATAGCCTTCGTCGGCCGTCGCCTCAAAGCGGGTGAGTTCGCCGAGGAAGGTCATTCGGAGCGTCCCGACCGGGCCGTTACGCTGCTTGGCGACGATCACTTCGGCCGCGTTCTTGTCGGCGTCGGGGTTGTAGCGCACGTCTCGATAAATGAAGAGGATCACGTCGGCGTCCTGTTCGATGGCGCCCGACTCGCGAAGGTCCGACATCATCGGACGGTGATCGGTTCGCGATTCGACGCTTCGCGAGAGCTGCGAGAGCGCGACGATCGGGCAGTGCAGTTCCTTGGCGAGGCTCTTCAAGCCGCGCGAGATGTCCGAGAGGATCGTCGTGCGGTTTTCGCCCTTGCCGACCATGAGCTGCAGGTAGTCGACCACGATGAGCCCGAGCGGGCCTGTCTGGTTCATGAGGCGGCGCGCACGGGTCGAGAGCGACGTGACGGTCATGTTCCCCGTGTCGTCGATGTGAATGGGCTTCTTTTCGAGAATGCTCACGGCGGCCGTGAACTTGTCCCATTCCTCGTCGTTGAGGGCCCCCTTGCGAAGGCGCTGCGAATCAAGACGCCCGACCGAGGCGATCAGACGCTGCGTGAGCTGGTCCGCCCCCATTTCGAGCGAGAAGATCGCCACCGGGAGTTCCTGGCGCACGCCGATGTTTTCGGCGATGTTGAGGGCGAGCGCGGTCTTGCCCATGGAGGGACGCGCCGCGAGAATGATGAGGTCGCCCCGCTGAAAGCCCGCCGTCACGCGGTCGAGGTTCGGAAAGCCCGTCGCGACGCCCGTGACTTCGGAATTGTCCTTGTTCTGATAGAGCTCGATGATGCGCTCGGAGACTTCGCGCACGAGGGTCGAAAGCGAGCGGAAGCCCTGGCGGCCGCGCGCGTTTCGCTCGTTGATCGCGAGCACTTCGCGCTCGGCTTCGTCGAGGAGTTCCTCGGGATCGCGCCCCTGCGGATTGAGGGCGTTCGTCACCATCCCCTCGCCCACCTGAATCATCTGGCGCAGCATCGCGCGGTCGCGCACGATTTCCGCGTAGCGGCGGATGTTCGCGGCCGAAGGCGTGTTCGAGAAGAGCGACTGCAGGTACTGCCCGTCGGCGAGCGCCGTCTGCGCGCCCGAATTCTTGATGCTCTCGCCCACCGTCACGATGTCGGCGGGCTTGCCGTGCTGAATGAGCGAGACGATGTGCTCGTAGATGATCTGATGATCGCGCCGGCAGAAGTCTTCGGCCGTGATCAGATCGGCCACGCTGTCGAGCGCGGTGTTGTCGATCAGGAGACCGCCGAGCACCGCCTGTTCGCTCTGAATGGACTGAGGCGGCGTTCTGAGGCCGTGCGCGGGATCGTCGGGCAGGTTGCGGTTTTTGGGGGCTTCAGGCATCGAAAGGATCACCGAAGAAAGGATTGGGAAAAAGATTGTAGCAGAGGGGGCGGTTTTCGCCCCCGCGGGGCGGAGTCGTCAAGCGCAACCAAAAGCAAAAAGGGTTCGCCCCCGAAGGAGAGAACCCTTTTTTCGAAGATCTTCGAAGAGACCCGATTAGGCTTCGGCCACAACCTTGACGGTGATGTCGGCGGTGATGTCCGTGGCGAGACCGATCGTGATCGGGTAGTCGCCGATGGACTTGATCGCGCCGAGCGGCGTGCGGACCTGGGACTTCTTGATCTGGAAGCCGAGGGCGTCGACCGCTTCGGCGATGTCGGCGTTGGTGACGGAACCGAAGAGACGGCCGTCGACGCCGCACTTGCTGGCGATCGTGATTTCAACGCCGTTGAGCTTGTCGGCGAGAGCCTGAGCGGCGGCGATGCGTTCGGCCTGGGCCTTTTCGAGCTCGGCACGGCGGGCTTCGAATTCGGCGATGGCGGCCTTCGTGGCGCGCTTGGCACGGCCGGTCGGGATGAGGAAGTTGCGGCCGTAGCCGTCCTTCACCTTGACGATGTCGCCGAGGTTACCGAGATGGGTGATCTTTTCGAGCAGAATGACTTGCATTTGGATTCACTCCCGGAAAATTACTGATTGTCCGTGTACGGAAGGAGCGCGAGGAAGCGCGCACGCTTGATGGCCGTATCGAGCTGACGCTGATAGTGGGCCTTCGTACCCGTCAGACGGGCCGGCATGATCTTGCCGTTTTCCTGGATGAAGTCGCGAAGCGTATCGATATCCTTGTAGTCGATCTGCTCAACGTGTTCGGCCGTGAAGCGGCAGAACTTCTTGCGCTTGAAAAGCGAATTTTGCTGGTTGGCACGGCGAGGCTTACCCTTACCCTTAGCACCAAAAGCCATGATTAGCTCCTTGAATTGTATTCCGTTATGTGTACGATCAGACGATGCGAACGGCTCGAGCGGGGGGCGAAGAACCCTTTGAGAACATAGTCGCCTCCGAGAGGGAGAGCGTTGAGTTCCCGGGCGAGATCTCCGTAACTGACGGCGGGAAAATCGAATTCCACCGTCCGCGGATGACCCGCCTCCGTCAATTCCACCCGATGGTGGAAGGTACCTTCGAACACCTCGATGCCTGCGGGCGTGAAGCGGACCGCCTCACGTCCGACGAGCTTGCCGCTCATGGTTACGATGTTCACGTCGTCCGAACGCTGAATGTTCTGTGTGATCGTCCGAAGAGGACTCGACCCTTAGGCGGCAGCCGTTTCGGCAGCGGCGGCAGCGGCGGCTTCCGCGGCGACCTTCTTGGCTTCTTCCTTTTCAACGGCCTTCATCATGGGAGAAGGAGCCGTTTCGGCCTTCTTGGTCTTGATCGTGAGGTGACGCAGGACGGCGTCGTTGAAACGGAACCCGTTCTCAATTTCGGCGAGCGTTTCGTGGCCGCATTCGATATTGAGAAGGACGTAGTGAGCCTTCACGAGCTTTTCGATCGGGTAGGCGAGCTGGCGACGGCCCCAGTCTTCGATGCGGTGGATCTTACCGCCCTGTTCGGCGATGAGCGTCTTGTAGCGCTCGATCATCGCGGGAACCTGTTCGCTCTGATCCGGATGCACAATGATGCAAAGTTCGTAGTGACGCATTTAGCCTCCTTGCGGAAAAAGCTACCCAGAGCGTCTCTTCTGGTGTAGCAAGGACAGAAAGTAGAGGATTGTATTAGAAATCCTCGGGTTTGTGTGAAATTTTCGCGAGTTTTTTGTTACTTCGCGGCGAGTCGCTGGCGCACGCTCTCGAAGAGGCAGATGCCCGCGGCGACCGACACGTTGAGGCTCTCCACCGCCCCCGTCATCGGGATGGCGGCGAGATCGTCGCAGCGCTTGCGCGTGAGCTGACGAAGGCCGTCCCCTTCGGCGCCGAGCACCCAGGCGAAGGCGCGCGTCTGCTCGAAGTCGTAGATCGACTTCACGGCTTCGCCCGCCGTGCCGACGACCGTCACGCCCGCGTCGCGAAGCTCCACGATCGAGGCGGCGAGATTCGTCACCGTCACGACGGGAACCGTTTCGGCGGCCCCGGCGGCGGCCTTCATGGCGGCGGGCGTCATCCCGGCCGAACGGTCGCGCGGCACCACCACGGCCTGCACGCCCGCGGCGTCGGCCGTGCGAAGGCAGGCGCCGAAGTTGCGCGGATCGGTGACGCCGTCGAGGATCAGGAGCAGAGTCTTGTCGGTGATCTGATCGAGGAGGTCGGCGAAGTCGAGTTCGACGTGCGTTTCTTCGGCAAGCGCCACGATCCCCTGATGAGGAACGCCCGAAGCCATGCCGTCCAAGCGCTTGGCGTCGGCATTCATGACGCGCACGCCCGCGGCGAGCAGTTTTTCGCGCATGTCGCGCATGCGCTTGTCGCGGCGCGAGGGATCGGCATAGACGACCGAGATCGTTTCGGGCGCCGTGCGCAGACGGGCGCCTACGGCGTGAAAGCCCGCTAAGACAGAGTTCTTCACGAGAGTTTCCGTTGGGTGAAAAAAGCGGGAGGCCCCTTCCTTGCAAAAGGGACCTCCTTCACGTTAAAGAGTGCCGTCATTGTAGCCAAAGACGACGGGATCCCGTGCGCTGCGGCACGGATTTTCGAGCGTCTCAGAAGGGAACGTCGTCGTACCAGTCGTAGCGGCGGCGGCCTTTCTTCTGGCGCTTTCCGCTCTCAAACGCCCTCCTGAAGGAAAAGCGCCTCTTTTCGAAGTCGACTTCGTCGAGGACGACCTGCATCTGCTTGCCGATGCGGATGACTTCGCCTTCGTCTCCGACGAGCTGCCCCTCCATCGCGGTGAAGTAGTCGCCCCCGAGGTTCGAGACGTGCACGTAGCCTTCGAGGCCCGAGTCGTCAAGCCGCACGATGACGCCCGAGTCGAGGACGTTGACGACGGTCGAGGCGTAGCGAACGTTCGGGCGCTTCGAGAGCCACTCGCAGGCGAGCCAGTTCATCACGTCGCGCGAGGCGTCGTCGGCGCGCCGCTCCGCAATCGAACAGAGAAGCCCCAGACGACGCCAGACCTCGTGGTCGCGCTCCGCCTTGGCGAGCTCCTTGACGGGCTTCTCAAAGGCCGGGCGAAAACCGAGCTTCTG
Source organism: uncultured Sutterella sp. (assembly GCA_949287305.1). Taxonomy (GTDB): domain Bacteria; phylum Pseudomonadota; class Gammaproteobacteria; order Burkholderiales; family Burkholderiaceae_F; genus Sutterella. Next base: position 75,926 of record CASEFX010000007.1, on the reverse strand, counting down.
CGCGTGGAAGCCTTCGATCCCCGTTTCCGAATAGAGTTTCGGGTGATAGGTGCGCTTGGCGAGAATCGCCTTGATCGTGCGGTGCAGGAGCAGATCCGGGTAACGGCGGATCGGGCTCGTGAAGTGCGCGTAGTGCTCGTACTGCAGGCCGTAGTGCCCGATGTTGTCGGGACTGTAGAGGGCGCGCGACATCGTGCGCAGCACCGCGATCTGCAGGGGCGAAGTCGAAGGAGACTTCTTCACCGCTTCGAGGAGCTTTGCGAAGCCCGAGGGGGAGTTCTCCGAGAGTTTGAGCTTGTAGGCCCGAAGGATGCGGCGCAGATCCTGCAGACGCTCCTCTTCGGGCTTGTCGTGCACGCGAAAGAGCGTGAGCTTCTCGTTACGCAGAACGAAGTCCGCCGCGGCGACGTTCGCGACGAGCATGCACTCTTCAATGAGGCGGTTCGCATCCGTGATGCGGTAGGGCTCGAAGCGATCGATCGTGCCCTTCTCCTCGTTGATGAGCGCCTTGATTTCGCTCGACTCGAAGTCGAGCGCAAAGCGTTTTTCACGCGCGGCGTGAAGGACCTTGTAGAGTTCGTAGAGGCGCTCGACCTCAAAGAGCCGCTCGCCCAAAGCCTCGAAGCCCGCGTCCTCGCCCGAGAGGGCAGACCACACCTGCGTGTAGGTAAGCCGCGCGTGCGAGCGGATCACGGCCGGATAGAACTGATAGGCGGTCGTCTTCCCTTCGGCGTCGATCAGGGCGTCGCACACCATCGTGAGGCGGTCGACGTTGGGGTTGAGCGAGCAGATTCCGTTGCTGAGCGCTTCGGGAAGCATCGGAATCACGGCCGTCGGGAAGTAGACGGAGGTGCCGCGCGCCTGCGCCTGCCGGTCGAGCGGATGATCGGGCTTCACGTACTGGCTCACGTCGGCGATCGCGACGAGAAGGCGCCAGCCGTCCCCCGACTTTTCGCAGTAGACCGCGTCGTCGAAGTCGCGCGCGTCCTCGCCGTCGATCGTGACGAAGGGAACGTCGCGCAGGTCGACGCGCCCGCGCCGCTGCGACGCCGAGACCTCCTGCGGGATCTCCTTGGCTTCGTCCTTCACCTCGTCGGGAAATTCCGTGCGGATGCCGTGGCGCTCCTCGGCGATCTTGAGCACCCCCAAGGGCTCGTCGCGGCGCGCGATGCGGCGCACGATCCGGGCGGGCCAGGTGTAGTTTCGGTAGCCGAACCCCTCCCAGTTCTCCGCAAGATAGTCCTCGTAGTCGAGGAGGACGTCGCCCTCCTTTTCCTTTTCTTCGTCCACTTCGACTTCGTAGACGAAATTCGACTGCGGTCTCGGCTTCACGCCGTCGGGCACGCGAAAGAAGATCGGCTCGTAAGCGTTTTCCGTCACCATGGTGTAGAAGCCGTCGGCGTGATCTTCCAGACGCACGAGCCAGCGCAGCTTCGTGTGCCGCACGAAGCGGTCCACGACGAAGCGGTCGGGCCCCCGGTAGGCCTCGTAGAGGTCGCCCGGCAGCGCCTTCTGAAGGCTCGCGGGCTCGCTTTTGCCGTCCGCGTCCGTGAGCGCCTCGTCGCGGTATTCCACGAGCACGGGCTCGGCCTTTTGACCCCGGTAGTACGTTTCGTGCCGCACGGAAACGACTGGCCCTTCTTCCATCAGCGCCAGCGCTCCCGCATTGGCCGCTCCGCGCGACCACGCAAGTTTCTGCGTCAGGTGTTTCTTGAGTTGACGCAGGGTATAGACGCACGAGTCCTCCGCAAAGAGGGCCCGCGCCGCGTTCATTTGTTCCGGCGTAAGCGTTGCCGGTTCGACGGCGATGTTCTTTTTCTTGGCCATGATTGTCAAAACGATAGGTTGGAAGAAGGACGGGTCGTTTCGTAACCCGTGCCGCGACAACAGAACGTTGTCGGAGGAAAGGATAACGGATCCGCGCGACGCGTTGCGTCGCATACGGGCAAATTGGCGACGCTCCCCGTTCCTCCCCCGCGGCAAGGGATTTCTCCCCGCGTTTTTCCTCCGGCAACCGCCCTTCCTTGTCGGTGCGCGCAACTTTTTCGGACTTTTTTCAACTTCCCCCTTGACAAATTCTCCGACTTCAGGCAAAATTCATTTCCTCTACGGAAGCCCGGATGGCGAAATTGGTAGACGCACCAGCTTCAGGTGCTGGCGCCTTCACGGGCGTGGAGGTTCGAGTCCTCTTCCGGGCACCAAACTTTCGTAGAGGGCCGCAAGGCGAAAAATTGACGCTCCGCAAGGGCGTCATTTTTTTTTGCCCGCGTTTTCCCCGCCGTCCTACCGCCTCTCTCTGCGGATAGAATGATTCGAACGCCACCCGTTCCGAATCATGCTCCCGCTTTGCTCCACCGCACTCGCCCTCTGTCTCGGCGCCTTCCTCTCGGCTACGCCGAGTTCGGCCGCCGTCCTCCGGCTCGGCGTCGTCACGACGACGGAGCCCGGCTTTGCCGCGACCACCGTCACCCCCGTGGTGTCGGAGATGGAGAAGTTGCGCCCCGACGACGTCGTGCACGTCGTGCAGATTGCGGAACACGATCTCCTCAACGACATCGAACGCGAACGCCCCGACCTTCTCATCTGCTCAGCCTGGTGTTTTCTGAACGTCCTCAACGACATCGGCGCGCATCCCGTCGCGACGCGCAAGACCGACCGGGCGGCCTCGGCCGTCGCGTCGATCGGCGCCGCGCTCGTCGTGCGAAGCGACCGAACGGATCTGAGGACACTCGAGGACCTGCGCGGCAAGAAGGCCGCCGCAACCCTCCCGCACTCGGTGGACGGCTATCCGGCCGTGCGCCTCATGCTGCGCGAAAAGGGCTTCTCCGACGAGAAGTTCTTCTCGGGCGTGAACTTTCTCACCTTCACCGTCCCCGACGTCCTCTCGGCCGTGCTCTCGGGCGACGCCGACGTGTCGATTCTCCCCGCCTGCGCACTCGAGCGCGCTCAGGAGGAGGGACTCGTCGAACCCGGTCTTCTTCGGGTGATCGGACTTCCGCCCGACGGCGCGCTCGCCTGTTCGCGCTCGACCGCCCTCTACCCCGACATCACGGCGGGGATTCTCCCGTGGACGCCCAACGAACTCACCCGGGACTTTCTCACGGCGCTACTCGAGAGCGGACACGCCGACGGCTACGAATGGGTGGCGACGAGCGACCTTCGCAGCGTATCGAACCTCTATCAGGAACTCCACCTCGGCCGCTGGGCCGTTTTGGACGACACGTCCCTTTCGGGGCTCTGGAAGCGCTACGGCCGCTATGCCGTCTTCGCCCTGTTGCTCGTTCTTCTCCTCATCGCCAACGAATACCGTCTCAAGCGGCTCGTCGAACACCGCACGGCGGCGCTCACGAAGACCCTTCGCGAAAAGGAGCTCCTCGCCCGCAAGGAAGAGGCCGCGCGCGAACGGCTCGCCTCGCTTGAGCGCATGGGGGCGATCAGCCAGCTCTGCGCCATGATCGCGCACGAATTGAAGCAGCCCATGGGCGCCGTCCTCAACTTCCTAGCGGTGCTTCGCATGCGCTCGGGCGAATCGATCAAGGACGACCCCGTCGCCGAGCGCGCCATGGAGGGCGCCCAGAACGAAGCGCGCCGCATGGCCGAAATCGTCGACCGCGTCCGCGGCTACGCCAAGCGGCAGCGCCGCACGCCCGAGCCCGTCGACCTTGGCCGAACGATCGACGAGGCGCTCTCGCACCTCAAGCCCGGCCCGCAAACGACCGTGCGCCGCGAAGTCGCGCCGAACGTCTTCGTCGCGGGCGATCCGCTTGAACTCGAGCTTCTCGTTCTCAATCTCGTCAAAAACGCCGTGCAGGCGCTCGACGCGGCCGAGGGCGGCACCGTGACGGTGAAGCTCGCGCGCACCGACGAATTCGGCGCGGTCTTGAGCGTAACCGACGACGGCCCGACCCTTTCCGACGAAATCTTTGCCAAACTTCTCAAGGTGAGCGAAAGCGTCAAGGAGGGCGGCCTCGGACTCGGCCTTGCGATCGTGCGCAACATCGTCGACGAACACGGCGCGACGCTCACGATCGAACGCCTCCCCGAAAGAGGACTTCGCGTCACGGTGCGCTTTGACACCCTCAACCCGAACGACCCCGACAACGAACCCGCAGACGACCGACCATGACCCGACCTCTCATCCGCATTGTTGACGACGACCCCGCGCTCGGAGAATCCTTCGCCATGCTCCTCGAAACGATGGGCTGGGACGTGGCGCGCTACACCGACGGACGCGACTTTCTCGAGCGCGACACGCTCGAGGGACCGGGCTGCATCGTGCTCGACGTGCGCATGCCCGGTCTCACGGGGCTCGACGTGCAGGACGAACTCGTGCGCCGCGGCTCGAAGCTTCCGATCCTCTTTTTGTCCGCCCACGGCACCATCACCATGGCCGTGCACGCGCTCCACCACGGCGCCGTCGACTTTCTTGAAAAGCCCGTCGATCCGATGGTCTTCGTTCAGAAGGTCTCCCGCGCCGTCGCGGCGTCGGTCGACGAACACGTGCGCGAGCGCGAGGAGTCGGAGCGGCGAAACCGCTTCGAGACGCTCACGCCGCGCGAAAAGGACGTGGTGCACGCCGTGCTCGAAGGAAAGGCCAACAAGGTGATCGCGCGCGATCTCGGGCTCGAAGTGAGCACGGTCAAGATGCACCGGGCGAACGCCTTTGCAAAGCTCGGCGTGCATTCGCCCGCCGAACTCACGCGGCTCGCATTCGAATCGGGGTACGCTGATGCAAAGACGACGCTTTCTTAATTCCGCCCTGGCCCTCGGGCTTTCGGCGCCCTTTGCCCTGCCCGCCTCGGAGGCGCCCGTCAAAGCCCGGGAGCTTTCCTTCGACGTCGTGATCGTGGGGTCGGGCGCGGCGGGACTTTCCGCCGCGGTGTCGGCCCTTCAGTCGGGAGCGCGCCGCGTGGCGCTTCTCGAAAAGGCTCCGCTTTTGGGCGGCCATTCCATTCTCTCGACGGGATCCGTCTCGGTCGCCTTTCCCGATTCGGAAACGGGAGAGCGCGACGAAAACATCGAGCGCTTCGTGCGCGACACCCTGGAGGCGGGCGGGCCCGAATCCGATCCCGAACTCGTGCGGCTTCTCGCGCAAAAAAGTTACGACGCCGTGATTTGGCTCATACAGCTCGGCGTGCGCTGGAATCTCGAGCCCTTCCGGGCGGTGTCGTCCACGGCCGTGCGCAACATCTCGACGGGCTCCGTGCGGGCGGGCTACGACTACGTGCAGACGCTCCTCTCCGCGGCCAAGCGCCTCGGCGTCGACATTCACTACCGCACCCGCGCCGAAGCGCTTCTCACCGAAGCCGGGCGCGTCACGGGCGTTCTCGCCCGCGATCCCCGGGGCGAGCCCCTGCGGTTTCGCGCGCCCGCTGTCGTGCTCGCGACGGGCGGCTTCACGGCGAACCCCGTCATGCGGCGCCGCTTCGATCCCCGTCTTCACGAAGGCCTCAGAACGACCGCCAATCCGGAAGGACAGACGCTCGACGGCGCGACGGGCGACGGCATCCGAATGGCCGAGCAAATCGGCGCGAAGACGGTCGGCATGGCGCACATCCAGCTCATTCCCTTCATCGGCGGGCGCGTCACCGACTACGCCGGCGCGGAAGTCTGGGTGAACATCCGCGGGGAGCGCTTCGTCAACGAAGAGGAGCGCTTCGGCGCGCTCTACGAAGCGATCCTCAAGCAGCCCGACTCGCGCTTCTGGGTCATCACCGACTCGCAGTCGAAGAAAAACGCGACCTTCGGTCCGAAGCTCGCCAAGGGCGCCGTGCAGGCGGCGGCTAACCTCGAAGAGATGGCGCAGGCCATGGAAATTCCCGAAGCGAAGCTTCGCGAAACCCTTCGCCGCTACAACGAGGCGGTCGACCGAAACCGCGACGACCTCTTCGGGCGCACCGTCTTTACGCAGCGCATCGACACGCCGCCCTACTACTTCGGCGAAGAACGCTTCGCCGTGCACTTCACCTGCGGGGGACTCGCGATCGACACGCACGCGCGCGTTCTCGACCGCGCCGGAAAACCGATTCCCGGGCTCTACGCCGCGGGCGAAACGACGGGCGGCATTCACGGGAGGGACCGCCTCGGCGGCAACAGCCTCATCGACTGCTTCGTATTCGGACGCATCGCGGGCGAGGAGGCGGCCGCGGCGCCGAAGTAAACCGCTCACGGTTACCTCCCGCGGGCGGTATTAGAAAGACGGAGGGATCTCTAGGATTAAGGGCGTACCGAGAAACGGTTCCATCCCAACAAAAAAGGATCCCTCCCATGACCATCGCCCGACGCCGTTTTCTGACGGCCTCCGCCCTTCTCGCCGCCGGTGCCGGCCTTGCCCGCACGGCCCAGGCCAAAGTTCAGCCCGTCAAGCTTGAAGACCGCAAGTTTGAACCCCTCAAGCTTCCGCGCCCCATCAGTCTGGCCGCCCTCACGGTGCTCGACGTCTCCCCCGCCAATCAGGTGCTCTGCGCCGCCAAGGCGGGCTACAGCCACGTCGGCATCCGTCTGGTTCCCGCCACGCCCACGGAAACGCAGTGGGACATGATCGGCGACACCCCGATGATCCGCGAAGTCGAAGCCAACCTGCGCGCCACGGGCGTCAAGGTGCTCGACATCGAAATCCTGCGCGTCAAGCCCGACACCCGCGCCATCAACTGGAAGCCCTTCTTTGAAACGGGCGCCCGCCTCGGCGCCTCGCAGGTGCTCGTCGCCGGGAACGATCCCGACTACAACCGCTTCTGCGACAACTTCGCCGAACTCTGCGAAATCGCGCATCCCTACGGCCTCACCCTCAACGTCGAACCCATGCCCTGGTGCGACATCGCGACCGTCAAGGCAGCGGGCGACGCCATGAAGCGCGTCAACCGTCCGAACGCGGGCGTGCTCGTCGATCCGATCCACTTCTTCCGCGCCGACAACCGCTATGAAGACATCGACGCGCTGCCGCCCGGGTCGCTTCACTACTGCCAGATGTGCGACATCACGGCCGAACGTCCCAAGGACATGGACGGGATCCTCTATCAGGCCCGCAACTTCCGCCTCTCGCCCGGCACGGGCGCGGCGGACCTGAAGACGCTTCTCAAACATCTGCCTGGCCTGCCGATTTCGATCGAAGCCTGCAACGCCGAACTCGCGCTGACGCTCTCGCCCCTTGACCGCGCCCGCATGTATCTCGAAGACATGGTCGCGGTCCTCAACGCTGCGGGCGAACACTGACCCCTTACCCTCGTCGGCCGCTCCTTGCGGGCGGCCGGCCACTCATCCATCGGGAGACTTACCATGCATCTCAAATCCGCACTGCTCGCGACGATGCTTTCGATCGGTCTCGTCGGCGCCGCCGGCGCCGTCACGATCAACGGGCCCCACTCGTCGCTTCCCTGCACGACCTGCCACCAGGGCGACAAGATGACCGCTCCGGCCAAGGAAACGTGCCTCACCTGCCACGAAAGCTACGCCAAGGTCGCCGAACGCACCAAGGCGATGACGCCCAACCCCCACGCCTCGCACCGCGGGGAGGCCGACTGCTCGAATTGCCACAGCATGCACGCGAAGCCCCGCTTCGAATGCAATGACTGCCATACGTTCAACATCAAAATGAAGGGGGAATGATCATGTCGAAAACCGATTTGTCCCGTCGTCACTTCCTCGGCGCCGCGGTTTCGACCGCTGCCGCCGCCGCAGCCCTTCCGGGCCTTGCCCATGCGCGCACGCTGACCGCTCTCCCTGAAAAGTGGGATATGGAAACCGACGTCGTCGTCCTCGGTTGCGGTGGCGCGGGCATGATGGCCGCCTGCCAGGCCCACGACGCGGGCGCCAAGGTGGAAATCTTCGACAAGGGCCAGAGCCCCTTCCACACCGCGACGAACCTCTGCGGCGGTCTTTTCGCCGCCTACGGCACGAAGATGCAGAAGGCCGATCCCTCGATCAAGGACTCCTGGGAAGCCTTCGCGCAGGATATCATCGCCTACGGCAACCACATGAGCCTGAAGGAACCGGTCTACGCCTTCGCCAAGCACTCGGGCGAAGCCTTCGACTGGCTGGCCGAACGCGGCCTCGCCAAGCACCACATCGAACCCTATGCCGGTCACTCCCACAACCGCTGCATGCGTCAGGACTCCTTCAAGGGCCGCGACTACATCGAAGTGCTTGTGAAGCAGCTCGAAGAGCGCAAGCTCAAGATCCATCACGGCATGGGCGTGAGGCGCTTCTTCTATGACGAGGCGCAGAACCGCGTCGTCGGCGTCGAATGCGGCGAAGGCAAGAACAAGGTCACCTGCCGCGCCAAGATGGGCGTCGTCATGGCCACGGGCGGCATCACCGGCACGGCCGAATCGCTCGACCGCTGGGTTCCGAACGTCGCGGGCAAGGGCGTCGTGATCGGTTGCCCGACGAGCGACGGCGAAGCCATGCTCACGGCCGTTCGCGACCTCGGCACGCCGCTCTCGCACATGCAGTACATCGCCTCCTATCCCTGCGGCATCGTCACGCACGGGCGCAACGGCCCCTACTGCCGCTGGTGGTTCATCACCAACAACGGCGGCATCCTCATCAACAAGAACGGCAAGCGCTTCATCACGGAAAAGGAAGGCATCTGCCACGTGACGCCGAGCCTCGCCTTCAATCCGGACGGCTGCCACTACGTTCTCGCCGACGAAGCCACCTGGCAGCGCACGCTCCAGAAGATCAAGCTCTCCGCCCTCGTGGGTCTTCCCTCCTGGACGGCCGAACGCATCGAAAGCGAATTCCAGAAGGGCCAGAACCTCTGGAAGGCCGACACGCTCGAAGAACTCTGCGAAAAGAGCGGTGTGAACCTCGAAGGCCTCAAGGAACAGCTCGCCGTCTGGAACAAGGCCGTCGAAACGAAGAACGACCTGCAGTTCGGGCGCAAGGATCAGGAGTGGAAGATCGAAAAGGGTCCCTACTACCTCATCCGCATGTTCTCCTGGAACAACCTCTCCTGCGGCGGCGTTCGCGTCACCGAACACTTCGAAGTGCTCGGCTGGGACATGAAGCCGATCAAGGGCCTCTACGCGGCGGGCGAAACCGTCGCGGGCGTGCACGGCGCCTTCTACTGCGGCGGCAACGCCTGCGGCTTCGCGCACACGTCGGGCTACATGGCCGGCAAGTACGTGACGGGCTATAAGGAAGCCTGATCTCGTTCGGGCCGACTCCCGAGGGCCGCGGTGAAGTTCGCTTCACCGCGGCTTTTTCCTTTTTGCTAGGATTTCGGAGTCTTCCCGAAGGGTTTCTTCCCATGCGCCTCACTTTCCCCTACACCGTTTCGCTTCTCTCCGACGATCAATACCGGCTCAGCTTTCGCGGCTACGACGTCTCGGTCGTCGAGCCGACCGTGGGCGAAGCGCTCGACGCGGCGCAGGCGCTCCTTCTCGAAAAAATCGACGAACGCCTCAAGGAAGGCCGAACCGACATCGAACCCCGGGCGCTCCCCGGAGACAGCCTCTTTTTCTTTTCCGTCCTGCTCTCGGTGAAGGTGCTTTTGCGCCGCCGCTGCCTCGAAGCGGGCATCACGACGGCCGAACTCTCGCGCCGCATGGGACTGCGCCCGATCGAAGCCTCGCGCATTCTCGACCTCGCGCACGCAACGAAGATCGACACTATGGAGCGCGCCCTCTACGCGGTCGGACTCGAACTCGACTTTTCCGTGCGGCCGCGCGAAGACTGGGACGAAACGCCCTACCGCTGAGCCGAACGATTCTCCCAAAAAAAATATCGGGCGCCCCCGTCGTGGAGAGCGCCCGTTCGTTTATGAAGCCGCAGGGGTGCGTCAGTCGACCTTGACCGTGTCGGCTTCCACCTTCACGTGCACCGCGGGAGCCTGCGCGTCGCGAAGGTTGATTTCGAGGCGGTTGTACGGCACTTCGATGCCTTCCTCGACAAAGCGCTGATAGATCGCCTTCGAGATCGCCGTGCGCAGGCCCGCCGTCCCGTTGACGGGGTCCTTCACCCAGAAGCCGAGCTTCAGATTGATGCCCGAATCGCCGAAGGATTCGAGATAGGACCAGCCCTTGCGGCCCGGCACGATGCGGGGACGTTCGCGCATGCCTTCTTCGAGCATGATGGCGAGCGCCCGGTCGATGTCGGCGTCGTAGGCGATCGAAATCGAGATGTACTGCACCGCCGCCTCTTCCGTGTAGGAGTGGTTCACCACGGGGGAGGTCACGAAGTTTTCGTTCGGGACGATGCACTCGATCCCGTCGTTGTTGCGAACGACCGTGTAGCGCGTGTTGATCTGCGTGACGCGTCCGCGGAAGCCCGCGGCCTCCACGAGGTCGCCGATCTTGATCGAGCGGTCGATCAGGATAATGAACCCCGAGATGTAGTTCGACGCGATCTTCTGCAGCCCGAAGCCGAGGCCCACGCCCAAGGCCCCGCCGAAGACGGAGAGGACCGTAAGGTCGATCCCCACGGCGCCGAGACCGAAGACGACGGCGAGGATCATGAAGAAGACGTACACGACGCGGGAAACCACGATCTTGAGGTTCGGCGTCCATCCCGACTTTTCATCAATGAAGCGTTTCGCGCCGTTGCCGAGCGCATTCGCGACCGCGATCGTGAGGCAGATGGTGATGAAGGCGAGAAGGAGCTTCCAGAGCGAGAGCCCGCCGCTGCCGATCGGAAGGCGGATTTCGTCGAGCGTCAAGATGATGTCGCCCAACACCCCGAAGAACTGCAGAATCACCAAAAGCCAGAAAGCGTAGCTCACGTAGCGCCGCACGGCGGGCGTCACGTGCTTTTCGCCCACCAGGGCCCTGAGGAACGTGAGAAGCACGAGCAGGATGCCGTAGGCGAACATCACGTTGTAGGCGATGCGGCAAAGAAGCGCCTCCTGCCCGACGTGCAAGGTCCGCAGAAAAATCCAGGTGCCGAGCGACACGAGGCACCCCGTCACGAAACTCATGCTGACGGCATGAATGACGTGCATGAATCCGCGCCGCAGTTGCGCTTTGAAGGAGCGGTCCGCGAAATCCTTGGGAACGAGGAGCGTCGCGTAGGCGTTGACGCGGCGCGAGAGCCACCAGCCGAGTCCGTAGGCGATGACGATCACGACGATCTGGCCGAGAAGGTTCTCCATCGTGATGTTTTCCAGATAGCGTTCCAGCTGGGAGTAACCTTCCTCTCCGAGCATGGCTTCGGCCTGCACGATGGCGTCGGCCGCATTGACGGGGTCGCTCATGGCGTAGCCTCCGAAGTGGGGCGGCCCAGGAGGGCCGGCGAAACAAAAAGAGAAAACCCGGACACACGCTTGCCGCGCGCCCGGGTTTGGAAGTCAGGCGGACAAAGACCGATCAGGCTTCGGGGTGCTTGGCGCGGACGCGTTCGATCAGCTTCGCCGGGCCGAGCGCGTCATAGCATTCGAAGGGCTGATGAATCCAGGGATTGTCTTCGAGGTATTCGACGTACCAGTCGGGCACGAGGACCGAGTGGGCCTTGTACCAGAGCACCGCCACGCGGATTTCGGTGATCGCGGGATAGCGTTCCTTGAGGTGGCGGACCACTTCGCGGATGGTCTTGCCGGAATCGACCATGTCGTCGACGAGAAGCACCTTGCCGCTCAGTTCCGACACGCCCGTGATGCATTCGGCGATGTCGAGGTCGCTCTGAACGGTGCCGGCCTTTTCACGGTAGGAGCTCGTCGCGAGGATGGCGAGCGGCATGTCGTAGACACGGCTGAAGAAGTCGCCCGGGCGCATGCCGCCGCGGGAGAGACACAGAATGCTGTCGAACTGCCAGCCCGACTCGGCGACCTTCGCCACGAGACGTTCGTTGAGGTCGATGTAGGCGTCCCAAGAATAATGTCTGTCGGCCATTTTGCAAATGTTGGATGAGGGAGGAAATTCGAAGCGGCGGACTAAGCCGCCGCTTCCCTGAAAAGAGATCCGTTATTTTACGCGGTAAACGGGTTCGCGCGCAAAATCGTCTGGACGCGGTCCGGACCCGTGGAGACCACGGCGATCGGAGCGCCGGCGACTTCGGCAAGGCGCGTCAGATAGCGCTGGGCGCTTTCGGGGAGGTCTTCCCACTTCTGAATGCCGAAGGTGCTTTCCTTCCAGCCCGGGAATTCTTCGTAGATCGGTTCGCATTCGGCGACGGCGTCCGCGCCCGCGGGCATGATGTCGATCTTCTCACCCTTGTAGAGGTAGCCGACGCCGAGCTTGACGGTGTCCATGCCGTCGAGGACGTCGAGCTTCATGATCGCAAGACCCGTGAGGCCGTTGATCTGCACGGCGCGGCGCAGAGCGGCGCCGTCGAACCAGCCGCAGCGGCGGGGACGACCCGTCACGGCGCCGAATTCGTTGCCCTTCTTGCGAAGGAGTTCGCCCGTTTCGTCAAAGAGTTCCGTCGGGAAGGGACCTTCGCCCACGCGGGTGCAGTAGGCCTTGGTGATGCCGAGGACGTAGTTGAGCTGATGCGGACCGACGCCGGCGCCGGCGCAGGCGGAACCCGCCACCGTGTTCGAGCTCGTCACAAAGGGATAGGTGCCGTGGTCGATGTCGAGCATCGAGCCCTGGGCGCCTTCGAAGAGGAAGGACTTGCCCGCGGCCATGTCGGCCTGCAGCGAGGCGCTCACGTCGCAGACCATCGGACGCAGACGTTCGGCGTAGGCGAGCGTGTCGGCGATCACCTTTTCCGGATCGAGCGGTTCGGCGCCGAGGAACTTTTCGAGGACGAAGTTGTGCAGCTTCATCACCGTGCGGACCTGTTCGGCGAAACGTTCAGGTTCGAAGAGGTCGGCGACGCGCACCGTGCGGCGGGCGATCTTGTCTTCATAGGCCGGACCGATGCCGCGGCCCGTCGTGCCGATCTTCTTGTTGCCGGCCGCCGCTTCGCGGGCGTGGTCAAGCGCAACGTGATAGGGCATGATGAGCGGAGCGTTCGCGGAAACGCGCAGGCGGGCTTCGACGTTGGGAACGCCGAGCGCGATCAGTTCGTCGACTTCCCTGAAGAAGGCTTCGGGCGAGAGAACGACGCCGTTGCCGAGGTAGCACACGCTCGTCGCGTGCATGATGCCGGACGGAATCAGGCGAAGGATGGTCTTCTTGCCGTTGATCACGAGCGTGTGACCCGCATTGTGCCCGCCGTTGAAGCGAACCACGCCGGCGGCCTGCTCGGTGAGCCAGTCGACGATCTTACCCTTGCCTTCATCGCCCCACTGGGCGCCGACAACCACGACGTTCTTTGCCATTTGAGAGAATCCCTTATCGATAGGTTGGTCTCGCATCCGTCCGGGAAGATAAGTTTCGGACGGACGTACAAAAGCCTTCCCGCACCGAATTCGGCGGGGAAGAACAAAAGCCGATTCCGCGCGCGAAAACCTCGCGCGCGGACGTTGGTTAGTGTATCAGCGTTTCCCCGCGATCGGCGGGAAACTCGGCGAAAATCAACCGAGAACGTACCACACGAGACAAAGCCCGCAGCAGACGAGTACGCCCCCGAAACCGCGCAGTCCCGACTCGGGCTGTTCGACGAGTTCGCGCACGGCCCTGCGCCACGTCTCGGGAAAGAGAAGCGGCGAAACGCCTTCGAAAATGGCCATCCATCCGAAGGCGAGGATCAGAACGTCGGTCGTGTCGTACATCGTTCTCGCTCAAAGAATTTCGGGCGGCCTCTTTGTCGGGCCGCCCGTTCGGGAAATCAACGCTTGCTGTCCTTCATGTACCCGAGGAAGTCCGAAGACGGATCCATCACGAGGACGTCGGTCTTCTCGGAGAAGCTCTGGCGATAGGCTTCGAGGTTGCGGTAGAAGCGCGCGAACTCCGGATCCTTTCCGAAGGCCTCCGCATAGACGCGGGAGGCCTCGGCGTCGCCTTCGCCCTTCGTCTTCTGGGCGTCGCGGTACGCTTCGGCGAGGATCACTTCGCTCTGACGGTCGGCCGAGGCGCGGATGCGTTCGGCCTGCGCGGCGCCCTTGGAGCGCTCTTCGGCGGCCACGCGCTTGCGTTCGGCTTCCATGCGGCGGTAGACCGACTCCGAAATTTCGGGCGTGAAGTCGACGCGCTTCATGCGCACGTCGACGATGTCGATGCCGACGTCCTGCACGCGGGCCTGCAGCATCGTGGAGATCTCGCGCATCGCCACGTCGCGCTCGCTCGAGGTGATCTGATTGACCGTGCGCTTGTTGACGGCCACGTTGAGCACGTCGCGCAGAAGCGCCGAGAGACGGTCGGCCGCCGCCCGTTCGCTTCCCTGGAAGGACACCCAGTAGAGACGCGGATCGCTGATGCGCCACTTCACGAAGGTGTCGATCATGAGGTTCTTCTTTTCGCTCGTCTGCACGAGGTCGGCCGCGCCTTCGTCAAGCGTCAGGATGCGCTTGTCGAGGTAGACGACGTTTTGGAGCGGCGTCGGGAGCTTGAAATGAAGCCCCGGTTCGTCGACGACGGTGCGCAGTTCGCCGAGCGCGAAGACCATCGCGTATTCGCGTTCCCCGACCGTGTAGATGGAGAGGGGCGCGAGGCCCGCAAGAACGGCGAGCCCAACCAAAATGCCGGTAAATTTTTTCACTTTCTTCTCTCCTTATCGGCCGCGGTTGCGGATGAGTTCGCGCGAGCGCGCGTCGGCCGACGACGTCCCCGCCGCAGCAGGCGCGGGTTCCGTCACGGCGGGCGCGGGTTCGAGCGCCGCGCCAGCGGCTTCCGTCTGCGCCTGCGACTTCGTCTGCGAGACGATCTTGTCGAGCGGCAGATAGAGAAGATTGTTTCCGCCCTTGGCGTCGACGACGACCTTCGTGACGTTGCGGTAGACGTCGCGCATCGCGTCGATGTAGAGACGGTCGCGCGTCACTTCGGGGGCCTTGCGGTATTCCTCGAAAACGGAGGCGAAGCGGTCCGCGTCGCCCCGGGCGGTTTCGACGACCCGGGCCTTGTAGGCGGCCGCCTCTTCCTTCAGACGCGAGGCGGTGCCTTCGGCCTTCGGAATGACGGCGTTCATGTAGGCTTCGCCGAGGTTGATGGAGCGTTCGCGGTCCTGACCGGCCTTGACGGCGTCGTTGAAGGCGGCCTGCACGGGTTCGGGCGGCTGGGCGTTCTGAATGGCCACGCTCATCACTTCGATCCCGGTGCCGTAGCGGTCGAGCATCGCCTGCATGAGCTTTCGCACGTCCTCGGCGATTTCGGCTTTGCTTTCAAAGAGAACGCTGTCCATCGACTTCGCGCCCACGACTTCGCGCATGGCGGATTCGGCCGCCTGCGTCACCGAGACGTCGGGATTGCGCGTATTGAAGAGATAGTCCTTGGCGCCTTCGCCGGATTTGATGCGGTACTGCACGGCGAACTGCACGTCGACGATGTTTTCGTCGTCGGTGAGCATGAGCGCTTCGCTCGTGCGGTTCGTGCGCTGCGCCACGCCGATGTTGGTCGTGCGCACGCTGCTCACGTCGACGAGCTGCATGTTCTGCACGGGCGAGGGGAAGCGCCAGTGGAAGCCCGGCATCGTGGCGTCCGAATAGCGGCCGAAGGTCGTGACGATCCCGGTCTGCCCTTCGGGGACGATGTAAAAGCCCGTGGCGGCCCAGCCGATGAGGGCTACGCCCAAAACGAAGGGAAGGCTGAAGTTCATCCCGCGGCGGCCGCCTCGGGCGCCGCCGTTGCCGCCGCCCGCGCGGCGGGCGAAGGGATCGAACCCGTCAAAGGGCGAGCGGGGCTTGCGCTCGGCGCGCTTTTCTTCGCGCGGCGTTTCCTGACGCGGAGCCTCCTCCTCGTCGACGGGACGGAATTCCGTGAAGTCGTCGCGGTTCTTGAAGGCGTCCGCGCCCGGACGCTTCGTCTCGCCGCGGTCCTTCTTGTCCTTCATGAAGTCCATGACGGTGCGCCACAGGGCGTCGATGTCCTGGTTGACGCCCTCCACGCGGTCGCGCCGTTCGTCGCGGGCCTTGCCCTCGTCGGCGCGCTCGTCTTCGCGCCGGTCCTCGTTCTCGTCGGACCGTGCGTTTTCCTTCTTTTCTTCTTCCGAATCGCGGGGGTTGCGCCCCCAGCGAGGATCATTGAGCGACATGCGTTCGTTCACTCCGGTGGTTTTCTGCAATGTATCGCGCATTGTACCCGAGAGGGCGTTTTCCCAAGGCGCGGGCGGCGTCCGATTTCTCTTCGAAAGAGGACGAATGTTTTGCAAAAGGTTATTTATCCCTTCAGTTCGATAACAAAACTCTATGTTCGGACCGTTTTTGCGGACAAATCCCTTGCGCACACCCCCTATCCCCTCCCTGTCTAAGCAGTTTTCTGCATGCGGCCCCGAGTTGAATCAAGGTATAACTTGCACTGCGACGCGAAGCCGTAAGAGAGGTCACGTTTGGGCGTGACATTCCCTTACAATTCGTATCCAGAAGTCCATCCAACGTCACGCGGCCGCCGATTGCTTCGGACAAGGGGCCTTGCCCCCATAACACTATCCGCCGCGGACTCGGGACTCTCTCAACCAACTGCAATACTTGAAGGACTCCTACCATGTCTACGACCACGCAGGAAACCCCGGCCGTCGAAGAAAAGGTTGGCATCGGTGCCTATCTTTCTCTGATCTTCGCCATCATTTTCTTCTCTGGTCTTTGCGCCTCCTCCCACTGGTGGGGCGTGTTTGACTTCACCACCGTCAACGGCGGCTTCGGCAAGCTCGTTTCCGGCGTGACCCAGAACGGCGACGCTCTCCAGGTCGCCACGACGAGCTTCCGCGGCAAGGGCGGCTCGGGCGCCATCGACGGCTTCATGTTCGCCCTCACCCTCGTTCCGACCGTCATGTTCGCTCTCGCGATGATCACGGTCTTCGAATACTACGGCGCTCTGCGCGCGGCCCGCAATCTTCTGACGCCGGTTCTCCGTCCGCTCCTCGGCCTTCCGGGTTCGGCCACGCTCGCCCTGATCGCCTCGCTCCAGTCGACCGACGGCGGCGCCGCCCTGACGCGTCAGCTCAAGGACGCCGGCGAACTGACGGACTCCGAAGTCAACATCTTCGCCTCCTTCCAGATGACGGCCGACGCCTGCATCACGAACTTCTTCTCGTCGGGCGCCGTGCTCTTCACGCTCACGAACGCAGAAGGCGAACTCGCCGTTCCGGTCTCGCTCGGCCTCTGCTTGGGCGTCATGCTCATCGGCAAGGTCTTCGCCGCCAACCTCATGCGCATCCTTCTGATCCGCAGCAGCAAGAAGGCCGCCTAATACCAACCCGTACCAAACCGCAACGAACAAAAAGGAATTTTCAAAATGTCCGGTCACGCTAATGCCAAGCCCATGGTCACCGACATCTTCGTCAAGGGTGCCGTTCAGGGTTGGAACATCGCCACGTCCTCCACGATTCCGAACGTGCTGATGGCCTTCGTCATCATCAAGGTCCTCCAGCACTCGGGTCTGCTTGACCTCATCGGTCAGGCCTTCGCCCCGATCATGGGTATCTTCGGTCTTCCCGGTGAAGCCGCCACCGTCCTTCTCGGCGGTTGGATGTCCATGGGCGGCGGCGTCGGTGTCGCGGTCGCGCTCTTTGACCAGGGCGCCATCAACGGCACGCACATCGCCATTCTCGCCCCGTCGATCTACCTCATGGGTTCGCAGGTTCAGTACATGGGCCGCTGCCTCGGTGTCATCGGCATCAAGGGCAAGAGCCTTCTCATGATCATGGCCATGCCGCTCATCACGGCCTTCCTGAGCCTCTGGGTCATGAACATTCTCGTTCTCGGTTCCTAAACCGCAACGAGCCGCAAAAGAGCCGCCTTCGGGCGGCTTTTTTGTACCCCCGCGCCGCGGCGCGCCACACTACAATACCTTCGTTCCGGTCGATCCTTTTGCGGGGATCGACCACCCATCAACCGTCCGAGCAAACAAAGGATTTTTCCCATGACCATGCTTGAAGACTTCCTCAAGGACCTCGCTCCTTTGGTCAACCTCGACTGCGGCACGGCCAACACCGCGGGCGTCACCCGCGCGGCCGAAATCATGAAGGCCCACTTCGAGTCGATCGGCTTCACCTGCGAACTCGTCGACCTCGGTCCGACCGTCGGCAAGGGCCTCCTCGCCCGCAACAAGCCCGAAGCGGGCTACTACGACGTCATGATGAACGCCCACCTCGACACGGTCTTCCCCGACGGCACGGCCGCGGCCCGTCCGCTCTCCGTCGACGGCGACCGCGCCCACGGCCCGGGCTGCTCGGACTGCAAGGGCGGCGTTCTCGCCGTCTTCTACGCGCTCAAGAACGCCCGCAAGGAAGACCTCGACCGCCTCTCGATCTGCGTCGCCTACAACCCCGACGAAGAAACGGGCTCCGTCGCTTCGACCGAATGGCTCGCCTCGCACGGCAAGCACGCCAAGAACGTCCTCATCTTCGAAGCCGCCCGCGCGGGCGGTGAACTCGTCCGCTCCCGCAAGGGCGTCGGCAATTTCACGGTCACCTTCAAGGGCAAGTCCGCCCACGCCGGCAACAACCCCTGGGACGGCCGCAACGCCAACGTCGCCGCGATGAAGTTCGCGCTCGCCGCCTACGAACTCGCCGACGCCGAACTCGGCACCACGGTGAACCCGGGCGTCGTCAAGGGCGGTTCCGCCCCGAACGTCATCTCCGACACCTGCGAAGTCCAGATCGACATCCGCTACTGGAAGGACGAAGACGGCCGCGCCCTCAAGGCCAAGATCGAAGAGCTCGTCGGCAAGACCTGGGTCGAAGGCGTCACGCAGACGATGCGCGTCGACTGCTTCGGTCCCGCCATGCCGCTCTCCGAAGACACCAAGGAACTCGTCGCCAAGATCACCGAAGCCGCGAAGCTCGAAGGCTTTGACGCCCAGTGGGTCGACGCGGGCGGCGGCTCGGACGGCAACCACATCGCCAAGGAAGGCGTACCCGTCATCGACGGCTGCGCCCCGGCGGGCGGCGCCTTCCACAGCGACCGCGAATTCCTGCGTCTCGACACCGTCGAAGAACGCATCCGCATGGTGACGCGCTTCCTGACGCTCATCTGACCGCGCTCTCCTGACCAGTCACAGGATTGAGGGACCGGGCTCGAAAGGGCCCGGTCTCTTCTTTTCAGGGGGTTCGGAAGGCCGTTTCCGAGTACCGGAAGAAACGGACCAAAACGGTTCGGTACCGTCGCGTTTTCCCTTAACGCCCCGACTTTTTCCCTCTCTCCCTTGGCCTTCCCTATTTGTACGGGATCACTCGTCGGACCGCGATACCGTACTTATTCGCTTTCCCCTGCACCGCAACCCGATACAAAAGAACAAATCGGCTCGGTCTTGCCGTTTGTCAAAACAATTTTTCGCCTTTCGAGAAGCGCTTTCCCTCTCCCGACAAAATGCCCTCAACCGATCGGGACGCGGTCCCGATCCTCCGGCTTCACCTCTTTCATTCGGGAGAATCTTCATGCCCTCCACCGCCATCGACAGCCAGATCCACGGCTTCCTCTTCAGCACCGACGAAATGCGCGAAATCTTCAGCGACCGCTCCTGGGCGCAGAAGTGGCTCGACACCGAAGCGGCCCTCGCCGCCGCGCAGGCCGAACTCGGGATCATTCCGCAGGAAAAGGCCGACATCATCGTCAAGCACGCCGACGCCGATCTCCTCGACATTCCGTCGATCGGCGAATTCTACAAGTCGTCCATCACGATCGTTCCGCTCCTCAAGGCCTTCAAGGCCGTGCTCCCCGAGAACGCCGGCGAATTCGTCCACTGGGGCGCCACGAGCCAGGACATCGTCGACACGGGCCTCGTTCTTCTGCAGCGCGACGCCTACCAGGTGATCCTTCGCGACATGGAACTCTGCCGTGAATACTGCCTGGACCTTGCCGAAAAGTACCGCGACACCGTCATGGCGGGCCGCACGCACGTCGTGCACGCCATCCCCATCACCTTCGGCTACAAGGCCGCCGTCTGGGCCGACGAACTCGGCCGCAACGTCGAACGCCTCAAGGCCATGGCGCCCCGCGTCTTCGTCGGTGAACTCGCCGGCGCCGTCGGCACCCTCGCCTCGATGCCCGAACAGGGTCTCGAAGTGCAGCGCCGCACGATGGAAAAGCTCGGCCTCGGCGTCCCGACCATCGCCTGGCACGTCGCCCGCGACAATCAGGCGGAATTCGTGACGACGCTCGCCCTCTGCGCGGGCACGCTCGGCCGCATCAACCACGAAATCTTCTCGCTGCAGCACACGGAAATCCTGGAACTCGAAGAACCCTTCTTCATGGGCAAGGTCGGCTCCTCGACGATGCCGCACAAGCGCAATCCGGCCGTGCTCGAAAACGTCCTGGCGCTCTGCCGCAACGTGCGCAGCATCGCGCCCTCGATCGTCGAATCCATGGTGAGCGAAAACGAACGCGACTGGGGCTGCTTCCTCTCCGAATGGGAAGCCATCCCCCGCGCCTGCCACATGCTCGGCTGCGCGCTCGAGAAGTCCAAGCACATTCTCAAGAACCTCATCGTCTATCCGAAGCACATGGAACGCAACCTCTTCGCGCAGAAGGGCCTCATGATGTCCGAATGCGTGATGATGCACCTTGCCGCCAAGCTCGGCCGCATGACCGCGCACGGCATCGTCTACAAGAGCTGCATGGAAGCCTACGAAAAGGAAATCCCGCTCAAGGACGTGCTCATGAAGACGCCGGAAGTCGTCGAAGCCTTCACGGAAGACGAAGTCGACCACATGCTCGACCCGCACACCTACGTGGGCCTCGCCCCCGAATTCGTGGACCGCGTCGTCGCGAAGTGGCGTAACCAGTAATCCATCCTCCTTCGGGCAATCCGATACGGTCGCCCCGCTCCCCCGGGGCGGGGTGACCGATCTTTTTTCGAGCCCTCACCATGCAGAAAGAAAAACTCATTCGCTGGGCGGTTCCCGCGGCGATTCTCGTCGTCCTCTACTGCCTTCCCGTGCCCTCGGGCCTCAAGCCCGAAGCCTGGCACATGTTCGCCATCTTCGCCGCCACCATCGCCGGGATTCTCGCCGCGCCGATCGCTTCGGGCGCGCTGATGTTCATCGGCCTCGCGCTCACCTACTTCACCGGTACGCTCGGTCTCGGCGACGTACTCAAGGGCTTCGCCTCGGGCACCGTCTGGATGATCTTCTCGGCCTACGTGCTCTCGCTCGGCTTCGTGCAGTCGGGCCTCGGGCGCCGCATCGCCTACAAGATGCTCTCGCTCTTCGGCGGCTCCTCGCTCGGCGTCGCCTACTCCCTCGGCATCGCCGACCTCGTCATGGCGCCCGCCATGCCGAGCGTGACGGCCCGCTCGGGCGGCATCATCCTCCCCGTCGCCAAGTCGATCAACCAGGTCCTGGGCTCGCAGCCCGGCCCCACGGGCAAGAAGATCGGCGACTTCCTCATCATGACGTGCTTCCAGTTCACGCCGATCACGGGTTCGCTCTTCCTGACGGGCATGGCCGCGAACCCCCTGTGCGCGTCGCTCGCTCGAGACGGTCTCGGCGTGGAGCTCACCTGGGGTTCCTGGTTCTACGCGGCGCTCGTGCCTTCGCTTCTGTGCTTCGCGCTCATGCCGCTTCTCACCTACAAGTTCATGAACCCGGACTTGAAGCGCACGCCCGAAGCCAAGGTGATGGGCCGTGAAGAACTCGCCAAGATGGGCCCAATGACGAAGCAGGAAAAGCTCGTCTCCGTCGGCTTCGTTCTGGCGCTCCTCGGCTGGGGCACCTGTCTTCTCACCGGCTATGACGCCAACGCCATCGGTTTGGGTCTCGTCGCCTTCCTCTTCATCACGAACGCCGTCGCGTGGAAGGACGTTCTGAACGACAAGGCGGCCTGGGACACGGTCGTGTGGTTCGGCGCCATCATTTCGCTCGCGGGCGGCCTCACGAAACTCGGCTTCATCACGTGGATGTCGTCTAGCTTCGCCTCCTCGCTCGGCGGTCTCGACTGGGTGACGACCTTCCTCATCCTGGGCCTCGCCTACATTTACCTCCACTACGTCTTCGCCACGGCTTCGGGTCACGTCGCCGCCATGTACGTGCCGTTCGCCTCCGTCGCCATCGCCGCGGGCGCGCCCGCCACCATGGTCGCGATCTGCTTTGCGATCTTCAGCAACTTCATGTGGGGCATCACCGAGTACGCCGGCGGCCCGGGCCCGATCTACTTCGGTCAAGGCTATTTCGAGCGTCCGCGCTTTTATAAAATCAATTTCTGCATCGTCACCTTCTGCGTGGCCGTCGTCTTCTCGACGGGCATGGTCTGGTGGAAACTGATCGGTCTCTATTGATCACCAACCGACGTCCTTCCCCGTCCGACGCCTAGGCGTCGGACGGCCTTTTGTTTCTTGGAAAACCACGCATGACTCGTGAACTTCTCTACCGAAAGCTTGCCGAGAAATGGATCCGCGCGATTTCCACGGGCGTCCACCCCGTCGGCACACTCCTGCCGAGCGAACAAGAGCTCATGAAAATCGAAGGGGTCTCGCGCCACACCGTTCGGGCCGCCCTGAAGATTCTCGAGCAGTACGGCCTCATCAAACGCACGCCCCACGTCGGCACGACGGTGATCAACCGGGGGGCGCTTTTGAGCTTCAACCGCCAGCTGAGCACACTCTCGGACCTCGACCGCCTTGCGGAACGCAATCCGAGAAAGCTCCTCGACATTCGGGAGGCCGTGCTCGAGCGGCCGCTCTCCGACGAACTTCACCGTCCGGCGGGCGACGTCTGCATCCGTTTCTCCATGATTCGAACGGGAGCCGGCGACGGCGCGCCGCCCATCGCCTGGACAACGGAGTACGTGCGGCGCGACTGGATCGAACTCATCCGCGCCGCCAAGGACTATCCGCATCTCCTCATGATCGAACTCATCGAGCGGCTCTACAAAAAGCGCTGCACGGAAGTTCGCCAAGTGATCGAAGCGAGGGCCCTCCCCGAAGAGGGCGCGCGACACCTCAACGCCGCCACGGGTTCGCCCGCCCTTCGGATCGTGCGCAACTACGTCGACGAGTCGGGCGAAATCCTGCTCTCGACGGTCTCCTACCATCCGGGCGACCGCTACGCCTTCAACCTCAACGCCCGCGTCCCCGACCGCAAGCGAAGCGAACGTCTCGACGAAACGCTCTTCGATCGCTTGCGAAACGGATCCTGAGTGAACAATCACTTCGAAATAAAGCAGAAAAAATCCCCGGAGAACAACATGTCTTCCGGGGATTTTTTCTTGGGGACGTTCCCTTTTGGGAATCCCCCGTCGATCAACTCAGACCGTGCGGATTGAGCACGCGCGACTGCGAGAGAATGAGCTTCTTGAGAAGCCCCGAGAGCGCTTCGCGGTCCTGGGCGGTGAGGCCTTCGACCAACTGGCACTCCACTTCGACGTGGCTCGTGACGGCCTTGAGCGTCAATTCACGCCCCTTTTCCGTCACCTTGAGGACGACCCCGCGGCCGTCCGACTGATCGGGCATGCGCACGATCAGGCCCTTTTCCTCGAGCTTGCGGATGCGGTTCGAGAGTCCGCCCGACGTGATGAGGATCTTCGCGTGAATGTCCTTGGGCGTGATCTTCGCGTCGGGATTGCGCGTCAAAACGGCGAGCACTTCGAATTCGCCGCGCGTGAGACCGAAACGAGCGAGGTTCGAGTCCACGCGGCGGGCGATGTAGTAGCTCATGCGCACGAGTCGGGCCACCACGGCGAGCCCCGCCGTGTGAAGGTCCGGCACCTCACGCAGCCATTCTTCTTCGAGACTGTCGACAAAGTCGCGCAGGTCTTCGTGCTGACGGGCTTCCATCAGTGGGCCCCCAGATGGCGCAGGATCAGATCGCGGTAGATCGTAAAGAGCGTGAGGAGGTGCTTTTCTTCGAAGTCGAAGGCGCTCTGATGGTGGCCGGCCGCAAGGTCGGAACCCACGACGAGGTAGGCGCCCTGGCCGCCCTTTTCCTGCACGCGCTTGATGAGGACCGTGGCGTCGTCGGAACCGTTGAAGTTCATCGTCGTCTGGACCTTGTCGACGTAGGGAGCGTTCTTCGCGACTTCCGCGGCGGCGTCGCGAAGCGGCAGATCGGGCACGAAGTCGACGGCTTCGCCCATCACCTCTTCTTCCACCGAGACGCCGTACATGGCGGCGGCGCCCTGCACGCGGGCCTTGGCCTCTTCGTACATGTAGGTGTTGATCTTGGCGGTTTCGCCGCGGACTTCCACCTGCATTTCGGCGGTCGAAGCGATCACGTTGCGGCCTTCGCCGGCGC
This sequence comes from uncultured Sutterella sp., assembly GCA_949287305.1. GTDB lineage: Bacteria > Pseudomonadota > Gammaproteobacteria > Burkholderiales > Burkholderiaceae_F > Sutterella. Next base: position 51,785 of record CASEFX010000007.1, on the reverse strand, counting down.
GCAGATACCCGACGTTCACGCGGGTCATGCCTTCGCCGTGGCGGGGAAGCGCCATGAGCGACATCGCGGCGCCCGCGGCGGCCATGAGGGCGTTGCGGCCCACTTCAGGCTGCATGCCGGCGTGCGAGGGCGTGCCGCGGAAGCGGTAGTCGAGCTTCGTCGTGCAGAGGAACTTTTCCGGAGCCGTCACGACCGTGCCGCCCGGAATGTCGCAGCCGAGGTGACCGCAGTAGAGGAAATCGACGTCGTCGACGATGCCGCTTTCGGCCATCGGACGCGCACCGCGAACGCCTTCTTCGGCGGGCTGGAAGAGAAGCTTCAGCGTGCCGCAGAGCTCATCCTTGTGTTCGGCGAACCAGCGGGCGAGCGTGAGGCCCACGGCCTGGTGGCCGTCGTGGCCGCAGGCGTGCATGTAGCCCGGACGGCAGGAGGCGAAGCCTTCGCGGTTCGGGAGGTGGTCGGGATTCGACGTTTCCGTGACGGGCACGCAGTCGAGTTCGAAGCGGATCGCCATGACGGGACCGGGACGGCCCGTTTCGAGGAGACCCACGACGCCCGTGACGCCGTCGAGGCGAGCGAGGATTTCGTCCTTCACGCCCTGGCTCTTCGCGAAGGCGAGGCCCTCTTCGATCTGACGGCGGTTGGCGCCGCGGATGAAGTCGGGATTGATGACTTCGCGGCCGCACTTGACGGTGAAGCCGAGCGATTCGAGCGTTTCGATCGCACGGGCCGACGAAACGAATTCGGCCCAGCCCGGTTCGGGCTTGGAGTGAATTTCACGGCGCAGCGCGGCGATGGATTCTTGCGTAAACGTAGTCATGGAAGTTGCCTCTTACATGTAACGGATCAGCGAAATGGCGAGGACGGCGACGAAGCCCGTCAGAAGCGGCACGCTCGTGCGCTTCACGACGAGGAGCGGATTGACGCGCACGACGGCCGACACGATGATGACCACGGCCGCCACGGGCGAGACCGCGCGGATGAGGTTCGACGTGCACTGCATCGGAAGCGCGACCATGATCGGGTCGATCCCGGCCTTTTCGGCGATCTGCGGAATGAGTTCGATGAAGCTGTAGAAGACGGCGTTGCCCGAACCGCTGATGAAGGTGATGAGGGCCGTGATGCCCGAGAAGGCGAACATGAGGCCCGTACCGGCGTTCTGCACGTCGGAGAGCGAGGACGAGATCATGTCGATCATGCCCATGCTGCTCAGACCCTTCACCATCGTGGAGGCGGCGACGATCAGAACGACCACCTTCGAGAAGCCTTCGCCCATGCCCTTGAAGAAGAGGTTGGCGTCCTTCAACTTGCCGCGGATGTCGCCGCTGCGGACGATTTCCGTGATGAAGGCGAGGAGGAAGGAGAAGAGCGTGATTTCGACGAGACCCACCTTGGCCTTCTTGAAGAAGAGCCAGAAGAAGATCGTCAGCACCAGCGGAAGAACCGGGAAGATCGCGTAGGCGGTCGGGGCCACCTTGCCCGTAACGAGCTTCGATTCGTCGATTTCGCCCGCGGTGCCGCCGTCCTTCTTGTCCATGTAACGCTGCCAAAAATAATGAGCGAAGCCCATGATGATGAGCGCCGGAACGGTGATCGGAGCGTGGTGGTAGAAGACGTAGTCGACGACGTGCTCAAAGCCCAAAACGCGGGCCGCCACGACGTTGTCGCCGCCCAAGGGGGTCGGCACGATGGTGGCCGTGGTGGCGATCACGCCCGCGGCCGTGAGGGGCGACATCTTCGCCGCACGCAGGACCGGATAGAGCGTCGCCATCAAGATGACGGCAAGCGACGAGGCGCTCGGGATGATGATCGAGAGGAGCGTGCCCATCCAGAAGACGAGCGGCACGAGGATGTAGGGCGAACGGATGCGTTCGAGCGGGCGGCTCATGACGCGGATCACGGCGTCGTTCGCGCCGATGTGCGACATGTAGGCGGCAAAACCGAAGAGGGTCAGAATGATGAGACCCGCGTTCGAATATTGCTTCACGAAGATGTCTTTGATCGCCTTGAAGGGATCGACCCAGGAGAGACCCGAGGAAAGCTTGTCGCTCAAAATCGGCATGCCGAGAATGAGCGCGCAGTACATCAGAACGATGCCGGTGGCAAAGAGCACCACCTTGGCGTCGTAGTTTTTGGCAATGGCCCATCCCGCAAGGATGAGCGCCACGAGACAAATCGCCGTAGCGAGCATGTTGAGGACCTAAAGAGAGGGAGATAGGGAAAAACGAGATTGTAACGAAGTTCTTCCGCTCCGACGCACATTCCTTTCTCAAAAGGAAGATAATTGTCTTTCTATGAAGATACTTTATTTGTTTATCTTCTTGAGAAGATAAATTCCCGATTTCCCCTTATCTCTCCCTTTCCTTTCTCATGCGTTCCAGTTTTCTCACCGGCGCCCTCTGCGTGGCGGGCGCCGCCGTCCTGTGGGGGACGGCGGGCACCGCCCAAACCTTTTTGGATGCGGGCGAACTCTCGCCCCTCTGGGTGGCGGCCCTGCGTCTTCTCTTTGCGGCCTGCCTCTTTCTTCCGCTTCTCACGTACCACGAAGGCTTTCGGGCGCTCGGCATGCCGAAGGACGGGTCGCTCAAGCTCATCCTCGCCTGCGGCGTGGCGATGGCCGCCTACAACCTTCTCTTTTTCGCGGCCATGCGCATGGCCGGGGTCGCCGTCGGGACGGCGATCGTGATCGGAAGCGCTCCGGTCTGGGCGACGCTTATCGAAGGCCTTCGAGGGGGCGTCCGTCCGGGAGCAAAACGCCTTCTCGGCCTCGCCGTCGCGATTGCGGGCGGCGTTCTCATGGCAACCGCCGGGCGCGAGGACTTTTCGCTTCCTCTCGCCGCCCTCGGCACGTGCCTTGCGGCGGGCTTTGCCTACGCCTCCTTCACCGTGATGACGAAGGAACTCGTGGGCTCGATCTCGCCCACTCGCGCGACGGCGCTTTCCTTTACGCTCGCGATGGTCATCGCCTTTGCGGTCGCTTTCGCGACGGGACCGCTGCCCGTTCTCACCCTCAAGGGAATCGGCGTGACGCTCTATCTCGGACTCTTTACGACGGGCGTCGCCTATCTTCTCTTTTCCTCGGGTCTTCGCTACGTGAAGGCCTCAACGGGTGTGGCGCTTTCGCTTCTCGAACCCGTCACGGCCTTTCTCCTTGCCGTCACCGTCGCGGGTGAAGCCGTGACCTTCGCCGCCGTAGCGGCGTTGTTTCTTCTCCTCGGCGGACTCTTCCTGGTTCTGAACAGCGAAGGCAAGTGAGCGCGTTTCTTTTCCCACTAAAAAAGACGGCGGGACCAAAGATCCCGCCGCAAAGGAAACCCGCCGCCGACTCCGCTCGGTCGGTTTGCAACGGCGGGCGTCTTCTCCAGTGAATCAGGCCTTCTTCACGAAGTCGCGCATCACCCAGCCGTAGAGCATGGCGGCGAGGAAAACGGCGGCCACGATGCAGGCGAGAAGGCAGCAGGACGCCATGTCCATGAACTTCCACTGCGGAATCAGGTACCAACCGTCGTAGGACTGGTAAAACTCAATGAACCAGCGCTGCAGGTCGCCCAGAACCACACCGTCGGGCACGACCGGCGCGTCGTAGCCGCAGTCGCCCGTGGGCTGGAACCAATCCGGCGCCCACTTTTCCAGAGGCAGACCGAAGGGGAACTTCGGCTCCAGGGAGCAGCCTTGCATGCCGAACATCGCCTCGGGGTCGTCCGAATGCACGGCGTCGTGAATGCCGATGAGCTTCCAGGAACACATGATCGTGTAGAGAAGGCCGTAGATCGAAATGACGTATCCGACGATCTTGGCCCAGAGCGCCTTCGGGTTGATCATCGCGATGACGCAGCCCAGGGCCATGACGAGGTTGCCGTAACGGATGTAGACGCACTGCTCGCACGGAAGCATGTGCATCCAGTCCTGAAACACATAGTGCGCCAACAAAACCATGGCGACCATGGCGAAGGCGATGATGCCCCAGGGCCAGCGGGAATCCTGCCAGGCGGCGAGCGTGTTGACGGGGTCGGTCTTGAGACCGCGGAAGAATGTTTTCATGGTGATGTACTCAAATGGCCCGCGCCGGGAATCAGCGGTCGGACAAAAAATGGAAACGGAAGAGGAAACGGCCTCGAAAGACGTCCGCATCCTCTTCCGGAAAGGAGACCTTGATGAACCGACCGCGGGTTACTTCATGGCGGAGAGTTCTTTGACGAGGTTCACCATGCCGTCGAGACCGCGGATGCTCTTCGTCATGATGAGGTACTTGCCGTTGACGACGTAGGCAGGAATCCCCTGGATCTTGGCGATGTCGTAAGAAGCCTTCCATTCGTCGCAAAGCTTCTTGACGGCTTCGTCGCCCTTGGCCTTATTGAATTCGTCAGCCGAAATGCCCGTGGCGTCGGTGAGGGTCTTCAGGAAGGCGGCTTCGCCCGCGGTCCAGCGTTCGCCCTTCTTGTGATAGGCCTTGTAGACGGCGTCCTTGGCCTTCTTGAAGAGAGAATCCTTGCTTTCGATCGAAACGCCCGCGGCCTTGTCCTTCAACATGCACATGGCGAGGAATTCGCTCGCGACGCGGCCGTACTTGCCCTTGGTTTCGAGGTGCACCGGATTGAAGACGAGACCCGTTTCCTTTTCGATGCGCGGCAGAACCTTCGGGTCGACGCCCACGTCGTACTTGAAGCAGAAGGGGCAGTCGTAGCTGAAGACCTTCGTGAGCTTGCCTTCGCCGTAAGCGTAGGGCTTTTCGAGCTTGACGTAGTCGGTGCCTTCGGTGGCGGCCATGGCGGTCGCGGCAAAGAGGGTGAGGCCGAGGGCCATCAGAGTTTTCTTGAACATGTCTTTTCGTCCTTGTGGATCACGCCGATCCGGCCGACCGGGCGGCCGGCCGGATCCGCGCGCTGCAGAGAGGATTAGTTGCCGAAGGCCTTCTTGAGGTCAACCGGCATGGCCTGGAAGCCCTGCGTGTTGATGAGCTGGATTTCAAGCGCCGGTTCCTTTTCACCCCAGTTGAATTCTTCGATGAAGGGGTTCGGAGCCGATTCGAAGCCGCCCGTCTTGAGGTTGAACTGAGCGCCCGCCGTGGCCGAGTAGACGAAGACCGAGTCCTTGTCCGCCTGGTATTCGGTAAGCGACGTCACGGGGCTGTACCATTCGTGGCCGCGTTCCTTGCCGTATTCCCAGATCTGTTCGACGGTGCCCGCCTTCTGGTCGATCTTGTAGACGACCGCGCGGCTGTACTTCATTTCCGGAAGCGCCGGCTGTTCCATGCCGCGGCTGTCGCCGTTGTCGAAGACGGAGAGGTAGAAGACGTCCTTGTTGGACTTGCTGTCGATACGCCAGCCCGTGTGCTGCGTCCAGCTCCAGTCGAAGTCGCCTTCGCAGGTCGAGCCTTCGCAGGCCACCTTCTTGCCGTTCTGCACCGGAACGAGGACCTTCTTGGCGAGTTCGCCCTTCCAGCCTTCGGGCGAGCCCATGATCCACTTCACCTTCTTGTCGCGGCCGATCTTGATGACGGCGGACTGATGGCGCGAGGAAATGATGATGGAGTCGTCGCTCGGGTCGTAGTCGACGGAGTTCACGTGCGCCCAGTTGCGGCCCGGGCCCGTGCCGGCGATGTCGCCGAAGTGATCGGACTCGTCCATCTTGGCGAGGTCTTCGGCCGACAGGGTCTTGCCCGCCTGGCTCGCGTCGATGTTGAGGCACACGGCGCCCTGGTCGAGCACCTTGATGACGTTGTCGCGGTACGGGTCGAGAATGTCGAAGAGGCGCCATTCGTCCACCACCTTGCCGTTTTCATCCACTTCAATGATCACGTCGCGGACCGTGCGCACGCGCTTGCCGTCGGCTCGCGCCAGGTCGGACTTCGCAACGCGCAGGAGGTAGTTGCCGTTTTGCATCGGGTCCATGGCGTGCGAGAAGTCGCCGTAGCCCGTCGGGAGACGGCGGTTGAAGATTTCGCGGCCCATCAGGTCGTACTTGACGTAGCGCTGGCCGTAGCCCCAGGTGAAGGCGCCGTCCTTGTTCTGGCGGAAGCCCATCATCACGCCGGCCTTATAGATGTTTTCGGCGTCGTAGATCGCGGTCGGGTTCATGTACCAGCGGACTTCACCCGTCGTATCCAGAATGGCGTTCAGAGCGGCGAAGTTCCACTCGAGGGCGCCGCCCATCGGGTTGTTCCACACGACCTGCGAGGTGTGGGCGTAGGGCGCGACGGAGAGGTTGTTGATGAGAATCAGACGGTCCTTGAACTTGGGATCGACCTTCTTGACCTTGGCCTGGAAGAGCTTTCCTTCGGTAGCGTAGCCGCCCTGGTCAAGATTCACGGGACCGGCGTAGATCTTGTAGATTTCCTTTTCCACGCGTTCCGACTTGCCCCAGCCGGACTTGGTGTAGGAGACTTCGACCGTGTTCTGGTAGTCGGGGTAGAGACCGAAGACCGGGATGCCGCCGTGCGTGCGGACCTGGGCGTCGCTCACTTCGTACTTGATCTCCTGACCGCCCTTCTTCGGGACGATGCGCACCGTCACGTCGGTGACGACGTGGCCGCCGTCGCGGATCACGGCCGTCAGGGGCGCGATCTTATAGGGGTGCCGAGCTTGCCCGTCGTCGGGAACGTAACCTTGGGGCCCGAAGCGCCGCCCACGGCCCAGGTTGCACCCGACATCGTCATCATCGCGGCCGCCGCGGCGCAAGCGATCCAAGTCTTCTTGAACATCTTTCTTTCCTTCAGTGGAGGGTTGGAGGCACCGCCGTCAACGTGGTCACGGCGCCTTTCAAAAACTGATTGAAAGTGTAAAAATGAGCGTTCGACCGCACCATTCCGACATACATTCACAAACTTGAAAATCGTGAAAGACGCACTCTCGCAATTTCGAAAAGTCCTCTCGTTGTCCTTTTTCGACCTGAAGTTTTTCAAACTGATTTTTGAAAACCGCTCCATGACGGCGGCGGCCAAGTCGCTCGACATCACGGTGTCCGCCGCTTCACACCGCCTGAGTTCGCTTCGCGAAACCTTCGACGACGTCCTTTTTGTGCGCTCCCAACCGAACATGGTTCCGACGAGCAAAGCGCACGAACTCTACCCCGTCGTTTGTGAAATCCTCGGACAGCTCGAACGCCTCACGGCGCCGAAGGAATTCAATCCGCACTCTCTCCGACGGACCTTCCGCGTGGGTTGCGTCGACAACGCGCTCCTCACGGTACTGCGCCGGTTCGTGGAGAAGTTCTACGAGATGGCACCCCATTGCCATCTGGAATTTCAGCCGATCAACAAAAACCTCTTCAAGCGGCTTGAAGAAGGAAAGCTCGACGCGGCGATTCTGCCCTCCATCCATGAACTTCCTCCGAACATCCGCGAGATGTTCCTCTACGAGAACGCCTTTTGTCTGTGCGTGCGCAATGGGCACCCGCTCAACGAAGACTACCGTCGAAAGGGAGAGCTGACGCCGGAGGACCTGCGTCCCTACAAGCGCGTGGTGATCTCCCACACGCGGCAGACGGCCGATCAGGTCTACTGCGTCGACGAACGCCGTCTCGCAACGGACGCGCCCCTCGAGGCGGCGCTTTCCACGCCCTACTTCCTGACGGTCCCGCCGATTCTCGCCAAGAGCGACTTCATTGCGCTCCTGCCGCGGGACACGGCCGAAACCCTTTCCTCCTGGCCGGAATTCCCGATCGCAGCCATTCCGTACACGCCGCCTTCGGGCTACGGAAGCTATTACACACGTCTCATCTGGCATGAACGCACGGACCAGGACGTGGAACTGCAGTGGTTCCGGGGACTCTTCTCGCTCCTCGCGCGCAAGGCGCTCTGAGCCGCCGCCAACAAAATCGGGGCGCCCGAAAGGACGCCCCGATGTGTTTTGAAGATGAAGTCGGATCAGACCGCTCCGGCGGCCGTCTTCTTGCCGCGCAGGAAGTGGAGCCCCGAGGTAATGACGAGGAGCAGCGCGACCGAAGTCCCGAGCGAGAGCCAGAGATTCGCGTCCGAAAGCCCCGCAACGAGGTAGCCCACGAAGGCGCAGAAGGCGACGAGCAGACTGTAGGGTAGCTGCGTCGACACGTGCTCCATGTGATTGCACCCCGCCCCGGCCGACGACAGAATCGTCGTGTCCGAAATGGGCGAACAGTGGTCACCGAAGACCGAACCCGCAAGAGTCGCCGAGAGACCCACGATCGTGAGCGTCGGATCGATCGCCGCCACAACGGGCACGACGATCGGAATCAGAATCCCGAAGGTGCCCCAGGCCGTCCCCGTCGAGAACGAAAGGAAGGCGGCGATGAGGAAGATCGCGGCGGGGAGGAAGACCGAGAAGTCGGCGCCGCCCGCGGTCACGAGCGACTGCACGAAAAGCGGCGTCTGCAGGAGATCGCGGCACACGCCCGAAAGCGTCCAGGCGAGAACCAGAATGACGTTCGCCGGAAGCATGAGCTTCATCCCTTCGACGAGCCCCGCCATGAAGTCCGAGAACGGCACGAGACCGCGCGGAACGTACATGACGAAGGCAACGACGAGCGCGCCGAACGAGGCCCAGACGAGCGAAGGCGAAGCCGAGCAGTTGCCGAGCGCAGCCTGGAAGGAGTGGAACTTCGGATCGTCGCCCCAGTAGCCGCCCGTATACATGAGGGCGAGCACGGCAAAGACGATGAGCGAGAGAATCGGCACGAGCATGTCGAGGAGCTTCCCGCGGGGATTGGCCTTCGGAGGCTCGGCATGTCCCGCGACGCCGCCCTCTTCGGCGGCGCCCGAGAGAGCGCGCTCTTCGGACTTCGCCATGGGACCGAAGTCGAAGTTCGTGAGGGCGATGAAGAAAATCATCAGGATCGAGAGGAGCGCGTAGAAGTTCCACGGAATGGTCGCGATGAAGGCGGCCATGTCGCTCTCGAAGACGCTGTTGTCCTTGAGCGAGGAACCCACGGCGGCGGCCCAGGAGGAAACCGGAGCGATGATGCACACCGGCGCCGCGGTCGAGTCGATGATGTAGGCGAGCTTCGCGCGCGAGACGCGGTAGTTGTCGCAGACCGGGCGCATGACGGTGCCCACCGTCAGGCAGTTGAAATAGTCGTCGATGAAGATGAGGATCCCGAGGCCGCTCGTCGCGAGAAGCGAGCTGCGGCGGCCCTTGATCTTCGAGACGGCCCACTTGCCGTAGGCCTTCGTGCCGCCCGACATGGCGACCACGTAGACGAGGGCGCCGAGGAGCGAGCAGAAGATCAGGATGTTGAAGTCCACCTTGTTGCCCATGGTCGTGAACGCGCTCTCGAGCGTTCCCATGAGGACGTTCCCGTCGGTGCCGATCGTGTAGATGAGCGTCCCCGTGAGGATGCCGATCAAGAGCGACGAGAGCACTTCCTTCGTCGTGAGCGCAAGCGCAATGGCCACGATCGGAGGAATGATGGAAAGCCAGCCGGCTTCGTAGGGTTGCATTGTTGTATTCCCCTGGTTCGGAAAGGCGCTCAATGCGGCGGAGCGCCCTCTTCCGTTGTTCTCTGAGAAGGGTTTGGATTGGAAAGAGGCAACAGTTTAGCAGTAAGAGAGAAATTTCGTTTTTTGTGCGGCGCGCCAAAGAAAATGAAGTCCTTTTACTTGACGCGCGTCAACTGCCGTACGGAATTTCTCGCCCGCCTGGTTCGACATAAAAAGACCATATGTCGACCTGTTTTTAGCTAACACATTCATTTACATGCGATTTTGAAAAATTTTCCGTCGTTTTCCAACACAAAACTTTTTCAACGTGGTACAGTACCCCTCGTTGTGGTTGCGGTGGTTCTCACGAGGCCTGAGCAAAACTACGACGGTCGCTGTTGGGAGTCCATTTTTCGGTTCAAGAGAACCGGGAAGCCGAAACGAGTGACTGCTCCGGGTCGCCACGCACCCACAAAGCCCCTAGATCGGGCAGTTCAACGCAGGGATGTCGCAAGACGTCCCTTTTTTATTCTCCTTTTTCCTCAGGCGAGACAGAACGCCGTACCACGGATCGCCTCCAACGGACATAAACGCCGTCCGAATGAAACGCGAAACGGTTCTGAGCCGTTGCGAAACGAACGGCCTCTCCGGATGACGGTCTCGACTTCGAACGTGCGGCACGGACGTTTCACCGTCGCCGCGGTGCTCTTCCCCGCGGTCAAGTGCCTGATGCGCGTGCTGCGCAATGGATCGGAAATTGCTGGGAGAGCGGACGACGAAAAAGAGAGGCTCCTTCGTTTGAGAGACATCATTTTCTTTTATACGCCAACGGTAATAAAAGAATTTTCTTCGGAAAAGAATCCCTGGGGAGGTCCCCTTCCCCGCACGTTTCGATCGACATAAAAATACGATATGTCGACACGATCTTCGCTAACACATTCATTTACATGCGTTTTTGAAAAATTTTCACCACTTTTTCCACACCAATGCTCTTTGGCGTGGTACAGTACTCCTCGTTGTGGTTGCGGTGGTTCTCACGAGGCCTGAGCAAAGCTACGACGGTCGCTGTTGGGAGTCCATTTTTCGGTTCAAGAGAGCCGGGAAGCCGAAACGAGTGACTGCTCCGGGTCGCCACGCACCCACAAAGCCCCCGTTTGCGGGGGAGTACGTTGCAGGGATGTCGCAAGACGTCCCTTTTTTATTGCCAATTTATTCTGTCCCTCAAGGAAAAAACGGGATAAAGCAAAGCGGCCCGAGGAAATTCCTGCGGACCGCTTTTTCGTTTTCACTTCGACGGATCAGGCGTACCAGTCGTGCGTCGTACCCTGGAGCGCAATGCGCGGATCGTCCTCGTCGATTTCCCAGTCTTCGAGCTCGCGCGGCTCGTTGGGATTTTCTTCGCGCCAACGGCCGGCGAATTCGCCGATCGCCGAGCGAAGAAGATCGAGCCCGGCGCCCGTGAGCGCCGAAACCATCACCGCCTTGGGCGTGCCGTCGGGGTTCCGAACGATCTCGGGTTCGAGCGGCGTGGTGTCGATCTTGTTGTAGACGAGAATCACCGGAATCTTGTCGGCGTGGATTTCTTCGAGAACCTTGTTGACTTCCCGAATCTGATCCTCGCGCACGACGGAGCCCGCGTCGACCACGTGCAAAAGGAGGTCCGCGTGGACCGTTTCGTCAAGCGTCGACTTGAAGGCTTCGACGAGCTGGTGCGGCAGTCCCCGGATGAAACCCACCGTGTCGCTCATCACGACCGTTTCCTCGTCGCTGATCCAGCAGCGCCGCGCCGTCGTGTCGAGCGTCGCGAAGAGTTGGTCGGCGGCATAGGACTTCGCGCGCGTGAGCTGATTGAAGAGCGTCGACTTCCCCGCGTTCGTGTAGCCCACAAGCGACACCGTGAGGCGGTCGCCGCGCTCGCGCGCACGGCGCTGCGTGCCGCGCTGACGCTCGAGCTTTTTGAGCTGTTCACGAAGCTGCTTCATGCGAACGCCGATCATGCGGCGGTCGAGTTCGATCTGCTTTTCGCCCGGGCCGCCCGTCTTGCCGAGGCCGCCGCGCTGACGCTCCAAGTGCGTCCACCCGCGCACGAGGCGGGTTGAGAGGTGTTCGAGCTGCGCGAGCTCCACCTGCAGACGCCCTTCGCGGCTCTTCGCGCGGGCGCGGAAGATGTCGAGAATGAGCTGCGTGCGGTCAAGTACGGGGAGGTTTACGGCGCGTTCGATGTTGCGCTGCTGCGCGGCCGAGAGCGCGATGTCGAAGACGAGGCAGTCGGCCTTCGCCTCTTTGGCGAGTTGTCCGAGTTCCTCGATCTTCCCCGCTCCGAGGAAGGTGGCGGGATCGGGTTTGGCGCGCTTGGCCTGCATGAGCCCCACGGGCTCGAGCCCGCGCGAGGTCACGAGAAGGCGCAGTTCGTCGGCCGAGTCGGGAAAGAAGGTTCTCCCGAGGACCACGGTCACAAGAAAAGCGCGCGACGATTCCTCGCCGCGCGTTTCGTCAATCTGAAAGACGCTCAGCTTAGTTCTCCTGAGAGCCGCTTGTCATGGTGACGGAGCGGGTCGGAACGACGGTGCTGATGGCGTGCTTGTAAACCATCTGCGTCACCGTGTTGCGAAGCAAAATCACGTACTGGTCGTACGATTCGATCTGTCCCTGAAGCTTGATCCCGTTGACGAGGTAAATCGAAACGGGAACGCGTTCCTTACGAAGGATGTTGAGGAAGGGATCCTGAAGAAGCTGACCTTTGTTAGCCATTATTATTCTCTCCGGTTCGGACACGCTTTCTGCGTCCGACCTGTTTATGTTCAATAGGATTGGTAGCCTTTCGAGAATCCTGAGGGCTGTTAACCCGAAATTCCCGGCGGACCCCCGTTCGGATCGCTCCGACGGATGCCTGCTGCGGGCGGCTTTCCGTGCACCCGGCGCTTCGGGAATGCGCCGTCACGAGGACGGACGCAGACCTTTCGCGAACTTTCCATTTAATTCTAGTCTTCCTTTCGCACTCCCGTGCTTACTTGGAAAGACTTTCTCTCTGAGGACTTTCACCTGTCGACCCCTCTTCCCTACGGGGTTAGGGCAAGGAAAAGCCCTCGGGGAGCGCGTCCGAACACGGGCGGGCGCTCCCGTTGCGTTGAGCAACCGCCTCAGCGCTTTTCTTCCTTCACGAACGGATTTTCCTTCGTGCGGAATTCGATGCGAAGGGGCGTGCCCGCGAGGTTGAACTTTTCGCGGAAGAAGCTCTCGAGATAGCGGCGATAGCTCTCGCCGATGTCTTCGAGGGCGTTGCCGTGAATCACGATCACGGGCGGATTCGAACCGCCCTGGTGCGCAAAGCGGGGCTTCGGACGACCGCCGCGGGCGCGCGGCGGCTGCTGACGCTCGACCGCTTCGAGGAGCGCGCGCGTGAGTTTCGACGTCGGGATCTTGCGGTAGGCCGCGGCGTGGGCTTCGTCGACCGCCTTCATGAGGTGGTTGAGGCCGTTTCGCTTCAGAGCCGAAATGCGGATCATGCGCGCCCAGCGCAGGAAATGGAGACGACGTTCGAGTTCGCCCGAGAACATCTCGCGCTCGTAGGAGTCGAGCAGGTCCCACTTGTTGACCGCGACGACGAGCGCGCGGCCGCTGTCGAGAACGTAGCCCGCGATGTGCGCGTCGTGGTCGGCGATCCCCGACTTGGCGTCGATCACGAGGATCACGACGTTGCTGTCGTCGATCGCCTGCAGGGTCTTGACGACCGAGAACTTTTCGATCGCTTCGAAAACCTTCCCCTTCTTGCGAAGGCCCGCCGTGTCGACGAGCTCGTAGGGACGGCCTTCGTACTCGAAGTCGACCTTGATCGCGTCGCGCGTCGTGCCGGGCATGTCAAAGGCGATGAGGCGCTCTTCGCCGATGAGCGCATTGATGAGCGTGGACTTGCCGGCGTTCGGACGGCCGGCGAGCGTCACCTTGATGCGCTTGGGCGCGTCGGGATCTTCCTCTTCCTCGGGTTCGGGTTCGAACCCTTCGAGGGCGAGTTCGATCAGCGGACGGATGCCGTGGCCGTGGGCGGCCGAGACGAGGTGCGGCTCGCCCATGCCGAGTTCGTAGAATTCAGCGGCGGCCACGCTCGTGAGGCCTTCGGCCTTGTTGACGACGAGGATCGTCTTGCGGCCGGACTGGCGCAGGTGCTGCGCGATGCGTTCGTCCTGGGGGGTGAGGCCCGTGCGGGCGTCGCAGATGAAGAGAACGACGTCGGCCTCCTCGATGGCGAGTTCGGCCTGGCCGGCCATGGCCTTGACGATCCCTTCCGTGCGCACGGGTTCGAAACCGCCCGTGTCGACGACGAGATAGGGAATCGGACCCACGCGGCCGGGACCGTACTGGCGATCCCGGGTGAGCCCCGGGAAATCGGCCACGATCGCGTCGCGACTGCGGGTCAGACGATTGAAGAGCGTGGACTTCCCGACGTTGGGACGTCCGACGAGAGCAATGACGGGCAACATAGCGTTGTGCGGGTCAAATTCGTTTCGTTATTCGGTGAGCGCTTCCTGAACGATGTAGGCGACGTCGCCCTCCACCGTCTGGAACACGGCTCCGTAATTGAGTTGCGCGGCAGGAGCCTTGATGGCGCCCGAAAGGCTCGTGCGGCCCACGACCGTCCCGTTGGCGGGATTGAACATCGTGATGACGCCTTCGAAGTCGCCGACGGCGAGCGTGCCGCCGATGCGCACGGGCGCCGAGACGTCGCGGTATTCGAGCAGATCGCTCTTCCAGGCTTCACGGCCGGTCTGACGGTTGAAGGCGTGCACGTGCGAGGTGGAGTCCACCACGTAGACGGCGAGGTTGTCGGCGACCGGGCCCGTCTGCGCGCTCACGGGAGCGGACCAGACGAGGCGGCCGTTGTTGCTGAGCATGCACACGAGATTGCCCTGGAAGGCGGCGGCGCACATGAGTTCGCGGTCGACCCAGGGACGGCCCACCACGTCGATCAGACGCTCGACCTCGGTGATGCCCTTGGGCTGACCGATGACGGCGTCAAAAACGGGCTTGCCGTCGGGCGAGAGCGCGAGAAGACGGCCGTTGGCCTGGCCCGAGAGGATGCCCGCGGGCGCCCAGGCGAGGCCGTTGAAGGTGTTGAGCGTAAGCGACGGGACCTGGCCCTGGAAGTGCCAGAGGCGCTCGCCCGTGTTGGCGTCAAAACCCGAAATGCGGGTGTCCGACGTGCGAACGATGACGCGGCCCATGCCGACGAGCGGCGGAATCGTCACGTCCGAGGAGAGCGTCGTGCGCCAGAGGAACTTCCCTTCGCTGTCGTAGGCTTCGACTTCGCCCTTGGCGGTGCCGACCGCCACGACGAGACCGTCGCTGCCGACGCCCGCCGTCACGGGTGCGCCCGTTTCGACGCTCCAGACGACGTCGCCCGTTTCCGGATTGAGTCGCTTCAGACTCGACTCGCCCGCCGCGTACACGGCGTTTTGCACCACCGCGGGCGTGAGGGTCTTCGAAGCGCCGTCGCCCACGTTCGTGCGCCAGAGGATGCGGGCCTGCACCTGCTCGTCGAAACTTTCGAGTTCGCGGGGTTCGTGCGGATCGTCAGACGAAAAAAGACCGCAGCCCGTCAGCAGGACGGCGCTCGAGAGCAAGGCGGCAAGGGTACGAAGAGGCTTCTTTTGGAGCATGATGAAATCTCACGAATCGAGGGCGGGACCGCGCGGGGTCTGGGTTCTCAAAACTTTAACAAAACGCGCGCGCCCGAAACACTTCGAAAGGACTGAAAACGCAAAACCCGGGACGTTTCGCCCGGGTCCGTCGGTCAGGCTGCGGGCGGAAGCGCACCGAGCTTGTATTCCACGATGCGAAGAATCGGATCGTTGGGATCGGCCGTCTTGAGAAGTTCTTCCCAGAGGGCCCGGGCCTTGGCGACGTCGCCCTTGGCGCGCCAGACGTCGGCGAGTCGGTCGTTGACGAGCGAGCGTTCGGCGTCGGTGGGCTTGGCGGCCTCGAGCACCTTGAGCGCGTCGTCGAGCTTGCCTTCGTCGAAGTAGACGCCGGCGAGTCGCACGCGCGCCACGGTGTCGTATTCCGGATGGCCCGACTTGTCGATCACCCAGTTGAGCATCGCGGCGGCTTCGGCGAAGTTGCCGGCTTCGAGGGCCGTCTGCGCGGCGCCGAAGGCGGCGAGCGGCGCATAGACCGTGCCGCCGTAGTTTTCAATGAGCCCCGACGTGAGCGAGGCGACGTTCTTGACGTCCTTATGGAAGACGGCGTTTTGCAGCTGCACGTAGGCAACCGAAGCCTCGGCCGCCTGATTGCGCTTGTACCAGTTCCAACCGTTCCAGCCGGCAAAGCCCAGACAGACCACGCAGACGGCCGCCGTCACGGGCGTGCCCCAGCGGTCCCACCAGGCCTTCATCTGGTCAATGCTCTCTTGTTCCTGCAAGTCATAAGCCATGTCGTCGTCTCCACCGAGTTCAAGTCGGAGTGGCAAAAAGATTGATTAGTGTACTCGTTTGCGGGGCTTTCTTGAAAGAGAAAGCCCCGATTTTCTTAAGCGCCGCGCACTTTTCGAAGCGCCTCGACGAGCTCGGCCGGGGCCTCTTCGATTTTCACGGGCGTCTGCGCGGCAAAGGGCATTTCCTCCCCTTCGCGCGAGCGAAGCGCCTTGATGCCGAGAACGCCCTGCGCGCATTCGTCTTCGGTCGCAAAGACCGCAAAGAGCGCGCCCGAGGCGTCGGCCTTCTTCATCTGGCTCTTGATCGAGCTCGAGCCCGGGTGCACGACGACGCGAACGCCCGCGTCGCGCAGGGCTTCGGCCGCGCGCATGGCGGTGATCTGCGTGTCGCCGCCGTGGTGCAGGACGTAGACGTCGCACATCGTCGAGACGGGGACGTTCCCGCATTCGCGCATGAGTTCGATCACGCGTTCAAGACCCATGGCAAAGCCGACGCCCGGCGCCGGACGGCCGCCCAGCATTTCGATGAGCGGGTCGTAACGGCCGCCGCCGCAGATCGTGCCCTGGGCGCCCAAGCGGTCCGTGATCCATTCGAAGACCGTGTGGTTGTAATAGTCGAGCCCGCGAACGAGTCGGGGGTTGATCGTGTATTCGATCCCGGCCGCCTCGAGAAGCTTTTCGAGACGCGCGAGGAAGGCGCGGCTTTCTTCGCCGAGGAAGTCGAGAAGACGCGGCGCACTGTTGACGAGATCCTGCATGTCGGGATTCTTCGTGTCGAGAATGCGAAGCGGATTCGTGTAGAGGCGGCGCAGGGCGTCTTCGTCGAGTTCGCTCTTATGCTCTTCAAAGTAGCGGATGAGCGCCTCGCGGTGCGCCTGACGCTCCGGCAGGGCGCCGAGCGTGTTGAGTTCGAGACGCACGCCGTCGATGCCGAGCGCCTTCCAGAGACGCGAGAGCATGATGATCATTTCCGCGTCGATGTCGGGGCCTTCCATGCCGAGCGCTTCGGCGCCGAGCTGATAGAACTGGCGGTAGCGGCCGCGCTGGGGACGTTCGTGACGGAACATCGGCCCGATGTACCAGAGGCGCTGCGTGGTTCCGTAGAGAAGATTGTGTTCGTTGACGGCGCGCACGACGGCCGACGTGCATTCCGGGCGAAGCGTGAGCTGATCGCCGTTCATCGAGTCGACGAAGGAATACATTTCCTTTTCGACGATGTCGGTCACTTCCCCGACGCCGCGCGTAAAGACCTTGGTGTTTTCAAGAATCGGCGTGCGGATTTCCTGAAAGCCGTAGCGCTCGAGAACGTCGATCGCGGTCTCTTCAACCTTGTGCCAGATGGCGGCGTCCTGCGGGAGCATGTCGTTCATGCCCTTGACGCCCGTGAATTTTTCCTTGCTCATAGCGTTTGTCTTGTTGTGAGGGTCAGTGGGAACCGTAGGTCGTTTCGACGAACCGTTCGATCATTTGCTGAAATTCTTCCTGCATAGCCTCGCCCTTGAGGGAGGCCGCCTTTTCGCCCCGCACGTAGACGGGGGCGACGGGATTTTCACCCGAGCCCGGAAGGCTGATGCCGATGTCGGCCATGCGGCTTTCGCCCGGGCCGTTGACGACGCACCCCATGACGGCGACCGTCATGTTTTCGACGCCCGGACAGGTTTTGCGCCACACGGGCATGCGCTCGCGCAGATAGCGCTGCGTCGAAAGGGCCAGGCGCTGGAAGAAGTCCGACGTCGTGCGCCCGCAGCCCGGACAGCTCGTCACGGTCGGCATGAATTTGCGAAGACCGAGCGACTGCAGGATTTCCTGCGCCACGATCACCTCTTCGGTGCGCGACTGACCGGGTTCTGGCGTGAGCGACACGCGGATCGTGTCGCCGATGCCTTCTTCGAGAAGCACGGCAAGCGCCGCGGTCGATGCGACGACGCCCTTCGAGCCGATGCCCGCTTCGGTGAGACCGAGGTGAAGAGCATAGTTTCCCCGCGCAGCGAGCGCGCGGTAGACGGCGATCAGATCGGGTACGGCGCTCACCTTCGCCGAGAGGACGAGGCGGTCGGCGCCGAGTCCGAGGCCCTCGGCCTCGCGGGCGCTCGAAAGAGCGCTCTCGACCAGGGCTTCGCGAAAGACTTCCTGCGGGGTCTTTGGGAGACCCGCCGCGCGGTTTTCGTCCATGAGACGCGTGAGGAGCGCCTGATCGAGCGACCCGGCGTTGACGCCGATGCGCACGGCGGCGCCCGTTTCGCGGGCCTTTTCGATCATGACGGCGAAGTTTTCCGCCGCCTTTGAGCCCTTCCCGACGTTGCCCGGATTGATGCGGTACTTCGAGAGCGCCCAGGCGCAGTCCGACACGTCGGTGAGAAGCTTGTGGCCGTTGTAGTGAAAGTCGCCGACGAGCGGCACGTCGATGCCGCGTGCGTCGAGCGCCTCGCGGATCTTCACGACCGCCCTCGCCGCTTCGGGCGTGTTGACGGTGAGGCGAACGAGCTCGGAACCGGCTTCGGCGAGCGCCGTCACCTGTTCGACGGTCGCGTCGACGTCCGCCGTGGGCGTGTTCGTCATCGACTGCACGACGACGGGACGGCCGCCGCCGATCGAGACGATGCGTTCGCCGTGGCGAACGCTCACGAGGTGAGAAACGCGCCCACGCGGGGCGCGATGAAGAATCTGTTGGGACATGCCGAAACTCAGTGGATCACGAATCGGGCGACGCCGCGCTGCGTCACGCCGCCGAGGTCATAGGGATGACCGTCGAGCGTGAGGATGAGGGCCGGCGGATTGCCGACCGTCACGCGCGTCCCTGCGGGGAGCGCAACGCTCTGCGTTTCGCCCGGCTTCATTTCGCGGGCGATGAGGTTCCGTCCGTCGGGCGCGATCACGTGCACCCAGCAGGAGGCGCTCGTGTGGAATTCCGCCGCATAGGTTTCGGCGGGCGCCGCTTCGGTCGTCTGAGAAGCGGCTTCCGGGGCCGCGGCGGGCGCTTCGACGGGCGCCGCAGGCTGCGCGGGCGCTTCCGTCACGGGAGCGGGCGCCTCGGCGGGCGCGGCCGGAGGAGTCGTCTGCGAAGCGGTTTCCGGAGCCGCCGGCGCGGCTTCGGGAGCCGGAGCCGTCTGCGCTGCGGGAGCCGCGGGCTTCGAAGCGTCGGCCACCTCCACGGGCGCCGTCGTCTTGGGCGCTTCCGGCGCGGGCGCGACGTTCGGCGCCACTTCCGAGACGCCGTTTTCCACCTTGGCGGCTTCGGTGCCGTCGGCTTCCATGAGGCGGGCGAAGGTGCCCGAATAGACGCCCCAGATGCCGAGCGTCACGACGACGATGAGAAGAAGCAGGCCCACGAACTTCCAGCGCGAGGGACGGGGCGACTCGTAGTAGGCCACTTCACGGAAGGCCTCTTCGGGAGCGTGCTCGGGAATGCGCACGCCACCGCCCCCGCATCGCGTCACGTAGTCGTTCACGACGGGCTCGTAGTCGATGTCGATCGCCTTGGCGTAGGCGCGCAGGAAGGCGCGCACGTAGACGGGTTCAGGGAGGCGCTCGAGATTTTCCTCTTCGATCGCCCGGATCTGATCAACCGAGAGTCGGGTGCGGGAGCTCACGTCCCCGATGGAAATGCCCAAGGATTCGCGTGCTTCGCGAAGCATCGCGCCGAAACCCTTTACTTCCGGGGTCGTTT
Organism: uncultured Sutterella sp.; assembly: GCA_949287305.1. GTDB lineage: Bacteria > Pseudomonadota > Gammaproteobacteria > Burkholderiales > Burkholderiaceae_F > Sutterella. Next base: position 32,300 of record CASEFX010000007.1, on the reverse strand, counting down.
CTTGCGTCATAGGAACCTCCCTCCCGCTTGCGTTCAGTTCTGTTTTTTCTGGAAATACACCGCCGCCTCGGCCTTCTGTTCGCGCAGGCGCTCGGCGCGGCGCGTACGATCCTTGACTTCGCCCGCGAGCTGTCCGCAGGCGGCGTCGATGTCATCCCCTCTCGTCTTTCGGACGGTCGTGACGATGCCCGCGTCGTTGAGGCGGCGGCAGAAGGCGAGCACCGCTTCCCGGTCGGGCTTCTTGAGATCCGACTCGGTGAAGGGATTGAAGGGAATCAGATTGAATTTGCACGGCACGCGTTCGCGGCGCACGAGCTCGACGAGTTCGTCGGCGTCGGCGAGCGAATCGTTGATTCCGCCGAGCATTACGTATTCGAAGGTGATGAAGTCGCGCGGCGCCACGTCGAGGTAGCGTCGGCACGCGGCCATCAGGTCCTTGAGGGGATGCTTGCGGTTGACCGGCATGAGTCGGTCGCGCAGTTCGTCGTTCCCGGCGTGCAGACTCACGGCGAGCGCCACGGGCGCCGCTTCGGCGAGCTTGTCGATCTGACGCACGAGCCCCGACGTCGAAACCGTCACGCGTCGGCGCGAGAGGCCGTAGCCGTTGTCGTCGAGGAAAAGCCGAAGCGCCGGAATGACGTTGTCGAGGTTTTGCAACGGTTCGCCCATCCCCATGAGGACGACGTTGCTGATGATTCGGTCGTTGGGATCCGTCACGCCGCGGTCCTGCCGCAGTTCGCGTTCGGCATACCAGAGCTGACCGACGATTTCCGAGGTCGAGAGATTGCGGTTGAATCCCTGTTTCCCGGTGGAACAGAAAAGGCACCCCATGGCGCAGCCCGCCTGCGTCGAAATGCAGAGGGTGCCGCGGTCGTCCTCGGGGATGAACACCGATTCGACCGCGTTGCCGTTGCCGACATCGAAAAGCCACTTGCGCGTGCCGTCGGCCGATTTCTTTTCGGCGATCGGCTGCGGGGAGCGCACCTCGGCGAGGTCCTTGAGCTTGGCTCGGAAGACCTTGGCAAGGTTCGTCATCTTGTCGAAATCGCATTCGACATGACGGTGCAGCCACCGCGAGAGCTGCGTCGCGCGGAAGGGCTTCTCACCGATGGAGGCGCACCACTCGGTCAGCGCCGCATGATCGAAATCAAGCAAGTTGACGCGGGCGGCCGTGGATTCTCGAGTGTCGGTCACGTTCATGATTCGCCGGCCTTTCGATTAGCGCGAGCAGATCGAGAGCGTCGGGAAGAAGTAGGCGATTTCGACGGCGGCCGTTTCGGGAGCGTCGGAACCGTGCACGGCGTTGGCGTCGATGCTTTCGGCGAAGTCGGCGCGGATCGTGCCCGGGGCGGCCTTCTTCGGATCGGTGGCGCCCATGAGTTCACGGTTCTTGGCGATGGCGCCTTCCCCTTCGAGGACCTGGATCATGACGGGACCGGAGGTCATGAACTTGACGAGGTCGGCGAAGAAGGGACGTTCCTTGTGAACGGCGTAGAAGCCTTCGGCTTCAGCCTTGGAGAGCTGACGCATCTGGGCGGCGACGATCTTGAGGCCGTTGGTTTCGAAACGGGAGTAGATCTTGCCGATCACGTTCTTGGCAACCGCATCGGGCTTGATGATGGAGAGGGTACGCTCAATGGCCATTTTTACACTCTACTGGAGGGATGGTTGATGGAAGACCGCGCCCGACTTTCAGGCGCGGGGATTTTTCAGGGTGAAAATTTTACCACGCAGGCATTTTTTCCTCGCGGTTTGAGAAGCCCCTTGCTCGCCAAACGGTAAAAAGGCGTTAACGGGCCGCCTGCGGGTTCGCCGCCGAAGGGAGGTTCCTGCGGACGACGGACAATAAAAAAGGAGACGACCGAAGTCATCTCCTTTTCCTGGATTTGGTCGGGGCGGCGGGATTCGAACTCGCGACCCCTTGCACCCCATGCAAGTGCGCTACCAGGCTGCGCTACGCCCCGAGAGGAGATGAAGTATAGCAGATTTCCGAAAAATGTCAAGGGTCCGCGAAAAAAAAAGTTTCGCGACGCCCTTTGTCACCGTATTTCGGTCAGTCGCCGCCTTCGAGCATGGTGGCCGTCACGCGGTCGCGAAGCGTCGGCGCAGGATGAAAGAGGACGACGCGGCGGGCGCGGATCGTCACTTCTTCCCCGGTGTGGAGGTTGCGGCCGGGGCGTTCGCGCTTCTGGCGCACTTCGAAGGTGCCGAGTCCGTTGATGCGCACGGCCTGCCCCTCGACGAGACGATCGGCGATCACGTCGAAGAACCCGTCCACAAGCGCCTTGCATTCGCCGAGCGTCAGGTCCTTGAGTTCCCCCGCGAGATGCTGCACCAGGTCGGCTCGGGTGACGTTGCCCGTGTTTTCCGTAATGAAGGGAGAGGTCATGTTCCAAAAAGAAAAAAAAGAGACCGCCCGCCCCCGAGGGGGCGGGTGGCCGCAGTCAAGAAGCGAGAATCAGGAGCGAAGCTTCGCGCCGAGCGGAGCGAGCGCCTGAAGGATGGCCGTCATGGCGGCGTCGGCCTCGAGTTCGCCGAGCGGTTCGTCGCCGCGGGCGACGAGTTCGATCTTGAAGGCGAGCGACTTTTCGTCGGCGCCTTCGGCGCTCTTGGGACGATAGAGGTCAAAGAGCGAGAAAACTTCGAGCGACGCAAGGCGCGCGTCGGTCTTCTTCGCGGCCCACACGGCGTCCGTCAGCTTTTCAACGGGCACGTCGGCGGCGACCACCACCGCGAGGTCGCGGTGCATCGGCTGGAACTTGCTCAGGGGCGCGTAGCTCGGCACGGGCACGTCGACGAGGTCGGCCACGTCGATTTCAAAGACGATCGGCGCGTGGACGAGGTCGTAGTCGTGCGCGGTGCGGGGATGGAGTTCCCCGGTGAAGCCGATGCGCTTTTCGCCGAGGTAGATCCCGGCGGAGCGGCCCGGATGCAGGCCCGGGAAGGTTTCGGGCACGTAGCGCACCTTGAGCGGCGCCACGAGGCGTTCGATGTCGCCCTTGACGTCGTAGAAGTCGACGCGGCGCGTTTCGATCCCCCACTGCAGGTCGGCGGCCGTACCGTAGGCAAGACCCGCGACGTGCTTGGGCTGACGAATGCCCTTGACGGTCCAGGGACCGTCCTGAACCGATTCGTCGGGACAGAAGACGCGGCCGATTTCAAAGACGCGCACGCGTTCGGCCTTGTGGTTGAGGTTGTACTTGAGGATGTCGACCAAACCGCCGATCAGCTGCGTGCGCATCACGGCGAGGTGGCTCGCGATCGGGTTCAGGAGACGGATGGGCTTGTCGTTGTTCGCGAAGTCCTTTTCCCAGGCTTCGGGGACGAACGAGAAGTTGATGAGTTCCTGATAGCCGAGCTTGGCCATCTCGACGCGCAGGGCGTGTTCGGAGCGCTTCCCTTCGAGCGGGCTCTTCATCGCGGCGGGCGCGACAGGCGGACGGTCGGGGAGCTTTTCGTAGCCGTAGAGACGCGCCACCTCTTCGATGAGGTCCTCTTCGATTTCGATGTCGAAACGGTAGGTGGGCGGCATCACCGTGAAGACGTTCTCTTCGCGCGTCCATTCAAAGCCCAGACGCGTGAAGATCGCCTCCATGGCGTCGACGGGGATTTCCATGCCGATCACCTTGAGGCAGCGGTCCACGCGCATCGTGACGGGCTTGCGTTCGGGAAGCTGCGTGACGACGTCGTCGACCGGGCCCACCTTGGTTTCGGGCGTGCCGCAGATGTCGAGAACGAGCTGCGTGATGTATTCGAGGTGCGTCACGTTCGAGCCGAAGTCGACGCCGCGTTCGTAGCGGTAGGAAGCGTCCGTCGAGAAGTTGAGCTTGCGCGGACGACCCTGGATGGCGACCTGGTGCCAGAAGGCTGCTTCGATGAAGACGTCCTTCGTGTCGTTCGTGATCTGGGTCTTGTAGCCGCCCTTGATGCCGGCGAGGCATTCGGGCGCGTCGCCGTCGCAGATGACGCCGTAGTAGCCGTCGACGTCGTAGCGGCTGTCGTCGAGGAGGTGCACCGATTCGCCGGCCTTGGCCCAGCGGACCGTCAGGTGGTCGGACTCGATCTTGTCGAGGTCGTAGAAGTGCGTCGGACGGCCGAGTTCGAGCATCACGTAGTTGGAGATGTCGACAAGGGCCGAGATCGAGCGCTGACCGGCGCGCTCGAGGCGTTCCTTCATCCACGCGGGCGTTTCGGCGCGGGCATTGATGTTGCGGATGATGCGCGAAGCGAAGCGGCCGCAGAGGTCGTGCGCTTCGACGCGGACGGGAAGTTTGCACTCGCACGTGGGCGCCACGGGCTTCATTTCAGGAAGCGTCAGGGGCGCGCCCGTCACGGCGTGCAGGTCGCGCGCGATGCCGATCAAGGAGAGCGCGTCGCCGCGGTTCGGCGTCAACTTCACTTCGATGCGGGCGTCGTCGAGCTTGGCGTATTCGCGGATGTCCGTGCCGACGGGCGCGTCTTCGGGAAGAATCCAAATGCCCGCGTGGTCCTCGGTGATGCCGAGTTCGCGCGCCGAGCAGAGCATCCCCATCGAGACGACACCGCGCAGCTTCGACTTCTTGATCTTGAAGCCGCCAGGGAGTTCGGCGCCGACGAGGGCGCAGGGGGCCTTCACGCCCGCCTTGACGTTCGGGGCGCCGCAGACGATCTGCAGGAGTTCGCCCGTGCCGGCGTCGACTTCGCAGACGTGCAGGTGGTCGGAATTCTCATGATCGCGGCAGGTGACGACCTTCGCCACGACGACGCCCGTAAAGGCGGGCGCCACGCTCGTAACCTCCTCCACTTCGAGGCCCGCCATCGTCAGGGTTTCGGCGAGCGCTTCGGTGGAGAGTTCGGGATTGCAATACTGGCGCAGCCAGTCTTCGGTAAACAGCATCTTCTGAATCCTTTTTCGTCGGGGTACGGTTAGTTGAACTGACGCAGGAAGCGCAGGTCGCCTTCAAAGAAGAGGCGCAGGTCATCAATGCCGTAGCGAAGCATGGTGAGTCGTTCGAGGCCCGACCCGAAGGCAAAGCCGATGTACTTTTCCGGATCCAGACCGTAGTTGCGCACGACGTTCGGGTGCACTTCGCCGGCGCCGGAAATTTCCAACCACTTGCCCTTGCGCGGACCGCTCGTGAACATCATGTCCACTTCGACCGAAGGTTCGGTGAAGGGGAAGTAGGAGGGACGGAAGCGCACGACGAGGTCTTCGGTTTCAAAGAAGCGGCGCAGGAAGTCGCTGTAGACGCCCTTCAGGTCCGAGAAGCTCACGTTCGTGTCCATCCAGAGGCCTTCGACCTGATGGAACATGGGCGAGTGCGTCGCGTCGGAGTCGACGCGGAAGGTGCGCCCCGGAGCGATCGTCTTGATGGGGGGCGTGTGCGTGCGGGCGTAGCGCACCTGCATGGGCGAGGTGTGCGGACGAAGCGGCATCTGGCGCCCATCTTCGTCAACGCGGTCCACGTAGAAGGTGTCCTGCATCGAGCGGGCCGGATGGTTGGGAGGATTGTTGAGGGCCGTGAAGCTGAACCAGTCGCTTTCGATTTCGGGACCGTCCGCCACGTCGAACCCGATCGAACGGAAGATTTCCTCGATGCGCATCCAGGTGCGCATCACCGGGTGGATGCCGCCCTCGGAACGGAAGCGTCCCGGCAGCGTCACGTCGATCGATTCGCTCGCGAGCTTGGCGGCGAGTTCCGCCTCGGCCATGGCCGTGCGGCGTTCGTTCAAGAGGGCTTCGATTTCGGCCTTGGCGCGGTTGATTTCCTGACCGCGGGCCCGACGCTCTTCATGCGGCAGCTTTCCGAGCTCCTTCATGAGCGCGGTCAAAGCTCCGGTCTTGCCGAGAAAGCGCGCCTTGGCGTCTTCGAGCGCGGCGGGCTGCTCGGCCTGAGCAAAAGCCAGGCGGGCGGATTCGATAAGTTCCGAAAGTTCCTGCATAGCGGTGTCATCCTGAAAGCGGCGCGCCCTGCGGAGCGCGCCGGCACGGGTTCGTGAGGCCCGTTCTGATACGTTTGAATTCCGTCGGGCCGAGGGCCCGAGAAAAGCTACTTTACTACCTTTTGCGGTGCAACGCCCTTCGCGACAATGCTTAGAAAGGCGGTCTCGGCGTCTTCACCGCCCGGAGCACATAAAAAAAGAGACTCGGCGCGCGAGCAACCGAGTCTTCTTTATGCGTTCCGTTCGGGGCGTCCGTCCCGAAGGAGAGGACGCCGCGATACGTTCACCGATCCAAAGATCAGGCGGCCTTGACCTGCGCGACGAGGGCGGCGAAGCCTTCCTTGTCGAACACGGCCATGTCGGCGAGAACCTTGCGGTCCAGGGCGATACCAGCCTTCTTGAGACCGTTCATGAAACGCGAGTACGTCATGCCGTTGGCACGGGTGCCGGCGTTGATACGGGCAATCCAGAGACGGCGGAACACGCGCTTCTTGTTGCGGCGGTCACGGTAGGCGTACTGACCGGCACGCATGACGGCCTGCTTGGCAACACGATAGACGTTGTTGCGGCGCAGACGGAAACCCTTCGAAAGGGCAAAAATCTTCTTATGACGGGCACGAGCCGTCACACCACGCTTAACTCGGGGCATCTTTAATCTCCTCTCACAAATCAGGCGTAAGGCAACATGCGACGCACGGACGCGATATCCGAATCATGAACGTTCGTCATGCCGCGGAGGTGACGCTTGTTCTTGGTCGTACGCTTGGTGAGAATGTGACGCTTCGTAGCGTGGGCGCGCTTGATCGAGCCGCTGGCGCGCGGCTTGAAACGCTTGGCGGCGGCGCGCTTGGTCTTCATCTTCGGCATTTGCCGGTTACCTCAATTTTTGGATGAATCCGGGGCGGCCTTCCGGAACGGAAGACGCTTGACAGAGCCTTGGATCCACTTGTTATGAAAACCGAATCATCCGAGCGGAAACCGCTCGGATGAAATCGGGAAGTGCGGATTGTACCGCAAAGAAAAAGAAATGTCAGAAAATCACTTCTTCTTTTTCGGAGCGAGCACCATGATCATCTGCCGGCCTTCAAGCTTGGGCTGATGTTCGACCTGGGCGATGTCGGCGAGTTCGTTGCGAACACGGTCCATCAGCTCCATGCCGAAGTGCTGGTGCGCCATCTCACGGCCGCGGAAACGCAGGGTCACCTTGGCCTTGTCGCCGTCCGTCAGGAAGCGCACGAGACTGCGAAGCTTGGTCTGGAAGTCGTTCTCGTCCGTAACGGGTCGGAACTTCACTTCCTTGACCTGAATCGTCTTCTGCTTGGCCTTGGCTTCCTGCGCCTTCTTCTGCTCCTGATAGCGGAACTTGCCGTAATCCATCAGGCGGCAGACGGGCGGCTGGGCGTTGGGCGCGATCTCGACGAGATCCACGTCCGCTTCCTCGGCCATGCGCAACGCTTCCGACGTACGAACAATACCGATCTGCTGGCCGTCGACGCCGGTCAGTCGGACTTCATGAACTCGGATCTCACCATTGATCCGATGCTTGCGATCTTGAGCTATGACACTACTCCTGAAAAAGTGATTCGACGGGTCGTCCGATCAGTGCGCAAAGGGCGCACGGCTGTCGTTTTCGGCACGAACCATGGCGATGAAGTCGTCCAGCGACATCACGCCGAGATCCTTGCCGCCGCGAGCGCGGACGGCCACCGCACCGGCCTGCTTTTCCTTGTCGCCGACGACGGCGATGTACGGAATCTTTTGCAGACTGAGTTCGCGAATTTTATAGTTGATTTTTTCGTTGCGCAAATCGGTTTCAACCCGAATGTTGGCCTCGTGGAGTTTTTGTGCGACTTCTTTGACATAATCCGACTGCGCGTCGGTAATCGAAGCGACCGCAACCTGCACCGGCGCGAGCCAAACCGGGAAGGCGCCCGCATACTCTTCAATGAGCATGCCGATCCAGCGTTCGAGAGAACCGAGCATGGCGCGGTGCAGCATCACCGGCACCTTGCGCGTGTTGTCCTCGGCGACGTATTCGGCGCCCAAGCGGCCCGGCATCTGGAAGTCGACCTGGATCGTGCCGCACTGCCAGGAACGGCCGAGGCAGTCCTTCAGGTGGTATTCGATCTTCGGACCGTAGAAGGCGCCTTCGCCTTCGAGGATGTCGTACTTGACGCCGATGTCGTCAAGGCTCTTCATCAGGGCGGCTTCGGCCTTGTCCCAGGCGGCGTCCTCGCCGATGCGCATTTCCGGACGGGTCGCGACCTTATAGGCGATTTCCGTGAAGCCGAAGTCCTTGTAGACCTTCTGAACGAGACGCGTGTAGTCTTCGCATTCCTTCAGAATCTGATCTTCCGTACAGAAGATGTGGCCGTCGTCCTGCGTGAAGGCGCGAACGCGCATCATGCCGTGGAGCGACCCCGAGGGTTCGTTGCGGTGGCACTGACCGAATTCGCCGTAGCGAAGCGGCAGATCGCGGTAGGAGCGAAGCGAGGAGTTGAAGAGCTGGATGTGGCCCGGGCAGTTCATCGGCTTGAGCGCGTAGTAGCGGTTTTCCGATTCGGTCGTGAACATGTTTTCACGATACTTCGCCCAGTGGCCGGAGCGTTCCCAGAGCGAGCGGTCGAGAAGCTGCGGCGCCTTCACTTCCTGATAGCCGTTGTCCTGATAGACGCGGCGCATGTACTGTTCGACGACCTGCCAGAGGGCCCAGCCGCGGGCGTGCCAGAAGATCATGCCCGGCGCTTCGTCCTGGATGTGGAAGAGGTCGAGTTCCTTGCCGAGGCGGCGATGGTCGCGCTTTTCCGCTTCTTCGAGCATGTGCAGGTAGGCGGCCTGTTCGTCCTTCGTGGCCCAGGCCGTGCCGTAGATGCGCTGCAGCATTTCGTTCTTGCTGTCGCCGCGCCAGTAGGCGCCCGCCACCTTCATGAGCTTGTGGACCTTGAGCTTGCCCGTCGATGGCACGTGAGGACCGCGGCAGAGGTCGATGAAGTCGCCCTGACGATAGAGCGAAATCGTTTCGCCTTCGGGGATGGCTTCAATGAGTTCGGCCTTGTACTTTTCACCCATGTCGAGGAAGAACTTCACGGCTTCGTCGCGCGCCATTTCGACGCGTTCGACCGGAAGGTCGCGCTTGACGATTTCGTCCATGCGGGCTTCGATCTTCTTCAGGTCTTCGGGCGTGAAGGGACGTTCGAACGAGAAGTCGTAGTAGAAGCCGTTTTCAATGGCCGGCCCGATCGTCACCTGCGCCGACGGGAAGAGTTCCTTGACGGCCTGAGCCATCAGGTGCGCCGTCGAGTGGCGGATGAGTTCGAGACCTTCGGGATCGCGCCCGGTCACGATGGCGACTTCGGCGTCCTTCTCGACCACGTGGGAGAGGTCGACGAGACGACCGTCCACGCGGCCCGCGAGAGCGGCCTTCGCAAGGCTCACGCTGATGTTCTTGGCGATGTCCAGTACGCTCGGAGCATTTTCAAATTCACGCTTCGAACCGTCGGGAAGAGTAATCGAAACCATGATTTTTCCTCGGTGAATGCAATGAGAGAAGGGGTACGGTTAAAAAAAAAGTGCGGCATGAGCCGCACTTCTTTGTCCGATCAACTTTGTTGTGACAACGATCCGCCCACGCCCTTAACTTGCCGTTGAGGGTGTTGTTGTGCGAAGCGTCGTTTCGATGCACATAGTCAACCGTTCCGTATGAATTCTGGTAGGCACGATTGGATTCGAACCAACGACCCCCACCATGTCAAGGTGATGCTCTAACCAACTGAGCTACGTGCCTGTCAAGGTTTGATTATGTCGGAACCCGAAACCGTTTGGGGCGAAAAATCGCGCAACCTAGGGTTTTTCCGATGCCGGTCCTTTTCCGGCAGGCTTCAAAGGCGATTGGTAGGCACGATTGGATTCGAACCAACGACCCCCACCATGTCAAGGTGATGCTCTAACCAACTGAGCTACGTGCCTGAACGTCTTTGAACGTGCTTTGCATTCCCCGGCGCCGCACCGCGCCGCTCTCACAAGAAAGGACCGCCCTAGGCGGTCCTCCCGACGAGAATTCTGGTAGGCACAATTGGATTCGAACCAACGACCCCCACCATGTCAAGGTGATGCTCTAACCAACTGAGCTATGTGCCTGAAAGAGAGAAGTGAAATTATGCACGATCTCGAAGAAAAAAGCAAGGGTCCTCGAGAAAAATTTGCAAATCCCCTTCCCTCATCCCGTCAAATGCGCTTGGCCCAAAGGACGCCGGGCACCTCGCGGATGAGCGAGAGAACGCGCTTCAGTCCTTCGGTAGAAGGCGTTTCAATCTTGAAGCGCATGTGCGTGTCGCCCTTGATCACCTGCGTGCTGAGCCCCGTGACGCGGTGCTTTTCGCGCACGAAGATTTCCGAGAGGTCCTTCAGAAGTCCGAGACGCTCGTTCGCCACGATGAGGAGTTCCGCGGGATAGACCGAATCGGCCCGGGCCTTGCCCCAGCTCACTTCGATCAGGCGTTCGTGATCCTCTTCGGAGAGCTGCTTCAGGTTCGGACAGTCCGCGCGGTGAATCGTGACGCCGCGCCCGCGGGTGACGTAGCCCACGATTTCGTCGGGCGGCACCGGATGGCAGCAGCGCGCGAGCTGCGTCAGAAGCGAGTCGACGCCCACGACGAGCACCTGTCCCGAGGCCTTCGTGGGCTTCGCCGCGCTCACGAGCGACGGTTCCTCCTCCTTGGGCGCCTCCTTTTCGGGCATCACGGCCTGCTGCAGCGCCGTGATCGACAGTTCGTCCTTCGCAAAGGAGAGGCAGAGGTTGTCGACCGAATCGAAGCCCAGACGCTTGGCGAGCGCGTCGAGCTTGACGGCGGTTTTGCCGAGACGGGCGAGCTCCTTGTCGATGCGCTCGCGCCCCTCGGCGATCTGGCGCTGGGTGAGCTGCGCGTTGAACCACTGGCGCACCTTGTTGCGCGTGCGCGGGCTCGCCGCGTAGCCGAGTTCCGGATTGAGCCAGTCGCGGCTCGGCTGACCGACCTTCCCGGCGATGATTTCAACGGTCTGCCCCGTCTGGAGCTTGTAGTTGAGAGCCACCATGACGCCGTCGACCTTGGCGCCCTTCATGCGGTGACCGAGTTCGGTATGGACGAGATAGGCGAAGTCGACGGGGGTCGCCCCCTGCGGCAGTTCCACGACGCGGCCCTGGGGCGTGAGGCAATAGACGTGGTCGTCCTGCACCGCTTCGCCCCCTTCGGGCTTCGTCATGTCGCTTCGCCACGCAAGAAGCTGTCGGAGCCACGCGACGCGCTGTTCGTCCGCGGCCGAAGCGCCGAGCGAATTGCCCGCCTCCTTGTAGCGCCAGTGGGCGGCCACGCCGAGTTCGGCGAATTCGTGCATCGCGCGCGTGCGGATCTGAATTTCGATGGGGCGCCCCGCCTTGTCCGTCACGACGGTATGGAGCGACTGATAGCCGTTCGGCTTCGGGTTCGCGATGTAGTCGTCGTATTCCTTCGAGAGGATCGGGAACTCTTCCTGCACGATCGAGAGCACCGTATAACACTCCTCGACCGTCCCGACGATGATGCGCACGGCGCGGATGTCAAAGAGCTGATCGAAGCGCAGGTGCTTTCGCTGCATCTTCTTCCAGATGGAATAGATGTGCTTCGGACGCCCCGAGACGTCCGCCGTGATGTGGTTCTGGCGCAAAAGCTCCTGAATGCGGGCGACCGCCTTGTTGATGAGTTCGATGCGCTCGGCGCGGTTCCCTTCGAGTTCGCGCGCGATGGCGTGGTACTCCTCGGGACGCGTGAAGCGAAGCGACAGGTCTTCGAGCTCCCACTTGATCTGCCAGATACCGAGACGGTTGGCAAGGGGCGCATAGAGCGCGAGCGTGTCCTCGCCGTAGGCTCGGCTTTGCTCGCCCTTGCTCGAAGCGAACCAACGGAGCGTCTGCAGACGGCTCGCAAGCTTCAGAAGCACGACGCGCAGATCCTTGCACATGGCCAGGAGCATGCGGCGCGCCGTTTCCGGATCGGTGCGGGCGGCGTCTTCACCGCGCGTGCGGTTCGAGAGATCGTTGATGCGGCCGAGTTCCTGCACGAGACGGTTGACGTTCGCGCCGAAACTCTTTTCAATCCATTCGCCCGAATTCTGCACGATGGCGGGCACGCAAAAGAGATAGGCCGCGGCCACGAGTTCGGGGTCGTTGCGAAAACCCCGCAGGATTTCAGCGATGCCGTCGGCATGCGCCAGGGCGTTTTCGCCCGTGGAAAGCGTTACATTTTTATAGAGAGGCTCCGCCAGGGTGCGGGCCAGATTCACATCGATCGTTGGCGCTGCTGCTTCGGTCGTCACAGCTCCCTCCTTCCTTTTCGGCGATACGTTCTTCTTCACCGTGTCCGAAAAGTATAGAGAAGATTCTCAGGAGAAGAGCGGCGACGAATTCCGGCGGTTGTTTCAAAGCGTAGGGCGGGAAGGAAACCGTCCCGCCCCGCTCGGGAAAGTCCCGAGTCTCAGTACTGACGGCCGACCGTGATCATCCAGCTTCGGCTTTCATATCCGTCGGCCCCGCCCGCAAAGCGTCCCGAGGCCGCAAAGCGGTAGTTGCGCCAGGCGCCGCGCACGCCGAAACTTCCCTCCCCGCGCACGCGGGCGAGTTCGCTCCCCCGCCACGAGTCGGAGAGCTCTTCGGAGGCCCAGGGCGCTTCGATTTTCCCCTTGCGGCGAAGTTCCCCCGCGTAGCCCCAGACGCTCACCTCGGCAAAGCCCGTCCAGCCTTCGAGCCACTTCACGTTCGGAAAGAGGCCGCCCTCCCAACGGACGCCGACTCCCAGACTCGCGAAGACTCTCGCGTCGGTCTTCTCGCGCACGATCGTGTCGCCCGAAGCCTCCCACTCGTGGGAGTAGTCGGACATCCGGTGAAGCGACGCCGCCCCGAAGACCCGCCAGGCGTCGTCCGTCCCCACGGGCAACGAATAGAGTCCTCCGAGCGAATAAAGCGTCGGATTCACGTCCCGAGCCGAGAGATAGACGTCGGAAGATGGCGAATAATGCAGGTCTTCGGTCGCCTCGGACCAATCCGCAAAGAGAAGCGCATCGCCTCGCCCGACGGGGCGCTGCCACCAGAGCGCAACGCCCGTCACGGTCGAATCGGCTTCGGTGCCGTAGTGCGTCCCCACGGTCGTCGTGCGGTCTTCGTAGCGCATCATCGCCCCGAACGCGTCGTCACCCCGAGACCAGACGCCTGCAAGCCGGAAACCGGTGCGGTCGGTTTCGCGCCGATCGGCCGGACGCTTGTGGGCGGACGTTTCCGACTCGGACGTCCCGTCCGTAACCTCCACCCATAGAGAGAGGCCCAGAGGATCCGCGGGATTGCGCAGTTTCTTCCTTTCTTCGGGCGTCGCCTTTTCCCAAGCCTTTTCGTAGGCCTTGCGGTCGGCCTCGCTCACCCAGAGCGGCAAAACGGGCTTCGCGGCCTTTCCTACTCGCCAAAGCGTTGGCGCTAGACCCGAAACGTCATTCACCATGTCTTCTTCCAGCCCCGTTCGCAGATGCGCGGTCGCCATGTATTCCACGGCGGGCCCGAGATCCGCGCCGTAGGCGGCGGTCGCAAAGAGCTCGTCCTCGAGAAAATCTCGGAGAACAGCGGGCATCCACTGGTCGTCCATCGCGTCGACGAGTTTCCCCGCGAAATCGCCGAGCGGTCCCGTATGTCGGGTTTCATGAGTCTCGAAGGTCACGTCGCCCCCCGAAACGGTGAAGTTGCCCGAGAGATGTCGATCCGGAAGAAAGACCGTTAGGTTTTCGAGTCCTGTCAACTTCAGATCCTTGCCGAAGAGAACGTGCCAATCCTTCTGCGTTTGCGCAAAGGTTTCATCGTCGACAAGAACGAGCGCGCCCGGATCAAAGGAGACGGTTCCCGAACCGTGCAGATGCGACTCCTGACTGGAAAGTGTGCCGGAAAGAATGAGGCGCGCGTCGCCGCCCACGGCGATGTTCGCCTCCGACTCCGTCTCTCCCACCCTAAAGTAAACTTTGTCCTTCACGTAAAAGGAACCGTCGATCCAGAGGGTCGGACGGGCGAAGTCGCTGCTCCCTACCCGATTCCAATCTCCAAAGTCAGGGAACTCATCCTGCTTCAGATTCCACACCACAACGGCCGTATGCTCGCCCGCGTGTACGGCAAAGTTTCCCCCAAATTCGTCGAAAGCGTCCCGATCGAACAGCAATTGTGTCGGAGGCGAGCCTCCGTTGGTTATCGGACTCGTCGTCTTCAGTGACACGGAGAGGGATGATTGTTCGTCTCCGAAAATCCGATGAATGGACACCTCGGTGTCTCCTGACGCATCGTCTCTCTGAGCGCCCAACAAGGTAAGCTCGTTCACCCCGGAGATCTCTACGGAAGGCTCATCTGAGATGGTTCCTTCTTTCCAAACAAGGCTTTCGTTGTCGAGTTGAAGCCTGCCGTCGGGAAGAAAAGTTTCCCGCAAGATCGGCGCGGACGGGAAGTCTCCGTCGGGAAAGAGGGGGAGGGAATCGGCGGAGGAAGCGGCGCAAGCGACGCCGCAGAAAGAGAGAAGGACGCAGGAAAGCGCCCGGGCGAGCGGGCGCCCGGTAAAAGATGGTTGTGCGGTTGGCACGACGGTCTCCTTTTCGTTGGAAAAGAGCGGCCGCCTGTCAATTGTTTATGGTCCGGTCAGCCGCGGAAAAGCAGCTCGCGCATTGTCGGTGCTCTGACGTGCGGCCTCCTCGAGGCTGATCCCCCGAAGCGCCGCGGCGAGCCGGCCGTATTCGGCCAGATCCGCGGGTTCGGTGCGCAGTTCGCCCCGGTCCCGCCTCGCGGAGGACGGCATGTCGGGCGCATCCGTTTCGAGCACCCAGGCCCAGTCCGGCACCTCGGTGAGATGTCGGCGGATGCGGCGGCTCCCCTCGTAGGTCGCGGCGCCTCCGAATCCCAGTCGGAAGCCGAGCAAGAGGAAGGCCTCGCGTTCGACGTCGGAACCGTTGAAGGCGTGGATGACGCCCGTGACACCGCGGCGGCGCCGCAGATACTTGAGCACCCGGGAGGCGGTCTTTCGCACGTGCACGGACACCGGCAATGCAAGCTTCGCGGCGAAGTCTAGCTGTCGGGCGAAGAACGCCTCATCCCGCATTTGCGGGTTCTCTTCGAGTCCGATTTCGCCGATACCGACGAAAAGAGGATCGTCGAGCGCTCGGTTGAGCCTCTCCCAGAGGAGATCCAAGTCTTCATCCATCGATCGGTCGACATATAGCGGATGAATACCCAAGGTGTAGTGAATTTGCAACTTTTGCGCCCGCGACACCACCCGATCCCAATCCGCCGCGCAGCCCGCCGTGATGACGGCGTCCTTTACACCGAGGCTTTTTGCCCGCTCCCACAGCGCTTCGACGTCCTCGTCGAAGATGTCGACCTGCAGGTGGTTGTGCGTGTCGATCCAGCCGACTTCACTCATGAATTCGTCCCGAAAGGAGCGTGACCGTGCGGTCGCAGCGGGCCGCAAGCGAGCGGTCGTGCGTCACGATCACGATTGCGGTTCCCTTTTCTCGCGCGAGCGACAAAAAGAGGTCGAACACCGCCGACGCGGTCTCTTCGTCGAGGTTACCCGTCGGTTCGTCGGCCAGGATGCAGTCGGGATCGGTCACGACCGCGCGGGCGATGGCGACGCGCTGCCGCTCGCCGCCCGAGAGCTGCGAAGGTAGGTGATCCTCGCGGTGCGAAAGGCCGACGGCGGCGAGAAGCTTTCGGGCGCGCTCCCTCGCCTCCTCCTTCGGGAGGCGGCGAATCCAAAGCGGCATCGCCACGTTGTCGAGCGCCGTGAATTCGGGAAGAAGATGATGAAACTGGTACACGAACCCGAGGTGGGCGTTGCGCAGTCTTCCGCGTGCGTTCGAGGAGAGTCCCGTCATCGATTCGCCCGCCACGGTCACTTCGCCCGCGTCGACCGTGTCGAGTCCGCCGAGCGCGTGCAAAAGGGTGGACTTTCCGGACCCCGAAGTGCCGAGAATCGCCACGGTTTCGCCGCGGTGCACGGCGAGGTTCACCCCCCGCAACACGGGGACCGCCGTCGCGTCGTCGCGGTAGCTCTTCTCGACGCCCCGCGCCTCCAACACCACATCTTTCTCATTCATAGCGCAAGGCCTCCGCAGGGTGGGTTTGCGCCGCGCGCCAGCTCGGATAGACCGTGGCGACGAGGCTCAAGAGGAAGGAAAAGACCGCGATCGGCACGATGTCGCTCATGCGCGGATCGGACGGCATCGACGAGATGAAGTAGATTTCCTTGGGCAGGAATTCGACGCCGAGCAGCGCTTCGATCGTCTCGACGATGGCGCCCACGTTGTAGGCGACGGCAAGCCCCGCCGCCGTTCCGACGGCGACGCCGAGAAGACCCACGATCGCCCCCTGCACGACGAAGATCGTCATGATCGAGCCGCTCGAGGCGCCGAGCGTGCGCAGAATCGCGATGTCGGAGCGCTTTTCCTTCACCGTCATCACGAGGGTCGACACGAGCCCGAAGGCCCCGACCAGAACGATGAGGAAGAGAATGATCCCCATCATGCGCTTTTCCACCTGCACGGCGGCGAACCACGTGCGGTTCTGCCGCGACCAGTCGACGGCCCAGAAACCCGAAGGAAGAACCGAGAGAAGGCGCTGCGCGATGACGGGCGCCTCGTTCATGTCGGAGGTCTTCACGCGAAGGCCCTGCGGGCCGCCCGTTCGAAAGAGCGCGGCCGCGTCGTCGACGTGCACGACGGCCATGCTCGAATCGTATTCGTAGTGGCCGCTCTGAAAGAGGGCCGCGACGGTGAACTGCTTCATGCGCGGCACGAGTCCCGTCGGCGTCATGTTGCCTTCGGGCACGAGCAGCGCCACCTTGTCGCCCGGGCGCACCCGAAGCGCGTTGGCGAGGTCCCGCCCGAGAATCACGCGGAAGCTTCCGGATTCGAGCACCGAGAGTTCGGCGCCGCCCCGCAGCTGCGAAGCGAGGTCGCTCACCGCCCCTTCCGCCGAGGGATCGATCCCCTTCACGACGGCCCCTCTCACCGTGCGCCCGGAACTCAGGAGCCCCTGTCCGGTCACGTAGGGCGCGGCCGAAACGACGCCCGGCACCTGAAGGACGGCGTCCGCAAGGGGATGCCAGTCGTTGAGGGCACCCCGCGGCCCCATCACCTCGATGTGCGGCACGACGCTCAGCATGCGGTCGCGCACTTCCTTCTGAAAGCCGTTCATGACGCTCAGAACGATGATGAGCGCCGCGACGCCGAGCGCGATCGAGGTCACCGACATCGCGGAGATGAAGCTCATGAAGCGGTCTTTGCGGCGGCCCCGCCGCCCCGCTCTCGTGTAGGTGAGGCTGATGAATAGTTCAAAGGGTGTCTTCACGGGAAAGCTTCCGAGTAATCGTCAGAGCCGACATTGTACGATGCACGTCGGCGGCAAGATCGCTAAACTTTCCGCCACACACAGCCATCCAAGAAACACGCATGTCCAATTGTTACGTACTCCTGCCCGGCGCCCGACTCGAGCGCGGGGCCTTCGAGCGTCTCTCGCCCGAGAGCCGCGCCCTCGTCGAACGACTCGGCAAGGGCATCGAAACCGTCAAGTTTCAAACGCTCGTCGACGACGTTCACGCCCACGCCGCCCACTACGTGTGGCTGTGGCGCGTGCTCGGTCAGAAGAGCAATTTTCCGCCGATCGCCCCGCTTCTGTGGCGAAGCTTCGACGCGCCCCATCTGAGCGAAGCGATGGCGCTTCTCACGCCCTTCGAGGAAAAAGAGGGGCGCATCGAGCCCGTCCGCTTCGAGGAACTCGAATTCCTGCGCGTCTTCGACGTGCTGCGCGGTGTCGCGCTCGCAAAGGGCCTGCGGCTTCAGAGCTGGGACGGCCGTCTCTTCCTGACGGGCCCCGAAGACTTTTCCTTCGAGGCCACGCCCGCTCCCGTCCTCCCGGGCCTTCCGGCCGCGGAGCGCCGCATCGCGGGCGAAGGCGCCGAAAAGGCCGAGGCCTTCCTCAAAGCGGCCGAAGAGGCGCTTCGTCCGATCCGCGAGGTTCGTCTGCATCTCTCCGACGCGGGACGCGCCAACTTCCGGCTTCGTCCCTCGACGATCCGCGCCCTCTGGACGGACGACCCGATCGTGCGCGGCCTCGCCGTCGCGGCGGGTCTTCGTCCCGACACGATCGGGCCGCTTTCGCGCCCGATGCCACCCTCGCCTCCGGGAGACGCCGTCGTCGTCTTCGACGACCTCTTCGCCCCGACCCGCACGGGCGACCTCAAAGCCTGGGAAGAAGCGCTTCCCAAGGTGCTCACGCGTTGGGACGACCTTCTGAAGCTCAAGTCCCGCTTTGACCGCTTCCTCCCGATCGCCTTCGGGCGCACGGCGTCGGCGACGCTTCTGCCGCCCGAATCGGGTCTTCTTTCGCTCTTCAAGCGCCCGAACGTTCAGCCCGAAGCCTGGTGCGTCGACGACGCGGAGGCGGCATGACGACCTTCGTCACCCGCCCCTACGACCCGACCGCCGCGAACGTTCTGACGACGGCGGGTTATCTCCCGCCCGTGGCGCGCGCCCTCTCGGCGCGCGGCATCCGTTCGCCCGAAGACCTCAACGAAGCCTGGAGCGGCATGCTCGCGCCGAACCTTCTCACGGGGATCGACCGCGCCGCGGAACGTCTGCTCGCCGCGCGAAATCGCGGTGAGCACGTCACGATCGTCGCCGACTACGACTGCGACGGCGCCACGGCCTGCGCCGTCGGGATCCGGGGCCTTCGCGCGCTCGGCCTTTCGGTCGACTACTTCGTACCCGACCGCGTTCGCCACGGCTACGGCCTCACGGCCGCGATCGTCGATCTGCTCGCCGCGCGCCCGAATCCTCCGCAGGTCATCCTCACGGTGGACAACGGCATTTCGTCGGCCGACGCCGTGCGGCACGCCGCCTCGCTCGGGATCGACGTCGTCATCACCGACCATCACCTGCCCGCCGACGACACGCCGCCCGCCGTCGCGATCGTGAATCCCAATCAGCGTGGCTGCGACTTTCCGTCGAAGTCGCTCGCCGGGGTCGGCGTCATCTTCTACGTGCTTCTTGCGCTTCGCGCGAGACTGCGCGACAAAGGCGCCTTTACCGCGCAGACGCAGCCGCGCCTCAACGAACTCGTCGACCTCGTCGCCCTCGGCACGGTGGCCGACGTCGTGAAGCTCGACAAAAACAACCGCATTCTCGTCTCGCAGGGCCTCAAGCGCATCCGCGAGGGCCGCACGCATCCGGGCATCGCCGCGCTCTTCAACGTGGCGCGCTGCAGCATGGGGAACGCCTCGGCGCGCGACTTCGGCTTTCGCATCGGACCGCGCATCAACGCGGCCGGCCGTCTCGCGACGATGGAGTACGGAATCGAGTGTCTTCTCACGGACGACCCCGACCGGGCTCGCCACTACGCCGAAGCGCTCAATCAGATCAATCAGGAACGGCGCGAACTCGAAGAGGAAATGCAGCACGCCGCGGACCTCGCGGTGGCGGCGGCCGACATCGAGCGCGTGCACGCGCTCTCGCTTCTTGACGAGAGCTTCAGCGAAGGCGTCGTCGGTCTCGTCGCCTCGCGCATCAAGGAAAAGGTGCACCGCCCGACCGTCGCCTTCGCCCGCACGGCCGACGGCGAACTCAAGGGTTCGGGGCGCTCGATTCCCGGCATTCATCTGCGCGACATGCTCGACCTCGTCTCGAAGACCGAGCCCGGCCTCATTCTTCGCTTCGGGGGACACGCCATGGCGGCGGGTCTCACCATTCGCGAAAAGGATTACGACCGCTTCGCCCGTACGTTTGAGGCGGTGGTCTCCGAGCACGCCGATCCGACCGTCTTCGAACGAAACGTCTTGATCGACGGCGGACTCGCCCCCGACGAGATTTCCGAACGCCTCTGCCAGACGCTCGAGCACGGCATCTGGGGTCAGGGCTTTGAAGCGCCGCTCTTTGCGAACGACTTCCGCGTCGTGCGGCAGACCGTTTTGAAGGACGCGCACCTCAAGCTTTCACTCGAATTAGGCGGTCAGCGCTTCGAAGGGATCTTCTTCCGACACAACGCCCCGCTTCTCACCGCGTCGCGCCTGGCCTACCGTCCCACGATCAACGAGTTCAACGGACGGCGCCTCATTCAGCTGCTCGTCGAGGCGGTGGAATCCTAATCGGCCGTCAACAACCCGGGTCTTTTCAGACCTTAAACCCCCCATCCATCTATAATGAGAGGTTCCCGCGGCCGCCCGTTCGCCGGGCGGCCTTTCTTTTTTCATCATTTTTTTCCCGAAGGAAGCCGAACGTTTCTTGTCGGCCCCTTCCAGAGAGTTTTCCATGGAAGTCGAACGCATCAATCAGATTCAGAACATGACGGAAGATCTGCGCCACCGCCTGATCGAACTTCGGAGGTATCTTTGACGTCGATCGCAAAGCGCGCCGACTCGAAGAAGTAAACCGGGAAGTGGAAAATCCGGATCTTTGGAACGATCCGAAACACGCCCAGGAAATCAGCAAGGAAAAGAAGCTCTTGGACGACATCGTCGGCAGCTTCAACCGGCTCACGGCCGGTGTGAACGACGCGGCCGACCTCTTTGAACTTTCCATGGCCGAAGAGGACTGGGAAACGCTCGAAGCCGTCGGTCAGGACGTCGAAGCGATCGAACGCGAAGTCGCTCAGCTCGAATTCAAGCGCATGTTCAACCAGCCGATGGACTCGTCGAACTGCTACCTCGAAATTCAGGCGGGCGCGGGCGGCACCGAAGCCCAGGACTGGGCGAGCATGCTCGAGCGCATGTACATGCGCTACGCCGAACGCAAGGGCTTCAAGGTCACGCTCGAAGAAGAATCCGCCGGCGACGTCGCCGGGATCAAATCCGCCACGCTCTTTATCGAAGGCGAATGGGCCTACGGGACGCTCCGCACCGAAACGGGCATTCACCGTCTCGTGCGCAAGAGCCCGTTTGATGCGAACGCCCGCCGTCACACGTCCTTCACGTCCGTCTACGTCTATCCGGAAGTCGACGACTCGATCGAAATCGAGATCAATCCCGCCGACCTCAAGATCGACGTCTTCCGCGCTTCGGGCGCGGGCGGTCAGCACATTCAGAAGACGGAATCGGCCGTTCGAATTCACCACGTTCCTTCGGGCATCATCACGATCTGCCAGGACGACCGCTCGCAGCACCGCAACCGCGAAAAGGCGATGCAGCAGTTGAAGGCCAAGCTCTACGAGCTCGAAATGCGCAAGCGCATGGAAGAACAGACGAAGCTCGAAGAGTCGAAGTCCGACATCGGTTGGGGTCACCAGATCCGCAGCTACGTGCTCGACCAGTCGCGCGTCAAGGATTTGCGCACCAACGTGGAAACCGGCAACACCGGAGCCGTTCTCGACGGGGATCTCGATCAGTTCATCGAAGCCTCCCTCAAGCTCGGCGTCGGCGCCGCCTCCTGATCAATCTAGCCCAAGGATTTGGAAACCATGTCCGAAGAACAAGTTCAAAACGCCGCTACTGCGGCGGAAGACGAAAACCACATCATCGCGGAACGCCGCGCCAAGCTTCTTCGCCTGCGCGAAAAGGGCGTCGCCTATCCGAACGACTTTCATCGCGAAGACCTCTTCGGCGATCTGCGCGCCAAGTACGGCGAAATGACCGCCGAAGAACTCGAAGCGGCCGCTCCCGAAGTCGCCTGCTCGGGCCGCATGATGCTCAAGCGCGTCATGGGCAAGGCGAGCTTCGCCACCGTGCGCGACTTCACGGGCGAAATGCAGTACTTCATCACGCCCGCCGACGTCGGCGAAGAAACCTACGCCGACTTCAAGACCTGGGACCTCGGCGACATCGTCGCCATCAAGGGGACGCTCTTTCGCACGAAGCGCGGCGAACTCTCGATCCGCGCGCGCGAACTGCGTCTGATGACGAAGAACATCCGTCCGCTTCCCGACAAGCACAAGGGCCTCTGC
This sequence comes from uncultured Sutterella sp., assembly GCA_949287305.1. Taxonomy (GTDB): domain Bacteria; phylum Pseudomonadota; class Gammaproteobacteria; order Burkholderiales; family Burkholderiaceae_F; genus Sutterella. Next base: position 10,420 of record CASEFX010000007.1, on the reverse strand, counting down.
GACACGGAAATGTGCTATCGCCAGCGCTACGTCGACCTCATCATGAACGAAGAGTCGCGCCAGCGCTTCCTTACGCGCTCGAAGGCGATCGCCTCGATCCGCAACTACATGCTCGCGCACCGCTTCCTCGAAGTCGAAACGCCGATGCTCCACCCGATCCCGGGCGGCGCCAACGCCAAGCCCTTCGTGACGCATCACAACGCGCTCGACATGGACATGTACCTGCGCATCGCGCCGGAACTCTATCTGAAGCGCCTCGTCGTCGGCGGCTTCGAACGGGTCTTTGAGATCAACCGCAACTTCCGCAACGAAGGCGTGTCGGTTCGTCACAATCCCGAATTCACGATGATGGAGTTCTACTGCACGTACTGGACCTATCTCGATCAGATGGAATTCACGGAAAACCTCCTGCGCACCGTCGCCATCGAGGCCACCGGTTCCGCCGTGATCGAATACCAGGGCATGACGATCGACCTCTCTAAGCCCTTTGCCCGTCTGACGCCCTTTGAAGCGATCAAGACCTACGCGCCGCACTACACGGACGAAGAGCTGCAGGACGAAAACTTCCTGCGCGCCGAACTCGCCCGCCTCGGCGAACCGCAGCCGGAATTCGCCGGCCTCGGCGCCCTGCAGATGGCGCTCTTTGAAGAAACGGCCGAATCCAAGCTCATCCAGCCGACCTTCATCATCAACTTCCCGATCGAAGTCTCGCCCCTGGCGCGCGCTTCCGACACGGATCCGACGATGACGGAACGCTTCGAGCTCTACATCGCCGGCCGCGAAACGGCCAACGGCTTCTCGGAACTGAACGATCCGGAAGACCAGGCCGCCCGCTTCAAGGCCCAGGCCGACGCCAAGAGCCACGGCGACGACGAAGCCATGTACTACGACGCCGACTACATCCGCGCGCTCGAGTACGGTCTCCCGCCGACGGGCGGCTGCGGCATCGGCATCGACCGCTTCGTGATGCTCCTCACGAACGCCTCGACGATCCGCGACGTGCTGCTCTTCCCGCACATGCGTCCCGAAACGAATCTCGCCTGATGACGAACTTCGTTTCTTCAGAAACGGCGCTTCCGCCCGACGGGCGGGGCGCCGTTTTGCTCTGGCAAAACCGCATCGCGGGCCGTCCCATCGCCGAGGCGGCCGAGCGCCTGCATTCCGCGGGACTGCTCGCCGGCGGCCGCATCGTTCTCCCGGCCGCGCGCGCCGAACGGGAGGCGTGGTTTGCGGGACTCTTCGCGCTCTTTCCGGAACTCTCGCCGCTTGGCGAAAAGCTCCCCCTTCGGGTGGGAGACGAGACGATCGCGCTCGTTGACCGGCGGCTTTTTCGTCCGCTCGGCCTTCCGACCGTCTGCGTGCGTCTCTGGATTCTGGAGGGCGAACGCTTCTGGCTCGGCAAACGAAGCGCAACGAAACGCATCGGCCCGAGCCTCTGGGATTCGCCCGTCGGCGGTCTGCTCGCGGGCGAGGAATCCCCGCGCGAGGCCCTTCTTCGCGAAGCGTACGAAGAGGCGGGACTCGATCTTCAGGCCCTTTCCCTAACCGAAGGCCCGAAGCTCGAGGAAGACCGTCTCGTCCCCGAAGGGCGCCTCGTCGAAACCACGGTGAACTACGTCCTTCGCACCGATCGACCGCCCCGCCTCACCGCGCGGGACGGCGAAGTGGAGCGGTTCGCCCCCTTTACGCGCGAAGCCCTCTCCGAGCTCGTGCGCACGGGACGGATGCTTCCCGACGCGGCCCGATCCTGGCGGGCGCTTTGCGGCCTGCCATAGTGAAAAAGGTCTCCGAACCGCCGTTCGGAGACCTTTTTTCCAGTCCGTTCACTCGCCTCAGTGCTCTTTGGCGTGATTGCGCGAGTACTTCGGGATCTCGATCGTGATGTCTTCCTCGCCCACCGTCGTCTGGCAGGAGAGACGCGAGTAGAGCCCCGCGCCCCAGGCGGCGTCGAGGTGGTCGAGCTCGTTGTCGGAGGGCTCGTTCAGAGAGTCGAGCCCTTCGCGCACGTAGACGTGGCAGGTCGAGCAGGCGCAGGAGAATTCGCAGGCGTGTTCGATCGCGACGCCGTGCGCAAGAAGCGCGCGGGCGAGGTTGTCGCCCGGGACGGCTTCGAATTCGACGCCCTGCGGGCAGATTTCTTCATGCGGCAAAACTTTCACGAGAGGCATGTTTCACTCCTTCCCTTCGGAAGCAAAATCGTCCACGGAATGGCCGGCGAGCGCCGCGAGAATCGAACGGTTCATGCGGCGTGCGGCAAAGGATTCGGTTTCTTTGGAGAGCGTTTCGATCGCGTTGCGGATGGCGTCCGCGTCGTCCGACGTGACGAGCCCCGAGAGCGTCTCGACAAACCCGTCGATCTTCGCGCGCTCTTCGGGCGAAAGCAGATCGCCGTCGGCCTTCAGGGCGCTGTGGGTCGATTCGAGAAGGCGACGCGCTTCGACCTGCTGCTCGCGCAGTTCGCGCGCGGCCATGTCGGCCGCCGCGGAGCCCGTGCCGTCGCGCAGCATCCGGACGATTTCCTCGTCGGAGAGCCCGTAGGAAGGCTTCACCGTGACGGAGGCTTCGACGCCCGTCTCCTGTTCGCGCGCGGAAACCGAGAGCAGACCGTCGGCGTCCACTTCAAAGGTCACGCGGATGCGGGCCGCGCCCGCCGCCATCGGGGGAATGCCGCGAAGTTCGAAGCGCGCAAGCGAACGGCAGGCGTCCACCACTTCGCGTTCGCCCTGCACGACGTGAATCGCCATCGCGGTCTGACCGTCGCGGAAGGTCGTGAAGTCCTGAGCGCGCGCGATCGGAATCGGACTGTTGCGCGGAATCACCTTTTCCACGAGCCCGCCCATCGTTTCGAGGCCGAGCGAGAGCGGCGTCACGTCGAGAAGCAGCCAGTCGTCGCCCGAGGCATTGCCGACGAGCTTGTTCGCCTGCATCGCGGCCCCGACCGCCACGACCTGATCGGGGTCGATGTCGTTCAGGGGCTTGAGCCCGAAGGCGCGCTCGACGCACTGCGAGATGATCGGCATGCGCGTGGCGCCGCCCACGAGAACGATCCCGCGGATGTCGTCCGTCTTGACGTCGGCGTCGTGAAGAACCCGGCCCACGGCGTCGATCGTCTTTCGAACGAGGTGGCAGGTAAGGTCTTCGAAGGTCTTGCGCGTAAGTGTAAGGGTCGTCGTCTTGCCGTCGGCGAGCGTCACGGTAAGGGGCGCTTCCTCCGCGTCGGTGAGCGCTTCCTTCGCCGCGCGGGCGGCATTGAGAAGACGGCGCTTTTCTTCCTGCGAGAGGATCCCGATCGAACCGAATTCTTTGCGCACCTCTTCGAGCGCCCAGCAGAAGACGCGATGATCGAAGTCGTCGCCGCCCAGAGCCGAGTCGCCGCCCGTCGCGAGCACTTCAAAGACGCCCTTCGTGAGCTTGAGAAGCGACACGTCGAAGGTGCCGCCGCCGAGGTCATAAATGAGATAGAGCCCTTCGGCGCCGTTGTCGAGCCCGTAGGCGAGCGCCGCGGCGGTGGGTTCGTTCAAAAGGCGCAGCACCGTGAGGTTCGCGAGGCGCGCGGCGTCCTTCGTCGCCTGGCGCTGCGCGTCGTCAAAGTACGCGGGCACCGTGATGACGGCGCCCGAGAGGGGTTCGCCCCCGAAGCGCGCTTCGGCGCGGTCGCGAAGCGTCTTGAGAATCTCGGCGCTCACTTCCACCGGCGTCTTGGGCCCCGCCGCCGTGCGGATGCGAAGCATCCCTTCGGCATCTTCGATTTCATAGGGAAGATGTTCGGCGTGTTCGATGTCGGCGAGACGGCGGCCGATCAGACGCTTGGCGGAGGAAATGGTGTTGGCCGCGTCGGACTCGGCCGCGGCGAGCGCGTCGGCTCCCGTCACGACGCTTCCGTCGGCGAGATAGCGGACCACGGAGGGAAGGAGCTTTCTTCCCTTTTCGTCGGCGATCACTTCGGTGCTCGCGCTGATCACGCTCGCCACGAGCGAATTGGTCGTGCCGAGGTCGATCCCCACGGCCAAACGGTGTTCGTGCGGGGCGGCCGACTCACCGGGCTCCGCGATTTGAAAAAGTGCCATGACAGAAAAATTTCTCAAGCCGATGCGCGGCGCGCATCCTGCAAAAACTTGACGATGAAGAGAAGGCGGCGGGCGAGATCGGCGCCGCGCACGGGATCGTTCTCCCGGTCAAAAGCCGCTTCGAGCTCGGCCTCGAGCGCCTTCGCCTCGGATTCGACTTCGCCGAGAAGCGCTTCGCGCGAGGCGGCGTCGGCCTCTTCCAGGCGTTCGCGCCAGTCGAGCTGCTTCATGAGGAAGTCGGCGGGCATGCGCACCTGACCCTCGGTCTCCACTTCGGCGCCGCGCTTCTTTGCGAGCCATACGGCGCGCTTGACGGGACTCTTCAGCGTCTCGAAGGCTTCGTTGATGACGGCGCTCCACTGTTCGGCGACGCGGCGCTCCGCAGCCGAACGGTCGGCGAAGCGGTCGGGGTGAACCTTCTGCATCGCCGCACGGTGGCGCTCGGCGAGAAGCGTCTCGTCGAGCGCGTACGTTTCGGGCAGTCCGAAGAGTTCGTAGGGACTCATCCGAACGTCAGACATGGAAGGATTCCCCGCAGCCGCAGTGCGACTTTTCGTTGGGGTTGTGGAAGCGGAAGCCCTCGTTCAGACCTTCGCGCGTGTAGTCGAGTTCCGTTCCGTCGAGGTAGGGAAGGCTCTTTTCGTCCACGATCACCTTCACGTTGAAGCTTTCGTAGACCTGGTCGTCGTCGTGAATTTCGTCGGCGAACTCGAGCTTGTAGGCCATGCCCGAGCAGCCCGACGTCTTGACGCCGAGACGAAGGCCGAGGCCCTTGCCGCGGCGGTCAATGTACTTCTGAACGTGACGGGCGGCGGCTTCCGTAAGCGTAACGGCCATGCTTCACTCCTTACTTCTGCTTGGAACGATAGTCTTCGATCGCGGCCTTGATCGCGTCTTCGGCGAGGATCGAGCAGTGGATCTTCACGGGCGGAAGCGCGAGCTCTTCGGCGATCTGGCTGTTCGTGAGCTTGCCGGCTTCGTCAAGGGTCTTGCCCTTGACCCATTCGGTCACGAGCGAGGACGAGGCGATCGCCGAGCCGCAGCCGTAGGTCTTGAACTTGGCGTCTTCGATGACGCCTTCGTCGTTCACCTGAATCTGCAGGCGCATGACGTCGCCGCAGGCGGGGGCGCCCACCATGCCGGTGCCGACGTTGTCGGCGTTCTTGTCGAGCGTCCCGACGTTGCGCGGGTGCTCATAGTGATCCATCAATTTTTCGCTGTAAGCCATAGCGGTCTCCGAGGGGCGCCTCAAGGGCGCCCTGCATAAGTGATCAGTGTTCCGTCCATTTGATCTTCGAGAGATCAACCCCTTCCTTGAACATCTCCCAGAGGGGGCTCATTTCGCGCAGCTGCGCGACCTTTTCCGTGAGGGTCTTCACGACGAAGTCGATGTCTTCCTCGGTCGTGAAGCGGCCGAGCGTGAAGCGGATCGAGCTGTGGGCGAGTTCGTCGTCGCGGCCGAGCGCGCGCAGAACGTAGGAGGGTTCAAGCGACGCGGACGTGCAGGCCGAACCCGACGAAACCGCGATGTCCTTGAGCGCAAGCATGAGGCTTTCGCCCTCGATGTAGGCAAAGCTCACGTTGAGGTTGTGGGGCGAACGGTGCTCCCAGTCGCCATTGAGATAGACCTCGGGAATGTTCTTGCGGATGCCGTCCCAGAGGCGGTCGCGAAGCGCCTTGATGCGGGGCACTTCGGTGTCGAACTCTTCCTTGGCGAGGCGATAGGCTTCGCCCATGCCGACAATCTGGTGCGAGGGGAGCGTGCCCGAACGCATGCCGCGTTCGTGACCGCCGCCGTGCATCTGGCATTCGAGGCGCACGCGGGGCTTGCGGCGCACGTAGAGGGCGCCGATCCCCTTCGGACCGTAGACCTTGTGGCCCGAAAGGCTCATCAGGTCGACGTTCCATTCGTCGACGTTGATCTTGATGTGGCCCGGGGCCTGCGTGGCGTCGCAGTGGAAGAAGATCTTGTGTTCGCGGCAGATGCGGCCGATTTCGACGAGGTCCTGCACGACGCCGATTTCATTGTTCACCGCCATGACGGAGATGAGGATCGTGTCGGGACGGATCGCGGCCTTGAGCTTTTCGAGGTCGAGCAGCCCGTTTTCCTCCACGTCGAGATAGGTGACTTCAAAGCCTTCCGTCTCGAGGTGGCGCATCGAATCGAGAATCGCCTTGTGTTCGGTCTTCACCGTGATGAGGTGACGGCCCTTTTCCTTGTAGAAGTGCGCAATCCCCTTGAGGGCGAGGTTGTCGGCCTCGGTTGCGCCCGACGTCCAGACGATTTCGCGCGGATCGGCGCCGATCAGGGCGGCGACGTGACCGCGGGCCTCTTCCACGGCCTTCTCGGCTTCCCAGCCGTAGGCATGGCTGTGGGACGCGGGATTGCCGAAACGTTCATAGAGGTACGGCACCATTTTCTCCACCACGCGCGGATCCACCGGGGTCGTGGCAGAGTAGTCCAAGTACACGGGCTTAGTCATGAGTATCGAAGCTCCTTAGGAGGTGACAGCGTCAACGGGCGCTGCACGACAAGTGATGTCGGGGTCAAAACAAATCAGCTGCGGCGCCGGACCGGAATGTCGGCGGAAACGTGCGCCTCCTTGCGGGCGGCGCGCTCCTCGTTGCGGCGAACCATGTCGGCGAGCGTCACACGGGAGAGAAACTCCGAGGTGACGCGGTTGAGATCTTCCCAAAGATGGTGGGTGAGACAGGCGGCGCCGCCCTTGCAGGTGTCGCCTCCGTGACACTGGGTCGCGTCGATGTCCTCGTCGACGGCCTCGATGATCTGTCCCACGGAAATGTTTTCAGGGAGGTCGCCGAGGCGGTAGCCGCCGCCGGGACCGCGGGCGCTCGTCACGAGGCCGGCGCGGCGAAGCTTGCAGAAGATCTGCTCGAGATACGCCACCGAAAGGTTCTGGCGTTCGGCGATGAGCGCGATGCGCACGGGCGCCTCGCTCAAGTGCAGCGCCAAATCCACCATGGCCGTCACGGCAAAGCGACCTTTCGTCGTCAGTTTCACGAACGTCTCCTCCTGCTGATCTTTGGAAAAACCCGATTGAATTGCTCGGATATTACGCTAAAGTTCTTGACCGCGCAAGTAAGGAATTGGTTTTATTGACGAAAAAAGAAGCCGAAACCGATCTTTACAAAGGTTCCGGCTTCCTTGTCGCGCCGAAGCGCCAAAAATCACAGGCCGCGCTGACGCTGCAATTGCTTCGCCTTCTTTTCGAGGGTCTCCAGGAGGCCGCTGCAGGCGTCCGTGCAATACTCGATCACGAGGTTGAAGCCCTCGTTGATGCCGTAGTAAGGATCGGGCACCACGGCCGCGTCGTAGTCGTTGGCGTAGCGCATCAGAAGCTGAATCTTGTGATGGTAGCAGGCGGGCGAGCGCTGCTGCAGTTCGGTGAGGTTTTCCCAGTCCATCGCGAGGATCAGGTCGAACTCTTCGAAGTCTTCCGGGCGGATCTGGCGCGCACGGTGCTGCGAAATGTCGAGCCCGCGCTTGCGGCAGGCGAGCTGGGCGCGCGAATCCGGCGTTTCTCCCTCATGGTGGGCCGTCGTCGACGCGCTGTCCGAGTCAATCACGTCGCTGAAACCCGCTTCACGGACCATCCGACGGAAAATCGCCTCGGCCGTCGGACTGCGGCAAATGTTGCCGGTACACACAAACAAAATCTTAATCACTGTAATCTCTTATTCTCTGAGGGAAAATCAGTTCTCAAACCAGGGAAAACGAAAGGTCCCAAAAACATCCCCAATATCCTACCGCACTTGTCGCTTTCTGCCTAGAGCGCGATTCGCGGCGGGCGGACATTCCTGCCCGCCTCAACTTTCCGCGCTCGCGCCGAAGGCCTCCCGACGAAGCGCCATGAGTTCCTCGCGAAGGCGCGCGGCCTTTTCGAAGTCGAGGTTCTTGGCGTGCTCCATCATCTGCTCTTCGAGCGTGCGCAGACGCCGTGCGAGTTCCTTTTCGTCGCGCGGCGCCTCGACTGCGGGCGCGGGCACGTCGGGACCGCGGTAGACGCCGTCGATGATTTCGCGGATCTCCTTCTTGACGCCCCGCGGGACGATCCCGTGCTCCTCGTTGAAAGCCTGCTGCTTGGCGCGGCGGCGATTCGTCTCCTCGAGCGCGCGCTTCATGCTGTCCGTGATCCGGTCGGCATAGAGGATCGCGCGGCCGTGCAGATTGCGCGCGGCGCGGCCGATCGTCTGAATGAGCGAGCGGTCACTTCGCAGAAAACCCTCCTTGTCCGCGTCCAGAATCGCAACGAGCGAGACTTCCGGAATGTCGAGGCCTTCGCGCAGGAGGTTGATCCCGACGAGGACGTCGAAGGTGCCCGAGCGCAGATCGCGGATGATCTCCACGCGCTCGACCGTGTCGATGTCGGAGTGGAGATAGCGCACCTTCACGCCGTGCTCGGACAAAAAGTCCGTGAGATCCTCGGCCATGCGCTTCGTGAGCGTCGTGACGAGCACGCGCTCGCCCTTTTTCGTCACCTCGCTGATTTCGGAGAGAAGATCGTCCACCTGCGAGACGGCGGGGCGCACCTCCACTTCCGGGTCCACGAGCCCCGTCGGGCGCACGACCTGCTCGACCACCTCGCCGCCCGAGCGTTCGAGTTCGTAGTCGGCGGGCGTCGCGGAAACGAAGATGCTGCGGCGCATCTTGCGCTCGAATTCGTCGAAGCGAAGCGGACGGTTGTCGAGCGCCGAAGGAAGACGGAATCCGTACTGAACGAGCGTTTCCTTTCGCGCGCGGTCGCCTCGGTACATGCCGCCCAACTGCCCCATCATGACGTGCGACTCGTCGAAGAACATGATCGCGTCGGCGGGAAGATAGTCGATGAGGCACGGAGGCGCCACGCCCGGAGCGAGCCCCGTCAGGTGCCGCGAGTAGTTTTCAATCCCCTTGCAAAAGCCCACCTGATCGAGCATCTCGAGGTCAAAGCGCGTGCGCTCCTCGAGGCGCTGGGCTTCGAGCAGCTTCCCGTCTTCGAGAAGTTCCGCGCGGCGCTCCTTCAATTCGACCTTGATCGATTCGATCGCGCGCAGAATTTCTTCGCGCGGCGTCACGTAGTGGCTCGCCGGATAGACGACGAAGCGGTTCACCTTCTGTTCGATCCGTCCGGTAAGCGGATCAAAGAGAAGAATCGCATCGATTTCGTCGTCAAAGAGCTCCACCCGCACGGCGCTCTCGGCGTGTTCGGCCGGGAAGACGTCGATCGTGTCGCCCCGCACGCGGAAGGTGCCGCGCACGAACTCGGTGTCGGTGCGGCGGTACTGCATGCGAACGAGCTGCGAGATGAGCTGCCGTTGCGTGCGCTCGTCTCCGCGCCGGAGAATGCAGCGCATTTCCGTGTAGCTTTCCGGGGCGCCGATGCCGTAGATGGAGGAGACCGTCGCCACGATGATCGTGTCGCGGCGCTCGAGAATCGACTTCGTCGCAGCGAGACGCATCTGCTCGATGTGTTCGTTTACGGCCGCGTCCTTTTCGATGAAGAGGTCGCGCGCGGGCACGTAGGCCTCGGGCTGGTAGAAGTCGTAGTAGGAGACGAAGTACTCGACGGCGTTCTCGGGAAAGAACTCGCGCATTTCCGAATAGGTCTGCGCGGCGAGCGTCTTGTTTGGCGCGAGAATGATGGCGGGTACGCCCGCGCGGGCGATGACGTTGGCCATCGTATAGGTCTTCCCCGACCCCGTCACGCCGAGCAGCGTCTGACAGGCCACGCCCGCCTCAAGCCCCGCGCACAGCTTCTCGATCGCCTGCGGTTGATCGCCCGCGGGCGGGAAAGGCATGTAGAGCGAAAAGGGCGAATTCGGATAACGAACGACTTCGGCCAAGGGCGTCTCCTCGATCTCGGAAGTGGGACCAGATCTCTCCTATATGGGGACGATTTGCGGATTGCAAAGGTCCGACGAAAAATTTTCGATTTATTTTTCACCGGACCCTTGCTTTTTTCTGATGGATGAGATATACTTTGTGTTCTTGATTCCCCGATAGCTCAGTCGGTAGAGCGACGGACTGTTAATCCGCAGGTCGCTGGTTCGAGCCCAGCTCGGGGAGCCAAAGATTCCGAAAGAGGAAGCGAGAAATCGCTTCCTCTTTTCTTTTGTCCCTCCCATCCTTCCTCCTAGTAGCCGACCGTCTTTGGCGGACGAACCTAAACTCCCGGGATAGCCTTATAAGCTAGACCCGTTCCCAGCCCTGCCGCATGCATCACCAAAAGGTGCGCGGCGGGGCTTTTACTTGAAAGAAAACCCGTACCCAACTCACAACTTTTGCCGGCAAGAGATCCAGCTGCCAACGACGATTGGATTGTTGCCGACGGATTTTGAATCGATCAAGCTGT
>CASEFX010000006.1 GCA_949287305.1 uncultured Sutterella sp. | reverse complement strand
GGTCCCACTCCTTCCCATTCCGAACAGGACAGTGAAACGCCTTAGCGCCGATGATAGTCGGTTGTATTTCCGGTGAAAGTAGGACATTGCCAGGCTCCACCATTCAGAACCCCCGATTCCTCACGGAGTCGGGGGTTTTGTCTTTTTGGGCCTCCGCACGGCTCAAGGCTCGATCCTTCAGACGCCAAGCTGAAGACGTCGCCGCGCCTTCGGGACAGTTGCCGGGGACGGCGAAATGCGTGCCGGAGCGTTGCATCGAGCTCGCCATGCGGCATTCCGGCCCCCTCCCTGCGGGCCGCGATACGGAACGCCTGAGGGCGCTTCCCGTGATGATCCGCGCCGGCGGCGTCCCAATCCGGACTGCGGTCCGTTTCCCCAGGAGGCTTCGGTCCGTACGGCCGAGTCACCGAAGAAACCGATTTCCCCAATAAGACAAGGCCCGAAGACGCTTTCGCATCTTCGGGCCTTGCTAAGGAGACATCAGTTCGGAATTAGAGCTTCGCGAGGTACTTGCCGACGTGGCGTCCGAACGTGACGGTGCGGCCGCAGGCCATGCCCGTGGAGAGGTTCGGGTAGGTGTTGGCGAAGTAGGCGCCGTTGTCGTTGCCGATCACGTAGAGCCCCGGGATGGCGTTGCCTTCCGTGTTGATGGCGTTCATATTCGTGTCGATCACGATGCCGTCCATCGTGCAGAGGATGTCGCCCGTGTTCTTGGCGCCGTAGAAGGGGCCTTGGTTCACCGGCGTCAGACGGAAGGGTTCCTTGCCGTAGTCAAGGTCGTTGCCGTTCTTGACGAAGCCGTTGTAGCGTTCGACCGTCGCCTTGAAGGCGTCGACCGGGAGATGCAGCTTCTCGGCGAGTTCTTCGATCGTGTCGGCCTTCATGAGGAAGCCCTTTTCGAGGAGGACCGGGAAGTACTTTTCCTGGAAAACCTGCCAGGAGATGTTGGGGTCCGCACCGTTTTCAAACGGATAGAGACGCGAGCAGCCGTGCATCTTGAATTGCTGCGCGTACTTCACCCAGTTGCTGTCGAAGATCGTGTAGTGGCAGTGACCCTTGTTGTATTCGTCGGCGTGAAGGATCGCTTCGTAGGTGCCCGATTCGTTGATGAAGCGCTTGCCGTCGGCGTTCACCTTGAGCCAGGGCTGCGAGGCCATCCAGAACATGCCGACGTCGCCCGACTGCGCGGTCTTGGGACCGTTGGGCTGATCCGGACGCAGGGCGCAGCGGTCGAACTTCATCGAGGCGTGCGTTTCATCCATCTTGGCGCCGACCCAGAGGCAGGCCTTGATGCCGTCGCCGTGGGCGCCCGGCATCGAGCGGTTGCGGCCGATGACGCGCAGAGTGTGCGGCTGCAGGGCTTCGAGCATCTTGTAGTTGAGCGCGCGGCCGCCCGCGGCGACGACGACGCCCTTCTTGGCGTTGTAGCGGACGTACTTGCCGTCGTCGTCCACGGCGATGCAACCCGTGACGCGGCCGTCCTTCTTCTCGAGCTCACCATGCGCGTGTTGTAGTGAAGCCTCCGCCCCCATTCATCCGGCAAAGCCGTCTGAATGGATGCGGCTTCCCTCCTTCGTAATCCGAGGGACTGCCTTTGCTCGGTGCGGGTTAAGCTCAGAAACCAGGTGACCTTGCGTCCCCAGCTCCGCACAAAACCTAAAGAGCGAGCATAAGGTGCACGTGCTTCTGTGGAGCACTTCCGGAACTTTCGCCGAAAGTGCCTGCCTCACCGTCTCCGGCAAGGACTTGAACCTTTCGCGGATGAAATAGCGGGCGCCCAGGTTGAGTGAAGCGTTCAGGTCGGCGTGATAGCGCTTGCCGGTCTTGAAACTGCAGAGACTATAGTTGTCCGCATCCCGCGTGACCCGGCCGGAGCCGTCGAAGGCGAGTCGGGACGTACCCCACGCACAGACCCGGCTCACCCGCATTTTTGCGCGATGCGCCTTACTCTCCACCATTTCCTGAACGTACTGCGCCCGCCAATGATGCAGGCGCCACCGTTTCGATCCGCGTTTGCGGCCTTTGAGATCGAGATGCTCCATCACTACTACGTGAGCACCCGCCTTGATTGCAATATCAAGAATGAAGGCCGCGGTTTTTCTGGCGATGTCGTCGTTGATGCCCTTGGCTTGTCCCCAAAGTCGAGGCATCCTTTTCGCCCCGTGCCGCTGAGCATTGCGAATTCGACCGAGTGCGCGTTCCAGAGAGTCTTTTTCTCTGGAGAGACGAAGGAAATGTCTCTCCATGACAGTGCCGTCCGAACGCATCACCACGGCCGTTGCGGCGTTGTTGATGCCAAGATCCACAGCGACGATCACCTGATCTTGGATGTCTGTTTCGTTGAGTTTTACCTTTTCTTCAAATGAAAAATCGAGAGACCATACCTTGCCGCGCTTTCTGATGGCGGGACAGAGTTCATCCCGAGCGGCGCAGTAAAGCGAGATGTAGTCGACGTCCGTCTTGCGCAAGGGGATGGTGACCCAATCCCAGGTATTTCGGATGAAAACCTTGATGCGGGCGCAATAACGGCCTTCCCGCACAAATTGCTGCCCCTTATAGAAGGCAGGGAAAATGCGTCCGGCCTTCGGCAACCCCGGTTCTTTACCCTGAGGATTGACCTGCCACTGGGCAATGCGAGTTTTGTAGGAAGACACCGCCCCGAAGGCAGCGTTGATCGCAGCCCGACGCAAGTATGACGGAAATTTATAAAAATCGACGGAGAAGTCATGCAGAACTGTCGGACGTTTGGCCGTACTGATGCATAGGTTCTCACACTCCTTTAGAACATCCTTCTGTCCGAGCCCTTTGAAAAGGTCCCAATGCTCCATCATGACGGCAATGAAGAAATCCACCGCTTTGCGATACACGGCGACCGTGTCATCGAGCACGGAGCCGTAGCCCTGAATGCGGACGCGGTAGGAGGTTAGGATCTTCATCGTTGTTGTTGGCGGTCTCTAGATGTACGAGTAACTCTAGCACAATTCCTTAGCAGACAAGGAATTTCCTTAGATTCGGGTTTCGCCCGGCCTGCTCGACCGCACACGAACGCGCGCGATTTTGAGCGCGACGAGCGCATCTATCCGCTTCTCAAGCAGTGGGTCGACTGGATGCCGGTCGTAAAGTCCGCCCTGCGCGTCACGCCGAGCGGCGCGGACAATCCTCCCTACGCCACGCAGTGGGGACTCATTCTCCGTTCTTCTCTTGCCCGGCAGTTCGACATTCCCCTCTCCGACGCTCTCGTCGGCATGCCGGGCGGCAAGGCCTTCGTCTATCACTTCGTGGGACTCGAGCGCGAGTTCGGGATTGACGAGATCGCGCGCGGTCATCATCCGATGTTCGAGCGGATGGAAAAACTCGGCCTTCGCGCGGCGGGAGACGCCTACCTTGTCGTTGAAATGAAGCTCACGAGCGCCAACGGAAAGCGCCGAGGCGGGAGCGGCCGCTTCATAGTGCCTATTGCCGATTAGAGGAAGAGGCGGTGGTAAATGGAAGGAAGGCGGCGCGATTGCCCGCGCTGCCCGTTCAAAAATGAAAGCGAAAAGCAGGGAATCGGTGAACTGCGGAGAATGCGGAGGCAACCGATTCCGTTTTCAAGCTCAGAACTTCTTCACGATCCCGAAGGTGACGGCGTAGACGTTTTCCGCGGCACTGGGGTGTGCTTCGGCGTAAGCGTCCGAATAGTCCGAGTGAATCCAGTTGGCGGCTGTGTAGAGGGTCGTCAGTTTGCTCAGAGAATACAGATAGCCCACCGTCGTCTGGCAGGTATCCATGGTGAGTTTCGCGTCGCGGCTTGCTTCAAAGTCGCCATAGCCGAACCCCGCCTTGACGGTGCCGTTCAACGCCGGGAATTCAATCCCCACGTTGATGCCGAAACCGTCGACGCCGCCCGCATCCGAGAAGGTGGTCGTCTTTGCCGCGGCCGTGTAGTTTTCGAAAATCTGCGTGTAGAAAAAGAACTTCGCCCAGCCGGTGTTGTAGTTCGCGCCGAGGTTGTAAGAAACAGCGTCGTCGAGATTGGCTTCGCTGGCCGAGGGTTGAGCATGATTGATGGTTTCAATGCCGGCAGCCACCATGAGTGCGTCGTTTTGGAAACGTACGGCGCCGCTCAAAAGGCGGTCGACGCTAGATTTTCCTTCCGTACCGTCGCCGTAGGCGTTGACGTCGGTTCCGAAGGAATACTGGACCGTTGCGTCGACGTTACCGAATTTCGGGGTCGTATAGCCGATGGCGTTGTCAATGAACTCATAACCGAGGGAGACCACCTGCAGGTGACCGCCAAGGTCGCCCCAACCGCAGGAGAAAGGGCTTACGACGTGCCCAAATCGGGCGTAGGGACCGTTGCCGCCCACGAGCGAACCCATGCGGCCGAATGAGAGATATCCGAATCGCCCGTCAAGATAAACACGCGCATCTCGGCCGAAAAGACGGTCGCCTTGTCCCAGCGCGCCCGTATCGGTGGCGAAACCGTTTTCGAGAACGAACCCGACTTTTAGACCGTTGCCCAGGTCTTCGGATCCTTTAATGCCGACGCGGGAACCGATGTACTGACCGGAGAGCATCTTGAGGGACGATTCGGACGTGCCGTCGACGGCGTCGTTTTGCTGCCAGGTCAGCCCGTAGTCCAGGACACCGTAGACCTCCACGTTGGAAGCGAGTGCACCGGTCGAAGAAAGAAGACCGCCGAGCGTGAGGGCGAGAAGAGTTCGTTTCATTGTGTGTGATACCTGTTTTTTGGGGGGAGGGTACCTGTTCGGCCGATTTCGGCCGAACAGGGAAAAAGAGCGAAAGCCTGCGGGAGGAATCAGGCCTTCGCGAGTTTCAGACCGACAAGGCGGCCAAAGGTCACCGTGCGGCCGCAGGCCATGCCGGTGGCGAGGTTCGGGTACTCGGAGGCGAAGTAGCCGCCCGAGTCGTTGCCGACGACGTAGAGGCCGGGAATCGGATTTCCTTCCGTATCGATCGCGTTCATGTTCGTGTCGATCTGGATGCCGTCGAGCGTGCAGAGCATCCAGCCCGTGTTTTTCGCGCCGTAGAAGGGAGCCTTGTTGACGGGCGTGAGGCGATGCGGTTCCTTGCCGTAGTCGACGTCGTTGCCCGACTTGGCGAGCTCGTTGTAACGCGTCACCGTGGCCTGCAGAGTCTTTGCCGGAAGGCCCAACTTTTGGGCGAGCTCTTCAATCGTGTCGGCCTGCACGACGTAGCCCTTCTCGATGAGACCCGGAAGCATCTTTTCCTTCACCACCTTCCAGGAGATGTTGGGATCGGCTCCGTTTTCAAACGGGAACATGCGCGAACAGCCGTGCATCTTGAACTGTTCCGCGTACTGAACCCAGTTGCTGTCAAAGAGCGTGTAGTGGCAGTGGCCCTTCTGGAATTCGTCGGCGTGCAGGATGTTTTCGTACGTGCCTGATTCGTTCATGAAGCGCTTGCCGTAGGCATTCACCTTGAGCCAGGGCTGCGAACCCATCCAGAAGAAGCCGCTGTCGCCCGACTGAATCGTCTTGACGCCCGGATTCTGATCAGGACGAAGCGCGCAGCGGTCGAACTTGAGCAGAGAATGCGTTTCGTCCATCTTAGCGCCGACCCAGAGGCAGGCCTTGATGCCGTCGCCGCGAGCGCCCGGCATGGCGCCGGTACGCCCCGTGACGTGCAGGTTCCAGGGCTGCAGGGCTTCGAGCATCTTGAAGTTCTGAGCGTAGCCGCCCGTCGCCACGACGACGCCCTTCTTGGCGTTGTAGCGAACGTACTTGCCTTCCGCGTTCTGCGCGATACAGCCCGTGACGCGTCCGTTCTTCTTTTCGAGCTTCACCATCTTCGTCGAGAAGTCAAACCGCGCACCGTGTTTGACGGCGTAGTCAAAGAGCACCGTGTTGAGCGAATCCTCTTCTTTGCCGTCCTTCGTGAGACGCATGCGCGGCGAGTGACCGATCGGGAAGTGCTTGTAGCGGGTCTCGTCGTTTCGGTCGCCCGATTCATGCCACATTTCGATGCCGCGTTCGGCGAGGCGGTCGCCCAGCCAGTCGACGACGGCGCCCGATTCGTCGCACCAGAGCTTGACGAGGTCCTGCTGGATGCGGCCGCCCGCGTAGAGCGTCGCCATCGTGATGAATTCGAACTTGTCGACCTTCGTGCCGTAAGCCTTCTGGTAGCGCGAGTCGATGGCTCCGATGTCTTCACGGATGCCCGTGCCGACGGGGAAGCGGTCGATGCCGATCACCTTGGCGCCGGCTTCCGCCGCGGAGGCGACGGTGAACATGCCGCCCGTGCCGCAGCCGACCACCAGGATGTCCGTGTTGTGGGTGGCGACGATGTCTTTTTCGGCGATTTCGGGCGGCTGACCCAGCCAGTCACCGTCTTCTTCCTTTGCGACTTCCTTCGTTACGACTTCCACGGGAATTTCGCCCTTGGCCTGCGCGATGCACTTGGCGGCGGCCTGATGGACGGCTCGCGAAGTAATGGACGCGCCCGAGACAACGTCGATCTCCGCGCTCTGCGCGGCCATGAGGGACTTTTTCAGGGTCTCCGCGGCGGCTTGACCGATGGAGGGAGTTTCGTGAGAGACGTCGAGCACGACGTCGGTGATCTTGTTGGCGTCGAAGGTCATCGTCACGACGACGTCGCCGATGCCGGCCGCCTTGGCGGAGTACGTGCCGGGTTTGTAGATGCCCGCAGGCGCCGCATGAACGGCAGCGGCGGCGAGCGTCGCGCCGCTCGCGAGCGTCGTACGAAGGAAGGTACGGCGGGAAAGTTGCTTGGCCATGGAATTCCTCTTGATAGAAACGGAGTGCGGCAGATGCCGCGAAACAAATGTCGATTCAAGGGGAGCATCCTAGGACTGAGGCTTTGACTCGAGTCAAGCGAAATTGCGAGGGAGAGAAAAAGCGCGAAAAACCGCGCTCTTTGAAGTTGTCCGGTTTGTTGCGATAGGTATTAACCCTTGCGATTTGGCTGGTTTTAGGTAACGCGGGAGAGAAAAACGGTTTTCTCAGACGCGGGAAACCCGCGAGTTGTCTACGATATTTATCCTAGAATTTAGGGTTTTCATGTAGCTGATGTGTGCCGCTTGAAGAAGGAGATCGCGATGAACGACAACGGAAAGACGTTCAAACACTACAGAATCGGAGACTTCGCCAAATATCTCGGCGTGACCTCTGATTTTCTGAAGCACTACGAAGAGGCGGGATTGATCGACGTCGTGCAGCGCGTAAGCGGGTACCGCTACTATCCCTTCGATCAGTCGGCGCGGGTGATCGAATACATGCGTCTTCGCAACTATGGCGTGACCGTAAAGGAAATGCACGGCGTACTCACGGGAAATGCCGAAAGCGCTTTCGAGCTGCTCGATGACCGTGTGGAGACGATGAAGGAGACCGTGCGGCGGCTCGAAGGTCTTCTCGAGGAGCACGGACGCTTGAAAGCTTGGTACGAGCGACGTCGTCAGAAGCCAATCGACTGGGAAATTCGCGAGGTCGAACCGTACTACTTTCTTTCGCACACAGATACGCAGTCTTTCCGGAAGGACGCGGAAGTGTACGAACTCGTCAAGACGTGGGGGATGTGGATGCCCGTCACGAAGTCGGCGCTGACGATTGATGCGTCGGCCGTGCCCAATGATCCGGAGGCGCTTCACTGGGGCTTTGCCGTGCCGAAATCCATGGCTCAGCGGTATGAACTGCCCGTGAACCAATCGATGCCGGTGCTGCATTTTGGAAAGGCGTTTGTCTATCACTTTTCCGAACTGGAAGGCGCCTTCAACATGGCGGACATCGTGGCGCGCAGGCATCCGGCGTTCGCCGTGATCCGCGAGCTCGGCTTTCACGTGAAGGGTACGGGGCTTCTCATCAACGAAATGAAGTTTCAGAACGACGAAAAAGGCCTCAATATGGGGATGGGGCGCTTCATCATCCCGATTGTCCGCTGACGTTCGGATGAAAGAGAAAACTGTCCGAGGCGTTGGGAAAGTCTCGGGCGGGACGTTCGTCCCTGAACTCCCGTAAATTTCATTCAAGCTAGTTGTAAAACTTAGTAAGGCCCTTGCGACACAAAGGATTTGTCCGCGAGGGCCTTGTTTTTTCTTAAAATCTAGCTTATAATCAGATCAATACATAAAAGCTAGACAGGTGGC
>CASEFX010000005.1 GCA_949287305.1 uncultured Sutterella sp. | reverse complement strand
GGTCCCACTCCTTCCCATTCCGAACAGGACAGTGAAACGCCTTAGCGCCGATGATAGTCGGTTGTATTTCCGGTGAAAGTAGGACATTGCCAGGCTCCACCATTCAGAACCCCCGATTCCTCACGGAGTCGGGGGTTTTGTTTTGTTATTCTTAGGTTCCGCATTGCGCCGCGCCTTCCTTTTTGCGGCGCGCAGCCTACGGAGACTTTGAGACCATATGAGCGGCGATCTTTTCGACGGAATGTACGACACGGCTCCCGCTGAGGAGAAAACTTCCTCGGAGAAGGGTAACGACGCCCCCAAGGCCGCGTTTGCGCCCCTGGCGGAGCGCATGCGCCCGAAGACGCTCGACGAGGTCGTCGGACAGCAGCACCTGATCGGTCCGGGGGCTCCGCTTCGCGTCGCCTTTGAAAACCACCGTCCCCACTCGATGATCCTCTGGGGGCCTCCGGGCGTCGGCAAGACGACGCTCGCCCGCCTCATGGCGGACGCCTTCGATCTTCCCTTCCTTTCGATTTCCGCGGTTCTCGGCGGCCTCAAGGACATCCGCGAGGCGGTCGACTTTGCGAAGGCCGAACGAAAGGCGACGGGCCGCCCGACGCTGCTCTTCGTCGACGAAGTGCACCGCTTCAACAAAAGTCAGCAGGACGCCTTCCTGCCGCACGTCGAGTCGGGTCTCTTCATCTTCGTGGGCGCCACGACCGAGAACCCTTCCTTTGAAGTGGTGAGCGCACTGCTCTCCCGCGCCACCGTCTATCAGCTCGAAAGCCTCAAGCCCGAAGAGTCGCGAACGCTCCTGGACCGCGTCATGACGCGCGAGTTTCCGACCTTGAAACTCACCGAAGAAGCGGTCGAAGTGATCGTCGGCCTCTCCGACGGGGACGCGAGGCGTCTACTCAACGCCGTCGACGTCGCCTGCACGATGGCCAAGGAACGTCGCGTGGAAGAGATCACGGCGGAGTTTCTGCGAAAGACCCTTCCGGCAACCCTTCGGCGCTTCGACAAGGGGGGCGACAACTTCTACGACCAGATCAGCGCGATGCACAAGTCCGTGCGCGGCTCCGACCCGGATGCCGCGCTCTACTGGATGTGCCGGATGTTGGACGGCGGCGCCGACCCCCGCTACATCGCCCGACGCGTGATCCGCATGGCAATCGAAGACATTTCGCTGGCCGACCCCAGAGCGACGCAGCTTGCCGTGGAAGCGGCGGAAATCTACGAACGGCTCGGTTCTCCTGAAGGGGAGTTGGCGCTTGCGCAGGCGGTCGTCTATCTCGCCGCCGCGCCCAAGAGCAACGCCGTCTACACGGCCTACAACGCGATCCGTTCGTTTGTGAAGAAGGACGGCTCGCGCCCCGTGCCGCTATACATCCGCAACGCTCCGACGAAACTCATGAAGGAGCTCGGCTACCACGAAGGCTACCGTTACGCGCACGACGAGCCCGGCGCCTTTGCCGCCGGGGAAATCTACCTTCCCGAGGGGCTGGAGGATCAGCGCTGGTACTTCCCGACCGACCGGGGACTCGAAATCAAGATCGGTGATAAGCTTGCGCGTCTTCGCGCCCTCAACGAAGAGGCCCGCCGTCAGGGGAAGGGCCGCAAGCGCTGACGGAGGGGGTTCGGGCAAATTCCCCTTGAATTTCTCCCCGACCCGCCCCCAAAAAGAGGACAATAGACAGATTCGCTCCGTCTGAACGGAGTTTGCATTCAACTACAAGGCAGGAAAACCATGCTCGACCTCAACATGCTGCGCAAGCAGCTCCCGGAAGTTACGGCCCGTTTGAAGAGCCGCGGCTTCGACTTCCCGGAAACCGAATTCAACGACCTGGAAACGCGCCGCAAGGACGTTCAGACGAAGACCGAAGAACTGCAGGCGGAACGCAACGCCCTCTCGAAGCAGATCGGTCAGGCCAAGCGCGCCGGTGAAGACGCCTCCGAAATCATGGCCCGCGCCGCGGCCATCCCGGAAAAGCTCTCGGTTCTCGAAAAGGAACTCGAAGAAATCCGCACGAAGTTGAACGACCTTCTCCTTCGCATCCCGAACCTCCCGCACGAATCCGTGCCGGTCGGCAAGGACGAAACGGAAAACGTCGAAGTCCGTCGCTGGGGCACGCCCCGTGAATTCGACTTCCCGATCAAGGACCACGTCGACGTCGGCGGTCCCCTCGGGATGGACTTCGACACGGCCGCCAAGCTCTCGGGTGCGCGCTTCGTCTTCATGCGCGGTCAGGTCGCCCGCCTCCACCGTGCGCTCGCGCAGTTCATGCTCAACACGCACACGACGGAAAACGGCTACACCGAGTGCTACACCCCGTACATTGTGACCGCTTCCACGATGCAGGGCACGGGCCAGCTCCCGAAGTTCGAAGAAGACCTCTTCGCCGCCAAGAAGGGCGGTGCCTCGAGCGACGCCGAACAGATGTACCTCGTCCCGACCGCCGAGGTGACGCTTACGAACTCCGTCTCGGGTCAGATGCTCAAGGCTTCGGACCTCCCGATCAAGGTGACGGCCCACACGCCCTGCTTCCGTTCCGAAGCCGGCGCCTACGGCCGCGACACGCGCGGCATGATCCGTCAGCACCAGTTCGACAAGGTCGAAATGGTCCGCATCGTTCGTCCGGAAAACTCCTACGAACACCTTGAAGAAATGACGCGCAACGCCGAAGGCATTCTCCAGAAGCTCGGCCTCCCGTACCGAGTCATCACGCTCTGCACGGGCGACATGGGCTTTGGCGCAGCCAAGACCTATGACCTCGAAGTGTGGCTTCCCGCGCAGAACACCTACCGCGAAATCAGCTCCTGCTCCAACTGCGAAGCCTTCCAGGCCCGCCGCATGGGCACGCGCTTCAAGGATGAAAACGGCCGTACGCAGTACGTCCACACCCTGAACGGCTCCGGCCTCGCGGTCGGCCGCACGCTCGTCGCGGTGCTCGAAAACTATCAGAACGCCGACGGCAGCGTGACGGTTCCGGAAGTGCTCCGTCCCTACATGGGCGGCGTCGGAGTCCTTCGTCCCGAAACGAAGTGACTTTCGTAAAGAGGGATATTGACAAGATTGCCGATCTGTGTTAATATTCCTCTTCTCTGGAAGGATGGCAGAGAGGTCGAATGCGCCGGACTCGAAATCCGGTATACGGTTATACCGTATCGTGGGTTCAAATCCCACTCCTTCCGCCAGATTCGAATCCCAGACAGTCTCGCGATTGTCTGGGATTTTTCCATTTCGGGTGTGCGAAAACGCCGACCCGACGGGCCGGCGCTTCGAATCTTTCCTTCGTATCTTTGGGGTTCACAGGTCCACGAGCCGGTAGCGTCCCGAGTGTCCGAGCGCCGCGAGGTTTTCAAGCTGCAGGAAGCCCCGCTCGAGCTTCACGGCTTCCGGATAGGCGCTGCGCTTTTCCATCGGGATCCCGTAGAGAAGGTCAAGCGACGCATTGTCGACCGCCGCCATGTCAAGCGACCCGAGAATTCCGATTGTTCCCTTCTTCACCGTCGTGCCTTCAAGGGGCTCCACGTCGAGGTTCGTGAGAACGTTGAGGAACATCAGCTTTCCCGCAAGCGCCCGCTCGATCGCGTCGGCCGCTTCGGCCAAGCGACTGTGAAACCCCGCGTCCTTCGGAAAACCCGGGCCGTGCACGGCCGCCTTCCCCGGACCGCCCGCAAGCCCGATCCCGACGTTCTTCACTGCGGCGGAATAGCCCGAGAAGGTGGGAACGTTGAAGTTCACCGTCACGGCCACGAGCCCGTATTCGTTGAAGAGCGCTTCGGGAACTTCGACGGATTTGAGCCACCGGCCTTCCTTCGTCTGCACGGCGCGGTATTCGCCTTTGCGGTCGAGAATGTCGAGGTCTTCGCGCGCGATGCCTCTCGAGACGATCGCCTCGTAGTTTCCTTCCGTGGTTCCTCGCCCCGTCGTGTAGCCCGAGGCCCAGTTGCATTCGATGTACCGACTCCCCGGCACGTGTGCCTGCAGCGCCTTCCAGAGAGCTCGGTTCTTGTCGACTTCGTCGCCGTGAAGTTTGAAACCGACTTTTCCTTTCCGACCTTCAGCTCCGAGATCCCTGCGGAGACGATCGAAGATCTCGATGAAGGCTTCGGGGGTCGCCTCGCGGGCGTAGTAGACGACAGGCATCGATTCTTCCGCTTTGGCAAGCGGCGGGAGCAGGCTTGTCAGGGCGATCGCGCCCGTGCGGATCGCGAGATTTCGGCGGGTGATGAGAGGGTCGGACATGAGTGTTCCTCCTTGTCAGGACGGACGACGCGAGAGCGTCTGATCGAGAGCATAGACGAGCGACGCGACGGTGACAAAGGCGATCAGAAGGTCGAGCGGGAGGAGGAACGAAAACTCTCCGCGCTCCACGTAAAGGTACGAGGTCTCGGCAACGAGTGCGTACGGGACGTCCCGCGCGACGTACGCGACGCCCGTGCGCCAGAGAAGAAGGGCGAGGACGATAAGGCCCGTGATGCGCACGCCCCAAAGGCCGATGCGCTCTTCGAGCTTCTTCGTCCACGGCGCGAGCTTTCCCGCGACGATACCGCCGTGCAGGCCCGCATGCACCGCGGCCGCAAGGAAGCACCAGAGCAAAAGCGCCACGTGCGCCGAGCGGTAGGCAAGGTCCATGCGCCAGGCGTCGGGCGTCACGGCCGCGAAAAGCGTCTGCGAGCACATGAGGCCGCTCACGAAGGCCGCCGCAAAGGAGAGCGTGAGAAAGACGTTCACGACGAGACTCACGACGTCGCGCACCTGCCAGGGCGTGCGGCGCTTCGCGCGTCCCGTGAGCTTCTCAAAGCGCCGCTTGTACCAGCGCCGGTTGAGAAGCGCATGAAGGAGCGCGACGAGACCGATCACCGTCCCGAGCGTCTCGTGGATCGGATTCTCGGTGAAGCGGTCGCACATCACGACGAAAAAGAAGAGCGCAAAGAGGGCGTCGAGCCGCAGGCGTCTCGTCCAGAGTTCGAGCGGGTCGCCCTTTTCCCAATAGTCGAAGAGTCGGGTCATGAACGTCTCCTTGGGCTCAGGCCCGGGCGCAGACCTTCTTTCCGAGTTCGTAGGCAAGCCGCGGGAATTCGGTGCTCTCGGTCTGCGAGCGCGTGCCGCAGCTCGTTCCGAGAATCTGGCCGACGTCTTCCCAGCCCATGTAGCGAACGAGCGTCTCATAGTGATGCGCGAGGGCGGGGAAGGTCCAGTCGTTCGAATTCCAGGCGGCCGCAAGGAGCACCGCCTTTCGGGGGCTGTGCAGCTGACTGTTGATCGCGTAGAAGCGGTCGATCACGAGTTTCAACTGCGCCGAGAAGCCGAAGTAGTACAAGGGTGTCGACAGGACGATCAGGTCCGCGTCGATGAGGTGGGGATTGAGTTCGAACATGTCGTCGCGGTAGACGCAGTCGGCCGCGCCGAGTCCGCAGTGATCGCACCCGCTGCAGGCGGTGACGCGCTTGAAGGCCGCGTCGAAGCGGTAGACCTCGGCCCCGACTTCTTTGGCGCCCCGAATGAATTCGTCCGTGAGGAGAAAGGACGATCCGTGCCGATGAGGACTCCCCGTCACGACCGTTACCTTGAGGCCCGACGAAGCGGCCCGGGCGGGCGTAGGCAAATGGGCGGCGAGAAGCGAGGCTGCGCCCGCCGAAAGAAGGGTGCGGCGGTCAAAGCGGTGAAGCGTGTGAACGGTCATGACGGTCTCCTGTTGTGAGGATGCTCGGGACGCTGCGAAGCGGCGTCCTCGAGTTCATCCTAGAAAACGGATCGCTTCGGATCCAATGCCATTTTTTCATGTCGTTTCATGCGGGTTACGCATGGCACAAGGCTTTGAGAGCATTGGGCAAATCTTCGCCATTTCTCTGTTGCGGGCATTCAATGCCTTCGGTATAATCCCGCATCCCTCAGAGCAGGGACCCCGGCCCTTCAAGGGCTCTCTCCGATCGTTGTGAAACGACCGATCCTCATTTCCGAATCCATGCCCCTTACCCGCGAACACATTCTGGAAGCGGCGCTCCTCACGGCCAAAAAGCCCCTCTCGGTGCGCGAACTTCGGCGGCTCTTTGACGACGAACTCTCGCACGCGGACGTTCTCAAGCTTCTCGAGTCTCTCTCGGCCTTTTGGCGGGAACGCGGTCTGCGGCTTCGCGAAGTCGCGGGCGGCTGGCGCATGGAAACCGCACCCGAAGCGACTCCCTTTTTGTTCAAGCTCAAGGACGAGGACCGACCCAAGCGTTTCACCCGGGCGGCGCTCGAGACGCTCGCCGTCATCGCCTACCGTCAGCCCGTCACGCGCGGGGACATCGAAGAGATCCGAGGCGTGAGCCTGAGTCCGGGAACCCTGCGAATGTTTGAAGAGCGGGGCTGGATCGAAACCGTCGGGTGGCGCGAAACCCCGGGACGACCCGCTCTTTTGGGAACCACCCGTCAATTTCTGGAGGACTTCGGGCTCAAAAGCCTCGAAGACCTCCCCGTGCCCGAAAGCGCCGAAAACGCGCCGTTCGACCTTTCGAGCACCCGCACAGAGGTCGAAGGAACGTCCGAATCGCTTTTCGCTCCGCAAGGCCTCACACTGGTTTTGGAAACCGAAGGAAGCAAATCGTGAAGAACCGTCCGTTCCGCCCGCCCATGTCGGGCCAGAAAAAGCGTACGCCCTTTCGCCGTCCGGGCGAACACAACCTCCCGCGCCCCGAAGGGCGCCGCAGCCGTGAAGCGGGCAACCGCTCGCTCTCGCCCTCGGAAGCCATGTCGCTTCTGACGAGCGAAGAGTTCCACGGCTATTCCGACCGTCCCTTCGCGAAGGAAATGGTCGAGCGTCTGCGTAAGCGCGCGACCGAAGACCTCCCGACCGAAAAGCTTCAGAAGGCTCTGGCCGACGCGGGCGTGGGCTCCCGCCGCGAAATGGAGCGCCTGATCGAAGCGGGGCACGTCACGGTGAACGGCGCCACGGCCAAGCTCGGCGACCGCGTGACGGCCGAAGACATCCTTCGCATCGACGGCCGTCAGATCCGCCGCGAAGCGACGGGGACGCCCCGCGTTCTCATGTACCACAAGGTGGCGGGCGAGATCGTCTCGCGCGACGACCCCGAAGGCCGTCCCACGGTCTTTGCGCGTCTGCCGCGCCTCTCGCAGGGCCGTTGGATCGCGGTGGGCCGTTTGGACTTCAACACCGAAGGGCTCCTCCTTTTCACGACCTCGGGGGAACTCGCCAACCGCCTCATGCACCCGCGCTACGAAATCGAGCGCGAATACGCCGTGCGCGTGATCGGGGAACTCGAAGCCGAAGCGATGCTGAAGCTTCAGCAGGGCGTCGAGCTCGAGGACGGTCCCGCCAAGTTCGACCTTCTGCAGGACGAAGGCGGCACGGGGACGAACCACTGGTACCGCGTTCGCATCCGCGAAGGCCGCAACCGCGAAGTGCGCCGCATGTTCGAAGCGGTGGGCGTGACGGTTTCGCGCCTCATCCGCGTGCGCTACGGCGCCGTGTCGCTTCCGAAGAGCCTTCCGCGCGGCAAGCGCATGGAATTGACGCCCGAGGAAGTGCGCGCCTGGATCGCCGAACTCGACGCGATCGAAAAGCGCATTGCGCCGACCGCCAAGGCGAAGGCCGAGGCCGCCAAGACCCGCAAGGAAGAGGCCCGCGCCAAGGCCCGTGCCGAAGCCCGCACGGGTCGCGGCAATGAAAAGGCCGAAGCGCCCCGCCGCGCCAAAGACGGCCGTTTCCGCGACGCTTCCGACCGCACGGGCGTGCCCGTTCACGAAGCGCGCGACTTGAGCGATCGTCCGACCCAGCGCAAGCGCGAACGCCGCTGAGTCTTTTTCTCCGGCCCCGTCTTCGGGGCCGGGCCCGAAAGATTTTTTCGGGAATCGGGGCCCTTCGCTTGCAGGCGGGGCCCCTTTCGCCTAAAATGGCGCTTTCACCGACTGCAACGGCCCGAAGGAGGCTTTTTCGGCCGTTGCGGTGGGTGTGCGCTTTCAACGGTCTTTTCCTTCCCGCGGGAAGGAAGTCGGATCGTTCCCTGTGCGGGAGAGGAGCGGAAGACAAATCCGCCGCGCCGCACGCAAAGGGAGTTGGAATGGGCAGTGCGCCCATTTTTTTTTGATTTCAATGTCTGTTGCGCGGCCGGCCGTTATCTTTTTTCCCGGCGCGTGCCGCAAGCCTCGAACTCGCTAAGAGCGCGGGGCGCCGCAGTTTTTTCACCACATCAGAGGAAGGGATTTTTCTTCATGACCAATACCGGAGCGCTCACGGAACTCGTCGAACGAACGGTCGAAGGCCTCGGCTATGAATTCGTCGAACTCGAACGCCTCGCCCGCGGTCTCGTCCGCGTCACGATCGACACGACGAGCGAGGGCGGCATCACGCTCGACGACTGCGAACGCGTGAGCGATCAGCTCACGCACCTCTTTACGGTCGAAAACGTTCCCTACGAACGTCTCGAAGTGTCGAGCCCCGGGGTGGAACGTCCCCTGAAGCGCGCCCGCGACTGGGTTCGCTTCGCGGGCGAACTCGCCTACGTGGAACTCTATGCGCCGCTCGCGGCGGAAGGCTTCCCCGAAGCCGGCCGCCGCAAGCTCGAAGGCCGCATCGTCGGGCTCGAGGGCGAAGCGGGGAGCGAAGTCGTGACCTTCGACTACTTTGAGGTCGACGTCGCCCGCACGCCCGGCATCGCCGCGCGCCGCCGCCAGAATCCGAAGAAGGAAGAAAAGAAACCCGATCCGATCCGCGTCTCGTTCCCGCTTGCGGACGTCGACCGCGCCCATCTCATCGCCGAATTGAACTTTAAAGGGTAAGTCATCATGATCAATTGCCGCGAAATGCTCGAACTCGTTGAAGTTCTGGCTCGTGAAAAGAACGTCGAAGAAGGCATCGTCTTCGGCGTCCTCGAAATGGCGCTTGCGAGTGCCGTCAAGAAGGCCCGCTTCCCCGGGGAAGACGCCGACATCGTCGTGCACGTCGACCGCGACACGGGCACCTTCGAAGCCGCCCGCCGCTGGCTCGTCGTCGCCGACGACGAGGGCCTGCAGGAACCCGACCGTCAGGAAATGCTCTCGGACATCATCGACGAATTCCCCGACGCCAAGCCCGGCGACTTCATCGAACGCGAAATCGACAAGATCGACGTCGACACGGCCGGCCGCCGCTTCGCCCAGGACGCCAAACAGGTCATCCTCCAGCGCCTTCGCGACGCCGAACGCGATCAGATCCTGAAGGAATTCCTCGCCAAGAACGAAACGATCGTCACGGGCACCGTGAAGCGCATGGACAAGGGCGACGCCATCGTCGAAATCGGCCGCCTTGAAGCGCGTCTGCCGCGCAATCAGATGATTCCGCGCGAATCGATCCGCACGGGCGACCGCGTGCGCGCCTATGTCGACCGCATCGGCGAAACGACGAAGGGCCAGCAGGTGACGCTCTCGCGCACCTCGCCCGAGTTCTTGAAGAAGCTCTTCGAACTCGAAGTCCCCGAAATCGAAGAAGGCCTCCTCGAAATCAAGTCGGCCGCCCGCGATCCGGGCGTGCGCGCCAAGATCGCCGTCTACACGCGCGACCGCCGCATCGATCCGATCGGCACCTGCGTCGGCATGCGCGGCTCGCGCGTCTCGGCCGTCACGAACGAACTCGGCGGCGAGCGCATCGACATCGTCCTCTGGAACGAAGATCCCGCGCAGTTTGTCGTGGGCGCTCTCGAACCGGCCAAGGTCCGCTCGATCGTGATGCTCGAAGACACCCACACGATGGAAGTCGTCGTCGACGAAGAAAACCTCGCCGTCGCGATCGGCCGCGCCGGTCAGAACGTGCGTCTCGCCTCCGAACTCACGGGCTGGCAGATCAACATCCTCACCGAAAGCGAAGCGAACGAAAAGCGCGACGCCGAAGTCGCCCGCATCCGCGAAGAGTTCATGACGAAGCTCGACGTCGACGAAGACGCCGCGAACGTCCTCATCGACGAAGGCTTCTCCTCGATCGAAGAAATCGCCTACGTTCCCGAAAAGGAACTCCACGCGATCGAAGCCTTCGACACGGAAACGGTGGACGAACTCCGCCAGCGCGCCCGCAACAAGCTTCTCTCGGAAGCCATCGCCCGCGAAGAAAACCTCCGTCAGGCCGACAAGGGCCTGATCGAGCTCGAAGGCATGGACAACGACCTCGCCGCGAAGCTCGTCGCCCACGGCGTGAAGACCGCCGACGATCTCGGCGAACTCGCGACCGACGACCTCGTTGAAATGACGGGGATCGAAGAGGAACGCGCGCAGAAGCTCATCATGGCCGCCCGCGCGAGCTGGTTCTGAGCAATCGATACGCGGCGCGTCCTCTGAAGGGACGCGCCCAACTGGTTTTTTCCTTGTCCCGACCTGATGCGGCTTTGAGGCCGCAGCGTTGAAGCAACACTGGCCACCCGGAGGACAGGGCGGCGCTCGAGAGCGCCGAATGGGTGCCGCATCAAGGAGAAGAACATATATGGCAAGTAAAACGGTGAATGATTTCGCCCGCGAACTCAAGCTCGCTCCGGAGCTCCTTCTCGAACAGCTCCGCGCCGCGGGCGTCGCCAAGCGCGACGTGACGGACGAACTGAGCGAAGCCGACAAGTCGCGGCTCTTCGAGAGCCTGCGCGCGCAGCGCACCCAGCAGGAGCGCAAGATCAGCATGACGCGCAAGGAAACGAGCGTGATCAAGCAGAACGACGCCTCGGGCCGCGCCCACACGATTCAGGTCGAAGTCCGCAGAAAGCGCGTCTTTGTGAAGAACCCCCAGGTCCTCGCCGAAGAGCAGGCCCGCATGGAAGCGGAAGCCCGTGCCGAAGCCGCGCGCCGCGCCGAAGAGGAAGCCCGCGAAGCCGAACGCCGCAAGGCCGAGGAAGAGGCCCGCAAGAAGGCCGCCGAAGAGGCTGAACGTCAGCGTCTCGAAGCCGAACGCCGCGCCGCCGAAGAGCGCGCCGAAGCGGCCCGCCGCGAAGCGGAAGCCGCCAAGAAGCGCGCCGAGGAAGAGGCCGCCCGCGCCGACGACGAAGCGCGTCTGAAGGCCGCCCGCCGCGAAGCCGAAAAGGCCAAGCTCGAAGCCGAAGTCGCCGCCGCCACCGCCAAGCGCATGGAGGCCGACGCCCGCCGCCGCGAAGAAGCGCGCAAGAAGGCCGAGGAAGAGGCCCGCCGCATCCGCGAAATGATGAACCGCAAGTCGGGCGTCATGACGGCGAAGAAGGCTCCGAAGGAAGAAAAGCCCAAGGACGCTCCGAAGCCCGCCGCCGACGCCAAGGCCGAACAGGAAAAGAAGGCCGCGCAACAGCAGCAGCGCAAGAACGTCAAGAAGGCCCAGCAGGAATCCCGTCCCGCCAAGCCCGCCCACGCTTCCGACAAGAAGAAGGGCCAGAAGGGCGGCAACGCCGGCAACGACCGCTGGGGCGAAGAAAAGGACCGCCGCCGCGGCATGAAGACGCGCGGCGAAGACGAGTCTTCGGAAAAGAGCGGCTGGCGCACCGCGCGCGGCCGCCGCAGCCAGGACCGCAACCGCCGCGCCGAACCGGCGCCGCAGGCTGTGGAACCCGTGGTGCGTGAGGTGCAGGTCCCCGAAACCATTTCGGTGTCGGACCTCGCCCACAAGATGAGCGTGAAGGCGACCGAAGTCATCAAGACCCTCATGAAGATGGGCCAGATGGTGACGATCAACCAGATGCTCGACCAGGACACGGCGATGATCGTCGTCGAGGAAATGGGTCACAAGGCGATCGCCGCGAAGCCCGACGATCCCGAAGCGATTCTCGGGGAACTCGCCGAAAAGCAGGACTACGAAGCCCTGCCGCGTCCGCCGGTCGTCACCATCATGGGTCACGTCGACCACGGCAAGACCTCGCTTCTCGACTACATCCGCCGCGCCAAGGTCGCCGCGGGCGAAGCGGGCGGCATTACGCAGCACATCGGCGCCTACCACGTCAAGACGCCGCGCGGCATCGTCACCTTCCTCGACACCCCGGGTCACGAAGCCTTTACGGCCATGCGCGCCCGCGGTGCGCAGGCGACCGACATCGTCATTCTCGTGGTCGCGGCCGACGACGGCGTGATGCCGCAGACGAAGGAAGCCATTTCGCACGCCCGTGCGGCTGGCGTTCCCCTGGTCGTCGCGATCAACAAGATCGACAAGCCCGAAGCCAATCCCGAACGCGTCAAGCAGGAATTGGTCGCCAACGACGTGATGCCGGAAGAATGGGGCGGCGACGTTCCCTTCTGCCCCGTGTCCGCCAAGACCGGCCAGGGCGTGGACGAACTTCTTGAAAACGTCCTTCTGCAGGCCGAAATGCTCGAACTCAAGGCTCCGGTCGAAGGTCCGGCGCGCGGTCTCGTCATCGAATCGCGCCTTGACAAGGGCCGCGGTCCGGTCGCGTCCATCCTCGTGCAGTCGGGTACGCTCCATCGCGGCGACATCGTCCTCGTGGGCGCCGAATTCGGCCGCGTGCGCGCGATGATCAACGAAATGGGCAAGGCCCAGAACACGGCGGGGCCGTCGATCCCGGTCGAAATCCAGGGTCTCTCGGGCGTGCCGCACGCGGGCGACGAAGTGATCGTTTTGAACGACGAACGCAAGGCCCGCGAAATCGCGCTCTTCCGTCAAGGGAAGTACCGCGACGTCAAGCTCGCCAAGGCGCATGCGACGAACCTCGCGAACCTCTTTGCCGACGTGGGCGAGGGCGAAGTCAAGACCCTTCCCCTCATCATCAAGGCCGACGTTCAGGGTTCGCAGGAAGCGCTCATCCACGCGCTCACGAAGCTCTCGAACGACGAAGTCCGCGTCTCGGTCGTGCATGCGGCCGTGGGCGGCATCAGCGAATCCGACGTGAACCTCGCCTCGGCTTCGAAGGCCGTCATCATCGGCTTCAACGTGCGTGCCGACGCGCTCGCCCGCAAGCTTGCCGAAACCGAAGGCATCGACATCCGCTACTACAACATCATCTACGACGCCGTGGATGACGTGAAGGCGGCCCTGGGCGGCATGCTCTCGCCCGAAAAGCGCGAAACGCCGTTGGGTCTCGTCGAAATCCGTCAGATCATTCGCGTGCCGAAGGTCGGCAACATCGCGGGCTGCCGCGTGCTCGAAGGCCTCATCCGCCGCAGCGCCATGGTTCGCCTCCTTCGCGACAACGTCGTGGTGTGGACGGGCGAACTCGCCTCGCTCAAGCACTTCAAGGACGACGTCCGCGAAGTCAAGGCCGGCATGGAGTGCGGTCTTTCGCTGAAGGGCTACGACGACATCCGCGAGCTCGATCAGCTCGAAGTGTTCGAAGTCACGGAAGTGGCCCGTACGCTCTAAATCCTCTCCGGGAACCCGCGCGGCTTCGCGCGGGTCCCTTTTCTCTGGATTCGTAGTTTTATGAAACCCAAAAAGCCGGGCCGCTCGCTCCGAGTGGCCGACCAGATCGCCAAGGATTTGGCCCAGCTCATCCCCAAGGAAGTGCACGATCCGCGCGTCGGACTCGTCACGATCACGGGCTGCGACATTACGCCCGACTACGCGCACGCGAAGGTCTACTTCACGGTGTTGGGCAGCGACCCCGAAGCCTGCGCCGAGGGCCTCAACAACGCGGCCGGGATGCTTCGCAACATCCTCTTTCGCCGTCTCACGATCCACACGGTTCCGACGCTTCACTTCACGATCGACGAGAGCGTCGAGCGCGGCTTCGCGATGGACGCCCTCATCCGCGAGGCGATGAAGACGACGCCGCCCGAAGGGGAGCGTTGAGCGATGCGGCGCCGCGGTGATGCCGTCGACGGAGTGATGCTCCTCGACAAACCGCTGGGGCTCTCGAGCAATCGGGCGCTCCAGACGGTGCGACGCCTCTTGAACGCCCAAAAGGCCGGGCACACGGGCACGCTCGACCCGCTCGCGACGGGGCTCTTGCCCCTTTGCTTCGGAAACGCCACGAAGTTTTCGGCCGACCTCCTTCATGCGGAGAAGCGCTACGAAGCGCGCGTCATGCTGGGCGTTGAAACCGCGACGGGCGACGCAGAGGGCGAAGTGACGGCGCGGGCCGACGCCTCGCACCTCACGTTCGCCGACCTCGAAGGAGTGTTGGATTGTTTTCGCGGGGAGATCGAACAGATTCCCCCGATGTATTCGGCCCTGAAGCGCGACGGCGAGTGTCTTTATGAGATCGCCCGACGCGGCGAAACGGTCGAGCGCGAACGCCGCCGCGTGACGATTCACGAGCTCACGGTCTCCGACTGGGAGTCGACGGCCGACGGGGTCTTCTTCACCATGAAGACGCTCGTCTCGAAGGGAACCTACATTCGGGTGCTCGCCGAAGACATCGGCCGCGCGCTCGGCGTGGGGGCGCATCTGAGGACGCTTCGCCGCACGGGCGTGGGCGACCTCACGATCGACGAGGCGGTCTCGTGGGAGGCCCTCGAAAAGGCGACGACGGACGAAGCCCGCGCGCTTCTCTCGCCCGTCGACCGCTTGCTTTCGACGCTGCCCCGCATTGAACTCTCGGCCCCCGACGCCGATCGCTTCCGACACGGCCAGCGCATCGCGCTCGGGAGTCCCCGCTCGATCGATCTTCTTCGCGTCTACGCCGCGGGGGAACTCCTCGGCACGGCGCGCACCGATGAGCGCGGAACGCTGCACCCCGTCCGTTTGCTCGCTCAAGCGTGAGCGTATAATCGGATCGAATTTTTTCCACCGAGTTCTTTTTATTACGACAATGACTCGAGCCATTCGAAATATTGCAATCATTGCGCACGTTGACCACGGCAAGACCACGATGGTGGACCGCCTTCTGCAGTGCGCGGGCACCTTCCGTGACAATCAGCAGGTGGCCGAACGTGTGATGGACTCCAACGACCTCGAACGCGAACGCGGGATCACGATTCTCGCCAAGAACTGCGCGGTCGACTACATGGGGACCCACATCAACATCATCGACACCCCGGGGCACGCGGACTTCGGCGGCGAAGTCGAACGCGTTCTCTCGATGGTCGACGGCGTTCTTCTGCTCGTCGACGCCGTGGAAGGCCCGATGCCGCAGACGCGCTTCGTGACGCGCAAGGCCCTGGCCCTCGGTTTGAAGCCGATCGTGGTCGTTAACAAGATTGACCGTCCGGGCGCCCGTCCCGACTGGGTCATCAATCAGACCTTCGACCTCTTCGACAAGCTCGGCGCCACCGAAGAGCAGCTCGACTTCCCGGTGATCTACGCCTCGGCCCTCAATGGCTACGCGGGCCTCACGGACGACGTCGAAGAACTGAAGAAGATCGGCGACATGCGCGCCGTCTTCGACACGGTCATCAAGTACGTTCCGGTCCGCGACGACGATCCCGACGGTCCTCTGCAGCTCCAGATCTGCTCGCTCGACTACTCGAGCTACGTGGGCAAGATCGGCGTGGGCCGCGTGCACCGCGGCCGCATCCGCCCGAACATGGAAGTCGCCATCATGAACGGCCCCGACGACACGCCGCGCCGCGTGAAGGTCAATCAGATCCTGAAGTTCCAGGGCCTGGACCGTCAGCTCGTCGACGAAGCCGAAGCGGGCGACATCATTCTCGTGAACGGCATTGAAGAACTCGCGATCGGCACGACGATCACGGATCTGCAGCAGCCTGAAGCCCTGCCGATGCTCAAGGTCGACGAACCGACCCTCACGATGAACTTCCAGGTGAATTCCTCGCCCTTGGCCGGCCGCGAAGGGAAGTTCGTGACGAGCCGTCAGATCCGCGAACGTCTCGAGCGCGAACTCAAGTCGAACGTCGCCATGCGCGTTCGTCCGACCGCCGACGAAACCGTCTGGGAAGTCGCCGGTCGCGGCGAACTCCACCTCACGATTCTTCTCGAAAACATGCGCCGCGAAGGCTATGAACTCGCCGTTTCGCGTCCGCGCGTGCTCTTGAAGGAAGTCGACGGCGTCAAGCTCGAACCCTATGAACTCCTCACGGTCGACGTCGAAGAAGAACACCAGGGCGCCGTCATGGAAGAACTCGGCCGCCGCAAGGGCGATCTGCAGGACATGCAGCCCGACGGCAAGGGCCGCGTGCGTCTCGAATACCGCATTCCGGCCCGCGGCCTCATCGGCTTCCAGAGCCTCTTCATGACGATGTGCCGCGGCACGGGCATCATGAGCCACGTCTTTGACGAATACGGTCCCATCAAGCACGGCGACGTGGGCGAACGCCGCTCGGGCGTCATCATCTCGCAGGACGACGGCGAAGCCGTGGCCTACGCCCTCTGGAAGATCCAGGAACGCGGCCGCCTCTTCGTGAGCCCGGGCGACAAGCTCTACGAAGGCATGATCATCGGCGAACACTCGCGTGAAAACGACATCGTCGTGAACCCGATCAAGGGTAAGCAGTTGACGAACATCCGCGCCTCGGGCACCGACGAAGCGATCCGCCTCGTTCCGCCCGTCAAGCTCACGCTCGAAATGGCCGTGGAATTCATCAACGACGACGAACTCGTGGAAATCACGCCGCATTCGATCCGTCTGCGCAAGCGCTACCTGAAGGACTTCGAGCGCAAGCGCGCGGCCCGTCAGGAACAAAACGAGTTCGGCGGCTGATCGTGAAGCGCAAAAAGACCGCCTTGTCTTCGCCCTGTCCCTGCGGATCGGGGCGAAGCCTCGACGAGTGCTGCGGACCGTTCCTCTCGGGAGCGGCCGCGGCGCCGACGCCCGAAGCCCTCATGCGAAGCCGCTACACGGCCTACGCCCTCGGCAACGACGACTACGTCCTTGCCACCTGGGACGAAGCGACGCGCCCCGCCGTTCTCTTTGAAGAGGGCGATGCGCGTCCGAAGTGGATTTCGCTCCGGGTGACCGACGCAAAGCCCGTGTCGGCGGACGCTCAAACGGGCGAAGTGACCTTCACGGCCACGGCCCGCACCTCGCAGGGCGCGATGCGCTTGACCGAGCGCAGTCTCTTTCGAAAGACGGACGGCCGCTGGGTCTACGTTCGGGCGCTCGAACCCGACGAGACGGTCTGAAAACGCTTTTTTCCCTTGCCGAAGGCTCGACGGTGCGCACCGCCCGAGCCTTTTTTCTTACGAAACGATTTTTTTTTATGACGAACACCGACTGGCGCTTTACGGTGGCGCCCATGCTCGACTGGACGGACCGGCACTGCCGCGTCTTTCACCGGACGCTCTCGCGCCGTGCGCGGCTCTACACCGAAATGGTGACGACGGGCGCGATTCTCCACGGGGATCAGGATAAGCTCCTCGGTTTCAACGCCTGCGAACATCCCGTCGCGCTGCAGCTGGGCGGATCCGACCCGGAGGCGCTTCGAAAGAGCGTCGCCGTGGCCGTTGCCTACGGCTACGACGAATACAACCTCAACTGCGGGTGTCCGAGCGAGCGCGTGCAAAAGGGCGCCTTCGGGGCTTCTCTCATGCTCGACGCGCCGCTCGTCGCGGAGTGCCTCGCCGCCATGCGGGACGCCACCGACAAGCCCGTCACCGTGAAGCACCGCGTGGGGGTCGACGGTCGAGACGACTACGGGTTCGTGCGCGACTTCGTGGGAACGCTCTACGAGGCGGGTACGCGCGTTTTCATCGTCCATACGCGCTCCGCGTGGCTTCAGGGGCTGAGTCCCAAGGAAAACCGCGAGATTCCGCCCCTTCGTCCCGAATACGCGCCGCAGTTGAAGCGCGACTTTCCCGACGCGACGATCGTCGTAAACGGCGCGATCGCCTCGATCGAGGAATCCCAAAAGCGCATCATTGATGGCGTCGACGGCGTGATGCTCGGACGCGCCGCCTATCATGATCCCTGGCTTTTGACGAAGGTGGACGAGGCGCTCTACGGGGAGGAACCTTCCACGATCACGCGCCTTGAAGTCGTCGAGCGCATGACGGAATACCTTGAAGGCGCCTGGCAGGGCGATCTGATGGTCGTTCGCGCGACGGCGCGCCACATGATGGGCCTTCCTCAGGGGCTCCCGGGCGCGCGGCTCTGGCGTCGCTTCTTGTCGGACCCGAAGAGCTTCGCGACGCACGGTCCCGAAGTGCTCCGCGCCGCCTGGCGGGCGACCTTCGGTGAGTAAACGGACACTTCGCAGAAAATAGTTGGAGAAAGCAATGAGGAAGATTTCGACTCGATGCGCCGCCCTCGCGGCGAGCCTCGCCCTTGCGGGCGGCGTGACGGCGGTCTCGGCCGCCGAGTCCGGACATCCGATGGGGTGGACCGAAGGTGCGGAAATGATGCGCGTCACGGTCACGGACGGCCAGATCGACACGATCTCCGGGATCGTCTATCACCAGGTGAAGAGCCTGCGAGCCGCGCGTCAGCTTCGCATGACGCTCATGATTCCGAGAACGAAGGAGAAAAAGCCCGCGGTCGTCTACTTCCCGGGCGGCGGCTTCACCTCGGCCGACCACGAGAAGTTCACCGAAATGCGCTATGCGCTCGCACGCGCGGGCTTCGTCGTCGCGGCGGCCGAATACCGCACCGTCCCGAACCGCTTCCCGGCGCTCCTCGAAGACGGCAAGGCCGCGGTGCGCTATCTTCGCGCGCACGCCGACGAGCTCGGGATCGATCCCGACCGCATCGGCGTTCTCGGCGACTCGGCCGGGGGCTACCTCGTCGAGATGCTCGGCGCCACCTCGGGTGAAAAGGGCTGGGACAAGGGCGACTTTCTTGAAGAATCCTCCGACGTTTCGGCCGTGGTGTCCTTCTACGGGATTTCGGATCTCATGACGATCGGCGAAGGTCTCGGCGAAGCGGACGCCAAGGTCCACGCCTCGCCCGCCGTCACCGAGGCGCTTCTCGTGCACGGCGCGGCCTTCCGCGACTTCCCCGGCATGAGCATCCTCGCCGACAAGGAAAAGGCCATGGCGGCAAGCCCCCTCGGACACGTGGACGGCAAGGAACCGCCGTTTTTCCTCTGGCACGGCACCGACGACAAGCTCGTGAGCCCCATGCAGAGCGCACATATGTTCGAAGCCCTTAGAAAGGCCGGGACGGACGTTCGCTACCGCCTCGTCGAGGGTGCCGGTCACGGCGACCTCGTCTGGTATCAGGAACCCGTCATCCGCGAAGTGACGGCGTGGTTCACGGAAAAGCTCGGGCCCGTGACGCCCGTCGAAAAGCGTGCGGAAAAGACCGCCGATAAGGCGGGCACGCTCTGAGAAAAACCGAACGACTCGCTACGAAAATCCTCGTAACGAGAAAAGTCGTAACGGAAAAAGGGAGACCTCCTCGCGGGGATCTCCCTTTTCTGCATTCGGGTTCGTGCTCAGTGCGCCGCTTCGCACTCGAAGTGTTCGAAAAGCGGCGGCGTGGGCGTGAGGTCGTAGTAGTCGAGCTTCTCGATCGGAAGGCGGAAGTAGGCGAGGTCCGAGTAGGCCTTGTAAAGGCGCGGGAGAACCGGGTTTTCCGCGTAGATTTCGCGCGCGATCGAATCGGGCACGTCGAAGACCGCGCGGCCCGTCACGCGCACCGAAAGGTTCCCGGCCATGGCGAGGATCTCCACGTTCGGGTTCGCCTGCAACTGACGGTAGACCTCTTTATGGGGCGCCGTGGCGAAGTAGAGGGTCTCGCCTTCAATGCGCATGATCTGAAATACGCGAATCTTGGGTTTGCCGTCCTCCACGGTGGCGAAGGCCGCTTCGTTGTGTTCGCGCAGGAATGCCAGGGCTTTTTTCAAAACGTCCATTTTTTCGTCTTGTCCTTTGAGAAAAACACTTCGGACGGCGGTCTCGATGCCGCCGTCCGAAGCGTCGGGTTCATGGATTGTCAGGGGTCGCGGGAAAACGGGGCCTTATTTCTTGGAGGCGGCCCGGCCCTTCGCCTCCCAGGCTTCGCGGCGTTCGCGCGAGGCTTCGAAGATGTATTCGAGCGCCTGCGCGGCCTTGCCGTTGAAGCGGTACTGCAGGTCCGTGATGGGTTCGTCCGCGCGCCAGACGGCGGCCGGAACGACGCGGGTCACGGTTCTCGTACGGCGGCCCTTCTTCTGCGCGCTCTTTTCTTCGGCGAAGGCCACGAAGAGCGCGTCCTTCATCGAAGAGGGGATGCCGTAGTCTTCTGGCTTGGCGCGGCGCGGGAAGTCCATGACGAGGACCTTCGTGCCGTTCACGGTCTCGACCTTCCAGTCGGCGTCGCCGCGCTCGTCGTCGTTTGCGCGCGCGCAGAAGATCGTGCCCTTCTTCACGTCGTAGAGGACGGCCTCGCCCGACTTGGCGTTTCGGGCGCTCGTGAAGCGAAAGCCCATGGGCGAGCGGTCCTTCCCCGGCACGTAGCGAAGACAGTAGGGGGTCTTGTCGTTGAAGCGCTTGATGAAGTTCGCGATCGTGTCGCTACCCGTAAAGGCGCGGCGCGAGGGGACGATCACGGCGTCCTCAAAGGTCCTCAGTTCCGCCACGTAAGCGACGCTCCCGTAGGGAAAGAGCGCGTCCCCGGCGAAGTAGGACGCGCGCGAGGGCGTTCCGAAGCGGGTGCGAAGGAAGGGCTTCATGGGCAGGCCCGAGACGTCCCAGGCCGTCACCTTGATGTTGAGCTTCATGGGCTGCTTATCCCAAACGAGCGACACCGTCCCGTCCTTTTCCTCGACGAGCCACTTGGCGCTCTCCTTCTCGAGAGGGAGGCGCTTGCCGTCCTTCAGGAGGTGCGCCGCGCCCGTTCCCCAGGT
This sequence comes from uncultured Sutterella sp., assembly GCA_949287305.1. GTDB lineage: Bacteria > Pseudomonadota > Gammaproteobacteria > Burkholderiales > Burkholderiaceae_F > Sutterella. The sequence goes on along the minus strand of CASEFX010000005.1, from coordinate 12,928 downwards.
GAAGCCGTGGGGCGTGTTTTCGGTGAATTCCTCTTCCACGATCCAGCGGCCCTTCTTGTCGCGTTTGGTGACGAACATGCGGCTTGCGCGGTTGTCGTCGAAGTAGACGACCCCGGCCCCGCGGAAGGCGGCGAGCGTCGTCTGCGCGATGAGTTCGGGTTCGGTCTTCTTCTTTTCTTCCTTTTGGGCCTTGCCGTCGCCTTCGACTTTCATCTCGACGCCCCGGGCCGAGGTGATCGTGCCCGGGAGGAGTTCCGGGGGCTGGGTGCCTGCGCAGCCGACGAGGAAGGTCGGCACGATGAGGCTCAGAAGGAGGGGAAAACGCATGAGTGGAATCTCCGAAGAAGATACGTACTCCCTGATTGTGGACCGTACCGACGGTCCGCGCAACGGAGGGGATGAAAGAAGTTGCAACCAAATTCCGAGGTTTCGGGCAAAAGAAAGCGCCCGCTTCCTTTCGGGAAACGGGCGCCGCTCGAAGCTCTTCGGGAGGTTAGCGGAGGGCTTCGAAAACGCGTTCGCGGATCGTGTCGATCGAGCCGAGGCCCGAGATCGAACGGTACTGCGGAGCGCCGGGCTTGCCGGACTTGGCGAGTTCGCCGTAGAAGCCGACGAGGGCTTCCGTCTGGTCGTGGTAGACGCCGAGGCGCTTCAGGACCACTTCTTCGCGGTCGTCGTCGCGCTGCACGAGCGGATCGCCCGTCACGTCGTCCTTGCCTTCGACCTTGGGCGGGTTGTACTTGATGTGGTACGTACGGCCGCTCACGGGGTCGACGCGGCGACCCGACATGCGTTCGACGATTTCGGCGTCGGGCACGCTGATTTCGAGCACGAAGTCAAGGGGAATGCCGGCGTCGAGGAGCGCCTGGGCCTGCGGGATCGTGCGGGGGAAACCGTCAAAAAGGAAGCCCTTTTCGCAGTCGGGCTGCGCGAGGCGTTCCTTGACGAGACCGATGATGATGTCGTCCGACACGAGCTGACCCGCGTCCATCACCTTCTTGGCGGCGAGACCGAGGGGCGTGCCCGCCTTGACGGCGGCGCGAAGCATGTCGCCCGTGGAGATCTGGGGGATGCCGAACTTTTCGGTGATGTACTTGGCCTGGGTGCCCTTGCCGGCACCGGGCGGTCCGATAAGAATGAGACGCATGGGAGTCGCTCCGTAGTGAGGGTTGTAATTGGAAAATTCGGCGGATCGTCAAAAAACGCTCGCCGAAACGTCTTGGTGAAAATTGTAGCCTGTTCGGGGACGGAAAAAGAAGACGGTCCGATCATCGATCGGACCGAAATCTTTTCTGCGGCGCAAAGAGCCGTGCGGCTGACGCACAAAGTCAGGCGGCGTTGGCCCGATAGATTGCGCGCACGCGCTCGAGGTCGGCTTCGGTGTCGACCCCGGCGGGAAGCGCCGCGTCGAGCGTCAGAACGCCGATTTCATAGCCGTAATAGAGGGCGCGCAACTGCTCGAGGCTCTCGAACTTTTCGATCGGCGCCTGCTTCAAAGTCGGGAAAGCCTTGAGGAAGGCGACGCGGTAGGCGTAGAGCCCGAGGTGGTGCAGCGCTTCAAAGCCTTCGGGGAGCGACGCCTTCGTTTCGCGGAAATGGTCGCGGGGCCACGGAATCGGAGCGCGCGAGAAGGTGAGGGCCTTGCCGTTGACGTCGCAGGTCACCTTCACGACGTTCGGGTTGAGGAAGTCCTCGACGTCCTTCATCGTGTGGGCGGCGGTCGTCATGGCCCAGTCGGGGTGTTCGGCGAGAAGGGTCGCGACGCGCTGCATGACGTCGACCGGCATGAGGGGTTCGTCCCCCTGCAGATTCACGACGATTTCGTCGTCGGCGAGGCCGAGTTTCGAAACGGTTTCGGCGAGGCGGTCGGTGCCCGTCGGGTGCGAGGCGCTCGTCATGACGACTTCGACGCCGTGCTCGCGGCAGACGCGCTCGATGTCTTCATGGTCGGTCGCCACCACCACGCGGTCGGCCCCGGCGGCGCGGCCGCGTTCGGCGACGCGTACGATCATGGGGAGACCCTCGATGTCGGCCATGGGCTTGTTGGGAAGGCGCGTCGACTTCATGCGCGCCGGAATGAGGATGACAAAGCTCATCGCGCACCTCCTTCGACCTTGAGGCGCTCCTTCAGAGCTCGGACTTCTTCGTCCGAGAGCTTGCGGGCGCGCTCGGCGATCATGACGGGAATGCCTCCGCGCACTTCATAGGCGAGCGCGCAGCGCGGGCAGAGAAGTTCCTTTCCTTCGGCACCCGCGGCGAGCGGGCCCTTGCAGACGGGACAGACGAGATATTCGGGGATGGGTTGCGTCACGATGCCGATTCCTTCTTGGTGTGGGGCGCGGCCTTTTGACGGCAGCGCTCGTCAATGAGTTCAATCAGATAGTCGTCGAGCTTCAATTCCAGCCCCACCACCCAGATGCGCTCGTCCTTGGCGAGTTCCGGATGCCGCGCGCATTTGACGGCGTCCTTTCCGGTGATGAGGATGAGGTCCGCTTCGCGTCCGACGAAGGGGTTCTTCGCGAAGTCGTAGTGGTCGGGGAGCGGCAGCTCTTCGGGCTCGATGTCGTGGGCGCGGATCATCGCAAAGAACCGTCCGGGCGAAGCGATCCCCGCGGCGGCGAGGGCTTTGCCCTTCGAGGCGGCGAGCCGCGCGGAGAGTTCGTCGATGCCCGCGGTCGCACCCGTGGCGAGCTGACGGCAGACGTCAAAGCAGCTTGACGCGGCAAAGCGCGGCGTGCGGCTCGTGACGATCGTTTCGTTCGGGGTGTTGAGGACGATTGCGTCGACCGTGTCGAGGCGGGCGGGCGATTCGCGAAGCGGGCCCGCCGGGAGGACCCAGCCGTTGCCGAGGCCCCGTGCGCCCACGACGGCGATTTCGAAGTCGCGCGCAAGCGCGTGGTGCTGCAGACCGTCGTCGCTGATGATGAGGTCCACTTCCGGGTGGATTTCAAGGAGCTTTTGCGCGGCGCGGTAGCGGTAGCGGGAGACCGCGACGGGGGCCTTCGTTTCCTGCGCGATGAGAAGCGGTTCGTCTCCGGTGAGCATCGCGTCGGCGTTGGGCGTCACGAGACGAACGTCGTCTTCGGAGCGGCCGTAGCCGCGGGAGATGACGCCCGGCGTCCAGCCCATTTCTCGGAGCGCCCGCACGAGCGCGATCGTGACGGGGGTCTTCCCCGTGCCGCCCACGTAGATGTTGCCTACGACCACCACGGGAACGGGAACGCTCTTGGCGACGCTCTTGCGGCGCTTCCATTCGCTCACCGCGCGAAAAACGAGAGAAAGAGGAGAAAGGAGAATCGGAACGAGTCCCCGGTGGGACCAGGTTCGATGGAGCCAGGCTTCTATTTGTGCGCTCATGGTGTGGGTGCCGCACGGACGGACCGCGCGAGGAATGCTCCCGAGAGAAGAAAGAGATGAGGAGTGTAGCAAAGTCCGACGGAAAAGACCGAAAAAGGACCTCATCCCGACGGGAACGGCAAAGCTCTCCGCTTGTGGATAACTCTGTGCACAAAAGACGCAAGGCTTTCATCGCTTGTGGAAAACCGTGTGCGGAAAACCCCGCAAAACGGTGCATAAAGGTCTTCTAAAGGCGGAAATTTCAAGGGGTTGGTGTCATTTTGCGGTCAAATTCCCCGTTTTACGACGTTTTCGGGGAGTCGGTGGAAAAACGGGGAGAAGGGCACTTGTTCACGGGCCGGGTGGGGAACCCTGTGGATAATTCGTGGAGAAACTCGGCAACCCCTTCTTTTTTCTGCGCTCGCGACAGTTTGCTGAAAAATTGTGCAATTTGGACAACTCTGTGGAAGAACGCCGCGGGTTCGTCGGGCGAAGTCGGCCGTCGGCCACGGGCACGGTCGCTATGCGAAATGTCTTAGGAGGGGACGCGTAGGGAAGACGCGTTGCGTCAGAGAAACCGAAGAAATTTCGGAAAAGTTGCGAAAAAGTCTTTCGTGCGACTTCAAGAACGCGTAGTTTGGAGAATGCGCCGTGCAGAAAAGCATCTGCGCGGACGCGCCTCAGATTCGGTTTTCTTCGATCCCGCAGCCTTCGTTCGGACTTTCGCGGGGGCGGATCGGAAAAATCCTTCGTTCACCGTTCGATCGGACCGCGGGGAAGCCTCCGCCGGCGGGCTCAGCGCCGGCCCTTTCCGGCCTCCGATCGAAAAGAAAGTCCCTTGCCGAGGAGAACTCATCATGCAAGCGCTCGCAGCACTCAGTCGATTCGTGAACAAAACATTCGCCCTTTGGGTTCTCGTATTCGGCATCGTGGGCTACCTTTTCCCCGAACTCTGCAAGCCTCTGGGCGGCTGGATTACGATATTGCTCGGCATCGTCATGTTCGGGATGGGCCTGACGCTCACCCCGGACGACTTCCGCGAAGTCTTCCGCCGTCCCCGCGACGTGCTGATCGGCGTCCTCGGACAGTTCATCATCATGCCGAGCGTCGCCTACGTGCTCTGCATCGCCTTTGATCTTCCGCCCGACATCGCCGTGGGCGTGATGCTCGTCGGCTGCTGTCCGGGCGGCACGGCTTCGAACGTGATGACCTTCCTTGCGCGCGGCGACGTGGCGCTCTCCGTCACGATCACGTCCTGCACGACGCTTCTCGCGCCCTTCGTTACGCCCGCCCTCATGTACCTCTTTGCGAGCCAGTGGCTGGCCGTCGATCCGATGAGCATGTTCCTCTCGATCGTTCAGGTCGTGCTCGTTCCGATTGCCGCGGGCGTTCTTCTGCACAAGCTCCTCGGCGAGCGCATCCAGGTCGCTGTCGCGGCCCTTCCTCTGGTGTCGGTCGTCGCGATCGTTCTGATCGTCGCCGCGGTGGTGGCGGCTTCGGCGGGCCAGCTCGCCAGCGCCGGTCTCCTCGTCTTCGCGGTCGTGGTGCTGCACAACGGTTTCGGCATGCTGATCGGCTACCTCCTCGCCAAGTTCACGGGCATGAACCTTGCGAAGCGCAAGTGCCTCGCGATCGAGGTCGGCATGCAGAATTCCGGTTTGGGCGTCGCGCTCGCCATGGTGCACTTCGCCGCGAATCCGCTCGCCGCGCTCCCGTCCGCGATCTTCTCCTTCTGGCACAACATCTCGGGCCCGGTCATGGCCACGATCTTCCACGGTTGGCGTGAAGAGGGCGAGGCCGAGAGCATGCTCGAGAAAATCGCCGCCAAACACGCGAAGAAGGCCTGATTCCCGCTTTCCCCTTCACCCGCCCCGAGCCCTTCGGGGCGGATTTCGTCCGCATTCATTCAAAGAACATCCAAAGGAAACCCCATCATGCGCAGTGACCGTCTCACCAAAGGCAATCACGCGGCTCCGCAGCGGGCCATTCTCAAGGCGCTCGGCCTCTGCGACGCCGAACTCGAACGACCGCTCATCGGCGTCGTCAATTCCCAGAACGACATCGTTCCGGGCCACATGTTCCTCGACAAGGTGACGGAGGCCGTGAAGCAGGGCGTCGCCATGGCCGGGGGCGTGCCGATCGTCTTTCCTGCGATCGCCGTCTGCGACGGTCTCGCCATGGGCCATGCCGGGATGAAGTATTCGCTCGTGAGCCGCGAATTGATCGCCGACAGCGTCGAAGCGATGGCGACGGCGCACCCCTTCGACGGGTTGGTGCTGATCGCCGCCTGCGACAAGAACGTCCCGGGCCTTCTCATGGCGGCGGGGCGTCTCAACGTCCCCTCGATCGTGATTTCGGCGGGCGCCATGCTCGCGGGCCGCATGACGAACGGCCGTCGGCTCTCCTACTCCGACATCGCCGAAGCCGTCGGCGCCTTTAATGCGGGCCGCATCACCAAGGCGACCTTCATGGAAATCGAAAACAAGTCCTGCCCCTCCTGCGGGTCCTGCTCGGGGATGTTCACGGCGAACTCCATGAACTGCCTCTCCGAAGTCCTCGGGATGGCGTTGCCCGGAAACGGCACGATTCCCGCCGTCATGAGCGCCCGCTACCGCCTCGCCAAGGAAGCGGGCATGGCCGTGATGGAGCTCGTGCGAAAGGACGTGAAGCCGCGCGACATCATGACGCGCGAAGCCTTTGAAAACGCGCTCGCGGTCGACATGGCGCTTGGCTGCTCTACGAACTCCATGCTCCACCTCCCCGCCATCGCGCACGAGTGCGGGATCGACCTCGATCTTTCGGTCGCAAACGACATCGCCGAAAAGACGCCGAACCTCTGCCACCTCGCCCCGGCGGGAAGCGACTACATTGAGGACCTCGACCGCGCGGGCGGCATTTCCGCCGTCATGAAGACCTTGGAACCCCTGGGCGTTCTTCATACCGACTGCCTCACGGTGTCGGGGAAGACCGTGGGCGAACAAATCGCCGGGGCCGAAGTGCTCAACCCCGAAGTCATTCGCCCGGTCGACCGGCCGTTTGGCGACAAGGGCGGCATTGCGGTGCTGAAGGGCAATCTCGCGCCCGACGGTTGCGTCGTGAAGCGCGCGGCCGTGGCCCCCGAAATGCTCGTCCACGAAGGGCCCGCCCGCGTCTTCGACTGTGAAGAAGACGCGATCGACGCGATCTTCGGCGGCAAGATCGTCCCGGGCGACGTCGTCGTCATCCGCTACGAAGGGCCCAAGGGCGGTCCCGGCATGCGCGAAATGCTCAATCCCACGTCCGCCATCATCGGCTCCGGGTTGGGTTCGAGCGTCGCTCTGATTACGGACGGCCGCTTCTCGGGCGCCACGCGCGGCGCCGCGATCGGCCACGTCTCGCCCGAAGCCGCCGTGGGCGGTCCGGTCGCCCTGATCGAAGAAGGGGACAAGATCCGAATCGACATCCCCGGCCACCGCATCGAAGTGCTCGTCTCGGACGAAGAGCTCGCGCGTCGCCGCGCGGTCTGGCAACCGCGCAAGCCCCGCATCACGACGGGCTATCTTGCCCGTTACGCGAAGCTCGTCACGTCGGGCATGTCGGGCGCGGTGCTCGAATAACGGTGCGTCTTCTTCGGCTCTGCGCCCCTCGGCGAAGGGCCTAAGAGAGCAAAACGAAAAAGGCGGAACGCCTCCTCGTGGGGAAAGCGTTCCGCCTTTTCTGTTTCGTTTGTCGGTTCATCAGCATTGTTGGCGCATTGCCTGCGCCGCTTCCAGCTGTCGGGCGATTTCGATGCAGTATTCGAGTTGTTCCGTGGCCCGTTGCGCGATGAGGCAGGTGAGATCTTCGGCATTGCCGGTTTCGTTGTACGAAGCCAGGGCGCCGTAATAAGGGACTCGGTCCTCCGCATAGCGGATGTTGACGGGCCAGAAGCCTTCGCGAACCAACATGTAGTTGAGCAACAGTCGCCCCGTCCTCCCGTTTCCGTCGCTGAAAGGATGGATCGTTTCGAAGGCCGCATGAAAGCGCGCGGCTTTCTCGATGGGGTGCACAACGTTGTCGGCGGTGTTGAACCGGTCGACAAGCTTTTGGATGCGTTCTGGAATTTCCCAGTGTTCGGCCGTCTTGCAGTGGGTTCCCAAAATCCTCACGTTGTGATCACGAAACACGCCGCAGAATTCCGGGAGCGCCCCCAACATTACATACTTGTGGAACTCGGAAATCAGGCTGACAGTCAAGGGGATGCCGTTTTCGACAAAGGAAAAAATGGTGTCGAATCCCGCGGCAAACCCCCGCGCCGCCATCACGTCCCGGATCGGCTTCCCGGGAATGCAGTCCACGCCTTCCTTCACGACCAACACGGTTTCGCGCAACGTCAGGGTAGAGCCCTCGATGGCATTGGAGTCGTAGGTGGTCTCGAGCTTGATTTCTTCGCGCAGCCTCTGCGCAGCGTCGGCCGAAAGAGGCCGGAGGGATCGGAGCGTCTGCAGCGTGTCATCGGCCCTGGCAAGCCAGTCTTCTTTGGGGGCGGTCATGGTGAAGTGGATGTCGGCAATTTTTGTCTGGAAGGATCACCGTTATCTGCGCAGACGCACTCCGAAAACGCGCCGCAACGTACCGGCCTGAGGGAGCGGTAGTGGGTTGTGTACCTTCCATCTCATCCCCAAAAAACGCAGTTGTCTGCCACTTACTGTCTACCTACTGTCTACTTCCCTGCCGTTTCTCAGCCGCTTTGTCCTTAATTACACAGTTACTGGCCATCTACCTGCCATTTCGCCTCCCGATGCGCAGTTACCTGCCACCTACCTGCCATCTGGCTGGTAGGTAACCAGTACCCGAAAACGAAGCGGGCACGGTGTCGGTCACCGTGCCCGTTGCGGCAAATGCCGAGGCGTCTCGTATTCCGTCCACATTTACGAAGTTACTTGCCACCTACCTGCCATTTCGTCTCTAAGTACGCAGTTACCTGCCACCTATCTGCTCAAATACGCAGTTACCTGCCACCTATCTGCTCAAATACGCAGTTACCTGCCATCTGGTTGGTAGGTAACCAGTACCTAAAACGAAGCGGGCACGGTGTCGATCACCATGCCCGCATGCGGCGAATGCCGAGGCGTCTATGCGCGCGTCCGATTACTTGGCGAAGTTTTCTTCGACGAAGGCCCAGTTGACGAGCTTTTCAAAGAAGGCCTTGATGAAGGCCGGACGGGCGTTGCGGTAGTCGATGTAGTAGGCGTGTTCCCACACGTCGATCGTGAGAAGCGGCGTGAGACCATGACGGATCGGCGTGTCGGCATTCGACGTGTTGAGGATCGAAAGCTTGCCGTCGGCGTCCTTCACAAGCCACGTCCAGCCCGAACCGAAGTTGCCGGCGGCGGCGTCGGAGAAGGCCTTGACGAAGGCTTCGACGGAACCCCAGGTCGCGACGAGCGCGTCCTTCAGGGCGCCCTTGGGTTCGCCGCCCCCCTGCGGGGCCATCGAGGACCAGAAGAAGGTGTGGTTGTAAACCTGCGCGGCGTTGTTGAAGAGGCCGCCTTCGGCGCCGAGGATGATGTCTTCGAGAGACTTCTCGGCCCAGTCGGTGCCTTCGACGAGGTTGTTCAGATTGTTGACGTAGGTCTGATGGTGCTTGCCCCAGTGGAATTCGAGCGTTTCGCGCGAGATGGCGGGCGCGAGGGCGTCGAGTGCGTAGGGAAGTTCAGGGAGCGTAAAGCGGGCCATGTTGGATCTCCTCGTGGAATTTGTTTGGTAAGGAGAGTATATCGAAACGAATTTGCTGATAAGTTTCGTTTTCCGATATTTCTGAGGAAATCACTCGGGAATTTGTAAGCAAACGTCAGCCGTTCGTATTTTCGGAGGCCGCCGGTTCGAGTGATTCGACGCGGGCGCGGGCCGTACCGTCGGAAAAGCCGAGCGTAACGAGGTCGCCCGCGGAGAGGTCGGTGAGGCGCGTGAGGACGCGCTTCTTTCCGTCGCGCACGGTGACGTAGCCCTTTTTCAAAGGCAGATCGGGATTGTGCGAGGCGAGGATCGCTTCGCGGTCGGAGAGTTCCCGACGGCGTTGGGCGAGAAGCCGAAGAGCCGCGGCGTCGAGCGTTTCGCCCGCGTTCTGGAGGGCGTCCCGGTTTTCCGTGATCTGCCGCGCGAGTATGAGGTCGAGTTGCTTGGAAAGCTCTGCAAGACGTTCCCGGCGGCGACGCACCCAGTCTTCGGGCGTGACGAGAAGCGAAGCCGCGCGAAGAAGACGTTCCCGACGGGTGCGCACGGCCCGTTCGGGGTCGGCGAGGGCGAAGGACGCCCGGTCGACGCGTTCGGTGGCGAGCCGCAGATCGCGCGTCACGCGGTTGAGAAGGAGGTGTTCGGAGCGCAGAAGTCGCGCCGTCCATTCGCTCAGCCCCGGCCCCACGGCCTCCGCCGCGGCGGTCGGGGTGGAGGCGCGGCGGTCCGCGACGAGTTCCGCGATCGTCACGTCGGTTTCGTGGCCGATCCCGGCAATGACGGGGGTTTTAAGCGACGCAATCGTGCGCGCGAGCGTTTCGTCATTGAAGGCGTTGAGGTCTTCAAAGGACCCGCCCCCGCGAACGAGCAGCAACAGATCCGCGCCGCATTCGTCCGCGGCGCGAAGTCCGCGGCAGATCGATCCCGGAGCGTCCGCTCCCTGCACGAGAACGTTCGCGAAGGTGATGCGCATCCAGGGCGTGCGGCGCTTCAAGGTCGTGAGAACGTCGTGAAGGGCCGCCCCCTTGCTGCTCGTCAGCACGCAGACGTGCCGCACGAAGGCGGGGAGGGGCTTTTTGCGCTCCGCTCGGAAGAGGCCTTCGGCGTCGAGCTTGGCGCGAAGCGCGAGAAAGGCTTCGTAGAGCGCCCCCATGCCGGCGCGCCGCACGCGAAGGACGCGAAGCTGCAGGTCGCCCGATCTCGGATAGACCATGAGCGAGCCCGCCACCTCGAGCTTGTCACCCGCGCGGATTTCAAAGTCGCCCGCAGCCTCGAGGCTCTTCAGAACCCCTGCGAAGAGGACGCAGCGGATCTGCCCGCCCTCGTCGCGCAGGGTGAAGTAGCAGTGGTTCGCGGCCGAGACCTTCGCTTCGGCCACCTCTCCCGTGATCCACCAGCCCGTCGTGAGGGTCTCGATGCGCGACTCGACGCGCTCGAGAAGGGCGGATACGGTGAGAAGGTTGGGGGCGTCCGGACTCAACGCTCGTCATCCTCGTCAAAGAGTTCGGCGTCGTCGGCGCCTTCCTCCTCTTCGTCGTCGCCGAAGAGGAGCTCGTCGAGTTCGCGGTGGCGCGCTTCGGTGAGGCCCGACGTCTGGTCGGCAAGGAGCGTCCCTTCAAGAGGCGTCACTTCCGGACGGCGGTCCGCATGACAGACGATGCGAACGCGCGCGCCGAGCGCGTCTTCATAGCCCGGGACTTCGTTCGCGACGAACCCCTCCGCCGCGAGCTCGTCGGCGGCAGGCGTCTGATAGGCGTCGTAGTAGGCGTCGTGGAAGACCTTTTCCACTTCGACCCAGAGGCCCCAGTTGAAGACGTCTCCCTCGGTATGGGCGAGGGGAATGTCCAAGGCGCCGAAGAGGTAGTAGTGTTCGCGGCCTTCGTCGTCCGTCCAGCGGGCGAAGTCGTGCGTCGAGCACCCGGCGCGGTAGCGTTCGTGCTCCGACAACGCCCAGAGGGGATCGGGGAGCTTCATCGTGATGCTGCGGCAGAGTTCGGAAAGGGGAAGCATGGCTTGTCCTCCGTTAGTGACGGCCCGTGGAGCCGAATCCGCCCGTGCCGCGAAGGCTTTCGTCAAAGCTTTCGACTTCGACGAGCTCGGGTTGCACGACGGGAACGATGATGAGCTGCGCAAGACGTTCGAAGGGGTCGATCGTCTGCATTTCCTGACCGCGGTTCCAGCAGGAGATCATGAGTTCGCCCTGGTAGTCGCTGTCGATGAGGCCGACGAGGTTGCCGAGCACAAGGCCCTTCTTGTGGCCGAGTCCGGAGCGCGGAAGAATGAGGGCGGCGTAGGCGGGATCGGCCACGTGAATGGCGATCCCGGTGTGAACGAGCGCCGTTTCGCCCGGGGCGAGCGTGAGGGGTTCGTCGAGCAGGGCGCGCAGATCGAGCCCCGCCGAACCGGGCGTCGCGTAGCGCGGCAGGTGTTCGCGGATGCGTTCATCAAGAATGCGGTAGGAGAGCTTCATGGAATAAAACTTGCTAAAAGGAATTGGGGAGAAATCGCTTCGAAAGGACGCTCTCAGAGGTCGTCCTCGGGACCGTATTCCTCCTCGAGAAGGTCGACGGCATGATACAGAATCTTGCGGGCGACTTCGTCCTTGTCGGCTGGGCCGATTTCGTCGACTTCGCCGTCGGTGACGACAAGCACGCGGTTGGTGTCGCTTGCGAGCGCGTCGCGCGCGACGTTCGCGACGATCATGGCGGCGCCCTTTTTCTCGAGCTTCGCGTAGGCGTTCTCAAGAAGGTCGGAAGCCTCGGCGGCGAACCCGATCGTGACGGGCCCGCCCGCGCGGTGTCCGACCGCGGCGAGGATGTCGGGATTTTCAACGAGCCGCAGCTGCGGAAGGCCCGCGTCCTTCTTCCACTTTCCTTCGAGTCGGTCGGCGACGCGCCAGTCGGCGACGGCCGCGACCCCGATGAAGAGGTCGTAGGGACTGCGGTCGAGTTCCCCTTCGACGGCGCCGAGCATTTCCCGTGCCGTCGTCACGGGGAGAATCCGCACGCCCGCCGGGCGCTTCACCGTCACGGGCCCGGCGACGACGGTCACGTCGGCGCCGAGATCGCGCGCGGCGCGCGCGAGAGCGAAGCCCTGTCGACCCGAAGAGCGGTTCGTGATCCCGCGCACGTCGTCGATCGGCTCGTAGGTGGGACCGACCGTCATCAGGACGCGCCGACCCGAGAGGGGCTTTTCGGAAAAGAGTCCGGGGAGGAGGTCGAGAATGTCGGCGGGCTCCGTCATGCGGCCTTCGCCCACGTCGCCGCAGGCCTGAAAGCCGGAGTCGGGGCCGATGAAGTGTGCGCTGTCGCGCTTCAGATCCGCGACGTTGCGCTGCGTGGCGGGATTCGCCCACATGTGGCGGTTCATCGCCGGCACGAAGGCCACTTTCGAGCGGTGCGCAAGAATGAGGGCCGAGACGAGGTCGTCGGCGATCCCGCGGGCGGCCTTCGCGAGAATGTTCGCGGTGGCGGGCACGACGAGGAGCAGGTCCGCGTGGAGGTTGAGTTCGATGTGAGGCATCGCGCCCTCGGGCGTGTGCTCCCATTCGGTCGTCGCGACGGGGTGCCCCGAGAGGGCTTCGAAGGTGACTGGGCCCACGAAGCGGGTCGCGTTTTCCGTCATCGCCACGCGCACGTCGGCGCCGAGCTTGACGAGGCCGCGCACGACTTCGCAGGCCTTGTAGGCAGCGATGCCGCCCGTGACGGCAACGGTGATCTTGCGGTTCTTGAGCATGTGCGCCCTCCTTGCTGCGCCCGAAGAAAAGTCTCTCTATTGTAGCGGGCGCACCGCGGTACACGAGACGTCCGCGTAGGTACAAAAGGAAAGGGCCGAACTCTTGGGAAGTTCGGCCCCGAAAGAAATTTCTCGGACTTTACCGTCCGCGGCGCACGCCGCG
>CASEFX010000004.1 GCA_949287305.1 uncultured Sutterella sp. | reverse complement strand
GTCAAGGGAAAGGCGATCGTGGATCGTCCTATCGGAGACGAGATGACTCTCAAGGAGATCCGCAACTACCTGAGCTCGATCCGATTGATCAATGACGGTCGCGGCAACCGCATCTGGCAGGAAGTCACCGTTCGTCAACACGACATCGCCCGACGTCTCGGTTTCCCTGACCTGTATCGCGAGTTGCCAGACTGGGGCCCAAGATGATCTGATTCTGCTTGTGTAGGCCCTTTATACGGATTTTCCTATCCTAATTTAGTCAGCTAGCGAATTTAGGTTTGGAAGAATCCCTTCAAATTTTTGAGGTAGAGAATCAGAACGTAGCAAATCACCAGGGCGGCAATCACGAGTTCAATGGTGGCAAGTACATATAGTTGCGTTGCGTACTCTTCGCCACCTGGAATCCCTGCAACAAGAGCGGACGACTTGTAGAGTGCCGTGGCGCCGATCGCCATCGGGAAGGTGAAGGCCGCATACCCTGGCGAGAACTGCAGGCGCAGAAGATTCCAGAAGGCGAAGTAAATGGCGATTGTCATGAGAACGGCGATACCTAGAAGAATGGCACAAAGAAGCAAATTGGGTTCCGGTACGACCGTCAGGTAACCTGCTAGGGAGAGGCTTGCGGGTGCCGCCATGATGGCGATCGTAGGCTTTGCTGCGTTGGGCACTTCCGTCAGGAAGATGAGACGGTAGAGCATGAGCGGCAACAGGATTGCGTAGGAGATCATCCCGATCGCCAACAACACGAGCGCAAAGGGAAGGAGCTCCGGCACGCCCGGGAAGGTCACGTCCGCCACGATGATGCCGACGGGCGGAATGAACCAACTCGGCACCATCTGCGCCATGTTCGGGTCGCGAAGACGATGAAAGGCAAAGACGGCGAGGGCGCACAAATGTCCGGCGACGGCAAAGCACCAGAGACCCACGGAAAAGTCGGGTAGAGCCATGCCGAGCGCCTTCGAAATTACCATGAGCGCCATCGCAAAGGTAGGCACGATGCTTCCTACGACCGGGTGCTTCAAATCCGCCCAAAGCGTATCGAAGTGACAGATGAAGCGCACAACGAGAAGCCCGAGGAGACACGAGGCTATGACGGCGCCGACAATCTGTCCGTAGCCGTGAAGCGGAAGAGCGTTTTCAAGGCACCAACCGAGACTGGCCACGCCGAGGGCGAGCCCCGCCATAGGGGTTGGAAGAGAACGGAAACGTCGGTGAAAAAGGCGCATGACCAACCTCTGACGGTCAAAAAGAAAAGATCGCCATTGTAGTGAGGAGTCTTCAGGAAAAACTGAGCCAAGCCGTGTATTTATCAATTTGTTTTCGTTCGGTAAAATCGAACGAATTTCTTTCTTTGTTCATAAGCTCACGATGGAAAGACCCGTTTCTCTCAAACAACTGCTCGTCTTCACGGAAGTGGCGCGCGATGCCTCTCTCTCCGAGGCGGCCGAGCGTCTGCTGATGAGTAAGAGCTCCGTCTCGCAAAGCCTGACGGAGTTGGAAGCACGAATGGGCGCTTCGCTCTTTGAGCGCCTCGGAGGGCGACTCCGCCTAAACGATGCGGGGAGAAAACTTCTCCCCTTGGCGGACGACCTTCTTTCTCGAGCCAAGCGTCTCCCGCAACTATTCGGCAAAACGCCCTCGGACCCCCTGCGCTTGGGTGTAACGGAAAGCGTGGCGGCGCATTACCTGATGCCCTCTCTCGCTAAATTCAAAAGTCGTTGTGGACGCTTCCCCAGAGTGAGGATCGGCAACACGGACGAAATGATTCGTATGCTTGCCGACTACAAGCTCGATCTGGCTATCGTCGAAGGCCTCGTGACGGATCCCGACATGGACGTGACGCTTTGGCGCGAAGAACGCCTCTTCATCGTGGCGGCGGTTGATCATCCCCTGCATGACCGAACGGTCTCTTGGGAGGAGTTGCGCGAGGTCGACTGGGTGTTGCGGGAGCCGGGATCTGGAAGTCGTCTCTACTTCGAATCGCACCTCCGGGAAAAGCTCGGGCACGATCTCTCCGTCTTGGTACTCAATCATCACGACACCTTGTTGCGGGCCGTAGCGTTGGGACTCGGTGTGTCGCTTGTTTCGGAAGGCGTCCTTTCGGATCCGCACTTTGGAGGAAAACTTTGTGCGTTGAACGTACCGGAGCATTTTTCTCGGCGTCTTTCCTTTGTCATGCGCCGCGGCAAGTTCGAAACGGACGACATGCGGGTGTGGCGGGAAATCCTCGCCGTTCGGGCCAAGATCGAATCGCTACAATAACCGAATCCCAATCCAAGGAGTTTTTGTCATGGCTGAAGACGACGATGAAGTCTCTCTTCCCAAACTTCCCGCCAACACCAAGAACTACATGACGCCCGCCTGCTACCGTCGACTGCTTGACGAGCGAGAACACCTCGTCAACGTCGAACGACCGGAAATGGTGAACGTCGTGAGCTGGGCCGCGAGCAACGGCGACCGCAGCGAGAACGGCGACTATCAGTACGGGAAACGACGCCTCCGTGAAATCGACCGCCGCATCCGCTTTCTGAATAAGCGCATCGAATCGGCCGAGGTGGTGGATCCCGCCGCACGTCCCGCCACGGATCAGATCTTCTTCGGCGCCACGGTGCTCTACGCGGACCAGAGTGGAAACGAACACAAGATCCGCATCGTCGGGATCGACGAAGCCGATGCCTCGCACGGTGACGTAAGTTGGATCAGCCCGATCGCGCGCGTCTTTCTCAAGGCCCGCGAAGGGGACGAGGTGAAGCTTCCCACGCCCGCGACGGTGACGCATCCCGCAGGGGTTGAAACGCTAGAGATTCTCGAAGTCACCTATACGAACGAACAGCCGTATTGAGTAAGCGGACACGAGATGGTGTTCGAAATCATTCCCTTCAAAGCAGGAAGTCGCCCGATTCGAGTCGGACGACTTCCTGCTTTTTGGGGAGCGGTTCAGCTAGGTTTGCCGAATCGTTGTCGGCAAACCTTGGCCCTCAGCCCTTCTTTTTCTTGGGCGGCAGACCCGCCTCAAGGACGCGCTTTACCTTCATGACGACGGGGCGCTGACCGATCGTACGCATGACGTGCATGAGGTGGCCCTTGTCGCGAACGAGAATCGTGAGGCGAACGAGTTTCTCAGGATCGTCCTCTTCCGTCATGGAAACACCTACGATCGAGGAGTTCGACTGCGCGACGGCGGCCGTGATCTGCGCGAGGGCCGTGTGCAGGTCCGCGACGCGGATGTCGATCGGAACCGAGAACATGGCGCCCGGCCGCGTTTCTCCCCATTCGACCGTCATCCAGCGCTTCGCGTCGGCCGTTTGACCGTGGAGCGCATGCGGGCAGTCCGCACGGTGCACGCTCAGACCGTGGCCCGGACGCGTAAAGCCCGTGATTCTGTCGCCCGGAATCGGGTGGCAGCAAGTGGAGAGCTGCACGGCCGCGCCTTGATTCCCCTTGATCTGTACGGGCGGAAGTTCCTTTTCGGCCTCCACGGCCTTGTTGCTCTGCGCGTAGTTCACAAGGCGGCGCAGCATCGTGGCGGGGAGTTCCTTGCCGAGCCCGATGTTGGCGTAAAGCGACGCGAGGCTTTCCGCGTTCACTTCCTTCTTCGTGAAACTGCGCCAGACGACTTCGGGAATCTCGTCGAGACGAACGTTGTTTTCCTTGGCGGCCTCTTCCAACGCGATGCGGCCGAGCCGCACGGCGTCTTCAAATTGACAATTGCGAAGGAACTGCCGCACTTCGGCGCGGGCGCGACCCGAATGGACGTAGTCGAGCCACGCGGGAGACGGTCCTGCATTGGGATTCGTCACGATTTCGACGATATCGCCGTTTTGGAGCGTCGTTTCAAGCGGACGCGGTTCCCCGTTGATCTTCGCGGACTCGGCGTGGTTTCCCACGTCCGTATGAATCTGGTAGGCGAAGTCGATCGGGCTCGAGCCGCGCGGAAGCGACACGATGCGTCCCTTCGGCGTAAAGACGTAGACGCGGTCGGGGAAGAGGTCGACCTTGATGTTGTCGAGGAATTCCGTGCTGTCCTGACTCGTGCGCTGAATTTCGAGAAGGCTCTGCAGCCACGCCGTGGTGCGCGCCTGCATGTCTGAGGAGTAGGCGTCCTGATGGTAGAGCCAGTGCGTGAGGATGCCGTCTTCGTTGACGCGGTGCATCTCTTCCGTACGGATTTGGTACTCAATGGGCGTACCGGAGGGGCCGATCACGGTCGTGTGCAGGCTCTGGTAGCCGTTCGTCTTCGGGATCGCGATGAAGTCCTTGAAGCGGTGATGCACGGGCTTGTAGAGCGCATGAAGGGCGCCCAACGTCCGGTAGCAGTCTTCCTTCGTGCGAACGATCACGCGGAAGCCGTAAATGTCGAGCGCTTCGGAGAAGGACTGGTGATTTTCGCGCATCTTGTTGTAGATGCCGTAGATCGTCTTGTCGCGGCCGATCACGCGGGCGCGGATGCCGAACTTGGGAAGGATTTCCTTGGTTTCGGCAAGGATTTTTTCGAGGATCGCGCGGCGGTTGTTGCGCCGCAGAAGAATGTTTTCGTAGAGAACCCGATAGCGGAAGGGATAGCGGTTCGCAAAGGAGAGTTCCTGAAGTTCGCGGAACACCTTGTTGAGACCGAGCCGGTGCGCGATCGGAACGTAGATGTCGAGCGTTTCCTTCCCGATGCGGGCGCGTTTTTCGGGACGCATCACGCCCAACGTCCTCATGTTGTGGAGACGGTCGGCAAGCTTCACGAGAATCACCCGAACGTCCCGCGCCATGGCGAGAAGCATTTTGCGAAAACTCTCGGCCTGGGCGATTTCGTTGGAGGCAAAGCGAAGTTTGTCGAGTTTCGATACGCCGTCCACGAGTTCCGCCACCTGAATGCCGAAGCGCTCGGCCATCTCCTGCTTGCTCAAAGGCGTGTCTTCGAGGACGTCGTGCATGAGGCCCGCCTGAATCGTGGGGGCGTCGAGCTTCCAGGAGGCGAGAATCGTCGCGACCGCGATCGGGTGCGTGATGTAGGGTTCGCCCGATTTGCGGAATTGTCCGAGATGCGCGCTGTCGGCGTAGCGGTAGGCTTCGCGGACCTTGGCGACTTCGGCTTCCGACATGTACTGCTTGCAGCGCTCGATCAGGTCGCTCGCCGTCGCGAGGGTTGCGACGGGCTTGGCCGTAAAGAGCGGCAAGTCGGCGTCGGGCATCTCGTTTGAGGTCGGAGGCTCCACGAAGGTGCGGCGAAGGAAGGCCTTCGGATCAAAACGTGGGATCGTGCGCGGCGCCGTAGCCGGCGCTGCGGTTGTCGGCGCGGCATCGTCCCGTGTCGCATAGAGATCTTCGGAAAATTTGTCCTGAGGCTGGGTCATAAAAGCCTTCCTTGAGGGGATGGTCCTTTCCGTGGAAAGAACGGGTCGCAGGGTCTTGACCCGTGCGATCATTATTTTTGGTTTCGGTTTGACGGCCGCATGATGCCAAAGAGCATCCGTCGGGCCGGAAAAAACAAACGGCCAGACGGGGAAGTTCTCAACGCACTTCCGTCTGGCCGAAATTCAAGCCGTATGGGCGAACGCTCAGTGAATCCGCTTGAGGAGTTCGACGCCGACCTCACCCTGCGCCACTTCGCGCAGAGCGATCACGGCGGGTTTGTCCTTGCAGTCCACCTTCGGGGCGTAACCCTGCGAAATCTGACGGGCGCGGTAGGCGGCCGTCAGGACCATCTGGAAGCGGTTGGGGATCTTCTTGAGGCAGTCTTCAACAGTAATGCGAGCCATGAAATTCCTATCTTATTCGAAGTAAGTGGGGGGAGTCGAACAGTATTTCACTCAGACCGGAACGCCGAGCGCCGCGAGCGTGTCGCGATGGCGGACGGCCTGCTGGCCGTAGGCAAGTCGACTGGCAATGACGACGGCGCGCATTTGCGCGAGGGCCGCGTCAAAATCTTCGTTGATTATAACGTACTCGAATTCGGGCGCATGGGCCATTTCGGCCCCGGCGCCGAGAAGCCGGCGCGTGATGGTCTGTTCGGAATCCGTGCCTCGGTGGTGCAGACGCCACTCGAGCGCTTCGATGGAGGGAGGCAGAATGAAGATCCCGACGGTGCCGGCAAAGCGTTCGCGAACCTGGCGCGCCCCCTGCCAGTCGATTTCGAGAAGCACATCGTTGCCCGCCTTCATCTGTTCTTCAATCCACACGCGGCTCGTGCCGTAGTAGTTGCCGTGTACGAGAGCGGACTCGAGAAAGTCGCCGCGGGCCTTCATCGCTTCGAACTCTTCGACGGTCACGAAGTGATATTCGCGGCCGTTTTCTTCGCCCGGACGTGGGGCGCGCGTCGTGTGCGAGATGGAGAGCTTGATGGAGGGTTCAAGTTGGAGAAGGGCGTTCACGAGCGAGGACTTCCCCGCGCCGGACGGAGCCGTCACGAGAAAGAGTCGGCCCGAGTACTGTTGGGTTTCGGACATGTTGGGTTCCTCCGATGTCATCCGAAGATCATTCGAGGTTCTGGAGCTGCTCGCGCATCTGATCGATGTTGAGCTTGAGCGCAATCGAGGCCTGCGTCATCTCGATCGCAGCCGCCTTGGAGCCGAGCGTGTTGGCTTCGCGGTTCATTTCCTGCGTCATGAAGTCGAGCCGACGGCCGACCACGCCGCCTTTGTCGAGCGTCGCGCGAACTTCCCGCACGTGCGTGCGAAGACGGTTGATTTCTTCCGAGACGTCCATGCGCAGGGCATAAAGCGTCACTTCCTGACGAATGCGGTCGGAGACTTCTTCGCGCGAGAGCGTGCTCTTTTCGGTGAGTGCCTCCGAGAGCGCCGTTTCGAGGCGTTCCTGGAGTTTCGTTCGAAGATGTTCGTGAATCTCGGGCATGCGCTTTTCGACGTCCCCGACGATTTCGAGGATGTTTTCGCAGTTCTTGAGGAAAACATGCTTGAGCGATTCGCCTTCTCGCGTGCGGGCGGCGAGAAAGTCCGCAAAGGCCCGCTCAAAGAGTTCGACGACCGCGGCACGGACTTCGTCCTCCGAGGCTTCGGGTTGGGCCGCAACGCCGGGAAGCGCCAGAATTTCCGCAACGGAAAGGGGCTTCGCATCGGGGGCGGCCTTGAGAATCGTCGTCTGCAGCGCAAGGATGCGCGAGAGTACGTCGTCGTGAAGCGCCGTCGGGGCCGAGGCTTCGTCGGCGCGAAGCGTCACGCGCACTTCCACCTTGCCGCGCGTCAGGCGCTTTTGCAGGGCTTCGCGAAGGAGGGGTTCGACAAAGCGGAGTTCTTCGCACACGCGAAGGTTGAGGTCGAGAAAACGGCTGTTGACGGAACGGCATTCGACCGTGGCGACGCCGACGGGGGTCTTTCCCGTCGCCACGCCGTAGCCGGTCATGCTGGCAATCATGGGCATGTCTTTCGGTATGAATTCACATTGGTGAAGGCGGAAAAATGGCTTTCCGCGAAGGGGTGCGCAATTGTAGCGCGAATGGGCGTGCGACCGTCGGGAAAAGAGAAAAGGGACCGTTTCGGGCGTCCGGAAAGGAAAAAGCCCCGCGGGCAACGTCTACAATGTCGGCACACTGAAATCCATCGAACATAGGAATTCCCATGAGTGAAACATTGCGTCGCGACGGCCGTCGCGCGGACGAAAAGCGTCCGACCACCTTCCTTCGCCACTACACGAAATACGCCGAAGGGAGCGTTCTCGTGTGCGCGGGCGACACGAAGGTCCTCTGTACCGCCTCCGTGTCGGCGGGCGTGCCGAAATTTCTGCAGGGCCGAGGCGAAGGCTGGGTCACGGCCGAGTACGGACTTCTCCCCCGATCGACGGGTACGCGCACGGACCGTGAAGCGGCCCGTGGCAAGCAGTCGGGGCGCACGCAGGAAATTCAGCGCCTGATCGGACGGTCGCTTCGCGCCGTGGTCGACCGCAAGCTCCTTGGCGAACACACGATTCAGTTGGACTGCGACGTCCTGCAGGCCGACGGCGGCACGCGCTGCGCCTCGATCGCGGGCGCCTGGGTGGCGCTTCGCGACGCCGTGAACGTGATGCTCGAAAAGGGCATGATCGCCAACGACCCGATCCGCACGCAGGTGAGCGCCATTTCGGTGGGCGTCGTCGACGGCCGCCCCGTGCTCGACCTCAACTACGTTGAAGACAGCGGTTGCGGCACCGACATGAACGTCGTCATGACGGGCGAGGGCGGTTTCGTGGAAATTCAGGGGACGGCCGAAGGCGCGCCCTTTACCGAAGCGGAACTGACGGAGTTGCTGCGCCTCGCCCGTAAAGGGAATGAAGAAATTCAGGCCGCGCAGCGGTCGGTCTTTGAAGAGGAAAAGTGATGACGGAAAAGAAACTCGTGCTCGCGTCGAACAACGCAGGAAAACTTCGGGAATTTCGCGCAATGTTTGCGCCCATGGGCGTGACGGTCCTGCCGCAGGGGGAATTGGGCGTTTCGGAGTGTGCCGAACCCTTTGAGACCTTCATCGAAAACTGTCTTGCGAAGGCCCGTCATGCCGCCCGGGAAACGGGACTGCCCGCCATGGCGGACGATTCGGGCGTGTGCGTGGATGCGCTCGGGGGACTCCCGGGCGTCCATTCCGCCCGATTTGCTGGCGAACCCAAGAGCGACGACGCGAACAACCGCCTTCTCATCGAAAAACTCAAGGGCAAGACCGACCGCAGGGCGCACTACACCTGCGTCTTGGTGGCGGTTCGTCATCCCGACGACCCCGAACCCTTGGTCGCCTACGGCTTCTGGGAGGGAGAAATTCAGGAGACGCCCGAAGGCGAAGGCGGTTTCGGCTATGACCCGTACTTCTACGTGCCCGCCTGCGGCAAGACCGCGGCTTCGCTCTCGGCGGAAGAAAAGAACCGTCTGAGCCACCGCGGCGCCGCGCTGCGTGAAATGGCGGCGCTCCTTGCCAAGCGTTGGGGTTGGGCGTGACGTTGAATCCCAAGGAGATTCCTCTCTCGCTCTACGTGCACTGGCCCTGGTGCGTGCGTAAGTGTCCCTACTGCGACTTCAATTCGCACGCCTCGGGGACGGTTTCCGAGACGCGCTACGTCGAGGCGCTTCTTCAGGAACTCGAACGGGAAGCGCATTTGGCGGGCGGCCGGGAAATCCGGACCATTTACTTCGGGGGCGGGACGCCGTCCCTCATGAGTGCGGAAGGCTTCACTGCGCTTCTTGACGGCATTCGCCGACGCGTCTGCGTTGCGTCCGACGCGGAAATTTCGATGGAAGCGAACCCCGGAACGGCCGACGAGGCGAAGTTCGAGGCCTATGCCGAGGCGGGCGTCAATCGTCTGTCGCTCGGGATTCAGAGCTTTCACGACGCGTCGCTCAAACGGCTCGGCCGCATCCACGATCGGGCGGCTGCGGTCCGTGCGCTCGAAAAGGCCGTGCGGATCTTCCCGCGCGTGAACGCTGATCTGATGTTCGGGCTTCCCTTTGAGACGGTCGAGCGGCTTCGCGACGAAGTCGCGGCGCTCGTCGACTCGAAGACGACGCACGTTTCTTGCTATCAGCTCACGATCGAATCGGGGACGGCCTTCGCGAAGCGCGTGCCCGAAGGATTACCTGACGAAGACCTCGCCGCCGACCTTGAGGAGGCGGTCGTGAGTCTCCTGACCCGGGCGGGGTTTGTTCGCTACGAAGTCTCGGGCTACGCCAAGCCGGGCGAAATATGTCGACATAATCTCAACTACTGGACTTTCGGCGACTATTTGGCGATCGGTGCCGGAGCGCACGCAAAGATGACGACGGAGAACGGCATCCTTCGTGCGGCGCGCTTTGCCAATCCCGAGCGCTATATGCGTGCCGTCGAAGAAGGTGTTGCGCCTTATGAGGAAATCCGCCGCGTCACGGCCGAGGAGCTTCCCTTCGAATTCATGCTGAATGCGCTCCGTTTGACGGCGGGGGTTCCGAAACGCTTGTGGACGGAGCGTACGGGGCTCTCCGACGACGTGATCGCCGAAAGGGTGGCGCAACTTTGCGACGAGGGACTCTGGACGACCGAGGCCGACCGCATCGGCACGAGTCCCCGGGGCTTCGCCTTTCTCTCGAGCGTGCAGGAAGCCTTCCTCTGAGACGAAATTTCTTCGGTTGTCTTTCATTCTGCAAAAAGACGGTGCGCTTGGTGCAGGCTTCGCACCGAAATGGGGCATAATGACAAGACTTTCCCGCGCCCTCTTTTTCTCAGGGGAGAACGCTTCGCTTGGCGGCGCACCCTTCCTTGAGAAGAAGCGGTTCGTACCGCATTTTTGGCACGGCGTTTGCTTGAAATGGGGTACGACCCGTCACGGTGACGGGACCGCGTCAATCCGTCTTTAGGAGAACACATCATGACGACCGCTGCGGACGCACTGCAGATGCTCAAGGACAACGACGTCAAGTACGTCGAACTTCGTTTCACCGACATTGCCGGCAAGGAAATGCACCTTACGGTTCCCGCCTCGCGTATCGACGAGGATACGTTTGAACTCGGACAGCCCTTTGACGGCTCGTCCTTTGCGGGGTGGCGCGGCATCGAAGCGTCCGACATGCTTCTTCTGCCCGATCCCTCGAGCGCGCGCATGGATCCCTTCCGTGAAGTGAACACGATCATCTTCACCTGCGACGTGTTGGAGCCCTCGACCGGGAAGGGCTATGCCCGCGACCCGCGTTCGATCGCAAAGCGCGCCGAAGCCTATCTGAAGAGCACCGGAATCGGCGACGCCGCGTATTTCGGTCCCGAACCCGAATTCTTCATTTTCGACGCAATTCGCTGGAAGCACGCCCCGGGCGAGAGCTTCTACAAGATCGATTCCGAAGAAGCGCCCTGGTCGTCGGGGCTCGACCTCGAAGGCGGCAATCTCGGTCACCGCAACCGCGTGAAGGGCGGCTACTTCCCGGTCTCCCCCGTCGACAGCTTTGCCGACATCCGCTCCGAAATGTGCACCCTGATCGAGCAGCAGGGCGTGCCCGTGGAAATTCATCACCACGAAGTGGGCTGCGCCGGTCAGTGTGAAATCGGCACGAAGTTCTCGACCCTGGTCGAGCGCGCCGACTGGACGCAGATCGTGAAGTACACGGTCTGGAACGTCGCCGCCGCCTTCGGCAAGACCGCCACCTTCATGCCCAAGCCCGTCGAAGGCGACAACGGCTCGGGCATGCACGTGCATCAGTCGATTTGGAAGGACGGTCAGAACCTCTTCTCGGGGAACGGCTACTCGGGTCTCTCCGACATGGCGCTCTACTACATCGGCGGCATCATCAAGCACGCCCGTGCGCTCAACGCCATCACGAACCCGGGCACGAACTCCTACAAGCGCCTCGTTCCGGGCTTTGAAGCGCCGGTGAAGCTCGCCTACTCCGCCTGCAACCGTTCGGCGTCGATCCGCATTCCGCACGTGACGAACCCGAAGGCGCGCCGCGTCGAAGTGCGCTTCCCGGATCCCCTCTGCAATCCCTACCTCGGCTTCGCCGCCATGCTCATGGCGGGCCTCGACGGGATTCAGAACAAGATCCATCCGGGCGAAGCGGCCGACAAGAATCTCTACGATCTGCCGCCCGAAGAAAACGCCAAGATCCCGACCGTGGCGCCTTCTCTCTACGACGCCCTCATGGCGCTCGACGAGGACCGTGAGTTCCTTACCCGCGGCGGCGTCTTCTCGGACGAATTCATCGACAGCTACATCGAACTCAAGATGAAGGACGTCCAGCGTGAACGCATGGCCGTGACGGCGGTCGACTTCGACCTATACTTCTCGATCTGATCGATGAATCGCGGGGCCTTCGGGCCCCGTTTTTTTCCAAAGGGTGCGAAGTGACGACGGCCGTGGAAAAAACGGTGCCGCCCGAAACGCTGTGGGCGGAGAGCGCGACGGGGCTCGGGTGGCTCGACGGGACGGGGCGTTTCGTCTCGCTCAATCCCGCGCTTGAAATGCTCCTCGGGGCCTCGAGCCGCGTTGCGGCGGGAGAATCCCTCACGCGCTATTTTCCGGACATGACGGGGTTCGAACGGCTCTTTTCCAAGCACGCCCGCGTGGAACTCACGACCCGTCTCGTGCCCGGTCCGGGTGAGGAGAAAAAGGCCTGGCTTTCGCTTCGCAGGGAAGAGACGGGCGGCTACTTTCTCGAGGCGCTCGACGTGGGCGAAACGATCCGCGTCGAGCGGGAAGCGGCCGTGGCGGAAGCGAGCGCCGCGGCGCGCGATCTTCTTCGAAACCTCGCGCATGAGGTCAAAAATCCTCTGGGCGGCATCCGAGGTGCGGCGCAGCTCCTCGAAGGCGCGCTCACGAGCGACGACGACCGCGAGTGCGCCGCGATCATCCGCGAAGAGGCGGACCGCCTGCAGGCCCTGGTCGATCGTTTTCTCGCGCCCTATCGGCGGCCGAACGAGAAGGAGCCCTGCAACGTTTCGGCCTTGCTCGAGCACGTGCGAAGCCTGATCGAGCACGAATTTCCGTCGATCACGGTGGTGAGGGACTACGACGTCTCCGCTCCCGACGTGACGGGGGACAAGGGACGGCTGACACAAGTCTTTCTCAACATTGCGCGAAACGCGGCCGAAGCGATGGGCAACACTCCCGAGGGACGCCTTACGCTTCGCACCCGCATCGTGCGCGACGAATTCGTTCGAAATCGTCGGGTGAGACGGGCGCTTGCCGTCTTCATTGAAGACACGGGCCCCGGGATTCCCGAGACGCTTCGGGAGAGGCTCTTTTACCCCTTGGTGACGGGTCGCCCCGAGGGAAGCGGGCTGGGACTCAGCATTGCCGACGCCTTCGTCAGGGAGGCGGGCGGCGCCATTGATGTGGAAAGCGAACCCGGGCGCACGGTCTTTCGCGTGTTGCTGCCGTTTTGATGCGGGATTTGGGAGAGAGTGATGACGGAAGGTATGGTTTGGGTGGTGGACGACGACCGGTCGATCCGTTTTGTGCTTCGCAAGGCGCTGGAGCGCGCGGGAATTCCTTCGCGCGCCTTTGAGCGCGCCGAGGATGTCCTCGAAGCGCTCCGCGAAGAGCGCCCCGACGTTTTGGTGAGCGACATCCGCATGCCCGGCATGGACGGAACGAGTCTTCTGGAGGAAGTGAAACGCCGGCAGCCGACGTTGCCCGTCATCATCATGACGGCCTATTCCGACGTCGAGAGCGCCGTGGCGTCCTTTAAGGGCGGGGCCTTTGAATATCTCGCCAAGCCCTTTGACGTAGTGAAGGCGGTCGAAGTGATCGACCGCGCCCGAAAGGCGAGCGCGGAGCGCTCGAGCGCGGTCGGCACCAAAGTCGTGCACGATCCCTTCGCCCTGATCGGGCAGGCTGAGTCGATGCAGGAAATCTTCCGCGCGATCGGACGCCTTTCGCAGAGTTCCGTCACCGTATTGATCACCGGCGAGTCCGGGACGGGGAAGGAAGTCGTCGCGCGCTCCATCTGGCAGCACAGTCCCCGAAAGAACGCTCCCTACGTCGCCGTCAACATGGCGGCGATTCCGAAGGAACTCTTGGAGAGCGAACTCTTCGGACACGAAAAGGGGGCCTTTACGGGAGCGCTCGCGAGACGCGAAGGGCGCTTCGGCGAAGCCCGCGGCGGCACGCTCTTTTTGGATGAAATCGGCGACATGCCGATGGAACTCCAAACGCGCCTTCTTCGAGTCTTAAGTAGCGGCACCTACTACCGCGTGGGCGGCCACGAACCGATCCGTGCGGACGTACGCGTGATCGCAGCGACGAACCAGGCGCTAGAGCGCCGCGTAAAGGAAGGGCTTTTCCGAGAAGACCTCTACCACCGTCTGAACGTGATTCGTCTGCGTCTTCCGCCGCTGCGGTGTCGCGTCGCCGACATCGGCCCCTTGGCGCGGTATTTCTTAAAGGAGCGCGCCGCGGAACTCGGAGTGGAAGAAAAGACCTTGTCGGATGAAGCGCTCGCGGTGCTCGAAAAGTTTCCCTTCCCCGGAAACGTCCGGCAACTCGAAAACGTCTGCCGTTGGCTTCTCGTCATGGCGCCTTCGAAGCTCATCCGCCCGGAAGATCTCCCCGAAGAGGTGCGGGAAGGAGAAGTGTTCTCTCCCGTTTTGGAAGAGGCGGGGGAAGCGGAGGAAAAGGGTGTCGACTGGCGCTCCGGGTTACGTCGGGAAATCCGCGACGCCCTTCGTTCGGGCGAGTCGCACCCTTACGACCGCTTGGTGACCGAGGTCGAGCAGATGCTCTTTCGGGCGGCGCTCGAACACACCAGGGGACGGCGCGGCGAAGCGGCGACGCTTCTCGGGATCGGTCGCAATACGCTCACGCGCAAGCTTCAAATCGAGCGGTGAAGGGGCGCCTTTGGGTAGAATGCGGTCTTTGCCCGCAACTCCTCGACGATCCCGTTTCCCATGCCGACGATTCCCACGCTCGACGACTGGCTCGAGTCCCTCCGTTCGCTCGGAGCCAAACCCGAACACATCCGCAAGATTGCTCGGGCGCTCCTCGGACGCGCCCCCTGGCCGACCGTCGAGGACGAACGGCTTCCGAAGCGTCTCCGTACGGCTTTGCCGAAGGTGCGGGCATTCTGGACGTCGCTCGCCCGCATGGTCTCGAACCACCCAGGCGCATCCGGGGAACGGCTCCTTCTGGAGCTTTCCGACGGCGAGTGGGTGGAGTCGGTTCTGCTTCCGCGCGAAGGCGTCTGCATTTCGACTCAAATCGGCTGTGCCGTCGGGTGCGTTTTCTGCATGACGGGAAAGAGCGGCCTCGTTCGGCAGCTCTCCGACGCGGAAATCGTCGCGCAGGCGGTGCTCGCTCGAGCCAGTCGTCCCGAGACGAAAAAGGTCGTCTTCATGGGGATGGGCGAACCCTCGCACAATCTGCGAAACGTCCTTTCGGGCCTCTCTTTCCTCGCCGAGTACGGAGACTTCGGGCACAAAAATCTCGTCCTCTCGACCGTGGGGGACGAGCGGCTCTTTGACGCGCTCTTTGTGTCCGACGTGCGGCCGGCCCTTGCCGTGTCGCTGCATACGGTGGACGAAGAGAAACGCCGCAAAATGCTTCCCCGCGGCTGCCGCATGACGGTGAACACCCTCATGGAACGGGCCGCTCTCTGGGCGCGGCATTCGGGCTATCCCGTTCAGTACGAGTGGACGCTTCTCGCGGGCGTCAACGATTCGCTTGAAGAAGCCGAAGAACTCGCCCGCCGCATGGCGGGGCAGTACGCCATGGTGAACTACATTCCGGTGAACGCCGTCGAAGGTTCGCCCTGGTCGCGTCCCGACCCCGAGCAGGTGAAGGCTTTGGTTTCGCTTCTTCGTTCCCGCGGCATTATTGCGACGGCCCGCGACTCGGCAGCGCAGGACGTCGACGGCGGCTGCGGACAGCTTCGCGCCCGGGCCCTTCGCATCCGAAAGGAGAAGGACGTCACGGACGCGTAACGAAGATTGCGGACCGTCGCTTTCTTTTCCGCAAAACGATTCCCGCGGTAGAAATCCCGCGCATCTTTTTCTACACTCTCCCAATTCTCTTTTTCCCCGTCGCTCCGAGCGTTCCCCGGAGCGTCAGAGTTTTCCTGTTTCCTATGCATTTGCGAACACCCGCCTCCACACTCGCTGCAAACCTCTGGCTTTTGGTCGGACTCGTCGCGGCGCCGCTCGAAGCCCGGGCCTATCTCGACCCGGGCACGGGGAGCATGCTCCTTTCGATCGTCGTGGGCCTTGCCTCGTCGGGCTACTTCTTCATCCGACGTCTTCCCACCCTCATTCGGCAGTTCGTCTTCCGGATGCGGGGCGAAGGAAAGGAATTGTCCGGCAAACGCATCGTGATCTATGCGGAATCGGCCGCCTATTGGGGAACCTTCGAGCCGGTCTTGCGGGCTCTGGCTTCGTCGGGGGAACGCGTGACCTACTTCACGTCGGACGAAAAGGATCCGGTCTTTTCGGCGGGTTTTTCGCACGTCGACGCGCACTATATCGGCAAAGGCAACGCCGCCTACACGTCGCTCGGCTTTCTGGAGGCGGACCTCTTCGTACTGACGACGCCGGGAATCGACGTTTTGCAGATTCGCCGCTCGAAGGGCGTCAAGCGCTACGTCCACCTCGTGCACGCCGCGACCGACATTCACGGCTACAAGCTCTACAGCTTTGACTACTACGATGCGGTCTTCTGCTCGGGCCCGCATCAGGTTTCGTCGCTTCGTACCTTGGAGGCCAAGCGTCACACGGAACCCAAGGACCTCCGCATCGTGGGCTGCGCCTATTTCGACCGCATGGCCGCGCAAAAGAAGGAAGGCACCGTCGTGCCGGATCCGAAGACCGTGCTGATCGCTCCCACCTGGGGGCGTGCGGGGCTGTTGACGAAGACGGGCGCCGCCATTCCGAAGCGTTTGGCGCAGGCGGGCTACCACGTGATTCTGCGACCGCACCCGCAGAGTTTTGTCTCGGAACTGCCGCTGATGGAAAGCCTGCAAAAGGAATTGGCTTCCTTTGAGAACATCGAATGGGACCGCAATCCCAACGGCTTTTCATCGCTCTCGCGCGCGGGCGTCATGGTCTCCGACTTCTCGGGCGTCGTCTTTGACTTCGCCTTTGTTTTTGAGCGTCCGGTCGTGAGCATCGGCGACGGTTGGCAAAAGGACGGCTACGAAGCCTGGGATCTGCCGAACCCCGCCTGGGAAATGGGCGTTTTGGATGAAATCGGCATGCACCTTGCCGCCGGAGAAGAGGAGAGGGCCGCGGAAGCGGTCGAGGCGCTCCTCCGGGAAGGCGACGCCCGAATCGAGCGCATCCGCCGCGTACGTGAAGCGGGCATCAAGAATTTCGGTGCCGCAGGCGTTCCCATCGCCCAAGCGCTTCTCTCGCTTCTTGCCGAAGTGAGCGCTCCCGAATCTCAGGCGGCGCATGCCGCCTCCCGCGTCTCCGGAAAGGAGGAATAAGGCATGCTGACCGTTCTCTACACCTTCTTCATTGCGCCGCTCGAACTCTTCATGACGACGGTGCTCGACTGGGGATACGGGCTCTTCGCTTCCTACGGCTGGTCGATCGTCCTCATGAGTCTCGTCGTCAACACGGTGATTCTGCCGATCTACAACAAGGCCGAAAGTTGGCAGGAAGAGGAGCGCGCCGTCAAAAAGAGCTTCGAAGCGACCGAAGCCATGATCAAGCGCACCTTCAAGGGGCAGGAGCGCTTCGCAATGCTCACCACGATGCGTCGGCAGGCGGGGTATTCCTCGAAGCTCGCGCTTCGTTCCTCGCTCGGATTCTTCCTGCAGATTCCCTTCTTCATCGCGGCCTATCACCTGCTCTCGAACATGACGGCCTTGAAGGGCGTCGCCTTCGGCCCGATCGCCGACCTCGGCGCCGCGGACGGCCTGATCGCGATCGGGGACTGGCACATCAATGCGCTCCCGCTCATCATGACGGCCGTGAACCTTCTCTCGGCCTTCGTCTACACGGCGCGCCTCACGAAGCAGGACAAGATTCAGCTCTACGGGCTCTCGGCGCTCTTCCTGGTGCTCCTCTACGCTTCGCCCGCGGCGCTCACCTTCTACTGGACGCTCAACAACGTTTATTCGCTTGGCAAGAACATCGTTGAGAAGAGCCTACTGCCGCGCTGGCGCGCCACAAAGCACGCCGACCCCTTCGCGGGCCTCAAGGTCTTTGCCGAAAAGCGCCGCTGGGCCCTCGGGATTCTCGGTGCGCTCCTCATCGCGGCCGACACGGCGATTACGGCCGACACCTGGAACTACATCTCGCTTCGCGAGACGATTCCGGCCTTCCGTCTGGAAATTTTCCTCGTGCTTCTTTCGATGGGTTGCGCCCTTATGGCCGCGGCCCTCTTGAGCGTTCCCTCCCGCGAACGCGCGGGCAGCGCCCGCGCGACCGCGAAGGGGCTGACGCTCCTCGCCTTCGTTCTTCCCTGGGTCGTGACGCTTTTTTGCCGCGGCACAATGGCGGAGTGGGTGCTCATTCCGAAGGAACCGCCGCTTCTGGCCTGGACGACGGTGGGCGTCGGTCTTGCGGCGCTCGTTTGCGCCCTCTGGACGCTTCTTCTCGAAGGAGGCTTCGCGAAGCTTTCGCGCTTCGTTCGTGAAGATCTCTCGGGCGTCAACACGGGGTTGGCCGTTCTTCTCGTCACGGTCCTCTTCCTCGGTCTTCCGACGCTCATTTTGTCCTCCGACCCGGATTCGGTCGCGACCACCTTTGACGTCGTGATCCCCTGCTTCATGTTGTTGGCCGTCGCGGGGTGGGCGCTCACTTACGCCTATCTTCGCGACCTTCCTCGCGGGGCGTCGCTGGCGTTCTTCTTCCTCCTCCTCTTTGCGAATCTCTTGGTCGTGGGCTACGCCTTCTTGTTCGTCGGCGACTACGGTCTCATCAACGGGGGTGAACTCGAAAAGACGCAGACGCTCTATGAAAGCGCTAACCGTTGGAAGGACATCGCGGTGGTGGCGGACGTTGCGGTGCTCAGTTTCTTCATCGTGAAGAAAGTCCCCGTCAAGACCGTGCGCGACTTCTCGGCGCTCTTGACGACGCTCGTCTTCATTCTCTCGGGCGCGATGCTTCTGCCGCTTGCCAAAACGGTCGGAGCCCGCACGACGCAGGTGGCGACGGAAACGGCCGAAGCGCCGTCCTACGCGAAGGATTCCTACGTCTTCAGCAAGACGGGACAGAATCTTCTCGTGATTGTCTTTGACATGTACACGGCGGACCACTTCCCGCAGATTCTCAAGGAACACCCCGAACTCAAGAAGTCTTTTGAGGGCTTCACGCACTTTGTCGACACGACGAGTGCGGGGAGCGGCACGCTCCATGCGCTTGCCGTCACGGCGGGCGGCAACCGCTTCTCGGTTCGCAGCATCAATCGCGAGAACGATGGGAAGACCTTCGAGCAGCTCTATGCCGAGAGCTATTCGCTCATTCCCGATCTTCTCGGCAAGGACTGGAACAGCGCCGTGATCGGGACGATGTGGCAGTTGCCCGAAGCCCCGAAGAACTATCTCTCGGTGGCCTACCATCCCCTGATGGACGACTGGTTCAACTATTACTACAAGGCCGAGTTTGAAAACGCCCGCGGACGCGATCGTGTCGACGCCTTCGGACGTCTCTTCTCGATTTCGCTCTTCAAGGCGGCTCCCTACAGCCTTCGCAAGACGATCTACGCGAACGGCCGCTGGCTCGCGTCGTCCAAGGAAACGCTCGACGGCTTCAAGGCCTTCGCCGCCTTCCGCGCGCCCGAGGACTTCAGCCGCACGGTGGAAACCGGGAACTACTACCGATACGTCTATTCCGACGGCTCGCACACGGGCCGCTACTGCGGCGAAGACATGCAGCCCGCGCTCTCGCAGCCGAGAACGCCCGCGGATTTCCGCAAGGCTCATCCCGACTACAACTACAGCCACTACCTGTCCGAGCGCGCCTTCACGGTGAAGCTCGCCTCGTGGCTCGACTGGATGCGAAAGAACGGCGTCTACGACAACACCCGCATCGTGGTGACGGCCGACCACGGCGGCCGCGACAGCAAGGTGCTCTTTGATGCGATCGGGCACGTCCCCTACAAGGGACGCATCGACGAAAACGTCGACAATCCCGGAATCCGCTATCCGCTTCTTCTCTGGAAGGACTTCGGTGCCAAGGGCGAACTTCGCACGGCCAACGACCTCATGACGAACGGCGACGTTCCCGACCTCCTTCTTCGCGGCATTCGCGAGTTGCCCGAGAAATACCGTTCGCTCGAAGGTGGCGACAAGCGTCTTCGCTACTACGACTCCTGCAGCGACTCGAACCTTCGCCAGGAAAGCATGAAGTGCTACACCTACCGCGTCGAAGGGACGATGTTCAAGAAGGATGCGTGGCAGCTCGAAAATCCCTGACGAGCCAACCTACCCTTCATGACAAACGGCCGCTTCCTTTTCGTGAGGAGGCGGCCGTTGACGTAGAGGGAAACGCGGGAGCCTCAGAAGGCGAGTGTCGTTACGACGGGTGCATGGTCCGAGGGTTTAGCTCTGCCCCGAGGAACTTCATGGACTAGCCATAAACAGACTGGCAAAAGAAATTTTTTGGAGCCTCGATGCGCACACGTCATAATTTTTCGGCATAATTCTTGGTACATTTATCTGTGTATGAGGAGAGTCCTCTGTATAATCTTACGTACACGCACCGCGTACAGCGGTTAAGTATTATATAATTCGACTTATACGGAACAAATTAATATTAGGGAGTTCAGATGACGCTAAAAGAAAACGGCCCGCGCCTTCAGGACATCCTGGAATTGCTAGACAAGGAAGTGCGCCTTCAGCTCATTTCAAGACTGATCGAAAAAGATACAGCCGCACTTGAGGAGTTGAAGACTCAAGCTGAGGTAAAGAGAAAAAGATTGAAGATTCTTTCTGACTTACTCGATCGATATAGTTCGGAAGAGCCAGAGAAAGATTCGGAGAGTGTCTCAGAGAAAGTGAAAGTATCAAAAGAAGACTCAGTGAGCGTGCCAGAGGAACAGTCTGCTCAAGGGACATTTCCGAACAGAATGAGGAGGAGCTACAAGCAGTTACTGTTGTGGATTGCTGAAGCACCTAGCGGACGTGCTTGGGATGAAATCGTTCGGTATTGTGCTGAGAACCAGGATATGGACGAGCGCAGAATTTCTTTTTTCGTCGCAAACTACAGAAGTGTAAGATATGGCTTGTTGAAAACGTCTAATGGTACGGTGTCGATAACCCCGAGAGGGATGATGTATCTGAGACGCGAAGGACTTCTGAAAGATGATGAGATGAATGCGTAAGGATTGGAAGCCCGAAGAAATGGAGGCCAGTGACTGCAATCACCGGCCTCCTATGAACTGCTTCCCGACTAAACCCGCGAGAGTTCTAAGACGGAAAGAGGTACTCCCAAAGTACTCTTTACGACCAACTTCGGCTCGCACCCATAAAAGAGAGGTATTCATGCCCAAACTTTTATGTAAACCGAAGACGGTGTTTGTATCTGCTTACATTCGATTTCGACTTGGTCGGTATGAGAATGTGTGCTCACACTATCGGTCGTTACCGAACCGTTAAGGTGTAACAAAGAGGAGGGGGTGACTTCGGTCACTCCCTCCTTATTATCTGTATCTTTTAAGATCTTAACGCAGTTTTCTTTTCCGTACATTAGCTTTTTGGCTAAAAAGCGACTCTTGTGTCCTACGACAAATAATCTCGGACTCAGAAGACGAGCGTCGTCACGACGGGCGCATGGTCCGAAGGCTTCGCCCAGGCCCGCGGGGTCTCGTCGATTTGACAGGCCTTGAGGGCCGGTCGCAGGGCGTCGCTTGCGAGCATCAGGTCGATTCGCAGACCGTGATTACGTTCGTAGGCCGCCATGCGGTAGTCCCACCAGGAGAACTGCTTTTCCTTTTGCGGGAAGGCCCGGAAGGCGTCGACAAAGCCGTCCGACAGAAGACGTTCCAGGGCCGTGCGCTCAGGACACGTCGTGAGAATCTTGTCGGGCCAGGTCTGCGGGTTCCAAAGGTCCGCGTCCGCCGGGGCGATGTTGAAGTCACCCGCGAGCACGACGCGTTCGTTCTTTTCCCTTTCCACCTGCATGGCGCGGCGTAGCGCATGGAACCAGTCGAGCTTGTAGAGATACTTGCGGCTACCCGCCTCCATGCCGTTCGGACAATAGACGCCTGCAAAACGTACGGACTCGGTCGTACCGACAGGCGTCACCGTGGCGGAGAGATAGCGCTTCTGTTCGTCCGCGTAGCCCGGCATCCCGAGCGTCACGTCCGACACCGTCACGCGGTCGGGGCGCGTCAAAAGCGCCACGCCGTTGTAGGTGGGCTGACCATAGAAAACGCTCTCCCAACCCGCGAGGGCAAGTTCCCCTTGAGGGAACTTGTCGTCGGTGAGCTTTGTTTCTTGCAGCACCAGCGCGTCAATGTCGTCTCGCTCGGCGAGCCACGAGAGAACGTGCTCAAGGCGCACCTTGAGCGAATTCACGTTCCAGGTGGCGAGCGTCAGCGTCGTCATGCCTGTTCCCCTTCGATCATGCCGTTCTGGCGAAGCAGGGCGTCGACCGTGGGCTTGCGGCCGCGGAAGGCGACGAAATTGTCCATCGCATCGCGCGAGGAGCCTCGCGAGAGGATTTCTTCGCGGAAGCGGCGGCCCGTTTCGGCGTTCAAGACGCCCGTTTCTTCGAAGGCGCCGAAGGCGTCGGCCGAGAGAACTTCCGCCCACTTGTAGCTGTAGTAGCCCGCGGCGTAGCCGCCCGCAAAGATGTGCGAGAAGCTGTTCGCAAAGCGGTTGTAGGAGGGCGGGAAGGAAACCGCAACCTCGTCACGAACGCGAGCGAGAAGGTCCGCAATGTCGTCCTTCTTCGCGTCGAATTCGCTGTGAAGGAGCATGTCAAAGAGCGCAAACTCGATCTGACGAACGGTCTGCATGCCCGCTTCGAAGTTCTTCGCGGCGAGCATCTTGGCAAAGAGTTCGTGCGGGAGCTTTTCACCCGTTTCGACGTGCTTCGTGAGCGACGTCACGACGCGTTCGTCCCAGGCGAAATTTTCCATGAACTGGCTCGGCAACTCCACGGCGTCCCATTCGACGCCGTTGATGCCGGATACGGCCTCTTCGGTCTGCGCGGTAAGCATGTGGTGGAGTGCATGCCCGAACTCGTGAAAAAGCGTCGTCACGTCGTCGTGGGTGAGCGTCGCTTCGCGACCGTCCACGCCCGGAGCGAAGTTGCAGACGAGATAAGCGATCGGGAGTTCAAGACCGTTTTTCGTCATGCGGCGGGCGCGGTCGGAATCCATCCAGGCCCCGGAGCGCTTCCCGGCACGGGCGTGTAGGTCTGCGTAGAGATAGGCAATGTCTTTTCCGCCTTCGGTGAGCGCAAAGAACTTCACGTCGGGGTGCCAGGTGCTCCCTTCGCGCTCTTCAACGCGGATGCCGTAGAGCGTTTCGGCCAAGTGGAAGAGTCCGGCAAAGACGGTCGACTCCGTGAAGTAGCGCTTCACGATGTCGGACGAGTAGCTGTAGCGGCTTTTACGAAGCGATTCGGAGACATAGGCCTGATCCCAGCTTTCCATCTTCTCGAGCCCGAGAGTCTTCGCGTGTTCGCGAAGAGCATCCATGTCCTTCACGGCGAAGGGCTTGGCGTGGCGCGCCAGATCGCGCAGGAAATCGGTCACTTCCTTCGGGGTCGAGGCCATCTTGACGGCAAGCGACGATTCCGCATAGTTCGCAAAGCCCAGAAGCTTCGCCTCTTCGTCGCGAAGCGCGAGGATTTCCTTCATGAGGGGACCGTTGTCCCACTGACCGCCGTCCAACTCGGAAGCGCGGACGCTGAAGGCGTGATAGAGCTTTTCGCGAAGCGAACGGTTCTTCGCAAACTGCATGAAGGGAAGGTAGGAAGGGAACTGCAGCGTCACGCGCCAGCCCTTCTTCCCTGCCGCTTCGGCCGTGGCGCGGTAGAGCGCCTTCACGTCTTCGGGGATGCCGTCAAGATCCTCTTCGCGCACGATGTCGAGCGTGAAGGCGTTTGTAGCGTCCAGGAGGTTTTCACTGAACTTCTGAGAGAGAAGCGAAAGGCGCTCGCCGATTTCCTGCACGCGGGCGCGCTTGTCGTCGGGCAGATCCGCGCCCGACAGACGAAAGTCGCGCAGGTCGCGCTCGAGAATACGTTGACGCACGGAGGAAAGCGTCGAAAATTCGTCGGAGGCCCGCAGCGCCTTGTAGCGTTCATAAAGACGCGTGTCGAGCGAAATGCGAAGAAGGAGTTCCGAGACACGCGGGAGTTCCCGGTTGTAGGCGTCGCGAAGCTCGGGCGTATCGCACACGCTCTGCAGATGCCCCACCACGCCCCAGGTGCGGGTGAGGCGACCGAGCGATTCGTTCAGAGGCTCGACTACGTTCTCCCAGGTCGCGGGACGCGAGGTGTCGAGCACCGCAAGGAGCGTCTTTTCCACGTCCTCGCAGAGCGCCGTGACGGCGGGCGTCACGTGTTCGGGGCGAACGGCGGCGTAGTCAACGAAATCGGTGATGGTCAGAAGCGGATTGTCGCAAGCAGTCATGTGTATCTCTCAATATCGAAATTAGGATTGCGCGGACGCACGGGTGCGCGCCGAACGGCGCTCCGCCGCGAGAACGGTGTTGGTGAGGAGCATGGCGATCGTCATGGGACCGACGCCGCCCGGAACGGGCGTGATGGCTGAGGCGACTTCGGCCACGTCGGCCGCGACGTCGCCGCAGAGCTTCCCTTCGGCGTTGCGGTTGATGCCGACGTCGATCACGACGGCGCCGGGCTTCACCATGTCACGGGTAATGAGGTTCTCACGGCCGACAGCGGCGACGAGAATGTCGGCCGAGCGGGTGAGCTCCGCGAGATCGGGCGTAAGGCGGTGAGCGATCGTCACGGTTGCGTCGGCCGCGAGGAGCAAAAGCGCCAGGGGCTTACCCACAATATTCGAACGCCCCACGACGACGGCGCGCTTCCCCTTGGGGTCGCATCCCGCTTCTTGGAGAAGACGCATCACGCCCGCGGGCGTGCAGGGGACGAACCCCTGGCGGCCCGTCATGAGGGAGCCGATCGAAAGGGAATGAAAGCCGTCCACGTCCTTTTCGGGAGCGATCGCCTCGATCACGCTCACGGCGGTGAGGTGCGGGGGAAGCGGCAGCTGCACGAGAATCCCGTCGACCTTGTCGTCGGCGTTGAGCCGCTCGATTGCCGCGAGGAGCGTCGCCTCGTCCGTGTCGGCGGGGAGCGTCACTTCAAAGGAATCGATCCCCGTGCGCTCGCAGGCACGGATCTTGTTTCGCACGTAGACGCGGCTTGCCGGATCGTCGCCAACTACGACGACCGCAAGACAGGGGCAATGAAAAGTTTTTTTGAGCTGCTCCACCCGGGGCGCAAGCTCGGCTTCAATTTGACGGGCGAGGGTTCGTCCGTCCAATGGGTGCGCGCTCATGGTATGTCCAGACAAAAGAAAAACGAATGGACAAAATCATAATCGCTTGCAGAGGCGGAGGGCGCCCGAGGAAGCTGAAATTCCTTTGCAGGTCGTGTCTGAGTGTGGGGGTATCCATGAAACGAATAAACGCGCGAATCTGAAACTATTGTTCAGCTCTTCGTGCGTCCCCGCTGAGACAAAATTCCCTGATTGTTGAGGGAGTGCAGCCTTTGCTCAACACCGCCGACAGGCCCCGCTTGAGAGCATTGGGTGGCTCTTCATCAGGGCTCGGAGAAATGCAAGATGTGCATCAGCTAGAAGTAGCCGAAAAGGTTGGACTGCTTGCCGTCTTCCCTCTCTTTTTCAAGACGGCGTTGCGCGTCAATGCGCTGTGCCATCGTTTCCTCAAACTGTCGCCGCTTGGCTTCGCGCTTGGCTTTGCGAGCCTTCGCTTTTTCCTCGGCTTTTTGCTGACGAAGCTTCCTCTCTTCTTCTCTCAGGGCTTGTGCGGCAAGATTGGCTTTTTCGAGTGCCTCACGCATAGCGTCGTGGTCGGCGTTTGTTTCTGACGAATCGATCTGAGCCCCCTTGGGAACGTTCGGGAGGGAGGCTTCCTCAGGGGCCTTGGGCGTTCGAGACTTGGGGAGCGAAGGTGCACGAACTTCCTTGGGGGCGATGCGGACGGGCTCCTTTGGCGTCGTGTCGACTTTTTTCGGCTCGATTTTGATCGGAGTATTGGGTTCCTTCGCTTCGCGGGCGAGACGCGCCTTTTCATGTTCTTTCACTTCTTCCGCGTGGATCACGGCGCGGGCGTCGGTCATAAGAGAACGGATTTCGCGCTTTCGCACAAAGGAAGTCTTGCGTGCCTCGTCAATGCAATGGTTGACGAAGAAGGTGTAAAGACAGGCGCCAGATTTCTTCTGGACGGCCTCGTCGATTTTCTTCAGCTGGTCATCCGCCTCAGCAAGCGCCTGACGAGCGCCTGTCGGCGTACGAAAGTCCGCACGTGCGCGCCAGTGCTCCACAAAGGAACGGTCTGCGAGCACGCGATCCGACTCTTCGCCGAGTCGCTCCCACTCGTCGCGCTTCGAGACGTCGACGGCCGTGAGCGGAGGTAAGGAAAATCCGGACGACTCCTCCGCGGTCGCCGTCTCGACCGCGGGAGTATCCTTTACACCCACCAACATCAGAACGAGAACGCCGAAAAGAGGCTGCGCGATGCGAGTCACGAGGCGAAACGGTTTCATGTCACTCTTCTCCTTTGACGGTAGCGCCTTCGTTTTGTTGCAGACGGTGCAGTTTTGCGTAGAGACCGCCACGGGCCAGGAGCTCCTTTTGTTCTCCTTCTTCCACGATGCGGCCCTTTTCCATGACGATGATTCGGTCGACCTTGTCGATGGTTGAGAAGCGGTGCGCCACGATGAGGCACGTACGACCATCGGCGACTTTGTCCAAGGCCCTTTTGACGACCGCTTCGTTCTGACTGTCCAGAGCGCTGGTCGGTTCGTCGAGAATGAGGATGGGAGCGTTCTTCAGAATCGCTCGGGCAATGGATATCCGTTGTTTTTGCCCCCCGGAAAGCAGACAACCGCCTTCACCCACCCGGGTACTCAGTCCTTCGGGAAGCGTCGACACGAAATCGTCGAGAGCCGCGGCTTTTACGGCGCGAAGGATCTCTTCTTCCGTGGCGTGCGGCAGTCCGTAGGCGATGTTGGCCCGAATCGTGTCGTCAAAGAGGAAAATTTCCTGCGAAACGACGGCGATCTGACGGCGCAGGCTCTCAAACCTGAGGTCTTTGAGCGGCACACCGTCCAAACGAATCTCCCCGTGCGTAGGCTCCCAGAAACGGGGCACCAGGTTGACGAGCGAAGTCTTTCCGGACCCGGAGGGGCCGACAAGCGCGACGTGTTCGCCGGGACGAATAGTCAGGCGAATGTCCCGAAGACTCGGTTCATTGAGACCGGGATACATGAGAGAGACGTCTTCAAAAACGATTTCTCCTTTGGCCCGATCGAGTTCCACCGTGCCGTTGTCGATTTCGCGTTCGGCGTCGAGCACTTCAAAAAGACTGCGCGCAGCCGTTGCGATGCTCGCGAAGGTGCCGTTGAGACCGGTTAGATGCTGCAGAGCGGGTTTTAGGAGCAACAGCGCAGTGAGAAACGTGATGAATTCGCCGATGGTGAGAAGCCCCGCTTGCGCTTCGTACAGCGCCACGCCCACCACAAAGGCGATGCCGAGCATCGTGATCATCTGCGTGATGGGGGTGGCGAGACTCTGCATCTTGATGCGGTCGAGCGCCGTGCGGCGAATGATCTTGTTGACCGCATCAAAACGCGCCTCTTCAAAGGCGTAGCTTCCCGTCACCTTCACGAGCCGCTGCGCTTCGTAGGCCTCCTGAACGCGTGAAAGCATGACTCCGAAGCTTTCCTGACTCTTTTTGACGATGACTCGGATGCGCTTGGCGATCATCTTGAGTGTGATGACGATGAGGGGACCCACCACGAAGGCAACAAGCGTGAGCTTCCAGTTCTGCCAGAATAGGAGACAAAGAAGTCCCACGATTTGCAGCGAATCGCGGATCAACACGATCAGAGAACTCGTCGCGCCCGAGAGCGCGACGTTCGCTTCATTGACGAACTTCGAGCAGATTGCACCCGTCGGGTTGTGCTGATACCGCTCTGCAGGCCACGTCATGATTCGATCGTACAGTTCGGTACGAAGCGTAATGAGTACGGCCTGGCTCACCTTTGCCATGATCCAGGACGAGGCCACGGAGCAAAAGCCAAAAAGGATCGTTACGCCGATCAGAGCGGCCGGAGCGGCCGCGATCACCCACGGCTCCTTCTGATAGAAACCCAGATCGGTGAGTTTCCCCAAAAGCGTCGCCGTAAGCGACGACATGCTTGCGGCCCCCGCCATGAAGACGGCGCCGAGAGCAATGCGCCACTTGTGCGGAAGCAAATAGCTGTAGATCCGAAGCAGGTCCGGATCCAAGTGTTTGATGAGTCGGTTCAACGGAGAACTCCTTGTTGACGGTCGACCGTCAAAGCGACTGAAGTTTTGAGAGACTGGCGTAGGCGCCGCCCTTTTCCAGCAAGGTTTCGTGCGTGCCGATTTCTTGGATGACGCCTTCGCTCATCACGACAATGCGCGAAGCGTTGCGGATCGTGGAAAGTCGGTGCGCGACGATGAAAGTCGTTCGGCCCGCCATCAGGCGGTCGAGCGCAGCCTTGACGGCCGCTTCCGATTCGCTGTCGAGAGCGCTTGTGGCTTCGTCGAGGATCAGGATCGGGGTGTTGCGCAGAAGGGCCCGCGCAATGGAAATGCGCTGCTTCTGCCCTCCCGAGAGACGGCTTCCCGCCTCGCCCACGGGCGTGTCGAGTCCCTGAGGAAGCGAAGCGATGAAATCCTTGAGGGATGCCGCTTCAACAGCTTCTGCAAGCGCCTCTTCGGAGACGTCCGGCACGGCGTACGCGATGTTCTCTCGGATGGTCCCGTCAAAGAGCACGACGTCCTGCGAGACGATTGCGATCTGACTGCGTAGCGATGAGAGCGTGACGTCCTTCGTATCTGTGCCGTCGATGAGGATGCGACCGGACGTAGGATTCCAGAAGCGCGGGAGCATGTTGACGACCGAAGTCTTCCCGGATCCGGAAAGGCCGACCAGCGCAATGCTTTCGCCGGGCTTCACGTCGAGGGTGAAGTCGCTCACGGCGTCGCGGTCCGCGTTAGGGTAGCGAAGTGAAACGTGCTCGAACGAGACGGCGCCCCGGACGTTCTGAAGTTCGACGATTCCGGTATCCGACTCGAGCGGTTCGTCGAGCGTCTGAAAGATGCTTTCGGCGGCGACCGACATTCCGACGATGGCGGTATTGACACCCGCGAGACGCTTGAGGGGTTGCAGAACGAGGAGCATCGCGGCAAGGAACGTCACGAACTCGCCGAGCGTGATCATGCCCTGCTGCGTCTGCCAGAGCGCAACAGCGAGCACGATCGCCACGCCCGTCATTCCGATCAGCTGCGTTGCGGGCGTCCCGATCGAAGAGATCTTGTTGATACGGATGGCTAGATCGGCAATTTGTTCGTTGACATCACGGAAGCGCTTCTTCTCGGCGTCATACGACCCGGAAATCTTGATGAGGCGCTCCGCCTCATAAGTCTCCTTCACGCGCATGATGAGCGTGGCGACATTCTGCTGACTCGAAAACATCACCGACTTGATTTTCTGCGATATCCAGCGCAGAAGTTTGACGACAACGGGAGCAAGGCAGAGCGCCACAATGGCCAAAAGCCAGTTGTGCCAAACCAAGATGACGCAGAGCGCGACGGTCTGCACGGAGTCCCTAACGAGGATGATGGCCGACTTTGCCGCACTCGAAAGAGCGAAGTTCGCTTCGTTGATGAACTTTGACGCAATCAGTCCCGTGGGATAGTTCTGATAGGCGGCAGAAGGCCAATGCAGAATCTTCGAGAAGAGTTCTCGACGCAGGGTCATCATCACCGATTGACTGATCTTCCCTAGACAATAATTGCTCATCAACATGCCTAATCCGTTCATGCCTGCTATTACGACTAGAAAAAGAGGTGCCGTCAAAACTATGCTTGGATCCTGCTCATAAAAACCTGCGTCCGTCAACTTTCCCAACAAGAGAGCAACGCCGGAGGAAGCTCCGGCAGACAAGACCATAAACAAGATCGCAAGAAATAGATTTTTCCTATACAGCCTAAGGTGTGAAAACAATCGAAAAAGGGTTTTGAATTTACTTTTATCGACGTCAATCATTCCCATCTTTTTTCCGGAACCGATAGATATTTATTGTAAATCGAGGAATCAATCAAGCGTCTGTTCTTCGCTATGTTTAACATTGAATTCTCAAACCAATAATCGGTCCAATAAAAGGATCGCATGAAATTTGAATATTCATTAAGCTCTAACCCTACATCAATTTTATTCACACTTTTTGGAATCGGTACGTTTGCCCATTTCTTATCCTGATACACTTCAGAAATAATTGGAAAGTACAACCTATCATCTTGCCACTGAAAGACAAATGCCCAGTGCCGAGAAATGGCAATGTCCGGCATATGTATCACGGCAGCGTTTTTGATACAAAACGTTTGCAAATTTAGCTTTTTACAGTCT
Source organism: uncultured Sutterella sp. (assembly GCA_949287305.1). Lineage (GTDB taxonomy): Bacteria > Pseudomonadota > Gammaproteobacteria > Burkholderiales > Burkholderiaceae_F > Sutterella. Next base: position 23,797 of record CASEFX010000004.1, on the reverse strand, counting down.
CGAAGAAATGTGAATAGCCAATCAACATTAAAATTAAACTCTGAAACATAAGAAGTCATAAACTTCTTATGATTTTCCTCATCTTTCCTCCAGTCGACATTTTCCTTCAATGCTGCAATGCAACGATCTGGGCGTCTCATATAAACGACTCCAAATGACCAATGCACATTAAATGATTTGGAGACGAACATATCCAAATTCATCGCGTCAACTTTTTTATCCTCCGCAATCTGCTCCATACGAAGCAAAGCCTTTGCAATTTTGTCAGGACGCGCCAGAATCATGATGTCGTCAGCATCAATGTTATAAGTGCGAGAATACTTGTTTTTTTCCGCGTGCACGAACGGGGTCAGCATAGAAAGAGCAATCCGTCGCCACAGTTTGCTTCTTTCCACGCCTGACAATAGTTTCTGAACCACTTCTTTTAAGGAACGGCGATCACTAGGGATTAGTTGAAAAGAATTTCGGTAGAAATAGCATGGCTTATCAAACATTCCATACTCAAATTCTTTTTTATCACAAACAATATAGCAAAACGCCCCCATTTTGTTTGCAATATCCATCCAATGCTGCATGCAATCGTAGCTTGTTTGATGAACCCTGTTGACCTTCAAATAAAAGATGGGCTGATCTTTAGATTTTGGCTTCCAAGTTTTTGGTGTTCTAATTGACAATGCCCCATCTTTCTTTTTCGCCACATCAAGAACAGCACGACCAAACAAATAGAATCTTTTCGTGACCGAACCGTCGGTAAATCGAATCTTTACTTTTTTAAAAAACATAACACTCAAATATTTCTAGTCAAGACTTTCTTTGCCAAATCGTCGTAATTGTCGCTGGCTACATGTTCAACAACATCTTTAGCGGTAACCCACGGCATACTGTGAACTGAGTATATTTGCCTACAAAATTCAGCAGAATAGCCTATATGTTTATTTTTCACATCCGTATAAATTAAATCAACGGGAACGTCACAAATGGAAAGCAGTACACCAAGGCCACTTGCCATAGAAATGACTCTATCCGACCTAGATGCCAAGGCATAAAGAATATCAATATCCGGACAACACAGATGATAGTCTAAAAATTTAGAGTTATCTTTTGCTTCGTAATATGAATTAATAATTACATCATAACCCGCGAAAACTAAGGATTTCGCAATCTTGAGCCAAAACTCATCAGGCAAAGATTTAATGCTAACTGCTTCCGGACAAAGCAAAACATAAGACTTTTTGATGCCAAATTTTCGTAAAATCGAATCTGCTTCACTTTTCGCCTTGGACGTTGGTATGGGACTTTTTCGAGCCGTCCAATCTTCAAGGTTCATGCTTTGCAAAATATAGTCGGCAAAATTAACATTTTTATTCGATGTATATTCTGCCTTCATTGCTTCAGCAATTTGAAATGTTGGCGCGTGAATGCGTACATTTTCCAAGAGCAAATCTTGTTTAAGAAAACAATTTATATCGCTTTGCGGAATCTCTACAAAAACAACCCTAGGTTCCTTCCCTAAAAACAATCTAAATAACGGAATATCCCTTTCTCTCCAAACAAGGAATAATGGTCTTTTTGAGTTTTCTCTTTTAGCCCATTCCAACAATTTACAGAGGTAGAGTATGGTCTCGCCAATATTGTGTCGAATGACAAAAACATCGTCTGCAACAATGTTTTCACCATAAACTTCTTGCGATTTCTTGATGATTTGTTCTAGAAAATATTTCTCAAACCCGAAACGTCTATTTTTCGCATAGACAGGAATTCCCAACAACTTAACGACCCGAAATTCTCTGTCCTTACATGTAAATATAGGTATGCCCGCCAGTTTTAATTTAAACCCAGCGAGTCGTTTTTGAGTTTTAAAGATACCAAAAACAAATCTTCTTTCGAAAATAAGATCGTTATCTTTTTTATATTTTCTTGTATTGAAAATATACGACAGAAACTTTTTCATGCCTGAGCAACACCATTATTCACATGCGTTAAGCTTCTTTTGATTTATCGGATTTTTTAAGCAACGAAGATCTCTAAAAATCTCCCTGTAGCTTTTTCCCTTTCCGAACAATGCGGAGGTTCCCAGCACAAAACCTGAGGCCCCCATCCGATTCATAGACGCAACGGTGTCCGGTGTTACGGCTCCGTCCACGGTGATCGGCGTGTTCGGAAAGAGCGAGCGAAGAAGAGGCAAACGTCCATCAACATCCGACACTGCGCTCTGCCCGGCAAACCCCGGGCGAACGCGCATCATGAGAATGGAGTCCACCATGTCGACGAAAGGCCGGAGAGTGTCGATGTCCGTCTCTGGATTGACCGCAAGTCCCGCTTGCAAACCCAACATATGGGCGCGTTTTAGACCGCGAAGAACATCAGGATGTTCCGCGTGCAGGTACACGAGCTTTACGCCGCTCGAAGCGGCAAATCCGATGTGTACGGAAAGATTGCGAACCATCAGATGCGCTTCAAGAGGAAGCGATGTCATGGTGGAGAACTTGGCGACCTCCGCCCATGAAAGGGCAAAGTTCGACACGAATTCTCCGTCCATGATGTCTATGTGAAAGCTGTCGGCGCCTGCGGCTTCGAGGAATGCGATTTCTTCCGCGAAATGACCGGGATCCGCACACATCAGTGAAGGCGACAGATTCATCGTTCGAGCCCCTCAGAATGCGTACGGAACGGGTTTGGCTACCATCGCAGTGCAGTTTTTCACTGTGATGACGTCGCCGGGTTCTATCAGAACGGACGTACCCGCTTTGATGGGGAAACCGTCAATTTCGGTTTCGCCGTTCAAGAGAACGATGAAGGCGAACATTTCGCCCTCGCAGGCATACGTTTCCTTGTCCTTGACGAGCGTCAGTTCGTACATGCGTTCGCGCTTGGGACTGTTGGGCTCAAGAGTGGAAACCTCGGACTTGAGCTTCGGATTGAGCGAGGCCAGCGCTTTTTCGACCTGAAGCGGACGCTTGTTGCCGTTCTTGTCGAGGCGATCGAAATCGTAGAAACGGTAGGTCGAATCGCAGTTCTCTTCGATCTCGAACGAAAGCGAGCCCGCGGCAGCCGCGTGAAGCGTACCGCCGGTAACGTAGACGTAGTCGCCGGCGCGAACCCCGACGGTGCCGACACCGTCGAGCGTCTTGTTCTCTTCGATCAAGCGGCGGAATTCGTCGGTCGTCTCAACGTTGACGCCGTTGAACATGCGTCCGGTTGTTGGCGGCTCGAGCATATAGAACGACTCGTTCTTGCCGAACGCCTTGCCTTCAAGTTCACGCGCGGCCTTGTCGTCCGGATGCACCTGAATGGACAGGTTGTCTGCCGCTTCGACGAGCGCCGTCAAAATGGGAAGCTCTTCGAAGTGTCCGAGCCCGTAGCGATTGCGATTGTCGAGGAACCAATCGTGAATGGTTCTTCCTTGGTAGGGACCCGTTAGAAACTTTGAGCGCATTTTCGGCGTATCGATGACGCCGTAAAGGTGTCCGATCTTGCGGCAGTCCGTTTCCACAAGAGCAGCAAGTTTGGCGCCGCCCCAGACGGTCTCATGAACGATGGGTTGGAGAATTTGCATGATTTTCCTCAGAGGGTTTCGTCGACGACGATCTTTAGGTTTTCGAGCCCTTGATTGCGTGAAGGATTGACGGCGTGTGCGCAGACCAAGCCCGAGGGTTTGGTGTCGTTGATCAGGATTCGTTCTCCCATTGGAACTTCGAAGAACACGTGATCGATACGGACGCCGGCGCTCCGGATGAATTCGAGAGTGCGTTCGCGGGCGGCCTCCTCGCGTGCGGTGAGGAGGATGACTAGGTCTCCCTGCGGGATCTTTTTGAGAAACTCAACCGCACCGGGCAGCCATTCGTCGTTTCCCGTCTTGTAGCCGTTGTGTTTGACGAGCGTTCCGTCAAAATCGAGGACCCAGGTGTGCTTCAGGGGCGAAAGACGAAGTTCACGCGGCATGCCAATCCTCCAGCCAACGATTGAAAAGTTCGGTGCCGTTCATGAAGGCGACGCACATGGAGTCGTAGTCCTCCCATACATGAGACGCCATGGACATCCAAACAACCGCGTGGATGAGCTCGATTTCCTTTCGCGTGCCTTCGCCCGCAGGGATGCGTTGAAAGAGTTCTTCGGTGAGGAATTCCCATCCGCCCGATCCGATCTGAAACTCCACGCCGTCTTCGGTCTGGTGAAAATGGAAGTTCTTCACGTTGAACTGATCAAAATTGCCGTAAATGGCGTAGAACACTTTGGCCCAGTCGTAGCGGGGGTCTCCGAAGACCTTGCTCTTTCCAAAGTAACCGCGGGGATCGATGAAAAAGACTCGTCCTTCCTCATTGACAAGGGTGTTCGTGAGTTGACAGTCCCCGTGAAAGAGCGTGTAGTGGGTACGCATCAGGTTGTTGAGCACCGCGCGGCGGAATACTTCAACGTTCGTGAGAACGTTGAGGCGGTCCTTTCCGTTGATGCGGATGGTTCGGTCGTGACCGAAAGGCACTGCATCGGCCACCATACGAAGGCGGACAAGCGTTTTTTCAAAGTATTCTCGGTAGAGGTCCGAGCTGTCGGCGGGACGAACGTCATAGGAGTGCAGCCGGGCGAGAGCGTCCGTCATGCGGCGAAGCGCGGCTTTCTTTCCGTCTGCGTTGAGGGAGCAAAGGAAAAGATTTTGTCCGTGAATTCGCTCAAGTTTTAGGGGGCTCTCGTTCAGGAGACGGGGAACGTCGTCAAAGCCGTAGGAACGCACTTTCTTGTACCAATCGACTTCGCGGGCAATGAAGTCTTTCGCTTCCTGCGTGAGACCGGTCTTGACGACAGAATCTTCAAGTACTTCAATTCGGTTGTAGGGACGGCAACGGTATTTTGAATTTTCCAGCCGCAGATAGGCTTCGAGCGTTCCGACGTCGCGGCAACCGGTCAGAGGCATTTCAGCCATGGGAAAACTCTGTTTCGAGAGCCATGTGGTGAATGATCCTTCGCTCGGCAAGGACTCGCAGAGCGTCTTGTCGGAGAAGACGTAAAAACCCGCCACGCCGTGTTGATCGGATGCTTCCTTGTGAAGCCCGCCATTTGAAAAACTCCAGGAACAAGGGAAAGAAACTGTTCCCACGAGGCAGCCTTCGAAGATGTCCGGAAGCTGAAACTCTTTGGGAAGAATGAGGTCGGACCAAACGATGACAAAAGGTTCGTTGTCACCCACGTAGGAAATCGCTTCGGAAAGTCCGGCGGCGTTTCCTTTCCCGCGAGCTTTCACGAGAATGCATCGGCGATCTTGAGCGAAAGTGGTTAGGTAGCGATCGAGAACGTCGTATTGGTAGTCGCCGACGACAATGAAATCCGCGAGCGGAAAGGTGTCAAAAAGATGAAAAAGGATTGGTTTGTTTTGAACGTCAATGAGCGCCTTCGGCTTGGAAGCGGTCATGGTCTGCATGCGAGTTCCTAGTCCGCCGGCCTGAACGATGACTTTCATAGTTGATTCCTATTGAAAAATACTCGAATAGAAGCTGTCGGAAGAGCGTCTTTAGGCTTCTACGACCGACTGAACCGGGAAACTGCCGGGCTTCTGTTAGGACGATTAATCCTATACGCCCGATAAAAAAAAAACAATCGATTCGGGTGTTTGAACATTAAGGGTTTTCATGTGGAAGGAGCCCCAAAGTCGGTCTGCTCCGTGTGATGAGTGGAGAAAAGGGGGATTGCCGACTTATTTTGCGCGAGGGCCGCTCCTGTCTTGCGCCACTCCAGTCGTACGTTGGGTGCGGGAAAATGGCGAGGCGACTCGTCGCCGATTGCCGGCCGGTGTCCCGCGAAACGGGTTCGAGCGCCTGTTTGTGAATTCTCCGCGAGAGAGTGCGTTTGGGAAGGTACGTTGGAAAACGGGTTCCACCGGGAGATTGCTCATGATGAATGGGGCTCCGAGAGAGAAAGAAACGTCCGTAAAGGTCGATACCCGGTTCGCGTAATGCGGCAGATATCTCAGGGATAACCATAAGGGATACGGCTGATCGTCCCTCCCGGCGGATGGCGAAATAAGGGTGAAGGTCGTTGAAGGTGGTCTTGGATTCTGAAGTTGTAAAGCGGTGGTTGGCGCCGCATGTGCGTTGGAACAGTCGAATAGGAACGCCGAACGAATCTCGGTCATGCTCCCCAGTAGAGTTTGTGTCGGTCTATGGCGCTGAGGGCGTTTCGGGCGATAAGACGGGAGTGTGCCTCGGGAAGTGGCGCTTCAAAGAGCGCGCAAAGCTGTGCCGCATCGTGTCGGCGGACGTCGTTCCTCCTTCATGAGAAAGCCCCTCCTGATGCTGCCTGACACCAAAAGCTCCGTCGTTGTGAGTTTGTCGTTGGTCCTGGTGTTCTCGCGCACGGCCGCGAACATGTTGGTTGGCGAGTTGTGGGGGGCGAGCCTTCTGATCGATTGGCAAAAGAGGGGCCGCCGATCGGTAAAAAGTTGGTTTACGTGCCGCTCATGCGCATGCTCGAAGAGGGGGCACAACGATTGTCTCGTTCGTGCGCGCCGTTCAATCCAATGGCGTCCATATTTTGGAATGTACGAGAGATTCGGATCGTTCGAGATTCGGTTCGTGGTGAAGAGGTTCGAGCGGGCGGCCCTCTGTGTAAACCCGCTCGACCGCGGTGTGCCGGCGAGGAGTCGTGAGATTGCGCGGCGGTTGCCGCCGCGGGTATCCGCAGGGTGCGTGTTCCGGTAGGTGTTGCGTACGAAGCGAGCAGGACGGATGGTGATAGGGACCCCAAAACGGAATGAGTTGGCGGACATGACCTTGTCCGGGTCAATACCTTGCCAATGACAATAAGAAAAGCCTCTCCGCCCGCGGGGCGAAGAGGTCTCTTCGAGCACGAATTCCAACCTAAAAAGGTCAGTCGTGCGTTTCGTCCTTGTGGAAGTTCTGGCCCTGGCGCGATTCCATGAAGACGCGCATGAGGTCAGCAACCGTGCCGGAATTGGTCTTGTCCATGATGGAGGCGCGGTGGGCTTCGACCGTCTTGATCGAAATCTTGAGGTCGTCGGCGATCTGCTTGTTCAGACGACCGTTGGCAATGCGTTCGAGCACTTCCTGTTCGCGCGGCGTCAGCTTGTCGAGGAGCGCCTGATTGAGCTTGCGACGTTCCGACTCGATGTGACGGGTCCGGGCCACTTCGAGCATGCGTTCGATCAGCGCCTTGAGGGCGTTCTGGTCATAGGGCTTTTCGATGAAGTCGACGGCCCCCGCCTTGAAGGCCTGCACCGCCTGCGTCACGTCGCCGTGGCCGGTGACGAAGATGATGGGAATGTCGGCCTTGCGCTGCAGGAGATGTTCCTGCACTTCCAACCCGCTCATGCCGGGCATGCGGATGTCGAGAACGAGCACCGCGATGGTGTTGGGGTCGTACTTGGCAATGAAGCTCTCGCCGCTGTCGTAGAGTTCGACGTGATAGTTGCTTGCTTCGAGCAGCCACTTGAGGGAGTCCCGGACGGCATCGTCGTCGTCCACGATGTAGACGGTACCGGCACTCTCACGGTAACCGTCGAGATAGTCGTAATGGTTCATCTCGTTGTTGGTAAGGTTGGAATAAGCAAGTCAGGCAATTTTACACCAGGAGGCGCGTTGTGCCACCCCCTGGCGAAAGGAAAATGGGAAAAATCTCGGAACACCGCTTCCGGAATCAGGCTTCGGCGGGTTTTTCCGCGTTCTCCTCGGGCGTGTTCACGGGAATGCGCACGGTGAAGGTCGTCCCGCCGCCTTCGGTGTCGGAGACCAAGAGCCGTCCGTGGTGATTTTCCACGATCGTGCGGCAGATGTTGAGGCCGATCCCCATGCCGGTCTTCTTCGTCGTGAAGAAGGCGTCAAAAAGCATCGCCTTCACTTCGTCGGACATCCCCGGGCCGTGGTCCCGAATCGTAAAGACGATCGCGTCGCTTTGCTTTTCGTGCGTGACGGAGAGCTCGACGTTGCGGTTGTGTTCGGGTTCGAGCGCCTCCATGGCGTTCTTCAAAAGATTGAGAAGAAGCTGCTCGAGCATGACGGCGTCGCCGTTGATGCTCGGAAGCCCTTCCTCCATCTCGACCGAAATCGAGGCGCCGAGCTTTTTCGCCTGAATGAGGGCGAGTTCCATCGCTTCCGTTACGATCGTCTCGACGGGCACGACCGCGAACTGCGTGTCGTGCTTGTTTTTCGCGAAGCTTCGGATGCGCTTGATGATGGCGGCCGCGCGCTTGGCTTGATTGTCGATGCGCCCGAAAGCGTCGACCGCCGCTTCGGGCCGCAGGGCGTTTGCTTCGAGAAGGGACTTCGCCGCGGCGGCGTAGTTCGAGATGGCGGCAAGCGGCTGATTGAGTTCGTGCGCGAGCGAACTCGCCATTTCACCCATCGTGACGAGGCGCTGGGTTTCTTCGGCGTGCTTCATCTGCGCCTGGAGTTGTTCCTCCATCTGACGCCATTCGGTGATGTCGGTCGCGATCAGCATCACGGCCTTGCGGTCGTTCGTCCACACGATCGTCTGACTGCGAACGTCAAACCACCGGTCTGTCACTTCGTCGTAGAGCCCCTCGCGAATCGAAGTCTTTTTCTGCGCCGCGAGTATGCCGAGAATGCGCCGGCAGGCGTCGGCCGTGCCGCCGAAAAGCCGCACGTAGGGCGTGTTCATAAAGAAGAGCTGCCGCGCGTCGTCGTCCGACACCACGGCGATGGCGCTCGCGAGCGACTGCACGACGCGCGTGAAGCGGTCGTTTGCGGCCTGCATGCGTTCGTGCGAACGCTTCGCCTCCGTCACGTCGTAGAGCGCCCCGATGTAGCCGAGCACCCGCCCTTCGACGTCGAGAAGCTGCGAAACGCTCAACTGCCCGTCGAAGGTTTCGCCGTTCTTGCGTTTCGCAAGAAAGTCGATCGTATGAAGGGCGCCGCTTGAGTGCGACATCATCGTCTCAAACTGCTCCGTGATGTCCTCGGCCCAATAGGGGTAGGGCGGGGTCGCGCCGATCAGTTCCTCGCGCGAGAAGCCGAACATCTTCTGAAAGGTTTCGTTCACGTAGAGGATCTTTCCTTCGCGGTCGGTGACGCGAAGGCCCGTCAAGGCCGACTCCGAAATGGCGCGGCGAAGCGCGTATTCGACTTCGAGCCGTTCGGCGAAGCGGTGTTCCTTACGCTGCACGCGAACGAGCAGCAAAAGAGCAAGAAGAAGGATCGTGCCGAGTCCGCCGATCAACCACACGGGGAGCGACGACTGCTCGAGAAACCCCGCTCGGTGGCTCGTCGCCACGAGACTCAGCCCCGAGAGGTGATTGAAGGAGAGCGGCACTTCGACCTGAATGTCGCTCATGTGGACCGAGTCCTTCGGGACGGGGAAGAAGGGATTGCCGTTCAAGTGCAGATCGAACTGATACGACCGGTAGTTGAGCAGGTCGACGATGCGCGCGACGAGGTGCGTGAGGTTGACGCGCGCGATGAGGATCTGGTCAGGGAGCGCCGTCGGCACCGCGAGGTCCGCGAAGAGCTGGTTCGTGGGATCGAGCACGTAGGGGATCGAAAGCACCGAGGAATCGCGCTCGAGCGCCTCCGTGATCGCCTTTCGCGTATTGGGATTTTTGAGGGTCGTCCCCGCGTCGCGGCGCTCGGACCCCGACGACATGGGATTGTTCCAGCTGCGAAGCACCGTGAAGTCGCGCGTCGCGATCACGATTTCGGCCACTTCGCGGCGGTCCTGCATGAAGTTCGTGGCGGAGAGTTCGGCGCTCGCCACTTGGCTTCGCACGTTCGGAATGTGCATGAGGCGAAGGCTCGTCTTCATGAGCAATTCCGTCGTGCCGAGAAGCCGCGACTCCATCGCCTGCGCGACGAGGTCGGCCGACTGCTTCAGGCGCACGGATTCCGCACGCTGTTCGGACGAGAGGAGAAAGACGACGGACGAGAAGAAGGCCACCGTAAAGAGGGCGATCGTGGCCCAGCCCGCCCAGGCGGCGATGCGGCCCGTGCCGATGCGGCGGTCCGTGTGTCCGAGGGTGCGGAAGGCCTGAGCGATTTCCTTATCCGAGTGAAGCGTAGCCATAAGTGTGCGGTTCGTTGGGAGGAGTCGACATTCTATACGCTAAAATAAGACGTTTTCCTTGTAGGGAGAGAGCGATGGCGCTCACGCAGAACGAATTGAAGCGCGCCGTGGCCGAGGCCGCGACCGCATATGTGAAGGAAGGGGAAATCCTCGGGGTCGGCACGGGTTCGACCGTGGATTTCTTCATCGACGCGATCGCGCCGATGCGCGACAAGATCCCCGCCTGCGTTTCCTCGTCGGAACGCTCGACGAAGAAGCTCGAAGGCCTGGGGTTCAAGGTCCTCGACATGAATGAAGTCGAAGAGATCGGCGTCTATGTGGACGGGGCCGACGAAATCGACGGTAGCTTCGCCATGATCAAGGGCGGCGGCGGCGCGCTCACGCGCGAAAAGATCGTCGCTTCCGTTTCGAAGCGCTTCGTCTGCATCGCGGATGCTTCAAAGAAGGTGGAGGTGCTCGGCCGCTTCCCGCTTCCGGTCGAAGTGATTCCGATGGCGGCGCGCGCCGTTCGCCGTCGCCTCGAAGCGCTCGGCGCGACCGTGACGCTTCGCGACTTCGTCACCGACAACGGCTGCCACATTCTCGACGCGGCCGGGCTTCAGATCAAAGACCCCGAAGCGCTCGAAGCCGAGATCAACTCGTGGCCGGGCGTCGTCACCGTGGGGCTCTTTGCCGCGCGCGGCGCGGACGTCCTGCTCCTCGGGACGGAAGAGGGCGTCAAGACCTTTGAAAAGCCCTGACCTCTGAAACGAAGAAAGGGAGCCGCGGCTCCCTTTCCTCTCTTTTACTCTTCTGCCGCACCCGTTTCGGAGCGGAAGATTTCCGGTTCTTACTCGGCCTTGGGCGGCACGAAGTTGGGAACCGTCATGTCGTCGGCGTCGCCGAAGAAATAGCGTTCGCACTGCGCCATGAGATGCTGACGGGCCGAGAGGTCCGCGAGATTCAGGCCGTATTCGTTCACCATCATCGTCTGCAGGCGCGTCCAGTCGCCCCAGGCTTCCTTGCTCACGTGGCGCCAGATGCGCACACCGAGTTCACCCGGGAACGGGGGATGGTCGAGCCCTTCGGCTTCCTTTTTCAGTTTGATGCACTGTACCGTACGCATGGAGGTTGTCTCCCGAATGTGTTGTTGGTTCGTGCATTCTAACCCGAGGACCGGACTCCTAGGGAGGTCCGGTCCCGTTTCCGGAGACCAGTATGTCCGATCGTGCCCTGTGGGCCGCCTTTCAGAAAGTCCGCACCGAAGTCGAGGGTGCGCTCGAAGAGACGCGCAAGAAGGAGGCGCAGCGCATCGAGGCCGAAGAAAAGCGTCGTCGCGAAGAGAAGGCGAAAAAGCGCGCCGCACAGCCCGCCGCTCAGTCCGCCGCTCCTTCCGCGCGCCTTGTTCGCAATGAGGCGCCCAAGGCTTCGCCCGCCGGGAAAGTGCGCGAAGCGCAAGGGCCTTCGGCCCCGGCGCCCCGCACGGGGCGCCCGAGCCCCGCGCCTTCGAGAGGTGCGGCCCTTGCGGCCCGAGGCGGCAACGATGCCTTCCGCACGGCGCTCGCCTCGGTACGAAAGGACGTTGCTTCGGACGAAAAGACCGCCAAGCCGAACGGCGCGAACGTTCGTCCCGGCGACCGTCGCCGCGGAAAGCCCGTGCAAAACGGCAAGGTTCGCGTACAGAACCCGGAAGCGAAGGGAGCGATCACTTCGGGTGAAAAGCCCGCCAAGAATAAGTCCGCGACGCAGGAGAAGCCCCGCCGTGAAGAGCGGCGACTCAGCTACGCCGAGCGCCGCACACCCGTGCCGCCCTTCGAACTGATGCCGGGTCTACCCGTTACCGAACACGGCGAGGAACTCGTTCGCGCCGTGCGCGAAAACCGCGTCGTCATCGTCTGCGGCGAGACGGGGTCCGGGAAAACGACCCAGCTCCCCAAGATCGCCATGATGGCCGGTCGCGGCGAAACGGGGATGATCGCCCACACCCAGCCGCGCCGCATTGCGGCAAGTTCCGTTGCAAAGCGCATCGCCGAAGAACTGAAGACGAACTTGGGCGACGTCGTCGGCTACAAGGTGCGCTTTACCGACAAGACCCATTCGGGGGCGACGATCAAACTCATGACGGACGGGATTCTCCTTGCGGAAACCCAGACCGATCCCCTTCTTCGCGCCTACGACACGGTCATCATCGACGAAGCGCACGAACGAAGCATCAACATCGACTTTTTGCTCGGGTATCTGAAGCGTCTTCTCACGAAGCGCGCCGACCTCAAGGTGATCGTCACGTCCGCGACGATCGACGCGGAACGTTTTGCCCAACACTTTGCCGATGAAAACGGCAAACCCGCTCCGATCTTCAACATTTCGGGGCGCACCTATCCCGTGGAAATCCGCTGGCGTCCCTTGGACGACGTCGACGAGGCGGACGACCGCACCATGCTCGAAGCGATCGAGAACGCCGTAAGCGAACTCGAAATGGCGGGCCGGGGCGACATCCTCGTCTTCCTGCCGGGCGAGCGGGAAATCCGCGAGACCGAAGAGTTCCTTCGAAAGACCCGCGTGGGCAAAGTCGAAATCTTGCCGCTCTTTGCGAGACTCTCCGCTGCGGACCAGGAAAAGGTCTTCAAGCCCGCGGGGCTTCGCCGCATCGTACTCGCGACGAACGTCGCCGAAACCTCGATTACGGTTCCCGGCATCCGCTACGTGGTCGACACGGGGCTCGCGCGCGTGAAGCGCTACTCGTACCGCAGCAAGGTCGATCAGCTCCTGATTGAACCCGTCAGCCAAGCCGCGGCCAATCAGCGCGCGGGCCGATGCGGCCGCGTCGCGGAAGGCATCTGCATTCGTCTCTACGACGAAGAGGACTTCGCGCGGCGTCCCGCCTTTACGGATCCGGAAATCTTCCGTACGAACCTCGCCGCCGTCATCCTGCGCGCCAAGGCATTGAAGCTCGGCGACATCCGCGAGTTCCCGTTCCTGCAGGCCCCGCCTCCGCGCGCGATCGCGGACGGCATTTCGATTCTGCAGGAACTCCGTGCGCTCACGCCCGAAGGGGAATTGACGAAGATCGGTCGCGAACTCTCGCGTCTCCCCGTCGACCCGAAGCTCGCGCGCATGCTTTTGGCCGGCAGTGAATTCGGCAGTCTCTCGGAACTCCTCATCATCTGCTCGGGTCTCTCGGTGCAGGATCCGCGCGAGCGCCCGCTCGATCAGCAGGAGGCGGCCGACCGCGCGCATAAGGAATTGGCCGACGAACGTTCGGACTTCCTGAGCTTTGTGAAGCTCTGGCGCTGGTACGAAAAGGCGAAGGCCGAAAAGGAAAGCAACCGCAAGTTCGATGCGGAACTCCACCGCCGCTTTTTGTCGGCGCGCCGCATGCGCGAGTGGCGAGACGTCTACAACCAGCTCGACACGATCGTCGAGGAACTCGGCTGGCGAAAGAACACCGCGCCCGCGACCTATGAAGAAGTGCACCGCGCGCTGCTCTCGGGGCTTTTGGGGAACATCGGCTCGAAGTCCGCGGAAAGCGACTACAAGGCGCCGCCCTATCTCGGTGCGCGCGGGATCAAGTTCTGGCTCTGGCCCGGGTCGGTTCGCGCCAAGAAGTCGGGGCGCTGGATCTTTGCGGGCGAAATCGTGGAAACCTCGCGCCTCTTTGCACGGACGCTCGCCGACGTCGAGCCCGAGTGGATCGAAGCGGCGGCGGGCGACCTCGTTCGCCGACATGCGGGGGATCCCCGTTGGGAAAAGCGCCGTGGCGAAGTGGTCGCCTCCGAGCGCGGCACGCTCTACGGTCTGACGCTCTACAAGGACCGTCCGGTTCTCTATTCGCGCTACGACGCCGTCGCGGCGCGCGAAGTCTTCATCCGCGAAGGTCTCGTTCCCGGTGAAATCGAAACGCGCGGTTCTTTCCTCTCGCACAATCTGCGGCTCGTTCGCGAAATCCGCGAACTTGAGCACAAGACCCGCCGCCCCGACGTCCTGGTCGACGACGAGCAGATCTTCGCCTTCTACGACGAAAAGCTCCCCGCCGACGTCTGCGGAACGATCTCCTTTGAAGCCTGGCGTAAGGAAGCGGAAAAGAAGGATCCTCGTCTGCTCTACCTCAGCAAGGAAGAGCTCATGCGTCACGACGCGACGAACGCGACGCAGCAGTACTACCCGAAGACCCTCGAAATGGCGGGGGTCACGATGGCGCTCACCTATCACTTTGAGCCGGGCAGCCCCCGCGACGGGATCACGCTCACCGTGCCCGTCTATGCGCTCAATCAGATCGATCCGGTGCGCTGCGAGTGGCTCGTCCCCGGAATGGTGAAGGAAAAGGCGCAGGCGCTTCTCAAGAGCCTTCCGCAGAAGATCCGCCGCCACTGCGTGCCGATCGCCGAGTACGCGAAGGCCTTCTACGCACGCTGCGGCGAAGGGCAGCGTACCGACCGCGGGTTCCTCACGGTCCTCGCCGAAGACATCCGCGAGACGCTTTCGGTCCCCTGCACGGCGTCCGACTTCAAGACGGAGCAGTTGCCGCCGCACCTCATCATGAATTTCCGCGTGGTCGACGAACACGGCCGCACGCTCGAGATGGGACGAAGCCTCGCACAGCTCCGCGCGGAATTGGGCGGCCTCGCGCAGGACGCCTTCCAGTCGGTCGCGCAGGCGGACGAATCCGTCGCGAAGGACCTCGCCGAAGGCGTCACCGACTGGACCTTCGGAGAATTGCCCGAGCTCATGGAAATTTCGCGTCGCGGCCAGACTCTGATCGGACACCCGGCCTTGGTCGACCAAGGAAACGTCTGCTCGATCGAAGTCTTCGACGATCCCGTCGAAGCCGCTCGCACGCACCGAAAGGGGCTTCGCAAGCTCTTCCGGTTGGTGCTTCGCGAGCAGGTGAAGTATGTGGAGCGGTCCCTGAAGGATCTCGGACGCGTCTCCATGCAGGCGGCCGTGGTGCCGGGCCTCAGCCGACTCTTCGAGAGCACCGACACGCTCTCGCGCGGCGTCGTCGACGCGGTGCTTGAAGCGACAGCTCTCGTGGATCCGCTCCCGACCGACGAAGAAAGCTTCAAGGCGAGAAAGGAAGACGTCCGCGGACGTCTGACGCTCGTCGCGGGCGAAGTGGCGCGTCTTCTCACGACGATCGTGACGGAGGCGACCTCGCTTCCGATGAAACTTCGCCGCTTTACCGACGCGCCCGAACTCGTGCGCGACGTCGAAGAGCAGCTCGACGCGCTCTTTCCGCCCGACTTCCTGCTCGCGGCGCCGCTCTCGCAGCTCATGCACTATCCGCGCTACTTGAAGGCCATTCACTATCGTCTGGACCGCTATCGGGACGACCCGAAGCGTGATGCCGAACGCCAGGCGGCGCTCACCGCCTTGCGCGTTCCCTATCTGAGGGCGCTCGCCGCGCGGCGGGGCGTGCCCGATCCGCAGCTCACGGACTTCCGCTGGCTTTTGGAGGAGCTTCGCGTGTCTCTTTATGCGCAGCAGCTTCGCACGCCCATGCCCGTGAGCGTGAAGCGTCTCGAGCGCATCTGGGCGACCATCGCCCGCGGATGAGAACGTTTCTCTGATTTTGTTAACATTTGTGTTTTCGCGGGAAGGGGAGGGGAGACACCCCTCCCTCTCCCGCTTACAATGAACAACCTTTCAGCCACCCAACGTCCTCGGTCTCTTTCATGACTTCTCTTCTTCGTCCCGTAGCCCTCGCCCTGTGTGCAGCGGGGGTGATGCTTTTTTCCGTTCCCAGCTTTTCGGCGCCCGCTCAAAACTCCGCGCAGGTGACGAACGGAACGGCGAAGAAGGCTAAGCGCGCGACGCTCACCCCGATCGCCGCGAAGAAGACCGTTAAGAAGGCTTCGGCGAAAAAGACGTCGGTGAGAAAGGGCCGTGCCGTCCGTACGAAGGCGAAGCGCCGCGTCGTGAGCCGCGGTCCCTCGCAGGCGGCTCTGGCGGGTCTTCACAAGACCGTCGACTGGCTGTCGCTTGGCAGCAGCGTCGCTTATGCGGTCGATCAGGACACGGGTGAAGAACTCTACGAAAAGAACGCCGACGTCTCGCTTCCGATCGCCTCGATCACGAAGCTCATGACGGCGCTCGTCATCGCCGAGAGCGATCTTCCGATGAATCAGAAGCTGCGCGTGACGCGCGAAGACTACGTGCGCTCGCGCGCGTCGTCCAAGCTTCGCAGCGGTATGGTTCTGACGCGCAAGGCGCTTCTTCAGATGGCCCTCATGAGTTCCGACAACCGCGCCGCTCACGCGCTCGCCCGCACCTATCCGGGCGGCAAGAAGGCGTTTGTCGCGAAGATGAACGAGAAGGCCCGCGAAATCGGGATGGAAGACGCCTTCTTTGCGGATCCGACGGGCTTGGACAACCGCAACCGCGCCACGGCGCGCGACATCGGACGCCTCGCTTCGGCGGTGCACCGCTATGAAGATCTTTCGGAACTCTCCACGGCTCCCGTCGCGCACGTTCGCGCGGGGAAGCGCACGCTCACGATGAAGACGACGAACCGTCTCATTGGCGACCCCGACTGGGAGATCGGCGTCCAGAAGACGGGCTTCACCACGGCCGCGGGCCGTTGCATGGTCGTGCAGACGGAGGCGGCGGGCCGCCGCATCGTCTTCGTGGTGCTCGACAGTCCCAACAACAATCAGCGCGCACTCGACATGAAGACGATGAAGTCCTACGTCGAAGCCGAGTCGCGCTTCTCGAACGGATTCGGGCACGTCATGCCCTACGCGATTTTCTGATCGCGGGCGTTTACCAAAAAGGATAAAAAGTGGGCCTTTCTTCGCACTGGGAGAAAGGCCCTTGTTATTCCGCCGGGAAATTCGGGCGGGCGTGAAGCCCGCCCGTAAGAGTCAGCTTTCGGATCCGTCTTCGAGACGATCCGCCACGATTTCTGCGATGTCGACGAGAACGTCGTCGCCCTTCGTTTCCGCGCGCGCGGTCTCGAGCATCGTGAGGCAGTGCGGACAGGCAAGCGCAATGCGCTTCGCACCGGTCTTGCGGAGTTCCTCAAGACGAATCACCTGCACGGGCGACTGGCGCTTCTCTCCGTCCGTCCACATCTGACCGCCGCCCGCGCCGCAGCAGAAGGTCTTTTCGCCCGAGGCTTCGGGCGAACGGACGTCGGCGCCGAGCGTCTTCAGGACTTCGCGCGGGGCTTCCGTGATGCCGTTAAGGCGCGCAAGGAAGCAGGGATCGTGATAGGCGAGGGTTTCGCCTTCCGTCTTCACCTTGAGTTTGCCCGCCTTCAGCATCTCGAGAATCCACTCGCTGTGGGAGACGACGTTGAACGTGCCGCCCTCGAAGGCCGGGTATTCGTTCTTGAGCGTATTGAAGCAGTGCGGACAGGCGGCGAGGATGCGCTCGAAGTCGTACTGACGGAAGTTTTCGATGTTTTCCTGCGCGGCCGTCTGATAGAGGTACTCTTCACCCGAGCGGCGGGCGAATTCGCCGTGGCAGCGCTCTTCCTGCATGACGGCGAATTTGACCCCCGAGGCGCGCAGAATCTTCACCATGCTGCGCGCGATCTTGCGAGCGCGGCGGTCGTAACTCGCGGCGCAGCCGACCCAGTAGAGGATGTCGTAGTGTTCGCCCGGCTCCGCCACGGGAACGTCGAGGCCGTTTGCCCACTCGAGTCGGTCATAGGGATCGAGCCCCCAGGGATTGCCCACGGACGAAACGTTTTCAAAGGTGTTGGCGAGCCCCTCGGGGAAGTCGCCCTGTTCGAGCGCGAGGTGACGGCGAAGACCCACGAGAAGTTCCGGAATCGGAATGTTCGCGGGACAGGCGCGCGTGCAGGCGCCGCAGGTCGTGCAGCTCCAGATGACGTCCTTCTCGATCGTTTCGCCCGGAAGCGTCGGGTTCGAGGGATCCGCCGCGGCGCGGCGCATGGCGGCGACGAAGTCGCGGGGCGACAAAGGAGCGCCCGAGCGCAAGGCCGGACACACGTCGTCGCAGCGGCCGCATTCGGTGCATCCGTCCAAGGCAAAGCGCTGGGATTCGGTGAGGTCCGACGCATGAACAAGACCGAAGGATTCCTGCTCTTCGATGTCCTCGATCTTCGCGAGCGTCCCCGCGGTCGTCGCCTTGCGGCGATAGACGGCGGCGGGGGTGCGGTAGAGGTGCGCGTAGAAGGTGAGCGGAATCGCCGCGATGAAGGCGAGCGACAAAAGGCCGTGGAAGGTCCAGAGCCACACGTGCACGCCCCGCAGCGTCTCGGCCGTGAAGCCCGCGGCGATGAAGAGCTTCGCAACGAGCGTCCCCACGGGGGAGAAATGCATCCAGGCGGGCTGTTCGACCGCAAGGCGCAGGCCTTCGACGACGAAGCCCGTCAGCACGACGACCGCAAGCGAGACGTAGGCGACGAGGAACTTGACGTCGCGCTTCGCCTTGCTCTCCTTTCGATAGCGGCGCCAGGCGCCGACGAAGAGCGCGAGAAGAACGGCGACCCCCGCCATGTCGAGGACGAACTTGTAGGTGAGGTAGACGTTCCCCTGCAGGAACTGCGTGCCGACGACGTAGTGGCCGATGTCCCAGTCGAGTGTCGCAAGGGCGGTGCCGAGAAAGAGGAGGAAGAATCCGACGGCGAGCACCGTGTGGAGCCGTCCGCCCGTCGTTTCAAGATTCTTCGGCTGATAGAAGACGCTCTTGAGGATGGCGATGAGGCCCTTTTCCACGGGCGGCTCGGAGACGGCCGCGCGGTGCAGACGCCAGTTGCGGACAATGCCCCAGATCAGAACGGCGACGGCGGCGATCCCTACGAAGTAGACGCCGATCTCCCCCCAGAGGGGGACGTTCCAAAAGCCGGGACGAATCGGAAGTTCTGCGGTCATAAGCAAGGTAATGAAAATTCAACACTCCGCGTCCCGGAGGAGCGCGGAGTGTCGGGAAGGAAAAGAGATTGGGAAATCAGGCGTGTTCGCGGCGCCACTTGGCGACGGCCGTCACGCTGTCGGCGACGAGTTTGGGACCTTCGTAGATAAAGCCCGTGAAGAGCTGCACGAGGCTCGCACCCGCCTCCATCTTTTCCACCGCGTCGGCCGCGGACATGACGCCGCCCGAAGCGATGATGGGAAGCTCGCCCTTGACGTGCTCGGCGACGAGACGAACGACCTCGGTCGAGCGTTCGCGAAGCGGAGCCCCCGAAAGACCGCCCGTTTCTTCGGCGTGCTTGAGGCCTTCGACCTTCTTGCGGGAGATCGTCGTGTTGGTGGCGATGACGCCGTCGATGCCGTGAAGCATCAGCGTGTCAACGCAGCGGAGAATGTCGTCGTTCTCAAGGTCCGGCGCAAGCTTGACGGCGATCGGCACGTGCTTGCCGTGACGGGCTTCCTTGAGGGCCTCGCGTCGGGCGCAGATGCCGGCCACGAGCTTTTCGAGCTCTTCTTCACCCTGGAGCGTGCGAAGGTTCTTCGTATTGGGAGAAGAAATGTTCACGGCGATGTAGTCGGCGTGGTCATAGACGGCGTCGAGGCACTTCTCGTAGTCGGAGAGCGCGTTTTCGATCGGGGTCACGGCGTTCTTGCCGATGTTGATCCCGAGGACGCCGCCGCGCAGACGGAAGCCGTCGGCGGAACGGAGGTTCTTGAGGACCTGCTCGACGCCCTGGTTGTTGAAGCCCATGCGGTTGATGATGCCGCCCGCGGGAATGAGGCGGAAGAGACGGGGCTTGGGATTGCCGGGCTGGGCGAGCGGCGTGATCGTGCCGACTTCGACGTGGCCGAAGCCGAGACCGCCGAAGGCGCTCACGCGGGTGCCGTCCTTGTCCATGCCGGCCGCAAGACCGATCGCGTTGGGGAAGCGAACGCCCATGACGGTGACGGGGTCGTCGTCGGGGACGTAGGAGACAAGCTTGTGCAGACCCATGTGGACGATCCAGTCGAGATTGGCCATCGTGACCGAATGCGCCATTTCAGGGTTCATCGCAAAGAGAACGCGTCGGGCGGTGTTGTAGAGCATGGTTACGCTTGGAGTGAGAGGTCGGTCGGCCGTTCGGGCGCAATGCCCTTACGGTTCGGTATACGAAGGGGAAGTGTAGCACGGAAGATCCGAAGATTACGATGCCCGCAAAACCCTTTGGAAGCAGGAGAAAAGCGCTTGAAAAAGAAAGTTTGCAAGCGCGTAGATGTAACGATTTGTAATTTGGTGTTGACGAGGGGCGGGTTTCCATGCATAATTCAAGTCTCAGCTGATGCTGAACCGAATGCACCGCGGGGTGGAGCAGCTCGGTAGCTCGTCGGGCTCATAACCCGAAGGTCGGAGGTTCAAATCCTTCCCCCGCAACCAAACACAGGTCCCGTACCGCAGATGGCGGTGCGGGATTTTTGTTATGTGCGTCTTCCGCAACCGAAACGGAAGATGCGAAAAACCGCCGGAATCTGCCCGAAATTGTGATCGATTTTCCGTAACTATCGATCTCGTCTCCCCCTGATCCACTGATGTGGCCAGGGGGATTTCATTTACAGCTCCACAACTTCGGGATCGACCGTTTCCGCGGCGATGTCCTCAATGTCGGCGATCTCGTCAGGGTCTTCCTGCTGATCGTCCGACATGATCACCTGTTCGCAGGTTGGAAGCGGTACGTTGAGGATTCGGAAGAGCTCCTTCTTCTTTCCCGCCACTTCATCGAAAATCCACCCGTCCTTGAAGCGGGTCATGTAGACATTGTTCAGCTGTCCCAACAGCTTGTGGTCGCTGTCATAGTGCACGCGATACTTCTTCTTTCCGCTCTTCGTGACCGCGCCCTCGTTGTAAAGCTTGACCCTGGCACGCACCATGGCGTTGATGGCCGTCGCCAGCATCTGCAGGAAGAGCTTCCCCTCCCAGGCTTCCGTTGAGTGCACTTGCGTACGGTTGCACGTCAGGCGCGCCTTGAGCGTATTGAAGGCGTATTCGACCTCGTTTCGTTCCTCGTAGGCAACGCAGCAATCCACGGCGTTGTCAATGGTGTCGCTCACCAAAACCCGAATGCCGGCGTACTTCAGGTGCTGATCCACCTTCTTCATGTTGATGGTCACCTTGCCGTTTTCGTTCGCATCGCCGTACGTTTCCAGCAATTTCCTCTGTGCGTCGCTCAATTCGGAAGGTTTGGTCCGATGAAGTTCCAAGGCGGCGCACAGTTGAGTCTGAAGTCGGCGGGACATTTCGTCCGCCACGTCCTTGCTGAAGTACAGATGAACGTAAAGCGTCGCCTTCGTCTGCTTCTGGGCACGTTTGCCGGCAACGGGAAATTCGTCGTAGTGCCATACGATCGGCACGGTTACGGCGTTTTGCTTGAGATAGCTGACGCCGTTGTTCCAGTTCAGCAGCGCCGCGTAGTTCTCGTCAATGATGTCGGTGATGGCGCCGTTGAGGTTGCGGCGGGCGTTGCAGATGAAGCTCATGTTGTTGCGCAACATGTCGTCCCAGTTGGCATTCGAGCCGTACCCCTTGTCCATCACCAGCGTTATCTGGCTGAAGTCGATGTCGGCGATGGCCAACTCTGCGAGCGTGTTGCGGATCGTACTGACGTCCGGGACGTTGCCGCAGAAGTTGCGGAAATAGAGCGGGATTCCCGTTTTCTGGTCCACAAGGAAGAGCACGTTCGTCTGGGGCGCGCTGATCAGGTCTTTGTTCTTGCCATAGGTGACGGTGGCAATGTTTTCCGAGTAGGAAGTGATGGAGGTGGAGTCCAACGCCCAAAAACGATGCTTCTTCAACTCTTCGGTTCCCTGCCTGCCCCATTCTTCCTGCAGGACCTTGAAGAAACGAACCGCCCTGTCTCGGGAGATCTTGCCAAGAAAGCGACTGATGGAGCCGCCGGTTCGGCCGCGCGTGTACGGCAACCACGTGCATTCGGCAAACTCTTCGTAATTGCAGAGAGAGGAATCTTTCTGCAAAACAAGGAAAAACGCCAAGGAGAGCAACCGAAGATTGGCCCGGTGCTCGGGAAAGACTCTCGCCAGAGCTCTCTACAGCGGCGTGTCCTTGAGCATTTTGAAGAGGGCCCAGGAGGCACCGGCATGCAGTTTCATCACGCTCTGTGGCTTCTGCAGATTGTCGTCCTCGTCGATCGGCTTGAATTCGAGGCGGCCGCCTTTGTACCGAAACACCCGAAAATGCTCCAACGCAGGGTATTTGGCGACGAAATCCTCATTGAAGAAAATCTCGCCTTTGTCTTTGTCGTCCCCGTCGGGAACGAACTTGCCGACGCTTTGCGTGTCACCCTTGCCACGGACGGAGCGGCCGTCGACCCAGTGATTCCTGTACGTGAAGACGTACTTGTACTTGCCGGAGCCGTTGACGATGAGTCGAGGGAGTTCTGGGGTGGTATAGGCAGTCATGGGAAAGACTCAGCTAGTAACGCTTAAATACGTAACTAGTTTAGCGTTAAAATAGGCGGCCGTCAAGTCTTTTCTCTTAGAAATTCAAGACTTGTCGGCCGCCCATCTGTTAGAGCAAGCTTCTTATTGAACTTGTTCTGCACAATTTGGGATCTGCGGATGGCCGGCGGCTGCGTGAAGAAAGGGCGCGTCTTGTCTTATTGCGGCTGGACGCCGATGAGGCAGCCCGTCGTGGCGTGCGAAGCCTGCAGGCGAAGAATGCAGTGCTGACGGCCTCGTTCGAGGACGGTTGCGAATCCCAAAAGATGTCCCGTGGCCGTGAGAATCGGATAGCGGGCGGCGTCCGCGAGCGTGCGCTCTTTGTCGATGCAGTAGAGAAGCGTGTCGTTCCCTTCCTCCTTCGTATGAAAGACGCGAAGGTAGCCTTGCTTGGCAAAGAGCTTTTGCAGAACGCGGTGCGAGAGGAAGCCCGCGACGAGGGAAAAGAGAAAGAGCCCCAGAGAGAGCACCGTGACGTTCAGAGGATCGAATCCGAAAAGGGACTCCAGATAAGAGAGCGATGCTTTCTGCATCGCGCGCTTGTCCGCATGCACGTGCACGGTCCAGGGATCCGTGGCGTTCCCGTTGGCGAGAAGCCGCACTTCATAGGAACCCGGAAGAACCGACGGAAGCGCATGAAGCGTGACGAGCACGTCCTCTCCCTTCTTACCGATGGCGAAGTTCTGACCGACGAGCGAACTCGTCTGGGGCGTCACCAGAAGAGAAAAGTCCGAAGGCAGCAGGTCGGGGCGGCCGTGGAAGGGAAGACTCACGTCGACCTGCGTGCCAACCGTCGTGTCGAGATGCTTTTCGGGAGAACGAAGCCCCTTTTGCAGGGCGTCGATCGACGCAACGACGCCGACGAAGGCGAAGACGAGGCTCGCCCACAGCAGCAGGCGGCGCAGAAGGCTCAGAAAGCGCATCGGCGTCGGAAGTGCGGATTGACTGTGTGCGGGATTCGCCATGAAAGAGGTGTCCGTCGGTGTAAGCGGAAAGAAATCAGCCTACATTCTAGGGACGGAAGGGCGAATTGCATCGTCCCGCCTCTTGGGTTGACTACCTAACGAGGGTGATCCGACGCAACGAGATGTGAAAGAACTTCAAATTTTGGAATTTTCGGGATCGAAATCTAGGCGAAATCGCCTAGAGCGCAGAGGAGGGCAAAGAGCAGGGTGAAAGAGGCGGCGTGAAAAACACGAAAAATTTTCAAAAGGCCCTTGACAAGATTCGACGATTGTGGCAGAATACGCATCCTTCGCTGCTTTGACAGCGACTGCTCTTTAACAATTCGAATTCAACGAACCGATAAGTGTGAGCATCGGCGGTTGTTCTGCGAAGACGGTCTTCCTTCGGGAAGGCAAAGGACTCAAAGAAACTTACGATGTTCGCGCTTTGAAGGAAAGCAGAAAGACGGAAAATTCATTTTT
>CASEFX010000003.1 GCA_949287305.1 uncultured Sutterella sp. | reverse complement strand
GCGGGAACCCGACGACATTCGAAGGATCGGGCATGACATTCACAGAGACTTCAGAGGAGCGGGAGGTAGTTTTAGGCATGATTATACGGATTCCTTAGACACCTATATTATATCATAGAAATACGTATGTGTCAAAAAAAAGATGCCTTCTCGCAGAAGACTTCTTAAAAAATTTTTCGGGTGACTCCGTATTCCTGTATCCCAATTTAGGTACAAGTTTTGCGATTTGTACGTACGTTCTATCCCTGGATCTTCTGTTCCTGTGTTAGTGACTGCCGCACTCGGAAGAATCCCTTCCTGTCAATTCCTCACGTTTAGAAGAGAATATTTGGTCTCTCCGGCGTGCTATCGTCCTTCCTCATCCATACCTTTTTCGGGCTCTTGCTTTCGCCTCCCCATGACGAACCCCATCGACGCACTCGACGCTTTCTTTTCCGATCCGCGCCTTCCCGCCGCCCCCGTCGTGGCCGTGGGACTGTCGGGCGGACGGGACTCCGTGGCGTTATTCGCGGCACTCGTCGGCTGGGTGCGCTCGCACCCGGAACGGGGTGTCCGCGTTTTGGGCCTGCACGTGCATCACGGGCTGAGTCCCCATGCGACCGAGTGGAGCGACTTCGCTCTTCGTCTCGGCGGGCGATTCAACGTTCCCGTGGAGGTATTGCACGTCACGGTCGACGCGAAAGGTGAGGGGATTGAGGCGGCCGCCAGGCGTGTGCGCTACGAAGCCCTGATTGAGGCGATGCGAAGACGCGGGACGCAGATGCTCCTTACGGCACACCACCGGGACGACCTTCTTGAGACTTTCCTTCTGCAGTGGGTGCGGGGCGCCGGCGTCGACGGACTCGCCGCCATGCCGACACTTTCCACGCTGGAGCGCTGGGGCGCGCCCGAGCTGTTTCTCGGACGTCCCTTCCTGCCTCTTTCTCGAGAGGCCCTTACGCGTTTTGTCACCGAGTCGAACCTCCCGTGGGTGGAGGACGAGAGCAATGCCGACGACCGCTATGACCGCAACCGCATGCGAAACCGCGTCCTGCCCGTTCTGAAGGAAGCCTTTCCCCATGCCGAAGCGCCGGCCGCGCGCAGCGTCCGCTGGTGCGGGGAAGCGGCCGAAATTCTCGCGGAAAGGGCGGACGAGGACATCGCCTTCGCCCGGTGCGAAGACGGTTCGCTCGACTTGACGGACCTCACGCAGGCAAGACGAAAGAACGCCCTGCGGCGGTGGCTCTCCTTCAGCTTCGGCGTGACGGCCTCGAGCCTCCTGACGGACGAATGGGAGACGCTGATCGCCGAGCAAAAGACGGTCGAGCGTCTCCGAGTATTCGGTGAGAGAGTGGTGCACCTCCATCGGGGACGGATCTTCGTGCGGCCCGTGCACTGTGCGGCGCTCGAAGAAACGCCTCTGCAGCCCGTCTTGGGCATCGTTTGGACGAGTCCCGACAAGGCGCTCTCTCTGGTGCTCGAGGAGACGAAGGAGATCGATCCCGACGCTGTGTCGCTCGCCGACCTCGTCAAATCTGGCGTCACCGTGGGTCCCCGCCGGGGAGGGGATCGCCTCCACCGAACCTCGGACGGTCCGGGGCGGATTCTGAAGGATCTTTGGGCCGAAGAGGGCGTGCCCGCCTTTGACCGTCCCCGTCTTCCCGTCCTGCGGGTCGGGGGCGAAGTGCTCTCCGTTGCGCGTCTCGGAACCGACCGAAAAACCGCCGCGAAACTGCGTCGAAATCCTCCCTTCATGAAGTTCGTTTGGGCGACGCGCACTCCCGAACGGGAACCAAATGTTCGTCATTGATCGACCTTTCGTCGACCAATGAAAGCCTTACTTTCTACCATTCGAAATTTTCTTTCTTCCTTCTGAGAGAATGGGAATCGGATAGAGAAAACGCCTTAGGCGAGGGGGCTCGTCTTCCGATATGTTGAAGTCATCGGGCGCGCCGAAAAGGTCCGCGCCACCCACCGAAGACTCGAACAAAGGAATTCACCATGCTCAACCGCCGCGCTTTCTTCCTCGCCGGTTCCGGCGCCCTCGCGGGCCTCACGCTCTCGCCCTCCGTCTTTGCGGCCGTTCCCGCTTCCGCCACGAAGGAAATGACGCCCACGGCCGAAAAGCCGATCCTCCTCAACTTCAATGAAAACAGCCTCGGGCTCGCGAAGTCCGCGCAGGACGCCATTCATAAGCAGATGGCGACGGCCTTCCGCTATCCCGACGCCGTGCGCTCGAAACTGATCGCCGACATTGGGGCGCACTACGGCCTCAAGTCCGAAAACGTGACGCTCGGAAACGGCTCTTCCGAGACGATCCAGGCGGCCCTGGAGTCGCAGTTCCACAAGGCCGCCAAGGCGGGTCAGAAGGTGCAGGTGATCGCGCCCGATCCCACCTTCGGCGTCGCGCAGGCCTACACCGAAGCCGCGGGCGTTCCGTACGTCCCGGTTCCCCTCAAGGAAAAGACCCTTGAGGCCGACGTCGCCGCCCTCAAGGCCAAGGCCGAAGCCTTCGACGGTCTCACGGTCGTCTATTTCTGCAACCCGAACAATCCGACGGGCGTCGTCTCGCCCGCGACCGAATTCAACGCCTGGGTCAAAGAAGCGGCCGCCAAGAAGGCGAACGTCTTCTTCCTCGTCGACGAAGCCTACGGCGAATACGTCGAAGATCCGAAGTTCGTCTCCGGCATTGAACTCGTGAAGAAGGGCCTCGACAACCTCATCGTCTCGCGCACCTTCTCGAAGCTCTACGCTCTTGCGGGCCTCCGCATCGGCTACGGCATCGGCACGGCCGCGACCGCCAAGGCCGTCGACGCCTTCGCTTCGATCGACAACACGAACGCCATGGGCGCCGCCGCCGCGAGCGCGACGCTTGCCGACAAGACCTATCTCGCGCTCTCGCTTGAAGCGACGAAGCTCTCGAAGAAGATCGTCACCGACGCCCTCGACGAACTCGGCATCGAATACCTCCCGAGCCAGGCGAACTTCATCTTCCATAAGACGAAGAAGGGCGTCGACTACAAGGCCAAGATGGCCGAAGCCCACATCATGGTGGGCCGCGCCTTCCCGCCCTACGACGACTGGAACCGCCTCACGCTCGGGACGCCGGGCGAAATGAAGGCCTTCGTCAAGGTTCTGAAGGACTTCCGCAAGAAGGGCTGGATCTGATTCCATTCCGAACCGCAGCCCGCCCGAAGGGACGGGCGGCCGCGCCTCGGACACGACGTTCGGGGCGTTTTCATTTCCGGAGAACCCTCCGCGCCCGCAAAGGATAGGGCGTTCTGAGTAGCGCCTTCGGAATACGGCAAAGGGGCGTCGGATATTTTTCACGCGGGGCCGCCCGATCGAAACGCTCTGCGTAGAATGGAATTTCGTCATTCACCAAACAAGGAGACCGTCATGTCCACCACATTTCTTCCTTCCTACAGCGTGGGTCCCGACGCCTATGAGGAAATCGGTTTCGTCACGAAGTTCTACGGCAAGAGCGTCGCCGTCGTGGGCGGCGAAACGGCTCTGAAGAAGGCTTCGCCCCGTCTGCTCCCGGCTCTGGAGCGCGCGGGCCTCGCCGTCACCTGCGTCGAAGTCTACGGGAAGGACGCGACGCGCGCGAACGTCGAGAAAATCCGCACGAATCCTGCGGTCGAGAAGGCCGACATGATCTTCGGCGTGGGCGGCGGCCGAGCCGTCGACACCGTGAAGACGGCGGCGGACCTGATGGACAAACCCTTCTTCACCTGCCCGACGCTCGCTTCGAACTGCGCTCCGGTCTCCGCGATCGCGGTGCTCTACAAGGAGGACGGGTCGCTTGACGGCTACCACTTCACGAAGCGCTGCCCGAACCACTGCTTCATCGACACGACGGTCGTGCTCGACAGTCCGGAAGAGCTCTTCTGGGCCGGGATCGGCGACGCCCTCTCGAAGGAGTGCGAGTCGGCCTTCTCTTCGCGCGGCAAGGCCCTCGCCCACACCCCGATGTTGGGCGTCCAGGTCGCGGCGATCTGCGAAGGCCCGCTTCTTCGCTACGGCAAGACGGCCCTGGAAGACTTCCGTGCGGGGCGCGTCACGGACGCCTTCTCGGAAACGGTGCTCGACATCATCATTTCGACCGGCATCGCCTCGAACCTTCTCACGACCGCGCACGACTATTACTACAACTCGTCCCTTGCGCACTGCTTCTACAACTCGACCATGGTCCTCCCGGCGGGTCACAAGCACCTGCACGGCGAGACGGTGAGCTTCGGCTGCCTCGTTCTCATGGCCTTTGCGGGGGACGACGAAGGGCTTGAACGCCTCGCCCGCTTCAACAAGTCTCTAGGCCTTCCCGTGAAGCTCGCCGACCTCGACATGACGGAAGCCGATCTCGACCCCGTCATCGAGCGCGCCCAAACGCTTCGCGAATGGACCTGCGTCCCCGAGGGCGTGACGGTGACGCCCGAAAGCTTCCGCGCCGCGATCCTCAAGGCCGACGCCTTCGGCCGCACGCTCGACTGATTTTCGAAACTTTGGGGACGTTCCGCGTCCCCGTCGATTTTCCAACGCTCCGCAGCCTTGCGCTTCGGGGCGTTTTTCGTTGGCGGAAGGGGCGTACGGGATGCGACGTCGAGGTTCCTTACATATGCGATCCTTGCATGAATCCGCATACCTATTCATCATTGGCGAATTTCGCGCCGCGGGAATAGGCTTCCTTTTCGAACGGATCCGTTTGTGAGTTTCCGCGGGATCGATGCGAATCGATGTCGGCGGGTTCCGTCGGATCGTTCGGGACAAGAACACGAAAAACAATCGAAAGGAAAACGTTATGTCGAAGGTTATTGAGACGCGCCGCAAGGACGGCCTTTTTGCGAAGAAGACTCTCGGTCTCGCCGTACTCGGCGCGGCGATGACGCTTGCCGCGGGAAGCGCCGCGGCGGCGGACGGGAACTTTACGGGCGAGGCCCAGGGCATGGGCCCGGTGTCGGTCGGGATCACCGTTGCGAACGGGCGCGTTTCGGCCGTCAAGGTGAACGTCGCGAACGAAACCCCGGGCTACGGGCGCGACATCGGCGCGACGATGGAAAAGCGCATTCTCGACGCGCAGTCGGCGGACGTCGACGGCGTTTCGGGCGCTTCGATCACGAGCTCCGCCGTGAAGGCCGCCGCGCAGGCCGCCTTTGCGAAGGCGGGACTCGTGGCTGCGGCCGCGAAGACCCCCGTCAAGGCGGGCACCTACGTCGGTTCCGCCCAGGGCGCGAAGAGCCGCGTGCACGCCACCGTGAAGGTGGACGAGCAGGGCCGCTTCACGATCGATAAGGTCACGTCGGGCGACACGCCCTACGTGAGCGACTCGGCTTTCGCGTTCGTCGAAAAGAACATCGAAGACGGCCAGACGCTTGCCGTCGACGCGCTCACGGGCGCGACCCTTTCGAGCCGCGGTCTCGTCGGCGCCGTCTCCGACGCGCTTCGTCAGGCGGGCGTCGACACGACGCAGCTTCTCCTGAAGGCTTCGGCGCCCAAGAAGATCGCGCGCGCCGAAGAAACGGCCGATGTCGTGGTGATCGGGGGCGGTGCGGCCGGCATGGCCGCGGCCCTCGCCGCGAAGACCACCGATCGGCTCGAAGCCGGCAAACCCAACGGCCTCAAGGTCGTGCTGCTTGAAACGAAGGGCTATCTCGGGGGCGACCTCGCGATCTGCGGCGGCTACGTCGCCGCCTATTCGGGCACGCCTCTGAACGAGCGCACGGGTCTCACCATGACCGGGAAGGAAGTGGTCGCCGCCACCAAGGCCGCGAAGTCTCCCGAAGTCGCCGCGATGGTGAACGACGTTCTCGCCGTGCGCGCCGTGGACGAAGTCGGTCCCGTCCTCAACAGTCTCATCGCCCAGGGTTTCCGCATCGTGCCAGAGGACGCCACCCGCGGCGCGACGAACAGCCCGTACTTCAAGGACGGCATCCTTCACTATACGGTCGCGCGAACGAGCGACATGCGCGACGGCTACCGCAGTCAGGACAAGGGCTATGACACGACGTCGGGCTCGCCCTGGATGGCCGAAGGCCTCTCCGACCTCGTCAAGAAGGCGGGCGTCGACGTGCGTCTCATGACGAGCGCCACGGACCTCGTGCGCGGTGCGAACGGCATCGAAACGGTGTCCGTGGAGGACGGCCGTACGACCTACCGCATCCGCGCCAAGGCCGTCGTCCTCGCGACGGGCTATTCGGGACTGGACGCCGAATCGGTGAAGCTCTTCTATCCGAACCTCGAGGGCGTCATCCGCACGGGCGGCGCAGGCGTCACGTCCTTTGCGCCGAAGTGGGTCCTGAAGGAAGGCGGCAAGATCGCCGCGAACCCGGGCTCCTCCACGATGCTGGGCTTCGACTCCGTTCTCGGTATCGACGGCGCCGAGAGCGAAATCTATCAGAAGCTCTTCATGCCCTGGGTGAACCTCGACGGCAAGCGCTTCATGTCCGAAGGCGGCCACGGTCCGAGCTGGGGGCCCAAGGCGGGTGCTTCGATGCCCGAAATCGAAAACGTGCCGGCGACGGGGCGTTCCGTGGCGGCGCTCATGAAGCAGCCTGAAAAGCGCGCCTGGATGATCTTCGATTCGACGCACGAAGCCGTGAAGCACTACGAGCACCTCGCGGGGTCGGGCCTTGCGAAGCGCGCCGACACGCTCGAAGGCCTGGCCGAGGCCGCGGGCATCCGAGACGTCAAGGCGTTTGAGGAAACGATCGCGCAGTACAACGCCGACTTTGAAAAGGGCGGCGACACGCTCTTTGCCGTTCCCAAGAACGAAATGCGTCCGGTCCTGAAGGCTCCCTTCTATGCGGTGCGGATCGCCGCGGTCAACACGATCGCGAATACGACCGCCTATGCGGACGACGACACGACGATCCTCATGGGACCGAACGGTCCGCGCGTCGAAGGTCTCTTCGGGGCGGGCGGCGCCATCGGCAACTGCATCACCAACACGGGTCTCGGCGCTCACAACGCGACGGCCCTGAGTTCCGGCGCCATCGCGGGCGCCGCGGCGAGGGCCTACGCCGAAAAGCACTGATCTCAACGTACCGAAGGCTGACAGGACGGGCGAAGGTTCACGGCGAAATGCCGGCGGGCCTTCGCCCGTTTCTCAAGGGTGTCGCTTTACATTCCCGTACGGGAATTCATTTCTTCGTTCCTTTCTCTAGGTCGTCTACGGTTTTCTCTTGGGTGACGAGTTCGCGCAGAACCGCGAGGAAGCGCTCGGCAATGGGCGTGACCGTTGCGTTTCGGCGCCAGACAAGGTAGGAGTGCGCGGTGAGCGGCGGATCAAGGGGCCGACAGGTGAGGGAGCTCGTTTCGCCCGTGTCGACGAGCCCTTCGAAGGAGAGAAGAAAGCCGAGGCCTTCGCGCACGAAGAAGGCGCCGTTCGTCGGGAGCGTCACGTGGCTTTCGAGCGAGAGCTCGTCCGTGCGTCCGCCCGACCAACGATCAATGTCGCCGTGCCAGCCCTGGGCCGAACAAAAGAGGGGCAGGCCCTGGAGGTCCCGGAAGGTGAGGGCGGGCTTTTGCGCCAGGGGATGGTCTTTCGGCAGGATCAGCACCCAGCGGTCCTTGGCGGGGAGTTCGATCGCGTGGAATTTCCTCGGATCGGGTTCCTCCACGACGAGCCCGAAGTCGAGAATGCCTTTTTCGAGGAGCATCGTCATGAGGGCCGTGTCGCCGCTCTCGATGCGACAGAGAAGCTTCGGCGCCGACTCCTTCAATCGCCGCACGGTTTTGGCGACTAGTTCCACGGAGCGCGCCTCGGCCATCCCGAAGGCGAGCGTTCCGCCGAGCGGTTCGTGCAGATCGCGGAATTCCGACTCGATCTTGTCGTGAAGCTGCAGAAGTTCCTGAGCGCGCTCATAGAGGCGCCGCCCTTCGTCGGTGAGTTCGATCGAAAAGCTCCGGCGGCGAAAGAGCTTCGTGTCGAGACGTTCCTCGAGCGAAGCAAGGCGCTTCGAAAGAGCGGACTGCGTGATGTGGAGGCGGTTTGCCGCCCGCGTCATGTTCTCTTCCCGGGCGATTTCCACAAAGTAGCGAAGCGTTGTGAAGTCCATGTTTCGAGGGGTGATCAGAGAAATACGGGAGAAGGAGATGTATTCCCTTTGGGAATATCATGATAGCGCAAAATGCCATTCGCGAAGATCCGAGACCTCGGCGTAACATTCTCTGCAAAGGATGCGTTCACGCGTCCCTCACGCACTTAGGAAGAACGCCATGCAGAGAAGAACTTTTTTGGGAACCACCGTTTTGGGAGCCACGCTCATGACCGTCAACGCTCCGGCCGCCAAGGCCGCCTCCGCCGAAGTTTGGGACAAGACCTTTGCGCTCGACGACCGCGTCGCGCACGAAAAGGTCCGCTTCACGAACCGTTTCGGCATTGAACTCGCCGCCGACCTCTATCGTCCGAAGAACCTCACGGGAAAACTTCCCGCGATCGCCGTCTCGGGCCCCTTCGGCGCCGTGAAGGAACAGTCTTCGGGCCTCTACGCCCAGGAGCTCGCGATCCGCGGTTTCGTTACCGTCGCCTTTGATCCGTCCTTCACGGGCGAGAGCGGCGGCGTCGCGCGCAATGTCGCTTCGCCCGACATCAACGCGGAGGACTTTTCCGCTGCCGTCGACTACCTCTCGCTTCGCGACGACGTCGACCCGAAGAGAATCGGCATCTGCGGCATCTGCGGTTGGGGCGGCTTCGCGCTTCGCGCCGCCATGATGGACACCCGCATCAAGGCGACCGTCACCTCGACCATGTACGACATGTGCCGTGCGACGGGGAACGGTTACTTCGACGCGATCGACGCGAACGGCCGTTGGGAAATGCTCGAGAAGATGAACGCGCAGCGCACGGTTGACGTGAAAAACGGCGCTCCGGCCCGTGCGGGCGGCGTGCCCGACAAGCTCCCCGACGATGCGCCCTGGTTCGTGAAGGACTATTTCGACTACTACAAGACGAAGCGCGGCTACCATCCCCGCTCGCTCAACTCGAACGCGGGTTGGAACGTCACCTCCTTCTTCCCCTTCGTCATGTCGACGCTTCTCGGCCGTCCCGAGGAAATCCGCAACGCCGTCATGCTCGTGCACGGCGACAAGGCCCACTCGGTCTACTTCTCGAAGGACATCTTCCCGAAGTTGAAGGGCGACAACAAGCGTCTCCTCCTCGTCCCGGGCGCCGTGCACACGGACCTCTACGACAAGAAGGACGTCATTCCCTTCGATGAAATCGAGAAGTTCTACCGCACCTATCTCGTCTGATTTCTTGAGGTGAACAAAAACCCCGATCGGGAACTCTTCCGGTCGGGGTTTCTGTCTTTTGGATGCCGTGCGTCCGCCCCGGAGAGAGGCGGATTCACGGCTTTCGCGTTCACTCGTTGCGGTTCGCCCAGTCGGGGCGCTTCGCTTCGAAGACCGCGATTTCGTCCTCGTGCTCGAGGGTGAGCGAAATCGCGTCGAGTCCCTCCATGATGCAGCGGCGGCGGAAGGGGTCGAGTGCGAAGGGATAGGTCTTCCCGGCCGCTTCGACCGTCATCGTCTCGAGCGACACCGTGATCGTCATCCCGGGATTCGCGTAGAGCGCGTCGAAGATCTCCGAAATCTGCGCCTCGGGCAATTCCACCGTGAGCAGGCCGTTGCCCAGCGCATTGTTCTTGAAGATGTCCCCGAAGCTCTCGCAGATCACGACCCGCACGCCCCAGTCAAGGAGCGCCCAGGGCGCGTGTTCGCGGGACGACCCGTTCCCGAAGTTGCTTCGCGCAACGAGGATCGAGCTCTTTCGATAAGGTTCCCGATTGAGCACGAAATCGGGGTTCTCCATCGTCTCCGCCGCGTCGAGGTAGCGGCGTTCGTGAAAGAGGTGCTTCCCAAAGCCCTTGCGGTCGACGGCGAGCAAAAACTGCTTCGGAATGATCTGGTCCGTGTCGACGTTCGCGGCGTCGAAGGGGGCCGCAATGCCGGTGTGTGTTTTGAGCGCTTCCATTACTTGTCCCCCAAAAGAGTGCGTACGTCGGTGATGGCGCCCGTGACGGCGGCCGCGGCCGCCATGGCGGGGCTCATGAGGTGCGTGCGGCTGCCGCGGCCCTGACGGCCGACGAAGTTGCGGTTCGAGGTCGAGGCGACGCGGGAACCTGGTTCCGCCTTGTCGTCGTTCATCGCCAGGCACATGGAGCAGCCCGGAAGCCGCCACTCAAAGCCCGCGTCCTGAAAGACCTTGTCCAGGCCTTCCTCTTCGGCGAGGCGCTTCACTTCGCCGCTCCCCGGCACCGCCAGGGCGCGAACGCCCGGCGCGACCTTGCGGCCGCGGACGATTTCGGCCGCGGCCCGGAAGTCTTCGATGCGTCCGTTCGTGCAGGAGCCGATGAAGACCGTGTCGATCGGGGTGCCCAGAATCGGCTCGCCCGCCTTCAATTCCGTATAGCGAAGCGCCGCTTCGGCGCCCGCGCGCTCGACGGGATCCGTCATGTCGGCGGGGACGGGGACGCGTTCGTCCACGCCCATCACCTGGCCCGGGTTCGTCCCCCAGGTCACCTGCGGGGCGAGGTTCGAGACGTCGATCTCCACGGTCTTGTCGTAGACGGCGTCCTCGTCCGTGCGAAGCGTTTTCCAGTATTCGACGGCGCGGTCCCAGTCTTCGCCCTTGGGCGAGAACGCGCGGCCCTTGAGGTAGGCGAAGGTCGTTTCGTCGGGGGCGATCATGCCCGCCTTGGCGCCCACTTCAATCGCCATGTTGGAGAGCGTCATGCGGCCTTCCATGGAAAGATCCCGAACGGCTTCGCCCGTGAATTCCATGGCGTAGCCCGTGCCGCCCGCGGTCGTGAGCTTTCCGGCGATCGCGAGGATCAGGTCCTTGGCGGTGAGGCCCTTGGGGAGCTTTCCGACCGTCTTCACGTTCATGGTCTTCAACTTTCCCTGCTTCAGGGTCTGCGTCGCGAGAACGTGTTCGACTTCCGACGTCCCGATCCCGAAGGCGAGCGCCCCGAAGGCGCCGTGGGTCGCCGTGTGGGAGTCCCCGCAGACGAGCGTCGTGCCGGGGAGGGTGAAGCCCGTTTCGGGTCCGATGATGTGCACGATCCCTTGATGCGGATGACCGAGCCCGTAGAGCGTCACGCCGAAGTCGGCGCAGTTCTTCATGAGGGTCGTCACCTGCGCGTAGGCCTGGGGCGAGCAGGCCTCAAGCGTCTGTTTCTGCGTCGAAATGTCGTGGTCCATCGTCGCGAGCGTGAGGTCGGGGCGGCGCATCGGACGGCCCGCGGCGCGCAGGCCCGCAAAGGCCTGCGGCGACGTCACTTCGTGCACGAGATGGCGGTCGATGTAGAGAAGCGGGAGTTCTCCCTCGACCCGGCGCACAACGTGCGCGTCATACACCTTTTCGTAGAGTGTCTTGCCCATGTCGTATCTCCTTAGTCAGGCCTTCGTCACGTTCGCGGCGATCGCGTCGCCCATTTCCTTCGTGCCGACCGCGGGGCCGCCCAAGGCGATGTCGCCCGTGCGCACGCCGTCGGCGAGCGTCTTCGTGACGGCCGCCTCGATCGCGTCCGCCGCTTCCGTTTCGCCGAGCGAATAGCGAAGCATCATGGCCGCGGAGAGGATCTGGGCGATCGGGTTGGCGACGCCCTTCCCGGCGATGTCGGGAGCGGAGCCGCCCGAGGGTTCGTAGAGGCCGAAGCCGCCGATGCCCAGGCTCGCCGACGGAAGCATCCCCATCGAGCCCGTGATCATGGCGCATTCGTCCGAGAGAATGTCGCCGAACATGTTGGAGGTGAGCATCACGTCGAACTGGTCGGGGTTCTTGATGAGCTGCATCGTGGCGTTGTCGACGTACATGTGTTCGAGCGTCACGTCGGGATAGTCCTTCGCAATGCGCTCGACGGTTTCGCGCCAGAGAACGGAGGTGGCGAGCACGTTCGCCTTGTCGACGGACGTCACCTTCTTGCGGCGGCCCTTGGCGGCCTCGAAGGCGATCTTCGCGATGCGTTCGATTTCGGGGACCGTGTAGGTTTCGGTGTCGAAGGCGCGCACGACGCCGTCTTCCGTCACGCGGCCCTTGGGTTCGCCGAAGTAGATCCCGCCCGTGAGTTCCCGCACGATCACCATGTCGAAGCCCCGCGCCGCGATGTCGGCGCGAAGGGGCGACATGGCTTCGAGCCCAGGATAGAAGCGCCCCGGGCGCAGGTTCGCGTAGAGCTTGTAGCGCTTGCGAAGCGGGAGCAGGGCGCCCGCTTCCGGGCGGTCCTTGTGCGGGAGATGGTCCCACTTGGGACCGCCCACGCTTCCGAACAAAATGGCTTCGGCCTTGTCGCAGGCGGCAAGCGTCGCTTCGGGAAGGGGCGTGCCGCAGGCGTCGATCGCGGCGCCGCCCACGAGCGCCTCTTCGGTTTCGAGCGTGAAGCCGTAGAGATCTCCGGTGCGCTTAAGAACCTTGAGCGCCTCCGTCATGACTTCGGGGCCGATGCCGTCACCGGCGAGTACGGCGATGCGATGGGTACGGGTCATTTGCGATGTCCTTCGAATGAGAGTGTGTGAGGGTGGCGTCGGAGGGGAGGAACCCCTCCGACGGGGTTGTCGGGTCCAGAGCGGTCGGGGTCAGAGAAGCGTCCCGATCGCGGGCAGCTTGAAGGTCTTCCCCTTGCGCGCGGCCTGCACGCGCAGATGGCGTACGACGGCGTTCACGGCGTTGATGTAGGCGAGGGCCGACGCTTCGAGAATGTCGGTCGAAAGGCCCATGCCGTGGAAGATGCGGTTGTCGTACTCGACCGTGACGTTGACGCGCCCGAGGGCGTCGCGGCCTTCGCCGTTCGCTTCGATCTTGTAGGTGAGAAGCTTCGTCTTGATCCCGGTGAGGCGCACGATCGTGTTGAGGATCGCGTCGACCGGACCGTTGCCGTAGGCCGATTCCGTACGGGTGCGGCGGCCGGCGAAGAGTCGGACGCTGGCGACCGGAATGACGCCGCCCGAGCCCGAGACGACGTTGAACTGATCGAGCACGAAGGCTTCGTCGTCCTCTTCCTGACGCATCGAGAAGAGGAGCGCCTCGAGGTCGTAGTCGTAGACCTGGCCCTTGCGGTCGGCGAGCGCGAGGAAGCGCTTGTAGAGTTCGGAGAGGTTGTAGGAATCGGGGGGATAGCCCATCTGATCGAGGCAGGACTTGATCATGTGGCGGCCCGAACGCGCCGTCATGTGCATGACGTTCCCCGAGAAGCCCACGGATTCGGGCGTGAGAATTTCGTAGGTCTCGCGGTTCTTGAGGACGCCGTCCTGGTGAATGCCGGAGCTGTGCGAGAAGGCGTTCGAACCCACGATGGCCTTGTGCGCGGGGATGGGCTCGTTCGTGATCTTCGAGACGATGTTGGCCGTGCGGGCGATCTTCTCGAGATGAATCCCGGTTTTGAGGCCCTTCAAATATTCGCGGCGAAGGTGAATGGCCGCGGCCACTTCTTCGAGCGAGCAGTTCCCGGCGCGCTCGCCGAGCCCGTTCATGCAGCATTCGATCTGACGGGCCCCGTTCTGAATCGCGGTGAGGGAGTTGGCCGTGGCCATCCCGAGGTCGTTGTGGCAGTGGACCGAGAGGACCGCCTTGTCGATGTTCGGGACCGTGTTTTTGAGGTGACGAATGATGCCGCCGAATTCGGCGGGAAGGGTGTAGCCCACCGTGTCGGGGATGTTGATCGTCGTGGCGCCCGCGTCGATCGCGGCCTCCACCATGCGGCAGAGTTCGTCAAGCGGCGTGCGGCCGGCGTCTTCGCAGGAGAATTCCACGTCGTCCGTGTACTTCGTCGCGCACTTTATGGCCGCGACCGCCATGTCGCGGATCTGGCCGTAGTCCTTGCGCAGCTTGTCGCGCACGTGGATTTCGGAGGTGGCGATGAAGGTGTGGATGCGGCGGCGCGGGGCGAGCTTGAGCGCTTCGCCGCAGGCTTCGACGTCCTTTTCCAGGGCCCGAGCGAGTCCGCAGGGGATGGAACGGGTGAGCGTGCCGGCGATCGCCTTGACGCTCTGGAAGTCGCCTTCGGAGGAAATGGGGAATCCCGCCTCGATCACGTCGACACCGAGCTCTTCGAGCGCCTCGGCGATCTGCAGTTTCTGCCGCAGGGAAAGGCTTTGATGAAGCGCCTGTTCGCCGTCCCGAAGGGTGGTGTCGAAAATTACAATGTGATCGGGATCTTGTGTCATGGATGACTCCGTAGAAAGGGTGCCTTGGACGGCACCTTGAGATTCGGATCGGTTCTTTTTTGCAGGAGAACCGCTATTGCACAGAAAAGAACTCTACGGATTTCAGGGGCTCCAGTCAAGGGAACCGACGGAAAAATCCTGAAAAATAGGCGGTTTGGCTTAGGTTTCTCCCGTTTTTTGCGGCGAAGGAGGGGCGGTAGCGGGAGAAGGGGGCCGCTTGCAGAAAAGAGGGTTTTTGCAAAAATAAGGATCCCATTTCGTTCCTCTTCTTGCGGCGACGAGAAAAATTTTTATTCTCGTTATTTTAAACGATTCGCATTTGCGATAAGATACGAGACATGGAAACGGTGGGCCGCGAGGATGGAACCTGAGGGGTCGGGTTGTTAGCGGCGCGACGGACAGAGAGGTCCGACCGCTTCCGGGTCTCCTTGAACGGGTGAGTCGCTTGCGGCTCACCCGATTTTTTATCCACATTCCGAAAATGAAAAACCCGCTTTCCCGCTGGGAGAGCAGGAAAAGCGGGTCGGGTAGCGTCAATGCGCCGATATCAGAGGCAGCGTTTCAGGATTTCGACGACGTCGTTCTTGTCGAGCGGGCGGATCGCCTGCGAGAAGTCCCAGAGCTTCATGCAACTTTCAGCCATGGCTTCGAAGTGTTCGTCGCTCGTGATGCCGACCTGCGAGAGCTTGGAAGGCAGACCGATCGAAGCGAAGAAGGCTTCGAGCTTCCGGAAGCCCTTTTCGGCCATCGCGTAGAGGTCCGCTTCAAAGGGCACGTCAAAGACGCGGTTCGCAAGCGTCGCAAAGCGGCCGACCGTTTCGTCGTTCAGGCTGTAGCGGAAGAAGACGGGCGTCACGATGGCGAGGCCTTCGCCGTGCGTGATGTCGTAGAAGGCGGAGAGTTCGTGTTCGATCCCGTGGCAGACCCAGGCGGCAAAGGAGTTCCCCGTCACGCAGATGCCGTTGCAGGCAAGCGAGCTCGCCCACATGAGGGTGGCGCGGGCTTCGTAGTCGTCGCCCTTGTCGTAGGCGCGCTTCCCCATCCCGAGGACGGCGCGCAGCACCGTTTCGCAAAGGCCGTCGGAAACGAGGTTCGAATCCTTCACGCAGTACTGCTCGAAGATGTGCGACATGATGTCGGCGCAGCCCGCGGCCGTCTGCTTCTTGGAGACCGAGAAGGTGTATTCCGGATCGCAGATCGAAACGCGCGGATAGAAGGCGGGCGTGAGAACGCCGATCTTCTTGTTTTCGTCCATGTTCGAGATGACGGCGGCCGGGTCGTATTCGCTCCCCGTCGCGGAAAGCGTGAGAACGGTGACGAGCGGGAGCGCCTTCGTGATCTTGGAGGGATCCGTCACGATGTCCCAGGCGTCGCCGTCGTAGTAGCGCGCGGCGCAGATCGCCTTGGCGCAGTCGATCACGGAGCCGCCGCCCACGGCGAGGACGAAGTCGACGTCGTGTTCGCGGCAAAGACGGGCGCCCTGGTTCACGCTCGTCACCTTCGGATTGGGTTCGACGCCCGGGCATTCGTAGATTTCACAGTCGGCGAGAAGGGTCTTCACCTTGTCGTAGATGCCGAGCTTCTTGATGGAACCGCCGCCGTAGACGAGCAGAACCTTCTTCCCGAATTCCGCTGCCACTTCGGGGAGGCGTTCGATCTTGCCGCGACCGAAGAGAAGACGGGTCGGGGTGTTGTAGTCGAAATTGTGTACTGCGTAAGCCATTTCTTTTCTCCTTGGAATTGAGGCCTTGTGGTCGGAGAAAAGTGTAGCGGGCGTGCCGCGGGGCAGGTTGTGGAAAGGTACGCCGAAATTGCCCGTTTCTCTCGGAAAATGCAATCGGGTATCAGAAATTCCGCGGCTTTGCCGATAAATCGTCTCGAAAGGGCATCCCGAGGATGCGCCCGGTTTCGGGAAGCGGCAGATTGCCATCGGCGTCGCGGCGGTCTTCGAGAAAGCGCTCGAGGAGTTCCGCTTCGAGGGGGCCCCGCACGAGCGCCGGGGGCAGATCCTTCATCATCGAGAACTGGTCGCCCCCGTCGAGGAGATAGGCGGTCGTGACGATGCGGTAGGTCTTTTCCGGTTCGATCGGGAACCATTGTCCGTTTTCGCGGATTTCCGCGAATGCAACGCGAGAGCCGATCGGCTTCGCCGGATCCACCCGATAGCGAAGTCCCGCCGTCTGCAAAAGACGCGGGCTCTTGAGTTCGGGTTCCGAAAGCCCGTGTTCGAGCGCTTGAAGAATTACGTGTCCCGGCATCGGCACCACCGCCGCGTGGTTGCCGAAGGGATGAACGTCGAGAATGTCTGCGTGCGTCACGGGGCCGATCGGAAGGGGTGCGCGAAGCGCTCCTCCGTTGATGAAGGACGCCTGCGCCCCGAAGGAGCGGCCCCAGTCCAGGATGGCGTCCGCCGTCCACATCCCCGAGAGGCATTCGCCTTCGCGGCAGTCGTCGAGGCCGTCGTAGAAGTGTTCGCGGTTCGTCGCGAGGACGCGTTTTCGCTCCTTCTCCACCGCTTCGCCCGAGCGGCGCACGAAGGTCTCGGTCGCGTCGTCCCGGGGCATCGCGGGCGTGAGTTCGGTGAGGTCCCCGGTGTACCCCGTGACGCGTCCTTCCTCATCGAAACGGACTTTGATCACGCCTAGATAGCGGGTCGAGCGCCCCGCCTGGACGACGAGCGTTTCCTTCCCGTTCGGGTGCTTTACGACGGTCGGGTAGGGGCCCTCGGTGTGCGGGTGTTGACCTAGCACGCTGTGCGTGTGGCCGCCCACGATCACGTCGATTTCGGGGACGGCATGGGCTAGCGCGATGTCCGCCTTGTAGCCGACGTGCGTGAGCGCGACGATGTGGCGAACGCCTTCCTTTTCGAGCGCCCCGACCGCTTTGCGTAGTGCTTCGGCGCGGTCTTCGAAGGTCGTAGCGGGACAGGCGGCCGAGACTTCCTTTCCTTCGTCGTTCGCAAGTCCGACGACGCCCACGCGCACGCCCCCGACGGTCTTCACGACGTAA
This sequence comes from uncultured Sutterella sp., assembly GCA_949287305.1. Lineage (GTDB taxonomy): Bacteria > Pseudomonadota > Gammaproteobacteria > Burkholderiales > Burkholderiaceae_F > Sutterella. Next base: position 13,273 of record CASEFX010000003.1, on the reverse strand, counting down.
GGCTTGATGGGCGCTTCGGCGAGCGGACACTGGGGATTCGGCAGAACGTTCGCGGCGACGACGGGCATCGGAAGGTTTTCGACGTAGTGTGCGGTCTCGGCGCAACCCGCGTCGAACTCGTGATTCCCGAGCGTCACGGCGTCCCAAGGCATCCGCTTCATCGCGGCGAGCGCCCAGTTGGGGCCGCCCGTGCGAAAGAAGTGCGTTCCCTGCCAGAAGTCGCCAGCATCCAGAGCCAATACGGCCGGATTTTCCTTTCTCAGGGTTTCGATCGCCTCCACGATGCGGGCGTAGCCGCCCGTGCAGGCGTCGTCCTCGCGGCAGGCGGCGTAGCGGCCGTCGATTCCGGCCGCGGCCGAGTGCGTGTCGTTTGCGTGCACGATCGTGAGTTCAATGCCGGCGGCTTCGGAGAGGAGAGGCAGAGCTAGGAGCGCGGCAAGGAGAGCGACAGGGCGCATGGCGTTTCTCGGTATGGGATTCGGAGTGCCGCAACATTCTACCGTCGGAGGTTCTTCAGTGGGTGGGGTTCAGTGCCGTTTCCTATTCCGAGATAACTGCCAAGACAATTGAAAAAGGACTTTATTTCGTGCCGCTATTCTGATTAGGTAAAACGTATTGTCTTGCGACACAAGGAAATTTCGTCGTTACTACCAATTAACGCGAAAAGTGCCGGGAATTACATTATCGTTAGAAAACAACACTCCGATAAGGAGACCCCTATGACCCTGAATCTTTCCCGACGCTCGCTTCTGCAGGGCGTTTCGCTCGTCACATCAGGCGCTTTGGCGCCCTCCGTCTTCACCGTCGCAAAGGCGGCCGATTCTTCCGAAAAGGTCTGGACCGGCTATTCCATTTGCGACGCCTGCAATCACGTCCCGATGTGCGGCATTCGCTTTGAGGCCCGCGGCAACGTCATCACCCGCATCGACAACTGGAAGGAAAACCCCAATCACATCCTTTGTTCGAAGGGCCTCTCGACGCTGCAGCGCCTCTACAATCCCAACCGCCTTCTCTATCCGATGAAGCGCACCAATCCCAAGGGCGCGAAAGACCCGGGTTGGGTTCGCATCTCGTGGGAAGAAGCTTACAAGACGATCGCTTCGGAACTCCTGCGCGTGCGTGAAAAGTACGGTCCGGAGAAAACGCTTTTCTACTGCGGCGACCCGAAGGAACCTCGTCCCGCGGTGCAGCGACTCGCGCGTTTCTACGGTTCGCACCACTACGCGACGGAATCGTCCGTCTCCTGCCGACAGGGCTGCGCCATGGCCGAGGAACTCAACTTCGGCGCTCCCAACACCGGTGCGCCGCCTTCGCCCGAAACCAAGGTCTTCCTGATCCTCGCCACGAACGTCTGGGCGCAGCCCATGGGTTGGTGGCAGAAGATCATCGCCGCCAAGGAACGCGGCTGCAAGATCATCACGATCGATTCGCGCCGCACGAAGACCGCCGAAATCGCGGACATCCACCTGCAACCGCGCATCGGTACGGACGTGGCGTTGGCCATGGCGATGATCCGCATCATCATCAAGGAAAATCTCTACGACAAGGCTTTCGTCGAGAAATGGACCCACGGCTTTGCCGAGTTGCGTGAGTACTGCGAGCGCTTTACGCCCGAATACGCCGAAGAGGAAACGGGCGTTCCCGCCAAACTCATTGTGGAGGCGGCTCGCCTTTGGGCGAAGGGGCCGGGGAGCTACACCCTCACGACGCAGTCGCTCTCGCACAATTCGAACGGCATCAACAACACCCGGGCGCTCCTTCTGTTGCCCATCATCATGGGCTACATCGACATTCCCGGCGGCGTTCCCTTCAACAAGGGACCGAAGAACCTCGGCAATCCGAGTTCTGGCATTCACCCCGACATGAAGGACGGGGCCTGGTGGAACGACAAGAAACGTCGTCTCACGCGCTATGACGCGAAGAACGTGCCGCTCTGGAACGACATGAAGGACGCCGTCTCGCCGAATCTCTTCCCCGAATGGGTGGAGAAGGGTATGATCAAGGCGTTCGCAGGCTTCGGCTTCAACGTCAACATTTGGCCTCAGCCGTCTGAATACCGCAAGGCCTTTGAAAAGCTGGAATTCGGCTTTGCCTGCGACATGTTCTATCGTCCCGACAGTCACGATGTGCTTGACATCATCCTGCCGGTTGCAATGAATTTCGAACGACACGCTCCCTTCGGGATCTACGCCTCCAGCGTGGCCGTGCGCACGCCCGTCAAACCCCTGGGTGAGGCCAAGGAAGACTGGCGCATCGCGCTCGAACTCGGTTGTCTCATCGACAAGCCCGAAAACTTTTTCGACGGCGACCCGGAAAAGGCGCTCGACTGGCTCCTGCAGAAGTGGAACCGCCGCCTCGACAAGGCCGTCGCGGATCTCCCCGCCATGACGAAGCTCGACGCCCCGAAGAAGGCCTTCCGCAAGTACGAAACAGGCGGTTTGAGAAAGGACGGCAAGCCCGGCTTCAACACGCCCTCGGGCAAGTGCGAATTCTTCTCCGAACGGGCCGCCAAATTCGGTTACCCCGGCATTCCCGCCTACGTGCCGATGATGCCGCTCACGAAGGAATTCGATCTGCGGTTCCTGAACGGCGCCCGCAAGCCCTACATCACGCACTCGAAGACGCGTTCGGATCAGCCGTATCTCCTTGAAATCGAAGATCGCCTCACGATCTCGATGAACCCCGACGACGCCGAAAAGCGCGGCATCCGGGAAGGGGACACGGTGGAAATCCGATCGCCTTTCGGCGGCCCCGTCGAAGCGCGTGTCATGGTTTCCATCCTTGTTCCGCCCGGCCTCATCGACGGTCAGTACGGATGGCTCGGCAAGCAAAACACGCAGCAGCTCGTCTGCCGCGGTCACTGGGATCCGATGAGCGGCTATCCCGCCTATTTTGAAATGCCCGTGTCGGTCACGAAGAAGGAGGCGTAAATCATGGCGAAATATGGTCTGTTGGTTAACGTCGACGCCTGCATCGGCTGTCATGCCTGCTTCGTCGCGTGCAAGGAAGAAAATCAGGTTGCGCCCGGCATCGCCTGGAACCGCATCGATCGCGTGGAAGACAGGAAGGCACTGCGTATTCACTATTTCCGCACGTCCTGCCAACATTGCGAAAATCCGGCCTGCCTGGCCGCGTGTCCCACGAAGGCCGTACACAAAGGCAAGTTCGGCGAAGTGCTCGTTGATCAATCGAAATGCATCGGATGCCAACGGTGTCTCGCGGCCTGTCCCTACGGCGCTCCTCAGTTCAACACGGAGGGCGTCACGAGCTACTGGCCCGACAAGACGCCGTTGGTCGAACGCGTTTTAGAAGCGCATCAGACCCGCACGCCCGGCAAGGCCGAACACTGCACGCTCTGCTCGCACCGTCTGAAGGACGGCCGCAAGCCCGCCTGCGTCGAACATTGCCCGACGGGAGCCCTGAAGCTTGTCGACCTTGAGAAACCCGAAGAGCGCAAGGCTTGGGAGGCGGCTCAGAAGATGACCGAAAAGGCCGGAACCGAGCCCAAGGTTCGCTATCGCAGCTCTGGCGTGAACTTTGCGGAAATCGAACTCAAAGCCTGACGCTTGCTCGTCCGGCATGAAGTAGGACGAAGGTAAGGCTGCGGGGGAGAGACGGGTTGGTCCGTCTTCACCTCCGCAGTCCTTTTTTTCTCTGCGGTGGTTTACAGCCTTTTCCTTAGGACCGTTGCCTCGAGGTCCCGGGATTTGGGATGATGGGCTTGTTTTCGTTTTTCGGAGAAGCGTTGTGAAAACTATCGGACTCTTGGGCGGCATGAGTTGGGAGAGCACCGTCACCTACTACAAGGAAATCAACGAACGCGTCGCTAAATCTCTGGGCGGACTCCATTCCGCAAAGATCGTCCTCTACAGCGTCGACTTCGCCGAGGTGGAGGCACAGCAGGCGAAGGGCGAGTGGGCGGGAAGCGCGGAACTTCTCGGCCGCGCCGCCAAGGGACTCGTTGCCGCCGGGGCCGACGCGATCGTGATCTGCACGAACACCATGCACAAGGTCGCCGACGAAGTCGAGCGCGCCGCGGGCGTGCCGCTTCTGCACATCGCCGACGCCACAGCCGACGCGCTTCTCGCGGCGGGCGTTCGCCGCACGGCGCTTCTCGGCACGAAGTACACGATGCTGCAGGACTTCTACAAGTCGCGCCTTGTCGCGCGCGGACTCGACGTCCTGATTCCGAATCCGGAAGACGTTGAGGTCGTCAACCGCGTGATCTACGACGAACTCTGTCTCGGAGTCATTCGAGACGAATCGCGCCTAGAGTTCGTGCGCATCATCCGGGATCTTCAAGCCCAGGGCGCCGAAGCCGTGATCCTCGGCTGCACGGAAATCGGTCTTCTCGTAAAGCAGAAGGATTCGCCTTTGCCTGTCTTTGACACGACGATCTTCCACGCCGCGAAGGCCGCGGAATTCGCCGTCTCCGACTGAAGCGGGATGCAGTGATGTCTCTCTTTCTCTACCACCTGGAACTCTGCGCGCCGCTCTTTTCGCTCGTCTTCATCGGCTGGGGACTCGCGAAAATCCGCTTCATCCCCGAGGCGGCGCAAAAGGCCTTGGGAAGCGTCACCTTCAAGCTTCTGATGCCGGCGCTTCTCTTCAAGATGCTCTCGCACTTGTCGGAGATGCCTCCGGCGGACTGGCGCGTGCTCATTCCCTTCTTCGGGTCCTGCCTCCTGCTCTTTTTCCTCGCGCGGGGACTCTACGGAAAGCTTTTCCGCTGCGGTGCGGCGGGGACGACGGTCCTCGCGATGGCGGGGATTTTCGGCAACAACGTGCAACTGGGTGTCCCGATCGTCGAGGTGAGTCTCGGTCAGGCCGCCATGCCGACGATTTCGCTTCTGATCGTCTTCAACGTGCTTCTTCTCTGGACGCTTGCGATCGCGTCGGTCGAGTTCGGGCGCGAGGACGGAAAGCCCGACATGCGGAAGATCCTCCGGTCGCTTTTCAAGGTCGTGAAGAACCCCGTGGTGCTCGGGATTCTTTGCGGCACGGCCTGGGGGCTCACCGGCTGGCAACTCCCCAAGGTCGTGGATCAGACCGTGGGACTCGTCGCGGCGAGCACGACGCCCATGTGCCTCTTGGCGGTGGGGATGGGGCTTGCGCGCCACAGCTTCTTCGCTTCTTTGCCGAAGGGTTCGGTCGTGACGGCGGTGAAGATCGGCTTGCAACCCTTCTTCGTATGGGTGCTCTGCCGCGCGATGGGTCTTGGGGAGCTCGAGACGAACGCGACCGTGCTTCTTTCCGCGCTTCCCGTCGCGATCAACGTCTTTTTGATGGCGAACGAATTCGAGGCGGAGGAGGGCGCGGCGAGCAACGCGATCTTCCTCTCGACGCTTCTCTCGGCCGCCGGGGTGCCGCTGGTGCTCACGCTCCTCGACGTGGCGCCCGTCGTCTGATCACTCGGATAATTCAGTGCCAATGCGAAGGGGCCGCCTGCGGGCGACCCCTTCATTACATTCCCGAAAGGGAATCATAGTTTCACGAGCCGTTCAGTCGATCGGCGTGAAGCGGTAGTGGGTCTTGCCGACGCCCACGGCTTCGGCGTCGCTCGTGAGATAGGTCCCGTGATGCTCTTCCCATTCGCGGCGCAGTTCGGGCGTCGCGGCCGCGCCGAAGGTGATGTCGATCGCGGCCCGGTCGATCGCGACCGGGTCCGTGCTCGCGAGAATCCCGATGTTGCCGAGGTTCTTCGCGCCTTCGCAACCGTCGGTCGGATCGACGGCGTCGAGGACCGTGAGGAAGACCCAGCGGCCCTTCTTCGCGTCCATCACGCCCTTCACGTAGTCGGCCATGGCCTGCGTTTCAATGTGGTTGTCGCTAGGCGAAAAGCCGCTGTCCGTTTTGCCGGCGCTGTGGATGAGCCACTTCCCCTGCATCGGGGCGATGGCGATCGAGAGGTTCTTGAGCATCCCGCCGTAGAACTCGATGTGGTGCGACTTGAAGCGGCAGAGCCCGATCATCGTGTCGTAGTCGTTGTAGTGCGAGCCGATGCGCGAGAACTTGAGGTGCTTGCCGCCTTCAATCGGAAGGTCCACGGTCCCTTCGGCGTCGATGATGTCGATGCGGGACGTGTCGAAGCCGTTCCCCTTGGCGACTTTCAAGTGCTTTGCCACCGTGTCGCGGGGCGGGTAGTAGGTGCAGTCGAGAAGCTTCCCGTTCACGTGGTCGGCAAAGGCGTGAACGAGCTTCGGATCAAGATGCGGACCGTTCGGCGTTTCAAAGCAAACCTTGACGCCGACCTTGCCCTGACGCTTCTGGCCGAGGCGCTCGTAAATCTTGATGAGACCGGCCGGAGAAATGTCCTTCGTGAAGAACACTTCCGGGGCGGACGCGTCAGTCACGGCATGCGTCAAGGGATAGGGGAAGGGATTGGTGCCGGCGGCCGACGAAAGGGTCGGCAGACTCGCGGTGACCGCGAGGGCGGCGGAGGTCTGAAGGAAAGTGCGGCGTTGCATGATCGATTTCCTGGTTCGGTTCCAAAGGACGGTCGGGGCTCGCCCGACTTTTCCATGTCCTTAGGGTAGCGGGTCCGCGCGTCCACTCCTTGTCCTTTCTCTTCGGATCGTTGCTCAAAACGATCGATCGGCAAAGAGCGCAAAGAAAAGGGCGCCGAACCCGAAGATCCGACGCCCGAAGACTTAAGGAGAGACCCTTGTGATTTTGTGTGTGGCCGACGCCCGACCAAAAGCGTCGATTGGAAGGAGACAGAAACCAATGGAGGGAGCCATCCGCCACAAGAGATATTGTGCCGAAGGATCGTCTCGCTTCCTACCGCCCGCGGGCGGTGTTCCGTGAGGGGAGGACTCAGTCCTTCGGGAAGACCTTGAGGCTCATGACGAGCACCACGGTCGTCATGAGGGCCACCATGAGGAAGGCCGTGTCAAGCCCCGTGTGGCGGGCGATGAAGCCGATCGCGGCCGGTCCCGCGAGAATCCCCGCGTAGCCCGTCGACACCACGAAGGCGAGGCCCTTCGAGACCGAGACGCCCGGGCAGTTGCCGGCGAGCCAGAAGGCGATCGGAACGAGGTTCGAGCAGCCGATCCCCATCACGAAAAGCGCTGCGTAGGCGCTCCAGAGGCCCGGAATCGTGAGGAGCACCGCATAACCGAGGATCGCGCAGAGCGTCCCCGTAAGGAAGACGCGGCGCCGTCCGAAACGCGCGATGATGCGGTCCCCGAAGGTGCGGCCGATCGTCATGGCGGCCGAGAAGACCGAGTAGCCGAGCGCGGCCGCGGCCGTGTCGGCGTTTTTGAGGTCCCGCAGATAGAGCGCGCTCCAGTCGAGAAGGCTCCCTTCCGTAAGGAAGAACGCAAAGCAGAAGAAGGCAGTGACGTAGAGGATCAGGGGTTTCTTTGGGGGCTTTTCGCTCTTTTCTTCGGTCTTCCCGCCGTCGTCTTCGGTTTCCCCCGGGCCCAGAGACCAGGGGCTCCAGGCGGTCGCGACCGCGACGATCAGGACCACGCCCGTGAGGACCGCCGCCCAGACGGGCAGGCCGATCCCGACGAGGGCCGCGAAAAAGAACCCGCCCGACATGCCGCCAAACGAGTAGGCCGCATGAAAGCCCGAGAGAATCGCTCGCTTTTCGCGCTTTTCCGCGACGACCGACTGCACGTTCATCGAGACATCGGTGACGCCCAAGGCGCCGCCGAAGAGAATGACGAGTGCGGCGGCGAGCCACACGTTCGTCGTGAAGGCGAGCGTCACGATGAAGACGGCCATGAGCGGCAGGCTCGTGCGCAGCACCGCGCGGCAGCCCCAGCGGGCGACGAGACGCCCCGTCACCGGCATCATGACGAGCGACCCGATCCCGAGGCCCAGAAGCATCGTTCCCAAGACGCCTTCGTCAACGTTCAGCGCCGTCTTGAGGCTTGGAATGAGCCCCGCCCAGAGGGCGCTGATCATCCCCGCCGCGAAGAAGACGACGTAGGTGACGTTGCGCAAGGGCGGCAGCGTTTTCAGAAAGCCCGGCCAGAAGCGCGGGCCGATTTGCGGTTCCGTTCTCATGATGAAGAATGAGGAAAGAAGGGCCGACGCGGAAGATCCGGCCGGCCCTCGGTATGGTTTTTCCAGCTGTGACCCGATCAGGCCTTTTCGACGAGCGACTGTCCCGTCATTTCGGCGGGCTTTTCAAGGCCCATCAGATCGAGGACCGTGGGCGCCACGTCGGCAAGGACGCCGTCGCGAACGCTCTTTACGCGCTCCGACACCACGATCACCGGAACGAGGTTGAGCGAGTGCGCCGTGTTGGGCGAGCCGTCGGCGTTCACGGCGTTGTCGGCGTTCCCGTGGTCCGCGCAGATCACGACGTCGTAGCCCGCGGCGCGGGCGGCCGTCACGACCTTTTCGACGCAGCCGTCGACGGTCTTCACGGCTTCGACGATCGCGTCGTAGACGCCCGTATGGCCCACCATGTCGCCGTTGGCGAAGTTGAGGACGATGAGGTCGGGGGCCTTTTCACGAATGTTTTCGACGAGACGCTCCGTCACTTCGGGGGCGCTCATCGCGGGCTGCAGATCGTAGGTCGCGACCTTCGGGGAGTTGACGAGAATGCGGTCTTCGCCTTCAAAGGGCGCTTCGCGCCCGCCGTTGAGGAAAAACGTCACGTGGGCGTACTTTTCCGTCTCCGCAATGCGAAGCTGCGTGAGGCCCAAAGACGAAACGTATTCGCCGATCGTGTTCGTCACTTCGTCCTTCGGGAAGAGGACCGTGAGCCCCTCGAAGGTCGGATCGTAGGGGGTCATCGTGTAATAGTCGAGCGAGAGGCGCTTCATGTCCGCTTCCTCGACGTCTCGTTGCGTGAGCGCGATCGTGAGCTCCTTCGCGCGGTCGTTGCGGAAGTTGCAGAAGACCACCGTGTCGCCGTTTTGGATCGTTCCGACGGCCGTGCCGTCCTTCGTCGTCATCACGACGGGCTTCACGAATTCGTCGGTGACGCCTTCCTCATAGGACTCTTCGAGCGCCGCGGCCGGATCCTCGGCCTTCGCGCCTTCGCCCAAGACAAGTGCTCCGTAGGCTTCGCGGATGCGCTCCCAGCGCTTGTCGCGGTCCATGGCCCAGTAGCGTCCCGTCATCGTCGCGAAGTGCGCCCCGCAGGCCTTCAAGGCGTCGACGGTTTCGCGCACGAACCCGATCCCGCTCTTGGGGTCGGTGTCGCGGCCGTCCATGAAGGCGTGCAGATACACGTTCTCGACGCCCGCTTCGCGCGCAAGACGCACGACGGCGAGGATGTGCTCGAGCGAAGCGTGCACGCCGCCGTCGGAGAGAAGCCCCATGACGTGGAGGCGCCCCGACTTCCTGGCGGATTCAAGCATCTTCGCGACGCCCGGGACCGAAGCGAGGGAACCGTCGGCGACGGCCCGGTTGATCTTGACGAGGTCCTGATAGAGGACGCGGCCAGCCCCGATGTTGAGGTGGCCGACTTCGGAATTCCCCATCTGACCTTCGGGAAGGCCGACGGCGAGGCCGTCGGTGCGAAGCGTCGCATGGGGGTGGTCGTGGGTGAGCTTCATCATGAAGGGCGGGCGCACGGTCCCGATCACGTCGGCCTTGTCGCCGCGGCCGATGCCCCAGCCGTCGAGAATCATGAGAAGAACTTTCGTCACGGTGGACTCCTTACTGTGTCCGAATCAATGGAAAAGAGGGCGGATGTGCCCCCGAGAATGCGGAGCAATCATAACACGGACGGGCTCTGCGCCCCTGAGGCCGAAGCGCTTCGGGATACGGTTTTGACGAAGCGCCCGACGGTGGGCCGATGGGGCTTCGCAAAGAATAAGCCTCCAACGGTCTCATCGGCCGAGGGAGGCTTATCACGGAGCGCGCGGGGCGCTCCGAAAGGGGAAGGAACTTACTTGGCGAAGGCCTTCTGCACGTCGATCGGCAGAGCGCGGTAGCCGAGCGTGTTGTGGAACTTCAGTTCGATCGAAGGCTTCGATTCGCCCCACTTGAATTCGGTCAGAACCGGAGCGGGACCTTCCTTCGAGCCTACGCCGATCGAAGCCCAGTAGACGAGGAGCGAATCCTTGTCCTTCCAGTATTCGACCGAAGACGTGATCGGCGCATAGAGTTCGTGACCGCGGTTCTTGCCGTATTCCCAAACCTGCTGAACGGTCATCTTCTTCTGGTCGATCTTGTAGACGACCGCGCGGCTGTACTTTTCCTTCGGATCGTCGGGCTGCAGGAAGGCGCGTCCGTCGCCGTTGTCAAAGACCGACACGTAGATGATGTCGCCCTTGCTCATTTCGTTGATCTTCCAGCCGGTGTGCTGCGTCCAGGTCCAGTCGAAGTCGCCTTCGCACTTGCCGAGACGGCACTTCAAGGGATTGCCGTCCTTGTCGACGGGCGTGAGGACCTTGTCCTTCCATTCGCCGCGCCAGCCGTTCGGGGCGGCGAGGATCCACTTCACCTTCTTGTCGCGGCCGATCTTGACGACGGCCGACTGATGACGAGACGAAATGATGATCGAGTCGTCTTCGGCGTCGTAGTCGACCGAATTCACGTGCGCCCAGTTGCGGCCCGCGCCCGTGCCGGTGATGTCGCCGAAGGCGTGCTGCGCCTCGAGCTTGGCGATCTGTTCGGCCGTCAGGGTCTGGCCCGACTTCGAGAGGTCGACGTTCAGGCACACCGCGCCCTGGTCGATCGACTTCAAGACGATGTTGCGCTGCGGATCGAGGATTTCAAAGAGACGCCATTCGTCGACGACGTTCCCCGATTCGGAATCCACTTCGATGATCACGTCGCGCACCGTGCGCACGTGCGTGTTGTCGGCGCGGCGAAGGTCGGACGACCCCACGCGCAGGAACTGATGGCCGTTTTCGCCGACGCTCAGAGCGTGCGAGAAGTCGTTGTAGTTGGGCGAAATCAGACGGTTGTAAACCTGACGGCCCATGATGTCGTACTTCACGTAGCGCTGACCGTAGCCCCAGGTGAGGGTGCCGTCGTCGTTCTGATGGAAGCCCATCATGATGCCGGACTTGAAGGGATCCCGCGGATCGTAGATCGCGTCGGGCTTCATGAACCAGCGCGTTTCGCCCGTCGTGTCGACGACGGCGTTCTGCGGATAGTTGGCCCATTCCTGGGCGCCGCCCACCGGGTTGTTCCAGACGACCTGCTGCGACTTCGGGCCCGGAGAGAGAAGGTTGTTGATGAAGTAGAGACGGTCCTGGAATTCCTTCGACGGACGGGTCTTCACGTCGATCTGGAAGGCTCCGGGAGACTGCGCGCGGTTCCCCGTCGCTTCGAAGTAGACGGGGGCGGTGCGGATCTTGTAGGTTTCCGTCTTTTCTTCGCTCTTACCCTGGAAGACGCGCGTGTAGCGCACTTCGACCGTGTTCATGTAGTCGGCGTAAAGCCCCCAGACCGGGATGCCGCCGTGGGTCAGAAGCGTCTGGGGACCGACGTCGTAGCGGATTTCCTGGCCGCCCTTTTTCGGAACGACGCGCACCGACGCCTTCGTGAGGACGTAGCCGCCGTTGCGGATCACGGCCGTCAGAGGCGCGATGTCGTAGGGATTGATGACGATCGTGCCGAGTTCGCCCTCGACGATCCAGTCGATCTTCGTGCCGGAAGCGCCGCCCGAAGCCATGACGGAAAGTGGCAGGGCGAGAGCGACCGCAACGGTCAGAAGGGATTTTTTGCAGTTCATGAAGACTCCCTTTGAGTTTGTTTTTTGTGACGCCGGCCGTTTGTTTCTCCCCGTAGGGAGGCCGCACACCGTTCTCCCAATGTTCGGCGAGCCGTCGACATTTCCTATGATAACGAGCGCGCAAAGGCAAAGGCTTACGGCAAACTTACGCGACGACGCTCCGACGTTTGGGAAGGAGTTTTTGATGAGAATCAAGAAACGACGTTTTCTTCACGAAAAAGAGGGGAAGCTTCGGTTGCGCCGCACAAAAACCGAAGTAGGATGGATCCATCCGAAACGCCCGTGAAGGCGCTGAGGATCCGGACGGGAGTCGCCTCCCGGCCGAGGGAAGGAGTTCGGAAGTGCTTCCGCCCGACCGAGCCTTCCGGAGACGGACGATCCCGTCTCCGTACATAGACAATCCGCACTTAAAGTTCCGTTTGAGGCCGCTTGTGTCCGGCACTGAACGGAACGGCCACCCGAGGAGGGTCCGGCTGTATGAGAGTCCCCGCGGCGCGGTTTCCGTTTGTCGAGACCGCAAAGCATGTGAACGATACCTAGAGGGACGAGTACAGGCTGCACAATCCGCCCGTTATATCGAGGCCCTTCATCATGGCTAACACCAAAAAGTTTGCTGCCGTCGCAGCCGTCTCCGCCGTCATCATCGGCTCCTTGTTTGCGTCCCTCTCCATCGAAACGCAGGACGCGTTCGCCAAACCCGTCGACGAAACCCGACCCGCCGCCCAGAAGGTGCTGCGCGTTGGATCGCTCACGGCCTATCCGCCCTTTGAATATCTTGATACCGAGAGCGGTCGGTATGAAGGTTTCGACATGGACCTCATCCGCGAGGTCGGCAAGCGGATGGACCGCGAAATCGAAATCGTCTCCATGGGTCTGGACGCGCTCGTTCCCGCGCTTCTCGCGAAATCCGTCGATGTGGCGGTTTCGGCCCTGACCATCACGCCCGAGCGCGCGGCCAAGGTCGACTTTACGAAACCCTACTACGACGCGGGTCTCACGATCATGACGACGAAGGCCAACGCTCCCAAGATCACCGGTCCGGAAAGCCTGGAAAACCAGTGCCTCTGCGCCGAGATCGGGTCCGCGGGCGCCGTCTACATGAAGCGCATTCCCGGCACGACCATCCGCACCTTCAATTCCGCGGCCGAAGCCTTTATGGAATTGAGCCAGGGCGGGTGCTTCGCAATGGTGAACGACCGACCCGTGAACGAGTACTTCCTCGCTCAGAAGTCGTCGAAGGGGATGGGACTCACCGAGATGCCCTACGTTCTTTCCGAAGATCAGTACGGCTTTGCCGTGAACAAGCAGAACGGCGAACTTCTTGCGCAACTCAACTCGACGCTCGACGCCATGAAGGCGGACGGGTCGTTCGACAAGATCTACCGCAAGTGGTTCGGCAACTGACGATCCGACCGACGGACGGTCCTTCGTGACCGGCCGCCGGAGCGTGCTTTGTCCGGGAAAGGGGCGCGGCCTTCGGCCTAAACTCCCGGGTTAGCCTTACAAGCTAGACCCGTTTCCAGCCCTGTCGCATGCATCACCAGAAGGTGCGCGGCGGGGCTTTTACTTGAAAGAAGACACGTAACCAGCTCACAACTTTTGCCGGCAAGAGATCCAGTT
>CASEFX010000002.1 GCA_949287305.1 uncultured Sutterella sp. | reverse complement strand
GTCATGCCTGGCGACAACATCCAGATGACGGTTCAGCTCATCTGCCCGATCGCCATGGAACAGGGCCTTCGCTTCGCCATCCGTGAAGGCGGTCACACCGTCGGCGCTGGTGTCGTTGCCGCGATCATCGAATAATTTTCGAAGCATCGCGAAAAAACTGAGCACATTCAGTTGAAAAGCAGAGGATGCGGGGTTATACTCCGCATCCTCTGTTCTTTTTTATGTTCTTTTTACAGGAATTACGAAATGCAGTCCCAGCGCATTCGCATTCGCCTCAAGGCCTACGACTACAAGCTCATCGACCAGTCGGCTCTCGAAATCGTCGACACCGCCAAGCGCACCGGCGCCGTGGTCCGTGGCCCCGTTCCCCTTCCCACGCGCATTCAGCGCTTCGACATCCTCCGTTCCCCGCACGTCAACAAGACCAGCCGCGATCAGCTCGAAATCCGCACGCATCAGCGTCTGATGGACATCGTTGATCCGACGGACAAGACGGTGGACGCGCTCATGAAGCTCGACCTTCCCGCCGGCGTGGATGTCAAGATCAAGGTTCAGTAATCGGTTTTTATCGCGATCGTAAAAAATCGACCCGCTTCGTTGCGTAAGTCGTTGATTTACGTTTAAAATCGCGCCTTTCTGCCTGATCCCTTTCGGGTGAATGGCTTTCTTTCGAAAAACGGTCCCGGCCAATCGTAGCCGGGGTGGAGAAAACAATGAGTGATAAGCTCGGCCTCGTCGGTCGCAAGATCGGCATGACGCGTATCTTCACGGAAGACGGTGTTTCCGTTCCCGTGACGGTCCTCGATGTGTCGAACAACCGTGTCACGATGGTGAAGACGGTCGAAACCGACGGCTACAACGCAATCCAAGTCGCGTTCGGCTCCAAGAAGCCCTCGCGCGTGAGCAAGCCCCTCGCCGGTCAGTATGCTAAGGCTGGCGTGGAAGCCGGTTCCATGCTCAAGGAATTCCATATCGACGAAAACCAGGTCGCCGAATTCAAGCCCGGTATGACCCTTTCCTGCGACATGTTCAAGGAAGGTCAGAAGGTTGACGTGACCGGTACCACGATCGGTAAGGGTTTCGCCGGCGCCATCAAGCGTCACCACTTCTCGTCCAACCGCGCTTCGCACGGTAACTCCGTGACGACCCGTGCTCCCGGTTCCATCGGTAACCGTCAGGACCCGGGCCGCGTGTTCCCCGGCAAGCGTATGGCGGGTCATTTGGGTGATGTCCAGCGCACGACCCAGAATCTCGTGATCGCGCGTGTTGACACTGAACGTCAGCTTCTGTTGGTTCGCGGTGCCGTTCCGGGCGCCAAGGGCGGCAAGGTCGTCGTTCGTCCCGCTGTGAAGGCGTAAGGAGCGAAACAATGGAACTGAATGTCCTGAACGAACAGGTTAAGCACGAAGCTGCCGACGCCGTGTTCGGTCGTGAATACAACGAAGCTCTGGTGCACCAGATCGTGGTTGCCTACCAGGCCAATGCGCGTCTCGGTACGCGTGCTCAGCTCACCCGCGCTGAGGTTCATCATTCGACCAAGAAGCCCTGGCGTCAGAAGGGCACGGGTCGCGCCCGTTCGGGTATGACTTCCTCGCCTGTTTGGCGTCATGGCGGTCGTGCCTTCCCGAACAAGCCCGATGAAAACTTCTCGCAGAAGGTCAACAAGAAGATGTACCGCGCCGGCATGGCCACCATCTTCTCGAAGCTCGTCGCGGATGAACGTCTTTGCGTGATCGAAACGATCAAGGCCGAACTGCCCAAGACCAAGGCTTTCGTCGCCCAGCTCAAGACGATGGGTCTCGTTACGAAGACCATGATCGTCGTCGGCGCCGAAGAACTTGACGACAACCTGATCCTTGCCTCGCGCAACATCAAGGATGTCCTGGTTGTGCCTACGCGCTATATCGACCCGCTGTGCCTGCTTTATTTCGATAAGGTTGTGCTCACGAAGGCCGCTGTTGCTGAGATTGAGGAGATGTTGGCATGAACCAGGAACGTCTTATGAAGGTCCTCTGCGGCCCGGTCATCACCGAAAAGAGCACGATGATTGGCGAAAAGCACAATCAGCTCGCGTTCGTGGTGATCCCCGACGCCACCAAGGCAGAGGTCAAGGCCGCCGTTGAAAAGCTCTTCAACGTCAAGGTCGAATCCGTTCAGATCCTGAATACCAAGGGCAAGCAGAAGCGCTTTGGCCGTTTCATGGGCAAGCGCAGCGACGTTCGCAAGGCTTACGTCGCCCTCGCTGAAGGTCAGGAAATCAACTTCGCGCAAGAGGTGAAGTAATGGCTCTCGTCAAACTCAAGCCGACGTCCGCCGGTCGCCGTCATGCGGTTAAGGTCGTCAACAAGGAACTGCACAAGGGCAAGCCCTATGCTCCGTTGACGGAAAAGAAGAACCGCGGCTCCGGTCGCAACAACAATGGGCACATCACCTGCCGCCATAAGGGTGGCGGTTCGAAGCGCGCTTATCGCATCATCGACTTCAAGCGCGCCAAGGACGGCGTGCCCGCTCGTGTGGAACGTATCGAATACGATCCGAACCGTTCCGCCAACATCGCCCTCGTGCTTTACGCCGACGGCGAACGCCGCTACATCATCGCCCCGAAGGGCCTTGTTGTCGGCCAGGAAATCATGAACGGTCCGGAATCGCCCATCAAGGTCGGCAACACGCTCCCGTTGCGCAACATTCCGGTCGGTTCGACGATTCACTGCATCGAACTCCTTCCGGGCAAGGGCGCTCAGCTCGTCCGCGCCGCCGGTGCCTTCGCTCAGCTCGTCGCCCGTGAAGGCGAATACGCTCAGATCCGTCTGCGCTCCGGCGAAGTCCGCCGCGTTCTCATTGAATGCCGCGCCACGATCGGCACGGTCGGCAATGAAGAAAACAGCCTGCGCGAACTCGGCAAGGCCGGCGCCACCCGTTGGCGCGGCATCCGTCCGACGGTCCGTGGCGTTGCCATGAACCCGGTGGATCACCCGCACGGTGGTGGTGAAGGCAAGACCGGTACCGGTCGTGCTCCTGTCACGCCGTGGGGCCAGCTCACGAAGGGCTATCGTACCCGCAACAGCAAGCGCACCGACTCGATGATCGTGTCGCGCCGTAACCGTAAGTAAGGGGGCCTGAGAATGTCTCGTTCCTTGAAGAAAGGCCCGTTTGTTGACGGGCACCTGATGAAGAAGGTTGAGGCCGCCCAGGCCAGCCGCGACAAGCGTCCGCTGAAGACCTGGTCGCGTCGTTCGACCATTCTTCCTGAATTCATCGGTCTCACGATCGCCGTTCACAACGGCCGTCAGCATGTGCCGGTGTACATCAACGAAAATATGGTTGGCCACAAGCTCGGTGAATTTGCGCACACCCGCACGTTCAAGGGCCACGCCGCCGGTGACAAGAAGGTGGGTAAGTAAATGGAAACTACTGCTATCGTTCGTGGCGTCCGCCTTTCGGCTCAGAAGGGCCGTCTGGTTGCGGACCTCGTTCGCGGCAAGCCCGTGGACAAGGCCCTGGTTATCCTTTCCTTCACCCAGAAGAAGGCTGCGGTCATCATCAAGAAGGCTCTCCTTTCGGCGATCGCCAACGCCGAGCACAATGACGGTGCTGACGTTGACGAACTCTTCGTGACGAAGATTCACGTCGAAAAGGCCGCTACGCTGCGCCGTTTCGCCGCCCGCGCCAAGGGCCGCGGCACGCGCATCAACAAGCAGACGAGCCACATCTACATTACCGTTGGCGACGCGCAAGCTAAGTAAAGGTGTACCATGGGTCAGAAAATTAATCCCACCGGCTTCCGTCTTCCCGTGACGCGCAACTGGACGTCGCGCTGGTATGCGGTCGGCCGTGAATTCTCCCGTACGCTCGGTGAAGACCTTGCTGTTCGCAGCTTCCTCATGAAGAAGCTCCGCAACGCCAGCGTCTCTCGTATTCTCATCGAACGTCCGGCCAACAACGCTCGCATCACGATCTTCTCGGCTCGTCCCGGTGTTGTGATCGGCAAGCAGGGCGCCGACATCGAAGCGCTCAAGGCTGAAGTTCAGAAGATGATGGGCGTGCCCGTTCACGTCAACATCGAAGAAGTTCGCCGCCCCGAGCTCGACGCTCAGCTCATCGCCGACGGCATCACGCAGCAGCTCGAAAAGCGCGTTATGTTCCGCCGCGCCATGAAGCGCGCCATGCAGAACGCCATGCGCCTCGGCGCCCTCGGCGTCAAGGTGATGTCCTCGGGCCGTCTCAACGGCGCCGACATCGCCCGTTCCGAATGGTACCGTGAAGGCCGCGTGCCTCTGCACACGCTCCGTGCGAACATCGACTACGGCTTCTCCGAAGCGCACACGACCTACGGTGTCGTGGGCGTCAAGGTCTGGGTCTACAAGGGTGACAACTTCGGCGCCGTTGAAGCCGAACAGCCCCGCGAAGACCGCCGCAGCCGTCGCCCGGGCGACCGTGCCGGCAAGCCCGGTGCTCGCCGCAACAACGGTCGTCGTAATGATTCCAAGCAGGCCCGCAAGCCCGCTGCTAAGGACGGAGAATAACGATGCTGCAGCCCAATCGTCGCAAATATCGTAAGGACCAGAAGGGCCGTAACTACGGCCTCGCCACCCGCGGCGCCAACGTGTCGTTCGGTGAATTTGGTCTGAAGACTGTCGAACGCGGTCGCATCACCGCTCGCCAGATCGAAGCCGCCCGTCGTGCCATCACGCGTCACATCAAGCGTGGCGGCCGCGTCTGGATCCGCATCTTCCCGGACAAGCCCATCTCCAGCAAGCCTGCTGAAGTCCGTATGGGTAACGGTAAGGGCAATCCGGAATACTGGGTCGCTTTGGTGCAGCCGGGCCGTGTTCTTTATGAAATGGACGGGGTCGACGAACAGCTCGCCCGCGAAGCCTTCGCGCTCGCGGCCGCCAAGCTGCCCGTGAAGACCACGTTTGTTGTCCGCCAGATCGGCATGTAAGGAGACGGACATGAACGTTAAAGAAATGCGCGCCCTCGACAAGGACGCTCTTCAGAAGGAATTGCAGGACCTGCTCAACACGGAATTCAAGCTCCGCATGCAGCAGGCCACCCAGCAGCTCCAGAACACCAGCTTGTTGCGTAAGACGCGTCGCGACATCGCCCGCGTCCGTACGCTCCTTACCGAAAAGGCGACCACGAAATGACGGAACAGACCAAAGAAGCGCTGACCCGTACCCTCCAGGGCACGGTGACCAGCTCCAAGATGGAAAAGACCGTTACGGTCCTCGTTGAACGTAAGGTCAAGCACCCCCTCTACGGCAAGTACGTCGTCAAGAGCAAGAAGTATCACGCTCACGACGAAATCGGCTGCCAGGAAGGCGACAAGGTTGAAATCGCTGAAACGCGTCCGATCTCCAAGACGAAGTCCTGGACCGTGACGCGAGTCCTCGAAAAGGCCGTCGTCCTCTAAAGCGAAAAAAAATCGCTGATTCGGGTTGCACAAACGAATTCCTTCGTTTATAGTTGCAACCCTATCGCCCGGACCTGCCCTGGTGGTAAGTCCGGGCGATGCATTTTCTCGGGTCGAGTTCCTTTTCGCCACCCCGACACACGGTCGGGTTTCACGGCGGAAATAACGAGATCTTCCTCCCGTAACGGGACCAATACTATCCGCCATTGCGGAATAAGTTGGGATTTATTCAACCATGATTCAGATGCAAAGCCGACTGGACGTCGCCGATAACACCGGCGCTCGTTCGGTGATGTGTATCAAGGTGTTGGGCGGCTCGAAGCGCCGTTATGCCAACATCGGTGACGTCATCAAGGTGACGGTCAAGGAAGCGGCCCCGCGCGGCCGCGTCAAGAAGGGCGAAGTCTACAACGCCGTCGTCGTTCGCACGGCCCACGGTGTTCGCCGCCCCGACGGCTCGTCGATCAACTTCGACGGTAACGCCGCCGTTCTGCTCAACAACAAGCTGGAGCCCATCGGCACCCGTATCTTCGGGCCGGTTACGCGTGAACTGCGTACCGAGCAGTTTATGAAGATCGTGTCGCTCGCTCCCGAAGTGATCTAAGAAGGAGAAGCGATGCAGCGTATCCGTAAGGGTGACGAAGTCATCGTCATTTGTGGCCGCGACAAGGGCACGAAGGGCACCGTCCTCTCCCGCGTCGATGATCGTCACGTTCTCGTCGAAGGCGTGAACGTCGTTAAGAAGCATGTTCGTCCGAACCCCGCTCTCGGCGTTGCCGGCGGGATCGTCGACAAGACCATGCCGATCGATCAGTCCAACGTCATGTTGGTCAATCCGGAAACGGGCAAGGGCGACCGCGTCGGTTTCCAGATCGTCGACGGCAAGAAGGTCCGTGTCTTTAAGAGCAACGGCGCCGTTGTCGGTGCCAAGGCCGAATGAGGGTGATGATGTCTCGTTTTGCTACCATTTATCGCGACACCATCGTTCCCGAACTCACCAAGAAGTTCGGTTACAAGTCCATTATGGAAGTTCCGCGTATCACCAAGATCACGCTGAACATGGGCGTTGGTGAAGCTGTTAACGACAAGAAGCTCGTCGACAACGCCGTTGCCGACATGACCAAGATCGCCGGTCAGAAGCCGGTCATCACGCGCACCCGCAAGGCCATCGCGAACTTCAAGATTCGCGAAAACATGCCGATCGGCTGCATGGTGACGCTCCGCGGCGAACGCATGTACGACTTCCTCGATCGTCTCGTGACCATCGCTTTCCCGCGTGTTCGCGACTTCCGCGGTGTTTCCGGCCGCGCCTTTGACGGCCGTGGCAACTACAACATCGGTCTCAAGGAACAGATCATCTTCCCGGAAATCGAATACGACAAGATCGATGCGGTCCGCGGGATGAACATTTCGATCACCACGACGGCGAAGACCGACGAAGAAGCCAAGGCGCTTCTCGCCGGGTTCAACTTCCCGTTCCGCAATTGAGGTAGACGCAAAATGGCAAAACTTGCTCTTATTAACCGCGAAGCCAAGCGCGCCGCTACGGTTGCCAAGTTCGCGGCCAAGCGCGCCGCCCTCAAGGCTATTATTAACGACGCTACCCGCTCGGTGGAAGAGCGCCTCGAAGCCCGTGCCAAGTTGCAGGCGCTTCCGCGCAACGCGAGCCCGGTTCGCCAGCGCAACCGCTGCGCTCTGACCGGTCGTCCCCGTGGCACGTTCCGCAAGTTCGGTCTGTGCCGTGGCATGATTCGTGACGCCGCCATGCGCGGTGACATTCCCGGCCTCGTGAAGGCCAGCTGGTAAGCGAGGAGATTGCACAATGAGTATGAGTGATCCGATCGCCGACATGCTGACCCGTATCCGTAACGGTCAGATTGTCGATAAGGCCGAAGTGGTTATGCCTTCCTCCAAGCTGAAGGTCGCCATTGCCAAGGTCCTTAAGGAAGAAGGCTACATTGACGGTTACACCGTCGTGGCCAACGAAGGTAAGCCCGAACTGCATGTCGGTTTGAAGTACTACGCCGGCCGTCCGGTCATCGAACGCATCGAACGCGTTTCGCGTCCCGGCCTCCGTATCTACAAGAACCATGGTTCGATTCCCCAGGTGATGAACGGTCTCGGCATCGCGATCGTTTCCACGCCGAAGGGCGTGATGACGGACCGCGCTGCGCGTGCGGCCGGCATCGGCGGTGAAGTTCTCTGCTACGTCGCCTAAGCCTGAAGGAGTGTGAAATGAGTCGTATTGCCAAGATCCCGGTTCAGATCGTCAAGGGTGTTTCCTACACCCTTACGAACGACACGATCACGGTCAAGGGCCCCGTGGGTGAAGTCTCGATGCACGTTCTTCCGTTCGTCCAGATCACGGAAGAAAACGGCGCTCTGCACTTTGCCATGACGGTCGAAACGCGCGAAGCCAACGCCAACGTCGGCACGATGCGCGCTCTCGTCAACGACATGGTCAAGGGCTGCTCCGTCGGCTTCCAGAAGAAGCTCCAGCTGGTCGGCGTGGGTTACCGCGCGCAGGCCCAGGGCGACACCCTGAATCTTTCCCTCGGCTTCTCGCACCCGATCGCGCACAAGATGCCCGCCGGTGTGAAGGTCGAAACGCCCAGCCAGACGGAAATCGTCATCAAGGGCGCCGACAAGCAGAAGGTCGGTCAGACCGCTGCCGAAGTCCGTGCGTACCGCGCTCCCGAACCCTACAAGGGCAAGGGCGTCCGCTACGTCGACGAAGTTGTCGTGATCAAGGAAACGAAGAAGAAGTAATCGAGGACCTTCAAGATGATCAACAAGAAACAAAGCCGTTTGCGTCGTGCGCGTGCCACGCGCGCCCGCATTTTGTTGCAGAAGGTCGATCGCCTGACGGTTCATCGTACCAATCTGCACATCTACGCCAGCATCATTTCGGCCGACAACGGCCGCACGCTGGTTTCGGCCTCCACGGTCGAACCCGAAGTCCGCGCTCAGCTCGCGAATGTGACGGGTCGTGGTGGCAACATTGCCGCCGCCAAGATCGTCGGCGCGCGTATCGCCGAAAAGGCCAAGGCCGCCGGTATCGAATCCTGCGCCTTCGACCGTTCCGGCTACCGTTTCCATGGCCGTGTCGCCGCGCTCGCCGAAGCTGCGCGCGAAGCCGGCCTCAAGTTCTAAGAGGAGCTTATGGCTAAGGTTCAAGCTAAAAACGCGGTCGAAGAACTCGACGACGGTCTGCGTGAAAAGATGATCGCGGTCAACCGCGTCACGAAGGTTGTGAAGGGCGGCCGCATTCTCGCTTTCGCTGCTCTCACGGTTGTTGGCGACGGCGACGGCCGCATCGGCATGGGCACGGGCAAGTCCCGCGAAGTGCCGCAGTCCGTCTCCAAGGCTATGGAACGCGCCCGTCACACGATGAAGCGCGTCCCGCTCAAGAACGGCACGCTGCATCACGCCGTTGAAGGCCGTCACGGCTCTTCGCGCGTCATCATGATGCCCGCTCCGGAAGGCACCGGCGTGATCGCCGGCGGCCCGATGCGTGCGGTTTGCGACGCCGTCGGCATCCGCAACGTCGTTGCCAAGGCCTACGGTTCCACGAACCCCTACAACCTCGTTCGTGCCACCCTCAACGCTCTGAGCAACCTTCGTAGCCCGTCCGAAATCGCTGCCAAGCGCGGTAAGACGGTCGAAGAACTGCTCGGTTAATCAGGAGACCTAAACCATGTCCGACAAGAAGACCGTTAAGGTTACTCTGGTTAAGAGCCCCATCGGGACGAAGGCGGATCATCGTGCCACGTTGCTCGGCCTGGGCTTGAAGAAGCTCAACCAGAGCCGCGTTCTCGAAGATACCCCTGCCGTGCGCGGCATGATCACCAAGGTCGCCTATCTCGTGCGCGCCGAATGATCGAGAGGATTACAGAAATGCGTTTGAATACGATCAAGCCCGCTGAGGGCTCGAAGCACCCCCGTCACCGCGTCGGTCGCGGTGTCGGCAGCGGCTGGGGCAAGACTGCCGGTCGCGGCCACAAGGGTCAGAAGTCGCGTGCCGGCGGCTTCCACAAGGTCGGTTTCGAAGGCGGCCAGATGCCGATGTATCGCCGTCTCCCGAAGCGCGGCTTTACCTCGCTCACCCGCAAGTTCTGCGAGGTGGTGCGTCTTTCCGATTTGGAACGTATCGGTGTTGAAGAGGTCGATCTCAACGTCCTGAAGGAAGTTGGCGTCGTCTCCGAACTCGCCCAGTCCGCCCGCGTCATCCTTTCGGGTTCGATCACCCGCAAGGTCGTCGTCCGCGGTCTCGGCGTCACCAAGGGCGCCCGCGCCGCGATCGAAGCGGCCGGCGGCTCCGTGGCTGAATAATTCCAAATTTGAGAGGACACCGACGTGGCGACCAGCTCTAGCTCTAAGCAACAGTCGGGCCTCAGCAAGTACGGCGACCTTAAGGGTCGCCTGATCTTCCTAGCGCTCGCTCTTGTTGTTTACCGAATCGGGGCACATGTTCCCGTTCCCGGTATCGACCCCGACACCCTCAAGCAGCTCTTCAATGATCAGCAGGGGGGCATTCTCGGGCTCTTCAACATGTTCTCCGGTGGCGCCTTGTCGCGCTTCTCGGTTTTTGCGCTCGGCATCATGCCCTACATCTCTGCATCGATCATCATGCAGATGCTGTCGTACGTGTTGCCGTCGCTTGAAGCATTGCGCAAAGAGGGCGAATCGGGACGTCGCAAGATCACCCAGTACACGCGTTACGGTACGCTGCTGCTGGGGCTCTTCCAGGGTTTCGGCATCGCCGTCGCTCTGGAAAGCCAACCCGGTTTGGTGTTGGATCCGGGCTTCATGTTCCGGATGACCACCACCATTTCGCTTCTCACCGGAACGATGTTCCTCATGTGGCTCGGTGAACAGATCACGGAACGTGGTCTGGGCAACGGGATTTCGATCATCATCTTCGCCGGTATCGTGGCCGGTCTGCCCAGCGGTGCCTCTGGTCTCTTCCAGTTGGTTTCCACGGGCGCCATCAGCCCGCTCGCCGCGATCTTCGTGATCGCCATCGTTCTGGCCGTTACGGCCTTCGTCGTGTTCATCGAACGCGGCCAGCGCCGTATTACCGTCAACTATGCCAAGCGCCAGATTGGCAACAGGATGTATGGCGGGCAGAGCTCGTATCTGCCGCTCAAGATGAACATGTCGGGTGTGATTCCCCCGATCTTCGCTTCGTCTCTGATCCTGTTCCCGGCAACGCTGGCCGGCTGGTTCACCTCCGGCGACTCCACTCGCTGGATCCGTGACCTTGCCGCTTCGTTGTCGCCCGGTCAGCCTCTCTACACTTTGCTGTATGCGGTGCTGATCGTCTTCTTCGCGTATTTCTACACGGCGTTGGTCTTCAACCCGAAGGAAACCGCGGAGAATCTGAAAAAGGGCGGTGCGTTCATCCCGGGGATCCGCCCGGGGGATCAGACGGCTCGCTACATCGACAAGGTGCTTCTGCGCCTCACTTTGGGCGGTGCCGTTTATCTTGTGTTCGTGTGCCTTGTGCCGGAGTTCTTGAACCTTCGCTTCAACGTCCCCTTCTATTTCGGCGGCACCTCGCTGCTGATTGCGGTGGTCGTGACGATGGACTTCATGAGCCAGGTCCAGGCCTACATGATGACGCATCAGTATGAAAGTCTTCTTCGGAAGACCAACTTCCGACTGGGCAACGACAAGCGCAAGTAATTGCCGGTTGTTCCGTCGGCGCCCCGTGGCGACGCTCGCGGGCCTAGCCTGACGAATCCGGATCCGGATGTGAATGAGGGACGCTTCATGCATGTGAAGCGTCCCCATTTTTAGTGGATTCCGGATGATTCGAACGGAGATTGCACTACGATCCCGTTTTGAGTTGCATTGAGGTTAAAGCTGTTGTATGCTTTAGCCCTTTCCGCCATGTGGGCATTGTTTTTCCGTGCAGTATTTGCACGTGGAGATGAGAATGAAGGTTAACGCTTCGGTCAAAAAAATGTGCCGCAAGTGCAAGATCATCAAGCGCAAGGGCGTCGTCCGTGTGATCTGCGCTGATCCGCGTCACAAGCAGCGTCAAGGCTAAAGAGGTAACAGAATGGCTCGTATCGCCGGTATTAACATTCCGCCGCATCAGCACGCCGAAATCGGTCTGACCGCCATCTATGGCATCGGCCGTCCTCGTGCGCGCACGATTCTCGATTCCTGCGGCATCGAATATTCCAAGAAGATCAAGGATCTTTCCGACGCCGAACTCGAACGCATCCGCGATGCCGTTTCGAAGATCACGGTCGAAGGCGACCTGCGTCGTGAAATCCAGTTGTCGATCAAGCGTTTGATCGACCTCGGCACCTATCGTGGCATGCGTCACCGCAAGGGTCTCCCCTGCCGCGGTCAGCGCACTCGCACCAACGCCCGTACCCGCAAGGGCCCGCGCAAGGTCGGTGTCACGCTCAAGAAGTAACAAAGGATAACTATGGCTGGCAATAATTCCAAGCAGGCTGCTGCGCAGCGTGCTCGTAAGAAGGTCAAGAAGGTCGTGACCGAAGGCATCGCCCACGTTCACGCTTCCTTCAACAACACGATCATCACGATCACCGACCGCCAGGGCAACGCGATTGCCGCGTCGTCTTCCGGCGCTCAGGGTTTCAAGGGCTCGCGCAAGTCCACGCCGTTTGCGGCTCAGGTTGCCGCCGACGTCGCCGGCAAGCAGGCCCAGGAATACGGTCTCAAGAGCGTTGAAGTCCGTATTTGGGGCCCCGGTCCCGGCCGCGAATCGTCCGTCCGCGCTCTGAATGCCCTCGGCATTCGCGTGACGTCGATTCAGGATGTGACGCCGATCCCCCACAACGGTGTGCGTCCCTCCAAGCGTCGCCGCGTCTAATCACAAATTCAAGAATTTCTGTTGTATCCCGTGTCCACTTGCATAACTGAGGCACGTGGACTGAATGTAGGCGATACCTACAGGATAAGAGAGGCATTTTTAAATGGCACGATATCTCGGTCCTAAGCTCAAGCTTTCGCGTCGCGAAGGTGTTGATCTTAATTTGAAGAGCGCCCGTCGTTCGTTTGAATCCAAAGTCAAGGACGTCGGTTCCAAGCCGGGCCAGCACGGTAAGATTTCCGGAGCCCGCATGTCCGACTACGGCAACCAGATGCGCGAAACGCAGAAGGCCAAGCGTCTGTACGGTGTGCTCGAACGTCAGTTCCGCCGCTATTTTGCGGAAGCTTCCCGCCGTCGTGGCAACACCGGCGAGACGCTCTTTCAGCTCCTTGAGAGCCGCCTTGACAACGTCGTCTACCGCATGGGCTTCGGTTCGACCCGCGCGGAAGCCCGTCAGCTTGTCAGCCACGGCGCCATCCTCGTCAACGGCAAGAAGGTGAACATTCCTTCCTACAACGTCAAGGCCGGTGACGTCATCTCCGTGCGCGAAAAGGCCCAGAAGCAGGCTCGTATCATCGAAGCGCTCGAACTCGCTCAGCAGAACGGTTTCCCGGGCTGGGTCTCGGTCGACGCCAAGAAGTTCGAAGGTACGTTCAAGAACGTTCCCGCTCGTGATGAAGTGGCTCACGAAATCAACGAAGCCCTCATCATCGAACGTTATTCCCGCTAATAGGGTCGCCCACAAGTCCCGTCGTCCGGCGTGTAGTGCGCGTCGGGCGACGAATGCGGAAAAGAAAAATGCGGTTCCCGTGCGGGGGCCGCATTTTTGCTCTATGCGAATCCAGAAGAAAGCCCGTTTTTCTTCCGGGTTTGCCCTGAGGGCTTACAATCCGGATGTGCGGTTTTTCGGTCCCGCCCCGTAAACGACCGAAATCACCCTAACAGCCTTATCGGTGTAACGAGCCGAGGGTATTGCAATAGGAATTTCAACATGGCTAATACTGCCCTTCT
The DNA here is from genome assembly GCA_949287305.1 of uncultured Sutterella sp. GTDB lineage: Bacteria > Pseudomonadota > Gammaproteobacteria > Burkholderiales > Burkholderiaceae_F > Sutterella. The sequence goes on along the minus strand of CASEFX010000002.1, from coordinate 17,963 downwards.
GAAGCCCACCTCGGTGGAAGTCGAAGTCGATCCGACCAACCCGAACCGCGCGGTCGTCACGCTCGAACCGTTCGAACGCGGCTACGGTCACACGCTCGGGAACGCTCTGCGCCGCATTCTTCTGAGCTCCATGATCGGTTATGCGCCCACCGAAGCGCAGATCACGGGTGTCGTTCACGAATACTCGCAGATCGACGGTGTGCTCGAAGACGTTGTGGACATCCTGCTCAATCTCAAGGGCGTGGTGTTCAAGCTTGAAGGCCGTGACGACGTCACGCTCACGCTGCGCAAGGAAGGCGACGGTGTCGTCACCGCCGCGGACTTTGAACTGCCGCATGACGTTTCGATCGTCAATCCCGACCACGTCATCGCCCATCTTTCGGGCGGTCGCCTGGAAATGCAGATCAAGGTCGAAAAGGGCCGCGGCTACCAGCCCGGCGACGTTCGCGCCTTCCACGACGACTACTCGAAGAACGTGATCGGCCGCATCATCATGGATGCCTCCTTCTCGCCGATCTCGCGCGTTTCCTATCAGGTTCTCGCCGCCCGTGTCGCCCAGCGCACGGACCTCGACAAGCTCGAACTCACGATCGAAACGAACGGCGCCGTGACGCCTGAAGATGCGCTGCGCGATGCCGTGCGCATTCTCCAGGATCAGCTCTCCGTCTTCGGTTCCATCGTCGGTGAAGCCACCGCGGACGAAGTCGAAGAGGAAGAAGAGGACACCACGCCTCCGCTCGATCCGATCCTCCTGCGTCCGGTCGACGACCTCGAACTGACGGTCCGCTCCGCCAACTGCCTCAAGGCCGAAAACATCTACTACATCGGCGACTTGATCCAGCGCACGGAAAACGAACTGCTCAAGACCCCGAACCTCGGCCGCAAGTCCCTGAACGAAATCAAGGAAGTGCTCGCCGCGCACGGTCTTACGCTCGGTTCCCGTCTCGAAAATTGGCCGCCCGCCAATCTCGATCACATCTAACCGACGCGATCACGCAAAAGGCGTTGAGCTCCTCCCGGGGCTCGCGCCTTTTCTTTCGTTTGGGAGAAGCAAGGTGGAGGAACTCCGCATCGACAAGTGGCTGTGGGCGGCCCGTTTCTTCAAGACCCGCTCCATCGCCCAGGAGGAGGTCTCGCTCGGACGCGTGCTCCTCAACGGACAGCGCGCGAAACCCTCGCGCGACGTCAAGCCCGGCGACCGACTCGAGATTCATCGCTCGGGAGAAGTCTTTCACGTCTACGTGGAGGCGCTCTCGAACCAGCGCGGTCCCGCCGAGGCCGCTCAGAAGCTCTATCGCGAGACGCCCGAAAGCCTCGCCGCGCGCATGGAGGCCAAGGAGCGCCGCAAGGTCGCCTTTGAGCCCGCCGACGCGATTCGGCAGGGCCGTCCCACGAAGCGCGAGGGACGCAAGCTTCGCGCCTGGCAGGACCAGTGGAATTGATTGCGGCCGCCCGAGTCCGAAACGAAAACACCCCGCCGAATGTTGTTCGACGGGGTGTTTTGCCGTGAGGCTCGGCGGTTAGTAGTTGTAGCCTTCCTTGAGCCAGCGGGCCACGTCCAGGGCGCAGTACGTGAGGATGCCGTCGGCACCCGCGCGCTTGAAGGAGATCATCGTTTCCATGGTGATCTTCTTTTCATCGATGCAGCCCATGGCGGCGGCGCACTTGATCATGGCGTATTCGCCCGAAACGTGGTAGACGAAGGTGGGCGCCTTGAATTCTTCCTTGACGCGCCAGAGAACGTCGAGATAGGGAACGCCCGGCTTCACCATCACCATGTCGGCGCCTTCGGCGAGGTCGAGACCCACTTCCCAGAGGGCTTCGTTGCCGTTGGCGGGATCCTGCTGATAGACGGCCTTGTTGGACTTGCCGAGGTTCGAGGCCGAACCCACGGCGTCGCGGAAGGGACCGTAGAAGGACGAGGCGTACTTGGCGGAATAGGCCATGATGCGCGTGTGGATGAGGCCTTCGCGTTCGAGACGTTCGCGGATGACGCCGATGCGGCCGTCCATCATGTCCGAGGGAGCCACGACGTCGGCGCCGGCGCGGGCCTGCGCGAGCACCTGTTCGACGAGCACTTCGATCGTTTCGTCGTTGAGGATGTAGCCCGTTTCGTCGATCAGGCCGTCCTGGCCGTGCGTCGTGTACGGGTCGAGCGCGACGTCGCACATCACGCCGAGTTCGGGATAGGCGGCCTTGAGTGCCTTCACGGCGCGCGGAATGAGACCGTCGGGATTGGCGGCTTCGCGGCCGTCGGGGGTCTTGAGGTCGTCTTCAATGTGCGGGAAGAGGGCGATCATCGGGATGCCGAGTTCCACCATTTCGGCCGCGACCTTGAGGAGTTCGTCGATCGTGAGGCGGTCCACGCCGGGCATGGTCGGGATCGGTTCACGGCGGCCTTCGCCTTCCATCACGAAGACGGGGAGAATCAGGTCGTTGACCGTCAATACGTTTTCACGCATGAGACGGCGGGAGAAGTCGTCGTGGCGCATGCGGCGCATGCGCACGGAAGGATAAGCACCGAGGGTCTGCATAAACAATCCTTTTGAAAGAAACGAAGAATTACGATTCGGGCGTGCGAAGACCGAGCCACCCTTCGAGCGTGGCGGCGAGCTCGGGCACGCCTTCGCGCTTCATGCCCGAGAAGAGCTGCACGGACACCCGGGGCCCGATTTCGGCGGCGCGCCGCAGGGCGAGGTCGAGCGTGCGGCGGCGCTCCATGTTCTTGAGCTGATCGGCCTTGTTGAGAAGCCAGTGCATCGGCACGTTCGGGCGCTCCTTCATGAATTCGATCAACCATTCGTCGGTCGGCATGAAGGGGCGTCGGGCGTCCATGACGACGACGAGCCCCGCGAGCGAGGCGCGCTGCGCGATGTAGCCGCCCACGAGCGACGACCAGGTCTGGCGGACCGATTCGTTCGCCTTCGCAAAGCCGTAACCCGGCAGGTCCACGAGATGCCCCACCTCCTCGCGCTCGCCCGAGGCGGTCTTGCGCGAGAGAAGAAAGAAGTTCACGAGCTGCGTGCGGCCCGGCGTTTTACTCGCGAAGGCCAGACGCGTTTGGCGCGTGAGAACGTTGATCGTGGTGGACTTGCCGGCGTTGGAACGGCCGGCAAAGGCGATTTCCGGCAAGCCTTCGGGCGGAAGACCCTGCAGCTTGGCCGCGGAAATGAGAAAGCGCGCGCTGTCGAAAATACTCAAGATGGCATCCGTGAAAGGAGGTCTGCTAAAAGGGAGGCGGCTTCGGGCCGTATCCCGCGGAGTCCGACATTGTAGCAAGGCGCCCGCAGGCGCCCCGCCGCAACCGTACGATAACGTTGCGCGCTTAACGCAACGTGACCGGGGATCGGACGAAAATCAGCTCTTGCCGAATACTTCGTTGATCTGCATGGAGACGCGCACGAAGGTCGTGCGCATCGTGAGCTCCTTGAGGCGACGGGCCCCCACGTAGGTGCAGGCTGAGCGCACGCCCCCGAGAATGTCCTGCACCGTGTTCTCCACGGGGCCGCGTTCGGGGAGAAGAACGCTCTTGCCTTCGGCGGCGCGGTACTTCGCGACGCCGCCCGAATACTTGTCCATCGCGTCCTTGGAGCTCATGCCGTAGAAGCGGCGGTAGACCTTGCCGTCGAGTTCCACGCGTTCGCCGCCGGCCTCGTCGTGGCCCGCGAACATGCCGCCGAGCATGACGAAATCGGCGCCGCCGCCGAAGGCCTTGGCGATGTCGCCCGGGACCGTGCAGCCGCCGTCCGCGCAGATGCGCCCGCCGAGACCGTGCGCCGCGTCGGCGCACTCGATGATGGCCGAGAGCTGCGGATAGCCCACGCCCGTCATCTTGCGCGTGGTGCAGACCGAACCCGGTCCGATGCCGACCTTGACGATGTCGGCGCCCGAGAGCAGAAGTTCTTCGGTCATGTCGCCCGTGACGACGTTGCCGGCCATGATGACGAGGTCGGGGAAGGTGTCGCGGACCTTCTTGACGAAGGATACGAAGGCTTCGGTGTAGCCGTTGGCGACGTCGATGCAGACGAACGAGACGGCGTTCCCCGAAAGCCGCATGACTTCGCGGAACTTCTCCCAGTCGCCGTCGCCGATCCCGAGGGAATAGAAGGCGGAGGACTTCGTTTCCAGTTTCGAGAAGAAGTCCACGTATTCTTCGACCGAATAGTGCTTGTGCAGCGCCGTGGAGAGACCGTGCTCGGCGAGCGCGCGGGCCATGGCGAAGGTGCCCGTCGTGTCCATGTTGGCCGCGATGATGGGGATCGCGTGATAGGGCGTGCTCGTGTGAAGGAACTTGAAGGAACGGGTGATGTCCACTTCGGAGCGGCTCGTGAGGGTGGATCGCTTCGGACGGATCAGAACGTCCTTGAAGTCGAGACGGACGGTATTCTCAATGTGCATGGTTCCTACCTTTGGCAGTGTACGTACACTTCGGTGAAAACGCGTGAAAACGCGGGTGTGAAGTGAAGATGACAAACACAAAAAAACGCCGGACGCGGGAAGTTCCCGCATTCGGCGTGGAATGATTGTAGAAGACCCCGACCGCCGGTGCAAGCGGTGCGGTCTCCTTTGTTGCTTCGATTTTCGGGCGGCGTCAGAGGGCGACCTCGCCGCGCGTGAAGTCCTGCCAGGACTGCGGAATCCGCAGCATGCGCACCTGCTCTCCGTCGACGAGGTACTCCATCGGGAGCGCCCGGCTGTTGTAGTTGCTCGCCATGCTCGCGCCGTAGGCGCCCGCGTCGAGAATCGCCAGAAAGTCGCCTTCGTGCACGGCGAGTTCGCGGTTCTTTCCGAGAAAGTCGGTGGATTCGCACACGGGACCCACCACGTCCATGAGGCGCGGCGCTTCGGCGCGTTCCGTGACGGGTTCGATCGCCATCCAGGCGTCGTAGAGGGCGGGGCGGATGAGGTCCGTCATGGCCGCGTCGACGATGCAGAAGGTTTTGGTCGGGCCCGTCTTGATGTATTCGACCCGGGTGAGGAGAGCGCCGGCGTTGCCGACGATGCTTCGGCCCGGTTCGGCAAGGAGCGTCAGATCGGAGAGGTTTCGCGCGCTCATGCGCGCGCGGACTTCCTCGACGAGCTTCGCGGGTTCGGGCGGACGGTCCCGCGCCGTGTAGACGATGCCGAGCCCCCCGCCGATGTCGAGGTGTGAAAGGCGGATGCCTTCGCTTCGCAGAAGCTCGACCATGTCGAGGAGCTTGTCGACCGATTCGGTGTAGGGCCCGACCGTCGTGATCTGACTGCCGATGTGGCAGTCGATGCCGACGGGCTCGAGCCAGGGGTGCTCGTGCGCGAGACGGTAGAGGCGCGGCACGTCGCGCATGGGAATGCCGAACTTGTTGTTGAGGAGCCCCGTGGAAATGTAGGGGTGCGTGTTCGGATTGACGTTCGGATTGCAGCGAAGGCTGATGCGCGCGGGGCGGCGCAGGCGCTCCGTTACGCGCATGAGGCGAAGGAGTTCGCTTTCGGACTCGACGTTGATCGAATAGAGCGAAAGGTCCACGGCGCGTTCGAGCTCGCGCTCGGACTTGCCCACGCCCGAAAAAACGATTTTCTTCGGATCGGCCCCCGCGCGCAGGGCGCGCTCCACCTCGCCGATGCTGACGGTGTCGAAGCCCGCGCCGAGGCGGGCGAGGAGCGTGAGGATGCCGCGCGTCGGATTCGCCTTCACGGCGTAGCACACCAGGTGGGGATGACCGGAAAAACCGCGTTCCCAGGCGGCGAAGTTCTCTTCGATTTGCCGACGGGAATACACGTAGGCGGGACCTTCGAGACGTTCGGCCAGATCGGCGAGGTTGACGTCTTCGCAGTGAAGCGTGCTGCCGATGCGTGAAAAGGCGGGTCTCGGACCGTTCGCAGGTGACAAGAGAGGCATGGTGAGGAATGAGGGGGAAAGGACGGCGCTACAATGCGCACGAGGGACTCAGCGGGTTTGTCCGGCGGGATTCTCGGGCAGATAGAGGTCTCCCTTGAGACCGCAGCCCGAAAGGGCCGCGCCGAACGCGCAGGAGAGTATCAGGACCAAAAGGGTTCGTTTCATGATGGATCAGACTATGAACAACGACACGGAATATTTGGAGGCGGCCAACGCCAAGCTCGATGCGATCGAGGCCTGGGCCGACGAGGTGCTCCCCGATGCGGACGTCTCGCGCCAGGGAAACGTTTTGACGCTGCAGCTCGAGGGCGGCAATGAAATCGTACTCAATCTGCAGACGCCTTGGCATGAAATTTGGCTGGCTTCGCGTCTCGGAGGCTACCATTTCCGCGAACGCGACGGCGTCTGGCACGACACGCGCACGGACGCGACGCTCGAGGAAAAGCTCGAAGAGGCCGTGAAGGCCCTGACGGCCTGAGCCAAGCTTTTCGGAAAAAGGAAGGGGGCCGACCGCTCGCTGCGTTCGGACCCCTTCTCGCTTTCGGACCGTCAGAAAATCTGATTGCGGATGAGTTCCTTCGTGGATTCGCTCACCGGATCGCCCTCGTCCATCACGGCGCCGCCCGGCACGGGGTCGCGGTAGTAGAGGAAGCCGTTGCGCTCGACGACGGAGGCGGGACGCACCCGGACGAATTCGGGCTGATCCTTCACGGCCACCTTCATGTAGTCGATCCAGAGCGGGAGCGCCAGACCGCCGCCCGTTTCACGGGAGCCAAGCGGCTTGGGGTTGTCGTAGCCGATCCAGCCGACGGCCACCTGGTTGCCCGTGTAGCCGCAGAACCAGGCGTCGTGGCTGTCGTTGGTCGTGCCGGTCTTGCCGCCGATGTCGTCGCGCTTGAGTTCGCGCGTGGCGCGGCGGGCGGTGCCCTTCTTGGCGACGTTGGAGAGGAGCGCGTGCATGATGTAGGCGTTGCGGTCGTCGATCGCGCGGATCGACTCGTCGCCCGCCGTGCGGTTGGTGCTTCGCATCAGGACGCGCCCGTCGTTGTCGGTGACGCGTTCGATGAGGTAGGGCTTCACGCGGTAGCCGCCGTTGGCAAAGACCGAATAGGCGCCGAGCATCTGCCAGGGGGTGACGCTGCCTGCGCCGAGCGCCATCGGAAGGTTTGCCGGATGCTTTTCCGGGTCAAAGCCGAACTTCGCGATGTACTGCTGCGCGTATTCGGGCGAAATGGCCTGCATGATGCGGATCGAAACGAGGTTCTTCGACTTCTGCAGGGCCGTCTCGAGCGTCATCGGGCCGTCGAAGCGTCCGTCGTAGTTCTTGGGCTCCCAGAGCTTGTTGCCCGTGAGCTTCGGGTCGATCGAGATGGGCGCGTCGTTGATGATGGTGCTCGGCGAGAAGCCCTTGTCGAGCGCCGCCGAATAGACGAAGGGCTTGAACGAGGACCCCGGCTGGCGCCAGGCCTGCGTGACGTGGTTGAACATGTTGAGGTTGAAGTCGAACCCGCCCACGAGCGCCGTGACGGCGCCGGTGTTGAAGTTCGAGGCCACGAAGGCGGCCTCCACCTGCGGAACCTGGGCGAGGGTCCAGTGCTTGCCGTCGGCGGAGCGCTGCACGCGGATGATTGAGCCCGGGCGCAGGGGATCGATGCCCTTTTTGGGCTTGGCCGCGAGATGCCGGCGGCCGAACTTGAGGCTCACCGCGTCGAGCGTGACGATTTCGTCGGCGGAGATGGCCGCCTTGAGCACCTTGGGGGAGGCTTCCGTCACGACGGCCGGCACCATGAAGGGAGAGCTCGCCGTCTTCGAGAGCGCAGCCTTGATGGCCTTCGGACGCGAGGCGGCGTCGCCGAGTTCGACGAAGCCCTCGGGGCCGCGGTAGCCGTACTTGCGGTCGTAGTTGATCAGATGACGGCGCACGGCGTCCACGGCCGCCTGCTGATCGTCCGAACGAATGGTGGTGTAGACGTTGAGGCCGCGCGAGTACGTTTCGTCCTTGAAAATGTCGTAGACGAGCATGCGGGCGAGTTCGGCGGCGTACTTGGCGGAAACGCGGTCGCTCGAGACGTTGTCGCGCAGCGTTTCCTCGGCGCTCGCCACGCGGCGCGTCTGCATGGGCTGCGCCTTTTCGGCGAGGTAGGTGACTTCGTCGATGTAGCCGAGGTCGTACATGCGGCGCAGAACGTAGTTCTTGCGCATCGTCGCGCGCGAGGGATTGACGATCGGATTGTAGGCCGAGGGCGCGACGGGAAGCCCCGCGAGCGTGGCCGCTTCGCCGATGGAGATTTCCGAGAGCGGACGCCCGAAGTAGGTGCGCGCCGCGCTCGAGAAGCCGTAGGCGCGCTGTCCGAGATAGATCTGATTCAGATAGATCTCGAGAATCTCGTCCTTCGTGAGCTCCTGCTCGATCTTGAAGGACATCGCGATTTCATAGAGCTTGCGCGTATAGGTGCGGTCGGTCGTGAGGAAGAAGTTTCGCGCGACTTGCTGCGTGATGGTCGAGCCCCCCTGGGCGCGGCGCCCGAGAAGAACGTTCATGACGGCCGCGCGCAGAATCCCCGTGATCTCCACGCCGTGGTGCTCGTAAAAGCCGTCGTCTTCGGCCGCGAGGATCGCGAACTTGACGTGTTCGGGAATGTCCTTCAGGTGCACGAAGTCGCGGCGCTCCTCTCCGAATTCGCCGATGAGCTTCCCGTCGGCGCTCCACACGCGAAGCGGAACCTTCGGACGATAGTCCGTCAGGGTGTCGATGGGCGGAAGCTGCCGGTAGATGATCGAGAAGACGAAGACGCACAGGAAGACGCCGCACAGCAGGGCTGCGGCGGAGAGTCCGAAGAACCAGCCGAGAAAGCGGCGGAATCCCGAGGTCTTCTTGGAAGCGGTGCGCGAGCGGGTAGAAGCCACGATGTAGGAGAGGAAAGGATAGTAGCGGTTGGAGGGCGCCCGTCCTCTGTGCGAAAGGTGGGCAAAGTGGGAGCATTATAAGTTCGGGATTCGGAGCGGGGCCTGAAATTGTCGCAACCGTGTGCAACAGTCGCTTAAGTTTCGCATCGATGGGAAACAAGCGAAAACGGCTCAAAAAGTGGATAATCCAAGGACTATGTCTCAGAGAATTTTTTCCTACCCCATTCGCGTTGCGGACGACGCCATCGACCGGCTCGGACACGTGAACAACTGCGAGTACCTCCGCTGGATGGAGGCCGCGGCGACGGCGCACGCCGCGCAGAACGGATGGGCCTACGCCGATCTCGTCGGCATACGCCGCATGTGGGTGGCGCGGCAGCACTGGGTCGAATACCTCAAGCCCGCCTTCCTCGGCGAAGAGCTGACGATGTTCACGTGGGTGCAGTCGATCCGGCACTACGCGTCGCTGCGCCGCTACGCCCTCAAGCGCGGAGAGGACCTTCTCCTCGCGGGCGCCACGGAGTGGGTGTTCGTCGATGCCGAACGCTTCCGCCCCGCGCGGCTCACCGAGGACGTCGTCGCCTCCTTTCTTACCGTCCCGCCCGACGATCCCGAGCTTCAGGCTCTCGGCATCGCGCGGCAGATCCGTTATTCGCCGTCGGCGACGCTCTTGGGTTGAGGTGACAACGTGTCGCATTTTTTGTCGATTGAACATTTGACCTTCGGGTACGGGGAGCGGCGCATCCTCAACGACGTTTCCATGTATTTCGAGCGCGGGCAGGTGGTCGCCATCATGGGCGGATCGGGCATGGGCAAGACCACGCTCCTCAAGCTCATCGGCGGTCTGCTTACGCCGCAGAAGGGGAGCGTGACGTTTGACGGAAAGGAGATTCACACGGCCGATCAAAAGACGCTCTATCGTCTTCGCCGCCGCATGGGGATGCTCTTTCAGTTCGGCGCCATCTTCACGGACCTTTCGGTCTTTGACAACGTGGCGTTTCCGATGCGCGAACAGACGAACCTCGACGAGGAGACGATCCGCGACCTGGTGCTTCTCAAGCTCAACGCCGTGGGGCTTCGCGGCGCGGCCGAACTCATGCCCTCCGAAGTCTCGGGCGGCATGTCGCGGCGCGTGGCGCTCGCGCGCGCCATCGCGCTCGATCCGGCCCTCATTCTCTATGACGAACCCTTCGCGGGGCTCGACCCTATTTCGATGGGGGTGACGGCCAAGCTCATCCGCTCGCTTTCGGATTCGCTTCACGCCACGAGCATCGTGGTGACGCACGACGTGGCGGAAACCTTTGAAATCGCGGACTACGTCTACATGATTTCCTCGGGGGTCGTCGCCGCCGAGGGCACGCCCGACGAGCTTCGTTCGAGCACGGATCCCTTCGTGACGCAGTTCATCCGCGGCGAATCCGACGGTCCCGTGCGCTTTCATTATCCGTCGCCCGATCTTCGGGTCGACTTTCTCGGAGAGAAATCAGCATGATCGGGTGGATCTCGAATTTCGGGGCGGCCGTCATCCGGGAAGTCCGCGGCGTCGGCAAGTTCGGCCTCTTCTCCGTGCAGGTGCTGCGAAAGCTCGCCGGCGCGCGGGGCCGGGCCGTGCTGCAGCAGATTCACTTTCTCGGCAACAGGTCGCTTCTCATCATCGCCGTCTCGGGGCTTTTCGTGGGCTTCGTTCTGGGCCTGCAGGGCTACTACGTGCTGGTGAGCTACGGCAGCGAACAGGCCCTCGGGGTGCTCGTGGCGCTCTCTCTCGTGCGTGAACTCGGACCCGTGGTGACGGCGCTTCTCTTTGCCGGCCGCGCGGGCACGGCGCTCACCGCCGAGATCGGCCTCATGCGCTCGGGCGAGCAGATCGCCGCCATGGAAATGATGGGGGTCGACCCCTTCAAGCAGGTCCTGGCGCCGCGCTTCTGGGGCGTTTTCGTCGCCATGCCCGTCCTGGCCCTGATTTTTTCCGCCGTCGGCATTCTCGGCGCCTGGCTCGTCGGGGTCGGACTCATCGGGACCGACAACGGCGCCTTCTGGTCGCAGATGCAGAGTTCCGTCGACATTTTCCACGACATCGGAAACGGCATTCTCAAGAGCATCGTCTTCGGCGTGGTGATCGCGCTGGTGGCACTCTTTTGCGGTTGGTCGGGACGGCCCACGCCGGAAGGCGTGGCGTACTCCACGACGCGCACCGTCGTCACGTCGTCGCTTCTCGTTCTCGGGGTCGACTTCATGATGACGGCCTGGCTTTTCACTGCTTTCTGAATTCTTTCTTTTTACGGTGGGGCGCTCCGTCGGGGCGCTCCGAAGGGGACCAACAACCATGCAACGACAGAAAACCCTCGAGTTTTGGGTCGGCATTTTCGTCATTCTCGGCTTCGCCGCCTTGCTCTTCATGGCGCTGCAGAGCGCCAATCTAGGCAGCTTCTCGTTCGGACACAAAACCTACGCCGTGACGGCGGAATTCGACAACATCGGCGGGCTCAAGCCGCGCGCGGCCGTCAAGAGCGCGGGCGTCGTGGTGGGACGCGTGCGCTCGGTCGAATTCGATCCGGAAACCTTCATGGCCCGCGTGACGATGGATCTGGAAGAGAAGTACGCCTTCCCCGCCGACTCCTCGGCGAAGATCCTCACGAGCGGTCTGCTCGGCGAACAGTACATCGGCCTCGAGGCCGGAGCCGACGAAGCCAACCTCAACGACGGATCGAGCATCCGCCGCACGCAGTCGGCCGTCGTGCTCGAAAATCTGATCAGTCAGTTCCTGTACTCCACCGCCGAAAAAAGTGGAGAATAAACACTCTTTTTGACAGCAAGAGGACCTGAACCCGAGCAAGGGGTCGCAAGGTCCCGTGAGATCCGACAATGAAATCCCGTCATTTTCTTATTCCCGCGTTGATGGCCGGTCTGCTTGCTGGCTGCGCTCAGGTTCCGCCCGACGCGGGACAGACGCCCCACGACCCCCACGAGGCCTTCAACCGTCACATGTGGGCCTTCAACGACGCGCTCGACCGCGCCGTGCTCAAGCCCGTCGCCAAGGGCTACGTGGCCGTGACGAACGAGCCCGTCCGCGACGCCGTGAGCAATGCCGTGGACAACCTCGGCGAACCCGACAACGCCGTCAACAACCTCCTGCAGGGGAAGGGCAAGGCGGGGGTGGAATCGACCTTCCGCTTCCTCGTCAATTCGACCTTCGGCATTGCTGGTCTCTTCGACGTGGCCTCCTGGATCGGGATGGAGCGCCGTCCGGAAGACTTCGGGCAGACGCTCGCCGTCTGGGGCGCCGGGGAAGGCTCCTACTGGGTGCTTCCCTTCCTCGGGCCCACCACGACGCGCGACGTCTGGCGCTATCCTGTGGGTTGGAGCCTCGATCCGGCGACCTATCTCTACTGGGATGAAGACTGGTGGCTGGGCGCCGCTCACACCGCCGTCGAGGTCGTGGACGGCCGTGCGCGTCTTCTGGAAGTGGAGGATCAGGTCCGCGGCGCCACGATGGATGAGTACATCGCCGTGCGCGAAGCCTACTTGAGCATGCGGCGCAACGCCGTGCGCGACGGTGAGGTGTCCGAGGAGGAGGAACTCGGCGGCCTCACGCCGCTCAACTTTGAGGAATGATCATGATTTCCCGCCGTACTTTGGTCCTGTGCGCCGCCTGCGCGGCCGTTTTGCCCGCGGGCGCCCTTCAGGCTGCGCCCGATCCCAAGGGTGATCCCTTTACCTACCTCGTCGACCTGAGCAACGTCGTGCTCGATGAGATTCGAAAGAATCCCGCCCTGCACAAGGCCGACCCCGAACAGGTCCGCAAGCTCGTCGACGAAACGCTCATGCCCGCGGCCGACTTCGAAATGATGACCCGCATGACGGTGGGGCCGCGTTGGCGTCAGACTTCCGCCGAGGAACGCGCCGAACTCATGGAGGCCTTCAAGGCGCTTCTCGTTCGCGTCTATTCGGGTGCGCTCACGACCGTGGAGGATCACCGCTGCGAACTTCGTCCGACGCGCAACAAGAAGGTCCGCGACGAGATGATCGTGCGCACGCTCCTCAAGAGCGCCGGCCGCAACGACATCGGTCTCGACTACCGCATCTACCGCGACAAGACCGGAACCTGGCGCATCGTCGACGTCAACGTCGAAGGCATCTGGATGGTGGAGAACTACCGCTCCCAGTTCGCGCCGATTCTGAGTCAGGAAGGCGTTGCGGGTCTGATCACGGCGCTCAAGACGAAGAGCGATCAATTCGTCAAGAAGGACGAAAAATGAATCTCAACGGTCGTGACGTGACCGTCGACACGGTCGTCTCCGTCAAGCGGGAGGCGCTCGACGCCTTCCGCGCGGGTGACCGCACGGTCAACTTCGACGCGGTCGGTCGGCTCGACAGCTCCGCCGTCTCCCTTCTTCTGGCGCTTCTGCGGCGATATCCGGAGCTGCGCATCGAAAACGCGCCCGATGATCTGCGCACGCTTGCGCGTCTCTACGGCGTCCACGAACTTTTTGCCGGCAACGGTCTCTGAGCCGTTCCTAGACAGTCTTTTTTCATGCAGAAACTGAAAATCCGCGGCGGTCGCCGCCTGGTGGGGGAAGTGCGCGCTTCGGGTGCGAAGAACGCCGCGCTTCCGATTTTGGCCGCTTCGCTTTTGTGTCCGGAAGATCTCGTTCTCTCGAACGTGCCCGACCTCGCCGACGTGCGCACGATGTTCCGCCTTCTCGAAGGCATGGGCGTCGTCATTCGTCGGGAGGGCGACAAGGTCGTCCTCAACGCTTCGCGCATCACGAGCACGAAGGCGCCCTACGACCTCGTCAAGACGATGCGCGCCTCCATCCTGACGCTTTGTCCGCTTACCGCCCGCTTTGGGAGCGCCGACGTGAGCCTTCCCGGGGGCTGTGCCATCGGGGCGCGTCCCGTGGATCAGCACATCAAGGGACTCGAAGCGCTCGGCGCGGAGGTGACGATTGAAAACGGCTACGTTCTCGCGCGGGCCGGCCGCCTCAAGGGCGCGCACATCATCACGGACATGGTGACCGTGACGGGAACGGAAAACCTCCTCATGGCGGCCGTTCTCGCCGACGGCGTCACGGTGATCGAAAACGCCGCGAGAGAGCCCGAAGTGGTCGACCTTGCTGAATGCCTCAACAAGATGGGGGCGAAAATCGAGGGCGCGGGCACTTCCGTCATCACCGTGCACGGCGTGGAGCGCCTGCACGGCGCCGAACATTCGGTCGTTCCCGACCGCATCGAGGCGGGAAGTTTTTTGATCGCCGGGATCGTCACGCGCGGCGACGTGCTCGTGACGCACTGCGTGCCCGCGCACATGGACGTGCTTCTCGCGAAGCTGCGCGAAGCGGGCGCCGACATCGTCACGGGGCCCGACTGGGTGCGCGCCCGCATGACGGAGCGCCCCCGGGCCGTTTCGGTGCGCACCATGCCGCATCCGGGTTTCCCGACGGACATGCAGGCGCAGTTCATGACGCTCGACGTGCTCGCCGAGGGCACGAGCTCGATCACGGAGACCATCTTCGAGAACCGCTTCATGCACGTGCCCGAACTGCAGCGCCTCGGCGCGCGGATTTCGATCTCGGACCACACGGCCGTCGTCGAGGGCGTCGAAAAGCTTTCGGGCGCGACCGTTATGGCGACGGACCTGCGCGCGAGCGCTTCGCTCGTCATCGCGGCCCTTGCCGCGGAGGGCGAAAGCACGGTCGACCGCATCTACCATCTCGACCGCGGTTACGAGCACATGGAGACGAAACTGCGCGCGCTCGGCGCCGACATCGTCCGCGTAAGCGAGTGACACGCGGGAAGCTCCCATCCCAAGGCATGTGGCGAAAGGGGCGGGGGTTGTACATAATGTTCTGAAAGCCTCCGTTCCGAAACCTCGGGACGGAGGGACCGATCGACCTGGCCGGAGAATTTCATGCAACTTGACGATTGCCTTTTCTGCCGCATCGCCCGCGGCGAAATTCCGTCTAACAAGATTTACGAGGACGACGACGTTCTCGCGTTTCGCGACATCAATCCGCGCGCGCCCGTGCACTTTTTGATCATTCCGAAGCAGCACGTGCAATCTCTTGCCCAGACGACTCCCGAAGACGAAGCGCTTTTGGGTAAAATGTTGGGCCTGACCCGCACGCTCGCTCTGCAGGAGGGGTGTGTGAACGGGTATCGCGTCGTCATCAATACGGGCGCGGACGGCGGACAGGAAGTTCCGCACCTGCACGTGCATGTGCTCGGCGGCGCGCGTCCCTGGAAACAAATGTAAATTCAACTCTCGGAGAAGATTATGGGTTCCCTTTCTGTTTGGCATTGGCTGATCGTTCTGGTCATTGTCGTTCTGGTGTTCGGTACGGGTAAGCTCAAGAACATGGGCAAGGACCTCGGCGGCGCCATCCGCGGCTTCAAGGAAGGCATGAACGAAGGCGAAACGGACGCCAAGAAGGAAATCGCTCAGACCAAGGAGACCGTTGACGTCGAGGCCAAGGACAAGGACCAGACCAAGGCCGGCTGATCATAAGGCGCAGGACCCGCGCCTCGGTGCGGGTTTCGTGTGCGGAAGGGAGGCTGCGGCCACCGCCGTTCGCTGAGAACGGAGGGGACCGCGGCTTTTCTTGCTTTCATCCGATGACAAATCCGCTGACGCATCGGCGGATTCGTCGCAGAACGCAACGGAAGGCTTATGTTTGATTTCGGCTTCAGCGAAATGCTCCTCGTGGGGATCGTCGCGCTCGTCGTGCTCGGTCCCGAACGTCTGCCCGTCGTGGCGAAAACCGCCGGGGAATGGGTAGGCAAGGCGCAGCGCTTCGTCGCACAGGTCAAGTCCGACATTGACCGCGAAACGGAATTGTCGGAACTCAAGAAAATCCAGGAAGAGGCCAGGGCGATCGCTTCCGACGTGAAAGACAGCGTCGAGAAGGCCGCCACGCAGATCGAGTCGGACGTCAAGAGCGCGGCCGGCGAAGTCGAGGCTGTCGGCCAGGCGGTGGAGGCGGAAGCCCAGAGCGTGGCCTCCCAGGCGAGCGTCGAAACGACTTCGAGCACGGACCTCGCCAACGTGTACGGCTGGGGAACGCCCGACACGGCGCCCACGCCCCAGTACACCTGGGAGGAACCCAAGCGCTTTGCGAAGCGCTACCACTCCGGACCGTCGGTGGACGAACTGGCGGGCGAAATCGAAAAGTTGCGCCGCGAACTCGGCATGCGCGAAGCGCAGATGGGCGGTTCGGGACGCCGCTATGCGGCCCGTTCCCGCAGCAGCCGTCCCCGGATCTATCGTTAATCTCCAAACATCATGGCTACTCAAACCACTCCCGAACTGGAAGCGCCCGACGATCCCGCCAACGAGCAGCCGCTCGTGAGCCATCTCGTGGAACTGCGCAACCGCATGGTGCGGGCCTCGTTGGCCGTGCTCGTGGTGTTCGCGTGCTTGTCTCCCTTCATGAAGCAGATCTTCGACTTCCTGAGCCAACCGCTCATGGTCGCTCTGCCGCAGGGCGTCAAGCTGCTCGCCACCGGCGTCGTGGCGCCTTTCATGGTGCCGCTCAAGGTGACGCTCTTCGTGGCGTTTCTGATCGCTCTGCCCTACGTGCTCTATCAGATGTGGGCCTACATCGCGCCGGCCCTCTATCGACGTGAGAAGCGGCTCGCGCTCCCGATTCTCGTGAGCTCGATCTGCATGTTCGCGCTCGGCATGGCGTACTGCTACTTCATCGTCTTCCGCATGGTCTTTCAGTTCATCGCCGGGTTCTCGCCCGACTCCGTGAACTTCGCCCCGGACATCGATTCGTATTTCAGCTTCGTTCTGACGATGTTCGTGGCCTTCGGTCTGACGTTTGAAGTCCCGATCGTCGTCGTGGTGCTCAACCGCGTGGGCTTCGCCTCTTACGAAAAGCTCGTGCAGGTCCGCCCCTTCGTGATCGTGGGCGCCTTCGTTCTCGCGGCCATCTTCACGCCGCCCGACGTGCTTTCGCAGCTTCTCCTCGCGCTGCCGCTCGTGCTCCTCTTCCAGGTGGGCATCTGGCTCGTGCGCTTCTTCGGCAAGTCGCAGGAGGACATCGACGAGATGAAGGAAAAGGAAGATCCCGAAGAATAAAAGGGATCCCCGATACAAACGGCCCCGGCAAAGTCAGAACGGCTTTCCGGGGCTTTCTTCGTTTGGCGCTCAGGGTTCGGAAGTGTTTTCATCCGAGAGGAACTCTTCTCGCTCGAGCGATCCGGAAGGACGGCGCGAGACGACGAGCGGCAGGTTGATCGTCTGCGGGCCGCGCAGGACGGAAAGCGTCACCGTGTCGCCGGGGCGCATGCGCGCGATCCGCTGCAGGAGGCGGTGCGCCGTCCGGACGTCTTCGCCGTCGACGGCGAGCACGATGTCGAAAGGGCGCAGTCCCGCCCGCTCGGCGGGACTGTCGGCGAGCACGCGCTTCACCATGACGCCGTCCTGACGGGAGAGTCCGAGGTCCTGCGCAAGTTCCGGGGTGAGCTGACGGGGGATGAAGCCGAAATAGCCGCGCACCACTTCGCTCCCGGCCTTGAGGCTCGGCAGAACGTTTTGAATGAGCGAAGTGGGAATCGCAAAGCCGATGCCGACGAAGCCCTCGGAGAAGTCGGGGGCGAAGATGGCGCTGTTGATCCCGATGAGTTCGCCCTGCGCGTTGACGAGCGCGCCGCCGGAATTGCCCTGATTGATCGCCGCGTCGGTTTGAATGAAGTCTTCGTAGATGTTGAGGCCGAGGCCGTGGCGTCCGAGGGCGGAAATGATGCCCGAGGTGACGGTCTGGCCGACGCCGAAGGGGTTTCCGATGGCGAGGACCGTCTGCCCGACCTCAAGCTTCGCGTCCTCCGACAGTCGGATGGGCGTGAGCGCTCCCTTGGGCGCGGCGACGCGCAAAAGCGCGAGGTCCGTTTCCGGGTCCGTTCCCACGAGGCGGGCCTCCCAGTGCCGTTCGGTGTCGGAAGTCGTCACGAGAAGATCCTTGATGCCGTCGACCACGTGGTGGTTGGTGAGCACGAATCCCTCTTCGTCGAGGACGACGCCGCTTCCGAGCGGCTGCACGTTGAGTTCCGGCGCGTCGTGCCAGTCCGAACCGATTTCCACGCCGCTCTCGGGACGCACGGTGCGCCGGGCCAGAACGGTCACGACGGCGGGCGACGCCAGGCGGACGGCCGCGGCGAGGTCGGGCGCGGCGGCGGGGCC
>CASEFX010000001.1 GCA_949287305.1 uncultured Sutterella sp. | reverse complement strand
GTCATGCCTGGCGACAACATCCAGATGACGGTTCAGCTCATCTGCCCGATCGCCATGGAACAGGGCCTTCGCTTCGCCATCCGTGAAGGCGGTCACACCGTCGGCGCTGGTGTCGTTGCCGCGATCATCGAATAATTTTCGGTGAAGGCGGTCCGACGGACCGCCTGAAAACAGGGGTATAGCTCAATCGGCAGAGCGACGGTCTCCAAAACCGTAGGTTGAGGGTTCGATTCCTTCTGCCCCTGCCAAACAAAAAGCCAAGCCGCAGCCAAAAGGTTGCGGCTTGGCTTTTCTGCAAAGAGCGTTCCCGTACATTCGGGAAAAACTCGGGCCGTTTTTCTCAAAGAGAGACGTTGAACGGCTACAATAAAAAATTCCGCAAAACTCACTTACCAAAACGGCGGCGCCGGCGTTGCGCCCTCCGTTTTCGATCTTATGAGCAATCAAAATGTTGAAACCGTTACGAGCAAGTCGGACATTGTTCTCGTAACTCTGGCTGTTCTCTGTGCGGTTGCCGGCGTGCTGGCCTTCTCGCTTCTCACCGAACAGTCCTTGGCCGTGCGTCTCGGTTCCCTGGGTGCCGGTCTGGCCCTCGGCGTGGTGATCGCGTGGTTCAGCCCCTCGGGCAAGCGTCTGTTGCAGTACGGTCGTCAGTCGTATGAAGAACTGCGCCGCGTGGTGTGGCCGACCAAGAAGGAAACGCTCAACACGACCGGTCTGGTGATGGCGTTCGTCGTGCTGATGGCCTTCTTCCTCTTCATCTGCGACAAGATCATCGAATGGGGTCTCTACGACGTCCTTCTTCGTCTGTCCTTTTAAGGAAGCCTAATCATGTCGGACAATCAGAAAATGCAGTGGTACACGCTGCACGTGTATTCCTCGATGGAAAAGAGCGTGGTCAAGGCGCTTGAGGAACGCATTGCCCGCAGCGAACTGCGCGACAGCTTCGGCCAGGTGCTCCTGCCGATCGAACGCATTCAGGAAGTTCGCAACGGCCGCAAGTACACGAGCGAGCGCCGGATGTATCCGGGCTACGTCTTCATTCAGATGGAGATGAACGACGCCACCTGGCATCTGGTTAACGCCACGCCGCGCGTGATCGAGTTCCTCGGCAACAACAACCCCGTCGTTCTTTCTCAGAAGGAAGTCGACAGCATCATGGAAGCGATGGGGACGGGCGAGGATAAGCCACGGCCCAAGATCGAGTTCGAAGTCGGCGAAGAAATCCGCGTCAAGAACGGGCCGTTCAAGGACTTCAACGGCCACATCGAAGCGGTCGACTACGACAAGAGCCGTCTGCAGGTCTTCGTGTCGATCTTCAGCCGCGACACGCTGGTCGATCTCGCCTTCAACGAAGTCGAGAAGCTCTAAACAAAGGATTCTGCGGGCGTTTCGCCGAAAGCGGACGCCCGCGAAACAACGCTCCGGCGCGACGAAGAAAAGACGTTTCGCCGGATCGAACGAAAAATGCGTTTTTCGGTTGCACCGATAAAATCACGGTGCTAGAATCGCGTTCTCTTTGGCACTTCGCCAAGTTTTTTACGGGGAGCCCGTCGTTCGACGAGCGTTTGAACCCGAAGGATTCATTACATGGCTAAGAAAATTGTCGGCTTTATCAAGCTGCAGGTTCCTGCGGGTAAAGCCAATCCCTCGCCTCCTATCGGCCCGGCGCTCGGTCAGCGCGGTCTGAACATCATGGAGTTCTGCAAGGCGTTCAACGCCAAGACCCAGGGCATGGAACCCGGTCTTCCGATCCCGGTCGTGATCACGGCCTATGCGGATAAGAGCTTCACGTTCATCATGAAGACGCCCCCGGCGACCATCCTCATCAAGAAGGCCGCCAAGATTCAGAAGGGCTCTTCGCGTCCGCACACGGACAAGGTGGGCAAGATCACGCGCGCTCAGGCGGAAGAAATCGCCAAGATGAAGGAACCCGACCTGACGGCCGCCGACCTCGACGCCGCCGTTCGCACGATCGCCGGTTCCGCTCGTTCCATGGGCATCATTGTGGAGGGTCTGTAATGGCTAAGCTTTGCAAGCGTATGGCCGCCATCACGGCCAAGGCCGAGGCCAACAAGGTCTACGGTGCTCTCGACGCCCTGAACCTCATCAAGGAAACCGCCGTCGCCAAGTTCGACGAATCCGTCGACGTGGCCGTGCAGCTCGGCATCGATCCCCGCAAGTCCGACCAGGCCGTCCGCGGCGCTGTCGTGATGCCCGAAGGTACCGGCAAGACCGTTCGCGTCGCCGTGTTCACCCAGGGTGCCAAGGCTGACGAAGCCCGTGAAGCCGGTGCCGATATCGTCGGTTTCGATGACCTCGCCGCTCAGGTGAAGGCCGGCCAGATCGACTTCGACGTCGTGATCGCCTCGCCCGATGCCATGCGCGTCGTCGGCCAGCTCGGTCAGATCCTCGGCCCGCGCGGCCTGATGCCGAACCCGAAGGTCGGTACGGTGACCCCGAACGTTGCCCAGGCTGTCAAGAACGCCAAGGCCGGTCAGGTCCAGTTCCGCGCCGACAAGGCCGGTATCATTCACGCCCCGATCGGTCGCGCTTCCTTCGAAGCGGCTCGTCTCCAGAAGAACCTTGCCGCTCTGATCGAACAGCTCAACAAGCTGAAGCCCGCTTCCGCCAAGGGTCAGTACATCCGCAAGATCTCCGTCTCCTCGACGATGGGTCTCGGTGTGCGCGTTGATGTCGGTTCCATCAACGAATAAGAAGAAATTCTCGGAAGAGGGTGTCTGACACCTTCTTCCGTCTTCTCCTCCCGTTCGGGAGGGGAGGACAAACTAAGATGTCGTGAGGCATCGAGGGCTTTGGGTGGCACGTCGTGATGGACGTTGCCGCTGTCAAAGACCGCTGGAGTCGGGAGACCGCGGAGCAATCCGTTCCTGACTTAAACGTCTCCTTCCGGGGAGATATCCAGCGCAGACGGTAAACCGAAGAGAGATATTGCGTTGTGTATTCTTCCGGAACTCGTTCCGGGTATTGAAAAACGACCAAAACTCTCAGAAGTGTGCCGGTTATTTTGTAAACCGGTGTCCTTCGGGACACCTCTGAGTGGAGCCAGACCGTGGGTCTTAATCGTCAAGATAAAGCGGCTGTCATCAAGGAAGTTGCCGGGATCGTCTCCCAGTCTTCCGCGATCGTCATCGCCGAATACCGTGGGCTGAGCGTTGAGGCCGTCACCAAGTTGCGTGCGCAGGCTCGCAAGGATGGTGTTACGTTGCGTGTTGTCAAGAACACGTTGGTGCGCCGCGCCGTGGAAGGTACGGAATTCGCCGGACTTGCCGACCAGTTTGTTGGTCCGCTCGTCTATGCGTTCTCCGCCGATCCCGTCGCCTGCGCCAAGGTTCTTGTCAACTTTGCCAAGGAAAACGACAAGCTTGTCGTCAAGGGTGGCGCGATGGCCAACTACGTCATGGACGTGGAAGCCGTCAAGAACCTCGCCTCGATGCCGAGCCGCGAAGAACTCCTTGCCAAGTTGATGGCCACGATGAACGAACCGATCGCGAAGTTCGTCCGTACCATCAACGAAGTCCCGGCGCGCTTCGTGCGCACCGTGGCTGCCGTGCGCGATGCCAAGGAACAGGCTGCTGCCTAACTATCCATTTCAATTAAACACTACGTAATACGGAGCTATAAAATGGCCCTTACCAATGAAGAAATCCTCGAAGCGATCGCTTCCAAGACCGTTCTCGAAATCTCCGAACTCATCAAGATGATGGAAGAAAAGTTCGGTGTGTCCGCCGCTGCCGCCGCTGTGGCTGTTGCCGCCCCGGCCGCCGCCGGTGCCGCCCCGGCTGAAGAAAAGACCGAATTTGACGTCGTTCTCGAAGCCGCCGGCTCCAACAAGATCGCCGTCATCAAGGCCGTTCGCGAACTCACGGGTCTCGGCCTCAAGGAAGCCAAGGACCTCGTCGAAGGCGCTCCCAAGGCTGTCAAGGAAGGCCTCCCGAAGGCTGACGCCGAAGCCGCTGCCAAGAAGCTCGAAGACGCTGGCGCCAAGGTTGCTCTCAAGTAATTAAACTTGAAACCTTCTGAGAAAGTGAGCGATAATAGCTCACTTTCTCTTTTAGGGTCTCCGTAAGGAGACTTTGATACGGGTTCTCCACTGCGAGAGCACGTATCAAAGTTTTCTTCTGATGAACCATCCCACCTGTCGACTGTCGAATTTCTCCTGCCGCGCGGGCCGGACGTATGTCCGTGTCGTCCCGAGCGGCTTTTCGCGTCCTCGTTGACCACACGGTTCATCCCCCTCTTTTTTCGGTTCATCCCCTATCGTCGAACGGAGTGTCCATGTCGTACTCGTTCACTGAAAAGAAGCGCATCCGCAAGAGCTTTGCCTCTCGTCCGAGCGTCCTTGAAGTGCCTTCCCTGCTTGATATTCAACTTCGTTCCTACGAAGAATTCCTGCAGGCGAACGTAGCTCCGAATGCCCGAAACAACACCATGGGCCTTCAAGCTGCCTTTACCTCCATCTTCCCGATCGTCAGCCACAACGGGTATGCCCGTCTCCGCTTCGTCGACTACAAGTTGGCCGAGCCCGAATTCGACGTGGCCGAATGCCAGCTCCGTGGCCTGACCTACGCGAGCCGTCTTCGCGCGCGCATTCAGCTGGAAATTTACGACCGCGACAGCTCCAAGCAGACGATCAAGGAAATCCGTGAAAACGACGTGTACATGGGCGAAATCCCGCTGATGACGGAAAAGGGTTCCTTCATCATCAACGGGACGGAGCGCGTGATCGTTTCCCAGCTCCATCGTTCCCCTGGCATCTTCTTCGAGCACGACAAGGGCAAGACGCACTCGTCCGGGAAGCTTCTCTTCTCGGCCCGCGTGATTCCCTACCGCGGCTCCTGGCTTGACTTCGAATTCGACGCGAAGGACATTCTCTACTTCCGCGTCGACCGTCGCCGCAAGATGCCGGGCACCATTCTCCTCAAGGCCCTCGGCCTCACGCCCGAAGACATTCTCGCCCGCTTCTTCGAACACGATCAGCTCACGATCAAGGTTCGCGGCGGCTCGATGCCGTTCGTTCCCGAACGACTCAAGGGTCAGACCCTCGGCTTTGAAGTGCAGGACAAGGACGGCAAGACGATCGTCCCCGCCGACAAGCGCATCACGGCCAAGCACATCCGCGACCTCACGAAGGCCGGCGTCACGACGATCTCCGTTCCCGACGAATACATGCTCGGCCGCGTTCTCGCCAAGACGGTCGTGAATCCGGAAACGGGCGAAATCATCGCCAACGCCAACGACGAAGTCACGGCCGAACTGCTTGAAACGCTCCGTACGCTCAAGATCCGCAAGATCACCACGATCTTCACGAACGAGCTCGATCACGGTCCCTACATTTCGCAGACCCTGCGTCTTGACGACACGCCTGATCAGCTCGCCGCGCGCGTTGCGATCTACCGCATGATGCGTCCGGGTGAACCGCCCACGGAAGATGCCGTTGAAGCCCTCTTCAACCGTCTCTTCTTCGATCCCGAAGCCTACGATCTCTCGCGCGTCGGCCGCATGAAGGTCAACGCCCGCTTCGGCCGCGAAACGCCGGAAGGCCCGATGACGCTCACCCCGTGCGACATCATCGACACGATGTGCGTCCTTGTTGCGCTTCGCAACGGCCAGGATTCCGTCGAACTCATCGATGAAGAAGGCACGGTCCGCACCTGCGCCGTCAACGGCGTCGACGACATCGACCACCTCGGCAACCGCCGCGTCCGCTGCGTGGGCGAACTCGCGGAAAACCAGTTCCGCTCCGGTCTCGTGCGCGTGGAACGCGCTGTCAAGGAACGCCTCAACCAGGCGGAAAGCGACGGCCTCACCCCGCAGGACCTGATCAATTCTAAGCCCATCGCCGCCGCGATCCGCGAATTCTTCGGTTCGAGCCAGCTCTCGCAGTTCATGGACCAGACGAACCCGCTCTCGGAAATCACGCACAAGCGCCGTATTTCCGCTCTCGGCCCGGGCGGTCTGACGCGTGAACGCGCCGGCTTCGAAGTCCGCGACGTGCACTCGACCCACTACGGCCGCGTCTGCCCGATTGAAACGCCGGAAGGTCCGAACATCGGTCTGATCAACTCGCTCGCCCTGTACGCCCGTCTCAACGAGTACGGCTTCCTCGAAACGCCGTACCGCAAGGTGGTCGACGGCGTCGCCACGCAGGAAATCCGTTACCTTTCCGCCATTGAGGAAGGCCGCTACATCATCGCGCAGGCCAACGCCGACATGGATGAAAACGGTCGTCTGACGCAGGAACTCGTGTCCGCCCGTGAAAACGGCGAATCGGTTCTCGCTTCGCCCGAACGCATCCAGTACATGGACGTGGCCCCGTCGCAGATCGTTTCCTGCGCCGCCGCCTTGATTCCGTTCCTGGAACACGACGACGCGAACCGTGCTCTGATGGGTTCGAACATGCAGCGTCAGGGCGTGCCCTGCCTGCGTCCGGAAAAGCCTGTCGTTGGTACCGGCATTGAACGCACGGTGGCCGTCGACTCGAAGACGACCGTGCAGGCCCGCCGCGGCGGCGTGGTCGACTTCGTGGACGCCAACCGCATCGTCATCCGCGTCAACGACGACGAAAGCGTGGTGGGCGAAACGGGCGTGGACATCTACAACCTGCAGAAGTTCACCCGTTCGAACCAGTCGACGAACATCAATCAGCGTCCGATCGTCGTCAAGGGCGACCGCGTTGAACGCGGCGACGTCATTGCCGACGGCGCTTCGACCGACATGGGCGAACTCGCCCTCGGTCAGAACATGCTGATCGCCTTCATGCCGTGGAACGGCTACAACTACGAAGACTCGGTGTTGATTTCCGAACGTGTCGTCGCCGACGACCGCTACACGTCGATCCACATCGAAGAACTCTCCGTGGTCGCCCGCGACACGAAGCTCGGCGCCGAAGAAATCACCCGCGACATTTCGAACCTCGCCGAAAGCCAGCTCATGCGACTCGACGAGTCCGGCATCGTGCACATCGGCGCCGAAGTGAAGGCGGGCGACGTGCTCGTCGGCAAGGTCACGCCCAAGGGCGAAACCCAGCTCACGCCGGAAGAAAAGCTTCTGCGCGTGATCTTCGGTGAAAAGGCTTCGGACGTGAAGGACACGTCGCTGCGCGTGCCGACCGGCATGACGGGCACCGTCATCGACGTTCAGGTCTTCACCCGCGACGGCGTGCAGCGCGACAAGCGTGCCGAGAGCATCATCCAGGATGAACTCAAGCACTATCGCCGCGACCTCGACGACCAGCTTCGCATCGTCGAACGCGACGCCTTCGATCGTCTGCGCCGTCTCCTCGTCGGTAAGAAGATCGCCGGCGGTCCGGAAGGCTACGAAGCCGGCATGGAACTCACGCAGGACGTCCTCGCCTGGACGCCGGGCTACAAGCTCTTCGACCTCCGCATGGAAGAAGAAAGCGCTCAGCACCAGATCGAACTCACGCGCAAGACGATTGAAGCCACGCGCGAAGACAACGAACGCAAGTACAAGATCAAGGAAGACAAGCTCACGCGCGGTGACGAACTCGCGCCGGGCGTCCTCAAGATGGTCAAGGTGTACATTGCCGAACGTCGTCGTCTGCAGCCCGGCGACAAGATGGCCGGCCGCCACGGTAACAAGGGCGTGGTCTCGAAGATCTGCCCGGTCGAAGACATGCCGTACATGGCCGACGGTCGTCCCGCCGACATCGTCCTGAACCCGCTGGGCGTGCCTTCCCGTATGAACATCGGTCAGGTTCTCGAAGTTCACCTCGGCTGGGCCGCCAAGGGTATCGGCTGGCGCATCGAAGAGATGCTTCGCACCGAACAGGTCCGTCAGATCCGTGACTTCCTCAATGAGGTTTACAACCGCACGGGCAAGCACGAAGATCTCGACAGCCTGACGGACGAAGAAATCCTCGTCCTCGCCAACAACCTCAAGAGCGGCATGCCCTTTGCGACGCCGGTCTTTGACGGTGCGACGGAAGAGCAGATCCGCATGATGCTCGACCTCGCCTTCCCGGACGCCGAAGCCCAGCGCCTCGAGCTCACGCCGGCGAAGACGCAGGCCCGTCTCTACGACGGTCGTACGGGCGAACCGTTCGAACGTCCGGTGACGGTCGGCTACATGCACTACCTGAAGCTGCATCACCTCGTCGTCGAGAAGATGCATGCCCGTTCGACCGGCCCGTACTCGCTCGTTACGCAGCAGCCGCTCGGCGGCAAGGCGCAGTTCGGCGGTCAGCGTTTCGGCGAAATGGAAGTGTGGGCCCTCGAAGCCTACGGCGCCGCCTACGTCCTGCAGGAAATGCTGACGGTCAAGTCCGACGATGTGAACGGCCGTACGAAGGTTTACGAAAACATCGTTCGTGGTGAACATAAGATTGAGGCGGGTATGCCTGAATCGTTCAACGTGTTGGTCAAGGAAATCCGGTCCCTCGGTATCGACATCGACCTCGTGCAGAAATAAGAGGAATTGAAAGCGATGAGTAATGCGCTGAACTCCATGTTTAATCAGATCCAGACGCAGGATCACTTCGATGCGATCCGGATCTGCCTTGCCAGCCCCGAAAAGATTCATTCGTGGTCTTACGGGGAAGTCAAAAAGCCCGAGACGATCAACTATCGCACGCAGAAGCCTGAACGCGACGGTCTCTTCTGCGCCAAGATTTTCGGGCCGGTCAAGGACTTCGAATGCTTGTGCGGCAAGTACAAGCGCCTCAAGAACCGCGGCGTGATCTGCGAAAAGTGCGGCGTGGAAGTCACGCTCGCCAAGGTGCGCCGCGAACGCATGGGTCACATCGACCTGGCGAGCCCGGTTGCGCACATTTGGTTCCTCAAGAGCCTTCCGAGCCGCATGGGCATGGTCCTCGACATCCCGCTGCGCGACATCGAACGCGTGCTCTACTTCGAAGCCTATGTGGTGGTCGATCCCGGCCTCTCCACGCTTGAACGCGGCCAGCTCCTCACCGAAGAGGAATTCATCGCGAAGACCGCCGAATACGGCGACGACTTCACCGCGATGATGGGCGCCGAAGGCATTCGCGAACTCCTTCGCACGATCGACGTCGACAAGGAAGTCGAGAAGCTGCGCGAAGAGCTGCAGTCCACGACCGCCGACGGCAAGATCAAGAAGCTCGCCAAGCGTCTGAAGGTCCTCGAAGGCTTCCAGCGTTCGGGCATCCGTCCCGAATGGATGATCATGTCCGTTCTGCCGGTGCTCCCGCCCGACCTGCGTCCGCTCGTGGCGCTCGACGGCGGCCGCTTCGCCACGTCGGACCTGAACGATCTCTATCGTCGCGTCATCAACCGCAACAACCGCCTCAAGCAGCTCCTCAAGATCAAGGCGCCTGACATCATCGTGCGCAATGAAAAGCGCATGCTGCAGGAAGCCGTTGACTCGCTGCTCGACAACGGTCGCCGCGGCAAGGCGATGACCGGCGCCAACAAGCGTCCGCTCAAGTCGCTCGCCGACATGATCAAGGGCAAGAGCGGCCGCTTCCGTCAGAACCTGCTCGGCAAGCGCGTCGACTACTCCGGCCGTTCCGTGATTACGGTCGGTCCGGAACTGCGTCTGCACCAGTGCGGTCTGCCGAAGCTCATGGCGCTTGAACTCTTCAAGCCCTTCATCTTCAACAAGCTCGTTCTGCGCGGCCTTGCGCCGACGCCGAAGGCCGCCAAGAAGATGGTGGACAACCAGGATCCCGTCGTGTGGGACATCCTCGAAGAGGTCATTTACGAGCATCCCGTGATGCTCAACCGCGCCCCGACGCTGCACCGCCTCGGCATTCAGGCGTTCGAGCCCAAGCTCATCGAAGGCAAGGCCATTCAGCTTCATCCGCTCGTCTGCGCGGCCTTCAACGCCGACTTCGACGGTGACCAGATGGCCGTTCACGTGCCGCTGTCGCTCGAAGCCCAGCTCGAAGCCCGCGGCCTCATGATGGCCTCGAACAACGTGCTCTTCCCGGCCAACGGCGATCCTTCGATCGTTCCGTCGCAGGACATGGTGCTCGGTCTTTACTACGCCACGCGTGAAAAGATCAACGGCAAGGGCGAGGGCATGTTCTTCGCCGACGTCGCCGAAGTCCAGCGCGCCTGGGACCACAAGGTCGTCGAACTGCAGACCCGTTGCACGGTCCGCATCACCGAATACGACCTCAACAAGGAAACCGGCGAAACGACGCCGCGCCAGGTTCGTTACGAAACGACCGTCGGCCGTGCGCTCCTTTCCGAAATTCTTCCGAAGGGCATGAGCTTCTCCGAACTCAACCGCACCCTGAAGAAGAAGGAAATCGCCAAGCTGATCAACCGCTGCTTCCGCAAGTGCGGTCTGCGCGCGACGGTGATGTTCGCCGACAAGCTCAAGGACAACGGTTATCGCCTCTCGACGCGCGCCGGCATTTCGATCTGCGTGGGCGACATGTCGATTCCGGCTCAGAAGGAAGCGCTCGTTCGCGCGGCCGAAGCCGAAGTCAAGGAAATCGAACAGCAGTACACCTCGGGTCTCGTCACCCAGGGCGAACGCTACAACAAGGTCGTCGACATCTGGGGCCGTACGGCCGACCAGGTCGGTAAGGTGATGATGCAGGAACTCTCCTCCGAACCCACGATTGACCGTCACGGTCAGAAGGTTCAGCAGGAATCGTTCAACAGCGTCTACATGATGGCCGACTCGGGCGCTCGTGGTTCCGCGGCTCAGATTCGTCAGCTCGCCGGCATGCGCGGCCTGATGGCCAAGCCGGACGGCTCGATTATTGAAAACCCGATTACCGCGAACTTCCGCGAAGGTCTGAACGTTCTGCAGTACTTCATCTCGACGCACGGCGCCCGTAAGGGTCTGGCCGACACGGCTTTGAAGACCGCGAACTCGGGTTACCTGACGCGTCGTCTCGTCGACGTGACGCAGGACCTCGTCGTGGTGGAAGACGATTGCGGTACGACCAACGGCGTTGAAATGCGCGCCCTCGTGGAAGGCGGTGAAGTCATCCAGGCGTTGCGCGACCGCGTCCTCGGACGCGTGGCGGCCGCCGACGTGATCAACCCCGACAACCGCGAAGTCGTCATCACCGCGGGCACGCTCATCGACGAAGACTGCTGCGACCTGATCGACGAACTCGGCATCGACAGCGTCCGCGTGCGCACCCCGCTCACCTGCGAAACGCGCTACGGCCTCTGCGCCAAGTGCTACGGCCGCGACCTCGGCCGTGGCACGCTCGTGAACGCCGGTGAATCCGTCGGCGTGATCGCCGCTCAGTCCATCGGTGAACCGGGCACGCAGCTTACGATGCGTACCTTCCACATCGGCGGTGCCGCTTCCCGCGCCGCGGTGGCCTCGAGCGTCGAAGCCAAGTCCTCGGGTACGATCGGCTATTCGACGGCCATGCGCTACGTCCGCTCCTCCAAGGGCGAACTCGTCGTCATTTCCCGTTCCGGTGAAATCATCATCACCGACAACGGCCGTGAACGCGAACGCCATAAGGTCCCGTACGGCGCCACGCTGCTCGTGCGTCCGGACGAACACGTCCAGGCCGGCCAGCAGCTCGCCAACTGGGATCCGATGACGCGTCCGATCATTTCGGAATACGGCGGCAAGGTCAAGTTCGAAAACCTGATCGAAAACGTCACCGTGATGAACCAGGTCGACGAAGTGACGGGCCTCTCGAGCCTCGTCGTGATCGACTCGAAGCGTTCTTCGGCGACCACGAAGGGCAAGTCCAAGGCTTCGTCCGCGGGCATCCTGCGTCCGGTCGTGCATCTGCTCGACGCCGACGGCAAGGAAGTCAAGATCCCGGGTACGGACCACGCCGTGACGATTCAGCTCCCGGTGGGCGCCTTCGTTGTGGTTCGCGACGAACAGGAAATCGGCATGGGCGAAGTGCTCGCCCGCATCCCGATCGAATCGCAGAAGACCCGCGACATTACCGGCGGTCTGCCGCGCGTTGCCGAACTCTTCGAAGCCCGTTCGCCCAAGGACGCCGGCATGCTCGCCGAAGTCACGGGTACGGTCACCTTCGGCAAGGAAACGAAGGGCAAGCAGCGTCTCATCATTACCGACAGCGACGGGAATTCCTACGAATCCCTGGTCGGCAAGGAAAAGACGATCCTCGTGCACGACGGTCAGGTGGTGCAGAAGGGCGAAGAAATCGTCGACGGTCCGGTGGATCCGCACGACATTCTGCGTCTGCTCGGCATCGAAGAACTCGCCCGCTACATCGTGGACGAAGTGCAGGACGTGTACCGTCTGCAGGGCGTGAAGATCAACGACAAGCACATTGAAGTGATCGTTCGTCAGATGCTGCGCCGCGTGCAGATCATCGAACCGGGTGACACGAACTTCATCCCGGGCGAACAGGTCGAACGCAGCGAAATGCTCGACGAAAACGACCGCGTCGTCGCCAAGGGCGGTCGTCCGGCGACGTACGAAAACCTGCTCCTCGGCATCACGAAGGCCTCGCTCTCGACGGACAGCTTCATCTCCGCCGCTTCCTTCCAGGAAACGACGCGAGTCCTCACCGAAGCCGCCATCATGGGCAAGGTCGACGAACTGCGCGGTCTGAAGGAAAACGTCATCGTCGGCCGCCTGATCCCCGCCGGCACCGGCTTGGCTTATCACCAGGCCCGCAAGGCTCAGGAACAGGAGGAACGCGAGGAAATCGCCCGCGCCCAGGCCAACGCCGCCGCGAGCGGCAGCGCCTTCGCGATGATGATGAACAATCCGTTCGAGGACGCTCCTCTCATCACGACGAGCGACGCTTCGATCGATTCGCCCGCCGATCCCTTCGCCGTCTCGCCCCTCATCAAGGAATGATGAGCGCGACCCGATAGGGTAGGGCAACCGAAAAACGGGCCTTCGCGGGATCCTCCCGCGAAGGCCCGCATCATTTGGACAGTAATTTCATGGGCTTTTCACTTGACAGGCCCGAGAAAATTGTTCGAAAATCACATGCTTTTCGAGCCAACGGATTTTTCGTCCCGCGGCGAGAAAGCGTTTATCCTCCCGAATCCTCAATGTCGTTGGGGATTCAATTGTTTTAGACGGACGTATATGCCTACTATTAACCAGCTTGTTCGCAAGCCCCGCGAGCTCACTCATGACAAGAGCAAGAGCCCCGCTTTGAAGAACTGCCCGCAGAAGCGTGGCGTTTGCACGCGCGTCTACACCACGACGCCGAAGAAGCCGAACTCCGCTCTCCGTAAGGTCGCCAAGGTGCGCCTCACGAACGGTTTCGAAGTCATTTCCTACATCGGCGGTGAAGGCCACAACCTTCAGGAACACTCCGTGGTTCTGATCCGTGGCGGCCGTGTGAAGGACTTGCCGGGTGTGCGTTACCACATCGTTCGCGGCTCCCTCGACACCCAGGGCGTCAAGGACCGTAAGCAGGCCCGTTCCAAGTACGGTGCCAAGCGACCCAAGGCCGCTTAAACCATTCGCGGCACGCGCCGTGGACAAACGGTTCCGCTCCGGGTGGAGTGGGAGCCGAGTAAGTCGCGATCCTTTGGATCGCTGTAGAAACCATTTGCCGAGCGCATTCTTTTTTACCGTTGCTCGGCATCGACTGAAGACACGAAAGAGGAATTCAAATGCCCCGTCGTCGCGAAGTACCGAAACGCGAAGTTTTGCCGGATCCGAAGTTCGGCAGCGTTGAAATCACGAAGTTCATCAATGTGATCATGCTCGATGGCAAGAAGGCCGTCGCCGAACGCATCGTTTACGGCGCCCTTGCCCAGATCGAAGAAAAGACTGGAAAGAACGCGCTTGAAGTGTTCACCACCGCGCTCAACAACGTCCGTCCGCTGGTGGAAGTCAAGTCCCGCCGCGTTGGCGGCGCCAACTACCAGGTCCCGGTCGAAGTCCGTCCGGTCCGTCGTATGGCGCTTGCCATGCGCTGGTTGCGCGAATCCGCCAAGAAGCGTTCTGAAAAGTCCATGCCGCAGCGCCTTGCCGGCGAGCTGCTCGATGCGGCCGAAGGTCGTGGCGGCGCCATGAAGAAGCGTGACGAAGTCCATCGTATGGCTGAAGCCAACAAGGCCTTCTCGCACTTCCGCTTCTAATTTGCTACTGACGCACACGGTCCTTTCCGATCGTGTGCGGCTTACCATAGAGGACCACTAAATGGCTCGTCAAACTCCGATCTCGCGTTACCGCAACATCGGTATCTCTGCCCACATTGACGCGGGCAAGACCACCACGACCGAACGCATTCTGTTCTACACCGGCGTGAACCACAAGATTGGTGAAGTGCACGATGGTGCCGCCACCATGGACTGGATGGAACAGGAACAGGAACGCGGTATCACGATTACCTCCGCTGCCACGACCGCCTTCTGGCGTGGCATGGAAATGCAGTACGAACCGTATCGTCTGAACATCATCGACACCCCGGGGCACGTCGACTTCACGGTTGAAGTCGAACGTTCCATGCGCGTCCTTGACGGCGCCTGCATGGTTTATTGTGCCGTGGGTGGCGTGCAGCCGCAGTCCGAAACGGTTTGGCGTCAGGCCAACAAGTACAAGGTGCCCCGTCTTGCCTTCGTGAACAAGATGGACCGTACCGGCGCCAACTTCTTCAAGGTCTACGACCAGATGAAGAAGCGCCTTCAGGCCAACCCGGTGCCCGTCGTGGTGCCGATCGGCGCTGAAGACACGTTTGCCGGCGTTGTCGACCTCATCAAGATGAAGGCCATCATCTGGGACGACAAGAGCCAGGGCATGAAGTTCGAATATCAGGACATCCCGGCTGACCTCGTCGACCTCGCCAACGAATGGCGCGAAAAGATGATCGAATCCGCCGCTGAAGCCAATGAAGACTTGATGAACAAGTACCTCGAAGAAGGCGAACTCAGCGAAGAGGAAATCATCGCCGGTCTGCGCGCCCGCACGATCGCCTGCGAAATCCAGCCGATGCTCTGCGGCACGGCCTTCAAGAACAAGGGCGTGCAGCGCATGCTCGACGCCGTCATTCAGTTCCTGCCGGCTCCGACGGACATTCCGCCGGTCAGCGGCTTCGACCTCAATGACAAGGAATGCTCGCGTGAAGCTTCGGACGACGCTCCGTTCTCCGCGCTCGCCTTCAAGATCATGACCGACCCGTACGTGGGCCAGCTCACGTTCTTGCGCGTCTACTCCGGCATTCTGAATTCCGGCGACACGGTGCTCAATTCCGTCAAGAACAAGAAGGAACGCATCGGCCGTCTGCTTCAGATGCACGCCAACGAACGTAAGGAAATCAAGTTCGTGGAAGCCGGCGACATCGCCGCTGCCGTGGGCCTGAAGGAAGTCACGACGGGCGACACGCTCTGCGCCCTCGACGCTCCGATCATCCTTGAACGCATGGAATTCCCGGAACCGGTTATTTCGCAGGCCGTGGAACCCAAGACCAAGGCCGACCAGGAAAAGATGGCTCTCGCCCTCAACCGCCTGGCTCAGGAAGACCCGTCCTTCCGCGTGCGCACCGACGAAGAATCCGGCCAGACGATTATTTCGGGTATGGGCGAACTCCACCTCGAAATTCTCGTTGACCGCATGAAGCGCGAATTCAACGTCGAAGCCACCGTCGGCAAGCCCCAGGTTGCCTACCGCGAAACGATCCGTTCGGTCGTCGAAGACGCCGAATGCAAGTTCGCCAAGCAGTCCGGCGGCCGCGGCCAATACGGTCACGTCGTGCTCAAGCTCGAACCGCTCGAACCCGGCAAGGGCTTCGAATTCGTCGACGCCATCAAGGGCGGCGTGGTGCCCCGTGAATACATCCCGGCCGTTCAGAAGGGTGTCGAAGACACGCTCAAGGCTGGTGTGCTCGCCGGTTACCCGGTCGTTGACGTGAAGGTCACGCTCCACTTCGGTTCGTACCACGACGTCGACTCGAACGAAAACGCCTTTAAGATGGCCGCCTCGATGGCCTTCAAGGAAGGTATGCGTCGCGCCAACCCGGTTCTGCTCGAACCGATCATGGCCGTCGAAGTCGAAACGCCTGAAGAAAAGATGGGCGACGTTATGGGCGACCTTTCGTCCCGTCGCGGCGTCATCCAGGGCATGGACGACTTGGTCGGCGGCGGCAAGAGCATCAAGGCTGAAGTGCCGCTGGCCGAAATGTTCGGCTACGCCACGCAGCTGCGTTCGCTCACGCAGGGCCGCGCCACCTACACGATGGAATTCAAGCACTACGCCGAAGCTCCGCGCAACGTTGCGGAAGCCGTCATTGCTGACAAGGCCAAGTAAGTTTTCCTACAATCACGTTTATTTAACCAATTCAATCATCTGAGGACCAAAATGGCCAAGGGTAAGTTTGAACGTACCAAGCCCCACGTCAACGTGGGCACGATCGGTCACGTGGACCACGGTAAGACCACGCTGACCGCCGCCATCACGACGATTCTTTCGCGCCACTTCGGCGGTGAAGCCAAGGCGTAC